>NZ_JAGUCO010000034.1 GCF_018271995.1 Carboxylicivirga linearis
TATCGACTTGGAGAGATGGCAGAGTGGTCGAATGCGGCGGTCTTGAAAACCGTTGTACCGCGAGGTACCGGGGGTTCGAATCCCTCTCTCTCCGCTGAAAGCGAAAGCAATTTAAAGTAAAACCCTGTAAGTCAACACTTACAGGTTTTTTTAATGCGCAATATTTTGAAATAAAAAGCAGTAAAACGCAATTTTTCAGAGGACTTATCGAGGACTAAAATCCCCTCAAAAAAGTCCTCGATTGATCGTTCCAATAACGCTACATTGCGCTCTATTACTCGGTTTCAAATGCCTTTGTAATGAACTCATAAAAATAATTTTAACACCAAAAATTTATGTATTATGAGCGGACTTACAAACGTCAAAATCTTGTTTTTCATTAAAAGAACCAAAGTAACCAAGAATGGTATGGCTACTATCTTTGTTAGAATTACTATTAACAAGGAAAGAACTGAATTTACAACCCGAAAGAAAGTTTCTCCTGAAATATGGGATGATAAAGCAGAAAGAACAAATGGGTTAACTCCAGAAGGAATCGAAACAAATTCTTTCATTGACCAATATCAAAAGAAGATATTCTCTTATATCGATTTTCTCACCTTGGATAACCAACCAGTATCAGCACGTATTATTCAGGAAAAACTTGTAGGTAAAAAGGAAGACCGAAGAACCATTTTAAAGATCTATCAAGACCATAATGAAAAAGCCAAAAAGCTAATCGGTGTAGATTTCTCAGCTGACACAGTTCAACGCTACGAAACATCATATATGCATACCAGGGATTTTATTCGTTGGCAATATAAACGTGAGGACATGGCTTTAGAAGAACTCAACCAACAATTTATAAATAACTACGAGTTCTATTTTAAGACTGTTCGCAATTGTAGCCATAACACAACAATCAAATACATTAAGAACTTCAAGAAGATTATTAGAATTGCCTTAGCTAATGGTTGGTTAAAGAAAGACCCTTTTGCAACTATTAAGCTCCGGTTAAAACCAGTTGATGCGGTTTATCTTACAAAAGAAGAACTGGATACCATTATTAATAAAAGCATAGGAATTGAGCGCCTACAGCAGGTTAGGGATGCTTTTGTATTTTGTTGTTTTACAGGATTAGCTTTCTCTGATGTGAAGTCTTTGAAACGTGAACATATCACGACAGACAAAGATGGCATTACATGGATTCATAAAAAAAGAACTAAAACAGATCAAATGAGTACCATTTTTGTGATTGAGGGCGCAAAAAAGCTAATCGCCAAATATCAACATGAGCCGGAATTGATTGAAAAAGGTGTCCTCCTACCCGTTTTAAGTAATCAGAAGATGAATGCGTATCTGAAAGAAATTGGGACCATATGTGGCATTGATAAACCTATATCAACACATACCGCACGTCACACTTTTGCAACAACGGTTGCATTAGAGAATAATATGCCATTAGAGGTTGTATCAAAAACTTTAGGCCATTCCAATACAAAAATGACTCAACGTTATGCAAGAACAACCGAGACTTTGATTAAAAAGAATATGGAGAAGATTAAGGATTTGTATTAAAACATATCGTTTTAAAATAAATATCTTGAATCAACCGTAGTGCTGAGCAGTACGGTTGAAAAGGTAAATTATTAAAAATTCAACTGGGGTGCTGAGCACCTCAATTGAAAAACTATTTAACTAGAATAATCAAGCCTTTTGATGGTATTCTATTTTCTCATACAATAAATTCACTAGTTTTTTGAAAATTTTTATTGATGAAATGTTAATACGGATAAAAACATTTTACTTGACCATTTAATATATGTAACGCTTTTACCTGTAGAAACTTTACATATAGATTTCTCAACATACTAAATGCCATTTTAAATTCAGTTGGAGTGCTGAGCACCTCAACTGAAAATTTGTGTAAATATTACCGACCCTTATGGTGATATTCGTAAAGATATCCACTACGTGAAAGACCCGATAAAGAAAATACTCTACATCAAATACAAACTAATTTATCCTTGCTATTGCGACTATGTGAACAAAAATAAGCTACACTTTCTTGAGATGAATTCGTTAAGAGAATTGTTGACCGTAAAGGGAAATAAATCATTTATTCCTAATAGCTCACAAAAAAGTCGTAGAGTAAAATGCTATACGCATAGTGTATTAGGCTCTAGTTATATGTTTAAATATGAAGATGCAGAAGAAACAAATGGAATAGTCATTGATGGTGTGGAGCTGGCAATCCGAGTTAGTTTCTCATTTTTCTTTATAGGGCACTTTATAGTATCCATTTTTTATGCTCAAAAATTCAACTAAAAGGGAATGGGTGTTTTTTATAGTAAATGAAGTAAATCAAACACAGTAATGTGTTTATTAATAATCTTTTTAGATATTTACTTTACATTTACTTGATTTACTTCACAACTAAATTTGATAGTTTATTGTCCTGAAATTATGAAGTAATTGAGTGTTGATATCCATAAACACCTTTCAATACCACGGTATAAACAGATGTAAAGAAGAAATAACTATCTTGCATTGAATATTTCACTCAATCTAAAAAATTAAAAGAATGAATAAATCAGAATTAGTAAGTGCCATTGCAGAGGCAAGTGGTTTGACAAAAGCAGATTCAGAAAAAGCATTAAATGCAACTACAGAAGCAATTAAAAATGCTTTAGCTAAAGGCGAAAGCATTCAATTAATAGGGTTTGGTACATTTTCAATAAGCGAACGTTCGGCTCGTACTGGTAGAAATCCTCAAACAGGTAAAGAAATTCAGATTGCAGCAAAGAAAGTTGCTAAGTTTAAGCCGGGTAAGGCTTTGGATGAAGCTGTTAACTAAAAAGATATAAGAGGAGGTGAAAGCCTCCTTTATTGTTATTATAGGTTTTCTTTAAGTGCATTAGAAGTTGAAATTCTTACTAAAAAAACGATGAATTTATCAAATAAATTATTCGTGGAATAAAAACTAAGCATCCAACAATAACGGAAACTATAGAAGAAATAAGCACAGCTCCTGCAGAATAATCTTTTATTAACCCAATTCGAGGATTTATATTCGGCTCAATAAAGTCTGCAATTTGTTCAATTGCCGTATTAAAAAGCTCTGATATAAAAACACCACCTGATACTATTGTAATCAAAATCCATTCTATCAATTCTAATTTGAGCAGTATTCCTAATATAACAGTACAAATTAAGGCAAGTACATGAATTCTAGCATTGTGTTCCTTTAATACTAAATCCTTAATTCCATTAAAAGCAAAGGCAAAGCTTTTCATTCTTCTTTTAATTGAAAAATGTTCTTTTTCATCATACATATTAAATAGTTTTATTTTAAAATCGAGTAGGCTGCCGATAGGCTTTTAGCCTATCGGAGAACCTCTCACACCACCCAGCATACGGGTCTCGTACTGGGCGGTTCGACACGTATCAATACAATGCTCTTTATACCATTGTACCTTGATTGTAGTTTAGAATAGGGCTAGTAAACTCGAAGTTTATACCTCCCTAAAGAATTTCCAATCACGTATCGTTCAGCCCTTCATCAGGTTGTAAGACTTCTGTATTACTCTATACAGCTTGTTTCTCCTGACTACTATGGCGTCTGCTGACTGCTCCGCACTACAAACGCGTGGTTACGGAGCTCTCCCCAGGTAAGAGCACAATCCTTCAACCTATGCCTGCCGCATCTACTGACTAAGGATTATTGGCTACGGGCTTTGCAATGATGTGCTTGCTTACCCTCCTTAACCAGCCTCATATGCGGTTTCTGTTCGTCAGTACAGGTTTTTGTAGTCCTGCTTCCTTTACTCCCAAGGTCACCCCTGACGAGCTTGCAGCTTACTAACTGGCTTCACCAACTTGCCAGTAAGGGACTTTCACCCTCTGGATTATTTTGAGTACTTTGGTACTCGTGCTCATGCTGGGCACACACATGTTGCACAAACTCAATTGTCAAACTAAGATTTGAGTTTGTGCAACTTTAACGAATAGTTTACTCTTTAAAAATTAAACGACAGATTTAATCCTACCTGGTTTCCATTATAATAAGGGTATGCAAGAGAGTTTATATGTTTTGCCTTTTTATTTCTAAATAATTTTTCGTTAATGAAAGGATTTATCCAATATGCTATTTTTGTACTGAGAATTCCAATTCCAGCTCCAGCTGCAACGTCAGTCAACCAGTGTCGATCATTATAAATCCTGAAAAAGCCTGTCCCAGCTGCAACTACATACCCAGAAACACCATACCATATTGAGACATCTTTATATTCCTGCATCAAAAATTCAGCTCCCATAAATGCTGTTGCAGTATGACCTGATGGAAATGAATTTTTAGTTGACCCATCCGGACGTTCAATTTTAGTAATGTTTTTCAGACTCAAAACCGTTGTAGACATTATTGCAAATGATGTGGCCAATATAACGGTACGATCTCTAAAATTATTCTTACCCTTTATTCCGACAGCGTTTAAACCGTATACTGCCAACGTAGGGGCATATTGAGAAAAATCATCAATTGTTATTTTCCTATCTATATTCTCATTCACTTCTTCCTTAATTTCCAGATTAGCGTCTTTAACCCCATCACTTTCAATTCCTATTACACCATAGCTAATTAAGGCGGCAGGAATAATTAGTGATGAATACCTAAACTTTAAATCTTTATTTGTAACGATTGTATCTAATGTCAATTCCTGACAAAATGCTTGCTGAGACAAATACATAAATAGCATGAAAATCATCAATATCTTTTTCTTCATATTGAGGTAAATTTTAATTTATAATGTTAACAATTGGTGCTTGAAAAGAAAAGAGTATCTGTTTTTACTTTTCAATAATTTTTAAGAATGATGGTAGTACTATAAGCAAAACAGGTAATGCAACGAATAAACCTCCTATGACTGCAATTGCTAGGGATTGATGCATTTGAGCTCCACTACCTAATGCCAGAGCTAAAGGCAGTAATGCAACAATTGCACTTAAGGCAGTCATAAGTTTCGGTCTTAATCTAATTGATATTGAATAAACTATTGCATCTTGTACATTCTCACCCTTTTTACGCTCTTCAGTGTACTGTAGATAGGTAAAAATTGCTGCCTCCCCTACAATGCCTATAATCATAATTATTCCAATATAACTTCCCACATTTAAAGGGATATTGAGAAAGAATAATAATAAAGTGCTACCTGACGGAGCTAATAATATTAATATAATTAGTAACAATGCTACCTTGAAATTCCGATAAAGGAAAAGTAATATCAGAAAAACTAGAAGTATTGCCATTAACAAAATAGAAAACAGTTCATTAAAAGCTTGCTTTTGTTCCTTGTAGGATCCACCATATTCTAGATTCATCCCTTGAGGTAAAACAATATTTTCTTGAATAGCTATTTGAATATCTTTTAATGTACTACCTAAATCCCTGTTATTAAGTCGTGCTGTGATATAACCAACTTTTTTGAGGTTCTCTCTATTTATTTCAGCAGTACCATTCAACACCTTTATGTCAGTAAATCTGGTTAAAGGCACAAGAGTTCCATCAGGCAGAAACACATTTGTTTTTAATAGTTTGTTATATCCAACTTTCTGGTAATCGGGATAAACTAAACGTACATCGCAGAATCTTAGATTTTCTTGTATCGAACTTGCTTTAACTCCACCAATCATGGTTTGAAGCTGTAATTGGAGATCTGTTAATGGAAGCGAGTATTCCTTTAAATTGGAATATTTTGGTTTCAACGTTAATGAAGGTCCGGCAACAACAATTCCATCAAAAACATCAGCTGTTCCTTCTACTCTTTCAATTACCGCCGCAATTTTTTTTGAATATTCCTGAATCTGAGATTCATTGTCTCCAAAGAGTTTTATTTCTATTGGTTGAACGGAACTCATTAAATCGCCTAACATATCTCCAATTACCTGTCCAAAATCGACAATCAGGGCAGGTAGTTTTTCTTCAATATGTCCTCTAATGTTGTCAATTACTTCATCAGTCGATAAAGTACGGTTTTGTTTAAGTTTTATTAAATAATCGCCTCTACTTGGCTCTGTTATAAAAAAACCCATTTGCGTTCCTGTACGACGTGAAAAAGATTCCACTTCAGGTGTATTTTCAAGAATCTTATCAACTTGTACAAGCATTTCTTCGGTGGTTTCAAGCGAAGTGCCAGGAGGACTATCAAAATCTAAGACAATAGAGCCTTCATCCATTTCAGGAAGAAATCCGGATGGTAATTTTGGAAAAACCAATACCATTGAAACAATCATCAATAGTGTAAAACCAATACTTATATAAGGACGCTTTATAAAAAAGAGTACCCAACCTTTTTTTTTTATAATTGCAGGCTTTATGTTTTTCTCCTTTTTATCCCCAAATAGTAAAATATATACCACAGGTAAAATGATCCAGCTAACGAAGAAAGATGCAATGAGTGTAATCATCATTGTATTGGTCATAATTTGAAAGTATGCACCGGCAACCCCTGTCATAATAAAAAATGGTAAGAAAATTACCAGCGTACTCAATGATGAACCGACCATGGCAGGTAGAAGGTATTTAATTGCTTTTGGAATTAATTCTTTGTATTTAGAATCAGGATGTTCTTCGTGAGTACGATGTATTTGCTCAACAACAACAACAGCATCGTCTATGACCAAACCAATTGCAGCTGCTATTGCACCTAAGGTCATAATATTAAAGTTATAACCTAAAACAAGCATTATCAGAATTGTCAGTAACAACGAAATAGGAACTGTTATTAAGATTATCAGGCTACTACGAAATGATCTTAAAAACAATATGGTGATGATAATAGCAAGAAGTAACCCTATCCATAGAACGTCGCGGATACTGGTAATCGCTTCACCAACAAAGTCAGCTTGATTATAATACGGTCTAAGTTTGATTCCTTTAGGTAAAAGAGATGTATTTAAATCTGTGATTCTTTTTTGTAATTCAACATTCACATCTGACAGATTCGCCTCAGGTTGTTTCATTACGGCCACTAAAGGAACATCATTTCCATTAGCCTTGATTTTTAAATATTCAAGTTGACCAGCTATCTTAATTTCCGAAACATCCTTTAATAGAATTTCTCCTTTGGAAGAATTCCTAATAACTGTATTTCTTAATTCGTCAATATTTCTTAATGATGCATCGGTTATAGCAAGATATAATCTATTACTTTGGTTTGCATATCCTGATGCTTCAATAAAATTTGTCTGAACAAGAATATCGTAGATCATACCAGGAGTCAATCCAAGTTGGCTTAATTTATCCTGATTTAAAACAACCTGATACTCTTTATTTCTACCTCCGGTAATAGCGACTTGTCTTATTCCTTGAATCTGTTCAAGATATGGTTTTACAGTATAGGTTGCCAAAGTTTTTAATTCTATTGGAGAAAGATCTCCTTCTAAGGAATAACCTGCCATAGCAAGAATAGCCGGATTCATTTTTTCTACCTCTACCTTTAATGATGCAGGAAGTTCAGAACGAACTTGTGTAATAGCTGCTTCAACCTGTTGCTTGGCAAGATTTATATCAGCACTCCATTTAAAAAATGCAGAGATCTCACTACTGCCTCTAGATGTTGTACTTTGTAATAATTCAAGGTTTTCACATGTTTTTATTGCTTCTTCCAATGGTTTTGTGATACCAATGAGCATATTTTCAACAGGTTGATCACCATTGTCTGCGATAACCTTAATTTTAGGGAACGTTACATTTGGCAACAACTCAACTTTTGTCCTGGAATAAGCGAATAATCCTGCAATAATTATTATAAAGCCCACAATTGCTAAAGGAGCTTTGTAAAGTATATAGAAACTTTTTTTTGGGTTTTTCATTGAATTATATTTACATAAGAACTATCAGACAAACCATATCCTCCTTCAAGAACAATATCATCACTTAGTGAAATATTGTCGCTAATAATTTGAATTAAGGAGTCGATTTCAATCCCTTTTTGTATGGGTACTTTAACTGCAACTGAGTCTTTAATTACTCTTAAAATCCAATATTTTGTTAGCTCTTCATTTGAATAGACAGAACTGACAGGAACAAATATCCCTTTATTAATCTCTTTGTCTTTAATTCTAACCTTTACGTGCACATTTTCAGGCCATCGTTGTTCAGACTCAGGATAAATTAAAAACTGATTGGTTTGATCATTATAGTTAGCAATTGGAAGCATTGTTTTTATTGTACCACAAACAATTCTATTGTCAGGTAAAATAATTGAACATGAATTATTTTGTATTTTATTAATGTCCTCTTCTACAGGGACGGAAACTACTACATGCAAAGATTCTTTAGTAACACTTTTAGCCAAAACATCACCTTCCTGCACATAATCACCACTCTGAATAAGAACCTGGTCTATAATTCCCTCAAATGATGAATAAATAGTATCTGCTATTTGTGATAATACTTCGTCCCCATGAAAAGAAGACCTTAAAACCTCTGATTCCCGGCTTTTTATAATGAATAGCGGTTGATTTTCTTTTACGTATTCTCCAGGTTGTACAAAACTTGAACAAATAATTCCAGATGATTTAGCACGAATGCCTATGTGTCCGGTAAATTGTGTAATACCCTGATATTCCCTATATAAGTCAATATTCTTTAATCTTGGATGAATTGTCTTTACATCGCAATGTATAATAGTCTCCGAATCACTATCTGTATTAAATTGACTGCATGAAGTAAAAACAAGCAAGAAGTTTATAAATACTAGAAAAGATAATGAACTCTTTAACTGATTATAAAGAGTAATTAATTTTGATACCATAGCTTTTATTAATTATTCCAATAGTTGTATTCCACAACAAGCTTATCTCGTTCAATCCTGTGATTTTCTAACGCGAGCTTGTTCTGATTGATTTTTTCTAAAAAATTGAGATAGTCAATTATCCCAACCTGTGCTTTTTTTAACTCATCATTATAAATCGATAGGATTTCTTGATAGTCATTTTGTAGTTTTTCCTCTTTCTTAATTGATTTATCTAATGTTTTAATAGCTTCGAAATATGAAGTTTTTTGCTTCTGAATCTCAAATTGTTTTATTTCCTTTTCTCTTGCTGCCTGCTCAATAATTAATTGTTCTTGTTGTCGATTGATTTTTTTTTGTTTTCTATCAAATAGGGTGTATGTTAATTGAATACCTGCACTCATACCAAAATGATTTGCCATGTTTGGTATAGTTGTAGAATTAAGACCTGTATTTGCATAAAGCCTTACTTGCGGTTTATATTGATTCTCAAATACTTTTTGTTGATATATAGCAGACAAGCTATCTTGTACATAAGTTTGAAGAAAAACAGATGTATCTACTTTAGTACAATTAATTTCAGAATTAAAATCTTTTAATTTTTTAAATGTAGTATCGGATACTCCGCAAACGGTATATAGTTGATTTAGTTTTAAACGATAGGTTGTTTTACTATTCTCAACATTTAAAGAATCAGATGAATATGCAGATAACATAAGCCGATAATCTACAAAACGATATAATCCGTGGTCAGTCAACAATTTTGTAATATCTAATTGTTGTTTAATTAACTGTGACTTTTCTAATAAACTTTGATATTCTGCTTGAGATGCCAATGCATCCAAATATTGTATAGCAAGTGAATATTTTAAAGAAATTATCAACTTATTTAGCTGATTTTCTGCCCTTAATATCTCCAAATTATTCTGGTCTAATAAATTATTAACCTGTTTTCGGTTAAAAAGAGGTATTTCAGTATTTAAGAGGCATGAATATAACCCTCCGCTAGTAATAGCAACATCATATCCAAGAGCTGATTCATTAGGATTTGTAGAAATTATCTTCCCGTTATTATTAAAATAGGGTGCAAATAATACCTCTGAACTCAAATAGGTTTTGGGGGCCAGATTATCAACTTTAATTTTGCTCTCCTCAAGCGCCAAATACGTCTTTGATGTTTCAAGCTTAACTATATCTGCACTGTGGCTTTTGGCCATTTCAAACAATTCAGGAAATGATACTTGTGCCATAGTTTCATTTCCAATTGAGACCAGATATAAAACTAATCCGGTAATGTATAATAGCTTAATCATTTAATGAAAATTAAAAGGAAACGCAGAGAAGGCGCTTCCTTTATTGTTAAAGAAATATACAATTTCATTTTAGTCGTTATCTTCTTCCTCATGTTCTTCTTCAACCTTGACTTTTTTTATTGTAATCTCAGCAGAATCAGAAACCAAAATTTCAGTTTCAGTTTCTTCTTTTTCCAATGCTATTTCATAGCCTTTGAAATCAGGTTTTTCAATTCTTTCAATTTCCTCAATTTCCCATCCTTCAAATTTCAAGGTAACAGCTTTAAATATTTCTGCAGGTACATCTTTCTTTTTGACTTCTGATTCTGTTTCAAGCCATTTGCCATTGTTGTCAAAACTTGCAGACATTTCATTTCCGCTTAGCTTAAATTCAACCTCCCATTCATCTCCTTCTTGTTCCCACTCTGGACTTTGTGCATTACTGAATTTCTGTGTAAAACTAGTTTCTACTTTTTTTGGTGGAGTCTGGCCACATGCCATAAGGGTTGTTCCAACAGCGAATAAGAATAACAATTGTCTTTTCATATTATTGATTTTTAAATTAATAGTGGAAAAGTACAATTGAATTCTAAAGATTTTCTTAAGAAACCTGTCTGATAGTCATAAAGTTGATTGTCAAGTATTTTTTTTCTTTTAAGTTAATTAAGGTAGGATAAAACGTCTGTTCTAGTAGGATTAACAAATGGGTGAGAGAATTGGATAATCGGTTTTGCAACATCGATATTGTTTAAAACAGCTGGCAAAGCAATGGCTAAATTTTACATTTTATTTTGGTAAACTAAATAAAAACAAAAACAGGAACTAACTTGTGGGGAATTTTTTCATATAATACTGAATTACTTCCTTTTATCGATTTTTGTCATTTGGTTTTATGAATAAATATTTGATATCGTAAAAAAATGCAATTCATTTTCAAAATGGTATTTAATTGATAACCCCATGGCATTGCATATTTGTTTTGTGATTGCCAGACCTAAGCCGGTTGAAGATGAATTGCTTCCCTTAAAAAATCGCTCAAATAACATATTAGAATCAAGGATTGCGGAATTTGATGTATTCGAAACAATTAATAATCCTTTAAAGAGCTCTATATTGATTTCACCTCCATTTCTATTATGAATAATAGCATTTCCAATAAGGTTACTAATTAGAATATCCAATAAAGACTTATTAGCACTAATAGTCCAGTCACTATTATTTTTATACTCTAAAACCAGATTCTTCATATCAATAAGTTCTTTAAAATTCTGCATATGCGATACTAAAACTGCGTTGATATCAATTGATTCATTTAGTGCATATTGTTTGTTTTCAATTTTTGTTAATAATAGCAAACCACTATTGATTTTTGACAATCGGTTGATTGTTTTATATATGGTATGTACTTTGTCTATCTGATTGTCTGATAATTGGTTTTCTTCAAGTAAAGCTTCAATTTTTGATCTTATAATTGCAAGGGGAGTCTGAAGTTCGTGAGAGGCATTTTCTGAAAATTTTTTTAACGTTTCATAATCTGAAATCACCTTTGTTGTTAGAGTCGTTAAAACTCCATTCATCTCCTCGAATTCCTTAATATTAGATTTTGTTGGAATAAAGGGTTCTTGTGTTTGCACCGAAAATTGCTTTAATTTCTCTAGGTTATCAAAGAAGGGACGCCAAATACTATTAGCAATTTTTCTGTTAATAATAACCAATAAGAAAAGAAGAAAAACAAAGCTTAATATAACAATCAGAGCTAGTGTTTGATATATATCTTCAGATTCTAAAAGCGATTCTCTTACTGTTACTTGGTATTTTAATCCATTCAATTTAATGTGATCAACTAATTGTCTATATTCCTCAAATTCATGTCCTACCTGAATCACAGTATCCGTAAAAACTCTTCCAGTAGTTTCTGTGCTATCTATTTTAATTGATATTAATGGATACAGCTCAAAATCATTCAAATAAACATTATCAGTTTGAATAATCTGATTAAATGTATTAACCAATTTTTCATCCGTTTCTTCTTTAACAATAGCTTTTAGAACATGATATAAAGAGATACCTGTTAAACTCAATACCAACAGCGAGTATATAATATATTGGCGATTTAATTTTTCAATTAGTTTCATTCTTCTAAGTATTTATAACCCATTCCATAAACTGTGTGGAGATAATCTGTTCCGCCTGCATTCAAAATTTTTTTTCTAAGGTTATTTATGTGGGTATATATAAAATCATAATTATCAGCAAGGTCAATATTATCTCCCCATAAATGCTCTGCTATTGATTCTTTAGTAAGTAATCGTTTCTTATTTGCAACAAAGAAAAATAATAACTCATACTCTTTTTTCGTCAAGGATAGTGCATTGTCGTTGATTGAAACAGATTTATTTTCAGGATTAATTCTTATTTCGTTGTGAATTATTTCAACTGAACCTTTAAACATTCTCCTTCTTGCAATAGCTTTTACTCTTGCATTTAATTCTGCCAAATAAAACGGTTTTGTAATATAATCATCCGCTCCAAGATCGAGTCCATATAGTTTATCATCAAGAGAGTTTTTTGCTGATATTATCAGAATACCTGTATCTATATTCTTTTGCTTTAACCATTGAATCAATGATAGTCCAGAGCCATCAGGTAGAGTTATATCTATGACTGCAACGTCATAATGATACATATGAAGCTTTTCACTTGCCTCGTTAAAGTTTTTAGATACCTCGCAGATATATCCTTCTTTTGAAAGAAATACTTCTATTTCTTTTAAAAGCTCAATTTCATCTTCTACTATTAGTATTTTCATATGATAAAGTTAAAACTGAATTCTAAAGAAATTTAAAATTTCTCAAAAACAACAACCAATATGCCATTCTATATAATCTGAAACATAAAAATTATAGGCATGTAGATTAATACCAACAAAATATTTGCTCCAGAAATTATATTTCAAACCGATTCTTTGATAAAACCTAGGTGTTTGATTTTCATACTTTCTTCTGTAAATGTAGAGGCCAGGTTGTATTACCAAGGATACTTTACAAACTAGTAATTCGTAAGATGGAAAAATACTTATCTCAAATCCATCTTTAAGTGATGCATTATTTTTAATAAGTTTTCCATTTTTTGCAGTTAAAATTGAATTTGCAGCACCAAAATAACCGAAGGTCATCCCCAACCCAATTTTAGATTTATAGGTTAGTTGCCTTTCAATAACATTTGAAAGACCATATATAGGATAATATACCCCTTTATTAGCAACAGTTGTATCAACATCATTCCCTTCATATAATACGTTTTTTAACCCAAAGTAAGAACTTACACTCAAGTTGTTCTTAGGCTGAAAAGGAGGGATTTTATCGTTAATAATGTTTTTTTGATTTCTTATAATATCATAAGACAATAATAGCTTTGGTGCTAACGTATTGATGCCCATATTAGGTTTCTTTAATGCTCCATTAGAAAAGTGGGTAAAACTTACCCCGGCACCGATGCTCCAATTTTCCGAAAGTTGATACTTTAGTTTTAATCCTAAATCGATATATACACTTTGTTCCGCTCCAATTGCAATATTATTTGCATTTTGACCAAGTTCAAATGATTCCCAATTAAATGTTAGTCCAAATCCTGCATCATAATTAATTGAAAAATTATTGGTTTTAAAAATAGGAGACGAAAAAAATCCGTATACTGCTATAGGATTCCCCAACTCTGGTGAGTGATCAAAATTTCCCATAAAAAAACCTATTCCATATTCGGGATTGTTATAAACTTGTTCCCATAATTTTGAACTATTGGTATGCCACTTTAGCCTTAGCGAAAATGCTTGAAAATCGTCAATTGATTCATGAAACGAGTTATGCCCTCGCACAAAACTATTTGTCTGCAAAAGTCTTCCGTTTTGATAAAATGCTTCTATTGATTTTGACTTATCACTCTGGTTAATAGTAATTTTTTTTTGACCAGATAATGTTTGCATTATTATCAAACTCAAACATGTTAGAACATGTGTTTTCCTTATTTTCAATTTGAAATATTCTAGCAATTAATTGGTTAAATAGTAATAAGAAGTTATATATAAAAATGGCACCAGAACTATAACTGATTCTGGTGCCAAAACCCTCCCATACTATTTAATAAACCTAAACCTCACTTTAAATAATTCTAAAATACATACAATCAGATCCTGGCTTTCATTAATAGTGCTAATGTTTTTTGTGCAATTTGTTGCAGAAATTGTAAGCACCAGTATATTCCCAAATAAATCTCAAAGATTCTCATATTTATATTTTTAGAATAAAGCAATATCAAATGCTTGGTTTAAGGTTGCTGATTATATTGGCAATATCAGCATAGATTCTAAAGAAAATCTAAAGGAATTATAACTAGTATTGTAGCCTTCCCTGAAATTGGCACAGGAGTATATCCAAAATAAAGTTATTGAAGTTGCAAAAGAAAGAGTATTTGATACGAACAAATCAATTAGCGAAGTAGCCTATGAATTAGGTTTTAAATATCCACAAAATTTTAATCGCTTATTTAAACAGAGAGTTGGATTTACTCCCAATGAGTATTGGAATTTGAATTAAAAAACACAAATTTTTCACCTTCTACAATTACTGCATCTATCCTGAATTATTTTTACTTTGTGAAAATAAAGTTGAAATAAAGTAAAAAACACTTAACCTTAAGATGATTTTATTAGAAGGCTTCTAAATAAACTATTTGATAAAACTAATTTGTATTAGAACGAAATTCTTTAGGGGAAACTTGCATAATCTTCTTGAAAGTCCGATTAAAATAAGGGATGTCATTAAATCCCACGGCTGCACATATTTCTGAAATAGTCATGGATGTTTCCTGGAGCATTATACAAGAACATTTGATTCTATATTCATTTAAAGCTGTGAAAAATGACGTTCCCTTTTCTCTTTTAAAAAATGAGCAAAAGGAAGAACTATTCATTCCTACATATTTAGCTACATCGTCAAGTGTTATTTTATCATGGTAATGCGTCAACATGTAACGATGGACTTCCTGAAGCTTGTCTGCATTGCGAGATTGCCTTTCACGGAAGCCTACAACTTGCATATCTGTGTTTGAAGAAATATGCGAGATAATTTGAAGCAAGGTGGTTAGCTGTTCCAAATTATTTTGTAAAGTCATTGAATACATTAGTCTTTGAATAGAGGACAATAACTCACCTTTTAAACTCATTCCTTTAGTTATCCCTTTCAAACTTTTAATGCAGGATACCAGTTCTGGAAATGTATTTGCACATTTATCAAGAAATGAGTCAGGAAAAATAATTGTGATATTCTCAATTTTGCCATGTTTGTCATGTACATTTTCATCAAAATACCAGCCATGAGCCAGATTTGGAGGAAGTAATATGATTTCTCCTTTAGAAAAGGTTTCCATATTGTCTCCAACCACACGAGTCCCACTCCCTATAATTACATAAGACAATTCCCAATCATTACTTTGATGAATTGTAATTTGTTCATTCCACACAATATGTACGTGATCAAAGAAAAAGGATTTATCTTTTTCAATTCCCACATGACAATATTTTACATTTTCAATACTCTCCATTCCATTTTTTATTAACAAACACAAAAATAAGACAATAGTTTTTTAATAAAAGACAAGTTTTTAAATTGTCACAACCTTACTTTGTGATAGAATAATGAAGAGTTTAATCTTAAGAATAAGACTGTATTTTATTTACAAAGGTAATTTCATCAGGCAATAAAATATTTAAAAATGAAAATTGACCACATTGCAATTTGGACTCACGATTTGGAGAAAGTTAAAAAGTTTTATGTGAAGTATTTCGGAGCAAAATGTAGTGACAAATACAAAAACACAAAAAAGAATTTTACATCATATTTTCTGTCATTTGAGGATGGAAGTACGCGAATCGAACTAATGCACAGTCCTTTTATCATGGAATTCTTAGGGAATCATGCTACATCTCTTGGCTTGACACATTTATCTATTTCTGTTGGGGATAAAAATAATGTCAATAAACTAACAGAACAATTGAGAAAAGATGGATATACCATTGTAAGTGAACCAAGAACTACTGGAGATGGCTATTATGAAAGTGTTATAGAAGATAGTGAATGGAATAGAATTGAGATTACAGAATAAAGAAGAGCGTCCAATAATTAACTTAAATAGATATAAAATGAACCTTAGCAATACAAGCCAATTAGGTTTCTCCGACACTAAAAAGCATTATAAAATATTAGATGGTTTACGCGGTGTTGCAGCGATCATAGTTGTCGCTTTTCATATTCTCGAAACATTTACTGGAGGTGACCACTCCAAGCAGATCATCAATCACGGTTATTTGGCTGTTGATTTCTTCTTTGTTCTTTCCGGTTTTGTTATTGGCTATGCCTATGATGACCGTTGGCAAAAAATGACACTTGGAGGTTTCTTTAAACGACGCTTAATTCGTCTTCATCCCATGATTATAATAGGGATGATTATTGGTGCTGTTACTTTTTATTTTCAGGATAGCAGTTTCTTTCCTGTAATATCTGAAACTCCGGTTTGGAAAATGTTATTGGTAATGGTAATAGGTTTTACCTTAATTCCGGTTGGTCATTCGATGGATATTAGGGGTTGGACAGAAATGCATCCCTTGAATGGGCCAGCATGGTCACTGTTTTTTGAATACGTTGGTAATATACTTTACGCATTATTTATCAGGAAACTTTCAAATAAAATTTTAGCACTATTGGTATTTATTGCCGGAGCTGCATTAATTCATCTGGCTGTGACCAGTCCGCACGGTGATGTAATTGGTGGATGGTCAATTGATGCTACTCAACTTAGAATAGGATTCACAAGACTTCTCTATCCATTTTTAGCAGGTTTATTATTATCCAGAATAGTAAAGCCTGGTCAATACAAGAATGCATTCTTCTGGAGTAGTTTAATACTTGTTGTTGTTTTCTCAATACCAAGAGTTGGAAATCCTGAACAAGTTTGGCAAAATGGTCTTTACGATTCATTGTCAATAATATTTGTCTTTCCTTTAGTCGTTTATATTGGAGCCAGTGGTGAGACAAAAGGAAAGATGGCATCTAAAATAAGTCGTTTTCTTGGTGACATATCCTATCCCTTATACATAATCCATTACCCTTTTATTTATATGTATATGGCTTGGATAGCCAAAAATCAAGAATTTATTGATACAGCTCCTCTCGGAAAAACAACAATGATTTTGATATCTATTACAGTACTCTTAGTAACTGTGACCTTGGCATATGCCTTGTTTAAACTTTATGATGTACCTGTACGGAAATGGCTGACTAATAAATTGATGAAAAAGTGAAAACAGAGAAACAAAAAATGCTTGCATGTGAATTGTTTAATGCATTTGAAGAAGAGCTTGCAAATGAACGATTGTATGCAAAAAAGATTTTACAAGAATTAAATGATTCATCCGTAAATGATGAAAATACTAGGCGGCAAAAAATTCAATCATTAATACCTAATTGTGGCCCAAATATATGGATACAATCTCCATTTTACTGTGATTACGGCTATAACATAGAATTGGGAGACAACGTGTTTTTTAATTTCAACTGCACTGTTTTAGATATTGCAAAAGTTAAAATAGGAGATAGAGTATTAATAGGTCCAAACACACAGATTTATACGGTTATGCACCCAATCAACCATATTGAAAGGTCATCCGGTTTAGAGTATGGCAAACCCATTATTATCGGAGATGATGTATGGATTGGAGGGGGCGTTATTATTTGTCCTGGAGTTAAAATTGGTGACAGAACAGTTATTGGTGCAGGTAGTGTGGTTACCAAGGATATGCCTTCTGATGTTGTTGCTGCTGGAAATCCTTGTAGGGTTATTCGGGATATTAAAATCAATACCCCAAATCCTGATTGATAAGAATAATCTTGATTCTGTGTTTTGGAAATGCTTTTTCTGTAATAACCCAGCTATTACAGATTCTTTGATTGGTGTTTACTCAGAGATTATTGGGTAAGTACTGGAGTACAAAAGGTATTATTTTTCAATAGCGGCCTTAAAATGGATGGTATCATCGGCAATCACACTATTGCTGCAATCAACTCCTGCAACTCTAAAATGCTATTTGAGCCCATATAATCTGCTCGCATTCATTCCTATCATATCAATGCACAGAAAGGCCAGAATCAGAAATTTTTAATGGATGGTTGAGAAGGATTGAATCAATTGTTTTTTGAAAATTGCTGATTTGAAAAGTACGATATGAACACAACACCATGTGATTTGGATACATACCTGACTGAAAAAGTCCAGACTTTTGTATAAATCAAAAAAATATGCAAATGGATAATATCAAACAAGTAAAATTAGGAAGTCAAGGACTTGTTATCCCAACCATCGGATTAGGTTGCATGGGAATGACAGATATGATGGGAATGGCTACATATGGTCAAGCAAACGATGACGAATCAATTGCAACAATTCATCGCTCATTAGAATTAGGTGGTAATTTACTTGACACAGCAGATCTTTATGGTCCTTTTAAAAATGAACAACTCATTGCAAAAGCAATTCAAGGAAAAAGAGAACAAGTAATAATCGCGTCAAAGTTTGGTTATGAAATTGAAGACAATACTAAGCCGACCGGAAAAATTAACGGTAGTAAGGCTTACGTAAGAAAAGCAGTTGAACGTTCCCTGAAAAACTTAAATACTGATTACATCGATTTATATTACCTGCATCGCCTAGATAAAAATACACCCATCGAGGAGACCGTAGGAGCAATGTCTGAATTAGTTAAAGAGGGTAAAATAGGTTATATTGGACTCTCAGAAGTTGGCTCAGAAACAATCAGAAAAGCACATCAAATCCATCCACTTACGGCTGTTCAAACAGAATATTCAATATTTGAACGCCAAGTAGAAGAATTAGGGATTTTAAAAACTTTGAAAGAACTAGGAATTGGTTTCGTTGCCTACTCGCCGCTGGGACGTGGATTTATGTCAGGACAATTTAAAAAACCTGAAGATTTACCAGAAACCGATTTTAGACGTTACCTTCCCCGTTTTCAAGGCGAGCAATTTTATAAAAACATTGACTTGCTCAATGAAATTGAGAAAATTGCAAAGGAGAAAGATGTTACGTGTTCACAATTAGCCATTGCTTGGGTTATTGCAAAAGGTTTCGTACCAATTCCGGGAACGAAAAGACCAAAATATGTTGAACAAAACATTTTAGCATCGCAAATAGTTTTAGACAATAAAGATATGGAGCGCTTGGAAAGCATCATTCCTCTAGGAACTGAAACAGGAAACAGATATGGAGACATGAGTGACGTTAATCTATAATATTCAAGGCGGGTTAATTCTCGCCCTTTTTATTAAATTTATCAAATGACAGAAAATACACATCATATCTATAAGAGCATTTCTGAGCTACATTCATCGTTGAATTTACCAAAACCAACAAATCCCTTAGTTAGTGTAATTAAACTAGAAGATTTGGACTCAGAAAACGGAGGTATAATTCATTCGATTACTTACAACTTTTACTCTGTATTTCTAAAGAAAAATTTTGATGGAAAAATAAAATACGGACATCAATATTATGATTTTGATGAAGGTACAATGACCTTTTATGCACCTAAGCAAAAAGTTGTAATTGAAGATTATACCCCGACTAAACTTGAAGGCTGGATGTTGGTATTTCATCCCGATTTCCTTCATGGTTACTCGCTATCAAAAAAAATGAATGATTATGGCTTTTTCCTATATGCGGTTAATGAAGCATTACATGTTTCAGAAAGTGAAGAATTGATAATTTCAGGTGTCTTCCAAAATCTTAAAAATGAAATTAAAACATCAATAGATAATTTCACGCAAGATGTTGTCGTTTCTCACATAGACCTTTTATTAACCTATTGTAATCGTTTTTATAATCGACAGTTCATTACTAGAAAGAAACCATCAAAAGACTTGTTAATTAAATTTGAAGAAATTTTGAATGACTATTTTCATAACGAAGAATCGACTGTTAAAGGATTGCCTTCGGTTCAATATTTTTCAGAGAAACTTTTTGTTTCATCTCATTATTTAAATGACATGTTAAAATGTTTGACAGGACAAACAACACAGCAACACATTCAAAATCAATTAATAGAAAAAGCTAAAGAGCTATTAAGTACAACGTCTCTTTCTATTAGTGAAATTGCTTATGGTCTCGGATTTGAATACTCCCAATCGTTCAGTAAACTTTTTAAAAACAAGACAAACCTTACTCCTCAAGAATTTCGGAATTCCTTCAATTAAGCTTTACATCTTTCAAAAAAGGAGAACAACTCCATTTGTCGTCAAACTATTTTGGTGACCTTATTAAAAAGCAAAACCGAAGTTACACCGCTTGAATATAGGAACTCTCAATTGCAATTTTCAGTCTTTAATTCTTCTAATAATTAACACTTCCCGCAATTACTGCAACCATTGCAAATAGGTTTGCTTCCGCAAGTATGACAATTTGCTTTGAATTTAGGTTGATACATGTGGTTACATTCAATAAGAAAGCCCATTGTATCTTTTAGAATAAAGTTAATGGCCTTTCCTTTGTAATTCATACCCGATTTAAATGCCATTTGACTTTGAACCGATTTCTTTGGAATGGTGTAGGCTTTACCTTCTTTAATAAAATTAGTTCCGGTCTCGATAAAGCAGAATGAAATGTTGTGTGTAATACATTGCTGTTGTAAAGATTTTATCCAATCAAAATTACAAGGCCTTGCTCCATCATAATTTTCACCACCTGCAATAACCTGTTCAATCTGTCTGGTTTTCAGATAATCTTCAATTTGTATATCACCAATCAAAGGCGCAGTCATAATCCCCTTATGTTTAAAGGGTAAGTTTAAGAGAATGGGAATTCTTTCATCGGCACGCTTTTGGTTTTCGCAGGTCACATTAAAGAAGATGTTTTCCCATCCATAGCCCCAATTATTTGGCAAACACTTTTCAACTCTTTCAGGGCGTTTGGTTAGTAGAAAGAACTTTACATCACTTCGCATTTTCATCATTTGCCATGCTTCATCACGCCAGCAATCTGCTTCTTCCAAAAAGAAATCGGAAGTCATGCAAACTCTTATTAATTCACCACTTTTAATCTTGTATTGTCCATTCCTGTTTTTCTGTAACGGATAATTAAAGCCAGATTTAGTTTTGTAGATATTGGAACCCTCTTTATCACGTTGCCTGTCAAGAAAGAACATGTAACAATGCTTACAGCCTTCGCTTATTTTAGTACAACCGTGCCAGGGATTCCAGATATCGTGCATAACATTTCTACTCTTTGATAAAAGGCAATATACTTGCCCAAACAGCAGTAAAATTATCCAAAAGTACGGTATGTCCGCAATTAGGTATAATACTCAGTTGACTGTTAGGGATCATATTATATGCATTGATCACTGTAGGCAAAGGGGCGTTCATATCTTTCTCTCCTGCCATTACCAATACCGGGCATTTTATCGACATCAACAAATCCTTACTTGCAACCATAGTATTGTAAAAATGAGCCATATCATTCCAAAAATCCTGAAGTCTTTCTGGTTGTGGCATTAACGATATCTGTTGCTTCCAATAGGCACTATCCATCTTAAAGGCTTCTTCTGTGGTATTAAAAACAACTTTTCGCAAACCGGGCTTTTGTTCTCCGGCTCCAATAGCTATAAGCTTTGAAATTCTTTCAGGATACATGCTTGCTACTTTATATCCTGTATAAGCACCATCGCTAAAGCCTAATAGAATCACTTTATTCTTAGTTATTTTATCAACAACAGCCATAACATCTTTAGCCTTTTGCTCATAGGTAATAGGTTTTGTTCCAATCTCTGATTTTCCATGTCCTCTGGTTGAAATAGCGATTACCTGGTAATTAACTTTTAAGCTGTCGATAAATTCTGCCATCTCAATGGTTGAGCCAAATATTCCACCATGAAGTATTACAACGGGTTGCCCTTTGCCATATACTTCATAATAAATCTTTGCATCATCTGCTTGCACATAATAGCCTGCTTCTGGATTAGCTCCATAAGATATTTCATTAATTACATTTTCAGGTTGAAATACTCTGCGTAGGTTTTGCTGTGCGAATATATTTAGGCATGTAAAAAGCAACAGCATTAATAACAAATTTAATCTCATAATAACCTATGTTTAAAAGCAGAGGTTATCCTAAGCGGACAACCTCTGATATATCATTATTTATATAAAGCAGTTGCTAAACCAGCTATATCTCCTTCCAAATTTGGATAAGCTTTTTTAACAGCAGTAACAAAACCGTCTTTTGTTTTTTCAGTTGACAGGATTTTGTTGATTTTCTTCAGATATTCTATTTCAAACTCTACTGTTTCAATATCTGTTGTTGCCATTCCGTGGCCTCCGATAAGAACTGAACAACCTGATGCTTTAACTTTTTCTAATTCTGAAAGCACAGCATTTACTGCATCCCTATTATGTATTTGAAGAGGGCTTGGGTGCGCTTTAGCAGGGGTAAAATGTGTATAATATACTTTCTTTCCAATAATGATACTAGAAGCAGGAAAATCGGATGCTACACCAGGAGCAAACTGAAACTCTACACCTGCCCATTTCTTTTTAGCATCTTTAGCAATAACTTCGGTTTCTGAGTATTTGGTAACATCCATTTTATCTTTGAATACATCGCCAAAATGGTTCATCATACCTCCATAAACAGTGCCTTCCGAAAACTCAGGCATTCCTTCTACGCGCACAAACAAAGACTCATCATAACCTGTAAATCCGGCAATGTGATAATCAGCAATTACTTTAACTACAGGTTTGCCTAATTGAGCAATATAGTCTTTCATCACTTTTATATCGTCATAGAATGCTACTGGCTCAATAATTACAACTCCATTCTTACCTTCAATAATATAATTGATATCTCCCAAAGGGTCTCCGGTAACAAAGGAGTGTAATTTAAATTTGCCCAAATCTTTAACCTGGAACTTTTCTTGTGCTTGAACACAAACTACTATGCCAATAAAGGCTACCGCTAATACGAACTTTTTCATAAAATTTACAATTAAATTAGAATGTGTTGATAACTGGTTCAGCCTTTAATAATGGCATTACCTCCGTGAAGAAGTTTGCTAAATATTCTGAATCGTGATGAATTTTAAGAGCTTGTTCATTTTTGTATTCTTCGTAAAACAAATACTCCAAATCTTCACTAAAGGAATTCTGATACAAATTGTAAGAGATGCATCCCTCTTCTTTATTTGTATGAATTATCATCTTCTGAGCCAGTTTAAGAAACATATTTTTCGATGCCTCATTAATGATTAATTTGGCTACTACTGTTTTCTTCATTATTAATGACCATTCATTATTAATAACCAGGCTTTTTGTACAGTTTTTCAAGATTTGGTCTGATTTCTGAATCATAAACCTTATCCATCCATTCAGTCTCAGCAACTTCTTCGATAGCAATAGAAATTGCGCTTTCTGGTTTGTTAACTATTGACACTAGGGAGTCAGTAACTTGTTTAGTTAGCTCTTTCTTTTGTTCTACTGTAGTTCCCGGATACATCTTAATTACAACGTGTGGCATAATTCTCAAATTTTAATTACAAAAAAATTACTTGTCGTAAACTCCATTTACTTCTTTTCCAATCACCATGATTTTATTGAAATCCGGAAGATGAGCAATCTCAGGAAGGTTTGTAGTCCCAAAATCAATATAAACCAGTTTCTCATCTGATTCATTTCTTACCACATGTGCTCCATTAACACCAGTTGGAAATCCAATAACATCACCTGCTTTAACTTTTATATCTCCATCCTTAGTGCGAACAACACCATTTCCGCTGATGAAATAAAAAACTTCTTCATTTGCTTCGTGATAATGATAACCATACGCATAATTTCCGGGTTCTATTTCCACAAAATTTGCTCTACACTTTCCTGGTTCGGTGATAATTTTCTTTTCTGTAAATTCATTGCCATCACTAACAATTTTTTCACCTTTTAATGTTTCTACATTCTTTACAATTAAATCTTTCATAATAAACCTGTTTTTATTGTTCTATGGGTACAAAATTGAGGTTATTTGAAGTCCTGTGCAAATGGGTTCGCAACCTACCTTCAAGGTTAGAATTACTGATTAATAGAATATTACAAGGATAATATTTTTCAAAAAAGTTAATCTCTGCATGAAGTATTATATCCTTTGAGTAGTATTACTCTCCAAAAGAGATTATTTTATAACTTTGTAATCAAAAATAGATAGTGTTATGCAACGATTAGACCCCTTATATCCAACTTGTCCAATACGAAATGTGATAGACCGTATGAGTGATAAATGGTCATTATTAATCCTTAGTACTCTTAATCAAAACGGGATTATGCGTTATAAAGAATTAAATTCAGCTATTCCTGATATATCGCAAAAAATGTTGTCTAGTACATTAAAACGCTTAGAAGCTGATAAACTGATTAACCGTAAAATGTATCCTGAAATTCCGCCTCGTGTTGAATATTCGTTAACCAATACAGGTCAGAAATTAATGCCCGCCGTTGGTATGATGGTGGATTGGGCTTTGGAATATTTTGATGAGATAACGAAGTAGATATTAGTTTATAACAACACTCTATAAAAATATGAATCCAATTATAATATGTGAAGTCACACTCGACGATTTAGAAGAACTGCAAAAGGTAAGTAAGCAAACATTCTTCGAGACTTTTTCTTCTGACAATTCAAAAGAGGACATGGAAAAATATTTGAATATTAATTTCTCAAAAGAAAAACTAAGTCAAAAAATTAAAAATCAATATTCAACATTCTTTATGGCAAAAATTGACAATAAAGCGATTGGCTATTTGAAAATAAATACTAAATCTGCTCAAACAGAGCTTATAAATCAAAATTCACTCGAAATTGAAAGAATTTATGTCCTAAAAGAATTCTTAGGAAAGAAGGTGGGACAAATATTATACAACCAAGCCATTGAAATAGCTCAAAAAGTAAATGCTGAACTTATATGGTTAGGAGTATGGGAACATAATTTGAGAGCTATCAGGTTTTATCAGAAAAACGGTTTTAAAGCATTTGATAAACATATTTTTAAACTAGGAGAAGATGAACAAACCGATATTCTAATGAAACTAACATTGTAGTCACTGATGACATTTATTAATGATGATGTATATATTCAACTATAAGGTATTAATCTTGAAATACAAATAATTAAAATAAAAATGAAAAGAAAACTAATAACCTGCTACCTGCTTCTATTTACTGCATTCACATTTGCACAAGAAAAATCACTAAATAGTCCTGACGGCAAACTAGCCTTAACTGTTAAACTCACAGATGGAAAAATTTCTTACACTGTACTGTATAATAACATTATGATGCTTGAAGATTCACCTCTTGGGTTAATCAGCAATGTAGGAGATTTTAGCAAAGAATTGTCTATTCATTCAACAGAAAATAATACAATAGATAAAAAGTACAAACAAGATAGAATTAAACAATCTACAATAAATTATGAAGCCAATGAGTTAACCATAACACTCTACAATAAAGAGAAACAGCAAATAGAAGTTGTTTTCAGGATTAGCAACAATGATATTGGTTTTAGATATAATCTGCCTCAATTTGGAGAAACTGCTTCATGCATTATAGAAAAAGAAATTACCGGATTCAATCTTCCGGAGGAAACAACCACATTTTTATCTCCACAAGCTACTCCCGGAATAGGATGGAAACGAACAAAACCTAGTTATGAAGAAGAATACGTTCCTGATGAACCTAGTTCCACACCGTCAAAATATGGCCAAGGATATACCTTTCCTTCGCTTTTTCATGTTGGAAATAATGGCTGGGTATTGGTTTCTGAAACAGGTGTAAGTAGTAAATATTGTGCCTCTCACTTAAGTGATGGTACTAAAGAAGGTGTTTACTCTATTGCTTTTCCTCAAGAAGGTGAAAATAATGGATTTGGAAGTACTACTCCTGCAATATCACTACCTGGTTCAACACCATGGCGTACCATTACAATATCAAATAATTTGAAACCAATCGTTGAAACAACTATTCCTTTTGACTTGGTAGAGCCTTTATATGAACCGTCTCAGGAATATAAGTACGGTCGTTCAACATGGAGTTGGATTATGTGGCAGGACAATAGCATGAATTACGATGACCAGGTTACTTATATTGATTTGGCAGCAGAAATGGGATACGAGTATATTTTGATGGATGCACTATGGGATACACAAGTGGGCTATGATAAAATACCGGAATTAATTAAATATGCTCAATCTAAAGGAGTTGATGTTTTTTTATGGTACAATTCAAACGGCTATTGGAATAATGCGCCACAAGGGCCAAAACATAAAATGGATAACTCCATTAGTCGTAAAGAAGAAATGAAGTGGTTACAGAGTTTAGGTGTGAAAGGTCTAAAGGTTGACTTCTTTGGCGGAGACAAGCAGGAAACAATGAAGCTCTATGAAGATATTCTTTCGGATGCTAATGAGTATGGCTTAATGATAATTTTTCATGGGTGTACATTACCTCGTGGTTGGGAACGTATGTATCCAAACTACATCGGTAGTGAAGCTGTTTTAGCTTCTGAAAATTTAATCTTTAATCAGCATTTTGATGATATGGAAGCCTATAATGCATGCCTTCACCCTTTCATACGCAATACTGTAGGAAGCATGGAATTTGGGCCAGTTTTATTAAATAAACGTCATAACAGAACAAATGATGGAGGAACGACAAGAAAAACATCTGACATTTTTCAGCTAGCTACGGCAATTTTGTATCAAACCCCAGTACAAATGTTTGGCATTGCACCCAACAACTTAACAGATGTTCCTGCATTTGAGATTGACTTTATGAAGGAAGTTCCAACTACATGGGATGAAACTGTTTTCATTGATGGTTATCCCGGTAAATACAGTGTTTTAGCACGTCGTCATAAAGACCAATGGTATGTAGTTGGTGTAAATGCACAAAAAGAAGCGATTAAGTTAAATGTTAATCTTCCGATGATGGCTGGAAAAGATGTGAAACTATACTCTGACAATAAGAAATCGGAACCACAATTTTCTGAAACAAAAATTAAAAACAGTGGTTCGGTGAATTTGACAATTCAACCTAATGGTGGGATTATAATAACAGAATAGAAGATTTATTAGATGTAATTTACTCCCGATTGTATTATCTTGTACAATCGGGAGTTGTTATCTTATAGTGAAAATAATAGACTGAATACTTCAATCAAAGAACTTAAATTATAAATATTCGATAGATAATCAAACCAGTGTTTTAGGAGACAATATATACTTCATTAATATGATCTAATGGTAAGGTTGAGATATCTTTTCCCCTATCTATTGTTATAGAGTTCTCTTCATCATCGTATTCAACTATTTTTCCTTGATAAATTACATTATCAACGTGGATGATAACTTGTGAGTTGGATTTGTTAAAGAATAACTGTCTTAAGATTAATCTTTGTTGATTTTTTTTATTTTATACATTATTATTCATTTAATGAACCTATCCAAATCTTAAGATACCAAAATTAATTTGTTGATTTACTAGGCTTTAAAGATGGTTTATTACCAGGTGTATTTTTGTTATCCCTTCTTCTTTTATCAAGAGTTCCATCTTTCTTTTTAGGCTTTGGCCCTGGTTTAATAGCTTCAATTTTCATTTCATTCTTTGTTTTAATAAGTAATCAGTTAGTGAAAGTGGTTACAAATTACTTTTATTAAATAAGATAGACAAGAATAAATTAAATTAGTTTTAGCTTAAAACTACACACCTCCATCCTTTTAATAAAGTTTTGATTCCATATTGGTAGGGGTAATATAAGTGTTAACTTTAAATATTGAAGAACTACTAAATAAGACTAATTTCTTCAATATTTAATTAATCGTGCGTGGTAGGACTTTATGCAATTTTCGTAATAGTCTTAGACTACAAAAATGGTTGACAAAGTAAGAATATTAAAGAACATAAAAAGATATTTACGTGATATCACTAATGATCTATGCTTTGCAATACCTTAACAATTGCAGAATTGTTTCTTTCACACTCAAGTTCTTTATCAAATATATCAAGTGTGTAATTAATTTTTTTCTTATCCTTATTTGTGTGTTGCAACAAAGCATTATAGGAATTGATAATCACATTTAAACTCTTATTATCGTAATAAAACTCATTTTGAATGCTTAATTGTGATTTAACCGATTGAATATTATTCAATAAACTTAAACAATCTATAGGATGAAAGTGAGTACATTTTGCAAGAAAATTAATGAAATTACCAGGAGTTAGTATGCAAACTTTAGATTTTGAGTAGTCTTCAATAAACGACCTAAAATCAATAAAATGCTCACAACTTAATTCCGAAAACAAGAATGTATATTCTCTTGCAATATCTATATCATCTTCCTCAAGAAACTCGCTAAGAATGATTTTACATTTTTCTGTGATATCATTGTTGTGCTTAAATATATTTGATTCTGCAACATGCAGCATTGCTTTTCTTACTTCTTTGATTTTCGGATAATAGTCTTGTAATAATGTATATGATTCTTCAATACCCTCAAGCCATGCCACTGTAAGCAATATTGAAATATCCTTTGTTAGTTTTTCAGATGTAATAGTTTTCCTAAAGTATGGTTCTAGTTCATTTTTATATTTTCGATTAAAATATTGAGCTGACCATATTGAGCTTTGCAAAACTTGTTCATTATCGGTATCAACTAACTTAAGAAATAGCTTAAAATTTCGCTCAATATTGTAATTATTTAGATAGGCTAATCTGTATAATGTAGCAGCTTTAACACAATCCATTGGATCCTCAGGTATTTTTTCTAAGGTAGCGAAAATCCGCTCAGAGTAATAAGGCTGATCATTTATCATGACTAAACGCTTAGCTGCTGCTCCACGATTAGAATTAATTCCATCACTCAATAGTGCATCTGGATTAAAAACTTCATTCGGATCAATATCCGTTAAAACTATTCTGACTAAATAACTAAATAGTTCATCATCCATGTATTCATCTCTCAATAAAGTATCGATTAACCAAACTACTCTTCGATTGGAGTGCGAAGTAATCCTTCCACATTTAATAAGTTGCTTAACCAATTGGACTTTAATTTCAGTTTTAATCTTTACTTCTGATTCGAAAAGACCTTCAACAGCATGGATGGCATAATCTATATGATAGGCATCTTTAATTATAAACTCACTTATATGATCAAGAAATTTTTCTGGTTCTTTCTTTACTACTTCCTTTAATGCTCTGCAATGCTCATCCTTGCCTCCTCTAAGACTTCCAAAATCATGATATTCGAAACCATTGTATTTCAACATGCTTCTTTTCCAAGCTACAATATTCATCTTCTCGTAAGCTTCATTATTTAAGGGATAACCAACTATTTTAGCTATGCCATATCGCTCTTTGATTTCATCTTTAATTACTCCATGCCTACGATTTAATTCCTGATACTTTTTCTTTAATAAGGGATTACTAAAAACATATTCCTTGGGGATGGATTGTAAATAGGTTAGTTGTGTATAGCCCCAATAAGTATATAACTTTCTTTTCCCGTTGTTGTCATTATAGGTGTGATATATTATTCGCTCATTAATATTTAATATAAGGTCAACCAACTCAGCTCTCTGATCAACATTAAAGTGTGGGTAGGCTTTATTAATAACTTGCCGAAATAAAATTAAAACATCATCTGTATCGCTAAGCAGTTCTCTTCTTTTAAAGATTTTAGCTAATTCAAATATTTCATTGATGAAATAGTGTGGATTAGCTTTTAACCCTTTTAAAACCACATTTAAAATTGTTGTATACCTGCTTTCAATATTTTCTTTTATAAATACATATATAATGTTTGAAGACTCTTCAGCAGCCTTATTAATATTTTTTTCTAATTGTGTAAATAAAAATCCATAATCTTTCTCTCTATAACCTCCCATACTCTGAAATGCATGATCCATAATTAAATCATTATCACTTCTCGGATATTGCATTTCAGTTTTACAAACTAAATCAGTAACTGCTTTCAAATTAAGCTCCAAGGCTTTATTAAAATGATTTGTATAAAGATGTGTCAAGAACTTTTCACCGTCATAGCCTATTTTAAGCTTTATATTACCGAGCTCATATTCAATACTTGATATTTTGTTTGAGAAATATGACTGAAATAAAGCAATCGCTGCGTCCTCATTTGTTTCTGAGATTTGAATTAATATATCAAACATGAAGTGTTCATCATCATAAAGCTCACTTTGCACTATCTCAAGTATTGAGAAAGCTTCTGGCAAATCCCAGATTTTATTGTAATAAAGGAGACGAATAAGTTCTCCATTTGAAAATGGTTCCTGTCCACTCAAAACAAAAGGTAAAATCAAACCTCTACACTCTGGAAGATGGCGTATTAAGATTGAATAAACTATTTGATGGTGGTTCAAGACCTTAGATAGTCTTAACGATAGAATATTATATCTCTCCAAAATAACTCGCAACCATCCATTAGAGTTTACATTGCTTAGAAACAGTTTTAATAGGTTTGTATTAGTTAATATCTTCTTGTCAAATAATTGTATTTCTTTAGCAGTAGGCTCTTGCTCTGAACTTAATAAACTTATTGTCAATAGTTTTATGTGGTATCTTATTTTTCGTCTGAAAAATGCTTGCTCAGTAAGTATATGCTTTAAAATATCAATGTATTTCTCGTGCTTTGTATCCCTGTAGAATGACAAGATCATCTTCAGACTTGACCTTACTTTTAATCCTTGCCAATGTTGATTAATATATTTGAAAACTGATTTATTTTCTCCGCAAAATTGCTTTGCAAAAACAAAATCATAAAACGTTTGATGGAAGAAATGAATTGAGCCACTTTTACCTACTAGAATTCCATTCTGTTGCAAATATTCAAGTTCCTTCGAAAACCGGTCAGGCAATGCATCATTTCGTAATGTTATTTTTTGCTCATCGTACATATTTGAAGCAATTGTATACAATACACTTTTCAGTTTGAGAACTCTTTTAGCAAGAGGAATATTGAGCACTTTCTGTCTCCATAACTCTTTGTATAAATCAGTAGTGGTCTTTAATAAATTCAGATTAAGGCTATGTGTGAAAATTCGACAGAATGCATCTAGGTTATACGGAGTTTTCAATAATTCAAACATAGCATCCGTAATCGAAAGTTTTGATCCTGACAATTGATTTAGAACTTTTGTTATTTCTTCTTTCGTCAGTGAATCGACATTAAAAGTTGTTTCCTTTTTAAAGGATTTAAAACCAAAATCATATTCCAAATCATAGGACCTGATTGAAACAACAATTCGCACTCTATCATATTTTCTTAAAGCACTAATCAACTGTTTATAGGTGGCTAGATATTCACCTCTTGCAGAATTAGTTTGAGAAAGGGCATCAATTTGATCCACTATCACAACAACTGTAGCATAATCATCGGTTAGCTTAACCAGTAGCTTTTCAATTGAATCGGTTAAATTCAATCGTTCTTCCAGTTGTTTTATTGAGTTCGTAGCATATTGATCAGCTTTTATACCAAGAGTAGGAATACCTTTGGTATCCAGCTTATTAAAAAGGTCTTTTAAAATAACAGATTTACCACTACCTGGCTGCCCAACCAGCAACGCCACCCTCTCCTTTTCGTCATCGAAATCTTTCTCTATCCATTCAACTAAAAAACCTGTTTCTTTTCTATCTATATGAGATCCCTCAACTCCCTCGAATTCATTTTTATACTCTGAAAGTATGACTGAAGCATTTTCAAAGTTTCGTATTATATCTGTTACAGGGATATTAGATCCTTCCCTTTCTTTTATAATGACCTTTGGTGAGAAGAATCTTTCTATTAATGCCACATTATATTTCTCATTCATCAATTTATCCAAGTCCGATCCAACAATCATTTTGACATTCAATTTATCTAAATGATTATTTAGGAACTTGTCTGCGCTATCCAGAGTATATTTCTCTTTCAAGGCAACATTACCGTTTAATACGCTCTTTATATAATCACCTAATTTTGTTTCAAGTAATATTTTGCTACTAAAATTAGTGAGTAGGCTTTGAGCTGCTTCATTGAACTTACTTGATACTACAAAATAGTAAGTAAATGTATTCAAATCACTTATCAATGATTGATCTATTCCATAGTGCAAAACAAACTTACATATTTCTTTTATACAATCAGGCTTTGCAAATGCATGCTTATTTTTCTCAGAGTGTTTACATTGAATAACACCAACATTACGTCCTTTTATGTGTAATGTGCAATCTCGTCCTCTTTCCCCAACTTTATCTAACCAATTAATTGCGTCAAACTTACATCTCCATAATCCACTAGCAATCTCATTGGAGTATATGTGATAAACAATCTCTTCAAATTCTTTAGGATCTTTTAAATAATAAGGAAATCCATGATTAGCATATACATTGGGTCTAGTATCAATCATTATTAATCAAGGTTAACAACATTGGACAATCTAATTTCACACATTGAAGCTATACAATATCACTCACATTTACGAATTATTTACTCTTGATTATTGCAGCAGTTGTTTTTACCTTACCAATATTATATACCATAAATAAATATTATCCCAAGGAGTGACACTACGATTATATTTATTCAAATTATTTCATATTCGAACTCTCTACTTTTGACCAGTACATAGTTTGGGGAGGAGATCACAAGCGTGAAATGTAGCAGAAAAAATGCCTCCATAAAGTATAGTTGATTGATCCTTTAAAAATTACCCAACGAACTCAAATTATATAGAGACAATAAGATCAAATTTTTCTATCAATAGAATTAAATATTTGTTCCTCTCTTTAAATCTATCAATAACAGCTTCTGGGCTTGCCATATACTGCTCCTTTTTGATGGAGATAACCAAGTCAGCAATATCATCCCCTTCATTTAAATCTGTATTCTCCAAAACCGTATTTACTTGAACATTAAAACAGGCACTTTCAGCAATCTTATTCCATTTCTCAAATGCTTTTCCTTTATCAGGAAATAAAGTCACCTGATAATTTCTGAGGGCATTAAGCTTTTGTACATTCAGCATTTCAATGGAGCCTACAGCAATCCAATTATATTGTGGATAATACAACGCTCCGAATATGGCATTCTTCTCCCCTTCAGCAATGGCCACTGGCGTTGTTTTATTGGCAAGTAGATGAGCGCCAAAGAATACTTGCTTCAAGTTAAAGTCCTTTTGATTAGTAATATGATGCACCCAATTTATATATCCATTACGTTTTAATGTATGAACATCATATTGCATTACTTTACCTGTTCGTATTTGTCCTAATCGATTGACTTGCCAGAAGATGGTTTTGTTTCCTTTGGCAGTACCAACGTAATACTTCTGTAAAACCTCCCAAACCATACGTTCCGGAAAATATTTACTCAACCCCATTGCAAAGTTGTTGTGGTGATAATTGGTAAGAGAAGCTTGCATTAACTTTTTGTCAATACATGAGGGTGGTTTTATAATTTGTTTTGGTTTAGGTACTGTGGTATAAAAATTATTCGGTTCGTATCCGTTTTTCTCAAAGTACATCATAGGGGTAAAATGGTAACCACATTTTTCTACCCTGTTACACCTTCCGGTATTATCAGATAAATGCTTGTTGGTATTATTATCGACATACCTGGTAAAAGTCCTTTGATGACACCCCGGACAATGATACCTGGTTGATCGTCCTTTATATTTTTCTAAAGAATAACGAATTTCTGACATAAAAGAGACTTTTCTTGTTATAGTGGAGTTTGTGGAGTTGTGGAGGATTATTGTTTTTCAAGCACTTACTACTCCACAGTACTCCACTCACTACACAGTTTTATAAATTTTAAGGTGACAATGAATCATTTTTTCGAATTTCTTACTCCACACAAACTCCACACAAACTCCACACGTAATTCGCTGTTAATTAACCAAACTCCACAACTCCACAAACTCCACAGAAGACCCTACTTTTTCCTTTCCACTTTTCTCTTATAACTAGTTGAAAACATCGGTCTCATACAGGCCCTTCTGAACCTTATGGGCCAGCTTGGTATTACTGAGCAATTGATATGCATATGACTCTTTTGCAATATTCAGTTTAATTGCCATATCAATAAACTCTTTATTGGTAAATTCCCGTTTGCCAATCTTTTTTAAAACCTGAAACACCTTGCCTTCCTTTGAATTATCTTCGTAAACATTTAAAACCATATTATTTAGCTTTAAGGCATTGGCAAAGAAATAATCCTTTAGCATTATGGCTTTCTTCATTGAATCATGACTTACTTGCTTTATTGGTCTCTCTTCAAAAAAGCAGGTAGACACTTCCAGAACCAAGGCAAATCGTAATATATATCGATCCAATTTTGACAATATTCCGGATATGGTGGCATCCTTATTAGATGGTTTTACATGTTTGTTTACTTCTTCAATAAATAAATCCTCTGCCTTTTCTGATAATAGTAACTCTTGAGTATTTGTATTCTCATAGACTTTATCCATCAATTCTTTCATCCTTGAATGGAACTTTTCAACCAGATAATCGTCCGGATTCTTTCTCCGGATATATTTCTTTTCCATTTTTAAAGGAATGGCGAACAGAATACGTTCAAAAAAACCATCTTTAATATCCTTCGCCTTGAAAGATGCGATGACATCATCCTGAATACTTCCGATAATAGAAACACAGGGCATACTTAACGAAGAGCTTTCCGCTTCTTTACGATCCAGAGAAATTGGAGCCCCATCCCAAATGGATAAAAACTGACTCTGCTTAGATGTTCCACTATAGCCAATCAGATTCAATATAAAACTCTTAAATTCATCAGGCATCAATATCAAACCATTGGGATTTTGCTTATGCATATTTATCAAGGCCTCAAATGTAGGGTCGGTAGAATACAGTTTTTTCTTGGTCGGTTTCTTATCACCTAAATCAGGATCATAATTGGCAATAGCTGCTTCATATTCCTGGTCGTATTGCTTTTGCAGATTTTTTATGGCTTTAAAGGCTGTTTTTAAGGGAGCACTTTTATTCTGCCCTGACTTTCCTACCAAAACCACCCACATAGATGGGTTTTCTATCCACTCAATATGCTTACGCAAATGATACGAATTGCCAATAATCCCGGCTAAAGCGGTAAAAATGCTTACAGCTGTATAATCAATGTTATAATTTCCATTGTCGTACAATTCAATAATAGTATCCTGGATAAACTTCGGAAATATACATAATGGAAATTCAGAATCCTCAGCTGTTTTCAATCTTAAATTGGCTTCTTGAAGAGACATCTTACCAAACGTAAGATGCGACCTCCCCAATTCTGTTTTATCTTTTTCAATTGATTCCATTAACAAAAGATTATCCATTAATACTTTCCAGGTAGGCTTCAATATCAGAAGCCTTGTAATAAATCTTACGTCCTGTTTTCTTAAAGGCAATCACCTTATTGTCACGCATGGTTTGCAAGGTTCGCCTGCTCACATTTAAAAGTTTACAAACTTCTTCGGTAACATACCAACGGTCTTTAAAACCATCATTCTTTTCGATACTGATACTATCAATCTTATCGTTAATTTGGTCAATCTTCCTCATTAACTTATTAAAGAGATAATCATCAACTACAACTACTGTATTGCTCATTTTTATACGATTTAAACGTGTTATTAAATTTTATTTCGTCAAACCTAAGCAATACGGTACACTCACGTTATAGTAAAAGATAGTATCTGATAGTAAATGCGAGTAAATGGTAGTAAAAGAACGTTCCGTAACGTATTTTATCGTTTTAATGGTTTTTAATTGAGCGCAAGTAAATATTATTGAATACAGACCAAATTACATCACACTTATAATTCTTGGTATTTTTCTTTTTACTGCTATTTATTACTATCTGAATATCAAACGTTTTTACTTTTATTACTATTTATTACCATGTTCTACATTCCTTTTGAAATTGCATTCTATTTCTCTATAATTGAATCAGAAAAATGCAAAAATGA
>NZ_JAGUCO010000035.1 GCF_018271995.1 Carboxylicivirga linearis
GGGAGAGCAGGATTCGAACCTACGAAGACATAAGTCAGCGGAGTTACAGTCCGCCCCAGTTGGCCACTTTGGTATCTCCCCAATTGCATTCAATATTTTAAAATTTTCCAATAACCCTTTGGTTAATTTGGAGCCGCTGGAGGGACTCGAACCCCCGACCTGCTGATTACAAATCAGCTGCTCTAGCCAGCTGAGCTACAGCGGCAGGGTGGGTAAGCTACCCACATCGCACTGCTACAACCGTCTACCCTTGCTGCCGTCAAGCCCTGGGGGAATTCAACAGGAGCTAGTCGTATGAGACTTACCCGTGTTTGTGATTGCGGATGCAAAAGTAAAACAAAACTCTTTTCGTGCAAACATTATGGGCTACTTTTTTTTGAACTTTTATGTAATATGGTGAAAATGAAAAACAAAATTTTTCATCTTTTTTATTCTTGCCTGAATGTTGACGTATTTTAAGCACTCTTTCGAAGGTATTTTGTATTTTAGTTGAAATTTAATTTAAAACCCGAATTATGGAACAAACAAATGCATCTTGGTCAAAAACGGCCTTGACCTATGGAATTTATTTAGGATTGATCTCAATTCTCTACTCAGTGATTTTGTACGTTGCTGGACAAATAGGGAATCAGGCATTGGGATATGTTAGCTATATTTTTATAATTGGTATTATTATATGGGCGATGATTACCTATAGAGATAAGTTAAATGGAGGATATATGAGCTATGGTACCGGTGTGGGATTAGGATTTATGACTGCATTAGTTGGGGGTATTTTAGGTTCCATTTTTGCCTATGTATTATTTGCCATCATTGATCCGTCATTACCAGAACAATTATTAGGTAAGGCTTTAGAAGAGGCTATTGCTAAAAATCCGGAAGTCGAACAGAATCTGGATATGGTAGAAGGAATGATGAGAAAGATGATGAGTCCAACGGCAATTGCGATAATGGGTGTTGTTAGTTCAGCTATTGGCGGCATCATTATTTCTCTTATCTTAGCTGCCATCTTCAAAAAAGACAAACCAATGTTTGAAGAAGCACAGGCTGAATAAAGAATATGGAATTATCGATATTAGTACCATTATATAACGAGGAAGAATCGTTAAAAGAATTATTAAGCTGGATCCGGCGGGTAGTTGACCCGTTGGATCTTTCTTATGAAGTATTGTTTGTTGACGACGGAAGTTCTGATACCTCCTGGAAGGTAGTGGAAGAGTTAAAACAAGGCAATTCAATGGTGCAAGGCATTCGGTTTAGACGAAATTATGGCAAGTCGGCTGCTTTATATTGTGGTTTTGAAGCAGCAAAAGGAGATGTTGTAATTACCATGGATGCCGACCTTCAGGATAGTCCTGATGAAATACCTGGCCTGATTAAAATGATTAAAGAGGAGGGGTTTGATTTGGTAAGTGGATGGAAAAAGAAACGCTTCGATCCAATTGGCAAGACACTTCCTAGTAAATTGTTTAATCGAACAGTTAGAATGGTGTCAGGCATCAAACTACATGATTTTAATTGTGGCTTAAAAGCCTATCGTAACGAGGTTATTAAAAATATAGAGGTGTATGGCGAAATGCATCGTTACATCCCTTTAATAGCCAAACAAGCTGGTTTTCCAAAAATAGGTGAAAAGATTGTGCAACATCAGGAGCGTAAATACGGTGTTTCTAAATTTGGTATTGAACGCACGATAAAGGGCTTTCTCGATTTAATGTCAGTTACCTTTATTTCTAAATTTGGAAAGCGTCCCATGCATCTTTTTGGTGCTTTAGGAACCTTAATGTTTGTGGTTGGTTTTGGATCGGCTTTATGGTTAGGTGTTCATAAAATATGGTGTGTTTATAATAATATTTCAGCTGCATTAGTAACTGATAGTCCTTATTTTTATATTGCATTAACATCAATGTTATTAGGTACGCAATTGTTTTTGGCCGGTTTCTTGGGTGAATTGGTTTCCCGAAACGGTTCGGAACGTAATAAATACCATATTTCAGAAAAAATAGAGTAATGGAATTTTATAGCAATATTGCAGAAGCATATGATGAGCTGTTTCCTTTCAATGAGAAGCAGCTTTTGTTTGTTGAAAAAGCTTTAGGCGGTCAGTTGGCTCAGAAATCGATATTAGATATGGGGTGTGGTACGGGATCGCTAGCTATTGCAATGGCACGCAGAAGTGCAAAAGTAAGAGCTTTTGATTTCGATGAGAAGATGATTGAAAAGGCTGAGGAAAAACGACCACAGGCTTTGGATTTAAAGTTTCAGCAAGGAGATATTAACTTAATATCAGATGATTATTCTGCAATTCAATTCGATAGTATATTGTGCTTGGGTAATACTTTGGTTCATTTGGATGAGCAAGCCGATGTATTAAAATTATTCTGGAATATTAAGAAACAATTAAATCCGGGTGGGAAATTTATTTTTCAGATTGTGAATTACGATCGGATAGTAAAGGATCAGATCGATCATTTACCAACTATCGAATCCGGAGATTATACTTTTAAGCGTGATTATTTTCATCGCAGAGATGGGAAAATAGGCTTTGTTACTTCTCTTATGTATAAAGGGAATGTAGTTTCTGATAATGAAGTTTTTCTGCAGCCGCTGTTAAAAGAATGGTTGGAACAACCTTTGACAGAATTATTCTCGAAGGTCGATTTTTTTGGCGGTTTTGATCGTTCAGAGTGGAAACCAGATTCTTTTCATCTGGTTGTGGAAGCTACCTTATAGCTCTTTTAGCATTTCAGCTACTTTTTTGTCAATAGGAAAGCTAAGGTCATTGGGCACTAAGTCTTTTATTTGAATCCATCTGAAGCTTTGTTCTCCTTCAATAGGATTAATGTCAAAGGCTTTGTTGGTAGTTTTTATTTTCTTCCACTCCGGAGTTTTTACCAGATAATAGATGCTGATTAATTGAGTATCTTCAAAAAAACGAGCTTTCTGAAGGTAGTCGGTGGTGTAGAAATGATTGATGATTTCGATTTCTAAATTGAGCTCTTCTTTAAATTCTCTTTTGAGGCAATCAACTGTTCCTTCACCATATTCTAATCCGCCGCCAGGAAATTTGCACATAAACATGTCCAACCTGTATTCATCAGTCAATAGTACTTCGTAATTTGGATTGATGAGAATGCCATAAACACGCAAGTTGAATGGGCGGTGATAAGTCATAAATGAATTTAAAAAAACACCGGGCCTTAAATGTAAACCGCGAGCAAGGCTATGCGAAAGTGGCCCGGTGGGTTAAACAAAAATTTGTTGTTCAACAAATGTAATCATTTCATCTGCATCTTTGGGATTAAACCAATGCATTTCTTTATCACGCCTGAACCACGAAAGTTGTCTTTTTGCATATCGTCTAGAGTTACGTTTGATAAGTTCAATGGCTGTTGTTGCGTCGTATTCGCCATCCCAATGTGCAAATATTTCTTTGTACCCAACTGTATTTAGAGCGTTTATTTCTTTTAGATGATAGAATTGTTTTGCTTCTTCAAAAAGGCCATCTTTTACCATTTGATCAACACGCAGGTTAATTCGATTGTAGAGTTCCTCACGATCCATGTCCAGTCCCAGTTTTATGATATTAAACGGACGTTGTCGGTTTGTGTTTGTGCGCAATGAACTATAAGGTTTTCCTGTCATCAGGCATACTTCAACCGCATGCATTACTCTTTTGTGGTTTTTTAGGTCAACCTGATTATAAAACTCTGGATCAAGTATTTTTAGCTGGCGTCGAATAGCGTCTAATCCGTCCTTCTCGTAAATATCCATTACCTCCTGGCGAAGATCAGGATCGATAGTAGGAAGGTCGTCGATACCTTTGGTAACAGCATCCACATACATCATAGAACCTCCGGTTAAAACTATTGCATCATGTTTTTTAAATAGTTCGTCGCTCAGTTTTAGGACGTCTTGCTCGAACTGCCATGCATTGTAATAATCGTTTACCGAATGGGTAGCCACCATATGGTGAGGGATAATTGCTAACTGCTCTTGAGTAGGAGCGGCAGTGCCAATTTTAAGTTCTTTGTATATCTGCCTGCTGTCGGCCGAAATAATTTCAGTATCGAAATGTTTAGCAATTTTTAAACTAGTATCTGTTTTACCAATTCCGGTAGGGCCAACTAATACTACCAGGTGTTTTGTCATTATCTTAATCAGTTATTAGTAAAAATCAGAACCTTCGTTTTCTAAATCAATATCATCTAAAGAAGAGAAATCTAATGAATCTAAAGAACCATCAAATTCATCTTCGTGATAATTCATATGTTCTTCTGATGGTTTTTCAGATAAATCAACCATTTGAATTTGATCTGGGTTTTCGCCATCGTTTCGGTAGCACATAGGTTTATCAAGATTACCATCAGCAGTTTTTATTACTTCCATAAAAAATGCTCTTTCTGAGAAGAAATCGAAAACGTATAGCATTCGTTGTCCTATTTCATATAGGTATTCGGTAAGAACAGTGTCTTGCATAGTTCGTAAGTTGGCAGCTTCAAAATCTGCCATATCAAATAAGGTAATCTCGGTTTCCTTATTCCAATCTTTATCAGTAGTAAAAAACGATGCCATTTGCGAAGCGTCGTATTTTAATAACTCCTGAATAAAACTATGAAGATCAGCAAATGAGAGTTTGTCATCAACAGCAATCTCCTTCACAAAATCATCTTTCTCGTCCGATAATAATCTAAGGTAAATTATCATATATCCTCAGTTTTTTAGTTGCGTGCTTGTTGTCTGACCTGCAAAAGTACTAAAAAGTATGGTTTTACTCTTGCTTTTTATGATTCTATAACGGAATCAATAACGTTTAAGTATTGAGTTGGTTTCAAAATTTTGAAATTAAAACATTTTTTAAGTTTCGATGGAACGTTTTTAAGGTTTTGTTGTTGTGATTTGTAATAGTATAATCGATTTTTTAATTCTAAAACACAGATATGAATCAAAAGTGGATGTTAAAATTGTTGCCTGCTGCTTTTATGTTGATATTTATTGCTTGTGGACCTGGTAAGGCAAAGCAATCCAGTCAGGATATGATGATGGATGATATTGCTGAGTTGAAGCAGAGCGATGGAGGTGAATTGGCATATAAAAAACATTGTATGGTTTGTCACCAGCGCGATGCGGGAGGAATTCCCAAGATGTATCCACCGTTGTCCAATAATGAAGTTGTTTCGGGAGATAAAGAGAAGTTGATAGATATTGTACTTAATGGTATGTCGGGCGAGATTGAGGTAAATGGAGAAAAGTATAATGGGGTAATGGCAAGTTATCGTAATTTGTCGGACCAGGAGATTGCAAGTGTTTTAAACTATCTGCGTTCAAACTTTGGCAATGATGGAGAAAAGATATCGACTACTGATGTCAAAGATTTGCGTTAGCTTTGCAAAATATCAATAATGTGTACTTTTACTACATTAAAATTTGGTTTCACAAATGAAGAAAGGTCAAAAAGGGTTTGTTACCCGCTCATTACATACTCCTTATCCTAAAAAAGATGCTTATAATTCGTTGCATATGCCGGTTTACGATGGTGTTGCATTTGAATTTGATAGTGCTGAAAAGATTGAAGAAGTGTTTTCTGGTAAGGTATTTGAGCATGCTTATTCGCGAACATCCAATCCAACAGTTGAATATTTTGAGCATAAAATAAAAGCAGTTACCGGAGGGTATGCTGCCGTAGCTTTGGCATCGGGAATGGCAGCTATATCAAATGTACTAATCAGTCTGGTTGAGAATGGAGGTAATGTGGTTGCATCTAATCATTTGTTTGGCCATTCGTATGCGCTGCTAAAGGAAACTTTACCATCTCTTGGAATTGAAGTGCGATTTGCTGATATGACCGATTGTGGTGCAGTTGAGAAAGTGACCGATGATAAAACCCGCGTCTACTTTTTTGAAACTATCACCAATCCTCAGCTTGAAATTGTGGATATTGCAAAGCTATCATTGATTGCCAGGAAGAATAATGTTGTTGTGGTAACCGATAGTACTATTACTCCTCCATATGTATTTGATTCAAAACAATGGGGAGTTGATGTGGAAGTGATGTCAACCACTAAATTTATTTCAGGAGGAGCTGCTGCCTTTGGGGGTGTAGTGGTTGATAATGGAACTTTCGATTGGTCTAAGTTACCGGCTTTGCAAAGCTGGTCATCCAAATTTGACAAAAATGCTCTGGTTGTTCGAATTCGAAAAGAAATATTCAGGCATTTGGGAGCAACTATGACGGCACATACAGCACATTTTATGAACCTGGGACTGGATATAATGTCTTTGCGTGTTGATAGGTGTGTGGAAAATTGTAAAGCCTTAGCTGAATATTTTCAAAATCATCCAAAAGTAAAATCGTTCAGCTATCCGGGTGTTTTGTCTCATGAGAATTTTGAGTTGGCAGAGAAACTATTTTCCGGTAAGCCTGGAGCTGTCATGACAATTGATTTGGAATCGAAAGAGGCATGTTTTCAATTTTATAATCGGTTGAATTTGATAAGAAGGGCAACAAATCTTAATGATAATAAAACTCTGGCCATTCATCCGGCTTCTACTATTTATGCCGAATTTTCTGATGAAGAAAAAGAAGAGATGGGAGTGCGTTCAACCATGATTCGTTTGTCAGTGGGAATAGAAGATGTGGCTGATTTAATTGAGGATTTAAACCAGGCTCTTGACTTTTAAAATTTTAAATACCCGCCAGATATTAATTGTTGTTGGTCTGTTTTTATTCTTAACAAAAGCAGAGTCGCAGGAGGATACTTTAAAAGTAAATTTACTAGAAAGGGGTGTAGGTCTGGCAGAAGATGTTTTGGATATGGTGACCTGGGAAAAAGGACATCATGTTATATCGGTTTATCCGGCTGTAGGATATTCTCCTCGTACCGGTATTGAAATGGGGGTAATGCCGGTTTGGCGTATAGGTTCTCATGATAAGACACTTAATCGCCCTACTACATTGGCTTCGTCATTTCAGGTTTCGACAAAAGGAATGTATGAAGCGAAGTTGGATCTGGTTTCGTATTGGCGAAATAACTGGACATTATGGTCTAAGCTTCAATATCTGTTTTTACCTGATGAGTTTTATGGTATAGGGAATGGTCAAAAATCTAAGCCTTACTCACAATATGACTTAAACTCTTTTGTTTTCTCTTCCGACCTGGCCAAAGGATTAAATGAAAATTGGTTTGTGGGCATTCGTCTCGATATTAATAGGAATAAACACAATAATGTAGAAGGTGATTTGTTGAGTGATGATGTGGTGGGTGTTTCTGGTGGATGGGCTAATGGTTTGGGGCCAGTCTTAATGTTTGATGTTCGCAATGATGTGTTATATCCTTCGAAAGGATGGTTGATTATTGCGTCTTCGTTATTTTATAAAAGTTACCTGGGAAGTGAATACGATTTTAACCTAAATTCTATTGATATCAGAAAGTATTTGTCTGTTGTGGATGATAAAAGTGTGTTGGCTTTTCAAGGTGTATTTAATGCTTCATCGGGTGATGTGCCTTTTTATAAGATGCCTTCTGTAGGAGGTAAAAGTAATTTACGAGGTATTCCTCATCCATATAAATACATCGATAAAAATAGTTGGTTTACTCAGGTTGAGTGGCGTCAGAAAGTGTGGTGGCGTATAGGTGCAGCTGCTTTTGGTGGTGCAGGCCGTGTAATGCCGAGTTTAAATTCATCCTGGTTTAGTAATCTGCATGCAGTTGCAGGTGTTGGATTGCGTTTTCAAGCCTTGCCCCAAGATGGCTTGAACTTCAGAATTGATTATGGTTTCTCCAATCATAATGAAAAGGCTTTATTTTTTACTATTCGTGAAGCATTTTGATCTATTGCTTAATTTTAGCTTAAAATTACAATATCTATTAAAAAGATATGAATAATATTGTGAGTTTAAAAACCTTTAAATATTCAATAAATCAGATGTATATGATATTTCATATTAATTAAGTATAATTTAATAGCTAATAAATCCTTGTAAATTATAATACTTTCCTAGATATTTGCCTGTACAAATAGTAAATCAATAGGATATGTTTCCAAAGAAGGTATATTACGGATTAAGATTTGTTTTGGCTTTGGCTATTCTGCCTGAAGGTAAATTAAGAGGAGTGGCTGAGATTGCTGAAAACGAAGACTTGCCATTGAAATTCCTTGAGGCTATTGCAGTTACACTTCGTAAAAAAGGTGTGGTTGATGTTAAGAGAGGAGCTGGTGGTGGTTACTTTTTAGCAAAACCTCTGAACGAAATAACATTGTATGATTTAATGATTGTATTAGATGATAAAATGGAAAAGCCTATTGAAAAGGAAGGAAATAATGCGAATAAGGCAGCCGGAATATTTTTACAGGAAGTAAGAGATGATTATGATCAGTTACTAATGAAGTATACACTTGATAAATTAAAAGTGCATTACACAGAAGAAAACGATCACATCATGTATTATATATAAAAGTGATAACCATAAAAAAATAAATAGATGACAAAGATTGCTAAAGACGTTACCGCATTGATTGGTAACACACCATTGGTAAAAGTTAATAAGCTGGCAGAAGGATCTGTAGCAGAAGTTGTAGCTAAATTAGAGTTTTTTAATCCAGCCAGTTCAGTAAAAGATAGAATTGCATTTGCAATGATAAATGATGCCGAACAAAGTGGTAAAATTGATAAAGACACTGTGTTGGTAGAGCCAACCAGTGGAAATACAGGTGTAGGTTTGGCTTTTGTAGCTGCTGTGAAAGGGTATCGTTTGATTTTAACCATGCCGGAAAGCATGAGTATTGAACGTAGAAAATTGTTGAAGAAGTTTGGAGCTGAGTTAGTTTTGACACCAGCCGATAAAGGAATGAAAGGTGCCATTGCAAAAGCCAACGAGTTGGCAGAAGAATTGCCAAAAGCATTTATTCCTCAGCAGTTTAATAATCCGGCTAATCCAGCCATACATAAATGCACCACTGCAGAAGAGATATGGAATGATACGGATGGAGACATTGATATTTTTGTATCGGGTATTGGTACCGGAGGAACAATAACTGGTGTAGGAGAAGTTCTTAAAGAGAAAAAGCCAGATGTGAAAATTATTGCTGTTGAACCGGAGGCTTCACCAGTATTGTCAGGCGGAAATCCTGGTCCTCATAAAATTCAAGGTATTGGAGCTGGTTTTGTGCCGGGAGTGCTAAATACCGAAGTGTATGATGAGGTGGTAAAAGTATCAAACGAAAATGCTGTAGAAACCGCTCATAAGGCAGCTGTTAGTGATGGTATTTTGTGTGGTTATTCTTCAGGTGCCGCTCTTTGGGCTGCTATTGAAGTAGCTAAACGACCTGAGAATAAAGGTAAACGAGTAGTGGTTATTTTACCTGATACAGGTGAACGCTACTTAAGTACTTTTAATATCGATTAAATAAAACATATAGTTGGGGGACATCTTAACCACATTTATCGATGTCCTCCAATGTTAAGCAAATACATTAACCGTATACCAATCATGAACTTTCCGATTAACCCTCAATTAATTTTAGTTAAACGAATGCCCTGTTGGGCTTATCATTTCTAGGCAAACAGTCCCGTTTGCAAATTATTTCTTAGTGCTTTTTTGAATTGACGAGAGATCGTCCTGGAATCGTATTATCTAAATTTTAGAAAATGTCAAATGTATCTGATAATACTGTTTTACCTGTTGAATTACTTGGTAAGGCAGATGAATTAATAAAAGGTTTATCGAAAAATCAACTGGTATGGTTGGGTGGATATCTGTCCGGATTAGGCTTACAAGATGGTCATTCTGAAACAGCTCCCATAGAAGTTGAAGAACAACAATCTGCTCAAACAAATCTAACTATACTTGTAGGTTCGCACTCTGGTAATTCCAAAATAGTAGCCAATAGTATTGTGGAGCAGGCTGCAGCTAACAATGTTAAAGCCAAAGTGGTTGATATGGCTGATTATAAAGTAAAGCAGCTTAAGGAAGAATCAAACATTTTGGTGATTGTTTCAACGCATGGCGAGGGAGAACCACCTGTTGCTGCCGAGGATTTACATAGGTTGATCGATACCAAAAGAGCAGGAGATTTGTCGGGAGTTAGTTTTGCTGTAATTGCCATGGGAGATAGTAGCTATAAGTATTTCTGTCAGACGGGCATTGATTTTCACGAGCGATTGCAAAAGCGAGGGGCACAATCTTTAGCTGAACCCATTTTATTGGATGTCGATTTTCAAGATCATTTAGACGATGTGGTTAGTAACTCGCTAAGTTTATTTGGTAGTAAGGTAGCCTCGGCGTCACCTGCAAAAAGTAGTGATGCTAAAATCAAAGTGCATACAAATTCTATTTATCAGGCCGAGGTATTGGAAAAAGTAAAGCTAAACGGAAAGGGTTCCAATAAAGAAACCTACCATGTTGAGTTATCGTTGGAAGATTCCGGTTTGGAATATCAACCAGGTGATTCGTTGGAAGTGTATGCAGTGAATGACTCTAAATTGGTAAAAGAGGTAATTGCCAAATTAGGTTTAGATGAAAATCAGCTCGTTCAGGTTAATAAAGAAGAGTTGACTTTGATTGAAGCCTTACAGTATCATCGCGAAATTACTGTAGTTACCTTACCAGTTGTGAAAAAATTATCGGCCTATGTGGGAGAATCTGATTTAAATACTTTGCTTGATAATATTGATGAGTTGGATGCTTATTTGGATGGCAGAGATTTGTTAGACTTGTTATACGATTTTCAGTTGGAACTAAATGCCCAACAATTAGTTGATGCACTTCGTCCGTTAGTTCCCAGAGCTTACTCTATTTCCTCATCTCAAGCTGAAGTTGGTGAAGAAGTACATTTGACTGTAGGAGCTGTGCGTTACGAAAAAAACGATCGTTTACACGAGGGAGCTTGTTCTGTGTTTCTAGCGGATAGAATTGAAGTAGAAGAAAAAGTGGGAGTGCGGGTAAAGCAAAATGATGGTTTTAAATTACCAGCAGAGGATAAACCAATAATAATGATCGGTCCGGGAACTGGTATTGCACCTTTCCGTTCTTTTATTCAGGAAAGAGCAGAGCAGGACGCTTCCGGTAAGAACTGGTTGTTTTTTGGCGATCAGCATTTCGAGACAGATTTCTTATACCAGGCTGAGTGGTTAAAATATCGTTCGTCGGGTGTGCTTAATCAGATAGATGTTGCTTTTTCTCGCGATCAGGAAGAAAAGGTTTATGTACAACATCGTTTACTTCAAAAAGCGAGAGAAATATACCAATGGATACAAGATGGTGCTTATATCTATGTGTGTGGAGATCAGAATAGCATGGCCAAGGATGTACGGGCTGCCTTCATCCAAATATTGCAATCAGAAGGAGGACTAACCCCTGAAGAGGCAGAAGAACAGTTGCTTGCTTTTCGTAAGGAGAACCGTTATCAGGAGGATGTATATTAGAATTAGAACAGCATTAAAACAATCATCATGACGAAAATAAAAGATATACCACAGCTACAGGAATGGAAGCCATCAGAGGTGGAAATTATTAAGACCAATAGTAATTATCTGCGCGGAACGCTAATTGAAGGATTGGAAGACGTGATTACCGGAGCTATTTCAGCCGATGATACTCAGTTAATTAAGTTTCATGGTAGTTATCAGCAAACCGACCGTGATTTAGATGATGAGCGAAAGCAGCAAAAGCTGGAACCTTTGTACAGTTTTATGATTCGGGCTCGTGTTCCGGCAGGTGTTTCAACATCAGAACAATGGATAGCTTTGGATGATTTATCTGATAAATATGGTAATAGTACCATGAAATTGACAACACGTCAGGCTTTTCAGTTGCACGGTATTATAAAACGTAATCTGCGTCAAACTATGCAGGGAATTAACGATTCGTTGCTGGATAGTATAGCAGCTTGTGGAGATGTTAATCGCAATGTGATGAGTACTTCCAACGAAGGCTTATCTCCAGTGGTGGGAGAACTGGCTGATTTTGCTAAAGCCATCAGCGATCATCTGTTACCCAAAACAACTGCCTATCATGAGATTTGGTTAAATAAACAGCTGCTAACAAAAGAACAAAAGGATGAAGAGCCCATCTATGGTAAAACTTATCTGCCACGTAAGTTTAAGATTGCTATAGCAGTTCCACCTTATAATGATACCGATGTTTTTGCCAATGATATTGGTTTGATAGCCATTGTTAAAGATGATGTGTTGTTAGGTTACAATGTGGCTGTAGGTGGTGGAATGGGAAAAACCTATGGAATGGAAGAAACCTATCCTCGTCTGGCTGATGTTATTGGCTTTGTTTCGAAAGATAAAGCCTTGACTGTTATTGAAGAGATTGTGAAGGTTCAGCGCGATTTTGGAAATCGTGAAAACAGAAAGCTGGCACGTTTGAAATATACGATCGATCGAATTGGAGTGGATGCTTTTGTAAGTGTTCTGGAACAACGATTAGGATTTGAGCTTGATGCATCAAAACCATACGAATTTAAGAGTAATGGCGATGTGTTGGGATGGAAAAAAGCAACCAATGGTAAGTGGTTTTTGAGTTTATATGTTGAGCATGGACGAATTAAAGATACTGAATCGTACAAGCTGAAAGAAGGTTTGAAAAAAGTAGCAGAGTTGCATGCCTGTGATTTTCGATTGACCGGAAACCAGGGCTTGGTGCTTGGTAATATCTCAGAGAAGGATAAAAAGCGAGTTCAGAAAGTGCTGGATGAATACGGTATTGGTGACGGATCGCAATTTACCGGACTACGAAAGCATGCAATAGCTTGTGTGGCGCTAAACACATGTACCATGGCTTTTGCTGAAGCTGAACGTTATTTACCTCAGTTAATTGATAAGCTGGATGATATACTGGAGAAATATGGGTTGAGTAATGATGATATCCTTATCCGCATGACGGGTTGTCCCAACGGATGTGGTCGTCCGTTCCTGGGAGAGATTGGTCTGGTAGGACGTTCATTGGGGAAATATAATCTGTATCTGGGAGCCGGATTCTCTGGCAATCGCTTGAATACGCTTTACAAAGAAATGGTAGACGAAAAGCAAATCCTGGATCTTTTGGAACCATTGTTTAAACAGTATTCCGAAGAAAGAAACAAGGATGAGAAGTTCGGAGATTTTGTGATTCGAAAAGGAATTATTAGTCCCGCTAAGGAGATAAGTGTTGTTAAATAAGTCAGGGCTATGAAAGAGAAAAGATATAGAAGTATTGTTAAAACCATTTCGTGGCGAGTTACCGGCACCATCGATACGTTTCTGGTTTCTTATTTAATAACCGGAAAAGTGGGAATAGCTGCCTCTATCAGCGGTGTGGAAGTGTTTACAAAACTCCTTCTTTATTATCTGCACGAACGGGTGTGGAACAGAATTAAACTGGGAAAAGAAAAGATGGCTGATCCTGAATATCAAATTTAATCATCTAAATACAATGAATTATGAACTTTTTACCTGTTTCCATAGATATAGAGCGCGAATCAATTTTGATTATTGGAGGAGGCCATGTGGCTATTCATAAAATTGAATCACTCGAAAAATTTACGCAAAACATTAAGGTGATTGCTCTGGAGGTGGTGGATGAAATCAGAGAAAGAGGTTTTATTGATATTGTGGAAAAAGCATATGAGCCGCGTGATTTAAAAGGCCATTTATTGGTTTATGCAGCCACCAATAATCATGAATTAAACAGTCAGATACGAGCTGACGCCCTCAATTATCGTTGTCTGGTGAATGTGGTGGATAAACCATCGAATTGCGATTTTATCTCACCCGCTATCTATAAAAAGGATCCTATGACGGTGGCTGTAAGTTCAAATGGAGAGAATGTGTATGCGGCTATTAATTGGAGAAACAAAATAAAAGAATTAGGTGAGAATGGAGAACTGCCCGAGGTGAAAACCAAGGAAGAGTCACGTTTCTAAGTAATAATCATTTAAATCGTCCTGTTATGTACGAAATCATTTTAAAAAGTTACCAACCGGTTGCGGACAATGTATTGCCCGAGATAGAATCGGCTTTATCTGATAATGCCGTTATTCAGTGGAATAAAGCAAATGCGAAAAAGCGTTTAGGTACCGAGGAGCTTATGATGTTGTACCTGGGCGATATTGATCTGGTGTTAGTGCACTGGAGTAAGATAGATGTTGTATTACCTAAAGAAGTGAAAATTCAAGCTGTCCTCAAAACAGAAGGTGATGAACCTTTGGTGTTACTTTCGTTAAAGGATTTACCGTTTGATTTTTGGTCTATCGATCAACGACGTAATTTTGGGAAGGTACACATAGTGGGCTTTGGTCCGGGGAATCCTGATTTGCTGACTATTAAGGCTCAACGCCTGTTGCAGGAGGCTGATGTTATTTTCTACGATGACTTAATTGATCATTCCTATCTCGATTTATTTAAAGGAGAGAAACGTTATGTTGGTAAGCGTAAAGGTCAGCATAGTACCCGTCAGGATAATATTAATGAGTTGCTCTATCAATCGGCTTTGGCTGGGAATAATGTGGTGCGCATTAAAGGTGGCGATCCGCTCATTTTTGGTCGGGGAGGAGAGGAATATCGATATTTAAATCAACGGTTTATTGAGGTTGAAATTGTACCGGGTATAACCTCTGCATTATCGGCAGCTGCTGATGGTGTTATACCTTTAACTTGCCGCGGGGTAAGTACCTCCGTTGCTTTTGCTCTCGGACATGATGCTATGAATAATAAATTGCCCCAGGCTGACACTTTGGTGTTATACATGGGGGCAGCACAGCAACAGCAATGGGCTAAAAGACTTATTAAAGAAGGTTGGCCTGCCAATGTATCAGTAGCTGCAGTTCGTAATGCTTCATTACCTGATCAGGAGATAAGAAGATATACGCTAGGTCAATTGCAAAATGAAGAGGATTTGTTACCAGCTCCTTGTTTGGTAATTGTGGGGCATACAGCTACACAAGATATAAAATCACTGGGACAAAAATGGTTATACACAGGCTCTGATATTAATGATTACAAAGAGGTTGGTATGGTTATTCATAACCCGATGATTGATATTTATTCCAATAAAATTACACAGTGTCAGATTGATCTGCTTTATAATCTTAATACCTATGATCGTTTGATTTTTGCCAGTCCGTTTGCTGTTAAAGAGTTTTTTAAAGCTTTATTTGATCAGGGATTAGATGTGCGTCATCTCGCTGGACTGAAGATATCTTCCGTTGGGACTTCAACATCTGCAAGATTAAAGGAGTTTGGTTTAAATATTAAGCCCGAAACATCAGAAAACAGTGCAGAAGCTTTTTTGGATAAGATGAAAAAAGATCAGGTCAAGGGAGAGAAGGTTCTTATACCCTGCTCCAATAATCGTTTTGAGATTTTACCGGAGGGATTGCGATTGCTTGGAAACAGAGTGAAGGAAATGTGTTTGTATGAGAATCAAATTCCGGATAATGCGGTTCGCCATAATCTAGATGAATTTACAGGGGTGGTATTTACTTCACCAACAACCATTCGTCATTTTTTTGAATTCTACGGATCTTTTCCAGATCATTTGAAGGTAGTTTGTAAGGGAGATATGGCTCAACGGTTATTTAATGAATTAAAAAACGGTGTGTTGGTTGATTAAACATACATGTAATAAAAAATAGAAAGAGGATGCCTCAATTTTGGACATCCTCTTGTTTTTCAAGTCATGTTCTATTGTACGGTCTTATGATCTGCTTAACCATGATTGTAGCATCCACAATACTTTTTCCTGTTGGCTGATGTAATCAGTCAGTAGAGTTAAGGTACCTTCATCTTCTGCATCTTGAGCTGCAGGCAAAATGGCTTTTTCTAACCGAACAATGGTAGCAAGGTTTTCTAAAGTGTTTTGCATGCAATCTACTCCGTTCGATACATCCTTCTGTTGAGTGATTTCACTGTTTTCGATGTAATCATTGAAGGTATGCAGCGGTGTGCCTCCCAGGGTTAAAATTCGTTCAGCAATCTCATCAATTTTAAGAACGGCATCATCATATAATTCTTCAAATTTTGTGTGAAGCTCAAAGAACTTATCTCCTTTTACATTCCAGTGAAAACCTCTCAGGTTTTGATAGTATAACTGGTAGTTAGCTAGTAGTCCGTTTAATTGATTTGAAAGATTTATGCTTTGTTCGTTTTTCAATCCTAATAATTCGTTCATTGTTTTCATAATGCTGTGTTTTATTGGTTTATATTCTTGTTTCATTTTGTTGTTACAAATATATTCTGCCTGACACTATCAATCAAATAGATAAATTTTATCTTTGCATCAATTATATTTATATAAATTGAAATTCAGATGCTTGGACTTAATTTGCAACAAATAGAATATTTGGTAGCCGTTGATAATTACAAACAATTTACGGTTGCTGCTGAAAAATGCTTTGTTACACAGCCTACTTTAAGTATGCAAATCAAGAAGGCAGAAGAACAATTGGGGCTTGTTATTTTCGATCGCTCAAAACAACCCATTGTTACCACCTTGTTAGGAAAAAAGATTGTGGATCAGGCTCGTAAAATAATGAGTGAATACAATCGTATGGAAGAGATTGTTCGTGAGGAATCGGGCAGGATAGAAGGTGAATTAACGGTTGGTATTATTCCGTCTTTGGCTCCGTATTTATTACCTCGTTTTGTGGGGCAATTTAAACGCGAAAACCCAATGGTTTCTGTATCATTTAAAGAAATGGTGACAGAAAATTGTATTGATGCTCTGGAGCATGATTTACTGGATGCTGCTATTTTGGTTACACCATTGCATCAGCATGGTATTGTAGAGGAGCCTCTTTTTTACGAAGATATTTTGATTTATGCCCATCCGGAGCATACTTTATATAACAGAGGTCACTTGAAGACCGAGATGCTCGATTCTGATGGCTTATGGTTGATGGATGAAGGTCATTGTTTTCGTTCACAGGTGTTGAATCTTTGTGAAGTAAAAGAGGAAATGCGTAAGGACTTACCGGTTAATTTCGAGAGTGGATCGTTAGACACCATACGTAAACTGGTAGATGCAGAAGGAGGATATACCTTACTGCCTGGTTTGGCAGCTGAAGAATTACCTTTTGAAATGCATCGGAATATAAAAGAATTTGAATTACCAGTTCCGGTCCGTGAGGTCAGTTTGGTGTATTCGCGATCATTTTATAAGAAGATTTTACTGGAGCGACTAACTGACTCAGTTAAGAAACAGGTACCGGAAGAAATGTTGGATAAATCAAGAGGATTAATTGTGGAATGGCGTTAAGGTTTATTTATATATTCCCAAAGAATCTTAATTTGATGTTCTGATAACGGATAGGCTATTTTTAATTCGTCAACAGAAACCGCAACGTTTAAGGCTTTTAATAATGAAAATCCTCTTAGAGCAGAAAGATAATTGTTGTTAGCCACAGAACTTTTTTGAATATTTAATTCTTGTTTAATGTGAATAGGTAATGCTGAAAGTTGGGTGGGAACAGGATCTGTAGAGCTCTTTATGGTTACAACTGCAGTATCGCCATTAATAATGATTTCAGCTTTGGCAAAGCGTTGTTCACCTAAATGGGTAGTTGGAAGTGAATGTTCTCTCTTTCTGTTTTTATATCTTTTAGGACTATCGGATTTTAGTATCAATGGTTGAACTTTTAATTGAACCATAACAGTATTCAATGAATCCCATTGAATGTTTAATGAATCATCGGGTTCAATAGTAAATTCATCAGGATGGAAATAATGAGTGAAAAGAAGGGTGTCATTTTTGGTAATGTTAACTTCTTTTGATTCTATATTGGGTGCTGTTACATTATTAACCAATAATTGTACTTCGTCGCGTTGCTCACCTTGTAAACTATAAGAAGCCGATAATAAATCTATTTTAACTTCCTGCGTTTTAATGGAATCAGGAAACACCAGATCCTGAGTTCTACTATTAAACCAAACTCCATCGGAATAGGTGTATATATCATCCTTTTTTGTCCAATTCTGCGGATTAGGGCCTAAGGAGGCTTCCATCTTCTCAACTTTAAGCCTGGCGTTATCCAATTTTTTATATTCAGCAGTAAGTTTATCCTCCAGGTTCTTAATGCGTTTTTCTTTATTGGTAAGGTTGGTAAGGTTACTTTCAATTAAGTTGCGACGATAATTAATAGCTGCTTCCGGCAAAGGTGTTAATTCTTTCAGACTGTCAATCTCCAGCCCAAGAGTCTCCAGTTTGGTTTCAATTTCTTGTTTAGTTTGATATTCCTTGTCTAATATGGTTAACAGAGAACTCTCAGCCTGTATCTTTTTCATAGGCTCATCAATTAACTTCTCACGTGTTTGATTGATGCGGTCGATAAATGAAATTCCTTCTCCCTGTGACGGATCTGGTGATAATTCCATTGAATGGAAATCAGAAAAAAGATGATAGCTTTTATTATTGGATGTTACTACCACCAAAGGTTTAAAAGATGAATTTAATCCCCATAAAGAGAAATGAAAAGCCTTTCCGTCTTCTTTACTGAGCTGTATAATTCCACTTCGCATATCTTTGGGTTTCACTTCATCGTTGTGCGATCGGAGCTCGTAAGTGAATAAACCAATGGCTTTACCATACCATGGTTTATCTATCTCTTCGGGATGAGGTTCTGCTTCGTATAATAATCCGGCGGTACCACTTCCTTCACCTGCGGCAGGCATCAACAAATGATTGTATTGTTTATGGGGATTTATGCGATGAAAGAAATCTTTACTTCGGTTACTAATGATTTGGTTAATATTGACTCGCCATTGATTCATTATTCGTTCCTGTTCTTTGGCTTTCAACTTTAAATTGTTTAGTTGTTGTAGCTTTATTTTTAAGGGTAACGACGGATGAATGACAACAAACAATACCTTGTCTTTCTTTTTCTCTTTTATCTTAGCAGGTAATTTGTTTTGAAGCGCTTTTTTTAATATCAGATATAAACTATCTGATGTATTCTTTGTATTGACAATGGCTTTTAATTGTTCATTCAGTTCGTAGATAGCAAGTAGGGTAGAAGCTTCTGCAATCAATCCGGGCGCTGCTTTACTAATATTTTTCCATTTAATGAGTAAAGAATCAGGATTGTTTATTTGGTAATATTCAATGGCATTATAATCGATATATGACTTATATTTAGATGTTTGTCTAAAAGGTTCTTTATCAAAAATAAAACAGCTTTGAAGATTACGATTCAGTACAGGAGTTTTCTGTACAATGTGATAGAGATATGCTTTTTGTTGGGCAGTAAATGACTGAGCATTTATTGAGAAGAAAATCAGATGTAAGGTTACTAATAAAATTAGGCGGCGCATTGGTTTTGCTGTTTGACTCGTGAAGATAATAAATCAAATAAGTCATTCAAATCGTTATGTTTATCCATCATCAAAAAAAGCCCCTTGATGCAAGAGGCTTTAAAAATATTGAGTTGACTAATATTTACTTTGAAGGTTCTTTGGGTAATACAATATTCGGACTTTTTCCATCGTTAAAAAACGATTTAACATTCTCGAAGGTAGTTTCAGCAATATTCATGGTTGCTTCTTTGGTAAAGAATGCCTGATGGGCTGTAATTAATACATTAGGAAAGGTTTGTAAACGTACAAATTTATCATCCTGTATTACAGACTCTGAATGATCTTCAAAAAACAATTCTTCTTCCTCTTCGTACACATCCAGACCTAAATACCCCACTTTTCCTTTCTTCAGTCCGGCAATAACGGCTTCTGTATCAATTAGCGGACCACGACTGGTATTAATTATCATTACTCCGGTCTTCATGGCTGCTATGGCATATTCGTTAATCATATGAAAGGTTTCGTAGGTTAACGGGCAATGCAACGAAATAACATCACTCTGCTTGTAGATATCTTGCAGTTCAACATACTTTAAACCATCCTTTTGAAGTTTTTCGTTTGGAAATTTATCGTAGGCTATAACATTGCAACCAAATCCTTTAACCAGATTAATAAATATCTCACCAATTTTACCTGTTCCAATGATACCTACTGTTTTACCGTGCAAGTCAAAACCCAATAAACCATCCAGTGCAAAATTACCATCGCGTACTCTGGTGTATGCTTTATGGAATTTTCTGTTTAGACTTAATATCAATCCCAAGGTGTGTTCGGCAATGGCATAAGGTGAATAAGCCGGAACTCTTACCACATTCATATCGTGCTGTTGTGCCGCTTCAATGTCAACATTATTGAAACCTGCACATCGCAGAGCCACCTGTCTAACGCCGTTTTCCTTCAGTCCTTTAATGATTTCTTCATCAATGGTGTCATTCACAAACACACACACTACATCAAAACCTTTAGTTAGTGGTATGGTTTTGTTATATAGGCGGGCTTCGAAGTAAGTAATTTCGTATTTATATTTAATGTTAAGTTCGTTAAAAGAATCAACTACCCACTTTCGACTGCTGAAAACAGCCATTTTTATTTTTTTTGTTTGTGTATTCTCCATGTGTCTTTCAATAATGAATATTTAATCTGTTGATGTAATAATTAATGGTTGAGGTTATTCAATCTCACCTGCTTTTTTTAATGAAATACGAGAGATCAGTGGTCCTGTTATTTCATGAATTAAGGCAGCGCCAATAACAACGCCAATAATGGTGGATGCCATATCTTTGTATTCCGGCGATTTAGTTAATAGAATGGATAAGCCAATAACAATACCTCCTTGAGGAATTAATCCTCCAGCTGCATATTTCTTCACTTTCGGGTCTGTTTTCATAAGCGATGAACTGAAGAAGATTCCTCCGAATTTGCCTAGTGCTCTTGCGATAATATAAATGGCAATAATGGAAGCACTTCCGGCAACAGATGAAAGTTGCAGATGTAATCCGGACAGTGAAAAGAATATTACAAAAATCAGCTCATCAGTATAGCGTTCAATCAACCTAAATATCTTGTTTGATAATGGATTAAAGTTGATGGTTACAGCTCCCAATGCCATGGTTGCTAATAAAGACTCGAATCCAAAATATTCCGATATGCCGTAAGTCAGCAATATCAAACCAAATGTTAAAACAATAAGCGATCCTTCGGTTTCTTTCTTTACTAATTGAACAATTCCGATAAACAGAATTCCAACCAAAGCACCTATTAGCAAGGCAAATCCAATGTCTATGCCCATTTCTATAAGCTTATGTCCAAGTTGAATATTGGTATTACCCAAAAAGTAGGGTGCAAAGGCAGCTACTAATGTGTAAATAATAATTCCAGCCAAATCATCGAATGCTGCAATTTGTAACATAGCGCTACTAACAGGCCCTTTGGCTTTATATTCGTGTATTACAGCAAGTGTTGCTGACGGATCGGTAGGAGCAGCTAACGAGGCCAATAACAAGCTTACAGCAATAATGATATAGAATGAAGTATAAAGATTAGTAAAAAAGTACAGCCAAACCAACAGGAATATAAATACAGAGAAAAAGGCAAATAACGATTCACTAACGGTTAGCCATATAACTGATTTACCGGTTGCTTTCAGATTTCTGGCTGATAGGCTTCCGCCAATGGAAAAGGTTATGAATGACAAGGCCATGGTTAGTAAAGGATCTGTTTGACCAACAAAGTCGCTGTTCATAACGCCTGTCACATCAGGATTTAATAAGATGCCTGCCAGAATGTATCCTGATATTTTAGGTAATTTGATTTTTTCGGCTAATTCTCCCAGGATAAAACCTGTGAATATAAGTATGCCGATACTTAGAATGATATTCATAAGCTCTGAGTTTTCTTCATTAAATGCGATAAGGTTGTTTTATCTCCAAATTGTAATTAGAAGTTGGTAGGCTTCTAACATCGATTGTCAATAAAGGAGTATCAAATTTATATTGCTTCAGAGACTTGGCAAATTTAATTCTGTTAAAGTTTCTTTAAAGAAGATGGATAAATGTAAAGGAAAATGGATGCTAATGAATTAATCATTAATACCTTTTCCTTTTAATATTTTCGGAATATATTTTTCAACTCTTGCTTTGCGGGTTTTTGATTGTTTGGCTTTTGAAAAATACCAGAGATAAGCTTTTTGTCTTCCGGGTGTTAAAGCTTCAAAAGCTATTTTTAATGGAGGAAACTCATTTAGTTTTAACTGAAACTCTTCAGGAATACTAATTTCTAACGGTTGGTAATTAATTTTTAATCCTGCTTTTTCTACCTCAATAGCTTCAAAAATAGTGGCTCTGATAATGTCTTCTATCTTTAGTATTTGAGCAATGTTTGTAAAACGAAACTGACGAATGGCCTGAGAATTCTCGCCGGGTGAAATCAATAGTTGATGAGAGTTAGATAATAAACTGCCTTTGAAGAAACTGATACAGCAATGGTGTTTAAATGCGATAACCATCAGAATATTCTTTTTCTGAGATGTATAACATGGCATACTCCATTTATAGTCTTCGGTTAAACCACAGCTCAATACAATGGCACGTAATTGGTTTAGTTCTTTATGCCAGGTATGTACTTTACAATCAGGTGTGCCACCTTTAGGGCAACGCATACAACCCTCCATAAGGTACTGATCAACTTTTGGATTTAAACCGTTCATAGAGTAGTTGATTTGCTATTTAACTTTTAATTCTGATGAATTGTACTAAAAAAAGTAGCTTGCACCAAAGCTAAACGAATCCATGGATAAATTGATTCCAAAATCATCACTACTATCTTTGTTTTTATTTTCTCCGGTATATGTTTCGGTTTTTGTATTAGAATAATATATTTTTCCAAAAGTGGTTTTTAACGCCCAATGGTTATTAAGAAAATAACTAATACCTGGTTGACCGGAAATACCTATTGTTGAAGAATTAAATTCGTTGTCATTAAAATCTGTCTCTTTACCAAATCCAAATGATAAAGTAATATTGGAAGTAAAGTAGAAGTTTTCAGATATTTTATAATAATGCGAGAAATAAGGGTTGATAGAGAATGAGTTGGAGTTGGCTTCTTGATCATCCAGAACCTTCATTTTTGTATTCTGATAAGCCAAACCAATACCTAATAAGGATGTTTCATTAATAAATCGACCAAATTTAGGTTGAATACGAAAAGTGTTTGTCTTGGATTCTACATTTTCAGCAATGTAATCGATCCATGTTAGTGAGGAGTTTGAACTATAGCTTAAATTTCCTTCCAATACATAAAGACTTTCATTTATTTGAGCCTTTAAGAGTATTGGTAGTAATAAAAATATTACGCTTATTATTTTATTCATTTGATTTGAATTTATTTTTTACCCTTAAACTATTGGATTTTGCTTGTGACTTAATAACAAAAATGATCTTTCAGATTGCTTTTATCATATCCTACTTTTGTTGTTACTTATTGAATAGTTTAATTTATTTTGTGTGTTTTCATAAATACTAATCATCTCAGCAACTTCAATTCGCAATTGCATTATTTGTTTCCTCTGAATAGAATCTTTCGAGACTAAATTCTGAAAAATCGATTCGGCCTCATAAAATTCTATTCCGGCTGAGTTAAGTAATCTTCGCATTTTAGTCAAGTCAGATTGAGTCTTGTATAAGCGATCCGGATGATTAGTATAATCTACATATGTATTATATTTTTCGATTGCTGTATTAAAAGATATTTGACCAAGCTTAAATTTATTAAGTGTGACCTGTTCTCTGATTAAGTTATTTAATTTGCCATTCTTCATCATTCTCCTGGTTGTAGCATATAATTTATCAATTTCATTTAAACCTTCAAATACTTTAATAGAATCGTGATAATTGAAATTAGACATTAGCTCAAGTTTTGAATAATCATCCGAATAAAAATCATTGTTGTTGATTGGATTATTCAGACATTGCCATATTGGATCAAAAGGCATATGGTCTTTTATAAATAGAGCTGGTGAAACTAAAAACTTATCATTAAAGTAAGGGTTAAACATATTATTCCGAATATAACCAGCATCCCATGTTGCATCTATACAGAAGTAGGTTGAGTCTATGTGAACAACATTCCAGGCATGACTTAAATTAGATATTTCACCCTCTGAAGTTTTTGTATAGCCAAATACGGTATAACATTCTATTCCTGATGCTTTGCATAGTTGTTGTAATAAATCGGCATAATGCTGGCAGACTCCTTTTTTATTTTCGATTGCTATATTGGCAGATTCTTCCGGTGAAGGAGATGCTGGAAGCTTAAGAAATACATCGTATGCAATGTTATGGGTAATCCAAATATACAATGCCCGGAGTTTTTCTTCGTCAGAATTATAGTTTCCAACCAGGTATTCCGAAATCTCTTTAACACCTGTTATTGTATCAGGGATAACTTTTGATTGAATATCTATGTATAAGTAATCATTCTCAGGCTGTGCATTGTGTTTAATAAATACATACCCAATAAAAATTATACCCAATAAAAGGATAGTTTTAATTAGTTTATCAGTGCTTGTATTTTTTTTAGATAAGTGTGCCTGCTTCATTTGTATGATGATAGAATGAGTTTTTAATATTGAAAGATTCCTTTCTGATGTGAATTAAAAACGTAAAGTAAGGCCCAATCCATTTTCATTCACCGATAATCGTAATTCCTTGTTATCCCAAAATGAACTTGTTTGTAAGCCATTGTTATAGGTGTCAACAGCTTGTTTGGCCTTTTTATTAAAACTCTTACTAATTGGAATAGATACAACTATTAATCCGGCACCTATGCCTGCCATTGTCCAGTTAGGCTCTCCACCGCCCAAGGCAGAACCTAATGGCCAGCCAACCATAAAACCTCCGGCAAATCCAACAATACTTGCCAAAGTATAACTCGACTGTGCTGATTTAATCTCCTGATAAGCTTGTGCATTGGATTGCATGGTGTTAACCAAATCTTTTACTTTCAGCCTTTTTTCTCCCTGATAGAATTGATATCCTCCAAAAGTTTTTTCGATACGAATTGAATCTGCAGTGTTTTGTCCAATTGTGAATGTTATACCTGCCAACAATAAGACCATTAGTGTGAGTAGTTTTTTCATATTTTTAAATTGAGTTATTTAATAGGTATTTGATTTTAGTGAATTATCTTTTTAGATATCAAACCTTTATTGGTTTCAATACAGATTATTACAAGCCCTTTCGTTTTTAGTTGGATAGTGATTTCTTGCGAAGCATTAGTTGAAACAGTCTGAATTAAAATACCTTGAGAATTATATACTTTTATACTATTTATGATAAGGTTGTTTTTAGCCGTAATCTGTAAGCTATTGTTATCATGAAAATATTGTAATGTTTCCTCAGTTGCGTTATTATTTATTGAAGTTATTAAATTATCACAATCAGAATAGTTTTCACTTATGTAAATGAGCTCATCATTCACAGTCAGGCAAACCAGGTTTTCTTCAACTCCACAGCAGTTTTCGCAAGTGGGTATTTCGGTATAATAAAATGGTTTTAACAGGCCGCCACTACTTCCAATGCCTTCAATCCAATATTGTCCAATTGTCAGGTAGTCGTCGTTCTGAAATCGAATTCGTTTATGCTTTGTTCCGTTTATTTCAACTGAATCAATTTCCTGAACATAAAAGGTAAGAGGATCTTCTAAATTGTACATTTGAATTGTAAAGCTTTCTGTAATTCCAAAGTCATAAAGAACAAACTCGTTCTGGAAAGTATTATTCTCCATTGGTTTGTAATAAACCAAACATGAATCCTGTCGAATGGCACCCATCGTTCCCCAGGAATCAGTGGTTATTACTTGATAAGTAGTATCGTTTAATACAGTATCGTTTTTAGCGTACAAACGATTATACTCCCTGTGATAATTTCTTATTTCGGGCATGAATTCATCCGCCCAACAGTTTACGGTTTCTGTTTTCCATACGCCTGTTTCTAGAGGAAGTTGATCTGAACTTTGCGCACATAAAGGCAAAGTCACAATTAGTAGGATAGAGGGTAATATTAATGTTTTCATTAGATTGGATTTGGTTCAATTAACATTAATAAATATACTAAAAATAAACTTTATAGTTTCTTGCGCATCACATAATAATCATCATATTCTTTTATGATAGTAAAGTTGTTTTTGTGATAAAGTTGCAAGGGACCTCTGTAATGTCCTTCACACGAAAAGTCTCCTTTGCCCGGGTAAGCCTCTATATATTTATAGTTTTGCGAAGAGTAATCAGAGCTGATTTGATTGAGTATTTGTTGAGCTATCCCTTGTCTTCGGTACTCAGGATGAATTAGAAAACAAACAATGGAGCAAATCTTATCTTCATTGGGATTAACCAAATCGTAGTATTTTAACAGACGTTGATATTGATTACGGTCATTGGTATTACACCATCCTACTGGTCGATTGTTTAAATAGGCAAGGTAACCAGTCATCTTACCTTCTTTTACAAAATCAATAACCGACTGTCGGTTCTTTTCTTTCTGCCATTCTTCTTTGGAGCCCGTAAAATGAAACGAAAAACAATAGCAAGCCGACCAATCGGGGTTTTCGTCGAACACCATATTATCGAAAAACCAAAGGTAATCATCTAAAGTTTCAATGGTTAAGGGTTTGATTTGGATGTTCATACTCTATGGTAAATAATGCTATTCAAGAGTTCATATTAATATACTATTACTGAGGGAATCCGTTTTTGAACCCCCTCGTTGATCCGCTTTAATATTAAAAACTATTACTGGTAAAGCTTACTAAAGCTCTTCAACAAGCATTACCACCCGAAAACCCACTCTTGGATCAGGTAACTGATAATCTTGTGTTTTATTAACAACGCATTCATCAATGGTATTATCCCAGCTTCCCCCTTTAATTACTCCATTGTTGGTAATTTCTGCTACATTGCCAATCATATCGTACAGCCCCAGTTTATTAGATTTGTAATTACCTACCTGGCTGGTATATAATGATCCGTCTGCATTGTAATCGTATTTATTTGTTTTAGACCACTTGTTTTCAAATTTTACATTGGCGCAATACGCTTCACTTGTTGGTTCATAAGCAAAGCTACCATACCAGGGTAAGTTATGTCCGGCTAAAACAGATGACATCTGAATCCATTCTTGCTCATGCGGAAGACGAAAAACAACCTTTTTATATTTTCTTTTTAATTGCGAATTATATTGTTCCGTTAGCCACGAGCAATAATCTTCTGCTGCTTCTTTTGTGATATTTACAACAGGATAATTATCAAATGCTGAATGGACAAAGTAATTTTCTACCATGGGTTGATTAAAGCTATTAGGAAATTTCTTCATCCATAAGGTAGTATCAGGATAATTCTTTTCATATTCCACAATATTCCTTGTTTTGATATCCTGTAAATATTCCTTGAATTCTTTATTGGTCACTTCATAGCTTGCCGCATAAAACAGATGTGACACTTCTTTGTATTTCTTATCTGAATCTTTACGTTTGGGAGTAGACGAATTAAAGACTAATAGAGCCATTAGGCTGGCCACGACTATATTAATTTGGGTTATTTTCATTTTAAAGTGGTTTAAAATATTTATTTATACTTACGATTATCAATCAGTGGTTGAATGCCAAGGTTACCATAGGTGCGAATAAGGTGGTTTATTCACTTTTGTCATGTTCCGAAGAATTGTAAACTCTTGCGATAAAATATAATGTTGTATTCAGGTTACTGGTACTCTTAGTCAAGTATGCGTTTAACATCTGAGTAAATCAGTTCCACTCCGTTGGTATCTTTTTCAATATCCAACACTAACCCCTTTAATTCTGCACCTCTATAACCCTTGCCTTGGGTTTGTTTGATCCCTTCTAATTTATTCCAGTTTCTCACAAGAACCTTTCCTTTAGCGCAAAGTGAATCATTCTGGATGTTTATAATTATATATTCATTTCCATTCTCTTTTATATAGGAGTCAAACCAGTATTTTAAATTCTTTTGTCCATAATGTTTAATCTGAGCCACTAATTCTGTCTTATATCTTTCAGAACCTACATCATATTTGTCAAAAATTGGGTTCTTGTTTTCGCAATTGGGCCGATCGCATGAGGCTAGCATTAAAGCAAGTATTCCTACTGAAGTTACATTAACAATTAATTTCATAGCTTACGTTTTGGGTTTAAGTATTATCTATAACGTCATATAGCATTCTTATATTGTTAAATTTACCGTAGCAGATGAAATATAACTTTAATTAAACCAGAAGACTTCACATCTGCACTCAATTAATTGTTTGTTTGAAATTACATGATTGATGGACGAATTTTGTTTTTGATTGGGGCCAATATCTCCGATATACAAAGTCTTAATTTCTTTAGTGTCGTTATCATATCTAAAATGAAAATCAATTTCAGTATCATATGCAATGCTTCCTCCAGTATTCTCGATGCAATAATTAACTGTATACATATAAGTATGCTTCACATATTGAGCCATGTTACCTGTCCAGGTTTCCGGATCGTTTATATCAAAATCCGGATTATCGGGTGTATAAACACCATTGGGTAGATTGAGTGTAACATTTTCATATGTTTGAATAAAACTAATATCGTTAATAGATATATCAGGTAGCGAATTTTCTGTACATGCGAGAAAAATAGAAACTAAAAAGAAATAAAATAATACCTTACTAAATTTCTTCATTTACTGTGTTTTATTGATGGCTTCTTGAATGGATTTATTTATAGGCTTACAGCTAACTTTGCACTCTTGAAATTAGGTGCAGTCTGTTAATTGAATAAAAATATGAAATGTACTTACCTTATTTAGACCAAGGCGTTTTGCCGGGTTCCAGATTTAATTCTTTCAATAGTTTATTTAACTCACCAAGCGAATCTATGTCAATAAATGTAGTATCGATTTTCAATTCTTTTTTGATTGACTTTAAGGTGTAAACTCCGGCAAATAATTTGATTGTATGTATGTCGTTCAGATTTATTTTCTTTCTGAATTCATACAATCCATTTTTCCGTATGGTTCCGTTTTCAATAATCAGGTATTGATTTCTTAAATCATATAAGAAATGTCCAATATATAAAACTGCAACCACTGCATAACCAAAGTCTGTCCATTGATAGGTATCCTTTGTTAAAAGAATCGTCATTCCAAGAATCATCCAAAACAATCCTAAAATAAGATTTGTGTATAATCGTGTTCTTTTCAATTTTATTTTCATCTTTAAAGCAGGTTAAATTGTATAATATGTGTTGGTTTTTCTCGTGTACATGCTAATTTTTTTAAGTGATGGTGTAAGGGGCAGGCTTCCACGCCATACTTTATTTACTTTCACTATGACTTAAAAACTAATTAAATCTATACTCATATTTTTTAATGGGTTCATTATTGACTGAACAAGTTTTTATTGTTGGGTATCCAAAATCATTATATTCATATTCAAAAGTTGATACTATTTCGGTACCATTAGAATATGTTGTAGAAGAACTGATTATATTATTTTTAGTTTTAGTAATTGGGGAAGTCATATAATTCAACAGTTTCTCAGGATTCTTTTTATCGTCGTAATAATAGGTTACGGTATAATCCAGTTCATTCTCTGAGTAATGTTTTATTTCAGTAATGTTATTATTTTTCCAGGTGTACAATTCATAATCGGATTGCTGCCAATCCTCATTTTCTTTTTTATAATAATAATTTACTCTCTCGCACTCAGAGTTGGAATTATAAACATGGATAACCTTAACATCTCCGCTACCCCATTCTTCAATAAAAGGAAAGCACTTGGTTATAGTGTCTGTGTTATATTGTAAGGTAAAATAATGATATAGCCCACTTCCATTATAGCTGTTATTCCTTATAAGTTGCTTCCATTCATCATATTCGTTAGTATAGTATAATGTACTTCCGGTATAACTATATTTAATTAGTAACCCATCTTTATTATAATCAAATACTAAAGTGTCGGTGGTACTTTCATTTACTGTAATTAGTTTTGATAGTTCAATCGAATTAAATGTTTTATCTAATTGATCTTTTTCGCACGAAACAATTAAAATCATGATAATAATTCCGATAGCTAAATTAAACTGTTTAATTCTCAAAGATTTCATTTTGCTGTTTTTATAGTTAAGTAATAAGTCCAATATCATTCGTGAAAGAGTGAACAGGCTTTAAACTTTGTGCCAATGTTTGCTGGATGAGCCGACAGAGTCATGCTTTATTTCCAATGGGTTCGGTACAGTACTTTATATTTTTTGCTTAAAAGTAGATTGAGCAATTTCTGTAAAATGTTCCAGGTCGTCTTTAGTTCTAAATTTAAAAGTCATAGATTTCCTTCCATTAAAAATATTGAGGTTCGTATCTGACTGTTTAATTGAAATTTTATTCCACGAATGTTTTCTTCCAATATAACTCTTCTTAATACCTTTTTTGTCCGCCAAAATGTAATTTTGAGGTGCAATAAAAATGTTAATAAGGTTTGTTAAACCAATGGCACTCCAAACTATTAAGTAAACATAGGATTCTTGAATTTTGTAAAAAACAATTGCAAAAAAGATACTAATAAATATTCCAAATACATTTATCCATGCAAATGGTGTGTATTCCTTAAGTTTGAAAACTTTAATTTTTCCTTTTTTTAAATCATTCTTGAACTTAATAAAAAGCAATAATCTGATAATAAGAATTGTCAGAATGATAAAAGTTAACAATAGAATAAACGTATTCATATTTAATGGTTTAGGTTATGAAATAGTGTTGTGTCCAACGTTTGTTTGGCGTTCCAATCAAGCCATGCTTTATTTCCAGCTTGGTAGTGGCTGGTGTTTATTCATTATCTATAGTTTTAGAGGTCATCCTATGTTTTTAGAAATAATAGCCTACTCCTAAACTAAATGAGTTCATACTAAAACTAAACCCAAAATCAGAGTCTTTAAGTTCTGGTTGCTTGCCTTCAACTCCTTCGGTTATTTTTTTATTAGTTCTTTGGTAAAATAAACTTCCAAAATTTGTTTTTAACGCCCATTTATCTGATAAAAAATAACTAATTCCTGGACGAGCATTGATACTGTAAGTAAATATATCCGTTGTATAGTAGTCCTCATTTGATTCCTGCCCGAATCCTAAAGCCAAGTCAATTGTGGTTGTGAAAAACAATTTATCTATAATTTTTTGATAATTACGAAAATATGGGTTAAATGAGAACAAATGTTTTTTAGATTCATCTGGAATTGAATTAGAACGTTCATTTTTAATGTATTCAAATTCAATTCCAAAGCCTAAAACTGACGATGAACTAACGAACCAACCAATTTTTGGACTAATTACGAATCTTTGACTTTTGTAATCGTAGGTCTCAAGATTATAATAATAAATATCTTCATACTCAGATAAAGTATAACTTAGTTGTCCACCAAGCTCTATCATTCCTTTTTGTCCTTGTGCAGTTACATTAATTGCATTTGCTAATACAATAATCAATATTAAAAGATTTCTCATTCTGTATAGGTTTTTTGATTTTTAAAGTGTTTTAATATTTTGTGTTTTGTTGCCAACTTTTACCGCATTCTTTCCATCTTCTTTGTCATAGTCGCGTGTCACCCGATAGTAGACTAAGGTGTCAGGACGAGGCGGACGAGCCATGCTTTATTTTCAGCGGGTTACCGCCCATTATTTATTCATAATTGTTTCTCTAATTCTTGACTATTTGATGGTCTAGGTGCATCATTATTAACAATATTGCCTCCCTCATCAATGATTAGGTATCGAGGGATACCATACCATCTTTCAATTTTTTCTTTTAAGTCAGCCTCTAATTTTTCATTTGCACGAATATGATTTCCTTTGAGATTATAATATTTAATCATATCCTTCCATCTATCCTTATTTTGGTCACTATCCAAGGAAATATATATAATCTCAACGTCTTTATTTTTTAATGTTTCTTTTAACTTTTCATTGTATTCAAATTCTTCTTTACAAGGACCACAGGATGTAGACCAAATGTCTATATAAATTTGCTTTCCTTTTAATGGTGATATGCAGTCCGCAAGTGAGTTAATATTTTCATAATTATCTAGAAACGTGTATTCTTCGTTAGAATCAGCTGCAACTTTTTTATAAAAATCTTCGATTTTACCAATGCTTGGTTGGATATAACTTATGTATTTACTGTCGGAATATTTGGTTTTAAATTTCTCAGATAAGTTTATAAGTTCTTTCTCAAATTTCTTTTGTTTTGCTCTTGATTGAATGTAAGTCGCAGAATAAAACTCTAATATTTCTTTCGGTAAAAGACTTTCTGCAAGTTCAATGTTATAAGAATGAATAAGTCCTTGTTCTCTTTTTTCTTTTCTGATTACACTTATTGAGTCATAATCAAGTTTTGTATATAAATTATACCAAAATGCTAAGCCCAATAAATCATAATAGTAATCAGCTTTTCTAGTTGTAATATTGGTCAAAAAAGTATCTGAAACGGCATTTCCCCACATTTTCATAATATCATCAGGAGTTGGTTCATTATTTCGGAGATGAGTAACATTTATTCTTGAAGCAAGCGAAGAAAATGCCAAATTATAATAAACCTGTCTATCTGTTCTTATTAAATTACGAACTTTCTCAGAACATTTTATTTTGCTTAAGTCTTGGAGTTCTTTCTCTAAATTAGTTCTTAGTGAATCATAGATATTTTGATAATCAGAAATATCTTCAGGAAAGAAGCCATATGCATTAGGATGTGAGCTTGCCAAATTATCATAGAATTGTTGAGCATCGCTTTTATTCACTAATTTGATTGGCTCTGGTTCGCTGCCAATCTCAATTTCATATATTTTTTCGGGTTCTATGATTATTTGCTTATAACCAAAATTTGATTTGAAGCTAATGAAATATGGTTGGTCAATCTTTAGCGATATTGTAAAATGGCCTGTAGAATCAATAATAACTGAATCTTTAAACCAATTATTATAATTCTCATTAAAAGTTGCAGAATATAAAAGCTCTGTAGTCTTTTTGTCTTTTACTGTTCCTTTTATAGTTACATTTTCTTTCTTAGTGTTGCAAGCACTTAATGTCATTGCAAATAGTAGTAAAATCTGTAGTTTTTTCATTTCTTTAGTTTAATGGGTGGTAACGTTTGCTGGATGAAGCCGTGGCGCGTTAGTCGTGGTGTCGTGTCACCCGCTAGGGGGACTAAGACGGTAGACTAAGGTGTCAGGACGAGCAAAACGCGCCATGCTTTATAATAGCGAGTTGTAAACATGTTGTTTATTCTTTTATCAATTGCCAGAACTCAGTTTCTACTTTTTTATTTATAATTTTAGTCCCAGCCCTATTTGTATACTATAGTTTTTCCATTCATGTGCCGAACTTTTGTTTGATAAATCGTTAGTTAATACATTTTTTAGTCCATAATTAAAACGTGTCAATATCACTCCATTTAAACCTTTGGTTAGGTTTACTTCATAATCAAGTTGTAATAAAAGACCATAATCAATTGATGTATAGTCCTCTTTTATATTTGTGTCATAATTATACTTCGTTTCAAATATTTCCGGTTCCATTGTTATAATTCCCGTAGTATCAATATATGATGTGCCTTTTTCAACAGCATCTATTATGAACCCAATATATGGACCTGCAGAAATTGAAATCGGTATTTTGTCTGTAATTCTATAATTAAACAAAACTGGAATATTAACATAAGAAGCAGATAAGCTCCCTTTATTTTCAAACCTTCCAATTTTATCAATAATACCTAATGAGCTATAACTGTAATTAACACCCGTACTAATTCCATATTTATTATTTAGATTACAGGAAACTAAAAACTCAAGAAAATATCCAATTTCAGAATTATAATTAGTTTGTGGATGGAAATCAAAATTTGTTGAATACTCAATGGTATTTTCATATGGAATAGATAAAGTAGTTCCAAAGTCAAATTGATAATTTATCTTTTTACAATCTTGTGAATAGGTTTTCCCCAATGATATAAGTCCTAAAATTTGAAGTATTAATATATGCTTTATCATATGTGTGTGTCTTGTGTTTTAGTATTGGTAATGAGTGGTAGCGCTTGAAGGACGAGGCGGACGAGCCATGCTTTGTTTCCAGCGGGTTGTAAACATGTTGTTTATTCTTTTATCAATTGCCAGAACTCAGTTTCTACTTTTTTATTTATAATTTATGTCCCAGCCCTAATTGTATACTATAGTTTTTCCATTCATGTGCCGAACTTTTGTTGTTATAAATCTTGATTGCGTTTTTAGTTGCTTTACCTGCATACTGCATATTAGAGAAGCATTGATTAAGGTAAAATTCATATTTGTCTTTGTCATATTCTTGTCAGAGGATGAGAATCTTTATCGATGAATGTAGAACATTTCACCTTATTTCAGAATCTATTTATTTTTTTTTAATAACCGAATTCCAATAGCTGGAAATGCTATTGCAGGAAAGACTAATAAAGTAATTGATTCATTTTCAAATTCGTAAAAATGAAAGCCTTTTGCGCTTAATAGAATTATTGATACTAAACCTAAAATTATAAAAAAGAATCCTGTAAGCTTATAGTATTTTTTCATAGACCTTAGTTTTGTTATTCTGTTTTTACTTGTTGCTAACGTTTGCCGGATTCTCTTATGCCTCATTAGTCGATGTCGTGTCACCCGATAGGGGGACTAATATAGTAGACAAAGGCGTTAGGACGAGCAAAACCAGCTATGCTTTATTCCAGCGGGTTGTTGTGCGTTATTTAATGTTTTTCATTATTTCATGAATCATATCATAAAAGCTATTAGCTAAATATTTTTCTGAATCAGATTGCTCATGGTCCCATACGTAAATTTGAAATTCTCCGTCTGAATTCAACTTGGTCGTATTAAAACATACCAATCCCCAATCCTCATAGTCAGCAAATGGAATTAACCCTCTCTCTAATACATCTTCTTTTGGCCACCCATCAAAAATTTGTTCAAGCAATACTTCTTTCCAACTGTCAGACATATGTCTGAATAGTAATATTGAAGAAAGGTTTGCTAGCTCAAAGAAGTGTTTATATTTTAAATAATATTTGTAGGAGTCAGGATATTTGTAGCCTATTTTATTTTCTATGTATTCTAAATCAGAGTCGGTTACAGTTGATTTAATAGGTTTCCATGCTAGTTCGTCATTTCTTTCGGGCTTGGCTTGGTCAACCATCATGCTAGGTACATCTTCCTTATCAAGGTAGAAAATATCAAACTTTGGACTTTTTAATCTCTCAATTGATTCGTCTATAAATTCTTCAATTATTTTCATTTTAAATTCTATAAGGTTTGTCTGGTTTAATTGTGCTTAACGTCAAAATTTATTTTTTTTAAATCCATTTTGAATTTGAATATTAGCTCAATAATTCAATCTTGCCTTTTGCGAGAATGCATTACGTTGAGTATATGCAAAGTAGGCGATTGCGGGCTTCAAACTTATCAAACCGTTGAGAATTCGAGGCGGGCTACAACCCTTGAATTTACTACTATTTCGCCTATTTTGTATATACATTGTACACTACTTACTTTTTATTTCTTGATATTGCTTAATGGTTCATTAACTGCCTATTAGATTGTTTCCAATTTCGTTATATTACCCAAAATTCATATATTTGACATGTATTTGTATGTTAGAAAGTATATGAAGCGAAACATACAAAACACCCAGTAAATAAAGGGTTGTACAATATAGTAAAAAAACGAAAAACAGTTTGTATGGGAGCAAAAGTTAGTACGTCGATAGT
>NZ_JAGUCO010000036.1 GCF_018271995.1 Carboxylicivirga linearis
TTACCGACCTGTAAATAACAAAGTTCTCCTTCGTTATTATACACTTCAAGTCTTTTAAGGTGAGTATTTGGAGGTAGAAATAAAAATGAGAAGTACCGTTCATTGATGGTAACATACCTTTTGGTGTGCTTCATCCGTTCCCTTACGATAAGGGCTTTTTCAATTATACTATTTATATCTTCTGATTGTACGAGAAAATCATAATCAAAGAGTTTCATTAACTCTGTAGGGAATGGAGCAGTAGGTAAATGTGTTAATTTCTCTACAAGGTTATCCATCTTGGATTCCCAAACTGTCGATTCTTTCGCCTTCCTGTAGCCTTGCAGTAAATTCTCAAATACAGCAAGGCAATCTTTCTCAAAGTTTTCCGCAACAATTTTCTGTTCTATCATCATAAGCTTCTTTTAATTTTTTAAAAATTAATGGCTTATGATTATTCTCAAGCTCAATCGAAAGTTCCATCATTTCATCATATTATAAGTCTTATTTTTTGAATAAGGTTATTTCTGCCGTTCTTCGTTGTACCAATGAGTTTAACCATAAGCAAAAATTTTGTGGTAAATAATTTTCATTGGCTGCAAAAATAATTTTTTGGTAAAAAAACTGAATGAATGCAATTGAAATAAAAAATGGAAGGCAAAAACGGCTTGATTGAAAAAAAAATCAAAAAAAATTAATTTCTTTTTTCTCCGTTATTTTGCGTCAAAAAGTATAGTAAAATGTATGATAGGCAATTTTTAAACCTCACTTAAAAACCTCTGTATATTACTGTAATATAGCTTGATATAAATTATTTATTTTTCGTTCGGATATACTTTTTATACATTGTTGGCAGCTGGCTTTTCTATTTCATCATTTATCTTCTTTATTCTATTTGATAGCTCATCCATTTGGTAGAATACAAATAACCTTTCATTAGCTATCTCAAGAATACGTTTATTAAATTCGGATTTTTCAACAGGGATACAGTCCAATTGATATTCAAATATTTTTAGATTTAATAAGACCATATAATTCATTTTGCTTTTCAAGATTTCTTTTTCAGCTTTAAGAATAGAATTGTCTTTTTCATTTTGCCTATAACACAATATTGTGTCATGAATACCAAAAACTCTTGTGGTCTCAAATAAGGAACCAATTGTATAAAGAATATTTCGCATCTCTGCTCGGTCCAAAAAAGTGGTTAATTTTTCAGAGTCTTCTTCTGAATCATTAAATAAGATATTATATAGTCTAAAGCATATTTTATTATAGTCTTCTAATAAGCTAATATTTATTTCTTGATTGATATTTTTATAGTTATCATTAACTAATTTTAGATTAAAACTATTTACAGTTGGTAAATAAGGCTGTAGAATCTTTTCTAACCTTATATTGTTGTTCTCGCACACCTTACTCCATCTATCGAATTCCTTATAAATTACTGTAATGGTCTTATTTTCAATATATTCTTTTCTTTGGTTAAAAAGTTCTTTCTTTTGTTCTTTTAATTCATATCTCTGAATTTTAATAGTATGCAAAACAAAAAGTATAGAAGCAAAAGATAATAGTGAACCAGCAAAACCTCCTATTGCATCTCCTAGTCTAGAATAAAAATCCAGAAAATCTGGTTTATTTGTATCCACATTCACAGGGATTTCTTGAATCTGAAATTGAAATATTATATATCCAATTGCTGCAATTGATACGAATAAACCTAATATTAATAAGAAATTGTTTCTTAATCTTTTCATGTGCTATTTATTAGCTTGCTGCCAACGTACTTGTATTTATACCTTGTACATTTATATCTTATTAATTGTATTGCTTTTGTCCATATACAAGTCCAAAATAGTATGTAAAGTGGACAAAGTTATTTTATAAGTCATCTATCGGATTTTTAAATTTGCTAAAATCAGAATTAGATACATGGGTATATCTATCTGTTGTTTTTGAACTGGCATGTCCCAGCCACTCCTGTATATATCTTAAATCAGTTCCTTGCTCCAGTAAATGAATAGCAAAGCTGTGCCGAAGCATATGAGACGGTACTCTTTTTTTAAAACCAATAGATAGTTTAAACGGTTGCCGGTGTTTGGCAGCTTTGAGTTGTATGGTTGGTTTTGGTATCACAAATAGTTTTAAAATGATAGTAAACAAAATTAATAAAAGAGTTAGTATATGCAAATGAATAATATATGACTTGGTGCGGGCTTGGCGATACCTCTATTCAGTAAGTCTGTTTATTTGCATAAACTATACTATAAATACAATGTATTTGAGTGGAAAAGAAAGACTGAGCGACATAAATGTGTCGAACAACGCCCTGAGAGTTTCATCAGCTGGGAGGGAGGCTGGTCTGCGGATAGAGAGGGTAAAATAGCAAGGTGCGTACTTCACTGCATGTAAGGTGCGCACCTTGCTTATACCGTAGTGCGTACCTCGTATGTTGGTTGGTGCGCACTTCACTCTTAATTAGTACGCACCTCACTCGAGCGAGGTGCGCACCAACTGTAGGGGAGTATTTTATACCGTTTTTTCAAACCTGGTATTTTTAACTTCCTGGTTCAGTTCACTGTCGGCACGATAGTTAATTATTACCGACTCGATATGGTTGGCAGTTAGCTCTTCGGGCGAGGCAGCTCCTTCGCTTTTTAGTCTTACACTAAAGGTGCCAATACCTTCGAGTTTCACACCATTACCACCAATAAGTTCTTTGCGGATAATGTCTGAAAGAGTAACTAAAACACCCCGGGCTTCGGCCTTGCTTAGGGCTGTTTTTGCAACTATTTCTTCTTCAATCTCTTTGCGTTTAATGGTTCGTAAACGAACAGCTTGAGCATAATACTTTTTGTCTTCTCTGTTTTGAGGATTAGATCTTTCCTGAGCTTTAAATCGTACAGGCATAATAAAATTGTTTTTAAGTTATTATATATTGCTTGTGCCGGATATTAAATAATTAAAACATTAATAAAACCTCTATCATTTGCTGTTTTACTATGCTTTATAAATATAGAAAGTTACAAATGATGTGTGGCTTTAATTTGGGTAATGAATATATATAATTATTGTCAATAAACAAAATGATAGTATGAACAAATATTTGCTAAGGTTTGATGGTTTTAATATCCTCTTTTTAACCGTGTATAATTGTTAAAGTTTATTTTGGGCCTAATCTTTATAAGCTGATGGCAGTGTTGATGATGATCGGTAAGGAAGGGATAGTATCCACGGGTGGATCAATTTCTATTAAAAAACCATCTTGCTCCTTTAAAGATGGAAAGGGAGTGGTTCGTTTGTAGCCGGTCATTTTATTTTGTAAGGCTTCTTTTGCTTGTTTAATAAGGTCGTAATCCGTAAAAGTATGCACGATATCTCCGTTGGAATTGATAAAAAACATAGTTGGGTACAATCCTACATTATATGCCTTTTTAAATCTTTGTCCCATAGGGGTGTCCATATCTAAATACACATTTATGAAACGTGGATTATAAAAATCGCCAAATTCTTTTAACGGAAAATAATCCTTAGTAAGTTCTTTGCAAGGCCTGCACCATTGGGCACAGCAAACAATAAATAGTAATTTATCCTGATTGTTTGCTTTTTCAACAGCTTCTGCTACATTATTCTCGTTGTAGAATTGAATGCCGTCCTGAGCCAAAGTGGTAAATGATATGAATAGTAAGACTGTAATAATAATTTGTTTATACATAGTAGTTTCATTTAGGTTGGTTTATTTAATATATCTATGTTTATAAACGGTAGCTTTTATTAAATATTATCACATCTTTTTTATCATACATTATCCTTAAATGAAAAGTATCTAAAAGTTAGTTGATTATTTTGGTTTGCATGTAAGCATTTGTATTAATTGATAATCCGATAATTTTCGATATTCACTCCACCTATTTCACTCAAAAAACTACTATGTAGCCGTCAATGTAATTTTGTTTTTAAGATAGAAGTGCTTTTTACACTAAAAAGCCGACTCAGAAATAATCTGGTCGGCTTTCGGTATTTTTAGAATTTGAAATTGCTTTGTTGTAATTATTGGTGGCTTCGATTACAGATGATCGATTACGGGCCAGCCATCAACCCATTTCATTTCCTTAATCAATAGCTTCGAAGCTCCGTTGTTCTGTCTGTCGTAGCCATGATATACCAGAATATCTTTGCCATCGATATGGGCTGCTCCGTTATGTCCCACGCCTGCCCAGCGATCGTTACCTTGCAATAAAATGGTACCGCCACCTTTATCCATTCGTTTACCTTCTTTATCGAGGTAAGGCCCCTGTATGGTTTTCGATCGTCCTATAATTATTTTATAAGTGCTGTTCATGCCCCGGCAACAAAAATCAATGGAAGCAAACAGGTAGTAATAGTCGCCTTTTTGATAGATGAATGGTGCTTCAATACTGTTTTCTCTTCGATCCTCATCACTGGTGCGACGCGAGGCAATGGTGGCAAAGGTATTAATATCCTGGGCTGGCGAAAGACCATCGTCGCTCAGTTGTACCAATTGTAATCCGCCCCAGAACGAACCGAACGAAAGCCATGGAGCATCGTTTTCATCCAAAATGAGATTACCATCAATGGCATTCCAGTTGGTTTTACCCGGAAAGGATTGAATTACTTTTCCATGATCTACCCATTTAAAATCTGGGTCGGAGGGATGCAGTGTTTTATTGGTTGCAACGCCTATGCATGAAGTGTTTTTACCAAAGGCCGAAACCGAATAATACAAGTAGTATTGTCCATTAAAATAGCTAATGTCTGGTGCCCAGGTATGGCCACGATATTCGGGAATAGCCTCGGTAGCCCATTTTGGAGCTTCGGCAAAAACCGGTTTTTCGATGGTCCAGTTTTCCATATCGGTAGATGAAATAACGCTAATACCAAAGCCTGTGGCAAAAACATAGTAAACCGAATCTTGCTTGATAATAACCGGGTCGTGTGATCGTATGGAATCCAGAGGGAAGGTTTTGCCGGTTAAATCACGAAAGTGTCTTCGTTGCGCATTAGCTGATATAGAAAGCAACAAACTGATTATCATAATCAGTAAGAAATAAGATTTATTCATAGCAGATTTTTTAATGATGACCAAAGATAAAAAAAACTATCGAAAGTCATTATAGCTCAATACATCTGTTCAAGATAAACTTAGTCTCTATAAGTTTATAGAAGTGTTAATAATGATCGGTAAGGAAGGGATAGTATCCACAGGTGGATCAATTTGAATTAAAAAACCATCTTGTTCCTTTAAAGATGGAAAGGGAGTGGTTTGTTTGTAACCGGTCATTTTATTCTGCAAAGCTTTTTTTGCTTGTTCAATAAAGTCGTAATCATTAAACGTATTCACAATATCTCCGTTTGAATTGATAAAAAACACAGTTGGGTACTTTCCTACATTATACGCTTTTTTAAATCTTTGTCCCATAGGGGTGTCCATATCTAAATACACATTTATGAAACGTGGATTATAAAAATCGCCTAATTCTTTTAACGGAAAATAATCTTTAGTAAGTTCTTTGCAAGGTCGGCACCATTGGGCACAGCAAACAATAAATAGTAATTTATCCTGATTGGTTGCTTTTTCAACAGCTTCAGCTACATTATTCTCGTTGTAGAATTGAATGCCGTCCTGAGCCAAAGTGGCAAATGAAATGTATAGAAAGAATGCAATGATAATTTGTTTATACATAGTAGTTTCATTTAGGTTGATTAAAAAGATACTATATATTGATAAACGACAGCTTTTGTTAAATATTATCAACTGCTTCTTTAAAAGTCTCGCCTTCTTTGAGATGCCCCTTCGCTATTGAAAAGACAGGAGCATGAAATCCTTTTCGTTTATAAGTAAGAATTTCGTTATTCGTATTTTCTAAAATGACTCCGATTCCTGTTTTAAGTCATTCTATTTTTTTGTTTTATCTGAAAAACTCTAACGATAATGTTCACTCATAACAACCGGATACTTTTTTGTATAGTACTTGGTTATCAGCTTAGGCACAAAAAAGATTAATATGGGTAAGAAATACGCCCAGCCGGTAATAAAAGAGAATAACAGGGTGATGATAAATGATATTGGTACTATCAAAGCCCTGCTTAAGTTATAATTAACAATTACTTTATCAGGGTTGCTGCTTAATTTATATTTAGGGTTTCCAATAATCTTCCACAGCTTAAAACAGAAAAATCCGGCAAAACAAATATTAAAGGTGTACACCGTGAATGGTATTTTCAATGATCCGATAAAATGTTCGGTAAAGAAAGAAGTACTAAACGGCATGAGTACAATGGGCATTAGAAATAATAAATTATTCCACAGTAGTTTTGAATTCACCGAAGTAACAAATTTAAATACACGGTGATGCGACAACCAATACATACCTATTACGAAAAAACTGACAGTAAAGCCAATGAATTTGGGTGTCAGATTTTTTAATTCTGTCCATAAGATGGCATCTGTAATAGGTTGGATGTTTAATGCCGGCATTTTAACGTCGATAACCAGTAATGTTATGGCAAATGCAAAAACACCGTCACTTAACGATGCCAATCTTGATACCTGAAACTCTTCTTTGTCATTGTTTTTTGTAATATACTTCTTCATAGATTTATTAGCTTGTTTATGAGATGGGTATATGTTAATACACACCGGTGTAACTCGCTCAATAGGGATGTAGCAAACTATCCCGTAATGGATTTTTTAATAAAGACTTAAAAAGATTTTTGTTAGCTGAGAATGACTATCGAAAGGATAAATGTATCAAATTCACTCAAAAAATAGAATATTCCGTAGCCATTTTTTTGAAATACTTCTTAAATGTAGTTGTGTATAGATGTAAAAAGAGGGTGTCCAAAAAGTGATTCTGCAAATAAGGAATCTTTCAAATGGTAACTTTACTTTCATTATACCCCACCAAACCCTGCCTGCAGCAGGCAGACTCCCCTAAAAGGGAGGCTTAAGTCCCCTTCAGGGGAATCGAAGATCGGCAAAGCCAATTAGGGGTAACATAGAGTGATATTTTATTACAAATTGAAACAAACGTTGTTTTGATGTTTAGTTTTTGGACACCCTCTTTCAAATGATAGTATATAATTGAGCAATAAATTTACTAGTAATGCGAATCAACAGTTGAACCCACTTTGGGGTTCCTTTATAATACGCTCATATTCCACGGGTTCCACCCGTGGCTATTCTTATTAAATCCTTTCAGGATTTGAAAATGTCTAAAGGACATTAACAATAATAGCCTCGTATGGAGCGCGGGGTGACTATTTGACTAATGATACAACCCCGAAAGTGGGTTGAACTTTGCTATATAACAATTTGAACTATTGATTCGCATTAGTAATTCACACGTATCTTTTTAATCCACATTATATATCCGCTAATGGGGAGGTAGGCTGCAAACAAAGCCAATAAGAAATACAGAAATTTGGATTTCAGACCTAATATTTCACCGGTATGGAGGCTTTTTATCAGTGACCTTACCTTTTGAGCTGTTGTTTTATCCGACCATAATTTGGTTTCTTTATACTTACCTGTTTCATCAAAGGTAATGTCGTCGTGTAATACAGCACCTAAAAAGCTTTTTGTATTGGTTTTACGAATGGTAATATCCGAAAAGTGATGCCCCGGAAAAACAAAATTAATATCTCCTTTGTAATTGAGTTTTTGTTGAGCGGCATCAAGCATTACCTCATAATTGATAGTGGTAAATATACTATCGTTAATGTTTTTTGGGGGGCGGCGCTGCTTTGATCCAGGATTGTTTTTAGCCATTTTTTCTCTTTCGATCTTTTGCTGTTTGGCTTCTTCTTTTTCTGTTTTAGTCTGAAAAATACCGATGGTTACTTCTCGCACTGTAGGATAAGTGAAGTAGATACCAGTCCAGGTTATTAACAGCAAGCCAATAGAGGCCATAGCGCCAAAGTTAATATGAAAGTCACGGTTAAATACCTGAAATCCATATTTGAGCCGGGCATTAAACTTGTTTTTAAAAGGTTTTTTCTTGCCCTTGATGGGCCACCATAAAACAATACCTGAAATAATAAAGAACAAAAAGCCTACTGTAGCTCCTCCAACAATCTGCTTGTAGAATTGAACATTTTCGGCATTGAACCATCTGTGCAAACGAAAGATAGTCCAGAAAAACTCACTAACACCAGAAGAGGCGGTTCCTACTATTTCGCCTGTTTCTCTATCGGCAAAGGCAATCACCTGCTTTGAGCCTCGTCCACCACCAATAATTCTAATGTTTTTATCATTTTCCTCAGGAATTACAAAGCGGGAAGGGTTGGTATGATACTCATTAATAAAATGGGTGGCTACTAATTTTAAAGAAGCTTTCTTATCGGTCTCTTTATCGCGATTAATGAATTGGCGAGCACTAAAATCTTCTATCTCGGTTTTAAAAACATAAATAGCTCCGGTTGCAGCAATAAATGTTATTACTAAACCAATACAAATTCCTCCCCACATGTGGAGGAGGAATAAGATGTATTTTATGATATTTTCGTTTTTCCTTCGCTTTCGGAAAAGCGCATGTAAAATATTCATTTGTTGATTTTAAGGTTGTTGTTTTGCTAAATAGCAAAGCCCTTCTTTTTGAAGACAACAGACTATTAATAAATACCTTCGACAAAAATATTTCCACTATCTAATGTCATACCTTTCGTTACTGCATCAGGATCGTCGGAATTAACATCAAAAATATAAATGGCTGGTTCACTGGCGCCTGAGGTTCCAACCGGACTAATGGCCATATACATTTTATCATCAATTACTTTTACTTGCTGATAACCGAAAAGGTCGCTCATAGGCACATTCATTTGAATAGCTGTTTTATTATAGATGTCGATACGAATGACACCCCAATCGTTGTTTTCATCTGCAGCATCAAAAAACTGAGCACTCATATAACAAATACCATTACCTGCGTGATACCAGTTATTGGTGTTAAAAGCTCTACCTAATGCTTCGGTAATATTAAATTCCCAGTCTTCGTCATACTCACCATCTTGCAAACGAAGTAACATGGTTGCATCTTCGGCACTGGCAGCACGGTTAGCCTGGTAAACATATCCATCAATGGCATGCATGTTTTCGCCTCTGTAACCGTTGGTGTTACCATGTCCTTTTTCGGTACGGATGTATTTAGGATTTGTCAGTGACGGATAATCTAATACAATGGTGTGCATTCCGGTTAATTTAATATCAGCATCTCCATCAAACAACCGACGACCTACTCCGTAGTAAATTTTGTTATCCAAAACGGTTGGAGCATCCACTCTAAAAGGATAAGCCTGGTTTTCGATATCCCATTCGGTGGGTTCAATTTCCCAGGTTTCCATGGTTGAATGAATCGATAGTGCCGGAATATCAATATTAACTGAATACATTAACGGTTTTTTAATTACGCCGTTGCCTGAATCCTCAATGTCTTCAGCATTAATATTATGAATTAGAATAGTTTCTTCATTGATCTTCCAGGGGCGAACATGGGCAGTACCTCCCATAACATTGGTAACATCAATATCATCCACCTTGGTATAAATTCCATCAGTACAGGTTAAACGTTGCAAATCACCACCACCGTAATTAAATACATATATGTTATCACTATTATCGGTGAATACACGAGCTGAGCGCACCGGGTTCAGGTGGTAACCGTTATTAACGAATGACAAAGAACCTTCTTCCAGGTTATTGGTAGAGGCAAGAAACACCTGGCTATCATCATCATCAAACTTAGCACCAATGTGGAATGTTTTACCAGTGTCTTCTCCGGGTTTAGTTCCGTTTGATTCATCTTCGCAGGCACTAAATGTAAATGCTGCACTTAATAACATTATTGAATAAAACAGTTTTGATTTAATCATGGTATATTTTTTAATTGTTAGAAACGATATGAAAATTTAGCGGCTATAGAGGCCCCTGGCTTTTGAACAGCAAAATTGTCGAAAGCCATGGTGTTAAAAATGTTTCGGGCATCCACCGCCAATGTTGTTCGTCTGTTGGCAAAGCGATAACTAATGCTTACATCATTAATGAATTGTGTGGGTACCACGGGTTTGTTTTGATTTCCGATGATACTCCAGTCGAAATCAAATTCGTGGATGTATGAGCTATACCAAGCTATGTTTATAAAGTCACCTTGTCTGAACAGGTCGCCCAGATTATAGCTGGCACTGGCATTGGCCGTTAGGTAAGGCATATTAGGTTCTCTACTTTTATAATTCAGATTTTCTGATCCATTGGATGAGTACTTTTCCAAAAACCGAGAATCGAGGTAATAGCCCTGAAGCATAAAATGCCACTTCTGAGCAATTTTATAATCTAATTGAGCTTCAATACCTTTTGAGTTAACATGCCCAATATTTTGAAATACCGAGTAACTATCGTCGCCACTTACAATAATGTTTCGGCGAATTCGGTCATAAGTATCACGTAAAAATAAGTTGGTAGTTAAACTCAGTTCAGTTAATCCATCGCGATGGAGTGCAAATATTCCTCCCAGATTAACGTTCATACTTTTTTCGGGTTCAAGATCGGTTGAAGCCACAATTTCATCAGATACATTACCAAATACTTCATTGGTATTAACCAGCCGTATGGCTTTTTCTATGCTAAAGTTGATGCGTACTCTGTCGTTTAATTCGTACGATGATGCTGCTCCATAACCCCAATTATCGTCAGGGCGGCGGAAATTAAGTGTGTCGTAAGTTGATCCGCTTTGCTCAATGCGGTGTTGCTCCAACAGGTTATTGTAATATTTTACAAAGAATGAATTGCGAAGTTTTTCGTCCAACAATATTTGTTGATAAGTAGCACCGGCAATCTGTTTTGTAATAGTATTGGTTGAACCATAATTTCGTAACTCGGCAGCCTGCATTTCATCGTCAGAAGAACGTACATAGCGATTGTAAGAGTAATTCACTCCTAAACTGTGTTGTTGATTAAACTGATATTGAGCCGATGCGCGGGCTACATAGTTTTCGTTGTCATCTACATTTAAAGTTGCTGTTCCTGCTTCGCCCGGAACCGGAGTAACACCTGCTACCGGTGGAATAATTTCTCCATACCAATTGTAATTGTTAGTAGTGGTATCTACAACGCTTCGTTGCGATAGTGAATACTGTCCATCAAGCGAAAAGGTTAGATTATCAATGAATAAATCCTTTTTCAGGTATTTAATGCTGTGAGCAATGGTTTTACTTTCGGTAAATCGCTCACCATATGGTTTAATCATCCTGGGGCCGTGCTGAAGTTCTTTGTAATCGTCTGATAGGTTGATGGAGTACAATAACTGATCGGCCCATCTTTTACCTGTTACACCCATATCAAATTTGGCTCCTTTACTTTTATAAGCGTCGTGGAAGCGTCGTACTTTAACACCTTGCTCCACTACTTTTAGGTAGTTGGGATTGCGGCTTCCATCCGGTAAAAACTCGTTGTAATCGCGAATTTTTATTTCATCGCTCCATACTTTATAATCATTGTCAGAGTAATTATAAAACATTGACAATCGGCTAGTCAGTCCACTCTTACCATTTCTCCAGTTGGCAATTACATCGCCCCGGTGAGTGTTAAATGAGCCATATTGATAAGAAGCATTACCGTTGAAAATGTTTTTTTTATCGTTTGGATTCAGTTGCTTGGTTACAATGTTAATGGCACCTCCCAGTGCATCGTTGCCCAACTCAACCGGAACAACACCTTTATAGACATCAACACGTTCGATCAGCGAAACCGGAATAGAATTAACGGAATAAGACGAACCAAAGCTTTCCATTGGAACTCCGTCAATAAAAATTCGTACAGCCCGACCGCTCATACCATTGAGGTTAAAGGTGGTTTGCGATCCTAATCCACCATCTCGACGTACTTTTAGCCCGGGGGTTTGTTCCAATACATCATTTAGTTCCAAGGGGCGTGTTTCCAGTGGTTTTACATCAACAGAAGTAACTGCAAATCCGCTTTTGTTTATCTGAGTAGCCTTGGTTTCGGCTTTTACAACCACCTCGTTCAGGCCAATTTTTTCTTCTTCAAGTTTAATGTTTAATAAAATGGAATTGGATTTTGAAAAGTCTACGGGAATTTTCTTTTCGGTATACCCTATGCTTTTAACAACAAGAATGACCTTTTTATGAGTGAAGTCGCTTAATATAAAAGAGCCATCAACAGAGCTGTTTGTTCCTATTGTTGAGTTTTCGATATAAACGTTGGCAAAAGGTATGGGATTGTTATCTTCATCAATCACTTTTCCATTGATCGTTTTCTCTGGATTATTTGCAATGATGATTTGAGAACTTATGTAGAAAATAAAAAGAAAAATACTGTTCTTCATCCCGGTTTTTTTTGTTTATGCAAAACAATAGAAGAAGCAGTCATCAATCAATCCCTATTAATTGTGGTTTTATTTAGTAGATGGGGAATTGCGTTTAGTAAAGGAATCCAAAAAAAGTAAAAAACATCGTAAGAAATGATAATGTAAGATTTGTGTAAATAATTATTTTATAAAATGGATAAGAGTTAGTATTTAGATAGATACACTGATTTTAATAGGAGAAAAGGAATGATATCTGGAGTGAACTGATATTAAATATATGAGAAAAAAGTGAAGAAAAGTTAGAATTTACATATCCCTAAAATAGGGTAGAGGTGTAATGTGAAGATTACAGTTTACCTAAAAATAAATCCATCTTTTAACGGATCATTGGGATCAAAACAGAATTCATTCTTACCTGTGATATGTGCTGTGCCGCTTACTTCAGGAATGAGGGCTGGAAAAGTGCCATAAGTGGTTTCTTCTGAAACCTTAACATCCATTGTGGTTCCTAAAATACTTTCAATAGTTATCGTTTCATTCAGTTGCAATTCTCCTTTAGCATAATGAAGAGCTGCCCGGGCACTTACACCAGATCCTGTAGCAGAGCGATCTACTTCACCATCGGCAAAAATACAAACATTGCGACTATGATGATTTGGGGTATGGGCTTTACCTGTAAAAATGCTACCATATAAAAAGCTCAAATCATCTTCAAAAGGGTGGGTGATGGGGTACTTTTTTATGATAGCTAATTTAATTTTTCTTCCCCAATGGATTAGTTGATTGTAGTTATCGGATGTTAGTTTCAGATTTAATTGATCGGCATCTACCAATGCATAAAAAGCTCCGCCAAATGCTATATCAAACTGCACTTGTCCTATTCCTTCAATAACTAAACTTTCATTTTGATATAGAACAAACGAAGGAACATTTAAAAAGCTCACTTTTTCAACAATATTGTTTTTTCGGAAGGCCTTCGCTCGTATTTGTCCCGGAGGAGCATCAATTAGTAATTCCGGTGTATCCCCATCTTTGGTGATCATACCTGTATCAAAAACTAACTTGGTTAGCGCAATAATGGCATGTCCACACATGGTACTATAACCTTCATTATGCATGAAGAAGGTGCCAAAATCGGCATTGGTTGAAGTTGGTTCGGTAATAATGGCTCCATACATATCGGCATGACCACGAGGTTCAAACATGATACCTGTTCTGATATGATCAAGATTGTTTTTGAAGAACCTTCGTTTTTCTAATATGGTAGAGCCTTCAATGTTTGGTAATCCTTGATAAACAACGCGCAAAGGTTCTCCTCCTGTATGCAAATCAATGGTTTTGATTTGCAACCAATCTTCAGGAGGCTGCCATTGCCATTTATCAAGGTTAATCATTAATGATATTTTTTACACATTTACTCCAAATAAATACCCTACAAATGCAGATAATCCCATGGCTATGGTTCCCCAAATAACAATTCGAAGAACCGCTTTGGTAATGCTCGATCCACCGGTTTTGGCTGATGTTGCACCTAATAACACCAATGAAACAATGGTAAAGGCATACAGGTAGTATTCCATTTGTTTAACCGGCGCCAAAAGGGCAACAATTAATGGTAATAAACCTCCTGCGGTAAAGGCTGCTCCTGAGGCCAATGCTGCCTGAATAGGATTGGCCTGAGTGATTTCATTAATTCCCAATTCGTCTCGCACGTGAGCTCCCAGAGCATCATGTTCAGTTAATTCTTTTGCTACTTGCTGCGCCGTTTCTTTTGTCAGCCCTCTGCGTTCGTATATCTGCGAAAGTATTTTTAATTCATTTTCAGGGTAGTCTTTCAGTTCCTGAGCTTCGCGTTTGATATCAGCTTGTTCAATATCGGTTTGAGAACTGACTGATACGTATTCGCCGGCTGCCATCGATAAGGCACCTGCTACTACACCCGCTGTTGTGGCCAATATTATGGTTTCGCGTGAAGTAGCTGCTGTAGCAATACCAATTGAAAGGCTTGCTACGGAAATGATACCGTCGTTGGCGCCCAACACAACGGCTCTCAACCAGTTACTTCTACCAATGTAATGGTTGTCTAAATAGTTATCAATTGTAATCATTATAGGTCAGATACTTTTAAAGAGCGATGTCGGTTCCCAATCCCTTTTCTTCTGCCATCTGGTATATCAGTTTGGCTGCAAACAGGTCGAAAACACCATGTCCCACACTCTTAAATAATCGTGTTTCTTTAAAACCCAGTTCGTTGGGCTGTTGTATTAATGTTGAAATATGTTTGATTTGTTCCGGTTTTATCCATTCGTTTTCAATAGGATGAATTAAGTCGCCGCTTTCCAGTTTGGCTTGCTCAGCATCGATCCATACCGTATCAATTAATCGGTAAACAGATTCTGAAATCTCACGCATCTCAGGTTTATAGGATCCTACGCTAACGAATGTTTTACCTAACAATAAATCTTCCAGATTAGGTAGAACCGGCAATTTAGAGGTAGTGGCTGTACAAACAATCTCAGAGTTGGTAATTACCTGTTGCTCATCTTCGCAGGGGGCAACTTCAACATCAGGGCAGTGTTGATGCATAAATTGCATAAATTCCATCACCTTTTGGTGTGAAGGATCATAAAAGTAAACCCTTTCCAAATCGCGTTCATGAGAAGCCATCCATGCCAGGTGTTGCCCTTGAACTCCTGCACCAATCACTCCCAGGTATTGAGCCATGGGATCGGATAAATGACGAATGCCAACACAAGCTACAGCAGCAGTTCGCATGGCGGTTAATTTAGCCCCGTTGAATAATGCCAGAGTTTCCCCGGTTGCTCCGTCATTTAAAATTAATGAGCCTTGAATGGCAGGCAATTCTCTATCGGCATTAGCAGGAAATATCGAGACCAATTTGGTTGAAAATAAGTCAGGGCCTACCGATGGCATCACCAGTAAGGTGTTATCATCCATATGCACATGCATGCGATCCGGAGTTTTATAATCGGCATCATTAAAAGTTTGCAGAGCCACTTCCATGGCATCAATCCAATGGTGCGGTTGGGCGGCTGATTCAATGATTTCCCCTGAGATTATTTTCATAATGAACTGGTTAAAATGCTTTTAATCGTTCGTTTTCCACATCTTCAATGGATTTAGGAAGAGGTTTACCCAATAATCGAGCTCCTGTTTCAGTAATTAAAAAGTCCTCTTCGTTACGACATCCACCAAAATTTTTAAACTGCTCTAATTTAGTGAAGTTAAGATACTTTTGAAAACGTTTTTCGTTTTTCCATAAATCGATTAACTGAGGAATGAAATAAATGCCTGGCTCAATGGTTAATACAAAACCGGGTTCGAGTTTACGTGCCAAGCGTAACGACTTTAGTCCAAACTGTGTACTTTTAGCTTCCTTGTGATAGCCAACATATTGTTCGCCCAGGTCTTCCATATCATGTACATCCAGTCCCATCATATGCCCCAAACCGCAAGGAAAAAACATGGCATGAGCGCCTTCGGCAATTCCTTCTTCAATATCACCTGTAACAAAGCCAAGGTCTTTCATGCCGCGCATAATCTCACGAGCCGATTCGAAATAGATATCCTTAAATGGTACACCTGGCTTTAGCAATTCAATGGCTTTATTATGAGAGTTGAGCGCAACCTGATAAATCTCTTTTTGCTCTGAAGAAAAAGTTTTGTTTACCGGGAAGGTACTGGACATATCGCCGGCATAGCCCATGGCCGTTTCAGCACCTGCATCCAACAAAAACATTCCACCTTCTTTTAAAGTGTTGCCATGGTAGTGATTGTGCAAAGTTTGTCCGTTGATGGTTCCGATAACAGGAAATGAAATCTGACCACCGGCAGCAATGGCAATTCGTTCTACCTCAGCGGCTACTTCCGCTTCTTGCATTCCCGGGCGAGCTATGCGCATGGCAGCAAGGTGCATATCAACCGTGGTGTTAACTGCTTTTTCAATTTCAACAATCTCTTCTTCCGACTTATAATTACGTTGTTTGATAACCGCTTTAATCAATTCCAGCGAAGCTTTTTCTTTAACTTGCTCTGGTAATATGCCTATCCATTGAAAAAGCTTAATCTGGCTTTCGGCACGATATAATGGTAGAAAATGGATTTTTCTTCCCTGACTTTGTGCTTTTTGTAAATCGGCTTTTAACTGATCGATGGTACCACTTTGAGTAACCCCGGATTGGGCCGAACGACTGGCAATGGTTGGCTGATCACCCATCCAAACAATATCGTCGATGGTGTAATCATTACCATATACTATTGATTCACCACTTTCGGCATCTACAATGGCTGCCACATCGGGATGGTTAATGCCAAAGAAATACAAGAAGCTGCTGTCCTGACGAAAGTGATAGGTATTATCGGCATAATTCATGGGACTTTCAGAATTTCCAATAAACAGGATGATCCCTTTTTCAACATCTTGAGCCAGTTGTTGGCGGCGATTTATATAAGTCTCTTTTTTAAACATGATTTTGTAGTTTAATGGTTTAACAGGCAGAAGATTTGATAAACTTACTTCTGCAATATAAGAACAGATCATTATAATTTTTATTCATAGCGAACCGTTCTTTGAGTTTTTTAGTAGTTCTTGTAAGTGAAAATATGCTACAGCTACTTTATTTTATAATTTTTAGGCGGTTCAACACCCATCAGGTAACGCACAAAATAATCCCAGCGTTTACGAATCACATATTTGTCGTAATAGGTAGAACTATGGTCTTTGCCAGGAATAATCAATAGTTCAAAATCTTTATTGGCTTTGATTAATTCTGCTGCAAATCGCATGGATGACGCTGTATTTACATTTTGATCCATATCACCATGAATCAGCATCAGATGGCCTTGTAACTTATCGGCGTTATAATAGTTGGATTGCTCATCGTAATTAGCACCAGCAGGATAACCCATGTATAATTCCGGCCACCAGGCTTTAGCTGCACGATGGTCGTGATTACCGGCTGCTGCCACACCTACTTTATAAAATTCTGGGTAGGCAAGTAATGCGCGTGCTGCATCGTATCCACCTGCTGAATGTCCAAATATGCCAACACGTGTAGTATCCATCCACGAATATTTTTGAGCCAGTTCTTTCATTACAACTATTTTATCCGGTCCACCTATATCGCCAAGGTTTTTATACGATACATCATGAAAGGCTTTGCTTCGATAAGCCGATCCCATGCCATCAATATTGATAAGAACAAATCCCAGTTGAGCTAATGGAGTATCGTCATTCAATAACCCTCTTCGGAAGGATTTAGGAGCGCGAATGGTTTGTGGTCCGCTGTAGGTTCCTTCTATGATGGCATACTTTTTAGATGGATCAAAGTTGGCAGGTTTATATATTACGCCATAAATATCTGTTTTGCCGTCGCGTCCTTTAGCTTTGAATGGTTCAGGTGCCTGCCAACCCATTTTTATTATTTCAGAGGCATCGCCTTGTTCCAAGGTCTTCAATACTCTGCCATCTTTCAGGCTACGCAATACGGCAATGTTAGGCTCCTGAATGGTGGAGAAGTTATCGACAAATACATTTTTATCAGCCCAAATAGAAATAGAATGTTCCGCTTTTTCGGGTGTTAACAGCTTTACTGATTGACCATTGAATTTAACGCTGTATAACATTGGTAAATAGGGATCTGTGTCTTTCTCTTTTCCTCCGGCCGTAAAATAGATGGTTTTTGATTTGGTATCCACATGCTCTATGCTTCTAACCACATATTCACCTTTGGTAATTTGGTTTAATAACTCACCAGTTTGGGTGCTGTATCGATAAATGTGATTCCATCCATCTTTTTCAGAAACAAATAGAAAACTTCCATCATCCAGTAATTTAAATACACTGGTCATTGGATCAACATAGGTGGAAGCCGACTCGGTATAAATAGTACGTTTTGACAGATCAAGCATATTTACCTCGGTGATATCCATTGATTGATAGCCTCTTTTATACTTCATGTAATAGGCCTTGTTGCCTTTAGTATCCCAGCGAAAACCATAGGTTAAAAAAGTGGTGATCGGTTCAAAATCCATTGACTTAATACTATTCGATTCAGCATCAAAAAGATAGTATTCGATGGTGGCTGTTAATGAGTCGCCGGCCAGCGGACGCTCGTAGCTGTATACCTCGGCACGGTTTCCTTTTTCGGGAAGCGATTTATATAAATATAGGTTACGGGCATTGGTTCTGTTGTATCGTCCAATGATAGCAAAGCGATTATTCGGACTCCAATTGATATCCATATCTAACAGATGATCTCCTTCGTCCTCAATGTTTTTAACCGACATCCACGACGGTGTAACTCCATAGCCATTCTTCTGCGTTCCGTCTGTTGTAATCTGAACAGAGTCTTGCTCATCCTTCTTCAACCACACATTATAATCACTTATTAATAGTGTTATTTTTTTATTGGGTGACTGGCTGTAATTTCTTGGGTTTTTGTCAGGTGTATCGACTTCTGTTATAGTATTGGTTGTGTTATCATAAGTGTAATTCTTTTTTTTATACGAATACTTAATCAAACCGTCCTCATTTATTCCTTTTATCCAAACAGGTAAGGAATAAGGCGATACTTCTGTATCTGTTTGTTCTGAAAGTTGTTTGGCAAATTCAACGTGGTCAAATAATTCCTCCTTTTGTAAGGTCTTCATATTTACCTTCACATATTCGGTTCCTTTGGAAGTATAATTGCTATACCACAAAATATTCTGGTCTTTATCCCAATGAGGTGAAACCCAATAAGTATAGTATTTTTTTGAAAGATTGGTAGAGAGAAATTTCTCTGCTCTTTGATAATCAGTGGTATCAACTTGTGCATTTGATAGTTGATACAAAAGTGCTACAAGCACTAAGGTTATTAAGTGTTTCATTGATTTGTTTATTATTTATTGCTGGAATTGATTATGCGTGGTTGGTTGATTTAATCTAATAAATCCAGCATTCGAAAAGTCCTTTGCTGTGGCCGTATAAAAAGATTAGGGTGTGTGGGTTGGGAAAATCACAATTTACATGACAAGGGTATGAAAATATACCCCTTTTAATTGTTTGTTTATCGTTTTTATTCGGTTCAGTCATGCATTTGAAATAGGTTTGCGCAATTTATGAAAAAATACAATTTTATAAGGAGAGAAGCCTTAAATAAAATGGCACAAAACTGATCAAATTATATAACAAAACAGGTAATAGGGCTAAGTGGCTTGGTTATTTGCGTGCAAACATCCAGGTTCCTTTATGCCACAAAGCTTCCAATGGTCCTTGTTTATGTGTTTTTAACCAGTAATTGCAGGCCGTCAGTTGCAAAACAAAAAGCACAACGCCAAGCAATAGAGCATAGGTGTTTGAAATGATAGGAGAAAGATTTCCAAGAGCAGGGAAGAAGAGGATAAAGCCCAATACCGATTGACTAATGTAATTGGTTAAACTCATCCGACCATAGTTATGTAATTGTTTCTGAACTTTTTGAAACGGTGTTTGATATAGTAATACAAACAATGAAACCAAAACGGCTGTAAAAGCAAGGTTCTTCCACATGGTAATGGCATTGGCTATGGTTCGTGCAGCTATAGCCGAATAATCAACATCCGCTATATCGGTAATGTAGTAAAGAGGAATAAAGGATACAATAGAAATGATTAAAACGCGTCTCCACGTTTTTTTACGTTGATTGGCTTGGGCAAAAAGTTGTGATTCACCCAGGTATATACCCAATAAAAATAAGCCTAAAGTTTGAATCCATCTGCCGTTTCCAACAGCCCACATAAAACTAAAAATCTGACCATGGTAGAAATTATTCCAGATAGAAGTAAAAACTCCTGCTTCGCGAACCTGACTTTTTAAAGCTCCCATATGTGTTCTCACAATACCGGATGCAAACTCTTGCAGGGTTGTAAAATCAGGGTTGAATTTACTTACAATAAATTGAATCAGTTCAATGGGTTGCATCAAAAAGAAGAGCGATAGCCAAAGGATAGTTTTTGGTGATGATTTGCGAACCAAAACTAAAAATGCACCCATCACCGAAAAAAGAAGTAATACATCTCCCGGAAAAAATAGCGCATTAAAAAAGGCAAAACCTACCAGTAGAAGCATTCGCCAAAGAAACGTTTTACCAAAATCGATATGGTTTCTTTTACTTTTTGTGTTTTGCAGATAAAAGGTAAAACCAAATAACAAGGCAAATATAGCGTAAGCCTTACCTCCAAACAGAAAAAAAGAAGTATCCCAAATAGCTTGATCTGAACTTATCATCCAGGATGAAAGAGTATCCTTCGAAGGAAAGATATAGAGGTTAAAGCGCTCTAAACAATGTAAAAGCATTATTGCCATTACCGCAAAGCCTCTTAGTGAATCTACTACTTCTATTCGCCCTTTCTTTTGCATATCTGTTTTTTATTTTGGGCCACGAAAATAGAGAGAGTTTACATTATGTACAAGTATAGATTAAAATTCAGTATCACCTGGTTTAATCTAATTGTTAAACATTCTTATTTACTGAATCGGAACATTACACCCGGCGGAATTATCTAATAACAAAGTATCTATATCATATCTTTGATTCTTTCTCTTTAGAACGAGAAAAGTATGGCATAATTTTTATTGTAAGGAGTGACAGAAATTAAATACACGATGCATTATTTGAGCTGTAGTAAAAATTCATCCGTTGTACATTTATATCGACAAAATGTATTGTAATGTAATAAAATAAAGCCTTTAGGGTTATAGAAGAGAGGTATTTTGAGAGAGTGATATCAATGAATTACCAATTATGAAGCAACGAAACAAAATGAATAGAATGTTTAGATTTTTAGTGCTGATCAGTTTAACCATCTTTAGTCAACTGATGACAGCACAAGAGAACGACACAACAAAAGTGGAAAAAAATGTTCGATTCAGTATACTTGGCGGACCGGGTTATACGCCCGATTTTGGTGTAGTTATTGGAGGTAGTGCTTTGGTAACACTTTCAACAAATCCACAGGATACATTACTTAAGCGTTCGGTTTTACCTTTTTCCTTTGCTTATATGACCAATGGAGGTGGAATGGTAATGCTTCGACCTCAATTGTTTTTTAATCAGGATCGGTTTCGGATATTTGGTGTTACCATATACAAGAATGCATTAGAAAATTATTATGGGGTAGGTTACGATACCAATTCAACGGTTGACAGAGGAGAGAATACGACAGAATACCGCATGGAAAGTTTCAGATTTAATCCAACTCTTTTATTTCGATATAAAGAAACAGATATTTTTCTGGGGGGATCGGTTGACTTTAAGTATTCTAACATGAAAAGCATAAGTGAAGGTGTACTGGAAGATCCTGATTATATAGCTCAGGGAGGGGATGAAAATGGTTTAAAAAATACGAACGTAGGTTTGGGATTGAATTTTAGTTATGATACCAGAGATGTTCCAGCCAATACCTATTCCGGTGTATTATTAGAGTTTAGCACTACAAACTATTTTAAAGCACTAGGTAGTACCTATAATTTTGGTGTTTATAGTTTTGATTACCGCCAGTTTCAGGAATTAAAGTTCTTAGGAGATAGAAGAGTGCTGGCATGGAATGTAAACGGAAACTTTACCTCAGGTACAGTTCCTATATCTGATTTGTCGATGGTTGGGTCGCCATTTGATCTGCGTGGATATTATCTGGGACATTACCGAGATAGAAATGCTATGTATGCGTTGGCTGAATATCGTCATATGTTTAATTTTGGCGATGATACCAGGATGCGCAAGCTATTGTCTCGCTTTGGTTTTGCTACATGGGGAGGCGTTGGATCAGTAAGTGATAAATTTGTTGATGTTAATAATTTGTTGCCTAATTTTGGAGCCGGTTTGCGTATTGAGGTGCAGCCAAGAATGAACTTTCGTGTTGATATTGGTCGTGATCCTCTTAATAATCAAACTCTCTTTTACTTTAATATGACAGAAGCCTTTTAAGAATTGCTTTTATTGGCCCATCGGGCAAGATAAACTCTTCGAGGATCAAACTTTTCTATTTGTTTATCCAGATTAAAACTACGGTTAAAGCGGCTGTCGGTACCAACACCTGATTGGTAAGCCCAGTTGCCATAATTATTACATACTTCGTAATCAATTAAAATATGTTCGAACCATTGAGCTCCCCAAAGCCAGTTAACTTGTAATACTTTTGCCAGGTAATAGGATACCAACATTCGGCCTCTGTTGGATAAAAAACCTGTGGTTCGTAATTCATTCATAAAAGCATTAACAAGCGGATGATCGGTTTTTCCATTTTTCCATTGCAGAAAAGCTTCCATGTCGTCATACCTGTCCCGGTTTTTATTTCGTATTCCATGTCGGTAAAATAGCTTTCTACCGTACCGAAGAAATAAGAAACGGTAATAATCCCGCCATATCAATTGCAGTTTTAACTTGTCAACAGAAGCTTCCAATCGAGGATTTTCTTTCAGTTTATTATTCAACTCCTGATATAATACATTGGCTGATAAACTACCATCTGCCAGATAAGGAGATAAAAAGCTGGAATAATGATCTCCTTCAAAAAGCTCGCGCGAATAATAATATTCTTCAAAGGCGTTACTGTTCAAATAATTGCTCATTAACTCCAAAGGCGAAACAGTATTGTTAGTCTCGGGCAATTTAAACGTTTCTAATGTTATTTCTCCTTTAAAGCTATTTATCGACTTTATTTCCGACACAATGGTAGCAGGAGGCAGGTCTATTACCTTTTTCATAAACTTGGTGTAGTAATACGGACTTACATCGGGGGTAAACGGAACCTGATCCGGTGGATAAACCATATTTCCCCAGGTTAAATGAAGAGGTACAACTTTATTTATAGCTTTCTCTTCCTCCAGCTCATACCAGGCGTATTCATGATGTGCATATACTGCTTTAGCTCGGGTTTGTTGAGCTAATTTAGAAATGGTTGAAAGTGGATTGTTTTTGAAAATATAAAGATCAGAACCTCTCGATTGTAGTTCTTTTTGTAAACGATTAAGACTTGAATAAAGGTGATTCAAACGAAAGGTACTAATTCTATTAAAGCCTAATGTTCCTTTCTTAAACCATTCTTTGTTGATTATATAAATAAAAATAATTGGATGCTTTGATTCCAGAGCCTGATTTAGTGCTTTGTTATCGTATAATCGAAGGTCGTTTCTGAACCAATAAATAATAGGCTGCATTTGTTTATGTATTTGTTGAAATTATTAAACACACTAATCTGTGTTTCGTTCATTGTTTGCTTCATTAATTTGGTCGTTTTCTTATTGTCAAGGCGGTTTTATAATTAAATGAAAGGATAAAAAACAGTATTTCATGTGATTATGAAAAAACATGAAACAGATGTAAAAAAAATACTAAAAACAGACGCAACTCATAAACGTTAGGCTCATCTAAGAGAATATATCTACCTAAAATCATGAAATAAAAAATCGAACAGGAATTATTATTAACAATTAAAATTTAAAGAAATGAATTTTTTCAAGTATGGATTCTTAGCTGTTTTGGTAGGTATGTTTATGGTAGCTTGTAGCGATGATGACAAAACTCCAATTGAAGATGAAGACGAGTTGATTGGTATTGTCTTAATGGCAGAAACTGCACAATATGACGGTCAGAGTGTAAGAGCTTTAGACGGAACTTTATATACTATTGTTGAAAATACTGCCCAAGATGCTGGTTTAATGGCTGATTATGCCTGGTTTACTTTAGAGTATGCTCAAACACCGGAAGTGGGTGAAGGTATTAACGTAAATTTGAAAGCTATTGAATATACTCAAATCGAGAAAGTTGTTGATGCTGATGATGTATCTGGTGCAAATGATGGTGTTGATGTGTCTGAAGTAATGGTTGATGACAATGGTATTGTTACCTTAAGTTTGGATTATATCGGAGGGAAATCTTCTCATGTTTGTGAGTTGTCTTTCGATAATGCTTCATACGATGAAGAAGAAGGTATCGTAGTTTTAACTTTAGTTTATGATGTAAATAAGGATAATGGAACTTCTGCATTATCTTCTATTGCACAATTTAGTTTGGCTACTATTGATGCTGATATTGCTGAAGGATCAGCCTTAATTATTAAATACACTGACATTGATGATCAGGAGCAAGAAATTGAAACTGAGTTCGAGTTTTAATTGAATAATTAATCTGCTTAAAGAGGGTGTTCAAACGCTAAATATCTAAACAAGGATTATTTCAATTTGTAATACAATATCACTTTTATGCAACCCCTAAATCCGCTAAAGGGGACTTAAGCCTCCCTTTTAGGGGAGCCTGCCTGCTGTAGGCAGGGTTTGGTGGGGTGTAATGAAAGTAAAGTTACAATCTAGAAAGAATCTTTATTTGCAGAATTGGTTTCTGGGCACCCTCTTTTTTTGGGGGGATAAAAAAAGGCCGGAAATAACATCCGACCTTCTGTAGTAATATTGAGTATAATTAAAATACATATCTAACACCCAGAGCCAAACCAAAGTTAAAACTGTTGTAACTATTAGCTAAACCAATCATTGGGCGGGTGTCAACACTAAGCATCAATGGAATCTCGTCGAAATTGTATTCAACACCAACCTGACCACCAATACCTAGATAAAAACCAGAATTACCATCATCAGTAACACTGCTTTTGTAACTCCAGCTACCTATTTCAGCACCCGGACCTGCGTACCAGTTGAAACCACCATCTATATTCCAAACCCATTGGTAAATACCAGCCAGGTTGAAACCACTACCATCAGAATAGGAATACAAACCAAGGTCAGCTTCTAAGCGGTTGATGTTTGATAAGCCTTTCTGATAACTGATTTCAGCTCCAAAAAAGTTACCACCTCCAAAACGTAAACCAATTGCGTTGTCGTTAACCTGGGCAAAAGCACCCACGCTAAATATCGCCATAACAGCGATTAAAATTTGCTTCTTCATTTTGTTTTTGATTATTGTTAGTGTTCATTCAATGTTGAATGAATCTACAAAAGTATTAAAATCTTAAATTTCATCAATAATTAGGATCCTTTGTTTAACAAACGCAGCAACTATCTAATTGTTTTATAAAGTTGGTTTAAAAAAACAATTATGCCAGAGTACATAAGATATAGAGCCTGTTTTGAGTTTTAAATTCTATTTACCATAAATTAACAATTGAAGCCTAGAGAAGAGATTTTTTTGGCACAGATATTGGATATAGGTAAATGATTTTTTTTCATAGATTTGGGTTAGGTTAGTAAAAGGATTTCATGCAACGGTATGAAATCCTTTTTTTTATTGTATGTTACTGAACAAACATTTTGTCTGCCACTTCTTTAGCCTTTTCTGTACCAGATAGTATCTCAACTAATTGTAAAGCAAAAGCCATTGAGGCACCGGCTGCTTTTCCGGTTATTAGTTGTCCATCAACTTCGGTAGGATTACCTGTGTATTCGGCTTCAGTTAATTGATCTTCAAAACCGGGGTAACAAGTAACTTTTTTATTTTTTGCCAAACCTAACGATCCAGGTACAATAGGAGCAGCGCATATGGCTCCAATAAACTTTCCTTCCTCCGCAAATTTCTGTAATACCTCATTTAATGGTTTGTGCTCTTTCAGGTTTATGGCACCAGGTATTCCTCCGGGAAGAACCGCGCATGTAAAATCATCAAAATTCACATCATCAAAAGCTTTATCTGCTTTAACAACTATCTGATGTGATCCGGTAACTTCCAGTGAATTACTTATTGATATAGTGCTAACCTTAATATCAGCTCTGCGCAGGACGTCTACAGGTGTAAGAGCTTCAATTTCTTCAAATCCATCGGCTAAAAAAAGTGCTACATGTTCCATTTTTATTCTCTTTTATGAATTCTTAAAAGTAGATAATCTAACTGAGTATGTAAAGTGTGCTTTTTAGTTCATTATTATAAACTGTGCGTAAATAAACAGTTAGTAATAAATATTGGTGTTGAGGTGTTATAGTACGCAGAAAGAAGTAGGATGGGAGTAAATAATTTAAAATTATTATTAACATATAATAACAAAAACGTCAGGTGTTTTGGCACAGAACTTGCAATTTACCTATCAGATTTTTTTTCATAGATTTGGGTTAGGTTAGTGAAGGGATTCCACGCAAAGGCATGGGATCCTTTCTTTTTTCAGTAGTATTTTTCCCAAAGGTCCAGCTTATCAATTCTACTTTTTATAGCAGTCTGACTTCTTCCTAATAATCGTGCAATGTGTGGTATTGGCTTTCCGGAAAGGAAAAGTTGGCTTAATTCAATTTCTTCCCCTTTTGTCCATTTAGCATTTTTGTTGGGTAACGATCTCTTAGAGAAATCCTGCTTAAGTTTAAGGGCGGTGCCAGTAGTTATTGATTTCATCCCTTCAACATAGAAACCGGTTGGTAGAAGTTTAATAGGAATGTGTAATTTACTTTTTGTACGTGTGGTTGCAACGTATAATAGATTTATTTCCTCTTCCAGCATCGATGGTTTTATTTCGCCTGCTTTTATTCCGGCTTTTGCATCAATCAGACTTTGTTCATTAATAAAATCATCTTGCAGGAATACTTCATCATACTCCATGCCTTTACTTTTATGCACCGTACTAAAAATCATTTCGGCTTCGTGCTTCTGTGAGTTGTCAACCACCGAATCTTTTATGCGCTTCATATAAAAGGGCAGGTCTTTATGATATTTCTCAACCAGATCAATCAAAGGCTTCAGGTTGTTATTACCTGTTTCCGAAACATAATTTTTTAATTCATCAAAACCTGGCATAGCTGCCATTTGAGCATCTTTTATCATATGCCTTTCACCTCGGTAAAGATTTAGAATATCGTAGATGGAGCCTCCTTCATCAGCAAAAGTGTAAGAGCTTAGATGACCTTCGAAGTAGATTTTTGTTAGTTCGCGTTGCTGAATAAGTAGTTCAATGGCACGGGAAAGAAGGCTGCTGTTCGAACGTGCCAGTGTAGCCCTGGAAGATATACTTGAGTTGTTGCCACATCCTTTTACATTGGATGATCCGGATTTATTAATGAGTTTCTTTAGGTTTAAAATAGATGTTGCCAAGGTGGCCACCTCATGGTTAAACCGGAAACTCTGGCTTAGGTGCAGCGTTTTGAAATCAACATTCTGAAGTGCATTGATAGCATAACGCCACGAATATATCTGTTGGTGCTGATCGCCGATGATGACCTTGTTGGCTTTCTGATTCATAAACGTTTGCAACATAGCCGGAGATGCATCTTGTCCCTCGTCAAATAAAATATACTGATGAGGTAATTGTACATTTGACAGTTGAAACTGTTTTAAATAGAAATCATGTATTATCTCTATTTCACCGTTATACATTTTAGCCAAAAACAGCCGTGTGTAATACAAAATAGCATCATAATATCGTTGAACAAAGTCAATACTTTCCGTCTCTTGAATGGTTTGCAAATAATCCAGATCAGCTACCTTTTGTGCTGCACTATTGCAAAAATAGACTGCAAATTGGTAGATGTGATTGGCTAGTTTAAGGTGTTGCAGATCACCCGCTTTAACAGGCAAACGTAATATCTGAGCAATTTCGTGAGGTTGATATCCAAAGCGTATTTTAAAAAACGAACCAGGGACGATGTATTTGTAAGCTAGCGAATGAGCCGTTTCGACCTGCACATTATTCAGGCCCATTTGCTGCAGCTTTTGTTCGGCTTCTAACCGAACCGATTTATTAAAGGCAATGTATAATACAGTGTTATGTTTGCGTTGTTTGGCATACTCAAGTATGGTTGTTGTTTTTCCCGATCCGGCAACTGCATTTACTTTTAAGTCACCTTCAGTTTCAATAATGTGTTTTTGCTCCTCCGTCAATTGCATTAAGCTGCCTCTTTAATTTGCTGCAAAAGTCAGAAAACTTAACGGAAGCACCAAAAGAGAATAAGCGACTGTTATTGACAAATTTCTGTAGTAATATGAATGATTATTGATTTGAGATAATCAAATTACTGATAGTTTTCGCTGAAAATCTGATACCTCTTTAGGTAGTTATTGCTTTGTTTTGTAAATAAGAAATAGTGAGTTAAATACACCTTTCTTGATAAATTGAATATCTAAACACAATTGATAACAAAGAATGAAAACAATGAAACTGGTTTTTAGCTTTGTGGTAATGGCATCTCTATTAATGTCGATGAGTTTGACATCGTGCCAGCCAGCAAAGCCAGAACACACTTTTGAAATTGGTAAAGACGATTTTTTAATTGATGGCGAGCCTTATCAGATTAGATGTGGTGAAATGCATTTTGCTCGTGTGCCAAAAGAATACTGGCGTCATCGTTTGCAAATGACCAAAGCATTAGGTATGAATACTATTTGTGCCTATCTGTTCTGGAACTTTCATGAACGTACACCGGGTGAATTTACCTGGGAAGGACAAGCTGATGTGGCTGAATTTTGTGAAATGGCTCAGGAAGAAGGTTTATGGGTGATTCTACGTCCCGGACCCTATGCTTGTGCTGAGTGGGAAATGGGAGGATTGCCTTGGTGGTTGTTGAAGCACGATGATATAGCATTGCGCTCGACTGATCCTCGTTATGTAGAAGCTTCTCAACGCTATTTAAAAGAGGTAGGACGGGTGTTAGCTCCATTGCAAATTACCAACGGAGGACCTATTTTAATGGTTCAGGTTGAAAACGAATATGGATTTTATTCCGATGATGCTGAATATATGGGAGTAATGCGTCAGGCAATTTTAGATGCCGGTTTTGATGTGCCTTTATTCTCATGTAATCCAAAACATACATTAAAAAGAGGTTACAGAGATGATTTATTCCCTGTAGTAAACTTTGGTGCTGATCCGGCTGATGGATTTGCCAAGCTTCGCGAGATTCTTCCTGAAGGCCCATTGATGTGTGGTGAATTCTACTCAGGGTGGTTCGATACCTGGGGAACTCCGCATACATTTGGTAATACCGAAGCCTATCTTCGCGATATGGAGTATATGCTAAAAGAGGGTGCTTCTTTCAGTATTTACATGGCTCATGGAGGTACATCTTTTGGTTTCTGGGGTGGTGCTGACCGTCCGTTTAAACCTGATTGTTCAAGCTACGATTATGGTGCGCCTATCAGCGAAGCGGGATTAACAACTCCTAAGTTCTTTGAGACACAAGAATTGATATCTCGATATTTGATGCCGGGTGAAGAAGCTTTACCAGAACCTCCGGCACCAATGCCATCAACCACTTTTGAAAAAGTAACCTTAACGGAGTTTGCTCCTTTGTTTGATAATCTTCCTAAGCCTGTTGTTGGCGATGAGCCTAAAAACATGGAATATTACGATCAGGCAAGAGGTAGCATGTTATACAAAACCACTTTACCAGCTGGTCCGGCCTGTACGTTCAGCGTAGGAGCAGCCAATGATTTTGCCTGGGTATATGTTGATGGCGAAGAAGTGGGGTTAATGGATCGCAGAAAACGTAATTACAATGTAACCATACCGGCACGTAAGAAGGAAAGTACTATTGAAGTATTTGTGCATGCTATGGGCCGCATAAACTTTGGAAAGGAAGTTCACGACCGCAAGGGTTTGAATGCACCTGTTAAGTTTGAAACCAACGGAAAGGAAATAAAAACGGGGCAATGGGAAGTTTTCAACCTGGATTACAACGATCAGTATTTAGCTGATTTAAAATTTACGGAACGCAAAGAGCCTAATACAAAACCGGGTATTTGGAAAGGTACCTTTACTGTAAAAGAATTAGGTGATACCTATTTAGATGTATCAACATGGGGTAAAGGTGTTGTGTGGGTAAATGGTCATGCTTTAGGTCGCTACTGGAACATTGGTCCTACACAAACCATGTATATACCTGCACCATGGTTGAAAAAAGGAGAGAATAAAATTTTGATTTTAGATATTGTTGGACCTGCAGCAACTACCATTGAAGGTGTTGAAAAGCCTGTGTTGGATCAGTTGAAGCCAGAAAACGATTTTTCAGGTACCAGACGTAATCAAGGTAAACTAACCATTGATTCTAAGAAACCTGTTCATAAGGCATCGTTTAAAAAAGGAGGAGATGCGCAAACCGTTAAGTTCGGAAAAACCGTTAAAGGTCGCTTCTTCTGTATAGAGGCTTTAAATGCGTTAGATAACAATCGTTATGCTGCCATTGCTGAAATGGATATTCTGGATAAAAACGGTAAAGCTATTAGTCACGAAGATTGGACCGTTGCTTATGTAAGTAGTGAAGAATCTTCGGGAGAGAATGGTATTGCTGAGAATGCAATAGATGGTCAGACATTTAATTTCTGGCATTCATCATGGAGTATCACTAAGCCTGAATATCCTCATCAATTAGTTATTGATTTAGGTTCAGAAACTGAAGTTTCAGGTTTTGTTTATGTTCCTCGAATGCAGGAAGATGCTGCCGGACGTATTAAGGATTATCAAATATTTGTTGGAAACGACCTGGTTAAGAAGTAAATTATAATTACACCAATTGAACGAGGCTGTCTGTTAAAGGTAGCCTCGTTTTTTTTGCTATGCATTGTGATTGATTTGCTTTCTACAATCAATAAATAATATGCTTAGTCTTTATTATACCAGTTTGGCCTCAATGGAGATGAGGAGTGTTAAGAAGTTGAATTTTAGTAAGACCGGGAAGCTGAGAACTTGTTAGAAGATCACCCGGCCGCACTTAAATTCAACAAATTAATGGGAGTCATCGCCAATGGAGCCTTGATTTTCTTTGTTTCGTTTCTTGTATCAAGACATCGGGACAGTAAAGAATTGAGTATTCTTTATTGTTTCAGGATGAAAAGCCTCCGTGGCTTGAGCGGTGAAAATCAAATAAAAGATTGTTCTGGTACAATAACGACGATACATAATAAATAAAAAAAGGATCACCGAAATGATGATCCTCAATGAACTATTATGAAAAAAAAACAACTTATCCTGTAGTGCAGAGTTTTACTTTCTTCTGAATAATGTTTTCTGAATCATGATGCCCCAAAAATCATCACCCGTATTAGGTATCATACCGTATTCAACGGCTATTTGAGCGCCTCCCCAGGCATGTATGTTATAATAAGCATTCACCCAAACTGAGTTATTGGTGTAGCCATCTTTATTAAAATTGGTAGTTGTACCCAATGCAAAATCAAAGCGTCCGCTATATGAATAATATAATCCGTTAACCAAAGCCTTGTTTTTCCAGCTCTGCACATCATGATTGTAAGTTGTATAGGGTAAAAACAGATGGTTGTTTGAATACAATTCATATCCATATCCTAAACCAACTCCAAAGTTTTCACCTTCAAAACGCTCATGAGAAAGACGCAGGTTAAGGTTGTGTCGACCCTCTTTTCCAATACCCATCCAAAAACTGGCTTCTAAATCAGTGTGACCAACCGAATTATAAAACTGAACTCCCAGATTTTGAATAGTGGATTTTTCCGGATTGGTTGTTCCTAGTATATATGGATTCTGACTTGCTGAATCATCCATATCCTGAGCGCTGGCACATACGGCCACAATACTTAAAAGTGCAATTGCTAAATTCTTCATTTTATCCCGACTATTTGGTCGTCGATAAAAACAAGAATGGTGCCGTTGATATAAATCATGTCTTATTTTAACCTGATTTAAATATTTGAAACAAATCGAATTTTAAGTCTTTGCATGCCTTTATTGATTATGAACAGAATCTACCGGCTTGTATTTAATGTGAATATTTTCTGCAAATTGTTTATATACTCAGCTCTTTCTAATACTGATGAATTTAATTGGTAGCCCATTTTTTAGGCTCTGTATGGTTTATAGTGGGTAATCATTAAAATGGGGCTTTGCCCCAATCCCCACTTCATTTTCTTGCCTTGATACAAGAAAACAGAAGCAA
>NZ_JAGUCO010000037.1 GCF_018271995.1 Carboxylicivirga linearis
GCTAGGTTGGCTCGTCCTGACGCCTTTGTCTAGCGTCCTGTCATCGCTACCGCGTGACACGACACCACGACCAATTCGCCACGACTTCATCCAGCCAACGTTGGCAGCAATAGAAACGACCATATGGTAAAGCATCTTTTAAAATTATTGTTAGTTGGACTTGTGTTTAGTAGCAACACGGGAGCTAGAAACATACCTGATTCGTTGGTAAATTACATAAACAAAGAATTACCGCAATTACTTATTCCTTCATGTCAAGACTACGTAACAGATTGGGAAAGTTTCCAAGACGATAATTGTCAATTACCATACTTCTGCACAAGTGATTATAATGGAGATAATTTATTGGATTTTGCCGTTTTATTAAAGGACTCCAAAGGTGAATTGTTTTTGTATGCATTTATTCGACAAGACAATGAGTTTAATGTTGTTCTAATTGATAAATTCACAAATGAAGACAACAAAAAGATTCAAATACTGATAGGGATTGAATTAAAAGGTGAATGGGAATCAATAACAGAAAAGATTACAGTTCTGAATGATGGCATAAGCCTAGCTTTAATTGAAGAAAGTTTAAGCTGGTCATACTATTACCATGAAGGAAAATTTAAACAATTCACTTATGACTAAATAAACTACTGCTGCCAACACGCTGGAAATAAAGCATGGCTCGGTCGCCTCGTCCTGACACCTTAGGCACAAGCAAAAAATGCAAATACGATGAATAATTTCACACTTCTAACAGCTGCGATTATATTATTAGTCGCTGCATTTTTAATAATAAGAAAGAATAAACATTGCCAAATACAGTTTGAAATGGCAGACGTTTCTAAGAGCATGATTCAGAATGAGCAAATGAAGAATTACTCGTTTCTATCAGGAATGAGAGCTGATTCATATTTTCCTTCTTTTCTAGTGGACAAATGTGAGAACATATTGATCGAATTGTGTATTAAGATTGAGAATGAACGACCTCAAGACTTAAAGCAACTGTACAAATTGACTCATAATGCGACCAATAAGATTAATAGTCTAGAAGACGAATTCTTTGAAAATGATAGTGAAATTGAAACAGCCGCACGTGAAATAATTGCAATGGACTTTGAGGTAATTGCAAAAGCATATTCATTTGAAAATGCAGATATTGAAACTTTAATCGCGACAAGGAATTGGTAAAATTAATGCCTGTGCCTAACACGCTGGAAATAAAGCATGGCTCGTCCGCATCGTCCTGACGCCTTTGTCTATCGTCTTAGTCCCCCTATCGGGTGACACGACACCACGACTAACGCGCCACGACTTCATCCAGCAAACGTTAGGCACAAGCTGAAAAAATGAATAAAATCGTAAAATATGGACTTCTGACTACATTGATTTTATTAGTTGGATTAGTAATTAGCTTTGTAATTTTCATTAGTTCATTTGACATGTTTGGAGAGCCTGAGAAACAAATTATAGAAACTGTTTACGACAATGAAGGTTTAAGACAAGCAACTATATTTGAATTTGGAGGAAATGCTGTAACAAATTCTTCTATTCATGTGTCAATTGATTTAGGAAACAAGAACAAAACTGAAGACCTTAAAACAAAAATAGTGTTTTCAACAGAACATATATCAGGAACAACTGTAAAGACTGAGTGGGTTTCATTCGACACATTGAAAATTTCGTATTCACATGAATTAGAACCAATAACTCAAATAGAGCAAGTGAACTATACCGATTCGACTTTAGATGTAATTATTATATATGAAAAATAAACAGCCAGTGCCTAACACGCTGGAAATAAAGCATGGCGCGGTCGGCTTGTCCTGACACCTCAGTCTAGCAAACGTTATCGTTAACTAAAAAAGATACTTTGCACATTGTATTGCGCAATTATTTATATTATCTGCTCAATATGTTGTGCATTTTGTATCTTTGTAAAAATAGTATGAGGATAATTATGAGAACACTATATCAGAAATTTGAAACGCTTTTACATAGTACATCAATCGAATTCAAACGGTATTTATACAACAGTGTTGCCTGGGAAAGTCGAATGATTGGTATAATCGGTGCCCGTGGAGTTGGTAAAACTACAATGATTCTGCAACATATAAAGGAAAACTTAGATAGTAAAAAAGCTTTATATGTTTCTGCTGACGATATGTACTTCGGAGAAAATAGATTGATTGATTTGGCAGATGATTTTTATAAAAATGCAGGAGAATATTTATTTATTGACGAAATTCATAAATACACAGACTGGTCACGAGAACTTAAAAACATATATGACTCATTTCCAACATTGAAAGTTGTATTTACTGGTTCTTCAGTATTAGACATTCTTAAAGGTTCTGCTGATTTAAGTCGGCGAGCAATTATCTATAAATTACAAGGATTATCTTTTCGTGAATATTTGAAATTATTTCACAACATTGATACAGAAGTCTATACGTTAGAGCAAATCATAAATAATGACGTGAGACTTGAGAATGTACAACATCCATTACCATTATTTAATGACTATCTGAAACGAGGGTACTATCCATTTGGAATAGAAAATGAAATCAATTTACGTTTAGGTCAGATAATTGTTCAGACCTTAGAATCTGATATCCCACAATATGCAAATTTAAATGTTGGAACTAGTCGAAAGTTAAAACGATTGCTTTCTATAATTGCTGAAAGCGTACCATTCAAACCTAATTTTTCTAAAATATCAGAAATGATTGGCGTAAGTCGAAATTCTTTAGATGATTATTTTTCATATATGGAAAAAGCTGGACTTATTGAGCAATTACGCAATGAAACAAGTGGTATAAGAGGATTAGGAAAGGTTGATAAAGTGTACTTGAATAATACAAATATCGTCTTCAACTTAGTTGGGGAAAAATCCAATATTGGAAATATACGAGAAACATTCTTCTTCAATCAAATGCGTGTAAATAATGAAGTTATATCTTCAAAAAAAGCTGATTTTGTGATTGAACACTATACTTTTGAAATTGGAGGAAAAAATAAACAACAGAATCAAATAGAAAAAGATGGCAAATCCTTTGTTGTAAAAGACAATATAGAATATGGTTATCGTAATGTAATTCCTCTTTGGGCATTTGGACTGAATTATTAAAAACTAAGGTAAAACAATGCCAAACTTTAACATACTAGGAACAAAAGCATGACTTGGTCACCTTGTCCTGTCTACCCTATCAGGTGACAGGACACTACGACTAAATAGTGAATATTTAAAATCAATTATATATAGTAAATTCAATTAAAGAAGAATTAAGGAGATTGAAAAAAAAAGAAGATTCACAAAGATAAAAGAGGGGATGAACTTGTAAAGGAATCCTATTTCGTAGGAGGTAAAATGAAATTCCGAAAGGTATATGTAGTAGATGGTATTCCTGCAGATGAGTTTTATGAGAAGAACACAACTGATCTTGAGTACTTTAGAAATGTCTAATATAGGTTAAAGAGCCGAGAGGAAGCCCCTAATGATGATTGTGAAAAAACAAGCGAACCAAGACAGTGTAGCCTTTCCTGAAGGATTTACTTTAAAACTTCTATAAAGTAAATCCACATTACATAGATATACAACACTTTACACCTCTTAATTTACAAGATTTACAAAGTTTACATGAAATTTTTAAGTGTAAGCTTTATCTTATGCAACTAGCATTTATATTTTTGCAGAGTTAACCACAAGTTGAATTTCCTACGAAGCTAAATAAAGCACTAAACGAGACTCTTTCAAAGGCTTTTCTTGTTTAAAGAACCTTAGTTGCTTCATCAATAACACTGCTATCCAAGCTATCTAAGTAGGTATTAGTTGTTTTCAAATCACTATGCCCCAAAATTTGACTTATTATTTCTCTGGGTATTGAATTACTTTGTAATTGCATTGCCATTGTATGACGGGATACATAAGAGGTAAGGTTAAATTCAAATTCGAGGTCCTTACCCAAATTTTTCAAATATTCATTGTAACGCTTACTCTTATTTTTGATGTGCATATATAACTTTTCTCCTTCATGGTCAACAGTGACAATTGGTAATAGATAATCATTGATTGGAGCCCTATACATACACAATGAATCAATTAAACTTTGTATTTCTTCAGTTATTTTAATTTGTATAGGCTTAACCTTGGGTTGAGTTTTGGTCTTTTCTCTCTTATAAACAATATAGCGTCCTCCATTAAGCGTAAAAATATTTTTGTTTTTTAAGTGAGCCATGTCAACAAAAGAAATACCGTAACAATAATAGGATAATAGAAACAGTTCTCTTGCATATTCATTTACAGGTCTTATCGCACATGAATTCTTTAACAGACTTAAGTATTCGTTAGGCAAATATCTCTTTTGGGTTTCCTCTTCCAACTTTGATATCTGAAAGCCTCCTTTCCCAAATGGATAAGTAGACTCAGAAGCTTCACCATCCTGAATTGCCTTATTTAAAATAGACCGTAAAGTCTTAAAATTGAATTTTCTGGTATTACCACTATTGCCTCTTTTTTGAAGGTATACATCAAACTGTTTAACATACTTGATATCTATTTCTCCAAAGACACGCTCCTCTATTTTTTTATCGAATAAAGAGAGAATGTTCATCAAACGCTCGTAACAAATGGCATTTCCAATATGATTCGTCTCCCTTAAAGTTTGTGCATGAGCACTTATATAGGAATAAAATTTACCTTGTTTTATCTTATAAAAAAATTCGTCTTTAAACTGATTAAAAGTCCAATCAATCTTTCTTTCTTCGAAAGCAGCTGTTATATCTTTTGCCCTTTTGTTGTATCGATCAATTAACACATTATCCTTTTTCCTTTGCTCATTTATTGCTTTGATTGCACTACTTCTCCCCTCCAGTAATACAAACTGCTGCTGAGTTTCATCCCAGGAATCTTGAGGTGCATTTATACCTATGGAAATAAAGGCTCTTTTTCTATTTTTCGTCAACACCAACATAACAGGATATAATCCATCCTTGTTAGCTTGTGACCGCATCTTATACCGATGATATTCCATAGTATTCACATCTCATTTTTGTTACACATTTGTTACACAAAACTGTCAAAATCGATAAAATTTAAACATTTTCCCATTTGTACAAATTTGCCATACCCCCCGACAAATATAGTATAAATCAATTAAATACAAACAAATTAAAATTACTCACAACACGCCTGGGGGACCAGGGGTCGCAGGTTCAAATCCTGTCATCCCGACATAAAAAGAAAGAGGCTGTTCAATTAAATTGAACAGCCTCTTTCTTTATATATCCTAATATCTAAATTATAACTTCTTAAGTATTCTAGCAGCCTTATCAGCATATTCATTGTTACTCAATGCAATCTCCTCAAACAGTGCTTTGGCTTTGGAAATTTCTTCTTGTTTCAAATAGCATAACGACAAATACCAATTGATATGATCGGAATAAAAAATTGCATTCTTACCAATTTTCTCCAGTTCTTTTTGCGCTTCTTCAATATTTCCAAGCTCTATCTCACAAAGTGCTAAAAAGAAACCTGACATTTCAGAGTTTTCTATTTTAAGTCTCTCAAACTCCTTTAATGCTTTTTCTGTATTTCCGGCCTGATAAAGACTAATCGCTTTGGTAATATCTTCTTCAGCATGATCTCCCCTAACTTGAATATTTATTCCATAAGGTTCGTAGTACTCCAGAAACATTTGGTCACCAACATATTTATCACTTCTAAACAATCCTAAAAAGGTGCTAACTGATAATAATGTTATAACTGAAGCTGCAGCAAGCCAATAAGCTGGTCGAATACGTAATCGAGAATTCTTTTCATTTAAAAACTCGCCACTAATATCTTTAAGTTGGCTTCTGAAATCTAATGTATCATCATCCCCCATTTTTATCGTATGCAATATCTCTTTTTGAAGTTTAAAATCTTCCTGAAGCTCATCATTATTATTAAGATCTTCAGCTAGTTTCTTTTGATCTACTTCTGAGATATCTCCCGATAGAAAGTCTAATATTCTGTCGTTATAATCCATACTTCAATTCTTTATATTGAGGATCCTCTTTTATCATATCCATCAGTTTCTTATTACAAACAGTTCTTCTGTTTTTCATATATTGCACCGAACTAAAAGCCAACTCCGCCGTAATATCTTCATTTGAAAAGCCATTGGAAACCATTTTAAGAATATCCTGACATACCTTTGTAATTTTCTTAAAATGCTTCAGATACAATTGCCTTCTTTTCTCATACAACTGCTCCTCATCTACTTCTTCTGCCATTACCGGAGCAGATTCTATACTACTAAGCATCGAACTCTCTTTTTTCCGTATACGCAATTCATTCAACCATATATTGCGACAAATTGCATAAAAATATGTTGCAAAAGAAGCTGTCAATTGAGGCTTTTCAGTCTTAGTATAAATAGCTATAAACCCCTCTTGAATCAGATTCATTGCATCATCTTCCTTCCCACTGTTCTGAATGACTAAATCCCGCACAGGAACCCACACTAGTCCCATAATATATTTTATTACACGACTATCGCGGCTATAGACGCCTTCCAGTAATTCGTTATTTGTATAACGCAACTTTCCCATTCTTCACAATTTTAACCCTAAATTAACAAAAAATAGTTAGTTATATAAATTAACTAAGCTAAAATGCCAAATAAAAATCACTTGTTAGTGCTTTGTATTCCTCAGAATACGCATGTCTCTTGCCTTTTTCAATGTAAAGCAACTCCTCTTTACAATTAGCAACATTCTCCTTTGTAAATTCTAACAGCGATCTGACAACCTGTTTGTTAATATCTCCTTGTACGTGTAATTTTCTGAAAAGGTTATAAGAACTATTGTTTTTTATGGTCATCACATTAATTTCGGCTGCATAAGGAATTATTATACTTAACGAAGCCCTTGTTGAACTAAGGTTATTTGAACAGTAGAATAATTCCTCAAAAGATAAACTATCTGTATGCCTCGCTAAATCACGAGATTTATCACCTGATCGTAGACTATTCTGAAAATATGGTGGGTTAGAAATTATGTGATCAAACTCACCCGCATTTGACTTAACAAAATTCTGTAATGATGAATGAACAACCGTTAAGCGATCGGACCATGGGGAAGCCAAAAAGTTTTCACGCGCTTGGTCACAAGCTGACTCATCTATATCAATGGCTATTATTTCAGCATCAGGGTAACGCTGAGCCATCATTAATGCAATTAATCCGGTACCCGTTCCAATATCTAAAATTTTTCGCGCACCATTGCAATCAGCCCATGCTCCCAGCAACACCCCATCAGTACCAACTTTCATAGCTGTTTTATCCTGATTTACCGTGAACTGCTTAAACTTAAAGTAATTGTTTGCCATACTTAGAACTGTTCTTCAATACCTAATCCAAACAATGCAAAATCATATTTAACCGGATCAACCGCATCGAAATTACGAAGATGATACATTATCTCATCCAATGCTTTCATATCATTTTGCTTACGAGTAAGAAAACCTAATTTACGTGATACATTACCCGTATGCACATCCAAAGGCAGAAGCAGATCTTTAGTTGAAATATTCTTCCAGATTCCGAAATCAACCCCTTTATCGTCATCGCGAACCATCCATCTTAAAAACATATTGATTCGTTTGGCAGAAGCTCCCTTATCGATATTTGCAATATGTTTATGGGTTCTATCAGGCGAATTATAACTCAAAAACACAGATCTAAAATATCGCAAAGCTTCTTTTAATCCTCCTTCATTATACCCTTTGGTAAAGACATTCTCCAATCCACCTTCCTGATTGTAAATATGTTTTAGCGCCTTAATAAAATAAATACAATCAATTGATGAAAACGTACGGTAATAAAATGTTTCAAAAGTATTTAAATCGGAATCGGATGCATGCGTAATAAAGTCATATGGAGAATGATCCAACAGCTGCATTAATTTTTTAGCACTTTTTATTATCTGATCGCGCTTTCCCCAGGCAAGAATAGCAGACAAAAACCCAGCTATTTCAATATCTTCTTTTTTAGTAAAGAGGTGAGGTATTTGAATGGGATCATTAGGAATAAAATTGGGTTGGTTATACTTAAGTACTTTTTCATCCAGAAATTCTTTAATATCATTCTGATTCATGATCATTCCCATTAATCAATCCGTCTTTCATTTCAATCATCCGATCGCACATATGAGCTAATCGATAGTCGTGCGTAACTACCACAAAAGTATGGTTGAATTCAGATCTTAAATCGAAAAATAATTTCTGTAATTCTTCCTGACTGTGAGAATCAAGATTACCAGATGGTTCGTCGGCGAAAACAACAGCAGGATTATTTACCAAGGCTCTGGCAACAGCTACCCTTTGCTTTTCTCCACCACTTAATTCGGCAGGCTTATGCTCAAGACGATGATCCAAACTAAGAAAACTCAATAATTCTTTTGCTCTTTTTTCGGCCTGTTTTCTATTTGAACCATTAATTAGTGATGGTAATATGGCATTTTCAAGCGCTGTGAATTCGGGTAGTAATTGATGGAATTGAAAAACGAACCCAATTTTGGTATTTCTGAAACGAGCTAATTGCTTCTCGTTCATATTAAGTACATTCTCACCATCTATCTGTACTATTCCTGAATCAGGTTTATCTAAGGTTCCTAAAATCTGAAGCAATGTTGTTTTTCCGGCTCCACTGGCGCCCACAATGGAAACCACTTCACCTTTATTAATTGATAAATCAATTCCTTTCAGAACCTCTAAATTGCCATAGCTTTTTTTAATCTCAGAACAGGTTACCATCATCCGACAAACAATATATAAATGTACACAGCGTAGATACTAAATAACAACAACCCCTTCCATCTATTAATGACACCCTTAGAAAGAGGTAATAATAATATAAATAATAAAACAGCAACTCCTATCATCCACTTATAATCAACATTTAGAATTGCTTCACTCACCCCTAGCGGTTTGATAACCGATGTTGTTCCTAAAACAGCCCAAATATTAAATACATTAGATCCGATAATGTTACCAATTGATATATCAGATTCTTTTTTAATGGCTGCCATTAACGAAGTAGCCAACTCAGGCACACTCGTACCTAAAGCCACAACAGATAAACCAACCACTCGCTCACTGATACCAAAACTAATGGCTATCTCCTTTGCTCCCTTTACCAACCAATCGGCTCCAAAATACAAACCAACAGTAGCCAGAACAAAATATCCGCCAGCCATGAGCTTACTCATTTCAGGTTCCAGAATTTTCTCTTGACCTTTAATATCTTTTCTACTTTTCCAAACAGACCAAATAAGGTACAGTGCTAAAAGCACCAGAAAAATAAATCCTTCAACAAATGAAATTACATTATTGAGGCTGGCTATAACCACTCCAACAGAAGCAGTCATCATCACCAACCAATCAATCCATATATTATTACGTTTAACTTTTACTGGAAAAATGATAGCAACCAAGCCTAATACCAGGGCAATATTGGCAATATTTGATCCAACTACATTACCTACCGAAATATCAGAAGAATCGCTAAAAACAGCCTTTAAACTAACTAATAATTCTGGAGCAGATGTACCAAACGCTACAACAGTGATACCTATTACAAGCGTTGAAACTTTAAAATGACGCGCCAGGTTAACACTCGCCTTTACAAGCCAATCCCCACTAAAAAAAAGCAGGATAAAGCCTGCAATTAACATCAAAAATGATATCATATAATTTGTTTATTCTTCTATAGTATCCTCACGGGAAACAGGTCCATCACCTTCTGGTTTCTTCTCCTTTTTTTCTTCGGGAGTATTGACCTCTTTTGCGGTATTATTGACGTTTGATTGACTTTCTTCTTTTTTACTCTTAAGCTTATAAGAATCATCATCCGCCTCCATATTAGAGTCTACCGCTTTTTGCATATCACTTGCCTCTTTTTCTACATAAGACTTGGCCTCGTCAATATCATTTCTAATATCGCTGGTTTGATCTCTCAACTCTCTTTTAATCTCATCTGATGCTCTTTTAAACTCATTCATTCCTTTTCCCAGCATACGAGCTACATCCGGAATACTTTTAGCACCAAATAACAAGAGAACAACCAAACCAACAATGATTATTTCACCTCCTGAAATGAATAATAAATTCATCATACACTCTGATTTGAAATTCAAAGATAATAAAATAGGTTATCAAAGCTACATAAAAAACAAAAGCCCCAAAGCATTAAGCGATGGGGCCTTCATTAAGTTCAAAAACTTTATTTCTTTTTGTTTTTATCTTTCAAGAAGTAATCAGAGATAGGTGTTGCAATGAATAACGATGAGTAGGTACCAACTACTACTCCAATAATCAAAGCAAATACAAATCCACGAATTACTTCACCTCCGAATAGGAAGATGATTAACAACACAACGAATGTTGTTAACGATGTATTTACTGTACGACTAACCGTTGAATTTAAAGCTTCGTTAGTTACTTCTACTTTATCGCGCTTTGGATGAAGTTTAAAGTACTCGCGAATACGGTCAAATACAACCACAGTATCATTAATTGAATATCCAATTACTGTTAAGATAGCTGCGATAAATGCCTGATCAATCTCTAATGAGAATGGCATAATTGAATATGTCAAAGAGAATACTCCCAATACGATTAAAACATCATGTACCAACGCAGCTAATGCTCCTAAACCAAACTGCCAGTTAGAGAAACGAGCCAGTATATACAAGAATATAACAACCAAACTAAACAAGATTGCTAAACTTGCATTACGTTTAATATCACTTGCAATTGTTGGCCCCACTTTCTGAGAACTCATGCGGTAATCTGATAAAAATTGTTCTTGATCAACATCAGGACCTAAGAAAGTTTTAAGACCTTCATAAAGTCTTCCTTCAACCAAATTATCAGCATTATCTTCATTATTATCAACCATAAAATTGGTTGCAATACGAACCTGATTTCCTTCGTTACCAAATTGCTTAACTTCAACATTTGACTCATCAAATGAATCAGATAGTGCTTTTTGAATATCTATTGAAGAGACTTTATCCTCGAAACGAACAACAAATGTACGTCCTCCGGTAAAATCAATACCTTGTTTTAAACCTCTTGTTGCTAACGAACCAATTGAGATAACCAACAAAATACCTGAAATAACAAAGAAGATATTTTTCTTCTCAAGAAATTTGATGTGTACGTTAGAGAAAAGGTTTCTTGTGATTGAAGTATCGAAAATAAGTTTTTTCTTCTTATCCAACATTTTTTCAAAAATCAATCGAGTAATGAAAATTGCTGAGAAGAAAGATGTGGCAATACCAATCATTAGAGTAGTAGCAAAACCTTTAATTGGTCCTGTACCAAATACAAATAAAATAACACCAGTTAAGAAGGTTGTAACGTTGGCATCAATAATGGCTGAGAAAGCATTATTATATCCATCTTTAATCGCTAACTGAACTCCTTTTCCTAATTTAATCTCTTCTTTGATTCGTTCATAAATAAGTACGTTGGCATCCACCGACATACCAATGGTAAGAACAATACCTGCAATACCAGGAAGTGTTAATACTGCACCAAATGATGCTAAAACACCCATGATAAAGAACATGTTGGAAACCAAAGCAAAGTCAGCCACCCAACCAGCACGGTAACCATAGTATAATAACATATAAATAAGTACTATAACAAATGCCCAGATAAATGATGACAAACCACTATTTACAGCTTCCTGACCAAGTGAAGGCCCAACAACAGTATCTTCAACAATACGTGCAGGAGCTGGTAATTTACCAGACTTAAGAATGTTTGCTAAATCTTCTGCCTCGTTTGGAGTAAAGTTACCTGAAATCTGGCTGCTACCGCCATCAATTTTTGAATTAACAGTTGGGTAACTATATACAAATCCGTCCAACACAATAGCAATAGATCTGTCAATATTAGCTCCTGTTAAGCGTGCCCATGTTTTAGCACCTTCAGCATTCATACTCATAGCAACCTCAAACTGACCACGTTGGTTTGTTTGGCTACGAGCAGAAGTAATAACATCTCCTTCTAATGGAGGACGTCCATCGTGTGTACTAACTTTAATAGCAACCAACTGGAAAGCTGATTCTTTCTCGTTAGCTTCAGGGAAGCGCGACTGCATATAATCTTGTTCAACCGGCTTAACTGTCCAGAAGAATTTAACGTCTTTTGGTAACAATCCTTTGATAACAGGATTTTGCAAATAACCATTCACTTTAGAAGTATCTCGGGCTAAAGACATACCAACAACAGGACCTCTCATTGGACCTTGTTGTGTATAATTTGGTTGTAAATAGCTAAATAATGATTTAGTATCAGTTGATAAAGAATCAACATTAGTACTATCATTTTCTAATTGTCCTAACAAAGACAAATCACTATCTGCATCTTTATCATCAGCAGTAACTTCTTCAGCTGGTTGAGCTACTTCAGTCGACTTCTGAGCTTCTTCTAATTCACGAACTTTAGAATCAGCCTGAAATAAATATTGAAAAATCTCACCGTTTTCGTAAGTTTCCCAGAATTCCAAACTAGCTGTTCCTTGTAATAACTTACGTACCCTTTGAGGCTCTGTTACTCCAGGTAATTCAACCAACACACGACCCGCTTTTTCTAACTTTTGAATATTTGGTTGTGTAACACCAAAACGGTCGATACGAGTACGAAGAATATTAAAGGCATTATCAATAGCACTTTGTGCTTCAGTTCTGATAACTTTTAACACTTCGTCATTGGTAGAATTATAGCTAACTTTTTCTTTTAATTCAATAGTATTAAAGATTGTAGCTAACTGTGCGTCTTTATCCAATTCCTCATATGCTTGTCCGAAAAGAGTAATAAAATCTTCCGAACTGCTTTTTTCCATTTGTTCTGCTTTTTTCAAAGCCTTATGGAATGTCTCGTCAGTGTTGTAATTTGACAGAGCAAGTACAACGTCAGAAACCTTTACCTCAAGAATCAGGTTCATACCACCTTTAAGGTCAAGACCAAAGTTAATCTCACGCTCTTTACACTCCTGATAAGTATAATCACGGAACCAAAGAAAACTGTAAACAGTTTCGTTTTTAATGGAGTCTAAATAAGCAAATTCCAATTTAGAATCCTCACCCGCATAGGCCTTTGCTTCGGCCTCAACACTTCGTGTCTTGTAAGTAAAAAATAGTTGATATAAGCTGACTAACGCCAATAAAATGGCAAATAGTCTTATTGCTCCTTTGTTTTGCATTTGTTAATAATTTATAATTATTCGTTTTGACACTTCACATCATAATCGCGCAAATATATTGATTTTTTTAATACTACCCATTTAAATCAATAGCTGATTATGCTCAACTGTTAAGATGATTTTTATTGAAGGTTATTAGAGATGTTAAAAAAGGTTACTTCCAGGCTTAATATTTTTTAGAGTTACCAGTTATCAGCCGGACTTTCGGATGCCATCTGATAAATTTGATAAAAAACCGAAAGGTAAGCTAAGCCTGCGACCAAAAGAGCGGCAGCTACAAACACCAGTCCATTAACAAAACTAGAATAAGCATAACCATCAATCCATGCAGAAAGGGCGATATAAGCTGGTAAGATAGACAATACCACACCTATTACTATGTATAAGCTAAATTCTGAAAATATTTGAAGAATTATATTCTGTCGTGAAACACCCAATACTTTTTTAATCCCAATATCTTTGGATTTATACTCAGTAATAAAGGCTGTTAAAGCAATAATCCCTAGAATAGTCATAAATAAAGATAAAATAGCAAACACGGTAATTATCTTAGCTATACGACTGTCTTCATCATATAATTTATCGATTTTATTGTCTAGCATTTGCCATTCAAATGGAGAACTTTCAGTATAATGATTCCACGAACTGTTAATCTGGTTAATGGTTTCATTAGAATGATGACCATCAAGTTTCACCAAAACATAATCAAATTTCATATTATCACCCATCAAAATCATAGCTAATGGCTTAATGCTTTCAAAATAAGGATCGAAATGAAAATCTTTCACAACACCAACAACATTTAATTGAAAATCCTTCTTGCCGAAAACCATCATTTTATGTCCTAAAGGCTTTTTTATATCATACTCCAGTACCGCCTCATTATTCAGAAGTATTCCAAGTGAATCACCTTCTTCTGTACTTAAAAACCTACCAGTTTTTAATGTTAAATCAAGCATTGTAAAGTAATCCTGATCGACATATATTAAAGGCAGAACGGCAACTTTATCATTATCTCCGTTTTTTAATTTAAATGTTCCCTGAAAATAATCATCTCCCGGTAAGCTACTGCAGGCACTAACCGATTCAACTCCTTTTACGTCCAGCAACTCTTTTTTAAAACTCTTAAAATCTTCACCAATGGCACTTCCACGCTCTATCACCATTACATTTTCAGAATTAAAACCTGGATCTTTTTTCGAGATATATTCAATTTGCCACCACATACCGGCCACCACAATAACAAGAAATATACTCACACCAATTTGCGCGCAAACAAGAATTCCTCTTACAATCAAACCATTATTCCTGATTTGATAGTCTCCTTGCAAAATCTGTTTGGGCTTTAACCCGGCAAAGAAGAAGGCTGGAAAGGCTCCGGACATAATACTGACTATAAGAACCAGTATTAATATCCAGAAAAAATCAATCCATCCTGTAAAAATAGAAAAGTTGAGTTGTAGGTTGAAGAAGAAATTAAATAAGGGTAATAATAATTCAAGCAAAACCAAACCAATAAAAGTAGCACTCAAGCTATATAGTATAGCTTCGGTTAAAAACTGCCACACCAAGTGCCTGCGTCCGGCGCCAATCAATTGCCTTAATGCAACTTCTTTAAAACGCCGGCGTGCTTTTGCTGTAGTTAAGTTGACAAAGTTGATACATGTTGTTAATAGAATAAACACAGCAATAAATATGAACAGCTTAATATAAACTGGCTTTGAATTGGCTTCCAATTCAGCTGTTAAATGCGAATGCAGATGAATATCAGTTATGGGTTGTAAATAAAAATCAAGTTTTATACTATCTGTTGAAAGTTCCGTATCTAAAGTTTGTTGCACCTGTGGAAGTAGCAACGCATCCTTATCTTTATTAATAATTTCTTCAAACTGAATAGCATTTACCTTGGGATTTAACTTTACATAGGTGTAACAATTCAGATACAACCAATCCTTTTTCCAGTTTTGCACATAAGTACTATCAGCTCTTCTCAATAGAATCTTATCTATAGTTGATATGGAAGCCAGAAAACTGAACTTAAAATGACTGGAAGAAGGCATATCCTCGCATACTCCTGTCACAGTGTATTCCATATCATCACGCGAAACTACTTTACCTATCGGATCTTCTTCCCCAAAATATTTAATAGCAGCTGCCTGAGTTAGCACAACTGTATTTGAATTCAATAAAGCCTCTTTACTTTCACCATTGATCATTTTCAGACTGAATACATCAAAAAAGGACGCATCAGCAAAGCGAAAGTACTCTTCATTAAACTTTCTATCATTGTATGAAACTACATTATTAGCACCAGGTACAAACCGCACTACAGTATTAACTTCATCGTACTTTTTAACCAAATCACCCAATGGCATTGGACTGGTTGCGCTATTGATAAAATTAGCACTTAAAATTCCTTTAGTTGCCCATCGATAAATTGATTCGCTATCATTAAATGATTTATCATAGCTAAGTTCGTGTTTTACCAAAAGCAATACCAATAAACTTAAGGTAATACCAACAGATAACCCCATGATATTAAGCAATGAATAAAACCCTTGTTTTATAATATTGCGAAAAGCGACTTTTATATGGTGCTTTAGCATCATGATTACAGGCGATTTTTTATATTTTCTGTTATTATGTGGCCATCAAAAATCTGAACTATCCGCTGTGCTTTATCTGCATCATTGGCTGAATGAGTAGCCATCACAATAGTTGTTCCTTGTTCATTAATAGAATTTAAGACTTCCATAATTTTACTGCCTGAATTTGAATTCAAACATCCAGTAGGCTCATCTGCCAAAAGAATATCTGGTTCTATTACAATAGCACGCCCAATACCAACCAGCTGTTTATGCAAACCATCTAACTGCTTGGGATAATATTTTTTTAAATGCGTAATATTTAAGCGATCCAAAACAGCTGTCACTTTACTATATCTGGTTTGTTTGTTGTATTTTAAATATTGCAAAGGCAACTCAATGTTTTCAAAAACATTTAATTCTTCAATCAGACCAAAACTCTGAAAAATATTTCCAATACTTCCTCGTCGTAAATTAATACGTTGTCTTTCTTTTAAATTAGTAACATCATGTCCCATCATTAAAAGATCTCCTGAGGTTGGAGTGTCAATTAAACCAAACATATTCATCAAAGAACTTTTTCCAGAACCAGATGGACCTAATAAGCAAACAAACTCACCTGCCTCAATATCGACATTTACATTTTGCAGGATATTCTGCTCAATGCCCCCGTAGCGCTGTATTTTGGTCAAATTTCGTGTGTGAATCATTTTACCTTCAATTGCGTCCGATATCGAACACTCATGTTCATTTTCGGACATTTATATTTATCTAATTTTTTAGAATATCATCCCCAAAACAAAAGTATAATCATATACTTTCACCATTACATCCACCTCTATCTAACAGATATTCAGCAAATAAAAACTCTAGTCACAAGGTAAAGGTTATTCTTTGTTGTTAGGTTTATAATAATTATACATCAGTTCTTGTGCCAATATTGTTAATAGCTTAAAATCAAGACTATTAGCCAAACGGCACTCTTTTTGTTTATAAAAAACCGTTCGTTATCGAACAATAATTGTCCCATAGTATTTAATTATATGGTATATTTAGTACGAAAAACAGAAATCTATGACTCAGAAATCAGGACGCATACTTGCTGTTGATGACAATGCAGATATATTATTTGCTCTAAAATTACTTTTAAAACCACATGTAGAGCACATTGTAACATCTACCGACCCTAATAAAATTCCCAATTTAATGACGGACGACACTTTTGATGTTGTTTTGCTTGACATGAATTTTACAAAAGATGCCATAAGCGGACAAGAAGGTTTTAACTGGCTGGAAAAAATATTAGAAATCGATCCTTCAGCAGTTGTTTTATTTATCACTGCATATGGTGATGTAGAAAAATCGGTAAAGGCGATTAAAGCAGGTGCCACGGACTTTATATTAAAGCCCTGGCAAAATGAAAAACTGCTAGCCACCGTCTCTTCAGCCATTAAACTTCGTCAATCACGTGAAGAAGTTAAGGATCTAAGATCGAAACAACGGGAAATGAACACCATCTTAGACCAGCCATTTGCTGATTTTATTGGTGTATCTCCGGGTATGCAAACTGTTTTTAACACCATTAAGAAAGTAGCAGCAACTGACGCTAACGTTCTGATATTAGGAGAAAATGGAACCGGAAAAGAATTAGTTGCACGCGCTTTACATCGCAACTCCTTACGAAAAGATGAACCTTTTATTAGTGTTGACCTTGGAGCCTTGAGTGAGTCATTATTTGAAAGTGAATTATTTGGTCACGTAAAAGGAGCCTTTACAGACGCAAAAGCTGATCGTCCGGGACGTTTTGAAATGGCCAATGGAGGTACCTTATTCTTAGATGAAATTGGAAACCTGTCACTTCCTCTGCAAGCCAAACTACTAACAGTATTGGAAAGAAGAGAAGTAACTCGTGTTGGTGCAAATAAGCCCAAACCTATTGACATCAGGTTGATTTGCGCTACCAATATGAATTTGAAACAAATGGCGAGTGAAGACAATTATCGTCAGGATTTAATTTATCGTATCAACACGGTTGAAGTTGAACTTCCTCCACTACGCGAAAGACCTGAAGATATCCCTGTTTTAGCTGAACATTTCTTAAAAATCTATTCAAAAAAATACAAAAAGAAAGTCAATAAGCCTACTTCAAAAGTTATAAAGAAGTTAACCAGCTATCCTTGGCCCGGTAACGTAAGGGAGTTTCAGCATATTGTTGAGCGAACTGTTATTATGAGCGAATCAGCCAACCTTGAAGAATCTGACTTTCAGCTATCGTCCGTCCAGGTAAGTTCTGAAGGATTTGAATTTGATTCATATAATCTTGAAGAAATTGAAAAACATATTATTGAAAAAGTGTTACGTATGAACCGGGGTAACGTATCTAAAGCAGCTGCAGATCTTGGTTTGACAAGAACATCGTTATACAGAAGACTGGAGAAACATGGCTTATAATAACTTCAGGATCAATTTTATTGTGAGAACCATCCTTTTGGCTGGTTCTATTTTTGCCTTTTTCTATCTGTTTTTCAAAACAGAGCTTACCATGACATTGGTATTAGTTGGTTTGTTAATTGCATTTCAAATTGTTGCAATGATTCATTATGTGGATCGTACCAACCGTGTATTGAATAACTTTCTGGAATCGATACGTTATTCTGATTTTACTCGCACCTTTCAGGTTGAGAGCCTTGATTCATCCTTCGATAAATTAAAAAAATCGTTTAACGAGGTAATCAAAGATTTTCAGGAAGTAAGAGCCGAAAAGGAAGAAAATTACTACTATCTCCAAACGGTTATTCAGCATATTGGAATTGCATTAATTGCCTATAGCAAAGACGGCAAGGTGGAATTAATAAACAATGCTACGAAAAAGCTATTCCAAGTTAGATCATTAAGTAACATTCAGGCCTTAAAAGAATTCAGTCCCGAGTTGGTACAAAAACTTCTTACTATTAATCACGGTGAAAATAGTCTTATTAGGGTACAGGAAAAAGATGAGTTGCTCCAACTATCGGTGTATGCTACCGAATTTAAAATTCATAACCGCACAATCCTTTTAACATCTATCAAGAATATTCAAAACGAGCTGGAAGAAAAAGAGATGGAATCGTGGCAAAAGTTAATCAGGGTATTAACACATGAGATTATGAACTCCATCACTCCCATTTCTTCGCTATCATCAACCATTACTTTGATATTGAAAGATCTGGCTAAAGATCTGCAAGAACAAAATATTGCAGATGAACATTTCGAAACGATAACTGAAGTGGAAGGAGCTTTACAAACTATTCATAAACGTACTGATGGCTTACTACACTTTGTAAATACCTATCGAAATCTAACCAAAATTCCAACCCCAACGTTTTCAATATTCCCAATTAGTCATTTATTGTACAATATTAAAGGCTTGTTAGCTGAAGAAATGAAATCGAAAGGGATTAATTGTGTTATTCAAATTGAACCGGAATCGTTGGAAGTATCAGCTGATGAGAAATTAATTGAACAAGTAATCATTAATCTGGTGCAAAATGCTATGCAAGCTTTGGAAGGAAGAGAAAATCCAACCATTATGCTGAAATCATTCTTAAATAAACGAGGAAGAATAACCATTCAGATTATAGATAACGGACAGGGAATTTTACCAAATGTATTGGATAAAATATTCATTCCATTCTTTACCACAAAACCACAAGGTTCAGGTATTGGTTTAAGCTTATCGAAACAAATATTAAGGCTGCACGGAGGTAACATAACAGCCTATTCGGAGGTGGAAAAAGAGACTAAATTTACTTTAACCTTTTAAGAATTTGCTTTCATACGGTTAAACATTACAGCCAAGTGAGCATACAATGATGTATTTTGAACTGTAACACCTTCTTTCACTTTAATATTGACTGGGGTAAAATTCCAAATACCTTGTATGCCGCTTTCTACCATTCGATCAGAAACCTCCTGAGTTTTATCGACAGGCACGGTTAATATACCTATCTTAACTCCATTGTCTTTCATTCGATCCAATTCATCGTAATGATAAATCTCAACACCTTCAATTGTTTTCCCAACTACTTCAGGATCCACATCAAAGGCCGCAACAATCTTTAAACCAAACTGCTTTAATCCATAATCGTGTAACAAAGCTTTACCCAAACTTCCAACACCAAATAAATAAGCTTCATCAACAACCGTAAAACCCAGAAAATCTTCAAGCACCTCAATTAAGGCATCAACTTCATAACCAACTCTTGTTTTCCCAACAATACTTGTGTAAGAAAGATCCTTTGTTACTTGCGTTGGATCAACTCCCATATCCCTGGCTATCAAGGTTGATGAGATATATTTATGACCGTCTCGCTGCGCCAGTTTTAAATACGACAGATAGCAAGGCATACGACGTAGAGCTGGTTCAGGAACCAAACGGTTTTTTTTTCGATTAATGAGCGACATGCTTATTTTTTTCTGGTTTACTTATATAAAAGTATATAAATTTTAATGCGAATCATGCAATTATAAAACTTTTGTAGGTAATGTCAAAGAAACATTTGTATGAAATCTACATATGTATTGACTTTCGTGCTGGTTTTAGTGTATCTTTTCAACTCACTTTTGAACTTTTATCAAGCCGTTAATCAGAAAAATACCAATAATAATATCATTCGCACTACTAATTATTTGTTAACCTTTGACGATGCCGAAAGATTGTATTATTTTTGCATCCCGAAATAGGGTAAAAACCTGATAAATTATTATTTGTGAGTTCAGATTCGAGATACAACCAGCGCGGTGTTTCAGCCTCAAAAGAAGACGTTCATAACGCCATAAAAAATATCGACAAAGGCGTTTTTCCTCAAGCATTTTGCAAAATAGTTCCTGATATTCTGGGCAATGATCCTGAGTATTGTAACATTATGCATGCCGACGGTGCCGGAACCAAATCATCATTGGCTTATATGTATTGGAAGGAAACAGGCGATATTTCTGTTTGGAAAGGCATTGCTCAAGATGCCATTATTATGAATGTTGATGATCTGTTATGTGTAGGAGCAACTGAAAACATTCTGGTTTCATCAACAATTGGACGTAACAAAAACCTTGTTCCAGGTGAAGTAATTTCAGCTATCATCAATGGTACTGATGAACTATTAGCAGAATTACGAGAAATGGGTATTAGCATATTCCCAACAGGAGGTGAAACGGCTGATGTGGGCGACCTGGTTAAAACCATTATCGTTGACAGTACCGTTACTTGTCGTATGAAACGTTCTGATGTTATATCAAACCATACCATTCAGTCAGGAGATGTAATTGTTGGTTTATCATCATTTGGCCAGGCAACCTACGAGCAGTCATACAATGGAGGAATGGGAAGTAATGGCTTAACCTCTGCTCGTCATGATGTTTTTGGCAAATACCTGGCTGAAAAATATCCCGAAAGCTACGATGGGGCTGTGCCTGCGGAATTAGTTTATTCAGGTAATTACCAATTAACCGACTCAGTTAAAGGCGTTGAAGTTGATGCCGGAAAATTGGTTTTATCGCCTACGCGTACCTATGCACCTGTAATTAAAAAAGTACTTGACAAAATGCGCTCTGATATTCATGGAATGGTTCACTGTTCCGGTGGAGCTCAAACCAAAGTTCTTCATTTTGTAGACAATGTGCATGTAATTAAGGATAACCTGTTTGATGTTCCTCCTTTATTTAGAATTATTCATGAGGAATCAGGTACCGATTGGAAAGAAATGTATAAGGTGTTTAACATGGGGCACCGTTTTGAAATATATCTTTCGCCCGAAAAAGCAGATCAGGTGATTGAAATAGCTAAATCATTTAATATCGATGCTCAGATTGTTGGAAAAGTGGAAGCCCACGAAGGAAAGAAACTGACCATCGAGAGTGAATTTGGCACTTTTGAATATTGATGAACTGATTATCAGGAATTCAATTTTTTATTAACGATTTTATTGTAATACGATATGTCAAATAACTCATTGCTTGATAAGCTTGAAGGCATTATTATTCGATTTCAGGAGGTAAGTGAGCAAATCACTAACCCTGAAGTAATTGCCGATACCAAAAGATACATCAAGTTAAATAAAGAATATAAGGATTTAGAAAAAGTGGTTGATGTGCAAAAGCGCTACAAAAACACTTTGGATAATATACAATCAACCCGCGAAATGTTGAAGGATGAAACAGATCCTGAGATGAGAGAGATGGCCAAAATGGAATTGGATGAATTAGAAGAAGCAATTCCCGGAATGGAAGAAGAAATTAAGCTTCTTTTGATTCCTGCCGATCCACAGGATGGTAAAAATGCTGTTATGGAGATTCGTGCCGGTACAGGAGGTGACGAAGCCAGTATTTTTGCCGGTGATCTTTTCCGCATGTACAGTAAATTTTGCGAAAGCAGAGGCTGGAGGGTTGAAGTTACCAATAGCAGTGAAGGTACATCGGGTGGTTTTAAAGAAATTGTGATGAACATCACCGGCGAAGGAGTTTATGGAGTTTTAAAATACGAATCAGGCGTACACCGAGTGCAACGTGTTCCTCAAACCGAAACTCAGGGACGTGTGCATACATCTGCGGCTACGGTAGCTGTACTTCCCGAAGCAGAAGAATTCGATATTGAACTGCGTAACGAAGATATTCGTCGTGATGAATTCTGTTCGTCAGGACCAGGTGGACAGTCGGTTAATACAACTTATTCAGCAATCCGATTAACTCACATACCAACAGGTATTGTGGTTCAGTGTCAGGATCAGAAATCGAAACTGAAAAACCTGGATAAGGCAATGGCAGAACTTCGTACCCGTTTATATAATCTGGAGTATCAGAAGTATTTGGATGAGATTGCATCGCAACGTAAAACCATGGTATCTACCGGTGACAGATCGGCTAAGATCCGTACTTACAATTATCCTCAGGGACGTGTAACCGATCATCGCATCAACCTTACCATGTATAACTTATCTGCCATTATTGATGGTGATATTCAGGGTATTATTGATAAGTTGGTAATTGAAGAGAACGCTGAGCGTTTGAAGATGAGTGAAATGTAATTTATGATCGGATATTTTTCGACTCTTTAATTATTAATTGAATAACGAATGCCGTTAAGGCTTCCAAAATATAAAGTATGACTTCGCAAGAACTGTTTGAGAATATCAAAAAGAAAAAGAGTTTCTTATGTGTTGGTTTAGATACCGACATTAATAAGATTCCTCGTGAACTACTGGACACTACCGATCCTTTGTTTGCTTTTAACAAGCAAATAATTGATGCAACACATGAATCTACCGTTGCTTACAAACCAAATCTTGCGTTTTACGAAAGTTTGGGAGTAAACGGCTGGAACTCTTTAGAAAAAACAGTAAACTACCTGAAGTATAACTATCCTGACATTTTCATTATTGCCGATGCTAAACGTGGCGATATTGGAAATACTTCAGCAATGTATGCCAAAGCATTCTTCGATCATATGGAATTCGACTCAGTTACCGTTGCTCCATATATGGGCGAAGACTCGGTGAAGCCTTTTCTTACATATGTTGACAAATGGGTTATCTTATTAGCTTTAACCTCGAATAAAGGAGCTGCCGATTTTCAGTACATGACAGAGAATGATGAAAAGCTTTTTGAGCGAGTAATTAAAACCAGTGCAGAATGGGGAACGGAAGAAAACCTGATGTACGTGGTGGGAGCTACCAAAGCTGAAATGTTAGCTGATATTCGTAAGTTGATTCCTAACCATTTCTTATTAGTACCAGGTGTTGGTGCCCAAGGAGGAAGCCTAGAAGAAGTGGCTAAAAACGGAATGAACAGCAAATGTGGTTTATTGGTTAATTCAAGTCGTGGTATTATTTATGCTTCTAACGAGTCGGATTTTGCCGAAAAAGCTGGTGATGCAGCCAAAGCTGTACAAAAAGATATGGAAGCTTTATTAAAAGAACATGGATTAATCTAATATTAGAAGCTTCAGATGAAATTAGTAAAAGACTGTCTGTATTGGACGGTCTTTTTTTATTCGTTCAACATATTCATACCTTTGATTTTTTGTCAATACCTTTACTTGTTTGTATAAAATAAAAAAGCCGCTACAAAAGTAACAGCTCCTATACTAATACTTTGTTATCATTATAAAGTTCTCCCAGGATACGCTTTCAAAGCTTTCTCCAGCACCTCCAAAGCTAACGCCAGGTCTTCCACCTTTAAAACATAAGCAATACGAACTTCGTCTTTTCCTTTACCTGGTGTGCAATAAAAACCTGAAGCGGGCGCCATCATCACCGTGTGATTTTTGTATTCAAAATCACTCAATATCCACTGACAAAATAAATCTGCATCATCCACTGGTAATTTAGCCACTGTATAAAAAGCCCCTTTAGGCATAGGTGAGTATACACCTGGTATTTTATTTAATCCATCTACAATAAAATTACGTCGGGCAATATATTCATTATATACATTGTCGAAATATTCAGGTGGTGTCTCCAACGAAGCCTCTCCCACAATCTGACCTAATCCGGGAGGACTTAATCGGGCCTGACCATATTTTAAAGCAGTATTAATAACATCTTTATTTTTGGTCACTAAAGCTCCAATACGAACCCCACACTCGCTATATCTTTTCGAAACAGAATCAACCATCACAACATTATTTTCAATTCCTTCGAGATGCATGGCTGAGATGTGCTTCTCTCCATCGTAACAAAACTCGCGGTATACTTCATCCGAGAATAAATATAAATCGTGTTTAGCCACTAAATCACGAAGTTGAAGCATTTCATCCATTGAGTACAAATAACCTGTTGGGTTATTAGGATTACAAATAAGTATACCTTTTGTATTAGGGGTCATGGCCTTTTCGAATTCCTCAATTGGTGGCAAGGCAAATCCATCTTCAATGCTTGATGGGATAGGAACGACATTGATACCAGCCATAGCAGCAAATCCATTATAATTAGCATAAAATGGTTCTGGTATAATAATTTCTTCACCAGGATTGAGACAAGATAAGAAACTAAAGATAATAGCTTCTGATCCTCCGGTTGTAATCAAGAAATCTTGATAATCCACTTTCATACCCAGACCGCGAAATTTCTCTGCTACCTTTTTACGATAACTTTCGTTTCCTGCAGAATGGCTGTACTCTACAATTTCCAAATCAATATTACGAATGGCGTCCATTGCTACTTTGGGAGTTTTAATGTCAGGTTGTCCTATATTAAGATGGATAACCTTCACACCTTTCTCTACAGCTTTTTCAGCATATGGAACTAATCGTCGAATGGGTGAAGCGGGCATATCAAGCCCCCTGTGTGAAATTGTAGGCATTTTATTGTTGTTTACTATTAATTTGTTTTGCTTGAAGTGCAAATGTATAGTTAATTAAAAACATATAGATGATTTTTGTCATCTTTTTAACTTATTAAAAACTGTTTTCACAATCTCGGGCTAAATCTTATTTTTGTCCTAAAATTCTTTGTATGAAGCATCGTTTAACCGCAGTAGCTATCCTCATTTTCGTTTCAATGATGTCGGTTGCACAAATCGTCAGTATTGATAAACGACGTACAAAGGATCCGAATAAAGGTTTTCAGGGTGATGTTAACCTGGGGTTAAACTTTATTCATACCAACACCGATATGCTTCAAATATCATCACGTTTTAAACTCCAATATAACGATAATGATAACACTTATCTTTTTTCTTCAGACATTGGTTATAGTCGCGTTGATAATGAGAGTAATGTGAACAATGGAGGCTTCATGTTTAAGTATAACTATTGGGTGCCCGATAAGATTATTATTGCTGAGGCCTTTTCACAATATAGCTACAACCGTGTTAAAAGTTTAAAGCACCGATACATTTTAGGTGGTGGTCCGCGTTTTAATATCGCTGACAAAGATAAATTCAAATTGTTTCTGGTGGCTTATACCATTTATCTTAACGAATTATTTGAAAATGATAATTATAAGCGAAGAAAGAGTTTAGTCAAGTTTAGCTCTATGTTCTCAATGGATTGGCAAATGTCTGAAAATGCTAAATTCAGCCAAACAACCTATTTCGAACCAGACTACTCCGACCCCGCTGATTTTAGAATATGGAGTGAGACAAGGTTAAATTTTAAAATATCAAATCCCTTTTCTTTTAGTTTATTCGTAAGGCTTGATTACGATAACTTAGTACCTCCGGATGTAGAACCTTTATTTTACACTATCAATAATTCGTTTACCCTGAAATTTTAATTTCTACTAATCGATTAGCCCCTAAATTTTATAAATTTCACGGTCATACAACCTTTTCATTTAAGCAGGCATTAATATATTTAATGGGTATAATTATATTTACCCTTTAATTTAACCTGACTTATAAATGAAAACTCAATTTACCTTAGCCATACTGCTTACATTTTTCTCGCTGCAATTGTTTGCACAAACAGGAATAAAAGGTGTGGTCACTGACGAAAATGATCAAACCGTACCCTTTGCTACTATCTTTTTAAAACAAACAACCACCGGAACCACAACCAACGACATTGGGCAATATGAGATCTTACTCGATCCGGGTTCTTACACAATAGTCTTTCAAGGCTTAGGTTTCGAAAAACAAGAAATTCATTTTACAGTTTCGGATGGATTTATCGAACGAGATATTCAACTTAAAAAGCAAACCTATCGCATTAAAGAAGTACGAGTATTTTCCGGAGGAGAAGATCCGGCCTATCCTATCATGCGAAAAGCCATTAGCCTGGCTCCATATTACCAGCGACAAACAGCATCTTATAATGCTGAAGTTTATTTAAAAGGAAGCTTGAAGATGGAGAAAATTCCTAAGCTGATAAAAAAGATGATGGATAAGGAAGAGGAAAATAAAGATGATAGAATTGAGGTTGGTAAAACCTACACCATGGAATCGATGAATGAAATTAAATTTACAGCTCCGGATAATTACAATCACACCATATTAAATTCGCAGAGTACCTTTCCCGGAAGTAACGAAGACGATGTTATTGGTTATATCACATACAGCTTTTACGAACCCACGCAAGACATGGCAGTTTCTCCACTGGCACCAAACGCCTTTAGCTACTACAAATTTATGTATGAAGGCTTCTTCTACGAAGGGGATGTAACCGTGAATAAAATTAAAGTGATACCTAAACGAAAAAGCCAGCAAACCTATAGTGGATACATTTACATTGTTGATAATTTATGGAATATCCATTCCATTGATGTAACCAACGAAGCTTTTTTTGGCGAAATTAATATCAAACAGGTTTATGCGCCTGTAAAAGAAAGATCGTGGTTGCCTATCAGTCATCGATTTGCTGTAAAAGCCTCTATTTTTGGAGTAAAAGCCAATTTCAAATATGCCGGATCGGTTAAATATAAAGACATTGAGTTAAATACCAACTTACCCGTACCTGGTATGCTGATGAAGCAATATGCAGCTGAAGAAGCAGCTAAAAAAGTGGAAGAACAAAGAGAGAAAGAAGCTCTGGAACAAGAAGAAAAATCAAGAGCTCAACGTAAAATGGAGGAACTACTGGCTAAAGAAGAGCTTAATAATCGTGAAATGATTAAACTTTCAAGATTGATCGATAAGGAATCTCGTAAGCAGGAACAAGAGGAAGATGAATCACTTGAAATTAAAAACACATATAAAATCACACACAAAAAAGACACTCTTCAGAAGGACTCGTTGTATTGGGATAAAATTAGACCAATTCCTTTAACAGGTGAAGAACTTAGAGGCTTTGAGGTGAAAGACTCTATTAAACTGGCAAAGCTACAAGCAGACACGGTTACTGTAGATAAAAAAGAGAAATCATTGTTCAATAAAATATCAGGAGGATTTCTTTCTGGTCATACTTTTTATGCTGCAGACTCTGCCATGCGCGTTACGTACGATGGTTTAATTGGATTAGATCAGGTTGATTTTAATGCGGTAGATGGCTGGAGTTATGAACAAGGTATTAAATTGAATTATCGGGTAGATTCTGTGCACAACTTCTATATGAGACCCAAAATTAAATATGCTTTCAATCGCGAAAAAGTTTTGTGGAGTAACTTTGCCAGTTATTCATTTGCCCCCATGAAGCGCGCATACGTTGGCATAGGGTTTGGACAGGAAAGCAGAGATTTTAATAGAAAATACGGAATTGACCGAACCCTAAATGCCATTTCTGCTTTGTTCTTTAAAGAGCATTACATGAAGCTCTATCAGAACAATTATTTTTATGTAAGTCATGGTATAGATTTAGTGCATGGATTACGTTTGGATGTAAGTGCTTCGTATAATTCATACAATGAGTTGGAGAACAGCACTAACTGGTCTGTTTTAGATCAATCAGAGAATTATGCCCGTAACATACCGCCTAATGAAACACTAACAACTGATAACCTTCGAGATCAGAAAGATGTTCATTTTACCGCGGATTTGGAATATACTCCTCGAATGCGTTATAGGGTTTATAAAGGAAGAAAATACAATCGTAGTTCTCGCTATCCAACATTTAAATTAGGTTATGAGCGAGGTGTAAAAGGGATATTAGATAGCGAATCGAATTATGAACTAATTAAAACATCTATCCATCAAAATAAATCATGGGGTGTATTTAATGAATTTAAATGGCAAGTTGGTGGTGGATATTTCACCCAAAACGAACAAATTCATTTTTCGCACTTTCAACATTTCAACACTAACGAAATACCCATTAGTTTCAAAAGCTGGGATAACACCTTTAATCTTCTTAACGATTATAGCGCAAGCACTAATAAATGGTATGCACAGGGCCATGTTTCATACACAACACCTTATTTATTCCTTAAGTTTTTACCTTGGGTTAGCAATCGACTATGGCTCGAAAATTTATATGCCAGCTACCTAACAACACCCGACTTTAAGAATTATACAGAGTTTGGATATGGAGTGAGTCAGATATTTCTAATGGGTAGCGTTGGTACTTTTGTTGGATTTGAAGATGGCCAATATCAGAGCTGGGGTTTTAAAATCAGCTTAAACATAGATTAATTGAATTTTAATTTGAATGAAAATCCGAATTGTTACCATATTGTCAACTCTGCTGTTATGTTCCTTAAATATGTTAGCTCAGATAGAAACCAATAACATTAATCTTAAATTAAAGTTTGCAGGTGATCACCTGATATATAAAAATAACAGGATAGAACTCGGTCCAAAAGCATTTTACATTGATGGTCAGTTGTCAGATAAGGAAGTCAATAAATATCCGTTCGTTTTTAATTCTATCAACAAAGCTGTAGAACATTTAACCAATGGTACAGAAGAGTCACCTATGACACTGTACATAGCTCCATGGGTATATTGGATAGATAATCCTGATGATGTTGAAATTCGTATACCTAAGCAAGGGAAAAGCGTTCCTTTTGGACTGGAAATTGAGTGCGAATGGCTGAAGTTTTATGGTCTGACAGATAATCCTCAAGATGTAATCTTAGCTTCCAACAGGGGCCAAACAATTGGTGCAAAAGGAAACTTTACCATGCTTAATATAAAAGGTAATGGTCTATCAACCCATAATATTACATTAGGCAACTTTTGTAATGTTGATTTGAATTACGAACTCAATCCTTCTCTTAACAGACAGAAACGAGCCTCTGCAATTGTTCAGGCTCAATTAGTATTTTCCGATGGAGATAAAGTGGTTGCTCGAAATACACATTTCATCAGCCGACTTAACCTGGCTCCCTTTTGGGGGAGCAAACGCACCTTATTTGATGGTTGTCATTTCGAATGTACCGACGATGCTCTTAACGGTTGCGCTGTGTACTTAAATTGCACATTCGACTTTTTCAGCAGCAAACCTTTTTACAACGCACCTTTGACAGGAGCCGTGTTTTTAAATTGCGACATCAATTGTTTTACAGGTGGAACACAGTATTTAGCCAAAGTAGCCAGTTCAATAACAATGGTAGATACTCGAATAAAAGGTAAAAATGTAAAATACATAGGGTGGTCGCCTAATACAAGCATAGAAGAAAAGTACTATCAATACAATCTCTTATTTAACCAGTCACCATTGTTTATTGGCTCAAAGGATGGTGCTTCTACCATTGATTTGACAAACAAAGATCTTTTAGATGCTTATCTAGTCAAGTTTAATAATAAAACCATTTACAACACCTATAATCTGTTACGAGGTGATGATGATTGGGATCCCATGAAAATAAAGCCAATCATATTGCAAATCGAAAAGTCAACAGGTAAGAATTACAGTAAACTTCCTACTCAATTAAAGATTAAATCAAGTAATATAAGAATTGAAACAAATAAAGACACTCTTATTCTGGAACCTGAATTTAATCGTTTTGGGGGCTATCCTTATTCATCCAATGATCTAAAATGGTATATCCAATCTAAATTTCAATCTTCAGTCAAGCTGGAATCGCTTGATAATGGACGATGTCGGATCATTCCAATAAATACCCTTGATGAAACTAAAGATGTAATTATTGAAGCTATTTCACCTCTTGGATTAGAAGCTGCTGTTAAGCTGAGCGTAGCACCGGCATTTATCGATCCACCAAAATTTATAGATAAGCCAACTTTGCATTTTAATAATGATGTTATTGAACTCTCATATTCATTGGATATGCCATACGATGATCAATCTCTTATCACTTGGTATAGGTGTAAAGATGCGAAAGGAGAAGAAGCTATTGAAATTGCGGTATCACGTTTTGATAAACCAATGAAGCAGTATAAATTTACTTCTGCCGATAATGGATGGTACATTAAAGCATCAATCAGACCAAAACATTTACGATGTAATGAGGGGCAAGCAACATCAGTTATATCGAAGAGACCAATCAATAATAAAAATATCCAAAAGAAGCCAAACATTTATATTCCAAATCTTGAGAATCTATCAACCCTGTATCAACCTGAAATCATTGATGGATTTTGGTCTGTTGATTGTTATAAGCCAACAGATACTAATGCTCAAAATTGGAAAGTAAATAATAGTAAAAACGCATGGTTCGTTGGTTCTGGTGTGAATGGGGCTGCAAAAGACACTGGTTTAGTGCAGAATGTAAAAGGAGCACGCTTGAGATTTCAACCTATTGGCGATTCGTTTTGGAATATGAAACTTAGCTTTACTGCTGTTCCATCAAAAACAGCGGGCCAAGGGTTTGGAAGTGCTACCGATCAATATTTAGATATTTGCATAAAAATGGATTTACATTCGATGAGTGGATATGCTTTACGTATTTTTCGAACTCCCAAATATGGTAACGCAGTTGATTTTCAATTAATGAAATACTCAAATGGTGAAGTCAGTCCAATAGGCAAAGCCATTTCTTCTACATGTTATAGAGGTCAGTGCGATATATCTGTTGAAGTGATAAACAACCGATTGATAGCTCGAGCAGACAATCGTAATAACACACCTAACCTTAAAGATAATAAGCTTGTTCATAGCGTTCATTTAGAAACTATTGTCGATAGTAATCAATTTGGAGGAGTTAGCATCCAACATACCGGATCTATTCATGCAGCTGCTACTTTAATTAAAAATATAAAGATAGAATGGAAATA
>NZ_JAGUCO010000038.1 GCF_018271995.1 Carboxylicivirga linearis
CATATTTTCGTCCTCTGATAATGATTGCGTGGTAGTAAGAGTTTCGCCATTAACGCTGATGGTCATGGTGAAAGTCATATCAGCTTTAAGCTGCTGTGTATTGGAAAGCACGGAAAGAGTAAGACCTTTACCCATTAGGTTCAGGTATGGCACTTGAAAAACGATTTCAGGCTCTTGTGTTTTTCCTGCACCAATGGTAAGACCTTTAATATCGGGGGTAGAATAAGCGACTGCCGAACCTTTGTAATTTGCAACAACCTGGTTAACGGCTAGTGTGATGGGGGCTTTTGTGGGATTGTAGCAACGAAGCTTTACGGCAAACTGAACTTCCTGTAAGTTCATCTTGTGGATGCGGAATCCTAAAAGGGCAAAGTTCATTTTTGCCCCGGCAAGAAGCTTTTTGCCTTTTTTAATCAGGTAGAAACCACCGCCAACGGCTGCTACTGCTGCTAATGTGCCTAATATTTTCTTTGTGCTTGCTTCCATAATGGAAACAAACATATAGTAGGCTTATGGTGGGAGATTGGCTGTATTTGGATAGGTTTTACTGTTGTTGGTTGGAATTGGTTATTTTTTTGTTGAATGGTACAAAAAAAGCCGGTGGAGTGCCGACTATTTATAGTATGTTCATGTTCCATTATCAGTGTGTTATAGAAATATTAATTAACTAGTGAATAGGCTCGAACGTTACATTTCTGGCGATAACTCCATTCCTGGCAATTTCATAAAACAACTTATATTTTTTTTCTTAGGATTATATTTCGTCAGTTGGAGTTCACTAGCACTAAAAGACACTTTTTTTCTTGCTCGTGTGACAGCTACATAAAAAACACTCAATTCTTCCAGAAACTTATTCTCATTGTCCTTATTAACAAGAATATTACAATCCAGGCTGTTTTTACATTTACCACATAAGCCAAACCAATTTGGAAATAAATCCTGCTCCATATCAGGCAGAATAACATAGTCCCACTCAAGTCCCTTTGCAGCATGTACGGTCGAGATAACAATTTTAGAATCCAGAAATTCCATAAACTGTTTCAATCCATTATGTTCAAATGTATCTTTTACCAGATTTATCCTGTCTTCATCAGTAAGAAAGGAGTAGTCAATAAATAGACGTAACCAGAAAACATCTAATAATTCGAACATTGCTTGAATCAATGCTGTATTATCGTCTGAAAAGATTTCTCTTATTTTCTTAGTATGTGCTTTTCCTAACTTTTTGGTAATTCTTTTCCTGTCTTTAATCAGTTCAATAAATTCATATAAACACTTACGATTAAAGTTTATATAGTTAGCATCTTCGTCAGTAAACAGACCATAGAAAAATGGAATCTTATTATGTTTAAACGTTTCAATTATCAAATCAACATTAGGCCCTCTTTGTTTCACGAGTATAGCTAAGTTTGACTCTTGGTCATTTTGTAAAGTGACTAATGTTTTTTTTACAACTTCTAAAGCTTCGGTGCTCTGCTCATCGTAAATAGCAAACTCAACTTCTGATTTTAAAGAGTCAGGGTTAGCAAATGGAGTTAATGCATTTTGCCTAATTATTTTATCTAGTTGAAGCATATTGGAATTTGATTCAAAACGATAATTTTTATCAAGTGCAATAACCTTAAGCTTAAATTTATCCTTTGCATGTTTTAACAAGTTCGGAATTGCCCCAATAAAACCATATATTCGTTGAAGAGAATCTCCAAGAAAAATAACATTTGTCTTATCAATTATTAAATAATGTAATAACCAATAGCTTAAAATGTTCGTATCTTGAAATTCGTCTATAAGTAATGTTGTATAATAATTCTGATAGAACGAAAGAATATTTGGAAAATCCTTAAATAGCTTGATTGTTAAAGTTATTATAGCATTAAACGGAATTGCCCCCTTGGGTAATAATTCAGAAATTACTATTTCATTATATCTTTCAATTTTTTCACTAAGCTTTTTACCTTTAATGTCTTTAACAGAAATATTAAATTCAGACAATAGTTCAGCATCTTCAAGAGAAAGGCTTTTAAAAAATTGCATTAGGTTGCTTGTGTCGCTGTCATCAATTGATTGTAATGTATCCAAGTTTAATAAACTGGGATGAAGCTTTTGCCCATATTTCTTTAATATTTTGCGACAAAATCCATGGTAATTTGACACATAGGTCTTGTCTTTTATTTTGATTTCTTTTCCAATACCATCAAGTAAAACAGGAATATTTTTACTAACATCTTTTTTAATTTTATAAGCGGCATTCACACTAAATGTTAGAGCCAAAAGCCTTTTAGGAGAAGGTATTTCATTACTTGCAATCAAATATGCAATACGACTTACCATCGTATGAGTTTTCCCATATCCAGCAGGAGCTTCAACGAGAATTCTTTTTTCAGGTGAAAAAATAACGTCAAGTTGTTTCTCATCACCTTGATGCTTTTCGTGTATCCGTGCTTTTATTATTTCCAATACAGAACTTTCCATTAGCACTTGTTTTTTGCCTGAATAATCAATTTCTTATAGATTTCAGGAATTTCATCTTTTTCTAATTTTAAACCAATTAATCGTCCTAACGTTTGTGATTTGTTTATTGCAAACCATGTTGAATAGAAAGCTTTTAAATTGACGATGTCTGTTTTTTCAATCTCTGATAGTTTTAATTTTGTATCAATTGCAGAGGAGAGAAAACTATATTTTTTGAAAGCTCTTTTATTTATAGCTTTTGCATCAAGTTCTCGTTCTATTTTTAAAGAGTCATATTCACAAACAATCCCTTCTAAAACGGATTCTTTTTCATTGTCAATTAAAAACATTAACTCTGCTTCAAAATCATATTCATTTGTTTTTAAAAGGTTATCAAGTCCTGACGGGCTATTATCTCCATCACTATCATTAATTCCAATACATGGAATCCCAAATTTTTCAGCAATTTGTATAAGTTGTTTAACAGAATCGCCTCCTGCTTGAATTACAGTGATTCCCAAATCATCGAAATCAATATCAAGTTTGTCACCAAAAAATGGAAAACTGCCAAATTCCGAATCACCTTCTACAAATATTGCACATCTAGAAAAGAATGCTTCTTTAATAAACGGAAAATGAAGGAATAAATGTTTGTTTAATTGTTCGTCTAAATGAATATTACTACCAGATATTATTTTAATATCTTCCTCCTCTTTTAATAATCTTACTATCTGTTTATAATCATTTAAAATAATATTAGGAGAGTGGGTTGCAATAATAACTTGTCCGATAAATTTATCTATCCCGAACAGCTCTTTAACTAACAAAGCAAAATCTTCATTTTCATTATTAATAACTCGATTCAGGTATTTAACTAATGAACGTTGCATGTATGGGTGTAGATGAATTTCAGGTTCATCCAGTCCAAGTACTAACGAGATTGCTTTTTCTCCTGATTCTTCATTCTCAAATACTCCTCTTTCACCTCTTTGCTCTGTTATAGTTTGTAGTTTATCTAAAATTGAAAGTGTAACTAATAATAAAAATTGAACACCATATCCACTTTTTGATAAGGTATCACCTTTGTAGTCTTTAAGAGATATTAATTTAGGTATAAGGTGTTCAATTTCATTTTCGATACTAGCAGAAACATCATAATCTTTAAAAGCTTTAATCTTATAGAGTTTTGAATTTAAGTCAGATATTAAACCTTCAATTTCTGCTCCATCTATTAGGTTTTCAGTATTTAACTCTTTTTCAGTCAAATATCCTTTTACAATGTTTGTAAGAAACCTCCCTACACCTCGTCCTTTATCAAAATTGATTTCAGCGATAGGATTTCTCAGCGAATCGTAAAAAATAAAATTCAAACATTTAATTAATGAAGGAGCAATATAAGTTTCAGTTTCTTTATGATAAAACTCAAGATTATCATCTGGTGAAGTTTGTATACAAACAATATTGATTTTTGAGTAATCTTCTAGGTCAAATAAATCCTCAAAATGCCCAATTTCTTCATCTGCAAGTTGTAAACTCAGCTCAACATGTATTGGTAAAGTTTTGTCTGTGAAATCATCCACCCAAAACGCTCGACGAGTAAATACCGTATTAATCAAGTTCAGAGTATTTGACTTACCTAGATTATTTTCACCTACAATGAAATTACAAATGGGGTCGAAATGTATTTGTACATTATTTAGATTCCTATAATTGGCTACTGAAATTTTTAGTATTTTCATATTTTTTTCATGTTATCCGTGTGTTGACAACTTGGATTTCATCAGGTTGAGTCAGATATATCTTTAACGATCCTTCCGTAAAACAACTTAATTCCTCTTTTAGTAATCAAGCTATACATTTCAAAATATCTATTTTGCTATTGTATTTACTATATTCTCTTTAATTTTTCTTAAAATTCTGTCTTCCTTATATCTATCATGCATATTTACACCTTCCTCATTTACCAAAGCATCCACAAAATTGCCAATGACTTTACCTGTCGGTTTAGTACCTGTTGCTAAATTAAATGTATCATTATGAAGTGCTACAGCTTTATCAAGCAAATCTTTAGCCTTTAATCCATAAATGTAATCCCTTGATTCTTTGAACTTCTCAGCCTTGACAACTCCTATTTGTATACTTTTACAGTTTTTTTTATTGATATAATTATCCTTTTTAAATTCATTATCTAACTTGAACATCGTTTGATTCATTGCGTTAACATGTCCAGATTTTGAATAGAAGAAAATGTAAAAATCATTAATTACTAACACATAAGGCATTTTTAAAAATGGACTGCAAAAAACTAAGTTCTTAAGGTAGTCATCGACTTCCTTAACATATAATACTCCTATTGTTTCTGAATTAATTTGAGGGCAATTTTCTTGTATTAATTTTCTGGTTTCCTCGATACTTTCTCCCAATGAATCATTAATAATTTTTCGAATCCTGTTTTCTGATTTATTATCAATCTTAAATGTTCCGAAATTTGCAATGGAGCAACGCCATATTACTGATAACCAAAATAACTTAAAGACACATGTCACTTCTGAATCAAGGACAATTTTGTTGTCTTGAATTGGCAAAGCATCAAGTTTGTCATAAATATCTGTTTTAAAAATTGTTTCCAAATATGATAATCTATCTTCACATACAGTACAAAGTAAATTGTCAACAGTATAATGATTGATATTATTAGCTAAATCTTCATCAGACAAATCCCTATCAAGTAATTCATTAACCTTTTCTTGATTAACATCCCTGCCTACAAATAAATCAGTACCTAAGGTCTCAATTCGATTACTTATTATCCTATCAGAACGTCTACTTGGATTACCTTCTACTAGCATTGAGCGTAAAATAAAATCAGAAATTAAATGAGAACCAGTTTTATTAGCATCTCTTTTGTTACATAACTTACATGTAGGCATAATTGATAGTTTATATATTGACTATTTTTTACAAATCAAGCGGATAGTTTGATACAGTACTTTTATGACTATAACTTCAAATTTCCTTTAGAATGGAACACCTTTCTATAAATATTCAACAATTATTGGATAGTTGTTCCCTAACAGTACTAATCTCTTTTCTTTGGTGGCGGTGGTGGTGGAGCCTGATAGCGAGGCATACTGTTATTCTTTGGTTCAGGTCTTCCTCCTGGATTATTTTTAGGTCTGCCTTGTGGCACACTTTGTGGTCTTGAAGATTCTTTTTTTGCCATAATTTAAATATTAAAAACTTGTTTAAAATAATTATCTGAATGTAGTTTACATCTACTAACAATACCTTTAGGTTTACTTCTAATGGTTTCTGCAATTAATGGATTTATATCGGTTTCTTGTTTTTTTAACTCAAAGAAGCGTTCTGTAGCTTGCTCCTCCGATAATCTATTTGATTCATAATCAAACCATAGTTTTTCTATTTCATTAAAATAGTCTGCATAAAACCTATGGATATCATCTAAGTTCTTAAGCTGTTTTTCATTCATAATAATCTGAGGTTGCAAAAGCCTCAGTAATGAGATAGCAGCAATAATTGCACATGCTACTATTGGTAGATGTTCCCATACTTTCCACCCCATAATGCCAGCTGATGAAAATGCCAATACTCCAATATTAAACATTCTCAAAACAACCCTTTGCCTATCAGAATACAGGGTAGCAAATTCTGTATTATGCTTTGCTTGAGTTAATTCTGTCCAAATTCTATTTCGCATTTATTTTTAATTACTAATTCCAAAAATCCGCCAATGCTTCTGCCTGGCTTAATACTGTTTCTGTTGCCAACTTTTGTAAATCCGGTGGATAACCATATTGGCGAAGCGTTCTTTTTACAATTACTTTCAGCTTCTTTTTTACAGATTCTTTTACAGTCCAGTCTATTGTGGCATTGGCTTTAACACGTTCAACAAGTACCCTTGCAAGTTTTAGAAGAACTTCATCACCAAGCATATCTTTGGCACTTTCGTTTGATGATACAGCATCGTAAAAAGCAAGCTCATCTTTTGATAATCCCATTTTTTCGCCACGTCTATCAGCTTCCTTTATCTCTTTTGCCAGTTCAATCATTTCCTGAATGATTTCGGCAGCGGAGATTAAGTTGTTTTGGTAGCGTTTAATGGATGATTCTAGCATCTCCATTAGGGTACGGCTCTGAACTATATTGTGTTTGGCTCTTACCTTTATTTCATCGTTGAGTAGTTTTTTGAGGACTTCCAAAGCAAGGTTTTTATGCTTCATGTCTTTCATTTCCTCAAGAAAATCATCATCCAATACTGATAATTCGGGCTTTTTAATTCCTGCTGCATCAAAAATATCTACTACCTGTTCAGAAACTATGGCTTCATCAATAACTTGTTTAATTGCGGTTTCAATTTCGTAATCGGTTTTTCCACCTGAAACTTCACCCATATCAAGCTTTTGAATTCGGGCTTTGACTGCCTGAAAGAATGCAATCTCGTCTTTGGCATCCATAGCTTCATCGTGAGGTAAGGCAATAGCAAAGGCTTTTGAAAGAGCAGTTACTTCTCTTACATATCTGTTTTTTCCATCATCCAAACTAAGCACATGCTCAACCGCAGAAATTATTATCTCCAACTTCTCTTTAATTGGAGCATCAAAATAATTCTCATAAGCAAAGCCATCTCCGTAAGGCACTTTAGGTTCTGCTGCCATTGCGTAATCAGCATGTTGTACACTAGGATTTTCTGAGAACATTTGAGAAACAACTTCCAGCTTTTCCAACATTAACTGAACCGCCTTTTCCTGTGCCTCTGCCGGGTCGCCTTTTCCACCGCTATCGGAATAAAAGGATAGTGCCTTTTTTAAATCGGAGGCAATACCAAAATAATCAACCACCAAACCACCCGGCTTATCTTTATATACACGGTTAACCCTTGCTATTGCTTGCATCAGGTTATGACCTTTCATTGGTTTGTCGATATATAAAGTGTGCATACTTGGCGCATCAAATCCGGTCAACCACATATCCCGAACAATTACCAATTTCATCGGGTCAGAGGTATCTTTCATTCGGTCGGCTAATGCTCTTCGTTGGTCTTTTGATGTATGATGTTTCATTAGCTCTGGACCATCGGAAGAAGAAGCAGTCATCACTACTTTTAGCACACCTTTATCCAAATCATCATCATGCCAATGTGGACGTATTTTAATGATTTCCTTATACAAGTCAGCAGCTATTTGTCGGCTCATTGTAACAATCATTGCTTTACCTTCAATACCGCTATTGGTGCGTTCCTCATAGTGAAAAACAATGTCTTCAGCTACCTTTTTTAATCGAGCTTCACTACCAATAATAGCTTCAACCTTAGTCCACTTGGCTTTTGCTTTTTGGGTTTCCGTTAATTCATCCTTCGCCAATTCTTCATCAAGCTCCTCGATAAGCTGTTTTCCTTCTTCTGAAAGATTGATTTTTACCAAACGGCTTTCGTAGTAAATAGGAACGGTAGCACCATCTTCAACGGCTTGTGCTATATCGTAAATATCAACATAGTTACCAAAAACGGCAGGGGTATTTGCATCAGTAGATTCAACAGGAGTTCCTGTAAATCCTAAATAGGTTGCATTGGGCAAAGCATCACGCATATACTTGGCAAAACCATAAACCAAACGCTGACCAATTACATTACCATTATCGTCTTTTACATCAATAGTTTTTGGTTTAAAACCGTATTGTGTTCGGTGGGCTTCGTCAGCAACCACTACAATATTAGTACGGTCAGAAAGTTGCTCGTACACATTAGAGCCATCTTCGGGTTGGAATTTTTGTATGGTAGCAAATACAATTCCTCCGGAGGCTACTTTTAGCAACTCTTTTAAATGCTCTCTGCTTTCTGCCTGGATTGGAACTTGACGCAACAATTGCTTCGATGAACCAAAAGTATCAAACAGTTGGTCGTCTAAATCGTTACGGTCTGTAATAACCAAGATGGTTGGATTATTAAGCTGTAAAACCAATTTACCACTAAAAAATACCATCGAGAGAGACTTACCACTACCTTGAGTATGCCAAACCACACCACCTTTTCTGTCGCCATTATCAGCCGAGGCTTTTTTTACAGATTCAATGGCTTTATTTACTGCATAGTATTGATGATAGGCAGCAACTTTTTTTATAGTTTTTATGAATGCTATACCTAAGGCATCAATATGTTTGTCTTCTTCAAAAACAATAAAGTGACGTATGTAGTCTAATAAGGTTTCAGGATTGGTTAAACCTTTAATAAGAACCTCTAACTGGCTTGTTAGAGTAGATGCTTCCTGAATGCCATCACTTGTTTTCCATGCTAAATAACGAGAATAACCAGCCGATAATGAACCTGCTTTTGCATCTGCACCGTCTGATAGTACACAAAAAGTATTGAATGTAAACAGACTTGGTATGGTGTCTTTATAGGTTTGAATCTGTTTAAATGCTGAATGCAAAGTTGCATTTTCATCAACTGCATTTTTTAATTCAAATATGACCAAGGGCAAACCATTCACAAACAGAATCAGGTCGGGACGTTTGTTATTGTTATTCTCAATGATGGTAAACTGATTAACCACCAAGAAATCGTTTTGCTTTGGATTACTAAAATTGACCAACTGAACCCGGTCGCCACGCTGAATGCCATCTTTACGATACTCAACAGGAACTCCTTCTGTTAATAGTTCATGGAAGTTCTGATTATTGACCATGAGTTCCGGAGAAACAATTCGCTCGATGTTTTTTAATGCCTCTTGCTGGGCTTCAAAAGGTATTTCAGGATTGTTTTGGGCAATAGCTTCTTGTAAGCGACCTTTTAAAATTACATCACTAAAAGAATTTCTTTCCGGTTCTTCACCATCAGGTGCAATAACAGCACCATGAATATATTTCCAACCAAGGCTCTCCAATTCCTCAATTGCCCAAAGTTCTATATCGTTTTCAGTTATTTTCATGCTAAGTGGTATTCATTTTTCTCATTAAATCAACCCCAATCGTCTCATTTCCCAAAAGCATTTTTCGGTTGCATTAATATCTGCTGATGCATCATGAGCTTCCTCAAAATCAGCTCCAAAAAGTTTTTGATGTAATTCTGACAACTTTGGCCATTTGAATCCATAGGGACCAGGTATTCTGCAAAAATTCGTTGAAGCTTGCATCGTACATAGCTTCTTCCTCCCTGAAAAGTTTGTTTTGATTTTTTTTCTCAAGAATTCAGCTCCAATAATTTTTTCATCAAAGCTAATATTGTGAGCAACTATGTATGTTGCTTCATCTACAAGGGAATTAAATTTACATAGAACATCCTCTAACTCTGCACCTTCTTTATTAGCTCTATCTGTAGTAATTCTATGTACATTCGATGCGTCTTTAGGAATAATAAAACCATTGGGCTTTATTATATAATCATTGGCTTCAATGCGATTTCCTTTTGTGTCACACAATATCCATGCAATTTGAACCATTCTTGGCCAGTTATTCAAATCTGTAACCGGAGCTTTCCAATTTTTTGGTAATCCTGTTGTTTCTGTATCGAAAAATAAAAACATAACTTCTGTATCTTAATTTTAAGAATAAAACTCACTATCATTTACTCTAGGTGTTATCCCTGAACATTGCTCTGCAAACTCATGAATAAAAATAGCTTTCACTTTATTTGTTATTTCTTCAAAATCATATTTGTTGTTAACTTGATATAATGCTGCATCATGCATCGGCAAAACAAACTGAGCCTCCGGGATTTCTTTATTGACTTTTATAATTGCTTTTTTAAATATTAATGAAGCTGTTGCTTGAATTACATGACTTAATGAAATTTCGATATTCCCTTTGACATTTCTATAGTTCCCCATTTCAGTACCAATAATCTTATTCTCCGCGGCTTCTTTTTCAATTTTCTTTTTATATGCCTTTAATTTCTTAAACTTTGAAAAATATCTATTTACAGCTGGCAATAGATTGGAAGCACCATACATAAATTTGTAAAACTCAATTTTTGCATCATCTCTTGTTTCTATTGTACCACCTATATTTGAAATCATATCACTATATATATCCGAATCATAAAGTTTACATAGTTTATCATCATTACTTATAGAGGCAAGAATGCCAGCTTCAAATTGTGAATAATCAATATATAAAAAAGTACAATCTTCATCTGGCTTGATAATTCCACGATTATTTCTTCTAATGTTTTGTAGAGCAGGTTCCCTTAACGTTATTCTTGAAGTAATTGTCCCAAATCCATGAAAACTTGGAAATGTACGAGAATTACCTCCTCTACGAGCTAAAATATCTAAGAAGCTATCAAGGTCTTTCTGGTTTCTAATTAAATCATAGAATAATTTACACCCTTCATTTAACTTGCTATAATTTTTAAATGTACGCTCAATTGAACCTGTAATTCCTATACCATTTCTTTCAAGCCAATTTAGTTGAACCTCTTTTTTTTCAGGAGAAAAAATCTTGAAATCTAGTTGAAGCTTAATTTTAGTATTAAAAACAGTTTCTTCTAAATATTCTATTTTTTCTTTAGCAGATTCGACATCAACAGCAATTCCTTCCCGTTGACGTTCATATATAATTCTATTAACAGGAATCTCAACATTTTCAAATCTTTCTTTTTCAAGGAAAGCTGTATTCTCTGATATTTCTAGTATAAACTCAGAAACTTTTTGGATATATTCAAATATATTATCTTCAGCTATTTGAAATCCATTTGGCAGTAGTTGTCTTTCTTTAAGAAGTTTAAATAAATTCCATTTATCTTGATTTTCTAAAGGTTTGGATTTTTGAATAAACTGCTTTGAATAAGATTCTATGTCAATTAGTATGGGTAATTGAGCAGTAGAAAATTCACTGTATTGTTTAATAAATTCAGAGACCTGAGTACAATAATATATGTCATTAGAATTAAAGATTTTATTATAAACTAGGTTGGTTGCAACACCGTTTTTGTTTTCTGAAATATTATGGTAATACCATTTATTATATATGTAAAAAACGACAAACTCTCTCATAATGAATAGATTTGTAATAACTCTAAATCAACATCAATATCATCTTTTTCACCAGGGATATAGACCAAATCTTTGTCTTTGAAACAATTCAAACTTTCATGTATAGCCTTTATTTTGTCATTATTAAATGACACCTCTGTGGATTCTATTGCCCTTAAAACAATTAATGCTATTCTATCCTGAAAGTTACCATGGGTAAAACCCTCATTGTATTTTCTAAGAATAACTCGTCGATAATCACTATCAATTGTACCCATGTATATCATCATAGCCGCAATTATGGGTCTTGACGTTTCATCATTAGAGTCAAGGTAATTACTAGCATATTTTCTCAAATTCACATCATCTATTTTATGTTTGGCTAACAATAACCAAAGATGATAACCTTGCCATGGATAAATATTAAATCTTGCGTCCAATACTATTTCAATTGCCTCAGACCAAAACTTTCTCGATATATATTTTTTATCAAGAACTCCAATCATAGTGCAGACTTGGGGAGTAATCCATGGGCGTTCTTTCATTAAGATGCCAGCTTCTTCGATAAATTGAGTAATATTATTCTCTTTCTCCAAATTAACACCTTTAGAAACGCACCGTCTTATTGTAGTGATTGCCTGATTTAATTTTCGTTCATTAGAATTACCCCCAGTAGGATTTTCTTTAACATTTTCTAATAGAACCTTTATCGCTAGATGAAAAGCTTCATTAATTATGCTGACATTACGAGATTTGGAAAATCTTGATAGTTTACTTTTATCTAAATCAAAAGCTTTACGATATGAGTCAGCTATCGCTTCCTTTTCCTTCTTTAATCTAGGGTTAAGGTTTATAATTTTAGTTTTTTGCCCATTAAGTGAAAGGTTTAGTCTTCTAAGTTCCTTTTCAATTAATGTTAAATATCTTCTTGCTTCAAACTTATCGTTACAGAAAATTCGTATATCATCCATGAATCTAACATATGCTGGAACATGATGTCTCATATATGCATCAACCTGATTCAAATAGAAAGTCGCTAATAAAGAAGATACGTCATTGTTTTGAGGAATGCCATTAGATTTATTGTCTGCAAATTTTTTTAAAACTTTTACTAATTCTTTTGAAGCTTTCCTCTCATTGTGAGTTTGGCAAACAGCTGAGATTTTCTTTCCTAAAAGTTCAATGTCAATGTTATCATAGAAATTCAGAATATCAATTTCAATAACATATTTATATTTAAGGGAATAGTCTTTTAATAAGTATTGCATTTTTTTCCATTGCTCAACTCCGGAAATTATTAGACCATTATGCTTTTGTTTATTGTATCTGGCTGAAAAAACATATGGAGAAAGAGCGTTATCCATACGTTTACCAATGACTTCGATTAATGCAGAATAAAAAATTCTATCTGCATAAGGTATAACCATAGCCTTTCTTAATGTAAAGGACTTTTTGGGCAAATAGAAAACCTCTGCTTCTGAAACTTTATACTCTTTATTAAAAGAATCTCTGAAATATTCAAATAGAAAATCTTCATGTGATAAATCTATAAAATTGAGTGGGTCGTGAAACCAATCATCATATGTATCACTAATAACTCTGTTTCTGGCAAGTTGTAAATCCAATTTAACACCATTAATCGTAACATCATTAATGTCTACGACTAATTGATTTCCCACATTACGTTTTTTCTTATTGTCTATTGTAGATAGGACTTCTAGCTTCTGATTATAGAGCTTGTTATTTATTTGCTCAAAAGAAATATCAACAGCATCTATAAAACCACCTTGAAATTCTTCAGTTGGATATTTCATAATAAAGCCATTTAATATTGGCCTATCTTCTGATATTATCCCAGAACCAGAGCAACCGTGTAGTTGTTTTGAGTTGTCCCATTTTTCAATTGTATATAGTTTTTCTTCAGAGTCACTTACTTTAAAATCAAGCGGAAACAATCTATTGTTGTTGGCATTTGTTATTGCCCATGCCTTACAATTCCCTGAAACAATATCTGATACTTGAATATACGGAATTTCAAAATTCGAATTCTTACGAACTAATATAATTACTAAATCACTTTCAAATAGTATTATCTTATCAGCAACTTCTTTTTTAGGGATATAATCGTAATGGGTAAATTCTGTTTGTTTATAACATTGTATTTCAATAAAATCTATATCCTCAATATATACTTCATTATCATCACTACTATGCTTAAATGTATGTTTTGCTGTGATAACGTAATTATATTGACTTTTGGGCGAAGTAGCATATAAGAACCCGGAAGACCAACGCTCAGAACCTCCTACGTCAATCTTTACTTTCACCCCACATTTCTTATATTGCTGGTAAACTGTATCCATTTGTTGAGTTATTTGGTTCAAGAACAATGTTGTATTTTCTTTTTTCAATGTCGGTTATCCGCAGCTTTTCTAATGTCTCTGAATAATTAAATAAGAATGAAACCTTATTTCCTTTAACTTCCTGATATTTTATTACTTTAAGCAAAGTCTTTTTGTCAGGAAGAAAGTGATTATTTCCATCAGTGCATATCACATATTTATTACAGCTTATTTTAGAAATAATGTCTTTCGTAATATTCCTATGACTACCATGGTGAGGGAGTTTAATAAAATCAAATGGTATTAATTTATTATCATTTTCTTCATATAGTTTTGATAAGATAGATTCTAATCTTCTGGGTGTTACATCTCCAGTTAATAAACTCCTTTTTTTATTGTATTCTAATTGTAATACAATACTGCTCTGATTGGGCATTCGGGTATCGAGACTTTTATCCATAACATGTCTTTCGAGGTCAGTTAAACTTTTATTCCAATCCGAACCTTCGTCCGCAGAAAGAAAAGCTCCACTATTATTCGCATATCCATCAACAATATCTTCTGTAGGAGAAAGACATGTAAATTTAACATCACCTAATTGAATTATTGGAGAAGTATCTAGTAGAATAGTATCCCACTTCAATCCCAAAAAGTTTATAAGTATTTCAATTTCCGAAGCCTGTTGATAAGAAAGGTATTTTGATTCTGTAGGAATTGATGTGCCCTTTATAATCCGAGGAGAATTAAAGTAGACTTGTTTTACAAAATCTTTTGGCACTCCAAAGCGTTTTTTCTTAAGTTCAACTAGAAAGCCAATTATGCCTTTTATGTGGTCTGAGTCATGATGTGTAATTACAAGGGTGTCGATACACTCATTATTATTAAATATCTCATCTAACTCTTTAAAAAGATATGTAGTGTCATCACCGCCATCAATCAGCATGTTTTTCCCCCTGCTTTTTACAAGAATTGCATCCCCCTTTCCGGCTTTAAGAAATTTAACTTGCATAATCTATATCTTAATTTTTAACTCTCAACTCTCCACTCATTAACTTTGGTAACAAGGTATTTCGTAATTGTGTAAGAGCTTGAATTTCTTCATTATTTACTAATACCTTATTGTAAATGGGTTCTGAAATATTAATGTAATCAGTTAATACATCTTTGCTTGGAATAAGTATTTCAATTGATTCAATTTGGTTAGGGTTGATATTAGGCTGAGCAGAACCATATCCCATAGAAAGAATTCTTTCTTCGTAATTGCCAGACATTAAAAAGTTGTACAAGAAGCTTTTATGCGATGATTTCTTTAAAAATAATTTTCCTACACGTTGATTTAGATAAAGCTCATTTTCATGAGGAGGTATTACCCCAATCTTTCCTGTTGTATTACCAGACATTGCCAGCACTATGTCACCTTTATCTAACTTAAAATACTTAACCCTTTCAATAGTTGCAACTTGCTCTGATACACTTGATGCATCTGCAATCTCAACTATACCATTTCCTTTTAGGTCTTTTATTTTTATTGCTTTAATACTACTGTCATCTACAAAGTCATTACTTTTAAAAGCATAACCTGATTTAAGATTCGATAACTCACCTACACTACCTAGTCGCCACCCATCAGGAATCTCACCCAACTCACTCTCAACCATAAGACCACCAGAACTCTTATAAGGCTCACCATTTTCATTCGGAAATTCAAACTCCACAAACCAACGTTTAAAAATGGTTTGAGCCAGTTCTTCTAAGTTTTGGTTTTGTTGAGTAAGTAATACAATTTTATCGTCAATAGACTTAAATGTTTGAGTAATCTCCTTCAATTCTTCCTCCGGAGGAAGTTCAATAGTTAAATCTTTTAATAATCCTAAATCAAATTTACCAGCCCCAATGCCTGTTTCTTCCATAATTCCGTAAAGAATCCTTGTATTACCATGTAACCAGTATAACAAGAACCAAGGCGAGATATAGTCATACTCTTTTTTAATTCTGATTGCTTTAATGTCCTGGTTGAATGAAACAGGTTTTTCAACAATAGAAATTGGTATAGAATTAAATAAACCACTACCACGGACTAATAAAAGCAAATCACCTTTTTGAGCTAGTCTTGAACCATTGCTAAGTCCTTCTTCTGTTATTTTTAATTCAGAATCGGATACTCTTGTCCCTTTTAAGGTTCTAGCACTAATCCAGGGTATATCTCCATTCCAATACGATTCATTTTGTTTTGAAGGTGTGCCACCCGAAAACCAATCAGTTATTTCTCCCAATGTTTTTGTTTGCCACTCACTCATAATTCAATCCCAACTTTAGCCAATTGTGTTATAATTTCCTGGTCAAGCTCTTGAGCTTTGTTCATTTGTTCACGTAATCTAGTCGTAAGTGTATCTACTTTTTCCTGAAATGGAATACCATCATCTTCTTCATCGGGAATACCTACATAACGTCCGGGAGTTAACACAAACTTGTGTTTTTGTATATCTTCAATGGTAGCTGATTTGCAGAAGCCTTTTACATCTTCGTATTCTTCACTTTGCTTTAACCAATTGTGATATACATCTGCAACCTTACAAACATCTTCCTCTTCTAATACCCGATTTTTGCGGTTAATCATAACACCCAACTCAGAAGCATCAATAAAGAGCGTTTCACCATTACGTTGCTGTTTGCCTCTACGCAAGAACCATAAACAAGCAGGAATACCAGTGTTAAAGAATAAGGCTTTAGGCAACATTACAATGCACTCTACCAAATCGTTTTCCACTAACTTCCTGCGTATATCGCCTTCACCACCTGTATTTGAGCTTAACGAGCCATTTGCCAAAACAAATCCTGCATGTCCGCCATCGGGTTTTAGGTGATACAAGAAGTGTTGCACCCAACCAAAGTTGGCATTACTTGTTGGTGGTACTCCATACTGCCAACGTGCATCATCACGTAATAATTCACCGCTCCAATCACTCACATTAAACGGAGGATTAGCTATAATATAATCAGCTTTTAAATCTTTATGTGCATTATTCAGGAACGAACCTTCTGTATTCCATTTAATATTTGAGCCGTCAATACCACGTATAGCCAAGTTCATTCGGCATAGACGATAAGTAGTCTGATTGCTTTCCTGCCCATATACAGAAATATCATCCAAACGCCCCTGGTGGCTTTCAATAAACTTCTCACTCTGAACAAACATTCCACCGGAACCACAACAAGGGTCGTAAACACGTCCTTTGTATGGCTCTAACATTTCAACCAAAAGCTTTACAATACTCTCAGGTGTGTAGAATTGACCTCCCTTTTGACCTTCTGCCAATGCAAACTGACCTAAGAAATATTCATAAACCCGACCTAATACGTCCTGAGATTTTGCTTTCTCATCACCCAAAGCAATTGTACCAATGGTATCAATCAAACCACCCAAGGTTTGAGGGTCCAGGTTAGAGCGTCCAAAAGTTTTAGGCAGTATGCCTTTAAGGGTAGCATTGTCAGCTTCAATCAAGTCCATTGCATCATCAATCAGCTTACCAATGTTAGGCATCTTAGCCTGTGATTGAATGTAAGCCCAACGAGCATTCTCCGGCACAAAAAATACATTTTCAGCTCCGTATTCATCTTTATCTTCGGGGTCAGCTCCCGCATATTCACCCTCTCCGGCTACAAGCTTTGCATAATGCTCTTCAAACGCATCAGATATATACTTTAAAAAGATTAAGCCAAGCACAACATGTTTGTATTCGGCTGCATCAATATTTTTACGCAATTTATCTGCGGTAGCCCACAACTTCTTTTCGAGCGATTCGTTTGCTCCGTTTCCGTTCTTCTTTGCCATTATTTTTGTGTAATATCTTGTTCAACAAATCTTAATGCTTCAAGCCCTAAAGGCTCATTTCGCACTACATCTTTAATTTTATCTGCTAACCATAAAATCACCAATTCTTTTTCTTGAACATTTAATATTGAGGCTAATTGAGTTATGTGTTCGCGTTGTGCTCTCCGTTCACCTCTTTCAAGCTTACTCATTAAAGCAGTATCAACCTCTAAATCGGCTGCAATCTGCCTTAACAATAATCCTTTTTCCTCTCTCAATTCTCTTAATCTCTTGCCAAGTATATTCATTGCTGTATTTTTGACTTGTCACATTCTGTCAAATATATAAAAAAACTTCAACAAACCAGTTGAACCTCAGTTGAAATTATATATAAAATGCGAAAGCTTTTTTTAGGGGTAATAAAAATCTTATTGAAGACTATCTAATAAATTCACAATATTCGCAAACAGACCTTTTTTTAAAGGGGAATCCGTTGTTTGCATTTTCTGTCGTAAGTATTCCTGTGGCACTTGTTTTTTAATCAGAACTTTGGCAAGCCTACCCAATTCGTTTATCAATTCATTTTCTGCTGATTTGTTTTTGCGAGAGGGAGTAACAACCTTTTGTTCTTGCTGCAAACGCAACAAAAATTCTTTGTATTCGGCTTGCATTTCCTGAAAGTCAAAGGCAGTTCCGCCCTTGTCGGGGTGCAGTTGCTTTGCTAATTTTCTGTAACGTAGTTTGGCTTGTTCAATATCGTTTATGCCTAGGAAATAGTTCATAGCTGTTCAAATTCTTCAAGTGTAATACAAAAATGTTCCAGGATTAAAAGGAGCTGTTGTATGGTGTAATAATGGCGTTTTGTATTTCCTGCCTGTTCAATCCGTTGCTTGAGTACCGGGCAAATGTCAATTTCGTTACGGAGCTGCTGCATAGCCGACTTAATGGAAATACTATCCGGGTAAAGTTTCTTTACCAAATCCTGTTTTAAAATGGTTCTGCGTACTATCATAGGGTTGGATTTGGGTTAAAAAATGAGCCATAACGCACCTGAAATATTGAGAATAGTAGCCTTGTAGAGTATATCTCAACTGCTTTTGAGGTCTTTTGAATACTTTTTGGCTTATACAGACTGCTTTTGAGGACTTTAAGACAATATTTTAAACGCTTTTTTGAATATTGAGAAAAATGAAGAGGGCTTTTTAAATGATTTATCAAGCTTCCAAATAATTGTTGCCAACTTGCCGAAGTATGAGGGATTTTGGAGGCTGTTTTGAGATATTTTGAGGAAAAAAGAGACTGCTTTTGAAAAAAGTAGGTAATACTATGAGAATACCACCATATTACCAGCGTATTGCAGAGAATAAAACAAAGAATAACGCAATAAATAGTAAAACCACAAACGGCTATAAACACGAAAAGCCCCGATAGGAGGCTCATTTTTAATGAATTGGAATATATATTGGGCATAATTTAAAACATTATACCCTTGACAATTAGCTATATAAAGATAGAAAAATTTAGCGAGATTTGGTTTCCAGGGAGCTTGTTTCCAACATTTTCAGAATCATAGATTGAAGGATGGCATCTTCATCGGCATCATTACCCTCGGTCTTTAGTTTGGCAATCAAATTTATCAGCTTCATTATATCCAAGTCGTATTCAGATAACAATTCAACCATTCTATTCAATACATCTTTGCTTTTTTTCAGGAACTCCTTACTTGACGAAAAAACAATTTCATCAGCTCCGTCTTTTATGATTTCATTATCCAATAACTCTAGCGATTCATTTACCTCACTTTGTAACCAAACATATAAATCTTTCATTCTGAATTGTATTAAAAAGGAGCGTGGCACTGAAACCACCAACAATCGAGGTATCGCCAAACACCCACGCAGTAAAGTAGTACAGACCACGCCCGTACCTACTCTCTTTACTGCAATTGAAATTTGGCGATTTTCGATTGTTAAGAGATTAAGTCTTAATGTTTTAAGATTATATGTTCGCTTCCTTCTTTGTTTATATCAAATTTTCAGTTTTACTGTTATTATTTATACAAAAGTAATATTCAAAAGGTAATAAATGGAAAAATAAGGCAATAAAAAACCCGATACCAAAACTGATACCGGGCTATATCTTAGATTAATGTCTCTTAATGAGAGTTGTTTGTCCGAATCTTTTGAATATCCTCAATGGCAATATCTGTTATTTCAGATATTTCATTATCCGAATAACCTTTTGCAATCATTTTTACTACAACTTCTTTCTTACCTAAGTATTTAAGTTCGTTGGCAGCTTCTGCAAAAGCATCTTTAACTTGTGGTGAAATTGTTTCCATAATCTCATCTATTTTATCCGGTTCTAAACCAGAAACTTTATACAAATATAACGCTATTTTTTGGAAAATAGTTTGGTCAATTTCCTTTAGCTGACTGAACATTTCTCGTGCCAAATCAGGGTTATTCTTGATAAAGCCAATAAGATTATCGCTACGCTTCATAAACCATACGGCTACTTTTACACTTGGTCGCTTAAAGTGACGGATAATAGCATGGTCTTCAATATCTTTTGTATCGAAGAGGGCATAATCAAATAAAGGCACAAAGCGTTTAAGCACCTCCGGAACCTGAACAAACCCCGAATCATTCCATTTACGTTTGCCGTGATAGAATACCATTGTAATAACAGGCGTGAGCTTTTGTTTATTGGCTACCTGGTTCTCCCATACATTCAAAATATACCGTAACAATTGTAGGTGTATGTTTTTATCGGGATAACTTTTGTGTTCGTACAGCAAGGAGACTTTAATATCTGTATGACCAAACAGCATATTGCATGAAATATCTTTAAAATACGGTGCAAGTTCCTGGTCCACATATTCGGTTGGGTCGTACTCCATACTTTCAATTTTAAGCCCTTGCAAAACATCTTTAGGCAAAGAGCCGTGAAGTAAATCGGCAAGATTCTCTTTTACTGAAAAAAGACTTTTAAAGAAATTATCGTGAATGTTATTGTTTTTCTGTACGTTATCGTTCTTTTTCATTCGATTCAAATATTTTTAATTAATGCTATTTTGATTTTTTTTAAATGCTTTTCTGTGGGCTATGGTAATTTTATAAAACCGTCCTCATCCCTCACTTTTTAGTTATATCTCTTATTATCAACAAAATAAAATGAGGACAATGAGGACGGGTGAGGGACGAGAGCCGTTTTTCCCTCACTCGTCCCTCATTTATCCCTCGTTCATCCCTCACCCGTCCTCACTTATTTTTAGAGTAAAAAAATATATAGTATTAAATATCAATCTATTAATATCTATCCTCATAAAGATTGAGGAAATGAGGACGGTTTTTGCTTTAATACCATAGCTAAAGTAAAACTGCATAGTTTTGTATTTTATAAGGTTATCCTTTCTAATTCAATGCCCTGGTCTTTGAGCATGTCATAATTAAGTATGTAGGCACTTGTCCGGCTTTTACCAAACAGCACATTTTTCCTGCGATGTTCTATAAATGAGCGGTGTTTCTTCAGGTACTCACCAATAACAGCCTGGTCAAGTGTGGTCAATCCTTCTTTCCGTGCCTGTTCCCTGTACAGTCCGTGTATCGAGCCAACTCTCAGGTAAAGTTGTTTGCTGTTGTTTTCTCCAACCACAATCTTGTAATGTACATCCTCGTTAAGTTTGTACAGGTTAACCAATGATTGCAGCACATGAAAGTATTGCTCTACTTCATCACTCTGATGCTGTACGGATATGGTAAGTTTTGCAGAGCGAATCAAAGCTTGTTTTGCTGTTTGATAATCAAATGGAAACTCCAATTCGGAATGCTCCATAAGAATTTTCATTGGTGTAAGTACCGATGAAATATTGAGTATCGTCCTTCGGTCAACATTACCATACTCTTGGGTAAGTTCATCCATAACCTCTGAACTTACCCCCGGTTCCTCTTTTGAGTAATGTTCTTCAACCAAATACCGAAAATCAAAAACGGAGCATGTAATATTGGTAAACTGTAAACTTTCCTCGGCTGCTTTGAATGATTTTAAATCGGAATAGTTCCCTCGATTGGTATCATCAAATTCGCCCAATAAACTACGGCTACATAAAGCAGGGTCTTGAGTAGGTAAATCCTGACCGCTAATTATACCCGAACCCCTGGGCTTGGCAATACGTGTTTCATTACCACCCGATTTTACACCTGTCAATTTTCCGTTACGGTCGGCAATACCTTTTAACGCTTCAATGGTATTCTTGTGAATGCTATTCTTATACTCGTTACCCCAAAACGGATGGTTAGTCGTAGAATCCATACTACGCTGCATACCTGTACTTGTACTCCCTGATGCAAGGTTGATACCGTCTTCCATTGGTGGCTTACCAAACATATACATGATGCTTCGGGCTGCGGTACTCTTACCTGATTGGCGTTTTCCAAACAGAAACAATAAAGGGAAGTACCCGAAATTGGCTTTGTAGATAAGGTCACTAAAAACGGTTGAAATGTAATAAGCAATCAATAATTCGGCATTACCGGGATAAACACTACTCATTGAGGTTGCCCATTTTCCAAAGTTCCAATCGTTGCCTTTTATCGGCTTCACATATTTTGAGTTTTCTTTGAATGGATTACCACCATCAGAACTACCAATTTTAAGAGCTTTCCCATAGGGCAGATAGAAGAAATGTAACAAATGTACCTGGCTCTGTTTAATATTCTCCTTTAGCTTATCTTTTCCATACTTGCCGATAAATTCTGCTGTGGTATTGAGTACATGAAAGGTATCGTTAAT
>NZ_JAGUCO010000039.1 GCF_018271995.1 Carboxylicivirga linearis
TCCAAGATTAAGAGAAGTTGTTGTTTGTTATAGTAATGGCGTTTGGTTTGCCCGGTATTTGCTATCTGCTCTTTCAATTTCGGACACAGTTCAATATCTCTTCTTAATTGCTGCATGGCTGCATCAACCGATACACTATCAGGGTAAAGTTTCTTTACCAAATCCTGTTTCAATATGGTTCTGCGTACAATCATAGCGTTGGATTTGGGTTAAAAAATGAGCGATAACGCCTGCCTGTTCGACAGACAAGCACCTGAAATATTGAGTAAAGCAGACTTGTAGAGTATATTTCAACTGCTTTTGAAGGCTTTTTAATACTTTTTAGCTTATGCAGACTGCTTTTGAGGACTTTAAGACAATATTTTAAACGCTTTTTTGAATATTGAGGAAAATGAAGAGGGCTTTTTATGTGGTTAGTCAAGCTTCCAAAAAATTGTTGCCAACTTGCCGAAGTATGAGGGATTTTGGAGGCTGTTTTGAGATATTTTGATGAAAAAGGAGACTGCTTTTGAGAAAAGCAGGTAATACTATGAGAATACCACCATATTACCAGCGTATTGCAAGGAACAAAACAAAGAATAACGCAATAAATAGTAAAACCACAAAATGCTACAAACACGAAAAGCCCCGATAGGAGGCTCATTTTTAATGAATTGGAATATATATTGGGCATAATTAAAAACATTATGCCCTTGACAATTAGCACTTTAAAAATAATAAATTATCCTATAGGAGGTGCAATTTTATTAAATAAGTTGGCTGTATTCTAATTAATGATTGATGGGTTGTTAATTAATGTTTATCAATGACTTATGGCAGGCTGATGAAGCTATAAATCACATAATACATTCAAAACTTTTTCAATAAGCACGTAGAGCCTTGGAAACAAGCAAGATACGCGGCGATAGATATTGTCAACTGTTAATTAGAATAGAGCTAATAAGTTTAATCATATATCATCTCCACATCATCAATAATTAAAGTGCTTCCAATTGCTCCGGCAAAATTTGCTCCATCGAAACTCGATGACGCCACAAATGTTATGTGTGTAGGCAAAACAAATGATGCCGAATCGGCACTTACAAAGCCGTGGTCACTGGGTAACATATAATCAGGATAAGAATTATCCAACTCTCCATAAATAAATGGAATTTCAAGTGTGGTTAAAGCTTCTTGTGTTTCAGAACTTCGTACCCAGGCTGTAGCCAATCGTTCAGTTTTTCCGCCCAGTCTAATTTCTAACAAAGCATAGATATCGCAAGCATCTGGGTAATCAAGAATGTTTCCGGTTTTGTCTTTATTTTCGTCGCCGGGTACATAAGAGTATTTTAACCTTATTTTTTCGGGTCTTCCAACAAAAGGAGTACCAAATTCGATGGCTGCTTGTGGATTAGACGGGTCGATATTATCTGGATTAAACACACCTGTAAAAATGGAGCCTGCCGAAATGGGTGCGCCAAATGTGCCTGCTAATTTACCATTGTCAAGGGTAATCATTTTGGCAGCCAGATTATCTGCTCCCAGATCTTCGGGAATGGTTGCCAATTTATTTAATATTTGGGTTCCCTGGTTGCCTGTTCCCCAAATGGTGTTTGAGGCATTTTCGCCCGGCTCATAATAATCAGACGCTGTTTTGTACCACAAGCTAAAGTCTCCGTTGGCAAGCTGAGGGGTTACTGACGCAACAAATGACTCCACTTCCCAAAGGTGTATACTTCCATCTTCAGCTGTGATAGTAATATTCTGTGGTGTATTTAAGTCTAAAATATCACCGACTTTCTTATCTGACTCTGCAAAAGAAGAAAGATTAATAGACTGTATCTGAATTTCTGATAAATCAACGCCTCCCGGAATTTCTACAATCACTTTATTGCTATCAGTTAATATTTTGGCGTTGCTTGCCTGGTTGCTAACCACAATGTCTTTAATATTGCCATAAGGGGAAAGACCAAAATAATCTTCCTTTATACATGATTGTATTAGCACAATTGCAAGTAAAGGGAATACTATTGTAAGTATATTTTTTTTCATTCTATGTAAATATTATTTATTAGAACCAAAATAATAGGCTAAGCCCAATTCCAGCGATAATATGTTGATATTAAAATCTACATTCTGGCGTATTTCTCTTGATGAAGGGTCATCATTTATGCTATTTTCTGAAACTTTCAGACTATAACCCAATACATTTAATTGTATTTCAAAAGCAAAATTTTCCATGGCAAAAAATGTAACTCCGGGGCTTATGCCAACACCAAATAAATAATCGGTGCCATATTGCTTTTGTATTTCATCGTTGTATTTAATTTCGCGTTTTAAACTGTTGGCCATGCCAAATGAAACGCCTATATCGGTAAAAAAACTTAACCTCTCATTTTTAGTTAAAGGTACCGAAGACCTAAAATGTGGAGTTATAGCAAATCCTCTGGTAATTGAATTTGATTGTAAGGTATCCGGATCTCTGAAAAGGCTTCCTTCAAAATGTGTTTGATAGTAATTGAAGTTAATACCAGCCATACCATAATTTCCGGTATAATAACCTACTTTAGCCACAATGTTATAATCCAACTTTTCACCTTCAATTACTTGCTGCACTAAGTAATCGGTGTTTTCCAGTTTTTTATCTTCAAGAGAAAATGCTAGCCCCACGTATATGTTTTTCTTTTTGAAAGGGTGAAAGTTATTTTCATAATAGCTGGACATTAGATCATAAGGCGTTAAATCATTTTCAAGAGAATCGTTCACATTTTGCCCATTAAGTAAGCCAGGGAAAACAATCAATAAAGCATAAATCCAATAAAGCCATTTGACTTTTTCTGTGCAGTTTACATATCTCACAATATAGTAGATTAAAAGTTCATTTTATTACTCTTTATATATTCTTTAGTTAAATATTGAGGTGTGAAAATAACAACCCCAATCTCGAAACCAGCCCCATTTGAACCATCCAGGCATGCTCCATACGAAATGGCAGGTACAATAAAATCGTTAGGTTCCCAGCGCAAGCCCACTTTGAATTCGGGTTTTGAATAGGCCTGGCCTTCTGTTCCAAAAAGCTCTCCCACAATGGCTGTTTTAGGAATGATTTTGTAAATAGCCAAACGGGAACTCCAGGTAAAACCCCAGGCCTTTTCTTTATCAGGGCCTCTTTCGTAATCGAACAAGGCGCCCGGCATAAGATCCCACGAAATAACATTGTTAAATAGTGGTACGGTAACCGGTACGGCAGTCCATATGTTACGATGCATTTGTGTATACTCAGTATTGGTGTAATTGCCGGGTGCCTGACCAAAGCCAAGGAATACTGCTCCACCACCGTTGTTTTTTCGGTTGACCCAAAACATGTATTTGGCGTATAAGGTAGTGGTGAAATGCTGGTTGTAGTCTTTTATTCTATAATCCCGGAACAAATTACCCTGGGCAAAAAACTCAAACCGGTCTATTAAGGCAAACGACATTAACAATGTTGAATTACGTTCACCACCGGTGATAACAAAAGTTCCTGTGCCATGTGGCATTGCCAGGTAGTTGTCGGAGTTAAATTGCTGAGAAAACCCATTAAATGCTATTCCCAAAAGAACAATTGAAATCCATGTTCTTCTTTTATTTTTACTTAAAAATTGTTTATCCAAGGTGAAAAAATATTATTTAGTGTTAAAATCAAAACCAAGAACTTCTAAATACAATATAAAAAGCAAAGTCTTATGCTTTTCCTACTCCCGTAAATGCCAGCATAGCGTAAGGCCTGTAAATATTATATCGCCAAACCAAATCCGGTAAATACATACCCCGAGCATAATGGCAAAGTTTCCCCTAGGGGGTATCTGTTCAATGGCAAACATACGCTCGTCAGCATCATTAACAGATAACATCCCGGCTTTTAGCTGTGGTGAATCAGTCGTTCCCGTAAACCAAAGCTAATTTTTACCGGTGTAGATTTAAATTCAACCTGATAGCTATAACCTTTGGTCAAGCTGGTAAATAAAGATTTAAATCTGCCTGATGTTAAGTCATCTTTATGAGCGGCCATGCCAACCTTTATGATAAAACGCCAAGCATCGTCAAAGGAAACCTTTGACGATGCAAAAGACGCTTATCCTAGCCGACCCGGCTATTTGTCAAATACCGATCCGGAGACCGGGAATTCGTCGACCGCCCCTTCACCCCGAATGAAGATCCGGTGGTTGAATCGCACGTAGTTGAGTTCTCCAGACGGATCTTTGAGCAATTCACCAAGAGATCCTTTGTTTGGGCCTTCGGTGATGATAAAATAGCCCTCGGCTGTGTTGGCCACATTGGCCGGCGCTGGATCTGCTCCCTTGGTCAATAAGGAGGACTGGACATATATATATTTGTCTCCCTCTTTGCGGATCTCGATGTTTTGGGAATTGCCCTTGAAGACGCCAACAAAGGGGTCGAGCACAGAGGGATCAACGCCAGCTGCAACCGGAGACTTGGCCTCGATTTTCGTGAAGGCTTTAACCATTGCGTTCGCAACTTTTTTGTAGGCCTCGACTCCGCGATCGCTGTGTACCAAAACCACCACTGCAAAGTTGTGATCAGGGATCAACTGAAGAAAAGAACGCGTGCCTGGCCAATTCCCCCCGTGGCTGGGGCTGGTGACCCCGTCGTAGTCGTGGACAAACCATGTCAGCCCGGTAAAGTCGCCAGCCTCAGCCTCGACTGCCGGAGCGTGGGCATAGTCCAGTGCTTTTTTAGATAACAGCTGGTTCCCGGAGGCGTCCTTACCGTCCAGCTGAAAGCGGGCGTATTTCAGCATATCGGTAACCGTAGACCGGATCCCGCCGGAGGCAGCGGACTCTCTTATCATGGGAATGTAGTACGGCTTGAGATCACTGATGCTGCCTTCCCCGTAGATCGGTGGATGACCCCATGCGTAATTTTTAGCCGGAGGGGTGGTTTCGTAATTAAAGGATGACGCATCCATGCCGAGTGGTGCTAACAGTTGCTCTTCGATCAGTGTCTCGATCGGCTTTCCTCCGACATGCGACACCACATGGGTAGCGAAGGTGATACTGGTGTTGTTGTACATCCAGGTTTGATCGAACGGATAGATCTGCTCGACGTAAGCCGCCTGGAGCATGACCTTCTCGCTGATCGACCCACCCGGAGGAACACGAAGGAACCCATGGTCGCCATACCAGCCAGCGCGATGGTGGAACAGGTCAACGACCCGCGCTTTCGACGTCGCGTCGGGATCCGAAACCCTCCACCAAGGCAGAATGTCCACGACACGCGCGTTCAAATCCAGAATGCCCTGTTCGGACTGCTGCATGGCCACCGTTGAAAGGAAGGTTTTTGTCACAGAGCCAATTTGAAATTGCGTAGCGGGGGTAACGGCCTCGTCGGTGCCTACCTTGGTGACACCGAGTCCGGCGCTGTAGGAGTTGTCTCCGTAGATGACACCGACAGCAAGCCCCGGGATGTTCATTTCCTTGATCAGTTCAGCAGTTTCGGCGACAACCGCATCGAAGGCTGCCTGCCCCTCCTGCTTTGTCATTGTTTTTTTGGACTGCTGCTTTTTCTGAGCAAATGCTGGTTGAACTGCAAATAATGCCGAGATTATTACAGTAAATAATAGTTTCATCTTTCTATTCATCTTTCTATTCTTTTAAAAATTAATCATTGAGTCTAGTTTATTTGAGTGCCTAAGGCTTTGGTTCAGTGGTGACTCATGGCGCTGTCCGCTGTAACCAATTGTTAGGCGCGATAAAGTTTATTTGTCTTGTGACTTTAAATAATAGAAGTCGAATAAAGTCCGGGTAACTTCAGCAATGGCCCGATCACGATCAGCTTCCGAGGTTGTACTGCTTTTGGTGAATACCACGATAGCAAAACGTCGGCCGTCGGGTAGCGTTACATACCCCACGTCATTAGCAACACCACCAATCGTTCCTGTTTTATGGGCAACCGGGGTTCGCCTTGGTAAAAGACCTTTTAGCCTTCCATTACCTGTACGAGTGCGCGACATTGTAGCAAGCAGGAATTCGCGGCTTTCCTCACTCAAGGCCTTTCCGCTGTCGATAGCCAACAGCAATTGTAACATGGTATTTGGTGAGCACTGATCACGTGGGTCTTCTTGTTCGAACTTAAGGTTTCGAAGTGGTTGCTTTGCCGCCAGTGTTGGATCTTTGGCAAGGGCCTCTGCAAGAACGGATGCATAAGCCTTGTCGTGTAAACCATAGAAGTCCCTTAAAATTTCGCTGGTATATCGATCAACTCGTAAATCTGTTATTCCAATACTTTGCATCATTTTCGTTACTGCTTCCGGACCACCCGCTAGTTTTAGACAGGCGTCCGTCGCGGTATTGTCACTTAAGGTTATCATTGGTTCAATTAAATTGGCTACCGATAACTTAATGCCAGGGTGCACGAAGTTCACTGCGATAGCACCGTCACCTGTAACCATGGTTTCTTGTTCAACATCAATTAAATCGGTAAGTTTAAGTTCACCTTTATCGATACGGTCCAGCAAGGCGACGGCAATGGCTACTTTATAGGTGCTCGCCATTACAAACTGTTCATCGCCGTTTACTGTGATTATCTCCTTAGAGCCAATTTCCTGTGCGGCCACACCAATGCGGCCAACCAGCCCCTCCGAAATTTTCTCAATCTTCTGAGAAATAGCTTCAACATTTTGTTTTTGAGCAAATGTTGGCTGAACTGCAAATAATGCCGAGATTATTACAGCAAATAATAGTTTCATGCTTCTTTTCATATTTCTTTTCTTTTAAATATTAATAATTATCGATTTATATTAATCTCCTATACTAAAAGTTGCGTTTTCGTTTAGAGGGTAGATAGGATATGTTAGCTGGGTGTGCTCGAAAAGTGTAATATCGCGACTAGTGGTTCCGGGAACATCAGCAATCAGTATTTTGTCGGTAAAGTTTTTATAGAACGCCCGAAAGTGCATCCCGCTTTTAACACCTATAACGTCATATTCCTGAATGATGATGCCATGAGGCCGTCCCTGCGTATCATCATAGGTCTGGCATAGGCCGGAAATAACGATGACATCCACCGTATTCTCCGCTTCGATGACCAACCTAACGGTAGGGCCAAGCTGGAATGGGCCGTTGAAAGCGGTCCCTCCACGAACGACCTCATTCCCATCCGAAATGGACTTGACATAGGCTTTGGTCTTGATCGGTTCTCCCGCCAATTTCTCAAATTTGCCACCGAGGCTCACATCGATTGTTGCTCCGACACCGGCAGCGGCTGCTGCCTTTGCAGTTTCTGGATCGTGTATGGACATGAAAGCGACTTTTCCCAGGCCTTTGGTCTCCATAAGGGCCTTCAGCAGGTGGGTGCCGCCACCTCCGGCTCCGCCACCGGGATTATCCGCAGCGTCTCCTATCACGATAGGTGTATGGTCGATGATATCGCCTTTTGTGGGTTGTTTACGTACATAGTGGCCGTCCTTTTCGAGCGTGGCCAGCACAGTGCCCATAGTTTTATCCAAAGTTTCTAATGGTAGGATGGACTCTTTCCGGTGATCCCATATCCACTGCGCGAGTTCGTCTACCAGTTCTTCCGCCAGTTTGGGGTTATTTTCGGTAGTAACCATCGGGAACACGCCACAAAAGTCGCTGTCCTGGTAAGGGAAACCATGCATAGCAGAGCAGTTAATAACACCGGGCCGCTTTTCTATTTCAATGCACTTTTCTTTCAATCGATTTGCAAAAGTGCCCTCCTCTTCGGTATTACTCATCCCCATCATCAGTGGCACTTTGCGATAGGCGGCGGTAGGATGCGATTCTCCTGCCAGGATTGCAGCGCCACGATACATCGCATCACGTGCGCAGGCATTCATATCCATGTGAGGATATTCTTTGCAGGCACTGAAGAAATTCATATTGTCCTTCATTTTCTCTGTGATCTTGCCATGCAGGTCGCCGCTCCAGACGATCATCGTCTCCTTTCCGACTATTTCTCTGACCGACTCCGCTAAGTCTCCTTCCAGATCGGGCGTGCTGTTCACCATGCCGGCACCGTGAACACCAAGGTAGACGATGTCTATGGGTAACTGTGATTTCAGTGTGTCCAGGATCTCCTTTTTGGCATCTTTCCAGGCCTGATCGTTCACCGTGCTAAAGCACCAGTCTATATAGTACAAGACACCCGGAAGCAGCTCCCAGCCTTTTTCTTCGCACACATCCACAGCCCCGCCAATGGCTGTCCCTTTCAACTGATTCCTGATCTGATCGCCCCGGAATGTGCGCATTCTGTCGAGCGTGGTTTCGCCCATACCTTCGGTGAGGTAGGTGTTGGTTTCATGGAAAAAACCAACATAGGAGACTCTTAATTTTTTGGAATTTTTCATTTGTTCTCCTTTTCCAATGTTGAAGGACAGCAAAGGTACTGCTGCTGCAGCAAGAGATACAAAGACAGCTAGTGTAATAAGTTTTCTTCTTTTCATAAGGGTTGATTTAAATCAAAAAAATGTTTTTGTTTATAGTTCTTGTTAAATAATTGCGCTATTAAAAATCAAATTTTACCATGGCCTGTAAGCGATTTGCACGCCCAAAATCACTGTTTTTATTTCTGCGTTCGCCCCACATATATTCAATGCCCGTATAAAAACGCTCGGTTGCCTGATAAATAAGATTTATGTGCGCAATAGCTGCTGCTTTCATCGATTCAGGAGCGCGGTATACTGACGGATCGAGTGCAGTATAAGCCAGGGATGCATTCGTGGTAAATTTGTCGTTCCATTTATGGACATAACCAAGTACAATTGCTGCAGCAGGCATGGTTTCAAGCTCGCCATCAGGAGTAAGGATTGCATTGGAATTACTTCCCGTGAGGGCCATAATATTATCTCCGGAACCCATGCCTAGCGCCACATTAAAGGTAAAAAAGTCTTTGCCGATATACTGGCGTCCTCCAATTACAGCAGCTAACTGCGTGGCTGTAGTGTAAAGACTATCTCCTCCATCCCAGCGCATTTGGGCAAGATTTACACCCAAAGCAACCATTCCTGTTTTCCAGCTGTAATCTAAGCGTCCAGCTAAAGCAGGCAGGCCGAGGCTTGAGCTGCCTGGGTGGTTAAAGGCATTATCTATGCCTATATAATCCATCATCTCTAATCCCAGTGCCCACTTCCATTTATCGTTAATACGGTTCTGGTACTTTACTTGAGTTGCTCTTCCACCATATAAGGCATCACCGGCGGCAAAATCAATTAAATTAGGGATCGACTCCATAATAGACGTTGTTGTCCATGTTTGCCCGAAAATGAAATTGCCGGCAACAATGTAGGCATGTCTTAAGCGAAAGTATGAGCTGCCGGTACTTGACCAGAAATCCCCTTCAATAAAAATATTCAAGGGTACTTTGCCCGGAGTTGTACGGCGCATGTCGAAGTTAATCCTTGATTCGCGAGCGAACATATTAAAGTAACCACGGTTGGCATCTTCAGGTGATCCTTCCGCTGGTATTTGAGACATTAAAAACTGATATCGGTCCCCTGATCCATTAATGTCATACAGCATATCCAGTTTAACCCTGCCGCCAATTTTCATGCGGTATTCAGAGCCAAACATAGGCCACGAAGCCGGAAAATTATCTTCCACCAGTTCACTACCGGTTAATAACTGGTGTGATTCTCTTAATTCAGATTTAGGAATGTCCACCATTTGTGAAGCAGTAGTGTTGCCTGCCCGTTCAGGCGCTAGTTTTTCCTGCACTTTTTGCTTGTCTCCCTCCAGTTCTGCAATTCGCATTTCCAGTTCATCCATCCGGTTTAGCCGCTCTTTGAGTAGTTGATTCTCTTTTCTTAGGGAATCGGCTTCTTGTGAGGACACTGTAACTGGTAAAAAAAACAGCAGGAATAACAGGCTCACAATACTGAAATTGTCAATTCGCCGACTATTAATTTTTAAGGGTGAGGTAAGTCTCATTATCATTTTGTTTTTATTTGTGATAGTATGGCAGTATCTGTGGATAACTGCGCAAATAAGCAGTGAGTCGATTATTCCTCAAATCGACTCACTGTTCGGTGACTTTAGTGTTTATGTCCTTCTGCATCAGCAAAGTCGCAGCATTTTAAGCCTGCTCCACCAAAGTCCTGAGGAACAGTATAAAATTCTTTTTGCCAACTATCAATATTCAAAGGCACAAGTTTACTCTCTGCTATAGGCTCGAAACGGATAGCTTGCCCCGGATTAACATTGTCGGGCATGCATTCAGAATCTTTTACAACAATAACTCCATTCACTAAAACGTATGGAATTCCGGACGATGGCGCGGTTCCCTTCGCATAGGTTGCATTGTCTTTTACATTCTCAGGACTGAAGATGGTGATGTCAGCCACCATACCTTCCTGCATACGACCACGCACCTGCATGGCTTTTAAACCCATTTCACCCAAAGGTTTGGCGCTATTGTAACTGGTCATAGAAACCAATTGCATTAATGGAACGTTATTGTCCTGGCCTAAGCGCAAAGCTTTCGCAAATGCACCAGAAGTTCGGGGATGGACATTTGGCATGTCTTCAAAAGGTGTATTTCTGGTCAGACCCGTATCAGGAATTAAAGGCATACCATCGCTACCAATGGCCACCTTTGGCATTTTTAGCCAGTCAACAATGGCTTCCACTGGCATTTTGTAAACGATAACAGCTCTGGTGGGTTCTTTTTTCAACATTTCCTCACGGCTTTTCTGAGTATAGAATTCGCCAGTTGCTACATCTTGCACGGTTTCTTCGTATTTGTTACCTAAAGATTTTACCCAAACATCGGGCTCAAGAAAAACGGCATTTAAAGCGGTAGAACCTGCAGCATAAGGATATACTTCGCCCCATACATTGTAGCCGCGTTCACGCATTTTAACCAATAATTCGTGTACCAAATTGTATCCGGGATTATTGAAATGGATGGCAATAGCTGGCGCGCCCAGGGCTGCCGCATTGGCCAACATTTCCTGTATACCATTTACCTCGGCCACATCGTTACCCGGAGTTCCTCTAAAATGCATACCTATTTGACGGCCATAGGCGCCGGCTAATTTTTGCAATTCATAAATTTCACGTGTTGACACACCCTCGCGCATATAACCCACCGTAGAACCGATGCCAATACCTCCCTGACGCAAACCTTCATCCATCTGTGCTAAAATTTCGTTTCCTTGCTCCAGATTAGGTCTTGTTTTCGACCAACCTTGTTTTACACGGGATTTTAAAGCATCCATTGTATAAAAGTATTCCCACTCATTGAAACCATCGAGTACAGCTGCACGTGCCAACTCATGAGCAACGGCCACTCCATAATTTAAAGGAGCCTTCCCTTCACGGCGTTTATACCACTCATCTAATTTGGGCCCATAGGCTCCAACTTCCAAATCCATAATGGTAGTACGACCATCGCGAAGCATTAGGCGATACATATAAGGCTCCAAGCAATGCTGGTGACCATCAATAAAACCGGGAGCAACTACATGACCAGTAGCATCAATAGTTTCTTTACCTTTGATTTCACTTTCGGTGATAATGGCAATTTTACCATCCTTAATACCAACATTCCGAATGCCATCGAAATTGGTTTCGGGGTCCATTACCCGGCCATTTAAAATGACCACATCAAATTCCTGATTCGGATCGGCAGCTTTTTTAGTAGCTGTTTGCTGACAGCTCGTAAAAATAAGAGCTGTAATAAATAAGGCAAAAATTATTCTTTTCATAGTAAAAAGTTTAGTTGATATCTATTGTTTTATTATTTGAACGGATTTGATCGTAAAGTGAATATCATGTAAGGTATTTAATAGCCCCATTAGCGCCGACTGATCTGGCAACCAGCCAATAAGGCTAATGATGTCAGAGTCAGTCTCCTGCCGCACTTGCATGTCATCAGTCATTTGTATCAGCGTAGTGGTGATCGTACCCTTTAATCTTATCTGATAAATGGCTGCATTATTAGGTATGGTTTTCTCTTGAGCAAACATTTCCTCTCTCATATTACATCACAGTTACAACGCCAATAATTAGTTTTTTGTAAAAGCTAGTCATGGCATTTTTAATAATACTTTAACGCAGCACAAGGTACGACAACACAAAAGCGCAATGCATCGTCTAAAAGTCGTAAAAAGGTATGATTACTAGGAAAAAATTGCCATACTCTTTACTTTATTGAGCATGGAAGTTCGATTGGGAACGTCGAGTTTACGATAGATATGGGTTAGATGACTCTTTACTGTAACAACAGAGATGTTTAACTCATCCGCAATTTCCTTATTTCGCAGACCGGTTGCAATTAGCTGAATGACTTGCTGCTCACGAAGGGATAATTCATCAGATGCAGCATTTGAGACAGGCGGTAACTCAGAATTTGAAGTATTTAAACCTATTCTGTATAAGAGTCTGCGAAAATTCGGGGATTGATTGACCAGATCGAATAAGGATGGCATAATATGGTGTGCTTCAATAATTGGTCGAATATTATCGTTCTGTTCAGCAAGTGTTAAAGCTTTATTAAGAGACGCTTTAGCATCTTCTTTTCTACCAATCCGGACTAGCGCCATTGCCTTCAGAAGCTCAATTTCAATAGTGTGATAATTGTTATGTACCTCATTCAGAAAAGCTTCTACCTCTGAAAGAACACAAAGCGCCTCTTCAACTTGTAATATAGAACCATGGTTTACAATGATTCTTATTTTGGTAAGTTCAGGTACATCCATCATGAACACATACAGTCCTTGAACTTGATTTAGCCAATTCATTTGAGCCCATTCCAACTCCATTTTTCCCAATCCTTTATGCAGATTAACCCTTGCTTTTACAGAACGTGCATAGGTCTGAAACTTTGGATTTTTAAATTTTTCAGATATCTGTTCCATTGTAAGCTGCATTGAATCAGCTTCTTTGGCATCTCCCTTTAGAGAATGCGACAAAACTAATCCTGCCAAGGCATCAAAATATACCCTATAATTAAAAACCTTGTCATAGCTTATAACCTCTCTAAGTGATTGAGAAGCCTTGTCCAAATTTGCTGTTTGAAATGCACTATTGCCAAGCAAATACAAACTCCACGCTCTCATAATTTTCAATTCACCCTTCTTGGCAATAAAGTGGAATTTTTCAGATTCAACCTCTGATTCTTTAAAATTTCCGGATTGTAAATGAACATATATCCTGGCATGCAATGAACGCATATGCATAACAGAACCGTACTGAAAGTTTTTATCATGCTCATTAAGGAGTTTCAAAGCCAAAGTTGACCTCCCCAACATTTGTCTTGTGTTTGCTGTTATTAATTCTCTGCGCCCGCCAAACATACCTGTTTCGTCATGATACAAAGCTTTGGATTGTTCCAGGCATTCTAAGGCTTTTTCAGGGTTGGGGCTAATATAGGTTAAATAATAGCCCAAATGATATAGGTAAAGAGATTGATTCTTTTTGCTAGAGTTTTTAACACCAACGGACTCAAGCGTATCTAATAAAAAAGAAAATTCCTTAACTTCATAAGTTTCCTGACAGAAATACAATTCTATTAGCAGCAAATCTATATTGCTCATTCGTATTTCCTCAGGAATATTTTCTATCCATCTCTTCACAACCCACCATTCGCCTAACTCAAATTTTGAGGTAGTATGCTCTACAATCAGATTGCCAGCCCTATTGTAATTTTCAGCCAAAATCGCATAATGAATAGCTTCATCAATTAGTCCCTTGCCTGCAAACCAAGAACTTATATGAATGTAAAGTGGATTAATGAGTTTAGGTTCTTTTATCTTCAATCGCCTTTTCAGAACATCTCCAAATAGATGATGGAAGCGAAACCAGCTACACTCATCTCCGGTAGGAATAAGAAAAAGATTTGAATCTATTAATTGTTCAAGGAAATTATTTGCCCCTCCTGATTCGTTGAGAGAAAAGCTGAATATTGAATCGATAAGCTCCTTGTTGAATTGTTCGCAGAGCGAGCAGAGTTGCATTTGTCTGAAAAACTCCGGACTAAAATTATCACCAATATGATCGATGAGAATATCCAGATCATTCGTCACATAATCGAGAGATCCTTTTCTACCCTCCTTGTATGGAGCCGGCTTTGCCAGGAGCATCATCCTGATACCCATTATCCAGCCCTCGGCTCGGAACAAAAGTTCGTTAACTTCATCTTGACTGAAATTAAACGTGGGCTTCATTTTAAGAAGTTCTCCAATTTCATTATTATTAAATCGGAGCTCATGCATCCTTATTTCCAGCAACTTTTGATAGAGTCGCAATTGTCTGAATTGAAGTGGCGGATCACGACGGGTAATGAGGACCAGTTGAAAATTATTGATATTTTCCTTAAGAATGGCGTTGATTAACTGATGGATTTCCTGATTCCGGATTAAATGATAGTCATCCAAAATCAGCCGGGCGTATTCGTTAAAAGTATTAATTTTATTAATAATTAAATCGATTATTGTTTCCCATGCAAGAAAATGGTATTGTTGAGCCAAATCTTTTAGGTCTGCCCAATTAACTGCACAGCATCTTTCAAGGCTTTCGATGAAATAAGTCAGGAACAAAGTTGAATCACTCATTGCCTGATTTAGTGCTAACCAACAGTATTTTGTTTCATGCTTTTCAAGCCATTGACTAATAAGGATGCTCTTACCATAACCAGCAGGTGCCGAGACTAAAATAAGTGGTAAATGACTGCTATCTTCTAGTTTGCGAATCAGATGTGGCCTTAAAAGAAGATCATCAGAAATTTTTGGTCTATTTAGTTTGGTATGCAGCATTGAGTAATTTAACTAGAAATAAGGTTGATTCAGTTATTTTATCTTGATAATAACATTGGCACTTTGGATTTGTTTAAAAAACAATCTTCAATTGTTGGTTTGGTTTTATTTTTACTGTTAATACTAATGTCAGCATAACAAATACTCTATTCTGTCAGCTCTTTATGGGTTTTTAATACTAACTCTAAGGCTTCAATTACATATTTATTGCTTTTTAATAATTCATTAATCTGACTTGCAAGCCATAAAGTCATCAATTCCTTTTCTTCTACATCAAATAGCTTTGCCATAACAGCCACCTGTTCTTTTTTAGCTCGTCTGTCTCC
>NZ_JAGUCO010000003.1 GCF_018271995.1 Carboxylicivirga linearis
CTTGTAGTAGCGGGGGCCCGACTCGAACGGACGACCTTTGGGTTATGAGCCCAACGAGCTACCAACTGCTCCACCCCGCAATATATCTTAAACAAATGTTGTCTTTCGTTATTGCGGCTGCAAAAATAGCTTGCTATTCGATAAATTCCAAATAAAAATCAATAGTTTCTTTCATGAAACAATAAAAAGTATCTTAAGTATTAAGTTATCAATAAAATAGGGTTGTCATTATTTTTTTTGATTGTGAAATAAAAACAAGAAAACCGGTTCGCTCGTTTGCAAACCGGTTTCTAATAACCTAAACCCAAATCTATGAAAAAAAATCTACGAGATTCTTTTTGCAATAATGCTGCCAAAAAAATCATTTGTCAAGATAAAAAATGTAAATAATCATGAATAATTATAAATCTTTTTTGGCTGGTTTTCTGAAGTATAGAAAAACAAACGCCTTTGTAAGATGATAGGGTCAGTGATTATTCTTACTTTTGTGGCCAAATTTATAATTGCGATGAGTAATAAACAAAATACCCAGATTGGTCAATTAGGAGAATTTGGTTTAATTCAGCACTTGACTAATAATATAAAAATCAAGCAAGAGTCAACAAAGAAGGGAGTTGGAGATGATGCTGCTGTGTTGGATTTGCAAGGAAAGCAAACGGTTGTTACTACCGATCTTTTGTTGGAAGGGATTCATTTTGATTTGACTTATACCCCTTTAAAACATTTGGGATATAAAGCAGTTGTTGTGAATGTGAGTGATGTATATGCAATGAATGCTATTCCAACGCAAATTACAGTTTCGTTAGGTGTAAGTTCAAAAATGTCGGTTGAGGGGTTGGATGAATTTTATGAAGGAGTTTATGCTGCATGCGATTATTACAATGTAGATTTAGTTGGAGGTGATACTTCATCATCGTTAACAGGTTTAACAATTTCTGTTACAGCAATAGGGCTAGGTGATGCTGATAAAATTGTTTATCGCAGCGGAGCAAAGAAAAATGATTTGATTTGCGTTTCAGGAGATTTGGGCGGAGCCTATATGGGCTTGCAGTTGTTGGAACGCGAAAAAAAGGTTTATGCCAATAACCCGGAAGTTCAACCTGACCTATCCGGATATGATTATATTTTGCAACGTCAACTAAAACCTGAAGCCCGAAAAGATGTAAGCCAATTTTTAAGTGAATTGGATGTGGTTCCAACATCTATGATTGATATCTCAGATGGTTTATCGAGTGAGATCAAACATATTTGTGAGCAATCAAAAACAGGTTGTCGCCTTTATGAAAATAAGATTCCGGTAGATCCTACCACTTCAATGCTGGCAGAAGAAATGGGCATAAATCCATTAGTAGCTGCCTTAAATGGCGGTGAAGATTATGAATTGCTTTTCACCATTAGTCAGGATGATTATGAGAAGTTTGCTGGTAAAGAAGGAGCCAATATTTACATTGTCGGTCATATCACCGACGAAAGTAAAGGCTGTTATCTGGTTACAAATGCCGATCAGGAAGTGGAGCTTCAGGCACAAGGTTGGAATCCATTAAAGAAATAAATTAAGATTAGCTGTGGAATTAAGTTCTGCAGCTTTTTTTATGATGTTCTTTTACATCACTTAATTCCTTTCTATATTTACGCTTTAACCCAAAACAGATGTACGAATACATAAGCGGCAGAATAGCCGAAGCCAGTCCTGCTCATGTAATTATTGATGTAAATGGCATTGGTTATTTACTTAATATTTCATTAAATACTTTTACCCGGTTAGAGGGTAAAACTGAAGCACAATTATTTGTGCATGAAAATATCCGCGAAGACGCTTTTCAATTATATGGTTTTGCTGATCCGGCAGAACGTGAATTATTTCGTCACCTTATTTCTGTTTCCGGCATTGGGGCTAATACAGCCCGAATGATGCTGTCTTCCCTTACGCCTGATGAACTAAGAGGAGCCATTTTAACCGGTAATGTTAATCAAATTAAGGGAGTAAAAGGGATTGGGGCCAAGACAGCTCAACGTGTTATTGTTGATTTGAAAGATAAGCTGAGTAAGGAGCCAATTGATCAGAAAATATTTGCTGAGCAAGACAATACTATACGTGAAGAAGCGTTATCTGCTTTAGTGATGTTAGGCTTTGCAAAGAATAGTGCCCAAAAAGCCATTGACAAAATCCTGAAAGAAAACTCTTCAGCCAAAGTTGAAGAAGTTATTAAGCAGGCACTTAAAATAATGTAAGAAAGTAAGGGAAGAAATAACCTTTGAAGAATTATCTACGAAATAGCATTGCGGTATTAACTATAATCGGATTGATTTGGGTAGCGGGAGCTACGCCAACTGATGAAGATTATAAGATTAATCTGCCAGAAGATTGGGTTCAGCAACCCGACTCTGTTGATCTGAAATATAAGATTGTTGAAAAAAGTGGTAATCCATATCTCGAGCAGGAAGAGGATAGAGGAGTTGACCTGGAAGATCCGTCAAATATTGAATACTCCACTGAGTATGATTACGAAACAGGCAATGTTACCATTTATAGGAAGATTGGTAATGTAAATGTGAAATTGCCTTACACCATGACGCTGGAAGAGTACATGGATGTTGACACTCGCAGATCTATCATGTCGTACTGGCGAACCAAACAAGCCGAAGATAATCAGAATTATGGTAATAACTCTATCTTCAATAAAATGTGGGACAATGTTGGAGGAGAAGCTTTTGAAGGAATCTTCGGGAGTAATAATATCAATGTTCGTTTGCAGGGAATGGCTGAGTTAAAGGTTGGTATACAACGAACTAAAATTGATAATCCAACACTGCAAGAGAGATTAAGAAAAACTACCACTTTTGATTTTCAGGAAAAAATTCAAATGAACATCTCCGGTAACATCGGGGAAAAACTAAAACTAGGTGTAAATTATAATACCGAAGCTACATTTGATTTTGATAATCAGATTAACCTTGAGTACGAAGGAGACGAAGATGATATTATTAAAAAAGTAGAAGCGGGTAATGTTACCTTGCCTTTGCCCGGAACCTTAATTACCGGTAGCCAGAGTTTATTTGGTGTTAAAACAGAAATGCAGTTTGGTAAATTAACTGTTACTAGTATTTTTTCGCAACAACGAGGCGAAACATCAGTGATTAATGTTGAAGGAGGGGCCGAAACTCAAGAGTTTGAAATTGAAGCTATAGACTACGATCGTAACCGACATTTCTTTTTAAGTAAATACTTTAGAGATAGGTATGATAACGCATTGAAAATGTTACCCAATGTAAATAGTACCTTTAACATTACACGCGTTGAAGTATGGGTAACTAACCGAAGGAGCGATGTTACCGAATCGAGGAATGTAATAGGTTTTGTTGATTTAGGTGAAAACCGCGCTGCTGCTGCACAACCTGATCTGTGGGATGCTCGTTCTAATCTTCCTCCCGATAATGCAGCCAACACTTTGTATGCAGATATGAGTGAAGGAGGATCATACGCAGGAGCCAGAGATATTAATAATGTTACGGCGGTTCTAAGTGGAGTGGGAAGTGGTTTTTCAAATGCAGTTCATTACGAAAAGCTTGAAAATGCGCGTAAGTTATCCACATCGGAATATACTATTCAATCAAAATTGGGATATATCTCATTGAATACAGCCCTTAATGCCGATGAGGTGCTTTGTGTGGCTTATGAATATACTGATGCCGGAAGAACTTTTAAAGTTGGGGAATTTACGGTTGATCAGAATGAAGCAGAAAAAACACTGTATGCCAAACTGTTAAAAGGAACCAACCTTTCACCCAATATGCCTACATGGGATTTGATGATGAAGAACATTTACTCATTAAATGCCTACCAGGTTAATCGCGAGGATTTTATTTTGAATGTTACCTATACCAACGATAGTACTGGTAGCGACATTAACTATTTTCCCGAAGGTGGGGAAGGATTAAATGGGCAGCTATTTATTCGTTTGTTGAATTTGGATAATCTGAATTCAAATAATGATTATCAGCCAGATGGTCTTTTCGATTTTGTGAATAATCTAACCATTAATGCAGATAACGGACGAATCATCTTTCCTGTGCTGGAGCCATTTGGTAGTCATCTGAGGAGTAAGATTAATAACAGTACTCTTGAAGATAAATATGTGTTTCAGGCATTATATGATAGTACTCAGATAATTGCTGAACAAAATACGCTGGGAAGCAAGTATAAACTAAAAGGTCGATACAAATCCAGCTCCGGATCAGAGATTTCATTAAATGCAATGAACATACCCCAAGGGTCGGTAGTGGTAACAGCCGGTGGGATTAAACTAGTTGAGAATGTTGACTATACTGTTGATTATACCTTAGGACGTGTTCGAATTATCAACCAAGGTATTCTTTCTTCCGGAACACCAATTCAGGTCTCACTGGAAAGTCAGTCGTTGTTTAATCTGCAGACCAAAACCATGCTGGGTACCCATTTAAATTATCAGTTTAACGAAAATTTTAATTTGGGTGGTACTTTAATGCATTTACGCGAAAGACCTCTGACTCAGAAAGTAAACATTGGAGATGAGCCTATTGCCAATACCATTTGGGGATTAAATACATCGTATTTTACCGAGTCGATGGCAATAACAGAAGCGTTAGATGCTTTGCCTTTGATTCAAACCAAAGAAAAGTCGAGTGTTACTTTTGAGGGGGAATTCGCTCAGCTTATTCCGGGGCACCCAAGTGTGATTGATGAAACGGGGACTGCCTTTTTAGATGATTTTGAAGGGACACGTATATCGTACGATATGCGCAACTGGACAGCCTGGCAATTGGCCAGTGTACCACAAGGGCAACCAGATCTTTTTCGTGAATCGGAGGAATTATTCGATGACATTCGGGAGGGTGCTAACAGGGCTAAATTTGCCTGGTATACCATCGACCCTCTATTTTTAAGAAACGATACACGTACACCACAGCACATCAAAGATGATGAAGATCAGATTAAGAATCATTTTGTTCGTGAGGTTTACGAACAGGAATTATTCCCTAACCGACAAACAGCATATGGGCAGCCTACCAATATCTCTGTTCTGAATATTTCGTATTATCCAATGGATCGTGGTCCGTATAACTTCGACTATGGTGCAAATGGTGTTGATGGAGGGTATTCTGCCGGTATCAACTATGATGGTACACTAAAGGAACCGGAAACTCGTTGGGGTGGTATGATGCGTCAGATTGATGTGCCCGACTTTGAAGCAGCTAATATCGAGTACATCGAATTCTGGATGATGGATCCATATGTTTATGACGATGGAATTGATGAGAACGATGGTAGTATTTATTTCAACCTGGGTAATATATCTGAGGATATCCTTCGCGACTCACGTAAATCGTTTGAGCAGGGTTTGCCTGGACCGAATGAAGAATTTGATGTGGATACCACAGCCTGGGGATTTGTGTCTCGCAAACAAAATCTGGTGAATGCCTTTAGTAATGATCCGGCTACCCGTTTGGCGCAAGATGTAGGATTAAATGGTATGAACTCGGAGCGAGAGTTGGAATTTTATTCTGCTTTTGTGTCAGAAATTGAAAAGATGAATATCTCAGAAGATGCTAAGCGGGCTATTTTAGGTGGCCCTGATACCTCACCTGACCCTGCTTCCGATGATTTTCAGTATTTCCGTGGTTCAGCTTTGGATGAAGCCAAAGCAAGTATTTTGGAACGATATAAAAAATTCAATAACCCTGAAGGTAACTCGCGTCCATCAGAATATTCAGGGGAATCGTATTCTACCGCGGCTAAAGCATTACCAGATGCTGAAGATATTAATCGTGATAATACACTTAGTGAATATGAAAGCTACTTTCAATATGAAGTGCCTATCTCAAAATCAACCATGGATATTGGGGTTAATAAGTATATTGTTGATAAGCGCGAAGGTGATGTAAAAGATAAGGGAGGACGAACTGTTAACTGGTATTTGTTCCGTATTCCAATTCAGGAACCGGATGCTAATATTAATGAGTTGTCTGATTTTAGAAGTATCCGCTTTATGCGTATGTTCATGAGAGGTTTCTCAGATACTACTCATCTCCGACTGGCAACATTAGATTTAATTAAAGGCGATTGGCGTAAATACCAGGAAGATCTTACAGAAAGTAGTAGGGTAAATCCTAACTCAACTTTTGAAGTTTCAGCGGTAAATATTGAAGAAAACTCAAGAAAAGAACCTGTTAACTATGTATTGCCTCCGGGGGTCGATCGTGTTATTGATCCGGCCAATCCACAATTGAGAGAACTGAACGAACAAGCACTTCTTTTTAAGGTAAATAATTTGGCAGGTGGAGATGCTCGAGCTGTCTACAAAACCATGAATATGGATATGCGGCAGTATAAACGATTAAAAATGTTTACTCATGCCGAAGCCATCACAGGTGAAGATCTTCAGGATAATGAAATGATGGCCTTCATAAGGTTAGGTACCGACTATGATGATAATTATTACGAATACGCCATACCTTTAAAGTTAACGGAGCCAGGATCATATGGTGATAGTTATGAAGAAAGAAGAATGGTGTGGCCTGAAGATAATGATTTTGATTTTCCATTGGAACTTTTCCAGTCCGTTAAGTTAAAACGTAATGATGAAAGAAGACAGGAAGGATCATCTATAACTTTGGCAACTTTGTATACTTCGCCCGACCCAGATAAACCAACTAACTTTGTTACTGTTAAAGGTAATCCTAATCTGAGCAATGTTCGTACTATTATGATGGGTGTTCGCACCAGAGGCTCTCAGGATAAATCTATTGAGGTTTGGTTTAACGAATTGCGGTTGACTGATTTTGATGAAGAAGGCGGATGGGCTGCTAATGCTCGTATGTCTGTTAAACTGGCCGATTTAGGTAATGTATCGCTTGCCGGAAAAACCAGTACCGTAGGTTGGGGTAGTATTGATCAGAGTGTGCAGGAAAGAAGTCAGGAAGATTTTTATCAGTATGATATAGCAACTAACCTTGAGTTGGGTAAATTACTTGGACCTGAATCGCGCTTAAGTGTTCCTTTTTATTTTGGATATTCTAAAGCTGTAACAAGTCCTAAATATTATCCGCTTGATCCGGATATTCCTTTGGATGTAGCGCTCGATAATGCAGATAGTGAAGCTGCACGCGATTCGATAAAGGAGATGTCGCAAAGTGTTGTTAAACGAAAAAGTGTAAACTTCACTAATGTGCGTCTGGCTCCTAAAAAAGAAAAAGTACAGTTTTATAGTCCGTCAAATATTTCGGCCACCTATTCGTATAACGAAACCAATCAGCACGATTTTGAGACGGATCATCTAACGAATAAAACCTATAGAGGTGTTTTAGCATATAATTATAATACTAAGCCAAAGCCTGTAGAGCCTTTTAAAAAGATTAAAAGCAACAATCTGGATTTAATACGCGATTTTAATTTTTATTATTTACCTACTCAGTTTTCATATCGCTGGGAAATGAATAGAAATTATCGCGAACAATTGCTTCGAAATAATACCGGTTCGGCATATGCACCTGATTTAACCGTGTCGAAAGATTTTGATTGGAACCGCTATTTCGATATGCGTTATAATATTACCAAGTCGTTAAAGCTAAACTTTAAAGCAATAACCAATGCGCGTATTGATGAACCTGAAGGAGCTGTTAATAGAGATTACGATCGTGATGCTTATGACGAATGGAAAGATCAGGTTTGGAGAAATATTATGAGCATGGGTAGAACAACTACCTATCAGCATAATTTTGATGTGAGCTACACATTGCCTATTAATAAATTACCGTTACTTGACTTTACCAATGCCAATGTGCAGTATCGTGCGATGTATCAGTGGCAGGCTCAGCCTTTGTATAGCGATGAACAAGATCTGGATTGGGGTAATACTATTTCTAACTCCAATACAATTCAAGGAAATGGACAGGTTAACATGACCACTTTATATCGTAAAGTACCTTATTTAAATGAGCTGGATAAAAAGTACAGATCATCAAGACGAGGTTCTTCAAATAAAGGGGGAAAACGAACCGTTCGTTTTAACGATACCAAAATAGAATTAAAGCAGGGCGAACCTTATGTGATTAATCACAAGTTAAAAACCGAGAATGTTTCGGTACGTGTTTTTGATAGTAAAGGCCGACCATTAAAAGGTGAAGTAAATGTACTGGGTAAAAACAAAGTGGAGTTTGTGCCTGAAAAAGAATCGGAATCATCAAGGGTAATGGTTACCGGTACTATTGAGGATAATAACAATCCGTTTAAGATTGCTTTGGATTATACAACTTTGTTGCTTACATCCTTAAAAACGGCTACTATTTCGTATTCAGAGAATAACGGAACCATTTTGCCTGGTTATACCGGTCAATCGGGATTAATGGGAACTGATCAGGGATTTACCGCGCCAGGAACGCCATTTATTTTAGGTTGGCAAGATCCAAATTTTGCTGTGCAAGCAGCCAATAACGGATGGCTTACATCTGATACCACCATGATAAATCCCTTTGTGATGTCGCATCGCGAAGATTTTTCAATTAAATTCACGTTGGAACCTATTAAAGGCTTACGTATAGATATTAATGCAGACAGGAGCTTCTCAAAAAACATGAGTGAGTATTACATTGGAGGTTCAGATGCTGCGCAGGGACGAACAGAAAACGGAAGTCTCTCAATGAGTTTTAATGCATGGCGTACCGCATTTACTGATATTGATAAGACAGGTAACCTTCGCTCTCCTATTTTTGATGAGTTTAAGAGTAACCGTGAGATTGTTGCCCGTAGGTTAGGATATTCAGCTGATGATGCTAATCTTAACAGGCAAGATGTTTTAATACCATCCTTTCTGGCCGCTTACTCAGGAAAGAGTGCCAGTAACATCTTTACAGAGACATTCCCGGGTTTGTCAAGAATAAGCCCTAACTGGAGAGTTTCTTATGACGGACTTTCGCGCATTAAACTATTTCAAAAGGTAATTAAATCGTTTGATATCTCGCATGCCTATCGTTCAACTTATAATATGGGATCGTATGTGTCGCAAACACCGGATAATCCTTTAGGGCCAATTGTTGCCTACGATATTAATACGATAACTATATCGGAACAATTAAATCCATTAATACAATTTAATGTCACCTGGATTAATTCAATCACAACTCGTGCAGAAATTAAAAAGAACCGAACTTTAAGTTTAAGTATGGGTAATAACCAGGTAATAGAAACCTATAATGATGAAGTGGTTGTTGGTTTGGGTTATCGTTTTGATAAGATGGATTTGATATTAGGTGGCAAGTCGGTAAGCAACGACTTAAATATCCGAGCCGATTTATCTTTCCGCGATAATGCCAGTATCATACGTAAGATTGAAGAAAATTACGACCAGTTAACATCCGGACAGAAAATAACATCGTTGAAAGTAACGGCTGATTATGCCTTGAGCGAGCGTTTTAATATGCAGTTATACTACGATACCAATGTAAATAATCCATATTTGTCCTTATCGTATCCTACTACCAATACCAATTTTGGAGTTAGCTTCAGGTTCTCTTTGGCGCAATAGCAATAAAAAAATATGATTTTTATTAGCCTTTTAGCTTTAGGTTAATGGTTAAGTAGTCTGTTTTCCAGTGGGTACTGCTAAATTTTCTTTTATCCTAAAAGAAATTGTGTGACGAGCTGCATAGAATTTGTTTAATAAATTATTTACATTTGAGAAATAGTAAATTTAAAACAAGTACTATAATGAATGTTCCTGAAAATCTAAAGTATACAAAGGATCACGAATGGATCCTTGTTGATGGTGATATAGCTACTGTAGGTATCACTGAGTTTGCCCAAGGTGAGCTTGGCGACATTGTTTTTGTTGAGATTGAGACTGAAGACGAAGAATTGGATAAAGAAGAGGTTTTTGGTACCATTGAAGCTGTTAAAACAGTATCAGACTTGTATATGCCTATTACAGGTAAAGTATTAGAAGTCAATCCTAATTTGGAAGATCAGCCTGATTTGGTAAACAAAGAGCCTTTTGATGGAGGTTGGATGATTAAGATCCAGGTAGCTGACGCATCTGAAATTGATGGTTTGCTTAGTGCCGACCAGTATAAAGAGTTGATAGGTTAATTGTAACAGCAACATAAAAAAAGCGGCTATTAGCCGCTTTTTTTATTTATATACTTTTTTCTTAGTCTCTTTCAGGATAATATCCTTTGATGATTCCTCTTTGCGAATTTCGTACAAATAGGATGATTTCATCGCGTTCTTTCGAAGTTGGAAGTTCAGCCTCTATACGTTCAATAGCTTCAGTGTTATTCAATCCCATTTGGAATAAATAACGATAAATATTCTGAATATCTCTGATCTGATCATTCGTATAACTACGACGGCGAAGACCAATAGAATTAACTCCGGCATATGAAATTCTTTCACGACCAGCTTTTACGTATGGAGGAACATCTTTACCGATTAAAGTACCACCAGCAACCATTACATGAGCTCCAATGTGTACAAATTGATGAATGGCTGAAGTACCTCCAATAATCGCATAATCATCAATCACTACTTCTCCAGCTACCTGCACTGAATTTGCCAGAATAACATGGTCTCCCAAAATAGCATCATGAGCAATATGAGTATAAGCCATCAGCAAACAGTTGCTACCTACAACCGTTTTACCTTTAGCTTTGGTGCCACGGTTAACGGTAACGCACTCTCTGATAGTTGTGTTGTCCCCAATCTCAGCTGTTGTTTCTTCTCCGGCAAACTTTAAATCCTGCGGAACAGCACCAATTACAGCACCTGGGAAAATATTACAGTTTTTACCAATTCTTGATCCTTCAAGAATAGTTACGTTTGAACCAATGGTTGTACCTTCTTCAATAACCACATTTTTATCAATGGTTACAAACGGCTCAATTACCACGTTCTTAGCAATTTTTGCTTCCGGGTGGATATATGCTAACGGTTGTTTCATTTCTTACTTCTTTATTGCGTCAGTTCTAAAACTAACAAAGATAATAGTTGCTGATTATTTAATATCCTTATTTTTTACTACCTGGGCTACAAATTCGCCTTCCGATACAATGGTGTTGCCAACAAAAGCAGTTCCTTTCATATTTGCCATGCCTCTTCTAAATTCGCTTAAAAGCTCTAATTTAAATATGAGGGTGTCGCCAGGAATTACTTTTCTTCGCAATTTAACATTGTCTATTTTAACAAAGTAGGTGCTGTAGGCGCTGGGTTCGTCTAGTTTACTTAATACAAAAATTCCTCCTGTTTGAGCCATTGCTTCAATCTGTAGTACAGCCGGCATTACCGGTTCATCTGGAAAGTGGCCAACAAAGAATGGTTCATTCATTGTCACATTCTTAATTCCTACGATTGATTTCTCGTTTAGTTCAATAATCTTGTCAACCAACAAAAATGGAGGTCGGTGAGGTAGCATTTTTTTGATATCATTGATATCGTAAATTGCTTCTTTGCATGTATCATAACACGGTACCTCCGGACGTAAAGATCGTTTTTTAATTTCCTTACGAATTATTTTAGCAAACTCAACATTGGCCATATGTCCAGGACGAGTTGCCATAATACGTCCTTTAATAGGCATTCCACAAAGAGCTAAATCGCCAATTACATCTAATAATTTATGACGAGCCGGTTCATTGGAATAAACCAAATCTACATTATTGAGTATGCCTGTAGGTTGAACTTCAACTCTAGGCTTATTAAATAAATCAGCCAGCTTATCCAGTTCTTCCTGCGAAATTTCTTTATCAATAATGATGATAGCATTATCGAGGTCACCACCTTTAATAAGGTTGTTTTTTAACAAGGGCTCTAGCTCATGTAGAAAAACAAAAGTACGACAGGCGCTGATTTCTTTTTCATAATCGTCCAACGAATCCAAGGTGGCATATTGGTTAGAGAGAGTCAATGATTTATCAAACGAAATTTTTACATCAGCGCTGAATTCATCATCCGGAAGGGCTACAATTTTAATACCCAGCTCTTCATTCTCGTATACCATCTTCTCTTTTACAACGAAGTATTTTTTCTCTTCGCCTTGCTCTTCGGTTCCGACCTCTTTAATTGCTTCTATAAAGAATTTGGCACTACCGTCGAGGATAGGTGCTTCAGGACCATCAACTTCAATCAGACAGTTGTCTATTTTAGAAGCCGAAAGTGCAGATAAGCAGTGTTCTATGGTGCTTATTGTTGCATCACCTTTAGCTAAAACAGTCCCTCTTTGAGTCATAGTCACATTATCTGCCAAGGCATCAATAATGGGCTGATCCTCTAAATCAATTCTCTTAAATTTATATCCGTGATTAACGGGTGCAGGATGAATAGTAAGATTTACTTTTGCACCAGTATGTAAGCCGGTTCCGCTTAGGGTTATCGCTTTTTTGAGTGTTATTTGCTTTTCAACCATATATTTTCAATCTACTCTTACTGAGGTCAAATAACCTTATTAATCTTATTTTGATAATTCGTCTACTGCTTTTTTCAATTCAGGCAAACGCCTAAATACAACGTAGGCTTTATTGAAATCCATTATATTCATAGATGGAGAACCCAAATGTACAGTGTCTTCTTTCTTAATTGACTTTGTGACACCCGTTTGAGCACCTAATTTGGTTTTGTTAGCTATTTGAATATGACCGGCAATGCCCGTTTGGCCACCAAACATACAATCAGCACCAATTTTGGTTGAACCAGCAATGCCTGATAAAGCAGCTATAACTGTGTTTTCGCCAACTTCAACATTATGAGCTATCTGAACTAAGTTATCCAGCTTAACACCTTTTTGAATAACTGTGGCTCCCATTGTAGCGCGATCAACAGTTGTGTTGGCTCCAATCTCAACATGATCCTTCAGAATAACATTTCCAATCTGTGGAACCTTTTTGTATTCGTTACTGGCTGATGGAGCAAATCCAAAACCGTCGCTGCCAATAACCGAACCAGCATGCAGGGTACAGTTATTTCCGATGACACAGTTTTTGTAGATTTTCACTCCCGGAAATAAGATGGTGTTATCACCTATTTTTACGTTATTTCCAATATATACCTGAGGATGAATTTGAACATTGTCACCAATCTGCACATTCTCACCAATGTAACTAAAGGCTCCTACATATGCAAAATCACCTATTTTAGCTGTCTCATCAATGAATGAAGGTTGTTCAATTCCTGTTTTTTTAGGCTGACTTTGCTCATACATCTCAAGCAATTGTGCCAATGCTTGATAAGCGTCTGGTACCCTTATTAAGGTAGCTGCAATATTTTTCTCAGCTGTAAACGAATCGTTAACGATTACAACATCAGCTTTTGTCTCGTATATAAAGTGGGTGTATTTAGGGTTGGCCAAAAAAGTTAAAGTTTCAGGTTTTCCATCTTCAATTTTTGAAACATTTTTAACAATGGCTTCTGTGTTTCCTTCAACTTTGCCATTGAGCAATTCGGCAATCTGACCTGCTGTAAATTTCATTTAATCATTTAATTTATGATGACTTGCTTACTTGCTAAGCGAGTTTTCAACGCGTAAAGATACGCTATTTTTTAGCTATACCTTAAAAAATTTGATGCAAAGCTAGTAAATATATTGAGTTTTAAAAATGTAAACTTTTGACTGATCTGTCTATGAATGAACGGATTTTGGATGACACAGGTAGTGTTTTTTTACGGTTTTACCTAATACCGAAAGATTAAGCATATCAGAAGCTGCTGCAATATCTTTAATAGATCCATCGCTAAAAAGGATGTTTATCTGATCATCGCTTTTGCTATAGGCATTATTAGAAATATGATCTGTTATAATAAAATAGTTAACATCAGCCATGTCGTCCAGTTTCATCTGTTCGGCAATTTGCTTTTTTATTTCGTTAATGTGACTGTTTTTAAATGCACTATTCGAAAAGCTGACTCTAAATAGTTTCCGATTTATAAAGTCGTTTGCCAGGTTTGATAAGATGGCATCCGGATGTAAAGTCCAGCTTTTAATTGAACTCATAATATCATCATCATCAAGCAGGGCAAAGTTTTTGAATATCTCGGGTTGGTTATGAAAATCGTCGATGGTAGGTTTTTGTTTCATAAAAAACAGCAGGTGCGGAGGAGCAAATAATTCTTCTCCTTCAGAAACTAATTGTCGGGCACGTTTTAAGATATTAATTAACATCTGCTCGGCAGCTAGTGCAGTTTTGTGAAGGTAAACCTGCCAATACATTAAGCGGCGGGCCACTAAAAACTTCTCAATGGAATAGATTCCTTTTGACTCAATCACCAATGAGTCGTTATGTATATTCAACATCTTAATGATGCGGTCCGACCCAATTACACCTTCCGAAACACCTGTAAAGAAACTATCACGTTTCAAATAATCCAAACGATCCATATCGAGCTGACTCGAAACCAGTTGATGTAAGAATTTTTTATGATAGGTGTTATTAAATATGCTGAGGGTCATATCTAGCTGGCCATTAAACTCTCTATTGAGTTCTTGCATCATCAGCTTTGAAATGTCTTCATGATCTACTTCCAGAAGAGTGTTTTCCAAAACGTGACTAAAAGGGCCATGGCCAATATCATGCAATAAAATAGCAGCGTGAACAGCAATAGATTCTTCCTTGGTTATTTCATGCCCTTTCGATTGTAGGATGGCAACTGCAGAGCTCATTAAATGCATGGCACCCATTGCATGCTGAAAGCGTGTGTGCATAGCTCCGGGGTATACAAAATGAGTTAATCCTAATTGCCTGATTCGGCGAAGGCGTTGAAAAAAAGGATGCTCCATTAAGTCATAAATGATGTCGAAAGGCACCTTAATAAATCCATATACCGGATCGTTAATTATCTTCTTTTTGTTTCCTGTTGACATTTCTTAATCAATAATTATGAGCGAGAATAATTTATTTAGGCCGACAATATACAAAATAGAGATTTTAATAAAGGAAAACATGTATTAAACCTGCTTTTTAAACCATTGAACAAATAAAATACTGTATGAGCTAATTGTTAATATTTATTAGGGCTTCTAATAAGTTTGGAATAATACTGATTAATAGTTATCTTTGCGGAGATTTACCGAAAAAAGGTATAGGGGACGATTGTAGTCCCCTATTTTATTACATTAAAGAATGATTGATCCGACGTTAATAGAAAATATTGTTGCAGCTAAGTTTGAAGACGATGAGGTATTTATCGTTGAATTAGCAGTGCGTCCAGGCAATAAAATTGCTTTGACAATTGATAGCTACAATGGTATTCCTATCAGTTATTGCATCGAAGTTAGCAAATTGATAGAAGCGAATTTAGATCGTGATCAGGAAGACTTTGAGTTAGAAGTGGCTTCAGCAGGTATTGGTCAGCCTTTTAAGGTTTTAAAGCAATATCATAAGAATTTGAATAATGAAGTTGAAATTCTTACCGCTGATGGCAAAAAAATTAAAGGTAAATTAACTGCAGTTGCAGAAGACGGCTTTAGCGTTGAAATTGAAGAAATGGTTAAAGTAGAAGGAAAGAAGCGTAAGGAATTGCAGGTGCAGGTAGTTGATTTTAAATTTGATGAGGTTAAACAGATAAAAGACATTATATCTTTTTAAATATTCCGAGATATGGAAAATATTAATCTGATAGATACGTTTTCAGAGTTCAAAGAATTAAAAAATATTGATCGTGCAACAATGATCAGTGTTTTAGAGGATTCATTTCGTAGTGTTTTAATTAAACGATTTGGTACGGATGAGAATTTCGACGTAATTATCAACGATGATAAGGGTGACTTTGAAATATGGCGTAACCGCGAGGTGGTGAAAGATGAAGACTTGGAAGATCCAAACCTTCAGATTTCTTTAACTGAGGCTAAAAAAATTGATGAAGATTATGAGTTGGGCGAGGAAGTAACTGATGAAGTTAAATTCCTTGATTTTGGACGTCGTGCTATTTTGAGCCTAAGACAAAATCTGTCAGCTCGTATTTTGGAGTTAGAAAAAGATAATATTTATCACAAGTATAAAGACCGTATCGGTGAAGTTGTTACCGGTGAGGTTTACCAGATTTGGAAAAGAGAAATTCTGATTATTGATGACGAAGGAAATGAATTAATTTTGCCTAAAGCAGAACAAATTCCTTCCGATTTCTTCCGTAAAGGCGATAATGTTAGAGCGGTCGTAATTAAGGTTGAGATCAGAAACAATAATCCATTGATTATTTTATCTCGTACATCTCCTGTGTTCCTTGAGCGTCTTTTCGAATTGGAAGTACCTGAAATTTTTGATGGCCTGATTACCATTAAGAAGATTGTACGTGTTCCGGGCGAAAGAGCAAAAGTAGCAGTTGAATCGTATGATGAAAGAATTGATCCGGTAGGTGCTTGTGTAGGAATGAAAGGATCTAGAATTCACGGAATTGTTCGTGAATTACGTAACGAAAATATTGACGTAATCAATTACACCGCCAATACACAATTATTCATTCAGAGAGCATTAAATCCAGCCAAAATTGTTAATATCAAAATTTTGGAAGACGAAGGTCGTGCTGAAGTTTATTTGCGTCCTGAAGAAGTATCTTTAGCTATTGGTAAAGGTGGATTGAACATTCGATTAGCTGGTCAGTTAACCGGTTATGAGTTGGATGTATATCGTGAAGTAGACGAGGATGATGAAGACGTTAAGTTGGATGAATTCTCTGATGAAATTGAAGCTTGGGTTTTGGACGAATTGAAGGCCATAGGATGCGACACAGCAAAATCAGTACTGGATCTGTCATTGGAAGATTTAGTGAAACGTACTGATTTGGAAGAAGAAACCATTCGTGAGATTAGAAGCATATTAAGCGCTGAATTTGAATAATTCGCTATATTTGCCTCGCAAAGCATTGTCCAAACAAAATTAACTTGTAAAGAATAGTCCTGTTATATGGCAGTTGGAAAAAGACTTAGTAAAGTAGCTCGTGAATTCAATGTTGGAATTAGCACCATTGTGGAATTCTTGCATAAAAAAGGGTATAAGGTTGAAGGTAACCCTAATACAAAGGTATCTGAAGAAATGTATTCAGTACTGGCTCAAGAATACCGTAGTGATTCTAATGTAAAAAAAGAATCAGAAAAGCTAACCAAATTGAAAGATAAATCAAGAAAAGAATCGATTTCGATCGAAGATGTTCGTGATGATCTTGACTCAGGTAGTGAAAAAGAAGAGGAAGCTCCTGCTGCCGAAGAGCGAAAAGTTGAATCAAAAGGACCCAAAGTGGTGGGCAAAATTGATTTGAATCCACCTAAAAAGGCAGAACCGAAAAAAGAGGCTCCTAAAGCTGAGGCACCGAAGGAAGAGGCTCCTAAAAAGGAAGCAGCTCCTAAGCCTGTTGAAGCGAAGAAGGAAGAACCGAAAGCAGAAAAACCTGTTGAGGAAAAGCCTAAGGTTGCCAAAAAACCTGAACACATTCCAACGAAGGTTGATCCGGTTGCTGAAACTAAGGTGGTTGGTAAGATTGATTTGAATCCGCCTAAAAAAGAGACTCCAAAAGCTGAGACTCCAAAAGCTGAGACTCCAAAAGCTGAGGCACCGAAGGAAGAGGCTCCTAAAAAGGAACAGCCAAAGCAAGAAGCACCTAAGAAGGAGGTGGTGAAGAAGGAAACTCCAAAAGTTGAGAAAAAGCCTAAAGTTGTGAAAAAGGAAGAGCAACCTAAAGAGGCCAAAGCAGAAGGAGAAAAGAAAGAGGGTGATGAAAGTGCTTTCCGTCCAACACAGGTTAAAAAATTATCTGGTCCTACAGTAGTTGGTAAAATTGATTTACCTACAACACCAACTAAATCTGAAGGAAACAAAGAGAACGTTAAGAAGCGCAAGCGTAAGCGCATCAAAAAAGATAAAGAAAAGGTTGATATCAACCAAAAGCAACAGCAACCGCAAGGTGGCGGAGGCGATAATAAAAAGCCTCAAGGCGAAAGAAAAGATCGTCCAAAACGTAATCTGAAAGTTAAGAAACGTCCGCAAAAGGCCGAGATTAACGAAGAAGATGTACAAAAGCAAATTAAAGATACTCTTGCTCGTTTGACATCAAAAGGTAAGAGTAAGGGTGCAAAACACCGTCGTGAAAAACGTGAGGCCCAATCGCAGCGTCAGCAAGCCGATTTGGAACAAATCGAAAAAGAAAAGTCAATATTGAAAGTAACCGAGTTTGTTACTGCCAATGAATTGGCTAACATGATGGATGTACAGGTGAATCAAATTATCTCTACTTGTATGAGTTTAGGTATGTTTGTTTCTATCAACCAACGTTTGGATGCTGAAACTCTTTCATTAGTAGCGGAAGAATTCGGTTATACCATTGAGTTTGTGAGTGCCGATGTTGCTGAATCAATCATCGAAGAGGAGGATAAAGAGGAAGATATGATTTCTCGTCCACCGATCGTTACAGTGATGGGACACGTTGACCACGGTAAAACATCGTTGCTTGACCATATCCGTAAAGCCAACGTAATTGCCGGTGAGGCAGGGGGGATTACCCAGCACATTGGAGCTTATAGTGTAAAAATAGAAAGTGGTCGTCAGATTACCTTCTTAGATACACCGGGTCACGAGGCGTTTACTGCGATGCGTGCCCGTGGTGCTCAAATTACCGATATTGCAATTATTATTGTAGCGGCAGATGACAATGTGATGCCACAGACTGTTGAAGCAATCAATCACGCTTCTGCAGCAGGGGTGCCAATTGTATTTGCTATTAACAAAATTGATAAGCCAGGTGCTAATCCGGATAGAATTCGTGAAGAACTGGCTAATATGAATTACCTGGTTGAAGACTGGGGTGGAAAATATCAGTGTCAGGAGATATCTGCCAAGAATGGTGTGAATATTGAAGACTTGCTTGAAAAAGTATTGCTGGAAGCTGATCTTTTAGAATTGAAAGCCGATCCGAAGAAACGTGCCGTGGGTAGTGTTATTGAATCATCATTGGATAAAGGGCGTGGTTTCGTAACAACATTGTTGGTACAAGGTGGTACTTTACGTGTGGGTGATATGATGCTTTCAGGTTCGCACATTGGTCACGTTAAGGCCATGTTTAATGAGCGTAATCAAAAAGTAGAGGCTGTTGGACCATCAGAGCCAGCTTTGGTTCTTGGATTGAATGGTGCACCACAAGCTGGTGAGCGTATCAATGTAATGGAAGATGAGCGTGAAGCGAAGGATATTGCTACCAAACGTGAACAGTTACAGCGTGAGCAAGGTATGCGTACTAAGAAACATATTACGCTGGATGAAATTGGTCGTCGTATTGCAATTGGAAACTTCCAGGAATTAAACGTGATTGTAAAAGGTGATGTGGATGGTTCTATTGAAGCACTTTCTGACTCATTAATCAAGCTTTCTACAGAAGAAATTCAGGTTAATGTAATTCACAAGGCGGTAGGTCAGATTTCTGAATCGGATATTATGTTGGCTGCAGCATCTAATGCGATCGTTGTAGGTTTCCAGGTACGTCCATCATTAACTGCTCGCCGAATTGCCGAGAAGGAAGAAATCGATATCCGTCTGTATTCAATTATTTACGATGCTATCGAAGAATTGAAATCAGCAATGGAAGGAATGCTTTCGCCTGAGATTAAAGAGCAAATTACCGCAACTGTTGAAATACGTGAGGTATTTAAAATCTCGAAAGTAGGTACAATTGCCGGTTGTATGGTGAAAGAAGGAAAAATCAAGCGTACAAATAAGATACGTGTGATTCGCGAAGGTATTGTGGTTTACACAGGCGAACTTGGTTCACTGAAACGCTTTAAGGATGATGTGAAAGAGGTTGCTACTGGTTACGAATGTGGTTTGAATATCGAGAAATTCAACGATATTAAGGTAGGTGATGTAGTCGAAGCCTACGAAGAAGTAGAAGTAAGCAGAAAGTTGTAAATCAACTTTAAGATATATCAGAGCCCGGCTAAATTAGTCGGGCTTTTTTATTGTTCAAGAAATTGAATAAATAAAAAAGCAGCCAAATAATTAGCTGCTTTTAAAAAATTGAAAATTATCTTTTTATTCGTTCCCTTCTAACTCGCTTAAATCATGAGTTTTCAATGGGTTTTTATGAAGTTCTTTGTTTTCGGCCCTGTTATGGCAAACATCAATAGCTAAATAAACAGCCTGACGGAATGATTCAAAATTAGCCTTATCCTGACCGGCAATTTCAAAAGCAGTTCCATGGTCTGGTGAAGTGCGAATAAAAGGCAATCCAGCAGTGTAATTTACTCCTTTTGAAAAGGTCAATGCTTTAAACGGAGCCAATCCCTGATCGTGATACATTGCCAGGATAGCATCAAAATTTTTGAATTGTTCGCTTCCAAATAATCCATCAGCAGGATATGGACCTAAAGCCATAATTCCTTCTTTTTTGGCTTCATCTAATGCCGGAATGATAATATCCTGCTCTTCTGTTCCCAACACTCCCTGATCGCCAGCATGGGGATTCAACCCTAATACTGCAATTCTGGGTTTACGTATAGAAAAATCCATTACCAGGGTTTCATTAAGTGTACGTAACTTGGTTAGAATCGATTCTTTAGTGATTTTAGAAGGAACATCTTTAAGAGCAACATGTCCGGCTACTACACCTACCTTCATGTTTTCAGAAACCATAAGCATTAAGGCCTTGCCATCTCCAGCTTGTTGTTCTAGGTACTCAGTATGTCCCGGAAAATTAAAAGACTCTGATTGGATATTCTTTTTGTTGATAGGAGCTGTTACCAAAACATCAATCTTACCTTCTTTAAGGTCTGTTACAGCCAACTCCAGCGCTTTAAAAGCAGCATCACCACCAATGGTAGTTGTCTTGCCTAATTCAACCCTGATGTTATCATCCAAACAGTTGATAATATTGATACGCTTATTATGAGCATCATCAACATTACGAATGCTGTTTAAGCTAAAATTAGGAATGTTTAAAGCTTTCCGATGATAAGCAGCTACTTTAGATGAGCCGTAAATAACAGGGATGAAAGACTCGAATATACGGTTGTCGGCAAGTGTTTTAAAAATAACTTCATAACCAATGCCATTAATATCGCCATGGGTTATACCGACTTTTATTTTGTTTTCACTCATATTTATGCTGTTGTGCCTCTAGTAGACGATTTATCAGACTAAAGTAATAAAAATGACTCATTAGCCCGAATAAAACCAGAGCGATTGTATTATTTACCTAAATCCTTTGTGTTTACGATCTGCTTTTAAGAAAATCATAAAGCAAACGGACTCCAACACCAGATGCGCCAAATCCTCTATAACTATCTTCCTTTCTTACGAATGCTGGTCCGGCAATATCAAGGTGAATCCAGGGTGCCTCAACAAAATGACTTAAGAATTTACCTGCTGTGATAGAACCTCCTTCGCGTCCACCAATATTTTTGATGTCTGCCACTTCTGATTTAATTAAATCATCATAATCATCCCAGAATGGAAATTGTACAACACGTTCGTTCACTCTATAGCCACTCTTGGTTAATTCATCAAAAATAGTACTATCCGCTGTACCCATTCCTACCGTCGCATAATGTCCAATGGCCATAACAGCACTTCCGGTAAGCGTTGCCAGATCAATAACCAATTCCGGGTCGTACTTTTTAGAGTAACTTAAAGCGTCAGCTAAAATCAAACGACCTTCGGCATCAGTGTTTAGTATTTCAACAGTTGTACCGTTATGCATCGAGAGAATATCGCCTGGAACAATTGCATTGCCTCCAGGTCGGTTATCAGTTGCCGGAATTAATCCAATAACATGAACCGGTAATTTATTGGCTGAAACAGCTGTAAGTGCACCAACAACAGATGCAGCACCACCCATATCCGATTTCATGTCGTCTAAACTTCCCGGAGGAGTTTTTAGGTTAATGCCACCTGTATCAAAAACAACTCCTTTACCAACCAAAACAACTGGTTTAGTATTGGTAGCATTTTGGGGTTTCCATTCCAAAATATGAAAAGCCGGAGGGTCAATGCTACCTTTGTTTACTCCAAGTAATCCACCAAACTTAAGCGACTCAAGTTTAGTTTTATTAAATATTTCAACGGTGAAGCCATGTTTTTCACCAAGCTGCTCAATCGTTTTTGATAATTCTGCCACATCCATGGTAGAAACAGGCTCATTAACTAAATCGCGCGTTGCAAATACACTTTCACAAAGCAATTGTAGTTCATTTAAATCTTCTTGATTAACTACAGGTGTAGCCACCCAGATGTTGAACTCACCAAAGCTTTTATCCTTCTTACTAAGATATTTATCGAATTGATATGTTGAGAGAGCCAATCCTTCAGTCAATGCCAGAACAGCTTCTTTGTTGCCAGTTGAATCATAGACGCAGATTGCTTCTTCTTTATCTTTACGCATGCCTGAAGTGATGGTGTGACCATTTTTGCGCAGTACTTCAAGTGATTTATCGTTTAATTCACCTTTATCAACAATTACAACATAGTAAGTTATGTTGTATGCCTTGATGGTGATTAACTTTTCTTTGGCTTCTTCTTTAAGCTTTACATATGCTAAAGCATCAGCATTAAAGCCAAAATCTTTTAAAGATGAAGTGTCATTTACTAAAAACAGGTTTCTAACACCGCTTGGTTTTTCGCTGGTGTGTTTTATTTTAAGTATCATGTTATTTTAAATTACAGTTATTAGATATCCAACAAATTAGAATCACTTTCGGTTGATGAATTTTGTGCTTTAAAGTACTCACGAATCATTACCTTTTTTAATTCGCGATGTATTATAAGTTCAGTTAAAGCATCTTCGTAACTGGCATCAATCATTTCTTGCTGATATTGTGCTACCTGATTTTCGGTTACATCAATACGATACAAGAAGCTTAGAAAACGGGTATAATGCTCACCTAAAATGGCATTAATATGTGTTTTCATCTGCCCGAAAAGTTCATCATAAAAGTTCTCTACACTACCTGAAAAAGTCACTTCAAGTCCAAATTCAGCAAAGTCTTTTATAATCTGAGCTGCCGTTTTTCTAATTAAATCTTCGCGGGAGCATGCTTGCAGCAGAGCTTGTCGATTGAGTTCGGGAAGCATTATTTAAGAAAGTTAAAGGTGTACATTAATGCTTCAAGTTGTCTTATCTTATCTCTTTTATCTGGTTTTTCAGGAGAGTAAACAAATCCATCGGTAACAACCACTCTATTGTTGGCTACATCATGGTGTGCATGCAATATAAAAGCCCCACCCATCATGTCGTTCTGAACTTTCCATAAACCTCTTAACTCCACCACTGGTATATCGTTAATGGTAGTCTTTTTGTATACTGGAGGGTATTTATGTTCTGTGGTCATATACGATCCGGCACTAGGGCCCGGAATATTTTTATGGAGGATTGAATCTCTTTTATTAAGTAAATATTCTCTTGAGAAAGTTCCTTCACCAATATACGGGAATTCATAAACCATAAAGCCTTGACTTCCCCATTCCGTATCTTCTCCCAGCCATGTAATTCCAGGTTTGGTATTACGTTTCTTAAAATTAGCAGGAATGTTTAGTTTCACGTTCCATACTTTCTTAATAGTATCAATTAATTCAGAATTAGGAGTTGCTTTAAAGTATTGAATGTTGCGCTCTCTTTCAGCACGGTTGAAGAAACTTAACATTTTCATGGTGTGCCTTTCAACTATTTGGCGCATGGCAACAGTGTCTTTAGCCGAAATACGAACCATTGACTGAGGTCGAGCCCAATAGTCGCGATAATACTTAATGGTATCGGTTTTGATATTGGGAGAAACGTCTGTTACAATAAGGTTCCTGAATGTTTTAAAATACGATGAGAAACCTCGGTGAGGAGTTATGAGCATATCAAAATGCGGTTCTTCTTGAGGAAGCCCCAGGTACAATTCAAGTACAGCTCTTTGAAGCTCTTTTCCTGCTTCTGATTGTTTTATTTTATCATCCATCACAATAAGAAGTTCTCCAGCTTTACCGGCAACATTAGGTTTTGCATTGCTTTTTTTATCCTTACAGGAAAAAAGCAGTAAGCTCACTAAAAGGAGCAGTCCGTATTGTTTGATGTATTTACTCATAATAAATTGATTTTATATCTGTTATTCAGTTGCCAAAAGGCTTTCTTTCCAATTTAGTTTTTCAGGATGCAATATCTCACCAACAACAAAAAAATATCGATCATCTTTCAGGGGGTGCCATACAATTAATTGCTGCCCCACATACAAATCTCTATTCTTCATTTTGTTCCATTGCATAATGTCACTAATGCGACAATAATGGTCAATGGCTATTTTATGGAAATATTCTCCTTTACTAACTATATGTTTTACTTTTTTACGGCCTGAGATATCTCCAATCGGTCTGATATTCACAACAGGTCCGCCTGCTTCTTCCAAACTTTTTTCTGACTTGACAAAATTGACAATGTTAGATTTGGGTAGAAAAATACGAGTGGGTTCATCATTAGCCGGAATAAAATCTTTGGTGAAAGAAGGATTTAGCCAGCGCAGAATATCAAGAGATGTACCTGATGCTTTACTTACTTGTTGAAAAGTCAGAGGTTTTGATACATAAACGGTATCAACGTCATTAAATGCGAGTAACGGAGGATTGGCTGATACTTCATGACGGTTGTAATTATTCATTACATAATTTACAGCAATAAAGGCAGGTACGTAACTTTTTACAGCTGCTGGCAAGTACGGTTGTAACTCCCAAAAATCAGTTTTACCACCCGATCGTTCAATGGCTTTTTGTACCACGCCAATACCTCCATTATAGGCAGCCAGTGCCAATTGCCAGTCGTTTAAATTGTGATATAAATATTGAAGGTATTTACATGCGGCTTCGGTGCTTTTTACCGGATCACAGCGTTCATCAACATAAGTATCAACCTTTAGTTCAAACATTTTAGAGGCATGATACAGAAACTGCCATAGCCCCATTGCTCCAGATTTTGATTTGGCTTTTGGATCCAATGCTGATTCAACAATTGCCAGATACTTTAATTCAATTGGTAAATCATATTTTGCCAGATACTCTTCGAACAGAGGGAAGTACATTTCGGAACGGCCAATTATATTGGACAAATGTTCGCGACGTTTTACGGTGTATACTTCAATAAAGGCTTGAACCTGTGAATTATAATCGAGATGAATAGGCGTTTTTTGATCCAGTTCCTGGAGTCTGTTTTTATACATCCAATCCGGATAATGAGGTAAAAGTGCTTCGGCACTTTTTTGAGCTAAAACATGCTGAAAAGCCAGTAAACTCAGTAATAAAACAACAATCCTCATCTCGCATCCTGTTTTAGAAAGGGTATAGTATTAATATACAAAAAGGCCAAACCTCTAGGTTAGAGGCGGCCTGAATATGTTTGTAAAACCACCTTTACTCGGCAGTTTTATTTTCTTTTTTGTCTTTGTCGTCAGAAGATTTATCAGCGCCCTCTTCATTACGGGCTTTTTTAAACTCCTTCATTCCTTGGCCCAGGCCTTTCATCAACTCAGGAATTTTACGACCTCCAAATAATAATAATAAAGCCAATATTATTAATATCCATTCTGGTCCACCTGGTAGGGCCCAAAGCATAACGTAAGCTAGATTCATCGTAAATTGGTTTTTGTTACTACAAATTTAATTAATTGCCCTTATTTAAAGAAGGCTTTAAAGATATCATTTCCGTTGGCAAAAAGAAGCAATCCAAGTAATAATATCATACCTGTAATCTGAGCATATTCCATAAATTTATCACCCGGTTTACGTCCTGTAACTATTTCGTAAAGTAAGAATAATACGTGTCCACCGTCAAGAGCCGGAATAGGCAAGATATTCATAAATGCCAGGATTAGTGAAATTAGCCCCGTGTTAAACCAAAAGGTTGACCAGTCCCAGCTAGAAGGGAAAAGTTTTCCCATTGCGCCAAAACCACCAACTTGTTTAGCACCTTCTTTGGTAAATATCAAGCGCATTTGTTTTACGTAGTTGATAAGGATTTCGAATCCCATCTTAAAACCTTTAGGAAAGGCTTCCCATAATCCATATTGGTGTCTTTTTATAGCAGCATAACCAGTAGCGCCACTAGCATCAAAACCCAATGTTGCATTTTCTGATACCTGCGCAAGCAATGTCATCGGTTGGCCTTCGCGATATATTCCTAAATCAATGTCTTTCCCTTTCTGGTTTTGCATCTCATTTGTAAAATCATTGAAAAAGGCTGTTGATTTATTATTGATGCTTACTATGCTATCACCTGCTAAAAGACCCGCTTTTGCGGCGTTCGTGTTTTTCATCACTTCGGCAACAACAACAGGAGTTCTTATTCCAGCAAAATCCTTTACCTCGTTTTTTAAATAGGTTTGATCATATTCTTCAGGGATGTTAATGGTAATGATTTCATCACCACGTTTAACTGTTAATTGTTTACCATCTTCAAAAAGAATAAGACGGGCAATATCACCGCTCGATTCAACATTGAAATCATCCACCTTTAGTACGATGTCTCCGTCTTGTAAACCAATTTGATGACCAACCTCGTGGTAATACAAACCGTATTTAGCTGTTTCAACCGGCATGTAAGATTCGCCCCAGGTGTAAAGCATCATCCAGAAAATAAATAATGCTGTGATGAAGTTAACAACTACACCACCTACCATCACTAACAGTCTTTGCCAAGCTGGTTTTGATCTGAATTCCCAAGGTTGAGCCGGCTGTTCCATGGCTTCTTTATCCATCGACTCGTCTATCATACCGGCAATTTTTACATAACCACCTAAAGGCAACCATCCAACACCGTATTCAGTTTCTCCCTTTTTAAATTTAAATAATGAGAACCATGGATTGAAAAATAAATAAAATTTCTCAACCCTGATTTTAAAAAGTCGGGCAAAGAAGAAATGTCCAAACTCATGTAAAATAACAAGGATGGAAAGGCTCAGAATTAATTGAACGGCTTTTATAAAAATATCCATTAATTTCAGTTTTCGTAATTAAGCAACAAATATATCTTTTTCTATTCAAATGGGTTTAAATAAAAGTGAGATTGGACACCTAACGGTTGTTTCCAGAATAAAACTTTAATAAAACCGGTAATTTATTTTTTATTCATAATGATTTGAGTAGCCAGTTCCCGTGCTTCAGTATTCGAGTTTAGGTAATCATCAAACGTAGGAGTGTCGATAAAAGTTGACCGCTCCATTGTTTTTTCTATGATTTCTGACATTTCAACAAACCCAATGTTCTTGTTTAAAAAATGGTCAACGGCAATTTCGTTGGCTGCATTTAATATACAAGGCATGTTTCCGCCCTTTTTCATGGCTTCAAATGCCAGGTAGAGATTACGAAAAACATTAATGTCGGCCTTTTCAAATGTGAGAGATGGATAATCAAGGAAATTGAATCGTTCAAAATTTACTTTTAATCTCTCGGGAAAAGATAAAGCGTACTGAATGGGTAATCGCATATCAGGTAATCCCATCTGAGCCTTCATTGAACCATCTTCGAATTGAACCAATGAATGTACAATGGATTGAGGGTGAACGACAATATCAATCTGGTCGGGGCGCAAACCAAATAACCAGCGAGCTTCAATAGCTTCTAAGCCTTTGTTCATCAACGAGGCACTATCGATGGTTATTTTATCTCCCATGCTCCAGTTGGGGTGATTCAGTGCCTGACATCGGGTAACTTTTCTAAGGAATTCAACATCTTTTCCTCGGAATGGTCCACCAGAAGCTGTTAAGTATATTTTTTCAACCGGATTGTGGTATTCGCCTACCAGGCATTGAAAAATAGCTGAGTGTTCTGAATCAACAGGCAGAATACTTACTTTATGCTCCAGCGATAGTTTAGTGATAATGTCACCGGCTACCACCATGGTTTCTTTGTTGGCTAAAGCAATTGTTTTGCCTGCTTTAATAGCATTAACAGTGGGCAGTAATCCTGAAAAACCTACCATAGCCGTTAGTACTATATCAATGCTGTTCATTTGTACAACCTGAGCAATAGACTCTTCTCCTGCATAAACCTTTATGTCATGCTCTGATAAGGCATCGCTTACCTGCTTGTATTTCTCTTTGTTAGCAATAACAACCGTGTTGGGTTGGAATTTTGTAGCTTGCTCAATTAAGAGTTCAACACTATTATTAGCTGTTAGTACTTCAACTGAAAAGTTTTCAGGATGTTGTTCAATTACCTCCAGTGTTTGCTTACCAATGGATCCTGTTGATCCAAGAATCGCTATCTTTTTTAACATGAATCTACCCTTGTCTATCTATTTTGTCTTTATTCAAACGACATGTATTGTTCTGCATCAATGGCAACACCGTTGTACCATAGCTCAAAATGCAGGTGTGGGCCGGTGGTAAATTCTCCTGAATTACCTACGTGAGCAATGGCTTCGCCAGCCTGAACTTTATCGCCCATGCTTTTTAAAAGTCGTTCGTTATGCTTGTAAAGTGAAATGAGGTTATGGCTATGTTGCACCTGGATTACGTATCCTGTTTCAACTGTCCAACCGGTAAATATTACGGTTCCTTCTAGTACAGAACTAACCCTGGCACCTTCTTTTGCTACAATGTCAACTCCATAATGGCCTTCTGATTCACCAAATTTATTAACAACAACGCCTTTTAGCGGAGTAAACAGAAAGCGATGTTCAAGCTCCAGCTTGTTGCTTGTGGTCTCAAAAGCTGATAGGTTGAATTTCTCTTCTCGCTCTATCTGCTCTCTGAAAATAGAGTCTTCTTCGGATTTTTTGAATGATATTTTACTATTGTTGTATTCATTCAGGCTATCGATGTCCTCAGCAGTAGCTCCTTCAGGTAATTCGCCTGACATAATGGCTCTAATGTCACGAAAAAATTTATCACGACGTTCAATTTCCCATATTAAACTGTCTACCCTTTGAGTGTTTTGAATAATTAATCGACGTTCGTGCCCAGATGGATAACCTGGAATATATTCACGTAAGCCTGTAAAAGCAATGAGATAAATGACAAATACAATTAATACAATAGAAGTAATACCTATGGTAATGAAAACATTTAGCCTCGAAAGCCTCATTCCAAATACTTCTTCAAATGTTTGTTCATTAAAAACTGCCAGACGATATTTGTGTCTCAGCTTGTCAACGAGTGATTTGCTTTTCTCTACTTTTGCCATTTATTGATGAAGATTTTTCAACGCAAGCAAAGGTAAAAAATCTGATTAATTATGCAGTTGATTTCATCATTTACTTTTGGGTATCAACCTCTCAAAAATAGATCTGTCCAAAAGAAAGTGATCATTGTTTTCGATGAGAATTGCAAAATTTTATTCGTTAACCACTAAAAAAGCAGTGTTCATCTACTAGCCATTTCATTCATCCTGTATAAACCGGTAGTTTGTCGATTGGAATTCTGTTCTGATGGAAAAGCTTTTCAATCCTTTGGCAGAGTGCTATGTGCCATCTATTTTTACACTTGGAAAACAGAAGATGGCGGACGGCAAACTAAACGCTAAAAGGAAAGAAAATGGTTAATTTAATTACAGCATTAGGAGAAATTAGAACTCATACAAAAGTTGTTGGTATTGATTTTCCTAAAAGAAACGAATTGCAAATTTCATTTGTAGATACATTTGCAGATTTGCTTATTCCAATAAGTCCCGAAATGGACAATAATCTACTGATTGGTATCTTTTATAATTATTTAAACAGGCCAGAAAGTAGGTTGGCGAGAGCATAAGTTTATTCAATAATAAGTTTTTGAACAGCGAAAGAGTCTAGTAAATAGAGTCTTTCGCTGTTTTTTTATACATTTAATAAATGTAACATAGATAATTGCAGTTATGAATTTAAAAATCATCCTTTTATTATTAGTTCTTATTCCATTTTTTTGTCATGCTCAGGATAGAATAACCGGGCGAAATTTTGCTTCGCGCAGTGAGGTTATTGCAAAAAATGGCATGGTATGTACAAGTCAGCCTTTAGCAACACAAATTGGTTTAGATATTCTTAAAAAAGGAGGTTCAGCAATTGATGCTGCCATTGCTGCCAATGCTGCATTGGGGTTAATGGAGCCAACCGGTTCTGGTATTGGTGGAGATTTATTTGCCATAGTATGGGATGCTAAAACTCAAAAGCTATACGGGTTAAATGGTAGCGGACGTTCTCCAAAGAATCTTACTCTTGATTATTTTAAAAAGCAAGGTTTAGATAAAATACCAGCTTATGGACCATTACCTGTAACTGTTTCCGGATGTGTAGATGCCTGGTTTGAGTTGCACTCCAAATTCGGAAAATTGAGCATGAAAGAGGTTCTGCAACCTGCTATTTCTTATGCAGAGGATGGATTTCCATTGTCAGAGTTGATTGCTTTTTATTGGAATTTGTCAGTAGATCGTTTTAAAGTATATCCCAATGTCACCAACACCTATACCATCAATGGTAAGGCTCCTGATAAAGGTCAGATTTTTAAAAATCCTTATTTAGCAAATACATATAAAGTGTTAGCAGACAAAGGGAGGGATGGTTTTTATAAAGGAAAAATAGCCAAAACAATAGCTGATTTTATTCAAAGTGAGGGAGGTTTTTTATCTGAGAATGATTTGGCAGCGCATAAAAGTGAATGGGTTGATCCGGTATCGGTTAATTACAGAGGTTATGATGTTTGGGAGCTTCCTCCCAATGGGCAGGGAATTACTGCTCTTCAAATGTTGTCAATTTTAAAAGGTTATAATTTTAGGAAAGAAGAGTATGGTACAGCACGTCATTTACATTTGGTGACAGAAGCTAAAAAGTTAGCTTTTGAAGATAGAGCAAAGTACTATGCTGATATGCATCAAGTGGATGTTCCGGTGGAAGAATTAATTTCAGATGAATATGGTAACAGAAGACGTGCGCTAGTAGATGAGAATACAGCCGGGAAATACAATGCCGGCAAAGTAAGTGCCGGTGAAACCGTTTACCATACGGTTGCCGATCAATGGGGGAATATGATTTCGTTAATACAAAGTAATTATCGGGGTATGGGATCAGGAATGGTACCACCTGAACTGGGGTTTATGTTGCAGGATAGAGGTGAGCTGTTTTCATTGCAGCCAACCCAGGCAAATGTTTTTGAGCCTGGGAAAAGACCTTTTCATACTATTATACCGGCCTTTGTAACAAAGGATGGAATGCCTGTTATGAGCTTTGGGGTTATGGGAGGTGATTTTCAACCTCAGGGCCATGTCCAAATACTAATGAATCTGATTGATTTTGGAATGAATTTGCAGGAAGCAGGCGATGCACCACGTTTTAGTCATCATGGCTCATCTACTCCTACAGGTCAATCATCAGAAGGAAGAGGAGAAGTTCATGTGGAAACTGGTTTTGATGCTGAACAAATTTTAGAATTAACAAAAATGAGACATAGGGTTGCTTATTCTCCGGGTGAATATGGTGGATATCAGGCAATATGGTATGATGCCGAACAAAAAGTATACAAAGGAGCATCAGAATCGCGTAAAGATGGTCAGGCAGCAGGATATTGATGCAGTTGGTGCAATTCTATTTGTTGATATAAAGTCGCAGTCAAACGACAAATTCATGTAACTAATCAAAATAACTTATTATGAAAGGTTATTTTATCTATTTTGGTTGAGTTAAGTAATTTACATGGATTGGACAAAGTTATTCTTCAGAAATAGAAAACATAATAATTTGCTTCGGTCTTTCAAAAAGATTGAACCAATCATTCATGAGATATTTGCTCCAGGCAACAGATTCGTAGGAAAAGATTTTTTTCAGTTTATTGGACAAAAGTCTTGCGAGATTGCAGGTGCTGACCTTTTAATGATTGGTAAATTTGATGCAAAGGAGCAGTTAATTAAATCATTAGTATATTGTTCAAAAGATGAGGTGTTCAACAATATTTCATATCATTTGAATGAATCTCCATGTAAGCAGGTTTTTGGTAATGAAATATACAGTATTAAAGAAGGAGCCTGGGAACAATTTAGTAGCGATGCTCCTTTTGCAGATTCAGTAGTGGAAGGGTATATCGGTATTCCGCTTTTTAATTCCTCAAATGAACCAATTGGAATTATTGTTGCCCTATTTAAAAATCCAATTCGCAAACACCTTAAGACTATAGAGTCGTTATTGTTTCTTTTTACATCTCGATTAAGTACTGAGATTGAGCATCTTCAAGCTAAAGAAGATATTAAGAAAAGGAATGTTGAGCTGGAGTTAATGCATCGTGCGTTGAAAGATAAAAACAAAAAGCTCGATTATTCGGTGGCCGAGATGCGAAAGGCTCAATTGAAATCAAAAGAATATGATCAATTAAAATCTACTTTTCTAGCCAATTTAAGTCATGAGATCCGTACTCCGATGAACGTAATATTGGGTTTTATGGAACTTCTTAAGTCCGACTCGTTAACAGTGGAAGAAAGAGAGGAGTATGTAGAAATAATCAATTTTAATGGTTTGCAATTGCTGAAAGTGATGGATGACCTGATTGATATCTCTAAGTTACAAACTCGCTTATTGCAAGAGGAATTTAGTAGGTTGATTTTAAATAATCTGATGTATAAAGTTCATGTACATTTTACCAAACAGGCAGCTTTGTTGAAAAAGGATTTGTCAATCAATTTTTACAATGGTCTGGAAGATGGTAAAGATATTATTGTAACTGATGAGGATGGTTTAACAAAGGTATTGAAGCATTTGTTGGATAATGCTTTGAAATTTACCAGAGATGGAGGGGAAATTACTTTTGGTTATGAGCTACATGGTGAGGAACTTATATTTTCAGTTAAAGATAATGGTGTTGGAGTTCAGCCAGGTAAGGAAGATGTGATTTTTGATATGTTCCGTCAGGGGCAAGATGATATGAAGAGAGAATTTGGAGGTAATGGACTGGGACTAGCCATTTCAAAAAAATACATTGAAACTCTTGGTGGTAAGATATGGCTTGACAAGGAATATATGGACGGAGCACGTTTTTGTTTTAGTATCCCTTTTGAACCTTCAATGGCAAGAAAAGCTACTACTAAAAAGCAGCCATTAACAAACCAATATCTTTAAAAGGTAGGTTGAATCTATTGGCAATAAGGTTGTTAGTGAGTATTCCCTTGTATAAGTAAACTCCATGGCTTAGACCTATATCTTCTTTTATTAAATTCTGAATGCCACCAGACTCTCCTAAATTCAATAAAATAGGTGCAAATATATTACTAAGTGCAATCGATGAGGTTCTGGATACTCTGGAAGCAATGTTTGGAACACAATAGTGGATCACTCCATGCTTATGAAAGATAGGTCTATCAAAATTTGTACATTTACTGGTTTCAATGCAACCGCCCTGATCCATACTTAAATCAATAATTATGGAACCTGGTTTCATTTGCGAAACCTGATCTTCGGTGACCATAAAGGTTGGTCCGGCTTGCAAATAACGAAGACTACCAATTAAAGCATCGGCACTTAACATGGCTTTTGTAACCGCTGGCGGATGCAGAACAGAGGTAAATATCCGTTGTCCAATGTTGTGTTCCAGTGTGCGTAAACGATGAAACGAATTATCAAATACTTTAACAGACGCACCTAAACCTAATGCAGCTCTTGCAGCAAATTCGCCTGCAGTTCCAGCACCAAGTATAACTACTTCGGCAGGAGAAATTCCGGTAATGCCTCCTAATAAAACACCTTTGCCATTATGTGCCTTGCTCAGGTATTCACTTGCAATCATTACCGATGCAGCTCCTTCTATCTCACTCATGCTTCTTAAGATAGGGTAGCAATCGTTATCATCTTTGAGTAATTCATAGCCAACAGCAATAATTTTCTTTTCCATCATTTTTTGGATGGTTTCTCTGCTGTGGTTATATAAATAAATTAGTGAAAAAACTACCTGATTGGGTTTAAGAAGTTCAATTTCATCTTTGTTGGGTGCTGATATTTTAAGGATGATGTCGGCAGAAAACACTTCTTCTTTCTTGACAATTTTAGCACCACACTCTGAAAAATCATGATCGAAATAATGAGCTCTATCTCCGGCTCCGGCTTCAAAAAGAATGGTATGACCATTTTCAACAAGCAGTTCAACTCCTTGTGGTGTTAAGGGGACTCTGTTTTCGTATTGAGAATAATCTTTAGGAATGCCAATCGTAACCCTTTTCTTTCTCTTACCCGTTTCCAGCATTTCTTCCCGGGGTAACAGATGTGTCTGTCCCATCAAGGAATAAGGTTTATTTTCGCCCATGATTATATTTTTGCTACCAGTTATTCTGAACTACTTCCAATGTGCATCAAGATAGCAAAAAAGATTAATTTTTAGAAACAGTTATTGCTTTTCAACGGTAAGTTTGCGTCTGCCGTCAGATTCTTCGGTAATGTGCAAGTCAAGTCTACCATCAGGCAAAAGAGACGCAATTTTTTCGGGCCATTCAATCATGCAATAATTGCCTGAATATAAATAGTCTTCATAACCCATGTCGTAGGCTTCTTCTTCTTCTTTTAGTCGATAAAAATCGAAGTGGTAAACGATGTCATTATCAATATTATGATATTCGTTTACAATAGCAAAGCTGGGACTGTTTACCGTATCGTTTATTTGTAAGGCTTTGCAAATAGCTTTAATAAAGGTAGTTTTTCCAACACCCATTTCGCCATAAAAAGCAATCACACGCTCGTTAGTGTACTGAGCTAGAAATGCTTTTGCTACATCGTCGATCTGTTCTAATGAATCAATATAAAATGTATTCATATCTTATTATTACACTGCAAAAATAAGATATGAAAATGAATCTTCCATCAATTATTTTCGTCCTTTTATTTGAGCGCAGGGAATAATCATTTCTTCGAGCGAAATTCCTCCATGCTGAAATGTATCGCGGTAATAACTAACATAGTGATTGTAGTTATTGGGATAGGCAAAAAAATCGTTTTGGCAGGCAAAAATATAGGTAGATGAAACATTCAGTTTTGGTAAAAATGCTTTCTCCGGTTGTTTTATTTCAAACACCTCTTTTGCTTTGTATGCCAGGTTTTTACCTTGTTTGTATCTAAGATTGGTATTGACATTTCTATCACCAATAACTTTCACCGGATTTTGGGCACGTGTTGTGCCATGGTCGGTGGTAAGAACAATAGTTACATCTTCCTCTTTAAGCCTTTGCAATAGTTCTTTCAATGCCGAATGATTAAACCACGAAAGTGTGAGAGAGCGATAAGCGGCTTCATCTCTTGCCAGTTCTTTAATCATTTTAACTTCTGTTCGGGCATGAGAAAGCATATCTACAAAATTGAATACGATGGCGTTTAAGTCATTCTTCAATAGGGTGTGAAGATTATCTAACAGGTTCTTTCCGGCATCATTATCTGATATTTTATGATAGCTGTAACTAGCTTTTTTTCTAAACCGTTCGAAAAGGGTTCCTAATAACTCTCCTTCGTATTGATTTTTACCTTCCTCCACATCTTCGTCAACCCAATATTGCGGATACATCTTTTTTATTTGAGTTGGTAAAAGACCCGAAAATATGGAGTTGCGTGCATATTGTGTTGCAGTAGGCAGAATACTGTAAAACGGAGCTTCATCTTCAATAAGGTAATCGGATGATATGACTCTTTTCAAAACTTCCCACTGATCGTATCTAAAATTATCAATTACAATAAAAAAAACTTTCTTCCCTTGATCAAGAAGGGGGAGGACCTTATTTTTTACCAATTGATGCGACATTAAAGGTGCCTCTTCTTTCTCGTTCAACCAATCGAGGTATTCTTTTTTAATGAATTTAGTAAAGGCCTGGTTCGCTTCATTTTTTTGCATGCGAAGCACTTCATCCATAGCTCCATCTCCTTGTTCAAGTTCCAGCTCCCAATAGATAATTCGTTTGTAAACTTCAACCCAATCTCTGAAGGTAAATGAATCGTTGATCTTTAAAGCAATTTGTCCAAACTGTGATTGATAACCCGAAGTAGTGGTTTTGGTGACCAACTCTTTTGTATTCAGATTCTTTTTGATGGAAAGAAGTATTTGTCGTGGATTAACCGGCTTAATCAGGTAGTCGGAAATTTTATTTCCAATGGCTTGATCCATAATATCTTCTTCCTCGCTTTTAGTGATCATTATCACCGGAATTTCAGAGCGTAACTCCTTAAGATGATTCAGTGTTTCGAGACCTGATAAACCAGGCATATTTTCATCAAGAAAAATGAGGTCATAAAAATTCTCTTCTACCATTGAGAGCGCATCCTGACCATTGGTGGCCGTTTCAACCCAATAGCCCTTTTCTTTTAAGAACATAATATGTGCTCTTAAGTGCTCAATCTCGTCATCTACCCATAGAATTTTTATGTTGCTGTCGCTCATAATCGTTACTTTCTAAACTTAATAATAATCTTCGTAGAATCTTTCATATGATCTGAGACTAGGTCTTTTTAGAAAAAGCTCAAAGTTGGAAGGCGTAATTGTATAAAAATAGTGTTCTTTGCGAATAATGTCACGAGTTAAGAATGCATTTTTATGAACTTCTTCAATAAAACCTTTTGCTAATTCTGCATTTCCAAACTCTTCAATTTTCAATGCCCGATGATTATCGCCTATTTCTATCAAATCAACCTTCATAGTTGCCCCATATTTATTACGAGAAAAATTGGTGTAAATGGTTTTAAAACGATTGTAATCCATCCGTGTTTTCTCAATTATAATCAACACGTAATGTGTTGTATCGGCATTGTATGAATATATTGACCGTCGTTTACGCGGTTCAACAGGGGCTTCCACTTTTGTTGAGTCCTCAGCAGGAATAGCCACTGCAGCTTCTGTTGGTATTTCAGTTTCAGTAGCTACAGATTCTTTTTCCTGTTCCGTTGTAGTTTGTTGTTCTTCTTCAGTGGGTTCAGTATTTTCTTTAGCTTCACTGCTATCCTCGGCAACCAATTCGGCCTCATTATTTTCTGGTACCTCTTCTTCTTTGATTCTTACTTTGTCAAGTTCTTTTTTGGCAACAGGAGTTAAATAATAGGTATTGAAAAACTCTATGTACTCATTTATTAAACCTGATAGATAGAATTTACCAGCATTGGTTTCTGATAGAACGGTGATGTTGTCTTTAAAGAAATCAAATTTGAAAAACTCAGGACGTTCGCGCAATGAATAGAAGTAATCCATTGCTTCATTTTTATTTTTGAATCCACTAACAATAATGGCATTAGATCCATTAATAAGTGTTTGTTCTTTTAATTCAAAATCATGTAATAAGTAACGCGAAAAGTTGTAGTCGGCAACATTATAAATCGCCCTATTTACATTTTCTGGCTCAATATTCATAACCACCAGCTCATAGGGTTCGTTCTCGGTATAAATAAATTGCAATTGATCTTCTGGTGATTCTCCATCTCCGGTCAGGCTATCTGCCGTAGCAAATGCAGAACCTTGTGGTGTAGCAGCAAATAGAGTTCCTTGCACCGGTGTTTTACCTTCTTTCAGATGCTTGAGTAATTGTTTTGCTAAAGCCGATTCTTCGCTGTCGGGAGCTTTTGCTACCAAGCTGTCCAGATCATTTTTAAATAGCTCAACATTACCCAGTTTACCTTCAGATAAAGCTCTTAATAGATAATATTTGGGTACTAACGGATTTTCATCATCTGATGCAATAGCTATACTACTAGCACTAACCACTTCGTTAAAGCGACCAAATAAAAAGTCTTCATACGTTTTTTGGTAGGCCTGATCTTGCTCTTTCTTGACTTTATCCAGTTTGTCAAAGAATTCAGGATCATTGAGGTAAGTAACAAAACGGCTGTCAGGAAATTCGGTTTCCAATCTACGTCGTGTTGAAGCCATACCTGCCTGATCATTATTTAGTCGATAGGCATTGTAGAGTGCTACCAGAGCTTGATCTCTCATGTCACCTTGAGGATAACGACTTAGTAAATCTTCCAGCGATTCAATTGATTTTGGATAATTCTCCAATCGATCCATAAAAAGTAATCCCATTTCCATCAGCGATGTTTCTATCTTATCATCCGAAGCGGCTCTTGCTTCTCCAGAAACTGGGATGTCGGCTAACAGCTGTTCGCGAGTTGGGATATTTCCAGAACTGGCTTCAGAAGCTTGTGTTTCATGTTTACCTTCCGATTCATCGGTAGTTTGACCTTCTGATCCATCAGCAAACGGATCGTCTGGCATGTCAAACGGATCATCAGGCATTACTTCTTCATCCATGTTCTTGCTTTTGTCACTTCTTCTCCAGTTGTCCTCCAGCTTTCTCTTTCCCCAGCGTTTCTGGAATTCTGATTTGCCTGATGCCTTTGAGGCCTGATTATAGAAATACCATTTTCCACCATTGGCATTTGATGATACAGAGCTTTGTGTATTCTGAGAAAAGAAAGGATCGTAATCACTTTCCTGTTCACGCCTTTCTTGTTCAAGACGTACTTCTTCCTCTTTCCTTTTAGTTTCAATAATTCCATCAAGATAGGCGTATAAGACCGGTTCACTCATATCGGCCAGACGCTGCAGACTATCTTCATGCTGCACAATTAATATGTTTTCTGTCAGTTCTTTCAAGCCAACCTGACGTTCCATTAATATATCGTAGTTTTCAAAGTCCTCGTCGAGAACAACAAGGGCACTGTCGTAATGATAATAGGCATTAGGGTAATCAAAACGATTGTAATAAATTTCAGCGGCATCATAATACGACTGTCCTTTCTGCATATTATTATCAATGCTACTGTTTACCGATAACCTGTAATATTGTAATGCTTCACTATCGTTATCTTCTTGTTCTGCCACCTGACCAAATGCCCAATAAATCTGATCGAGATAGTCTTTGTTTTTCTTATCCTTCTTAAGTTTGTTAAGTTCTTTTTTTATGGTTGCTATATCAGCGTTTTCATGCAGAATAGATGCCTTTCTTACTTTTGCATTAAAAGTCATTTCATAATCGGGACTGGCCTTTGCAACATAGGCAAATGATTCAGCGGCTTCTTTTCGTTGGTTGGTTTCGAGATACAATTGGCCCAATATATAACTGAAGCGAATCCTTTGATTGCGATCTTTGTTATCTGCAATGTTGTTTTTTAAATATGGAATAGCTTCAGCATATTTATTCTGTTTTAAAAGCAAATTGGCATAAGCTGCCATAAAGTCGCCGTATAATTCAATAGGAGCATTACCACCTAAATCGTAGCTCTCCAATGCCGATAAGGCACCAATATAATCCTGATATTCGGTGTAGGCTCTGGCTAGCCAAATTAATCCCTCGTACTGAGCCGGAGTGTTATTGTATTCGCGAACTACATATTGGAAGGTTCGGATAGCCGTTAAAAAGTCGTGTTGGTAAAATTGTGCTTTACCTATTAACAGATAGGCATCATCCACCCAGTTATTATATTCTTTTTTTGAATAAAAATCTGACGAACGTCCTTTTGAACCCGACCTTTTTTTAGGTTTAGCCTTTATTGAATGCTTTTTAATCAGTTTACCTCCCTTTTCAATGGCTCTTTCCATGTTACCGGTTGCCACTCCAATAGCATCTTTGTCTGATGATTCAAACATGGGAAGTATCTGAGAGTAGTCATTCTTGTAACCATCTCTAATGGATTTTACGCCTGTATTTAAGGCCTCTTTACCATTGAAATAGACATTATAATAGGCTGTTAGGTTGTGGTAGTTCCGGCTGAGCCACGTATTCTTTTTAGTGCTGCACCCCATCAGCACCAATAAAATTGTAAGTATAAAACCGGTTTTTCTATATATCATGTAATGCGACGTCTTCTTAATCAAGATTAAAACTCAATTTGAGCAAAAATATTTCATTAAAACTCAAAAATTACCATGTAGAGTAAAAACAATTTCTAAATTTACCAATTATCACTGAATTGCAAACCATTCATTGGGGTAGGTTGTAGAACACACCAAAGTTTATGAAGCATGAGAATTAATGTTATTGAGGATGATAAGGTGTTTAATAAGCTGATTGAGCATACTTTGAAACTCAATCCTGATTATGAAGTACAGTCCTATTTTAACGGGAAAGATTTTATACGAAATTTAAGCGATAACCCGGATGTTGTAACCTTGGATTTGGGCTTGCCTGATTATACGGGTAATGAAATTTTGAAAAAAATTAAGCGTTTTAACCCTGAAATCGATGTTATAGTTATTTCTGGTCAGGATGACATTTCAACAGCTGTTCAGCTCTTAAAAGAGGGGGCCTACGATTATATCACCAAAGATGAGAATATTAAGGAACGTTTGCTTCATAGTATTCAGAATATTAAGAAAAATAAGAACCTTAAAAACGAGATTAGCCAGCTAAAGACGGAGATAGGGAATAAATATGAATACCGTAATGCAATTATTGGTGATAGCCCTGCCATAAAAGCGGTTTTTGCTTTAATTGACAAAGCGATAAAAGTACCCAATATTAATGTTTCGGTATATGGCGAAACGGGTACAGGTAAGGAGTTAATAGCCAAAACTATTCATTATAATTCACCACGTAAAGACAGTCCGTTTATTGCGGTTAATATGGGAGCTATTCCCAAGGAATTGATCGAAAGCGAATTGTTTGGGCATGAGAAAGGTGCTTTTACAGGCGCTATTACAGCAAAGAAAGGTAAGTTTGAAGAGGCTGATGGCGGTACCATCTTTTTAGATGAGATAGGGGAGATGGACTTGAACCTTCAGGTGAAGCTGCTTCGTGTTTTACAGGAAAGAGAAATAACCCGGGTTGGAGGCAATGCTGTTATAAAAATTAATACACGAATAATAACAGCAACCAACAGAGATTTGGCAGAAGAAGTAAGGGAAGGAAACTTCCGCGAAGATTTGTACTATCGCTTACTTGGCTTACCCATTCACCTTCCACCATTAAAAGATAGAAGAAATGATACGATTATGCTTACTCAACATTTCTTAAATACCTTTTGTAAAGATAATGGATTGGATAAGTTGGAGCTTACTTCTGCAGCTAAAAAGAAGATATTGAGTCATCGTTTCCCAGGAAATGTTCGCGAGTTAAAAGCGGTAGTTGAATTAGGTGCCGTAATGACTAATTCAAATATTATTGATGAAGAACATATTATGTTTAACTCCACTCAATCGGAGGAAGATATTTTCAATGAAGAGATGACCTTAAAAGAATACACCGAACGTATTATACGTCATTACCTCAAAAAGTATAATAACAATGTACTACAAGTGGCAGATAAATTGGATATGGGTAAGTCTACCATCTATAATTTGCTGAAAAAAGATAAAGAAACTAAGTGAAAGAAGGTCATTTGATTGATCTGTTAAGAACCATTAAAAGGATGTTTTTAACCCTAAATAGAATATTATGAGGAGATTATGTTTGTTATTATTGCTTACGCTTCCTTTTTTATTTGCAGGATGCGACAAAGATAAAGATGTAATTGAACCAAAAACAGCCGGTGAATTAACGGGGGAAGCCATAGAAAGTCTGGCAGAAGAATTACATATTAGTAAAGCTACTACCTATATGATGAAGAACTATTCAGGCGACATTTATTTAAGAAGCGATGAGTCTAATGAGAGTTTTTCAGTTGAAGGGCAGATTATTAAAGTGGGTAATACATATTATAATCTCGATAAGCTGGTTAAATATGAAGCTGTAGAATTAGAGGCTCCAGCCAATGGTTATATTTTAGAAATGTATTTTGAAGGAATGGAGTCATTTTAATAAACTATACAAAAAAGCGCAAAGAATCACTTCCTTGCGCTTTTTAATATATAATATTTGTCTAGTCTTGAGTTCGTTTAATGGGCTTTTTAGTCTAGTTTTAATACTGCCAGAAAGGCTTTTTGTGGAACTTCCACATTACCCACCTGTTTCATTCGTTTTTTACCTTTCTTCTGTTTTTCCAACAGTTTACGTTTACGCGAGATATCACCACCATAACATTTTGCAGTCACATCCTTACGAACAGCTTTAACCGTTTCACGAGCTACAATTTTAGCTCCGATAGCAGCCTGTATAGCAATGTCAAATTGCTGACGTGGTATTAATTCTTTCAGTTTCTCGCACATGCGACGACCAAAAGTCTGCGCATTATCAAAGTGAATTAATGAAGAAAGGGCATCCACACTTTCGCTATTCAACAAGATGTCTAAACGAACCAGTTTAGCAGGTCTGAATCCGATTGGATGATAATCAAACGAAGCATATCCTTTAGAAATACTCTTTAGCTTATCGTAAAAGTCGAATACAATTTCTGCTAATGGCATATCAAATTCCAAATCCACACGGTCGGAAGTCAGATAGTGCTGTTTCATCAATTCGCCACGTTTACCCAAGCAAAGCGACATGATACTTCCGATGTATTCCGATTTGGTAATAACCGAAGCTTTGATGTAAGGTTCTTCCACGTGATCCAAAAGTGTTGGTTCTGGCAATTCCGATGGAGTATGAATATTGATTACTTCGCTCTTTTTAGTATGAGCAATATAGGGTACGTTAGGTACAGTAGTAATTACCGCCATGTCGAACTCACGATCCAAGCGTTCCTGAATAATTTCCATATGAAGCAGTCCTAAGAAACCACAACGGAAACCAAATCCTAAAGCAGCAGACGACTCAGGTTCATAGGTTAACGAAGCATCGTTCAGTTGCAACTTCTCCATAGCTGCACGTAGGTCTTCGTAATCTTCAGAATCGATAGGATAGACACCTGCAAATACCATTGGTTTTACTTCTTCAAAACCACCGATGGCCTTTGCACATCCACCTTTTACATGAGTGATGGTATCACCCACTTTTACCTCTTTACTGGTTTTGATACCTGAAATGATGTAACCTACATCACCCGTTCTAAGCTCTTTGCGTGGCTCCATATTCAAGCGAAGTACACCAATTTCGTCAGCGTCGTATTCTTTACCTGTGTTGAAGAACTTCACCATGTCTCCTTTTTTGATACTACCATTAACTACTTTAAAGTAAGCAATGATACCACGGAAAGAGTTGAACACCGAATCAAAAATCAAACATTGAAGCGGGGCTTCAGGATCTCCAACAGGAGCTGGTACACGGTGTATTAAGGCTGATAAGATATCTTCAACTCCTTCACCGGTTTTACCACTGGCGCGGATAATATCTTCGCGATCACAACCAATCAGATCGATGATTTGGTCTTCCACTTCCTCAGGCATGGCATTAGGTAAGTCCATTTTGTTGAGGATAGGAATAATCTCTAAATCGTGTTCGATAGCCTGATAAAGGTTTGAAATAGTTTGCGCTTGAATTCCCTGGGTAGCATCTACAATTAAAAGCGCACCTTCGCAGGCAGCAATGGAACGTGATACCTCGTATGAGAAGTCGACGTGTCCCGGGGTGTCAATTAGGTTAAGAACGTATTTTTCATTCTCAAACTCATAGTCCATTTGAATGGCATGACTTTTAATAGTAATGCCTCGTTCGCGTTCCAGATCCATATCATCCAGCACCTGTGCCTGAAGATCTTTTTCTGAAACGGTTTTGGTAAATTCCAATAAACGGTCGGCCAGGGTACTTTTACCATGGTCGATATGGGCTATAATGCAAAAATTACGTATGTTCTTCATCTAAAAACTATTATACTGATCGTTCAACCTCTTTTTGTCAACTCCACAATTCAGGTGTGCAAAGATACTTATTTCCTTGAATTATTAGAAGGTTGTGTTTGTAAAACAAAAGAGGCTGCCTTAAAAGACAGCCTCCTAAATATGTTGTGATTGTAATTTCTTACATCATTCCTGGCATTCCGCCACCCATTCCGCCGCCCATTGGAGGCATTGGAGCTTCGTCTTCTTTTTCTTCTACTAAAACACACTCGGTAGTTAAGAACATACCAGCAATAGAAGCAGCGTTCTCAAGAGCAATACGAGTTACTTTAGCAGGGTCGATAACACCACTTTCCAATAAGTTTTCGAAGCGGTCGAAGCGAGCATTGTATCCAAAGTCAGCTGTTCCTTCAGCAACTTTTTGTACAATTACAGCACCTTCTTTACCTGCGTTGAATGCAATCTGACGCAATGGCTCTTCGATGGCGCGTTTTACGATTTCGATACCAGTTGTTTCGTCTTCAGTTTCACCTTTTAAATCAGCTAATGAAGAAATAGCACGAACCAAAGTAACACCACCTCCAGGAACGATACCTTCCTCAACGGCAGCGCGGGTTGCACTTAAAGCATCATCAACACGGTCTTTTTTCTCTTTCATTTCAACTTCAGAAGCAGCACCTACATAAAGTACAGCAACACCGCCAGCTAATTTAGCTAAGCGCTCTTGTAGTTTCTCACGGTCGTAATCTGAAGTAGTATTAGCTATTTGAGCTTTGATTTGTGCAGTACGAGCATCAATAGCATCTTTTTGACCAGCTCCGTTAACAACGGTTGTATTTTCTTTGTCGATAGTTACTTTTTCAGCTTCTCCAAGCATTTCCAAAGTAGCGTTCTCTAATTTCAAACCAGTTTCTTCAGAAATTACAGTACCACCAGTTAATACAGCAATATCCTGTAACATTTCTTTACGACGATCACCAAAACCAGGAGCTTTAACAGCAGCTACTTTTAATGAACCACGTAAACGGTTTACAACCAATGTAGCCAATGCTTCGCCATCAACATCTTCAGCAATAATAACCAAAGGTTTTCCAGCCTGAGCAGTAGCTTCCAATACAGGAAGAAGATCTTTCATAGTAGAAATCTTCTTGTCGTGGATTAAGATCATTGGATGCTCCATATCAGCTTCCATTTTTTCAGTGTCAGTCACGAAATATGGAGAGATGTAACCGCGATCGAACTGCATACCTTCTACTACCTCTACAGTAGTATCAGTACCTTTAGCTTCTTCTACAGTAATAACACCTTCTTTGCTTACTTTCTCCATTGCTTCAGCAATCAACTTACCAATCATGCTGTCGTTGTTAGCTGAAATAGTAGCAACCTGCTCAATTTTTTCGCTGTGTTCACCAACTTCCTGAGCTTGCTCTTTAATGCTTTTTACTACTGCTGTAACAGCTTTATCAATACCGCGCTTTAATTCCATAGGATTGGCACCGGCAGTAACGTTTTTCAAACCAACGTTAATGATTGACTGAGCCAAAACAGTAGCAGTTGTAGTTCCGTCACCAGCATCATCACCTGTTTTAGAAGCTACTTCTTTTACCATTTGAGCACCCATGTTTGCATATGGGTCAGATAATTCAACTTCTTTAGCTACTGATACACCATCTTTAGTAATTGATGGAGCACCGAATTTTTTATCGATAATTACATTGCGACCTTTTGGGCCTAATGTTACTTTAACTGCATCTGCTAACTCATCAACACCCTTTTTTAGTAGGTCGCGAGCTTCAATATTGAATTTTATTTCTTTAGCCATTTTGCTTGTTTTTAATCGTTGGTTAATTATTAAAGGATATACAACACATCAGACTGAGACATCAACAAGTAATCAACTCCATCGATGTTTAATTCAGTACCGCCATACTTTCCATATAGTACAACATCACCAGCTTTAATTTCCATTTCTTCATCTTTTTTAGCTGCTCCAACCAATACAACTTGTCCTTGTAATGGTTTTTCTTTTGCTGAATCAGGAATGATAATACCACTTGAAGTAGTGGTTTCAGCCTCTTGTGGCTTAACCAAAATTTTACCGGCTAAAACTTTACCTTTTAAATCTGACATATCTATAAATTTTAAATTTAAACAATTTGATGCAGGCAAATTCTCACAAAGTATGCCAAATGCAATTTACGGGTATTTTTAATCAAAAGTCTGCCTTTTTTTCAGTTAACTGACAGAAACTTGTGACAAGGAAAGTCAAAATTGCAGCAGTGCGGTGGATTGCCTGATATGAGATTACAAAATGTCAGGCACAAAAAAGCCGGTTTATCAATGACAAACCGGCTTACTCTTAATATCGTAGTTTAATGCTTATTCAGCGTCTTGTGTAGCTGCTGACTCCTGAGTCTGATCTCCTTCTGCTGGAGTAGGGAATGCAGGTACCTCTTGCTGTTGTTGCGGAAGAGCATTAATTTTTTCATCCACTTCGGCACCTCCTGGCATTGATTTAGGTAAAACCATTACGGCAACAAAAGCTAAAACTAAAACGGCAGTAGCTAAAGTCCATGTTGCTTTCTCAAGAAAATCGGTGGTTTTACGAACTCCCATCACCTGGTTAGAAGCCGAAAAGTTAGAAGCTAAACCTCCACCTTTTGAGTCTTGAACTAAAACGATCAGGATAAGAAGGATGCTCACTATAATAACTAGTATCGAAATAAACGAATACATATTTCTCTATTTATTGATTATTAATACTTTTTTTTAGGTCACTAATTTGCTCGGCAAAGTAAACACTTTTTTCGGGATATTTCAAACGCAACTTTTCATAAATGCTAATAGCTTTTTCGAAATGTTTTTGTTTGATGTATATGCTTGCTAATGTTTCAGATAGTAGGTCGTCAGATTCGCTGATGCTTTTTTCATGACGTACATTTCCGTTATTATTATCAGGAATATCCTTTCTTCCAATCACTTTTGGTGCATCAAAACTTAAGAAATTATCAATGAGTTGTTGCGATTTCTTTTTGGGTTTTGGAGTTTCTTCTTGTGCTTGATTTACGGGAGCATGACGCAGAGCATTAAGCCAACCAGAGAAAGAGCGATTTTCTTCTTCGTTTATATTGTTGGCATCGTGTAATTGGTACCCGGTATAATCAGATGATTCGTATTCAAGAAAATCAGCACTGGGTAACACCATTGGAGCTTCGTCTTCGTCTTCCGTATTGTTTTTGCCAATATCGGAAAAGTCAAGTGTTTTACCATCTTTGGTTTCGTAAACGTCATCGGCTTGAAAATAATCACTAACCGAGCTGATATTGGTTGACATGCCAATAGATGACCTCTCTGACGTTGACGATTCTTGGTTCTCTGATTTTTCAATTACTTCAACAGGTACTTTTTCTTGCGGAGTAATCTGAGTTTCGTTTTCCTCAATGGATTCATCTTTTACCTGATGACTATGAACCAAATCAAAAAGTCTTTGTCGATCGGCTATAAAGGCAGCTGATGTTTTTAGCTCACTATTGAACTTGACATGATCAATCAGATGTAGGTTTTTGACCAATAACAAACGGGCTGTTTGAAACCAAGGGTATTCATCAATTATTTCATTTAATGATGAGACCGTATCCTTGTTTAAACGATCGGGATTGTTTACGAAATCAAAAAACTCTGACTTATTCATGTTTAGTTTCTACCAGTCGGCAAATGCCTTATTGAAAATATTTTCAGTAATCTCTTCAACCATTTCTCTGGTAAGATCCGCTTCAACAGCATTTATATTCTGATTGGAATCAAAATCGCGAAATGCTGAAAAGGAAGATTCCCAGTTGCTTTTAGGATCTTTATAGTTTTTGTATGTTACTTTAACTGTCATTGAAAGACGCGTTTGGGCAGCAACAGCATCAGCCTGAATATCCATTGGGCGAACGTCATAACCCGTAATGTTTCCTGAAAAATCTATATCTCCGTTGTCTGAGACTAATCTCAACCTCGACTCATTGGTGATTCGGTCTTTCAAGCCTTCTGTAAATTCCTGGCTAAGTGTTGGGTTTATCAATGGAGCACGGTTGTTGAAATACTGTACCGAGAATGAGTTGATATTCTCCGGGATAGATGCACCACTCATTGTCATGTTAATTGAGCAAGCGGTAAATCCACTAACTATTATTGCTAAAGCAGCAAATATTTTTATTTGTCTTATCATTATATACTTACTAAAGTTTACCCTTCTATCTTATATTCTTTAATTTTCCGGTACAAAGTTCGTTCCGAAATACCCAATTCGCGAGCTGCTTGCTTACGTTTCCCATTGTACTTATCCAATGCTTTTTTTATCAATTCAATTTCTTTTTCAGCTAAAGACAATGATTCTTCAACAAATTCTTCGGTATCTTCAATGCCTGAATGCTGTTCGTTTTGTTGATTATTGTACGTTGGAACGTTGTTAGGTATATTGTCCGGTACAAAGCTGCCTTCTTCAGTTTGATATAGTTTTTGAACGATATTAGCATGTTCAGCCTGAGCAACCACCGGACCATCTTCCAGTAAGCCGTGTACCAGTGTTTTTAAATCGTTCATATCGCGTTTCATATCAAATAAAACCTTATATAATATTTCACGCTCTGTATTGAAATCAGCTCCACCAGGCATGTTTTTCTGATCGATTAAAGCCGGCAGGTTATCTCCGCTATGATAAGGTAAATAACGAGTCATTGATTCACCGTCAATTTCTCTTTCTTGCTCAATTACAGATATTTGTTCGGTAATGTTTTTTAATTGTCGGATGTTTCCCGGCCATCGATATCCCAAAAGAAGCTTCTTGGCATCATCGGTTAATTTAATTGCCGGCATGCGGTAACGATTGGCAAAGTCGCTTGAAAATTTGCGGAATAATAAATAAATATCTTCAGCTCTGTCGCGCAACGGTGGTATTTTTATAGGAACGCTGTTAAGGCGATAATACAAATCTTCACGAAATTTACCTTCTTTAATGGCTTTCTCCATTTCAACATTGGTGGCAGCTACCACCCGAACATCCGTCTTTAAAACTTTGGAAGAACCTACCTTCATAAATTCTCCGGTTTCTAAAACTCTCAGTAATCGCACTTGTGTTGCTAAAGGAAGCTCTCCAATTTCATCTAAAAAAATAGTTCCTTTATTAGCTTCTTCAAAATAACCTTTACGATCCGACAAGGCTCCGGTGAAGGCTCCTTTTTCGTGACCAAATAATTCTGAATCAATGGTTCCCTCAGGAATAGCCCCGCAGTTAACCGCAACATAAGGCCCATGTTTTCGAGCGCTGTTCTGATGAATAATTTGTGGAAAAGACTCTTTACCAGTACCACTCTCACCCGTGATCAGAACAGAAAGATCGGTGGGAGCAACTTGTACGGCAACATCAATGGCCCTATTTAGACCAAATGAATTACCTATGATGCCAAACCTTTGTTTGATTTGCTGTAGATCCATGGATACTAATTTTTTGACTAGAAAATGAGACTGCAATTTTAGCAGTTTGACTGACAAAGTTACAATTCTCAATGTTTTTTCGAGGAAAAGCTGAAAACAATTTTCACCAATTGTAAGCCGTTGAAAAATATCATTAAATTTACCGATAAACAGATGAGATAATAAAATATGTTAGAAAAAAATATTTTGGGTTTGATACCGGCCCGTTTTGGATCAACACGTTTCCCTGGTAAGCCTTTGGCTGATATTGGTGGTAAACCTATGATTCAAAGGGTTTATGAGCAGGCTCAGAAAGAATTGAAATATGTTTATGTAGCCACAGATGACGAGCGAATTGAACACGCTGTTTCGAAATTTGGAGGTAAAGTAGTTATGACTTCTGAAGATCATCAGAGTGGTACAGACAGATGTGCGGAAGCTTTGCTGAAAGTAAAGCAATTGGAAGAAACAGATTTTTATGCAGTGCTGAATATTCAGGGTGATGAACCTTTTATCAGTCCTGAGCAAATTGGTTTAGTTGCAAAGTGCTTTAATCAAGCAGAAACAGAATTGGCCACCTTGGTTAAGCCAATTAAACATACCGAAGACCTTTTCAATCCGAATAAACCTAAGGTGGTTGTAAGTAAGGATAAAAAAGCACTCTATTTCAGCCGTTCACCCATACCTTATCTTCGTTCAGAGCAGGAAAAGGATTGGGTAGATAAACATCAATATTATAATCATATTGGATTGTACGGTTATCGTTCTGATGTATTGATGGAAATAACAAGATTGCCTTTGGGGCAGCTGGAACTGGCAGAATCTTTGGAGCAACTACGTTGGCTTGAGAACGGTTACTCTATTAGGGTAGAAGAAACCAACGAACAGGCGGTAGCTATTGATACTCCACAAGATCTTGAAAAATTATTGAAATCCGGATTAATAAGATAATTTATGATGAACCTCAACCTTATCAAAACAGACCCATGGCTTGAACCTCATGCGGCTGAAATCAGCAGACGGCATGATAAGTACTTAAGAAAGCTGGATGAGATAAACGAAATGCATGGAGGATTAAAACATTTTGCATCTCAGTATCAATGGATGGGTCTGCATGCCGAGAATGGTGAATGGGTGATAAGGGAGTGGGCGCCTAATGCCACAGCTATTTATTTGATTGGCGATTTTTCTAACTGGGAACCAAGAGTTGCCTTTCAGTTTATAAGAAAAGACAGAGGAATTTGGGAATTGTTTATCCCTTTTGAATTTCTAAAGCATAAAGATCATTTTAAATTACATGTGTTTTGGGATGGAGGGAATGCGCATCGCATACCTTCTTATGCCAGAAGAGTGGTTCAGGATGAAACAACCAAAGTATTTGATGCCCAGGTTTGGAGTCCGGATCAACCATTTGAGTGGACAGACTCACCTTTTAAGTTAGGTTCAGACGATTTCCATCCTTTAATTTATGAAGCTCATGTTGGAATGGCTTCCGAAGAAGAGAAGGTGGCATCTTATACTGAGTTTATTGAGAATGTTCTGCCACACATTCAATCATTAGGCTACAATACCATTCAATTGATGGCTGTGCAAGAACATCCGTATTATGGAAGCTTTGGCTATCATGTATCTAACTTTTTTGCAGTGAGTTCGCGCATGGGAACCCCGGAAGAGTTAAAACAGCTTATTAATACAGCTCATAATATGGGCATTGCTGTGATAATGGATATTGTGCATTCTCATTCCGTTAAAAATGAGTTGGAAGGATTAAGTAATTTCGATGGTGATCGAACACAATATTTCGATCAGTACGATCATCCGGCCTGGGACTCCAGATGTTTTAATTATAATAAGGATGAAGTACTGGGCTTTTTACTTTCTAATTGCAGGTACTGGATAGAAGAATTTCATTTTGATGGATTTCGTTTTGATGGAGTCACCAGTATGATTTATCACGACCATGGACTGGAAAAAGATTTTACCGGTTACGATGACTATTTTCATGGTGTTTGTAATGAAGAAGCTCTATGCTACCTTACATTGGCTAATAAACTCATTCATGAAGTTAAACCTAATGCCATCAGTATCGCAGAAGAGATGAGTGGTTATCCTGGATTAGCCGGAAGCATAGAAGGTGGAGGTATTGGTTTTGATTACCGTTTATCGATGGGAGTTCCTGACTTTTGGATAAAGCTCATTAAAGAACATGCGGATGAAAACTGGAATGTAGGTCAGATATATCACGAGTTAAGTCAGCATAGGGTTGAGGAGCGTACAATCAGCTATGCCGAGTCGCATGATCAGGCTTTGGTGGGTGATAAAACCATCATTTTCAGGTTGGCTGATAAAGAGATGTATGATCATATGTCCACTGGTTGGAGGCATTTGGTGATAGACAGGGCCATGGCATTACATAAAATGATTCGCTTAGTTACTATTGCTACGGCATCGGGTGGATACCTTAATTTTATGGGAAATGAATTTGGTCATCCTGAGTGGATTGATTTTCCGAGGGAAGGGAACGGGTTTTCATTTAAATATGCTCGCCGTCAATGGTCGCTGGTTAAAAATCCTGATCTCCGATTTAAAGAATTAAATGAGTTCGATAAGTCTATTGTCAATTTGTTTTCGGATGAAAGACTTTTAACCAAACACTTACAGCATCGTTTTGATAACGGACCTGATCAGGTGTTAGCATTCTCCAGAGGCGATTATTTGTTCGTTTTTAATTTTAATCCCGTTCAGTCTTTTACAGGTTATGGTATTCCGGTTAATGCAGGTAAATATAAAGTGGCCTTTACTTCAGACGATGAAGAGTTTGGCGGTTTTAATCGCATTGAAAAAGGACAGATGTATTACACTCAGGCAATTGAAAGTGGTCAGCATCAATTACTGTTATATCTTCCGGCACGTATGGTGCTGGTAATTAAAAAGCAGGAAATCAAACGTGTTTATTAGCTGATTGATAGAAGGGGTTTCATTACATTCGCATAATTTTAAGAATTTAGTGAAGCATCAATTATTTATCAAATGAAGAAAACCAATGCCATTCGTTTGCTTGATAAGCAAAAAATAAATTACGAAACCGTTGAATATAAAGTTGACGAATCGGATTTAGGTGCCGCTACTGTTGCTGCTAAATTGGGCCAGAATGTGGAACAGGTTTTTAAAACGTTGGTACTGCGTGGTGATAAGAATGGAATATTTGTATGTGTAGTTCCGGGTGATGAGGAAGTGGATCTTAAAAAAGCTGCAAAAATATCTGGGAATAAGAAAGCCGATATGATTCAAATGAAAGAGCTGTTGCCGCTAACCGGATACATCCGGGGCGGATGTACACCCATTGGCATGAAGAAACCTTATCCTAATTATATTCATTCAACTTGTCAACTTTTTGATTTTATATACATCAGTGCTGGGCAGCGCGGTATGCAAATAAAGTTAAATCCGCAAGATTTAATTGAGTTTGCTAATATGACAGTTGGAGAATTGGTTTAATTCCTGTTTTTTATCTTTTTCCGAATAAAATAGGCAATACCAATTCCAATGGTATAGCAAATTAGGTCGCTGGTTGAATAGTCGTATCCAATAACCAAGGCTATTATTTTATAGCTTCGTAAAAACTCGATCCAATCATATTTTAATAGTTGCGAAAATTCAATTAGAAAAGAAAAGCTTATTGCAAAAAGCATCCTAAGTAAAAGAGGTGTTTTAGCTAAAATGATTCCGAAAAAGAAGAAAACCATCGCTCCCCAAATTACATCACCAATGTATGGTTCCAAAATTTCGGGCACAGAAATATATTCTGAGCGAACAAAGAGTCCCAGAATGATTAATAAAAGAGTCCCCCAAAAGTCTGTTTTTCTGGCTTGAAGTGATAAGTTCATAGTAACATTAAAAAAAGAAACGGGACCGAAGCCCCGTTAAAATCTATTTAAATCCATCTCATAATACCAAAATCTTGTCGGTGAGGTAAATGTTTGTGATAAGGAAACATTCTGATACCAAACTTAAATACACCTGGTAGGTTAAGAGTATGTTTTAAGAGGTAATATACTTTTGTTCCTTCCTCTTTTATAATTTCAAAACCATGTGTGTGAACTGTTTTGGGTTTAGCTTCATCGTTTCCATCAACAACAACCATTTCCATGCCTACATCAGTTCCATATAATTGTTTAAGATCAACTGTTACATGAATTTCATACTCTTCTCCAATTCCCAATTCTTGTTGGCCTATATCCGGAAGATCCACTTCCAGAACCTCTATATGATCCCATCCCTGCCATATTTTTCGTTTCCAGGTGGCAAGTTCTCTGGTGATACTATAATCATTTTCTGTAATTGTTTTCAGGCGTTTACCCATTGGATCATAGAAACGACTTCTATAATCATCCATCATGCGCTTGGTTGTATAGTCTGGAGCAATGGTAGAAATAGAATTCTTCACATATTGCAACCATTTGGCTGAGATGCCATTATCATCCTGTTCGTAATACGTTGGAATTAACTCGTTTTCCAAAATACTGTAAATAATGGCGGCATCTAATTCATCCTGATAATCCTGATTGTCGTAGGTACGTTTGTCGGTTAGAGCCCAACCGGCATTCTCGCGATAGCCTTCGTACCACCAACCATCTAACACACTAAAATTGAGTACTCCATTCATTTCTGCTTTTTGACCTGAAGTTCCGGAAGCTTCCAATGGACGCGTAGGAGTATTTAGCCAAACATCAACGCCACTTACCAGTCGTTTGGCCATATCCATATCGTAGTTTTCAAGGAAAATTATTTTTCCTATAAACTCAGGGCGACGAGATATTTCTACAATATGTTTAATTAAAGACTGACCACCACCATCAGCAGGATGAGCCTTACCGGAAAAGATAAACTGAACGGGTTTATCAGGATTGTTAACTATCTGCGCTAAGCGTTCTGTGTCGGTAAACAAAAGGTGAGCTCTTTTGTAGGTTGCAAAACGTCGGGCAAAACCAATGGTTAATGCATTCTCGTCTAACCTCTCCATTACTTCATAAATGGTAGAAGGATCTGAATGTGTTGTGGATAAATTTTCGTATGTACGATCTTTTATATAATCAATTAATTTTTTCTTTAAACCTTTACGGATCTCCCAAATCTTATTGTTTGAGATGTTTTGAATATGTTCCCAATAATCTTTATTAGCTAAATCAGACATGAAGTCGTCATCAAACTGAGTTTCATAGAACACTCTGATATCTTTAGCCGTCCATGTGCTGTAATGAACTCCGTTAGTTACGTATCCAATATGAAGTTCCTGAGGATAAAATCCTTTCCATAAACTTTGGAACATATCTTTCGATACTTCGCCATGTAGCCAGCTTACACCATTCATCTCCTGTGATGTTTTAGCAGCCAGATTACTCATGCTGAATTTCTCAGTTTTATCGCCTGGATTTTCCCTTCCCAAGTCCATGAATTCGTCCCATGAGATATTGAGTTTATCCGGAATATGGCGCATGTACACACGCAGCATGTCTTCTTCAAACTTATCATGACCAGCAGGCACAGGTGTATGGGTCGTAAATAAAGATGATGCTCTTACCAACTCCATTGCTTCGTTGTAGGTGAATTTATTATCTACCAAATCAACCAAACGTTGTATGTTAATTAAGGCGGCATGACCTTCATTGCAATGATAAACATCATTGTTGATTCCAAGCTCTTTAAGCATCCTCATTCCACCCATTCCTAATAGAATCTCCTGTTTGAGGCGATTCTCCCAGTCTCCACCATACAAACTATGGGTAATGTTTTTATCGAGATGATTATTTTTAGGAACATCCGTATCCAGTAGATAAAGAGGTATGCGCCCAATCATAGCCTTCCATATCTTGGCATATACGGTACGCCCGGGCAAATTAAGCATTACTTCAACCAAAGTACCATCCTCATTGCGCACTTCATCCAATGGTAAATTGGAAAACTCCTGCGCATCGTAAATAGCCATCTGTTCTCCACTTAAGGATAAAGACTGTTTGAAGTAACCATATCTGTATAGCAATCCCACGGCCACCATATTAACAGCACAATCGCTGGCTTCCTTCAGATAATCGCCGGCTAATACACCTAAGCCACCCGAATAAATTTTTAAAATATCATTAATACCGTATTCCATACTGAAATACGACACCGAAGGACTATGACAGAAAGGTTTTTCCATGTACTTTTTAAACATGGCATATACCTTATTTACTTTTTTTAAGTATTCGGTATCATTCGCCAATGCGTTCAGTCTATCGTATGGTACTTTTTCCAATAAGAGCATTGGATTTTTCTTTACTTCTACCCAGAGATCTCCGTCAATTTCTTCGTAAAGTTCGGTAGCCTGATAGTTCCACGACCACCATAAATTATGGCTTAGCTCCTGTAGCGGTTCTAATGGCTCAGGAAGTTTAGACTTAACAATTATTTTTTTCCACCTTGGTTGAGATGAAGGTTGAGGTCTGGTTCTGATGCGAGCATCTTTTTGTACCGGACTTAACTTGTCTTTTCTGTTTTCAACTGCTTTTAAAGCAATGTCAAAAGCTCGGTAATAATGTTTAATTAACGAATCCCATGCAATCGAATTAGCTATTTCAAGAGCCTTAGCTCTGCTGCTTTCAATAGCTTCTTTACTCATTTTTGAGTAGTGTTGAATTACATCGGCTGTGGCATCCACTATTTCCTGATGATTAGAATCGTTGCGATGTAAAACCGCGACTCCCTCATCAATGCTTTTTGATAATTGAGTGGCATATAATCCAAAACCAGCCAGATCGGTGGTGATGGTAGGAATTTGGAATGCAAGACTCTCCACTGGAGTATAGCCCCAAGGTTCGTAATACGACGGAAAAACGGTTAAGTCCATGCCAATTAACAAGTCGTAATACGGCATGTTAAAGATGCCATCATCACCATTCAGATAGGAGGGAACGAAAATTAGTTTTACTTTATCATCCTGCTCATTGTTGAGGTGAGTGTCCTGAATTTTATTGATAATAGGATCGTAACCCAAATCGTTGAGTCCATGGGTTAGGAATGGATTATCAAGAATGATGTTTTTGTCTCCACTGTTAAGTTTCTCAATTAAATCTTTTCTGGGGCCAAAGGTATTGGCAGGTATAAGCACAAAAGCCACCACTTCTTTTTCTAAGCCATTGGGTGCATTAAGTTTTTGCAGAGCATCCATAAAAACATCTATGCCTTTGTTTTTATATTCGTAACGCCCACTGTTAGCTATAAACATAGCATTAGGGGATAACTCATATCCTAAGAGAGCTTCAGCAACATCTTTTAGTTTGTTTCGAGCAATATTTCTTTTATTATCGAATTCCTCTCCCTGCGGAACAAAATCTTCTTCGAAACCATTCGGAGTCACAACATCCACATCTCTGGTAAGAAATTGTTTACATTCCCGTGCTGTAATATCTGATACAGTTGTAAAACAATCCACATTGATGGCTGTTTTTTTCTCCATCGAATGTTTTGCAACTATGTTTAGCTCCTGAGCTTTGTTTTCGCCATCATATTCGGTTAAGCTGTCGTAAAATGCATATCCGTTGCCGGCTAATGATCGTCCTACTACAGTAGCATGTGTTGTAAAAAGTGTTCCTACTTGAGGAAGAGCCTTATTCAGATATAAGGCTCCTGAACCGGTCATCCATTCGTGGTAATGAGCTATTACTTTGTCATTTAAATTCAGGAAATAACGATAAAAGCTTTCAATCACCTTTCCAGAGGCATATCCAAAAAGTGCTGATTCTATATAATCCCATTGCCCACTAATACTATCAACGGCAAACCATTCCCAGTATTTAGCCAGAATATCATCTTTAACTTGCATAAAAGAAGTGAAATCGACTAATACTACTATAGGTCTTCCAACAATATTCCATCTTCCTATTCTAACTGAGATTCCTTCCTGCTGTAGCTCATCCTTCCAATCCGGAAAAAGGCTGTTTTCCTCTAAAAATTCTGGGTTTGTAGGAGTTCCTCTCCAAACATCAGGACCAATATATATCACTTTGTCCTGAAACTCCTGTACCAAAGTCTGTGCTTTGGTGGCCAATACGGTATGTATGCCACCCATTTTATTACATACTTCCCAACTACATTCGAAAATATAGTCAGGCTTTATAAAGCTACTAATCATACCTCTCTATTTTTGTTTTCCGACCTTAGATCTCTCTTTTTTCCGATTACAGTTTTAGAACTGCATTTACTTGGTTGTCGCCCATTCCGGTATCAACAAAGTCATCTGCTTCTTCCTCTGTTATCCATGTGTGGTTATTAACCAAATACCGAAATTGGATTTCTTTCCCTGTTTCAAGATAGCATGTCTGTGTAAAAGATCCGTTTTTAAGTTTATCCATGCTGGTTTCAGATAAATTCCAGTTGTTGAAACTACCTACAATGTTTACGGATTCTGCATCTTCGAATTTGCCTAACTTAAATGTTACTTTACATTCAGGCCGACTTTTTAGGTATTGTTTTTTAATACTCATAATATAAAAAGTTAAAGGTTAATAAGTCTTTTTGCCTGTGTGTTACTATAATTGAGTTGGGTTGTTTGTTACTTATTTGCTGATGTCTTTAATTGCTTTTCAAGCTTCTTAATTTTCTTTTCTTTCTTCTCTATAATGCGGGATAAATTTGCCAGTTCCTGCTCAAGGTTCGATTCCGGAACAGCAGAATTAAGTCGTAGTGTGAAGTCGCTCAATACATTCATGTAATTGATGAATGCTTCATATGGAGTTTCGTAAGGATTGAAATAGGCATGTACTTCACCATCGGAGAAGAATTTAGTACTCATATAATAGAAATGATCACTAACCTGCAGATATCTCCAATCCTTCAATAATTTTTCATCTTCGCATTGGCGTATTTTGGGTAATAGTGAATACAGTTTTTCAAATGCTTCGTTTTGCATTTCATTGCCCAGCCAGGCGGTTAAGTCACGTTCTTCATCAGCCCAACTGATTGGGTTAGGAACATGAACTGCAGAAACGGGCTGTAGCTCTTTAATGGCTTCTGATGGAGTAACAAATTGAAGTGCTTTGTTCTTAATTATTTTATCCGGAAGATCTTCCAAAAATTCAAAAATTCCGGTTTCTTTCCACTGATGTTCTCCAAAGGTTTCGTAATCCATAAACAGGTTAACAATTTCTTCCTTTCTCTCAAGATTCACTAACCAGTCGACATATTTTTGTGTGGTTAATGGCCATTCGCACCATCCTTTGTTGCCAAAGCGGAAGGCAATATCATCACTTAAAGTAAAGTTTTTGAGTAAAACTTTCAGTTTAGGATCAATGGCGTTACAGTATAAAAAGTCGGGGCTCTTCCATCCAAGTATGTGTTTGGCACCTTCGGTAAGCATTCCTTCATAGCCCATTGATTTAACCATCCGACCAATTTCATCGGAATAGATCAGTTCTGTGTTTCTGAATACTTTGGGTTTAACACCAAAAATTTCTTTTACCGTTTCGGCATGCTGTTTTACCTGATTTTTAAATTCTTTTTCATCTTTTAAAGCTACCAAAGAGTGCGAATAGGTTTCAGCCAATAGTTCAACATTACCTGTGTCAACCAACTCTTTAAAGCTATCAATTACTTCGGGGGCATATAATTTAAATTGATCCAATGCCACACCAGAAATAGAAAAAGCTATTTTAAATTTATCCTTGTGCTTTTTTAAAAGCTTTAATAATAGTTGGTTGGTAGGTAAATAACATTTTGTTTTTACCTTATCTAATACCGATTCGTTGGTGTAATCGTCGTAGTAATAATGGTCCTGTCCAATATCGAAAAAGCGATATCTTCTGAATCTGAACGGCTGATGTACCTGAAAATAAAAGCAAATATTTCTCATAGTCTGTCGGTTTCATTAAGGTAATACACTGTCGTAAACTAATTTTACTTTTCGGGCTGAGTTTTCCCATTTCAACGAGTCCACTTCTTCTTTACCATGTTTTATAAACATTTGCGATAGTGCCGGATAACTTACAATGCCGTGAATTGCATCCGCCATTGCTTCAATATCCCAGAAGTTGGTCTTTATTGCATAAGTCAGTATTTCAGCTACTCCTGATTGATTGGAAATCAAAACCGGAACTGAACTTTGCATAGCTTCCAAAGGAGAAATACCAAAGGGCTCAGATACAGATGGCATCACATAAAGGTCACTCATTCTTAGCATCTGAAATACATCATCTCCTTTGAGGAAGCCCGTGAAATGAAATTTATCAGTAATATTTAAACTGGCTGCTCTGCGAATCATCTTTTCCATCATGTCGCCACTTCCAGCCATCACAAAACGAACGTTATCAACTCTTTTTAAAACAGCATTGGCAACCTCAATAAAGTATTCGGGACCTTTCTGCATGGTGATTCTACCTAAAAAGGTCACGATTTTTTCGCCCACTTTTTTCTTAAAAGGGGTGGGTGTTTCCTTTATATTTGGTTCAACCGCATTGTAAACGGTTACTACTTTTTCTTCTGCAATTCCGTACTTTTCGATTACAATATTTCGAGTGAGGTTACTTACGGTTATCACCTTATCAGCAGCTTCCATGCCGCGTTTTTCTATTTCATATACTGTTGGATTTACACTTCCGCCACTGCGATCGAAATCAGTAGCATGTACATGTACTACCAACGGTTTTCCGGTAGCTTCTTTGGCCGCAATGCCTGCAGGATAGGTAAGCCAGTCGTGAGCATGTATTATATCAAAATCATGATCTTGTGCAATTACATTGGCAACAATGGCATAATCAGCTATTTCTTTTAACAGGTTAGGCCCGTATTTACCTGTAAATTGAACAAGTCCAGATTCGTCGGTTTGAACAAATTTATGGGTTGAACTCACTTCGTAACTTTGCATTTTCCAAAATTCTTCCGGATCAACATAAGGGACCAGTTTAGAATCAACCTCAATATAATCAAGTGTCTGTGAGAATTTATTTACGTTTAATTTTCTATGCTTGATAGGGGTTTTATTGGCACCCACCAATTGCATGGTTGATTGATCTTCATCACCAAATGCTTTGGGTACAACAAATATCACATCCAGGTCGGGGATGTGAGCAATCCCTTTTGTAAGCCCGTAGCAGGCTGTACCTAATCCTCCTGAAATATGGGGAGGAAATTCCCATCCAAACATAAGTACTCTCATAGACCTAGGTTTAATAATTTGAGTATGGTTCTATCGATTTTATGACTCTTAAAATTCCGGCAACATTCCATGCCATTGAAACAGCTCCCTTAGCTGTATGTGGCGGGTTACCATTGTACGCTTCTGAGATGGTGCCAAGGCAATGTTCACCCAATTCTTTATCGTAATCTTCGAGTAAACGTTTTATGTAATTGACTCCGCCTTGTTTATGAAGCGATAAATAAGCATCGGCAAAGAAAGAAACAAGCCATGGAAAGGCGGTTCCCTGATGCAATGCTAAATCTCGTTGGTCGACAGTGCCTTCCATTACACCCTTGTATTTGGGATCTTGTGGCGAAAGACTGCGAATACCTTTTTGCGTAACCAACTCTTTTTTTATGATGTCAACAACCGATTTTTTCTGATCCATACTTAAAGGAGAGTAAGGAAGAGCGGCAGCGATTAATTGATTAGGGCGAATGGAAGTATCCATTTGCGAGTCATCGTTACAATCGGCTAAATATTCCAACTCTTCTATCCAATAGTATTTTATAAACGATTCTTTCAATTGATCGGCAAACGGTTTCCACTCCGATACAAATTCAGTTTCGTTATGTTTTTTTGCCAGTTCAATGGCAAACATGATGGCATTATACCAAAGTGCATTTACTTCAACAGGCATTCCATAACGCGGTGTTACAGGACTGTTCTCAACAATTGCATCCATCCATGTTAGAGGTATATTCTCAACCTTGGCATAAATTAATCCATCAACTATTTTAAACTGATCATTATTTCTGTTTCTGTAGGTCTTTAATATTGATTTTAAAACGTCTCCAAATTGTTCCCAGATATCATCCACCTGGCAATAATCTATACATTTCTGAAGTGTCCAGAACAACCAGAGGGGAGCATCTATATCTTTAACAACAAAATGTTTTTCAGTTAAATAATTTTTTTTGATTTGATTAACAGCCGACTTCAGAATTAACGAAAAGTCCGTCTTATCTTGTTGAAAAACAGTTAATCCCGGCAAAGCTATCAAGGTGTCACGAAGCCTTGTGTCATACCAATGATATCCGGCTAAAAGCTTTGTTTCTTTTTTGTTTCGAACAATAAATTGTTGAGCAGCATTTAATAAATTATGCTGTAAACTTATACGAGGAACTCTCTTTTTTACTTCACGAGTAAATTTTCCTTTTAGTGCATTTGATTTTGCTTCTATGGTTCCGCCTGCAAAAACAATGCTTTCGCCTTTGTTTATTTCTACTTCAAAATAGCCGGGTACATATAAATCTTCAGAGTAGCTATATCCTCTGTGTTGCTCTTTTATATATTCTATTTGCCTGAACCAATCTGGATTTGGTACATAGTCATTTTCTTTATTTAGTTGCATGTATAATGGTGAAAATCCATCATACAAACATATGCTAATACCATTTTCAACCGAAGCATATTTAGTGTTGGCATACATATTTTCAGAGGTTAAATCATGAATATGTCTGAATGCTAAAAATGGTGTTAAACGCAATTTAGTTGGAGAGTGTGCTTCTTCTAATGTGTAGCGAAGTAAAACTTGCGACTCTTTTTCGGATAGAACAATCTCTTGTGATAAAATAACGCCTCCTATACGATAGGTTGTTTTTGGAGTTGGAATTGTTGTGAAGTCAAGTATATACTTATGACCTTTAGGCTCGTAATGGCTGCCCTGATATTTATGAATACCTAGGTTAAATACTTTTTCTCTTTGAATAACACTTACATCTAACGATGACAAAAGAACATGACGTTCGTTGTCCAGCTGTTCAATTGGAGCAACAAGCAAACCATGATATTTGCGAGTGTTACAACCAATAATAGAACTGCTCGAATAAGCACCTGCTCTATTGGTTCGAAGAATCTCTTTAAATAAAGAGTATTCCAGATTAACCAATTGGTTTTTATCCAAATGTTCGATACTCATAAGCCTAGAAATTAAGAATAAAGCCTATCACCAAATCTGATGAGGTAATTCAAATGGAAATAGGAACAATTTAAGGGTTTTTCATAAAGAGGATACACATAGTTAAACTCTCCTATTGCAATTTTGTAAAAAAAAATCAATTCATCAATACATCCAGATATATTTATTTCATCGATATATACTATTTGACGGTTTACAATAATTGCTTGTTGAATTGATCTTGAAACGTAGATAAACTAACTTTATTGAATCTTTTTTGTATTTGTTCGAGTTTTGAGATGCTCTTTCTTATGAATTTTTGATGTTGATCTGAATGTTTGTTAAATGGGCGATGATTGATATTTCTTTTAATGGATTCCATTTGAGTAATAAATTCTTGAGCTAACTCATCTAACCAGGATAAAATAAATTGGGCTCTGATGTACTTAACTGCTTCTGCAGAGGGGTGAAGCATGTCGGTATCAAAGAATCGGTAATCTCGCAAGTCGTCAAGTAAAATTTCATAGGCAGGAAAGTAATCAACCTGCTCGAATTGTGTGCAAAGTTCATCAACTGCCAACAAAAGTATAGCTTTACTAATTTGATTTCCATGTGCACCATCTTTCCAATGGCGAACTGGGCTAATGGTTAAAATGATTTTTAAGGATGGGTTTAACTTTAATAAGTTCTTAAACAGATCTTGATAGGTTTCAATGATTGATTCTTTTGTTATTAATTCACGATTGAAATGTGATGAAGGAATCTTATGACAGTTAGATACAATTTCTCCTGACTCTTTTAATTTATATACCCATGATGTACCAAAGGTGATAAAAAGGTAATCTGTGTTAGCTAAAAAATCAGCACCTGTTTTTAAGGTTTCATTAATATTAGATAAACACGATGCCTTATCTGTATTGTTGAACGAACTATGATGATCAAAACTCTGCCATATCTCATTGTGATAAATAAGGTCTGTATCCTGATAGGCTGAGTTTCTAATAAGCTGGCGAATGGCTTTTGCTATAGAAAAGGGATTGTATAATACACCAAATGGATTCACCATGGCATTAAATCCGGTTTCTTCGAAATAAGAACCAATATTGCCAGCAAAGCAACTACCCATGAATAATAGCTGAGAATTATAGTTAATTGTTTTTTTTTGCGACTCTACTTCTACAATGGTTCTGAAGGTATCCATGATCAATTATTTTAAGTGAAAATACAATTAAAATAGGGTATGAAACAAAAAAAGCCGCTTCGATTTCGAAGCGGCTTATATATCTAATAGGTTTAATTACATAACCAGTTTATAACCTTTACCGTGTACATTAATTATTTCAACACTTGGTTCGTCTTTCAGGTGTTTACGTAATTTGGTAATGTAAACGTCCATACTACGAGCGTTAAAGTAATTGTCATCAACCCAAATGGTTTTTAATGCAAAATTACGTTCCAGTACCTTATTGGCATTGGTACAAAGCAACTTTAACAATTCTGATTCTTTGGTAGTAAGTTTGATAATGTTCTCATCATTAATCAGCTGTTGCTTTTGAGTGTCAAACTTAAATTTACCTAACTGATAAAATTCCTGTGCAACATTACCACCTTTGGTACGTCGTAGTATTGCTTCAATACGGAAAAGCAACTCTTCCATACTAAAAGGTTTTGTAAGGTAGTCGTCGGCACCAATTTTAAATCCTTGAAAAATATCTTCTTTCAACGATTTAGCTGTAAGGAAGACAATAGGAATATCAGCATTTACCATTCGAATATCTTTTGCCAATGAGAAGCCATCTTTCTTAGGCATCATTACGTCAAGTATACAGCAATCATATTTTTTAGACATGAAAGCCTTGTAGCCTTCTTCACCGTCTGGTAATAGATCTGTTTCAAAGCCTTTTGCTTCAAGATACTCTCTTAGGAGCATGCCTAAGTTCTCATCGTCCTCTGTTAAGAGGATTTTATATTCTTTTTCCATTCTTTAGTGTTTTTTAGAGGTAGGAATATGTCAAATTTTGTGCCAACTTTAAGTTCGCTCTCAACTGATATCTGTCCACCGTGGTCATCAACAATTTTTTTCACGTAGGCAAGGCCTAATCCAAAGCCTTTCACATCATGAACATTACCTGTTGGTACACGGTAAAATTTTTCAAATATTCTTTTGAGGTTATCCTTTGATATCCCCATCCCATTATCTTTAATCGAAATTACAATTCCGTTATTTTTATTCCAAGTTTTAACGTATAAAACCGGTGATCCCATCTTATATTTTACGGCGTTATCGAGCAAGTTATAAATAACATTTGTAAAATGCACATCATCAACACTAATAATGCTGTTTTTAGCCTCTAAACGTTCAATAATTTTACCATTGGCATTTTCAACTTTAATCCTAAAATTATTGGTAACATTGTGAATGAGATCGTTTACATCAATGTTTTTTAATTTTAAGCCTTTCTTACCTTTTTCAAAGATAGCCATTTGCAGCACTTTTTCAACCTGAAAACTTAAACGTTTGCTTTCGTCTTGAATTACGCCTGAAATATGCTGAAGTGTTTTGGGTGTTTTAATTACACTGCCATCTTTAAGCATTTGTGAAGCTAACGAAATGGTAGATATGGGAGTTTTAAACTCATGCGTCATATTATTGATAAAGTCATTCTTTATCTGGTCAACCCTCTTTTGGCGAACAATAATCATGATGGTTATAATAGACATGAATACCATTATCAGGGTAAAAATTGCAGACGGAATAACCAAACCTAACGATTCGTAAATAGGATTAGGCATTTGTGTAAAATGAAGCCTGATATAATTGGCTTTTGCATGAATGTCATTTGGGAAAAGCCTTTTTTGGTAGGTTTTATATTCCTTTGGGTTATCAGTGAAATTTTCAGTTTTATAAGCCGTTTCTCCCTTAGAATTGATGATGGCATATTCGTAAAGAAAGGTGATGCCTTTTTCTTCTAAATTCTGAAAAAGGTATTGTTGAAGTCGCATATTATCAATACGATTCTCAATGGGTACATCTTCCAGTAGTTTTCTTAATAGCGCATCGTTTTGCTTATTATATTGATTGCGAAGTTCATTCTGAATCGCCATCATGGTGCTGGTTAACGGATCAGTTCGCCCAAAAGCACCTTTTGATGTTCTACCATGAAAAGTTGTCATTAAAGAATCCTGCTCATAGGTAGCTACATTATATTGCCCTTTGGAGAAGTTGAGGTTTAGTGAGATGCTGAATTCTTGTTCCTGTGAGAATAGATCTTCGTCCTTATTACTGAAATATTTTGAATCGGGCTGAAGATTCTGAGGAACTTTGCTTTTTGATTTGTTTGAATTGGTGTGTCTTGTTAATAACGAAGTTTCGTCTTTTTCAAGTCGAATTATGACATCAGCCATTGCCTGGTGAACAGATTGATCAAATTGTTCTTCGTTTAATTTGGTAGCCTTCATAATCCATAAAGTTTGGATGTATGTGATTCCAATTAAAGAAATTGCCATTACAATGGTCAGTATCAAAATTAATTTCTTACTCATAAAACAAAAATAGTAGGCTGAATGAATATAAATCGGGGTTTAACATTAATTAACAGCAAATTAATTTGTTGGGGTGTGGTATGAGGTGTTTTTTTGATATGGGAAGATACTTTATTTTGGTTTAAAAACTTCCATTGTTATCGTGTTTTAGTTTTTTTGAAGATAACAATATTTAAGGATTCATTGGGCGTAAAATATAAATATCTTTCTTCTGAACAGGAAATGAATTTTATTCCGCTTCTATTTTATCTAATGCCTGATGGGCTGCGTTTTGTTGGGCTTCTTTTTTTGAATGTCCTTCTCCTTCCCCTAATAGTTCTTCATTAATCAGGGCTTTGGATTTAAACTTGGTAGTTGTTTCAGAGTCGGTATAGGAGTGGAGTTCTTCAGTTATAAAATTGACGCTTTTTTTATTTTTTTGGCCCCATTCGATCAATAACGATTTAAAGTTATTGTCTTCGCGTGCAATTCTTTGAAGGTCGATGTATTGGTTCAATATTTTTTCTTGAACAAACTGCTTGCATCTTGCATATCCTTTGTCGAGATATACAGCTCCAATTAAAGCTTCCAAAGCATCACCCAAAATGCTGGTTTGCGATACGTCGAGTAATGATTGTGTTTTAACCCATTTATGTAAATCCATTTCCAGGGCAATGGAATTGAGGAGTGAGCGATTTACAATGCGGGAACGCGTTTTAGTAAGAAAACCCTCGTTTTTATGGGGGAAGTATATGTACAGAACTTCTGCAACAATAGAACCTAAAATAGCATCACCCAGATACTCTAATCTTTCGTTGTTAATGTACTTGTGGGTTTTGCTGTTTTTAAGCATGGCTGATTTATGAATCATGGCCTGCTCAAATATCTCCAGATTAGAAGGATTACAACCTGTTGTTGTTCGTATAAAACCATAAAACTTCTTCCTTCGAAAAGGAAGAAGTTTTATAATGTGCAAAAGTGGTTTAATCAAAACTACTTTTTTACAAAGCTTTAAATACTACGGATGCGTTATGGCCTCCGAATCCGAAAGTGTTTGACAAGGCAACTTTTACTTCACGTTCTTGTGCTTTGTTGAATGTGAAATTAAGTTTGTTATCAATTTCCGGATCGTCTTCAAAGTGATTAATTGTTGGAGGAACAATACCGTTGTTAATAGCTAAAATACAAGCTATTGATTCAACAGCTCCTGCTGCTCCTAATAAGTGACCAGTCATCGACTTTGTTGAACTAATGTTCAAGTTGTACGCATGATCACCAAAAACCTCTTTGATAGCCTTCGTTTCGGCAATATCACCTAGTGGAGTGGCGGTTCCATGTACATTAATGTAACCTACTTCTTTAGGATCAATACCGTTATCCGACAACGCATGTTCCATTACTTTCTTAGCGCCCAGTCCCTCAGGATGCGGGGCAGTTAAGTGGTGAGCGTCAGCTGTCATGCCAGTACCTACTATTTCACAGTAGATTTTAGCACCACGCTTAATGGCGTGCTCATACTCTTCAACAATTAAAGAAGCACCTCCTTCACCCATCACAAAACCATCACGTCCTTTATCAAAAGGTCGCGATGCTGTCGTTGGATCGTCATTACGGGTTGACAAAGCCTGCATTGAATTAAATCCACCCACACCGGCTTGATTAATCGTGGCTTCAGAACCTCCTGTAACAAACATATCAGCTTTGCCTAAGCGAATAAGATTATACGCTTCGCCAATGGCGTTAGTAGAAGATGCACATGCCGAAACTGTACCGAAGTTTGGTCCCCGGAATCCATATTTCATTGAAATATGACCGGGCGCAATATCAGCAATCATTTTCGGAATGAAGAAAGGGCTGAAACGTGGTGTTCCGTCCCCTTGAGCAAATCCTGTAACTTCTTGCAAAAATGTTAGCAATCCACCAATACCGGCACCCCAGATTACGCCAACACGATCAGCATCCAATTTATCAGGTACAATACCTGCATCGGCTACTGCTTGGTCGGCAGCAATCATAGCGTACTGGGCAAAGGGGTCAAGTTTCCTTGCCTCTTTACGATCAAAATAATCGTTGGCGTTGTAGCCTTTTAATTCGCAAGCGAACTGAGTTTTGAACTTGGAGGCGTCAAAATGAGTAATAGGTCCACAGCCACTTACTCCATTTATCAAGCTGTTCCAGTATTCTTCTACTGTGTTGCCGATAGGTGTAATGGCTCCTAGTCCCGTAACAACAACTCTTTTTAACTCCATAACTACTCTTAAAGTATCCTACTCGTTCTTACTTAGCGTTTTCTTCAATGTAAGCAATCGCGTCACCTACAGTTCCGATATTCTCAGCCTGATCGTCTGGAATTGCAATGTTGAATTCTTTTTCAAATTCCATAATCAATTCTACAGTGTCAAGAGAGTCAGCACCCAAATCATTGGTGAAGCTAGCTTCTGGTGCAACTTCAGTTTCGTCAACTCCCAACTTGTCTACGATAATTGCTTTTACTCTTGATGCAATGTCTGACATAGCTTTAAGTTTTTAAATTAATACTAATAAAATGTTATAAAACAACTTTGCAAAGAAATACATTTGTGGATAATAATTCAAACTTCATGTAAAGAAAATGCTATTTAGCCCTTAAATTTTCCTATTTTTACATCTTGTTTTGGAGATAAATAACACATGTAAAATTAAGATAATGAAAAAGATAGTGCTTTTCGCTTCGGGCTCTGGATCGAATGTAGAAAACATTGCAAAATATTTCAAAAATGATGGTTCGGTCGAAATAAAAGGGGTGTTTTGTAACAATCCAAATGCCTATGTAATTGAGCGTTGCACTACATTGGGAATACCATGTAGAGTGTTTGGTCGAAATGAATTTAGGGATAACCAAGTGATTTTGGAGGAGTTACAGCAGATAAATCCTGATTTAATCGTGCTGGCAGGATTCTTATGGTTAATACCGTCGGCATATATTCGTCAATTTTCTGATAAAATTATCAATATTCATCCGGCACTTTTACCAAAATTTGGTGGAAAAGGAATGTATGGTGATCGGGTTCATCAGGCCGTTGTTGAAAATAAAGAAAAAGAGTCGGGCATTACTATTCATTATGTGAATGAAAATTATGATGAGGGATTGGTAATCAGGCAGGTGAGATGTGAAGTGCTTCCTACGGATACTGCTGCAGATGTTGCCACTAAGGTGCACGAATTAGAATACCAACACTTTCCGGAGACCATTGCTCATATTCTCAAGGCTGATTAAGCTTATTATTAATATACGTATATATAAAGAGAGGCTCCGTTGGAAGTCTCTCTTTAAGTATATTGTTGATATTAGCCTAGTATTCTTTTAATGGTATACTATCTAATTTAGCTTTTAACGGTTTAATAAATGTTTCAAAGCGGGCCATATTTTCTTCTTTTACCGGTTCAACAGAAGGTGCTTCCAATTTCAGAGGGTCGATGGCTTTTCCATTTTTAAACACTCTAAAGTCGAGATGAGGACCGGTTGCTAATCCTGTGGATCCTACATATCCTATTAACTGTCCCTGTTTAACTACTGATCCTTTGCTAATGCCTTTGGCGAATCCTTTCAGGTGCATGTAAACAGTGGTGTAAACACTATTGTGTTTAATCTTTAAATAGTTTCCTCCACCATTCTTCTGATATCCTTTAGCAAACACCCTACCATCACCTAAGGCGTAAACCGGAGTTCCGGCTGGAGCAGCATAATCAATACCGTGGTGAGGCCTTCTGATTTTTAACACCGGATGAAGTCTGCTATTTGAGAAACGACTACTAATACGAGAAAACTTTAATGGTGCTTTTAAAAATGCTTTACGAAGGCTCTGTCCGTTTTCATCGAAGAAATTCCAAACACTGTCTTCTTCGAAGTTAAAGGCATAAATAGGTTTGCCTCGGTGATGAAAAAGGGCACCGTGAACTTTACCTATACCTATGCTTAAACTGTCAACAAATTCTTCTTCGTAATACACTTTAAAATTATCGCCCTTTTCAATACCAAAGAAATCAACTGTCCAGGCAAATATTTCAGAAAGTTCAATGGCTAGTAGAGGATTCAGATTATTGTCAGACATGGCATTCCATAATGACGATGTTATTACGCCAGAAGCCTCCTTGCTTACACTAACCGTTTCCTTAACTCCTTTATAAACCTGAATGGAATCTTGAAGGGAAACTACCAGGTAATCGGTATTGTCTATTTCATACACAAAGTGTTCCAATTGCCGCAGGGTATCCTGACTTAAAAACAGGGAGTAATTATTACCAACTTTTATTTTACGTACATCAAATACAGGTTTGGTTCTTTCAACAATGGTGTTGATGGTTGGGTAATCAATACCAGCCTTTAAAAATATATCAGCTAAGAATTGGTTTCGTTTAACTCTTTCTTTATCTACTATAAAAGAGTCCAATGGAATGCCATATAATAGTTCTGGTTCAGGAACCTCAACAATATCTAATGAGTCAAGAGTTTCTTCAGTAACAACAGAACGAGGATGTTGATATCTGTTAACCAGAAAAAAGGTAACAGGAACTAAAACAATTACAATGAGAGCTATTAGAAAAAAAGTCTTCTTTTTCATTTTACTTTTGAAAACAGGGTGAATTATTAGGCGTTAATCTTAAATTAATAAAGGGTATCAGCTTTTGAGCCTCTAATATAAAACATTCTTTCCTTAAATTTTAATTTTATCAAAGCCTTGTCCGTAAACACCCATTACAGTTCCTACTGTAATAAATGCATCGGCATCAATTTGTTTTACTACTTTAAAAATCATTTGAGTATCGCTTTTTTTTGCAATAACCATCAGTACTTTCCGTGGTTCACCAGAGTATCCACCGGTACCATGCAACACTGTTAGGCCTCTGTTGGCTTCAAAAATTACCGATTTTTGAATTTGTTCCGGTTTACTCGAAATAATAAAAAACTGTACAGTTTGTTTATTTCCTGAGATGACTAAGTCAACAGTATAGGCTAACACAGCCATGGTCATAAAACCATAAACAACCGTCTCAATGGAGGATGTTTGAACCAGAAAGAATGAAGAGGAGATGATAATTACATCCATTCCTAAAAGAAGTCTGCCTAAACTAATATTCTTGTACTTGTTAATGATCATGGCGATGATGTCGACACCTCCTGTGCTTCCTCCGTTAACAAAAACAATTCCGGCACCGATACCACCAAGAATACCACCGATAATGCTATTCATCATTAATTCCGATACGATGGGGGCATCAAAGAAAGGACGCATGACGGTAAGTAATCCGGAGAAGACCAAAACACAATAAATGGTTTTTATACCAAATGAGGCTCCTAATACCTTCATTGCAATTAATATTAATGCAATATTTATGATTAAGGTGGATAGACCCACATCCCAACCAAAAATAAAGTAGAGGATAGTTGCTATACCCGTAAGGCCTCCACCTACAATTTTTGCCGGTATTAAAAAACCGGTCCAACCCAATGTGCCAATGGCAAGTCCAATGGTAAGCATTAGATAACTTCGGAGTTCGGATATTATTTTGTTAGTTGTCATTGTTTATATGTATTATTTGTTGATGGGAAGGGTAGTATTACAAAAACTGCCTGATAATAATATCAAGCAGTTTGAATATATCTGACATGGTTGTTAGTCAGTCGTTAGTAGTTATTAGTCAGTAGAGAGTTAGTAAGAGAGTGAATATAGTGTATCTGCTTTCTAACTTCTATCATCTAACAACTGGATTATCCAACCACAATATTGATGATCTTTTTAGGAACCACAATAATCTTACGAATGGTTTTGCCTTCGATCCATTTAGCTGCATTTTGGTGAGCCAGAACTGTTTTTTCAATATCATCCTTACTCATATCTGCCGGAAGATCAATTTTAAAACGCATTTTACCATTGAATGAAACCGGATAAGTAACCGTTGATTCAACCAAATAGCTGGCGTTAAACTCCGGCCATTGTGTGTCAACCACCGATGTTGTGTGACCTAACTGGCTCCATAGCTCTTCTGAAATATGGGGTGCAAACGGAGCTAATAATGCCAACAATGGCTCTAGTATCTCGCGTTTGTTACATTTAAGATCGTTTAAGTCGTTAACGCAAATCATAAAGGCACTTACACATGTGTTGAACGAGAAACGCTCTACATCATCGGTAATCTTCTTAATGGTGCGGTGTAATACCTTTAATTCGTCAGGAGTAGCTTTATCATCACTAACAGCTAACTGATCGCCATTATAGAATAAACGCCATGTTTTCTTCAAAAACTTATGAACACCATCAATTCCATTAGTATCCCAAGGCTTACTTTGCTCTAACGGACCTAAGAACATTTCGTATAAACGCAATGTGTCAGCACCGTATTCTTCAATGATATCATCGGGATTCACTACGTTGTACATCGACTTCGACATCTTCTCAACAGCCCATCCACATATGTATTTATCACCCTCTAAAATAAATTCGGCATTGGCATAATCAGGACTCCACTTTTTAAATGCTTCCATATCCAACTCATCGTTGCGAACAATGTTAACGTCCACGTGAATTTCGGTTACATCATAGTCTTTACGCAAGTTGTAAGATACAAAAGTGTTGCTGCCCTTAACTCTGTAAACAAAGTTAGAACGGCCCTGAATCATTCCCTGGTTGATCAACTTCTTGTATGGCTCGTCTTTGATTACGGCATCTATATCAAACAAAAACTTGTTCCAGAAACGAGAGTAAATCAAGTGACCCGTAGCATGCTCGGTTCCTCCGATGTACAAGTCAACATCCTGCCAGTATTCGTTGGCTTCTTTACCCACCAAAGCGGTATCGTTCTTTGGATCCATGTAACGAAGGTAGTAAGCCGATGATCCGGCAAAGCCTGGCATGGTATTTAACTCCAGAGGATATCCTTCTTCGGTCTTCCAATCTTTGGCACGGCCCAATGGTGGCTCACCTTGCTCGGTTGGCAAATATTTATCAATCTCGGGTAAAGTCAATGGTAATTTCGACTCATCCAACATATAAGGCATGTCGTCCTTGTAATAAACAGGGAACGGCTCACCCCAGTAACGCTGGCGGCTGAAAATAGCATCGCGAAGGCGGTAGTTTACTTTTACCTTACCAATGCCTTCTGCTGAAATATATTCTTTGGTTTTTGCAATACCGTCTTTTACGCTCAAGCCATCTAAAATGCCTGAGTTAACCATGGTTCCTTCTTTCGAGTCGATGGAATCGTCCCATGTTGCCGGATCAGTTGCTTCAGCTCCCACAGGAATTACTACCTGGCGGATTGGTAAATCGAAATGTTTAGCAAAGGCAAAGTCACGTGAGTCGTGCGCAGGAACGGCCATAATGGCACCTGTTCCGTAACCAGCCAATACATAGTCGCTGATCCAAACCGGAATTTCTTCGTTGGTTAATGGATTGATGGCATACGATCCTGAGAATACTCCACTTACCTTTTTTACTTCGGCCAAGCGCTCACGCTCGGTACGTTTTTTTGTTTCAAGGATATAAGCATCAACGGTAGCACGTTGCTCAGGAGTAGTTAACTGATCGACCAACTCACTCTCGGGAGCCAATACCATAAAGGTAACTCCGTAGACCGTATCGGCACGGGTAGTAAAGATTTCCATCTCAACATCCGACTCTTTTACTTTGAAAGTCATCTCAGCACCTTCGGAACGACCGATCCAGTTGCGTTGGATTTCTTTCAATGAATCACTCCAATCCACATTATCCAAACCGGTTAACAGGCGTTCGGAATAAGCAGAAACACGCAACGACCATTGGCGCATTACTTTTTGCTCAACCGGGTGACCACCGCGAACCGAAACACCTTCTTTCACTTCGTCGTTGGCCAATACAGTACCCAATGCAGGACACCAGTTAACCATTGTATCGGCCAAATAAGCCAAACGGTAGTTCAATAATATTTCTTGTTGTTCTTTGTCTGATTTAGCCTTCCACTCATCGGCAGTAAATACCAACTCTTCGCTGCAAGCTAAGCCTAATCCTTCAGTACCAGTTTTGGCAAATACGTCAACCAACTCGCTGATAGGTCGGGCTTGTTTAGCCTGATTGCAGTAATAGTGGTTGAACATTTGAATAAATGCCCACTGAGTCCATTTATAATAATCCGGGTCGCAGGTTTTTACTTCGCGATCCCAATCGTAACAGAATCCAATTTTATCGAGCTGCTGACGATAACGGTTTAGGTTATTTTCGGTAGTAATAGCCGGGTGTTGCCCGGTTTGAATAGCATATTGCTCTGCCGGTAATCCGTACGCATCGTAACCCATTGGGTGCAATACGTTAAATCCGTTTAATCGCTTGTAGCGGCTGTAAATGTCTGAAGCAATGTAGCCCAGCGGGTGACCAACGTGTAAGCCGGCTCCCGAAGGATACGGGAACATATCCAACACATAATACTTAGGACGGTTGTTGTCAACCTCTACCTTATATGTTTGGTTGTCGATCCAGTATTGCTGCCACTTTTGTTCCAGGTCCTTAAAATTGTATTCCATAATATCGTTGAATGGTCGTAATTATTCACTTAAGTTTCAGGCTGCGAAATTAGTAAAACTTATCCTTTTTTACAGAAGGTAGGTGTGAATAACAAATGATCTGTATCAATTTGTTTCAATAAAAAGCCCAACAGAGGTGCTCTTATCCTAAATATTTAGGATAGGATTAATAAAGCATGCTGATGGGTTAAAAAAATGGTCACGACACTTTTCAAAAACCATCGGGACAATTTTTAAAAATCATCAGGACAGTTTTTAAAAACTATCAGGACAATTTTGTACAAGTGTCAGGAGTCTTTTTAAATAGTGGGGTAATGTTTTAGTAATCATTTGATTAGGTGGAGGATGGTGGATGTAAAGAAAAATGGGTTACCCGGATGAAGAGGCAACCCATTGCTAACTATGATTGTGTATCAAATTTTTGAAAAATGAAACAATATCTATTCAACCCGAACCCAAACTTCGTCAACACGAAATGTTTCATAATGGTTATTCATTAATGGTCTTAGGTAAATTCCTTTAATTGTTAACTCAGTATCGCCAACGGTAAATTGGTAATAATTTGAACATTCTCTTATTTCACCTTTAGGATTATTATGAATGGTAAATAGCTTTTTGTCTTTAGTAATGTAATACAGACCGGAATTGAAAGGTGACCCATTTGCATTTGTTGTTACAAACTCGCCTTTTGAATTAAATTCTATTATTCGTCTATTGGAATTATCAACCTCATAATCATTACTTACTTTTAATTGCCATTTCCCCTTTATGAGTTGCAGCATCTTGTCTGTTTTTTTATCAGAAGATGTGTTGGTTGCCTCTGAAATGGGATGAGAATCTATAATATCACTCTCATCTACTTTATCAGTAAACGCAACATTAATAATAAAAATGACAGCTAAAGCTAAGCTTAAAAATACAAATGCTTTTTTCATAATACTTTTGTTTTGATTAAACATGTAACCGGCCTGATCAAAAAAATGGGTTGCCTTTTGCTTTAGATTGGCTGATGGGTTTGTTTGGTTAGGTTCGCTTAATATATCCAAATCATAATCCATTGCCTCCAGAAGAGCTCGCACGGTATACATGCGTGGTTGCACCTGATTGGATTCGATGCGTTGAAGCGTGCGGATGTTAATATTGCACTTTTCAACAACCTCGTTTTGGGTTAAACCTTTTTCTTTTCTGAGTTCAGCAATTCGGGTTCCGATCGATTTTTGATTCATAGCGGTGGTTTGTTTCAAAAGTATTGGACATGGGGTGAAGTGTACAAATATTTAACTTGACTTATACCCGGCATTTATACGGCATTTAGTTTAAACAGACTGAAAGACAGGTGGATGTGTTTTTTTTGTTAGACTGTGTCTTTTCTTAGCATTTCACCATTCTTTAGGTAATAATTAATGGCAGTTTCCCACCAAAGCATCGATGAATTAAAGTGATTTGCCAGTTGATTCTTGATATAATGGTTTTGTTTTTGATTTAAGCCAGTATATAAATAGGTGATGTGTACCAAGGTTTGATTCTCAGATGCAGCTTCTAATCGGATGTTGATGCGTACCACATTTTCGCCAGGTGTTACCCGAACGAATTCGATCCGATGATTTTCTTTATCGTAAATGGTAACGTGCCAGATGGTTTCCAATTCCTTTTCATTGGGTGTGGCAAATACACAGTTTTCTTCAATCAAACCCGATTGTGAATAAATCATTCGATATTCCCAGTCATCGAGCCAGTCTTTTTCACGAACAGGACAGAGAAGTGGAAATACTTTATCAATAGATGCATGATTGGTTTGTGTGTAAGTAAAGGATTTTTGAATAGTGGAGGTGGTAGGTGTCATGTAGATGTTGTTTGGTTCAAAGGTTGAAAAGAGTATAAATAACCACAGATTAAATGGATTAGAAAGATCAAAATTTAAAAAATGCAATCTTCATAATCGTAATAATCTGTGGTTTGAAATCAAATTATATAAATGCTTTGCAATTTATTTACCCCACTTCTCCATCATCTCTTTATAATATTCCTGAAGAACAAAGAAGGCTTTTTTCTTGGTTCCTTTTTCTGATATTAACCCTTTACGGTTCCAGCCGTCTTGAATCACAGGACGCATTCGGCGTGGTGAGCGGAAGTCGGTTAATATCCACGGCGACATTCCTCTTAATTGCGGTATCTGACGCAACATTTCAATGTTTTTGATATATAAATCTTCCTGATATTCTTCACTCCAACGATCCAGTCGGTCGCCATGAAGCCCTTGTAAAGCGCCTCCACCAAACTCGGAGATAAACACAGGTTTGCTGTAATCAATCTCCCAATGTACACGTTTGCATTTATCAGGCAAACCATCGTACCAACCAACGTATTCGTTAAAGCTGATGATGTCAACATAATCCATAAACGGATCGTCGATACCCAATGTGTTTTCTTTGCCTTTTACCCGATTTTTTTCCAGAGCGGCACTTATCAGGCGGGTGTTATCTATTTCGCGGGCGGTTGCTGCCAGATTTTTCAAAAACTCCAGTCGCACATCTGAGCGTGGCGTTTCATTGGCCATCGACCATATAATAACCGAAGCCCGATTCTTATCGCGTATCATCACTTCTTTCAATTGTTTTTCGGCCAACAGATAGGTGTCGTGGTTGTCAAACGGAATGGTCCAGTAAACCGGGTTCTCTTCCCACACCATTATGCCCATTTCATCAGCCAAACGCAACATGTGTTCGTTGTGAGGGTAATGTGCCAGGCGAACAAAGTTACATCCCATTTCTTTGGCCCAGCCCAGCAATAATTCGGCATCTTCTTTACAGTAGGCTCTTCTGCCGTCCAACGGATTTTCTTCGTGTATGCTAATTCCTCGCAGAAAAACACTTTTGTTGTTGATCAATATATCCGAGCCTTTCACCTCTATGGTACGGAATCCTATTTTATCATCAAGAGTTTGATTGTTGTATGTCAGCTTTACTGCATAAAGCTTTGGGTTCTCGGGTGACCAGTAATTGATCTTTTTTGCTTTGATATTAAACGATACCCAACCGTTATCATCAGTTGTTACTGTCTGATTGATTTTTAATTCGGGAATGGAAAGTGTAACCTGTTGATTGGCTTTTGACTCTCCGTCCAGATTAATGAAGCCTTCGATTAGATTGGCATTGCTTTTCTGTAGCTGAACAGAGTAATCGGCAATGAAGGTCGATTCCGTTTCAATCAGATCTACATCCCGAGTAATGCCGCCATAGTTCCACCAGTCGGTGTTTAAAGTAGGAACAGCCTCTTTCTTACGTTTGTTGTCGACCTTTACAACTACATAGTTGTCTTTTTCTTTCAGTAGGTTTGTTACTTCGAAGTAAAACGGGGTAAAGCCACCTTCGTGAAATCCCAGTTTTTTACCGTTCATATATACATCGGTACGATAGTTAGCCGCTCCAAAGTTGAGGAATACACGGTTGGTTTCTTTGTTTTTATGATAGTCAAATGTCTTGCGATACCACACGGTACCTTCGTAATAAAATAATTTCTCATCTTGCGAATTCCAGTCGCCCGGAACATACATGGTGGGAGAGTAGTCAAAATCGTATTCGTGTAAGTCGGATCTGTCGTTGGGTTTTAAATTCAGAAAAATAGCTTCGTTGGTAGGATGTTCTTTTTGGTCGCGGGGTTCGTATCGGTAATTATAATAGCCACTTTCATAAACATCCACAATATAATGCCACTTGCCGTTTAAGGTGGTTGTTTTTCGATTAGGGATGTTCTGAAATACATTTTGTGCCGTTATAACTGAGCATAAAAGTATAACTCCGATCAAAGATGAGATCTTCTTCATTATAATAGATTTAAATTAAGGTTGTAATGAAGAGTAAATATAGTATTAGTTTGTTAGTTTATATGGAAGATGAGTAAGTAATTAATAATGAGTGTTTGAGTTTGTTGAGGGGATGGTGATAAAATAGAGTGTTGCTTGAGTTATAATATGATAGTATTTGGTAACTCCGAAGGAGTTTAATATGAATAGCCTTAGGTGAAACCCATGGTGAATAAGCACATGACAAGAAAACCCTGAAATGGGTTTAACTATTGATTAGAGAAATAGGCAATCCTGTACAAAACTCCATCTTCCGATTGTATATTCTCATCAGTAATAAAACTTAGCTTACTTTGGGCTCCTAACTTATTTATCAGACATAAACAAAGGGCATCCACAATGTCATCGGGTTTTACATCTTTGCGTTTAAAACGATAAAGGGCTTGATCATATAATTCAATGATTTTATTATCCCATTGGTGTAGCACATCTAATCGCTCTTGCAATCCTTTTGTTGTTGATTTTTTTGAAAGAAGAATTTCTTTATTCAAATGCTTAAAGCATAACTCGGGATGGCTTTCGATAAATATTGTTTGATGTTGGGATAGTGCTAAATACTCATCCAGCTCTTTAATCTTATGCTTGATGTTGAGGGTTTGAATCGAAAGACTTTTGCCTTCAATGGCAATGTTCAGCTGTTTGGCTTTTGTAAAGTCATCTTCATAAACGGCGGCTTTGCACGGTACATTAAAAACGGTTGATGCGCGTTGAGGGAGGTGCTTTCTTAAGGTCGCATCAATGGTTCGGGGGAATCCCGGAGATGATATACCCATGGGCATATCAATTAAGATACGCTCCATGGGTGGTATATTTTGCATCATTTGGCTGATGGATGGGAATATTTCGATTTGGTATTGGTTATTTGCATAATAGGCAACAATCCAACCGTAACGGCATCCATCAACTCCTGCGATGTTCATTATTTAATTTCAATTTGAGTGCTGGCGCTTTTCAGTCCTTTACCACTAACAGTTAATTTGGCATTTCCCGCTTTGTTACCCGACTGAACCAACACAACCAGTTTACCATTAAACAGTTTCATGGTGGGTTGGTGGAACATCTCCAGCGATGTAGCATCACCATTACAAGCAGCACGGTAGGTAGCATCGCCACTTACTTTAAACTTCAATTGGTTTTGTGCCAACGGACATGGATTACCATCCTTATCAATAACCGATACGGTTACGTAACTTAAATCTTCGCCATTGGCGTTAATAACCTCGCTATCGGCATTTAATATTAACTGATATGGTTTGCCTGCAGTTTTAACTTCTTGAGTTTCGGCAACATTACCATTTTTATCAAAAGCAACCACTTTAATGGTTCCCGGTTCGTATTTAACATCCATCCACATCAAGCGGTAGCGGTCCAGTTTGGTCGAGTCATTTTTAGTGCGAACACCCTGACTTTTGCCATTTACAAACAACTCGGCACTATCGTAGCTGGTATAAACAAACACAGGAGTCGTTTTGCCTTCGCGACCTTCCCAGTTCCAGTGAGGTAAAATGTGTAAGGTAGTTTCTTTGGTATTCCAACGACTGCGGTATAGGTAGTAACGATCTTTAGGTAAGCCTGCCAAATCGCAAATACCAAAGTACGAGCTACGCGATGGCCAGTAATTATCGTATGGAGTAGGTTCGCCCAGGTAATCAAATCCGGTCCAAACAAACTCGCCTAATACCCAGTCTTTATCATCCTGCAAAACAAAATCATCCTCCGGAATATTCGACCAGTTACAGTATTCTAAGTCATATGAAGAAGATTGGTAATCGTCGTATTGTTTGTCTGATGCTTTTTCAACAGGGAACTTATAAACACCACGCGAACTAACGGTTGATGCAGTTTCGGATCCTAAGATAAAGCCTTGAGGAAAACGTTTGTATGCTTCATCGTATAAATGAACACGGTAGTTTAAGCCCGGAATATCCATAATAGCACCAAAGCCCGATTCCATCACTGCTTTTACCTGATCCATACCTACGGTAACTGGTCGTGTAGGATCTTCGCGATGGAAAATATCCTGCAACCACTTAGCTCGTTTTACACCATCCGATCCCCATTGGTCAGGTACTTCATTACCTGAACTCCACATAACAATACAAGGATGATTGCGTGTGGCATGAATCAAATTGACTACATCTTTTTCAGCCCATTCATCAAAGTACAGGTTGTAGCCATTTTTTACTTTAGGCTTTTTCCATTCGTCGAAGCTTTCAGCTAAGAAGAGGAAGCCCATTTCGTCGCAAAGTTCAAGTTGCTCAATCGATGGCATATTGTGCGATGAACGGATAGCATTACATCCTAAATCTTTTAATATAATTAACTGACGACGAAGAGCTGCTTTATTGATGGCAGTACCAATTGGCCCTAAATCGTGGTGCAAGCATACACCTTTGAATTTGGTAGGAACATCATTCAATAAAAATCCTTTTTCGCGGCTGTATTCAATTTTTCTGATTCCAAAGCGAATGGTTTCTGTGTCTTTTAATTGGTCTCCTTCGTAGAGATTCATCTCTGCTGTATACAAATATGGATTTTCAGGGCTCCAAAGGTGTGGTTTTTTAACAGGAATATTTTGTTCCAATTCATCACCAAATCGGGCATCCGTTTTTCCTGAAGCAACCTGATTTCCTTCAGCATCTTTAATAATGGTTTCCACGGTTATGTTTTCACCATTCACTTTCGATTTAATATTCACCTTAGCTAAACCACCAGTAATATAAGGTGTGGTGATAAAATGTCCCCAGTGTTGAAAACTGGTTTCGTCTTTAACAATTAACTGCACTTTTCGATAAAGACCTGCCCCCGGATACCATCTCGATGAAAAAGGAAAGTTTTCTAAACGAACAGCCAGTGTATTGGTTTCGCCTTTTTTAAGATAATCAGTAATATCAAAATAAAAGTAGTTATAACCGAATGGCCATCCGCCAACCAACTCACCGTTTACATATACCTTTGAGTTACTCATGGCTCCGTCAAAAGTAAGTATCGCTTTTTGATTATTGTTTACATCAACGCTAAACGTTTTTCGATACCATCCAACACCTATAAACGGAAGAGCACCTGTACGACCGGTTTTTTCCGAAGCAACCTTTTCGTTGTTTTGAGTAATGGCAACAGTTTGCTTATCAACTTCTTTGTCGAATGGCCCATAAATGGCCCAATCGTGCGGTACTGAAACGCTTTGCCATTTGGTATCGTTGAAATTTGCTTCATAAGCATTTTCCACATCTCCTTTTTGGAATTTCCAGCCATCAGTAAAATTTATAACAGTCCTATCCTGACTATATGATGAATGACTGAAAATTGAAAATACAAGTAAAAGGGTAAGTATAACTTTTTGTCTCATTGTGTAAATTTCCTTTTGAATATGTACTGAATTTTGGGTTCACAAAATAGAACTCTTTGTTCACACTGCAAATTAGTTCATTCGTTCGTTTCTTACATCTTTTTGTTGAAATAATTCAATTAATAGGTAGAAAACAAAACAAGGCTACCTCCAACGAAGTAGCCTTGTTTTATTAATGAAGGAATTATTATTCTTTTTCTTTAGATGATGTTTTAATTCCGAAGGGTACATACAAGGGACAAAAACTTATTAAGCTTGTCAGCAAAAATACAATTGCTAAAACTAATAACACTGTTCCCAACATACCTGTTATAACATTGGTAAGATACAACACGGCAATAGCTGCAGCTATAATGAATCTGACGATTTTATCTGCTGCTCCCATATTCTTTTTCATAACACAATTTTTTAGTGATCTATTAACTTGTTGATTATTCAACAGATAATGGTTTAAAATGTTTAAGTCAAGTATGTTGTGTTATTTCTCAATTCTAAACCAATCGAAGTCTGCATAGCCTGATGTTTCTTTGTTAGCATTTGCAAATATTCCCACTTTTGCTCCAACCCATCGTCCTTCTTTGGCTATAAAATCTTCTCCAAACGGAATATACCTTTTGCCATTTTTACTGTAACTAAATTTACAAATTACCTTTGGTATGATATCATCAGGATTCTCGGGATAGATATCCACTTTTAAGTAAATAGAATGGTACTTATAAGGTATTGATTGAACAACCGCTTCATGTTTACCTTTGCGGGCATTAAGGCAATTCACCTGCTTCAATAAGTAACCCTCATCTGTTTTTTCAATTGTGATGTATGAGTAATCCATGCCAAATACCAATAAGCCGGCTTGTTCCCCTTCGGTATTGGCCTCTAGTGTCATTTTAGTAACGGCTGAGAAATCCGTGGTCGGAGTTTTCTGCAAAAGCAATCGACCAATGTTCCACAAGTTATCTGAGTCTGTAATTATTTCGGGATATAATCTAAGTGATCCTGTTTTTTCAGTTAATGAATACCAGTTTTTATCAAAGTTTGAATTCCATTGCCATTGCAAGCCTAATTGATCCGATTCAAATTCATCACTTGTTTGAGGAATCGATACCGGATAGGTATTGCCCACATTGGGTTTTGTATATTCCGATACTGGTTCGCCAATTCCATTACCGTCGTAATCAACACCCATTACTGGCCAGTCTTCTTCCCATCTCATGGGATTCAGATGAACCACTCTTCCGTATGCATATCTGTCCTGAAAGTGAATAAACCAGTCTTCGCCGGTTTGTGTGGTTACCCAACCTCCCTGATGAGGTCCGTTGATATTGGTGCTGCCTTGCTCTAGAACTATCTTATCTTCGTATGGTCCATATATGTTTTTAGATCGTAAAACCGTTTGCCATCCCGGTTTGACTCCACCTGCAGGTGCAAAAATGTAGTAGTAACCATTTCGCTTGTAAAACTTAGGGCCTTCAATAGTTGGATAATCTTTTTGACCATTAAAAACAATGGTACTGGTTTCCAGTACTTCGGTTCCTTCTTCATTTAGTGGACAAACAGCCAAAATACTTTTTATACCGCTTCGGCTGTTAGCAAAAGCATGAACCAGATAAGCTTTGCCATCATCATCCCAAAGTGGACAGCAATCGATCCAGCCAGTTACTTTTTTAATCAGCTTTAATGGTTCCCACGGACCTTCTGCATTTTTTGCTTTGGTCATAAAAACACCACGGTCGGGATCACCGAAATAAATATAAAACTCATTGTTATGATATCGGAAGCTTGGCGCCCAAATACCATTACCATGTTGCGGTTTGTCAAAGGCATCATCGGGATATTCTATGGCAGCATGGGCTATAAGCGTCCAATTCACCAAATCTTTGGAGTGAAGAATCGGCAATCCCGGAAAATGGCTGAAGCTTGAACTAGTCATATAATAATCGTCACCTACGCGCACTACATCCGGATCGGAATAATCAGCATAAATAATAGGGTTTTGATATTTACCATTGCCCAGGTCAGGTTTCCAGATTAAATCTTTGTGTTGAGCTGACAGGTTTGAAGAGATAAGGAGGATAAGGAATAAGATTTTTTTCATGAAATTATAATTAGTGATTTTCCGCATGAGCAAGATAATGAATTCAGTATTCAACAAATGGTAATTAATCGAAAAATTGAAGTAGGGAAATTGATATAAAAGGGTAGGTAAATGTTCATATGTTGAAGTGGATGTGAGTTTTAATGTGCAGGTAGTTAGGTGTATATGTAAATATTGGTTCGTTCTGTTAGTTTTTAAGTAAGTACATTTTACTACATTATTAAGTATCTTCAAGCTATAACACTAACATATAGTATGCGTCTTCTTTTGAATCGGTTTTTTGTCTGGTTGCTTTTTGTACTGATGAGCTTTTCAGTGCTGGCAAGCAAAAAAGAGATTAAGTTGCAACAATTATTTTCAGAGAAGGGATTACCTGGTTCGATAGTTAGTTGTCTCTACGAAGATAGTTTTGGGTATATCTGGTTTGGAATAGAAGCTTCTGGCTTATACCGATATGATGGAGTTAATATTCTTCATTTTGCCCATCAGAATAGTTCCAATAGATCACTCACAAATAATTTTGTCAATGTAATTACTGAAGATAAAGAAGGGAAGCTGTGGGTAGGTACTACAGGAGGTTTAGATCTATTTGATTCTACAAGAGAAGTAGTTCAACATTTTCTGACAGAAGATAACGAGAAGATTAATGCTCTGATAGAAAATTACGATGGAGAAATGTTAGTTGGTACAAATACTGGTTTGTATTCGATGAATATTTCTGATGAAGTTCCAAATAAAATATACTTGCCCGGGAATGAGGGTGTGAGGGTTAGGTGTTTGAAGGTGAATGATAAGCAGGTGCTCATTGGAACGTCTGATGGATTGTTTATTTATAGTGACGAGAAAATCAGACAGGTCAGCTCAACCTCTCATCTTGATATTATTTCAATTGATATTAGATCAGAGTTTATTGTATTAGGTTCATCAAAAGGAGTGTTTCTCGCAGAACTTGAAACAGGCACAATTCATCAGATTCAGTTTAACCAACATGATTTATATAATCATGGTAAGGTTGGAATTCGTAAACTGTTTATCGACTCTCAGGGAAAATGGTGGGTGGCAACTATGCAGTATGGTTTAATTTGCGTTGATGAAAAAGATTTAAATCATCAATATGAGTTTGCAAATACCATAAGTGTTAATGGATTACAAACGGGGACCATCACCGATATGATGGAAGACCGTTACCATAATGTTTGGGTGGCTTCTAAATATGATGGGTTATTTATTTATGACCAGCGTTTACAACTTTTCGAAGGTGTTTCGATCAACCATCCTGATAAAGATCTTTTTGTTATGTCTGTTTGCGAAGATGATAACAATACATTGTGGTTGGGTACTCGAACAGAAGGATTATTTAAAATCACAATGGATAATAAATATCCTCAGCCTGTTCATCCTGATAATGTAGCTGAAGAGCAGGCTCGAAGAATTCAAGCTTTGTTCTTCGATACCCAAAAAAGGCTCTGGCTTGGATCTGAAACTGGAGTGTTAATTACAGACACCAATTTAAATAACAGCGAATTTCATCCTATTAGGTCAGTTTGGAATATACAGGCCGATGCATCAGGTAAAATTTGGGTTGCCACTTCTAAAGGGCTTTTTGTTTATGATGAAGATTTAAAACAGTTGGTCCGATTTCAGTCCATTAATCACACCGATTTTTTTAATTCCGATATACAAACAGGTCTCATTCGTACTACACAAGATGGATCGCTCTGGTTTGGTACATTATTTAATGGCTTGTATCGCTACCTTCCCATGAAGGATAGTTTAGTTCACTATACAACTAATTCTGATTTGCCATTGAGCGACAATAGTATTAGGGCTTTTTATGAAGACGAAAAGAATCGGATTTGGATTGGTACGCGGTCTCAGGGGTTAAACTGCCTTGACATGAATAGCGATACCGTAACTTATTTTATGAAGCAAGGCGGATTGGCTTCAAATGCAGTATACAATATTTTGCCCGATGAGAATGATAACATTTGGCTAGGTACAGATATGGGACTTGTCAAATTTAATATGGTTGATTACGCAGTGGAAAATTATAATCGTGAATATGGTTTACCAACTTCAGTATTTGAACCACGTTCTTCATTAAAATTAAAGAACGGACAATTAGCTTTTGGTTATTATGATGGTTTAGTCTGTTTTTCTCCTGATAAAATAACAAAGATTACCAACACATCACCTCTAATTGTAACTTCTGTTTTGGCTAATGGAGAGGAGATAGAACAAAATATAACCGGTAATAATACAATTGTTTTGAATTATAATCAAAACCAGTTAAGCTTTAAGTTTGCATTACTTGATTATGCCATTGCATCACGCAACAAGTACCGATATAAACTACTAGGGTTTGACGGTGATTGGCAGGGGCCTACAGAATATACGATAGCAAAATATACTAATCTGAGTCCCGGACAGTATCAATTTATAATTGAGGCTACAAATTATCAGAATGATTGGAGTGAACTGCCTGTAGTTATTGATGTGATTATTAATAAACCATATTACGCAACGGTATGGGCTTATTTGCTTTATACATTGTTTATAGGGACGGTAGGTTTTATATCAATTAGAATAATTGGTACTCAACTTAAATTGAAAAGACAAGTAAAACAAGCAAAAGACGAATTGCAACAAACAATTGATCTGGAAACGGCTAAAATTCAGTTCTTCACCAATGTTGTTCACGAATTTCAAACTCCGCTAACCTTAATATTGGCTCCATTAGAAAAGTTATTGGCAAAAATATCACAAAGCCCAGAAACAATTAAGTATTCTGAAATCATTAAAAAGCAAATGCGACACCTGGAACACTTAATCGGTGAACTGTTACTGTACAGAAAAATACAATCGTCAACAGGAGAGTATAAACCCCAATATGGCAATATAGCGGATACTGTTTTAATTACGATTCAGGATTTTCAGGAACTTGTTGAAAGTAAAAGTATTGCTTTAACATATACCTCTAAATTAAATCAATGTGAAATTCTTTTTGATGAAGATAAAATAACAAAGGTCCTTAATAATCTATTAATGAATAGTATAAAATATTCTCATGAAGGTGGCGCTATTCATTTATTGATTCAGGAGGTTGATACAGATGAGTTGGATGAAAATGTAATATCATCAACATTTGCAAAAAGAAATCTTTCGGATAGATATATTAGCATAAGTATTACAGATGATGGTTCAGGAATGTCAGAAGAGGAGGTGCAGAAGGTCTTTTCAAGATTTTATCAAAGTAATGGTAAAGGATTTGGGGCCGGTGTGGGCTTAAGTCTGGCAAAGGCTCTGGTTGAGTTGCATGATGGCTTTATAATGTGTGAGAGCACATTGGGCAAAGGAAGTACTTTTAGAGTTTATTTGCCAATGATCATTCCAGCCTTAAATTCTTTAAAGCCCAAATCAATTGTTGGTCATCCCATTTCTACCGAAAAAACTCATGAGAATACTTTTAATTCAGAAGAAGCAGATTTTAATAACTCAAATAAATTGTCTGTTTTAATAATAGATGATAATGAAGATCTTCTTTTCTTTTTAAGTGAGAACCTTTCAAATAAGTATTCAATTCAAACAGCCTCAAATGGTGAGCAGGGGCTTGAATTGGCGACTCAGTATATACCGGATTTAATTATAACAGATGTTGCTATGCCTCTTATGAACGGTTTTCAATTATGCTCTTTATTAAAACAAAAGCCAGCAACCTGCCATATTCCAATTATTATACTCACAAAAGAAAGTGACCATGATTCTAAAATTAGTGGAATGAAGCATGGAGCCGATGAATATATACCGAAGCCTTTTAGTATTGAATATCTTGAGATTAGAATTGGAGGATTATTGAAACTTCGTAAAAATATTCAACAATCGTTACTGTCAGGAGTACTTCCCGCTCACTCGCAGGGATTATCCTCATATGATCAGGAATTCTTGCAAAGATTGAAATCTTCGATGACGTTAAATCTATCTGAACCTGATTATGGGGTAGAGCAGTTGGCCAAAGATGTTGGTTTTAGCCGGACTCAACTGCATCGTAAAATTAAAGCGATTTTAAATCAGACTCCATCTGAATATATATATGGTTTACGACTTACCGAAGCAATCCGCCTGTTGCAGGAAAAAGGATTAACTGTTAGCGAAACCGCATATCGAACAGGTTTTAAGAGTCCTGCTTCATTTAGTACCGTATTTAAAAATAAGTATGGATATGCACCATCACAGGTCAAATCAGATTTTGTTGTAAAGAAGTAATTCTGGTAGCTGTTATTTATTCTTTTTAATGGGTGTGAATCATCTGTGCAACATGCATTGAAATTTATGCAACCTCTATTTATATGTTCAAAGTAAAGATGTTATAAGTTAGGATTTGAAAAAATCAAGTTCACTTAAATCCTTATAATGAAAAAAACATTTTTACTTCTTCTAATGACTTTTATAGCCTATTCTGGTTATGGTCAAATAATGGGAACTACTACTTATGATTTTAGAGATGGTAGTATTTTGCCAACTGACGGATCTTCTATAGATAACGTATCATCCAGCGATGGAGCTTTAACAATTGATAAAGGTGCCGGAAGTGCCTTTAAGTTTAACGATGGTTCTCATGGTGGACAGTTTAAAGATCAAAACGTATTTAGTATACAGGTGGCTAATAAGGCAACCCTTTCATTTAGTATATGTGTTTATAGTGCTGAAGGAGCAACACTTGAACTAAAGAACGAATCGGGTGAAACCTTAAGTACTATTTCAGCCAGTCTTAAAAACGTTGAAGGAGCAACAGATGGCGACCTTAGTACATACACATTTAATGGATCAGCTCAAACTTTAACTGCTATGCTAAGTGCAGGAGGGTCAGTATATATCCATTATTTAACTGTCACCAACGAAGATGCACTTCCAGGTTTGGAAGGTATGACTCAGGTTTGGGATTTTGGTGCAGAACAGTTAAGCAGCGATACGTATATGAATGTCTTGGATGTTGATGCGATTAATGCATGGTATGTAGATGTTGCCGCTGGAACTGCCGGATTAACACTTCCTGATTTTACTGCCGATGTACTAACATGGGAAGGTAAAGAAACAAGCGATCGCTTGCGTACAAGTAATGAAAGTCTGACGCGCTACGATTCAAATGTTAGTAGCGATGTTTATACAGGCAGAGTTTATGCAAATGGTACTGTTTCTTTAGGTGATGATGGATTACCAACAACCCGTTATTTCGCAATTGAACTGGCCGAAGATGATGAGGTAACAGTGGTGGCTTTATCTCAAAATGGCACAGGAAATCTCACTTTTGTGACAGAAGAAGATGTTGCAATTCAAAAAGATCAACAAGCATTGACCAATGCAGCAGCTGAATACAATTTTATTGCAGGTCAAGCAGGTGTTTATCGTATTTATGATGAAACCGACAAATTAAGTGTGTTTCGTGTTCTCCGGAAAAACGCCGATTATGTAACTATATCAGGTGTTGTAGATGAAACCAATGCTCCTAGCATTTCTGAAGGATATGGAATTGTTTTTACAAACTCAGTTACCGGTAAATCATGGACATCTGTGGTGGCTTCTCAAGCATATTCTATTGATTTACCAGCAGGTCATACTTACAATCTTTCATTATCTGATGCCAACGGTTATATAATCACAGGTGATCAATCAATAGATGTAACTACTGCTGCAACTGTTAACATGGTTGTTGAGCAGATTGCATTAAATACAGTATCTGGGAGTATTTCAGGTTTGGGTGATGATTTAGCAAATCTTGAATTGGTTTACACACCTGACCCGGCTCAGAATAAAGTGTATGAGCCAGAAGTCACCATTGATGTTGAGGGTGCAACTTATACTGTTGTATTAGAACCTAATTGCGAATATTCGATTGCGGCAAATGGTGTAAACGATTATATTATTGGTTCTAATACCATAACAGTTACAGAAGACATTACTTCAGACATAACATTTACCGCTAAACCTGTATATGATATTACCATAACAACCGAAGGGCTAAGTAATGAAGCGCAAGCAGCATTAGGCTTGATATTTACAAACCTTAATGAGCAGGGGTATTCATATTCGTTTGGTGCTGGTGAGACAATTCAATTACGTGATGGTACCTATCAAATCAGTGCAGAAGGTATTGATGATTATGCTGTCAAACTATCACTTACGTCGAATTTAACAGTTAATGAAGCTGCAGCTGACAAAACTCTTTCGTTTGAACAGGTTACGAAGTGGGACTTTGATGAGAAAAATATTGAAAGTGGTGCCACGTCATATTTTGGTTTGATATTCAGTGGAACAGGATCTATTTCTAATCAAGCTGAAAAAAGTCATTTGGTTGGTAAAGATGGGGCTGTAATCAATGTTCCTGTATCTACTGGAAATAAGGTGATTGTATCGTATTATTATACAGCTCAATTTAATCTTGAGGGAACAGATTATTCAACTGAAAGCAAAAGTACCAGTACTGTTGAGACTGCTGAATATATATATGAAGGAACAGAAGATGGAGTTGTAACCATTACTATCGGATCTACAGAAACCGTTACAACTACCTACTTTACCAGTATTGAAGTGGTTGAGGTAGTTGATTATACCGATGTAATAACCGTTGGAGCGGATAAAGATTTTCAATCCATAAATGGAGCCTTGGATTATATTGCTAAAATGAATCGTACTTCGGATCAACGAGTAACTGTAATGATTGATCCGGGGAATTATGAAGAGATGTTAGTGATTGATCAACCTAATATTACTTTCGAAAATGTATCTGCTACTCCAAGTATTGCTTTGGTTAATAAAGGTGTGGATATCGATGCTAATGCTGTTCGTATTACTTCGTATTATGGTCATGGCTATAGTTATTATAGTATGGGATCTGACCAAAAATGGGATGCTGATGTATTAAGAGTTAATAAAGAGAATGGTTATCTATCATACGACAATGCAGGTTCAGGAACCACGAATGGTTCTTATTGGAATGCAACGGTTGTGGTTAGTGCTGAAGGATTCACTGCGAAGGATATTATTTTCGAAAATTCTTATAATCAGTATATCTCTCAGAAGGAGGCAGAAGATATGGTTGTTGAATGGTCAATTGGTGGAAAAGGAACCAGACCAACAGAAGCTGGAAGTACAGATGTACAGGATAAGTCATTTGTTGAGCGAGCTGCAGCCATTGCAATCACTTCCGGTGGAGATAAAACTGTGTTGGTAGGTTGTAGGGTTGTGGGCCGTCAGGACTCTTTTTATGGTTCAAAAAATGCAAGAGTGGTGGTTTACAAAGGTGATATGATGGGAGCAACCGATTATATTTTTGGTGGAATGATTGCGGTATTTTATAAATCTAATCTGGTTTTAAATACAAGTGATGATAGCAATGATGTAGCCTATATTACTGCCGCGCAACAGGAAAGTGGAAGAGGATATTTGATGTATGAATGTACAATCAAATCTGCAGAATTGAGCACCGAAACAGCATCAACAAGTGAATCAAAACCAGGTTATTTCGGTCGACCTTGGGCACCAACTACAAGTGAAGTAGTATTTTATAATACAACAATAAATGCTACCACTAATTCATCCTTCAATGGTCAGTCGTTAATTATGCCTGAAGGGTGGAAAAGTACATTGGGCGGCGAATCAGCTTATATGTATGAATACGGAACAATAGAAAATTCGGGTGAAGATAACTCAGGTAACAGGGCATCATGGTCTACTCTTTTGTCATCTGAAGTACTGCTTGATGACACTGAAATTAGCACTTACAATTTTACCAAAGGAAGTGATGAATGGGATCCTATTCCGGGATTAATAGCAGACGATCCTTCAACAGGTTTTACTGTACAGGAAAAAGTAAAACTGAAGTTAATGCAAAATGTTCCAAACCCCGCAATAGCTAACACAATTATAACTTATCAGTTAGAAGAATCAGCAGATGTATTCCTTACCATTTATAATTCAACAGGTGGCGTTGTGAAAATAATTAAGGATGGATATCAGTTGTCAGGAAGTCATCAAATTAATTTGTCAGTTGATGGATTAAGTAGCGGAATGTATTTCTATTCAATGAAAGCAGGAAGCGAAGTGTTAACGAAGAAGATGTTAGTGAAATAGATATACAGTTATTAATTAAAAAAGGTCATCTTCTCGTAAGAGGAGATGGCTTTTTTGTATAGTTCCATTAGTGGTTTTTATTTAACAATGGTAAACAGTTCTTGATGAGTGAGGTGAGTAGTTAAAGTATGAAATGTTGCTTTTCTTCTTCTTTGCTTTAAAAGTATAAGTGATTGTTGTTTAATGAGAAAAATATTGTTTTGATGAAAGATTTAGGTTGTTTTTTATTCTGTCGTTTTTTTAATGTATCATTGAAATAAAATTAATAATTGTAAAAAAGAATTAATTAATCCTTAAATCACAGTGTAGTATATGTTAGTATTGGTTTTAAATTGTGGCAGCTCGTCTATTAAATATCAATTGTTAGATATGAAAAGCGTTGATAAGTCTGAGGTAAAGGCTATTGGGGTTGTGGAGCGTATAGGTCTGGAAGAAGGAATTTTAACGCATAAACCACAGATAGATGGAGAGTTCAAGAAATATAAGTTTTCCAATCATATTCCGGATCATGAAGCAGGCATTAGCTTGATAATGGATTCGCTTGTAAACAGGGCTTATGGTGTAATTGAAGATATGTTGGATATTGAGGCAATTGGCCACCGGGTTGCACATGGAGGTGAGTATTTTAGTAAGAGTGTGTTAATTGATGATTTAGTTAAAGAACGAATAAATAAATTAAGTGAGTTGGCTCCGTTGCATAATCCCGCACATATGGCCGGTATTTTTGCTATGGAGAAGCTTTTACCAAGTGCTCCGCAAGTAGCTGTTTTCGACACTTCATTTCATCAATCCATGCCACCTGAATCATTCTTATATGCTATCCCATATGAGTTTTATACTAAGCATAAATTACGCAGATATGGTTTTCATGGAACCAGCCACAAATATGTAGCAGAAAAAGCTTGTGACTATTTGGGGGTAGATATTGAAAAAATGAACATAGTTACCTGTCATTTAGGAAATGGAGCCTCAATTGCAGCTATTAAAAACGGAAAATCATATGATACCTCTATGGGTTTTACTCCGGTTGAAGGGTTAATTATGGGAACGCGTGTTGGTAATTTAGATGTAGGAGCATTGTTGTTCTTAATGGAAAAAGAGAATCTCGATCTGAAAGGAGCTAACGATTTATTAAATAAAAAAAGTGGCGTTTTAGGTATTTCAGGAATCTCATCTGATATGCGTGATATTGAAGATGAATCATGGAATAAAAAGAATCCCAGGGCGACCTTGGCCCTAAATATGTATCATATGCGTGTTAAACGATATATTGGAGCATTTGCAGCTGAAATGGGTGGAATTGATTTGCTGATTTTTACAGGTGGAGTTGGTGAAAATGGTCCTGAGTCTCGCGAAGAGATTTGTTCGGATTTAGAATTTCTGGGTTTTACATTTGATAAAAATGCAAACAATGGAGTAAGGGGGAGTCTTAAGGTGTTGAGCACTCCTGAGTCTAAATTAAAAGTAATGGTGATTCCAACGAATGAGGAGCAGGTGATAGCCAGTGACACAGTTAAAGTGTTAAGGTCAGCTGTTCTTAACTAGAGTGATATTAAATACAAATTAAATAGCAGCTTCTGTTTATGTATGAATGGAGCTGCTTTACTTATCTTTTAAAAAATCAAGATTTCGTTTTAAGCCTGAATACTTGGTTCGCTTAACAGCTGATTTACGGAATAGCTCTCTGAATCGGTCCTCACTCATGTTATGCCATTCTTCTTTTGATAATTGTAACAGGTCGGGGTGAGGTGTGAATTCTTCTTCTGAGGTAGGACGCGCTTTCCAGTTCCAGGGACAGGCTTCCTGGCAGATATCACAACCAAAAGCCCAATTTTCAAATTTACCATTGAATTCTTCAGGTAATTCTTCTCTATGTTCAATAGTAAGGTAAGAGATGCACTTGTTAGAATCCAGTTGATAAGGACCAATCAGTGCCTTGGTTGGGCAGGCATCAATGCAACGGGTGCAACCTCCACAAGCCTCATTGATGGGATTGTCAGGTTCAAGCTCCATATTGATGATTAATTCACCAATTAAAACATAGCTGCCCAGTTTTTTGTGGATGAGGTTGGTATTTTTACCTATCCATCCCAATCCGCTTTTTGCCGCCCAGGCACGATCCAAAACTGGAGCTGAGTCGGTAAATAAGCGACCTTCCAAATTGGGATAGAGCTCTTTTTTAATGTAATCAAACAAGAGTTGAAGTTTGTCCTTTATCACAAAATGATAATCTTTACCGTAAGCATAACGAGCTAATTTTGGAGCATCAGATTGAGCTTGCTCGTGTTTTGGCTTATAGTTGAGTAATACAGAAACAACTGTTACAGCTCCATCAACCAGTAATGCAGGATTGACTCTTTTCTCTAAATGGTTTTCCATATAAGTCATACCTGCATGAAAACCATTATCAAGCCAGTTTTTTAGATTAACTTCATTTTGAGGAAGATGTTCGGCTTTGGAAAAACCAATATCAGAGAAGCCCAAACGAAGAGCTTCGTTATGTATTAGTTGTTTAGCCGAAAGTGTTTTGTGCATTGGTGGTGAAGATTTACCCCAATTTAATACCTTTTTCTTTACTAATGGCAATTACGGCTTGTTTTAACTCCTGAATGCTTTCTTCATCCAGTTTGCCAAAATCCAATTCGTACGGTTCGCCTTGGTTGAATAAAAATCGTATGCCTGTTACTTTAATCTGCGCTTCTTTAATATTTGTCCAATCAAAACTGTTTTCTTTTGAAAACATTGAAGGCTTAATGGCAATAATTGACTGACTAACCTTAATGTAGGCTTTCCCCCAAACGGTAATAGGATTGATGCCCAGGCCCATTAATAAATAGTATAAACCACCTAATGTAAAAATAATAAGGTGAGTAGTACTAAAATATTCTATTTGCTTGATGAGGAAATAAGCAACAACAGCTAATAACAAAGCACCCATTGCAATTCGAAAGATATTACGTGGATATCGACGAATTAAATCAAATTGTATTTCATTCATGAATGATGCAGCAACAATTACATTAAACCTAATTCCAGAAGTGCTTCTTCCGACAACATATCTTTGGTCCATGGAGGATCAAACGTCAGGTTTAAATCAACATGGGTAATGCCATCTATAGCTGAAACCTTTTCATGCACCTCTTCAGGCATCGATTCTGCTACCGGACAGTTTGGAGAGGTTAATGTCATTACTACGCGTGCTTTCCCTTCTTCATCCACATCAATCTCGTATATCAAACCTAGATCGTAAATATTAACAGGTATTTCCGGATCGAATATGGTTTTTAATACTTCAATTATCTTGCTTTCTAACTGTAAAAACTCTGTTCCCATGTCTTTCTTTTCTAATAAAACACTTGTTTTGCTTAATGGTTTACGCCTGTTTAGCCTTAAACGCTATTGCAAACAAACGCATTTGTTTAATCATGGCAACCAAACCATTAGAGCGTGTTGGTGAAAGATGTTCTTTCAAACCAATTTTTTCAACAAAACTAAGTTCGCTTTCCAGAATTTCGTCAGGAGTTCGGCCACTCAGTACTTTAACTAAAAGTGCCACAATACCTTTAACTATAATAGCATCGCTATCAGCTGTGTACTCAATCTTTCCGTCTTTTAATTCGGCATGTAGCCATACTTTCGACTGACATCCTTCAATAAGATTATTGTCTAAACGATTTTCTTCCTGAAAACCATCCAGATCATTACCTATTTCAATCAGATATGAGTATTTATCCATCCAGTCATCAAATACTGAAAATTCTTCAACGATATCGTCTTGTATCTCGTTAATGGTCATGTTAATTCAATTTGAACGGTTCTGATATAGCGGCAGAACCAATGATTTTAATTGGACAAAGTTGGTATTTTTCAATGAATCAACCAAACAGTTGGCTCACCTTGATAACGCCTTCAACTAAACGATCTATTTCTTCTTTGGTATTATAAACAGCAAATGAAGCACGTACAGTACCAGGAATGTTATATCGTTGCATTAGCGGTTGAGCGCAGTGGTGACCTGTTCGAACTGCCAATCCCATTTTATCCAGTAATGTTCCCATGTCAAACGGGTGAATATTACCCACATTAAACGAGATTACACTGGCTTTTTCTTTTGCAGTGCCGTAAAATTGGATATTAGGAATATCCGATAGCTTTTTCATTGCATAATCATGTAGCTCATGTTCGTAAGCAGCAATGTTTTTCAAGCCTAAATTATTTACATAGTCGATGGCTGCGGCCAATCCTACAGCGCCACTGTAATCAGGTGTTCCGGCCTCAAATTTAAAGGGAAGTTCATTAAATGTAGTTCCTTCAAACGATACGGTTTGAATCATTTCACCACCACCTTGATAGGGTTCCATTTGATTCAGCCATTTTTCTTTTCCGTAAAAAGCTCCGATGCCTGTTGGGCCATAAAGCTTATGGCCGCTGAATACGTAAAAATCGCAATCCAGTTCCTGCACATCTACTTTAACATGCTGTACAGCTTGCGCACCGTCAATCATTACCGGAATGTTATTGGCATGAGCTGTGGTGATGATTTTTTTAATTGGATTAATAGTTCCTAAGGCATTGGAAATATGGGCAACCGAAACCAGTTTCGTTTTATCGGATAACAGTTCTTCAAAACGATCCAACATTAATTCGCCATCATCATTAATAGGAATGACTTTTAAGGTAATTCCTTTTCGTTTTTCGAGCAATTGCCACGGAACAATATTGCTGTGATGTTCAAGTTGAGAAACAATAATTTCGTCGCCTTCTTTTAAGAAGGTCTCGCCAAAAGAAGATGCTATCAGGTTGATGGCTTCCGTAGTTCCACGCGTAAAGATTATTTCATGAGCATTAGGCGCATTCACAAATTGTTGCACTTTAATACGAGCATCTTCAAAAGCCTGTGTACACACATTGCTTAAATGATGTACTCCCCGGTGAATATTGCTATTGTATTTAGTGTAGACTTCGTCGATGGCATTGATAACCTGCACGGGTTTGTGGGCCGTGGCAGCATTATCGAAATAGGCCAGAGGCTTTCCATAAACTGTCTGGTTCAGAATTGGAAAGTCTTTACGGATTTTTTGAATGTCTATGCTCATTGTTGTCTTTTATAAAAGAAAACCGGGAAAGTAAAAACATACTATTCTACTTTTTCCCGGTTATAATATTATTGTTTTAGCTTACAGGCAGCTGGCATTACTGCCGGGTTGACCGCAAACTACGCAGGAATCACACTTGTCAAATTCTCCTCTGAAACGTTTTTCTACCAAACCTCTTATTTGTTCCTTCAAAGGCTCAACTCTAATTTTTTCAATTACTTCGTATGCAAATGCAAACATTAACAAAACTCTACTTTCATCCTGATTGATGCCTCGGGCACGTAAATAAAACATAGCTTCATCATCCAACTGACCAACGGTTGCTCCATGACTACATTTTACATCATCAGCATAAATCTCTAACTGAGGTTTACTGTTGATTTTTGCATTCTGGGTAAGTAATAAATTGTTATTACTCTGATAAGCATTGGTTTTTTGTGCGTCTTTGGCAACGAATACTTTTCCGGTAAAAGCAGCTGTAGATGAATCATCCATCACACCTTTAAACAATTCAAAGCTTTGACAATTGGGTTTGTCGTGGTTGATGGAAGTGAAATTATCAACATGTTGGTTTTTATCTGTCAGATATAAACCATATACATGACTCTCGCACTGCTCGTCATCCATGATAACGCCAACATTATTTCGGGCTATTCCTGAATGAAGAGTTAAGTTGTTAGTAAGTATGTTAGAGTGTTTTTTCTGATGAACGTATAATCCCTGAACCTGAGTGGTTAGATTATGTTGGTTTTGAACATTGTATACATCAAAAACACTGTTTTGGTTGGCAAACACTTCAGTCACAGTATTTACAACAAAGCGTTGTGCAGACATGGTATGATCGCATAGCATCATTTTTAGCTGTGCATTTTCTTCCACTATAATAAGATTACGTTGGAATGCCAAACGATCCTCATCACCTGTCATGATGTTAACTACTTGAATAGGTTTTTCAAGTACAACGCCTTTAGGAACATAAATAAATGCACCGTCCTGAGCAAAAGCCGTATTCATAGCAACCAGGCTATCTTCCTTTGTTGGAGCTATCTCACCATAGTGCTTCTCAAATGCCTCAGGAGCTTTTTCTGCAGCTTCACGCATACTGCAAACAACAACACCATCAGGCAAGTTTGTGTCGCTATCTTTAGCTGAAAACCATCCATTTACTAAAAATACATTGTATGTATTTAGCTGTGGTACTTCGCAATGAAAGTGCTGGGTTACATCGGTATGGGCCGCCTCATTTGTGAAAGCTAAATTCAGGCTTCCTTTAAAATAAGGTTGAAGATTAGTGTATTTATAAGCTTCAACTTTATTGGAAGGTATACCTTTTTCTTCAAAGATTTTTATGGCTTCTTCACGCAAAGAGTTCATCTTTTCAGGTGAACCACTTTGTATAAGAGGCAACTGATCGTTGAAGAGTTTTATATATTCTTCTTGCAGATCTACTATTCGGCAAGCTACATTCATATCTTAATGTTTTAGTAGTGAGATAATAGCAATGAGTAATGGTGTTGTGTGCCATACTCCATGCTTTGTACTCTTTACCAATTAATCTTCAAATTCCTTTTTTATCCAGTCGTAACCTTTTTCTTCCAGCTCAAGAGCCAACTCTTTTCCAGCAGATTTTACAATGCGACCTTTATACAATACATGCACATAATCAGGTACGATGTAATCTAATAAGCGCTGATAGTGAGTGATGACGATGGTTGATCTTTCCGGTGATTTTAACTTGTTAACACCATTTGCTACAACACGTAAGGCATCAATATCAAGACCAGAATCTGTTTCGTCCAGAATAGCCAATTTAGGCTCTAGCATTGCCATTTGGAAAATTTCGTTCTTTTTCTTTTCTCCACCCGAAAAACCCTCGTTTACCGAACGATTAGTAAGGTTTGAATCAATGTCAACCAATTTCTTTTTGTCACGCATAAGCTTCAAAAAATCGCTGGCAGAAATCGGATCTTCACCTCTGTATTTTCGGTGTTCGTTAACTGCCGTACGCATAAAGTTTACCATGCTAACACCTGGAATCTCAATTGGATACTGAAAACTTAAGAACATTCCTTCACGGGCCCTGTCTTCAGGTGATAAATCAAGTAAGTCTTTTCCATTGAAAGTTACACTTCCATCTACTACTTCAAACTTTTCGTTACCTGTCAAAACTGACGAAAGGGTACTTTTTCCTGCTCCGTTCGGTCCCATAATGGCATGAACTTCTCCAGGTTTAATTTCCAGATTAATACCTCTCAGTATTTCTTTGTCTTCTATTTTGGCGTGTAAATCTTTAATGACTAACATATGATGTAACTGTATAAGTTGCTATTTTAATTAATTATATTTGGGTTATCCTACGCTACCTTCAAGGCTAATTTGAAGCAGTTTTTGAGCTTCAACAGCAAATTCCATTGGCAACTGATTGATTACTTCTTTAACGTAACCATTTACAATCAGGCCAACAGCATCTTCGGTACTTAAACCTCTTTGGTTGCAATAGAATATTTGATCTTCTCCAATTTTTGAAGTCGTTGCTTCATGTTCTACTTTGGCTGTGTTATTAGCAATCTCAAGGTAAGGAAAAGTATGAGCTCCACATTTATCACCTAACAGTAACGAATCACACTGGCTGAAGTTTCGTGCATTTTCAGCTCTTTTCGAAACTTTTACCAAACCGCGGTATGAGTTTTGACTCTTTCCGGCAGAAACACCTTTAGATACTATTAAACTACGTGTGTTTTTACCCAGATGAATCATTTTGGTACCCGTGTCAGCTTGCTGATAATTATTAGTTACCGCTACGGAATAGAATTCACCAACGGAATGATGACCTTGTAAAATACAGCTTGGATATTTCCAGGTGATGGCAGAACCTGTTTCAACCTGAGTCCATGAGACTTTAGAATAATCACCTTTACAAATGGCTCGCTTGGTTACAAAGTTGTAAATTCCACCTTTTCCCTCTTTATCTCCAGGATACCAGTTCTGAACCGTTGAATATTTTACTTCGGCACGGTCATGAGTTACAATCTCAACAATGGCAGCGTGAAGTTGATTCTCATCTCGTTGCGGGGCTGTACAGCCTTCCAGGTAACTAACATAGCTATCGTCATCGGCTACAATAAGAGTTCTTTCAAACTGTCCTGTATTCATGGCGTTAATACGGAAATAAGTTGAAAGTTCCATCGGACAACGAACACCCTTAGGAATATATACGAAAGAACCATCAGTGAAAACTGCCGAGTTTAAAGCGGCGAAAAAGTTATCACCGTGAGGTACTACTGATCCTAAATATTTCTTAATCAAGTCAGGGAATTCCTGAATGGCTTCACTGATTGAACAGAAAATAATTCCTTTTTCAGCCAAGGTTTCCTTAAAAGTGGTTTTTACCGAAACACTATCAATTACAGCATCAACAGCTACGCCTGAAAGTATTTTTTGTTCATCCAATGGGATGCCCAGCTTGTCAAAGGTAGCCCTTAACTCCGGATCTACTTCGTCCATGCTTTCCAATTCAGGTTTCTTCTTGGGAGCTGCATAGTATATGATGTCCTGAAAATCAATTTCAGGAATATTTAAATGAGCCCAGTTGGGAGCTGTCATGGTTTGCCAATGTCGAAATGCTTTTAAACGAAACTCAAGCATAAATTCGGGTTCTTTTTTAATTGCCGAAATCATGCGTACGACTTCTTCGTTCAAGCCTTTCGGAATGGTGTCCATATCAATATCGGTGTAAAAACCGTATTTGTATTCCCCTCCTGTAACTTCGTCTAATATTTTATTTTGATCTTCAGCCATAAATTCTTTTACAATTATTCGTCAGTCTAACAATGGGTTTACATATTAGTTCACTGTTAGCTTTCTTTTCCAGAAACAAGGATATAGGTGATTGAGCTGGTAAAAATATTAAATTATTAAGATTAAATAAAAGGATTATCAAACAGATTGTTGTCTAAACATAAATTTGACATATAGGTAGGATCCTACATTTTGGTAGATCGTTTTTACAGCCCTTTAGCCAAACGATAAACCACTGGCTCCATCGGGTAATATAAATCCACCCGGGCGATTAGCAATTACTTTTTTGTACATGCCTTTTGCCATATTAGTGGCGCGCAGTTTTGCATATTCGGCCTTTTCTCCTTCAAATATTTCATCAATGGTTTCTTTCCATAATGCAACCCACTGATCAAAATGACCGGTTGTGATACTATGTTTAAATTGTTTATCAACACCCTGATGAGCGCGTGCCGGGTTACCATTAAAGCCTTTTACTTCAAGTAGGTTTAACTCCCAAAAATCAGTAAGTAACACAAAGTGTTCTTCCCAAGCTTCTTCTGATGTAATTGTTTGGTTAAAAAAGGGGCCCAAAAGCTCGTTGGCCCTTACCTTTTTATAAAATGCTCTTACGAGTGTTTCGATGCGATCTCTGTTATCTAAATCCGGTTTATTCATTATATGTCCTGTTTACAAGCAAAACAGCTAATTGAAAGTTTTGTTTTGATTATTTGCAGCTTCGACCCGTTACTGTTTTTAAATATTTGTAAAGATTCTGAAAAAGTGGAAGTTTAGATATTGTATTCTGTTAAAATACCCTAAAACCATTCGTTCCAGAGGGGCTTTTGTACGCTATTTGATTAATGATAGAAAAAGATAGAACTATGTGTAAAGAAGAAACAAAAGCTATGCAAAAGTCATTGGTTGCCGGTTTGGTTACCATTGCTTTTATTGTTGCTATAATTGTATTGATCTGATTGAATAGTAGCTATACTGATTAAATCCAGAAGAGCTATTTTTAGGGTAGTAATAATGAATAAAATTCCTAAATTCGTTATTGTTAACCAATGAATAGTACTTAATGGATACCGGGCAAAATGGAACTTATCCATTTGAAGAATTAAAATCATTAATAAAAGGTGATCTTCTGTTTGATGAAACATCCTTACAGGTTTATTCAACTGATGCTTCGGCTTATTCTGAACGTCCTCTGGGTATTGCACTGCCTCGTGATGTCAGAGATGTAGCCAGTATAGTTAAATTTGCTTCTCAATACAAAATACCGGTTATTCCCCGTACAGCAGGAACTTCTTTGGCGGGGCAGGTTGTTGGTGCTGGTTTAGTTGTTGACATTGGCCGGTATATGAATAAGATACTTGAGGTTAATGCTGACGAGAGATGGGTTAGAGTAGAACCTGGAGTTGTTTTAGATGAATTGAATCAACATCTTAAGCAATTTGGTCTGTTCTTTGGCCCGGAAACTTCTACTTCCAGCCGTTGCATGATAGGAGGTATGGTTGGCAATAATTCATGTGGAGCTCACTCTTTAATTTATGGAAGCACCAGAGATCATACGCTTGAATTAAAGGGTTTTTTATCCAACGGTGATGAAGTGCATTTTAAGCCCCTTCAAAAATGGGAGTTTGAGAGTAAGTGTCGTCAGGAAGATTACGAAGGTGAGATATATAGCCAATTAAGAGATGTTCTTACCAATAAAGAGAATAGAAAGGCTATTAGGAAGGAATATCCGCATCCTGAAATTCATAGAAGAAACACCGGTTATGCGCTTGATATTCTAATGGAGTCGCTGCCCTTTGATGAAGATACAAGTCCTTTTAATATATGTAAGTTGATAGCTGGTTCGGAAGGGACATTAATGTTTGCAACCGAAATTAAGCTTAACCTAATAGATGTTCCTCCAAAGGAAAAAGGATTGGTGTGTGTGCATCTGAATTCATTAGAAGATGCTTTAAAAGCCAATCTGGTGGCCTTGCAGTTTAATCCAGGTGCCATTGAGTTGATGGATAAAACCATCATGGATCTGACAAAAGATAATCCGCTTCAAAATAAAAACCGATTTTTTGTTCAAGGTGATCCGGAGGCATTATTGTTGGTTGAGTTTGCACGTGAGTCAAAGGCGGAGATTGATGAGCTGGCAACTCAGTTAACTCAGGCATTAAAAGAAAAGGATTTTGGATATGCTTACCCAGTTCTTCATGGGCAAGAAATTGGGAGGGTTTGGTCGTTGCGAAAGGCTGGCTTAGGAGTGCTCTCGAATATGCCTGGGGATGATTTGCCTGTGCCTGTTATTGAAGATACGGCGGTGCGTCCAGTAGATTTGCCGGATTACATAGCTGATATAAAAGAGGTTCTCGAAAAATACGGAAAAGAATGTGTTTACTATGCACACGTAGGTACTGGTGAGTTGCACCTTCGTCCGGTGTTAAATATGAAGCGACATGAAGATGTCCAGATGTTTCATGATATTGCCCTGGATGTTACTCGTGTTGTAAAAAAATACAAAGGATCGTTGAGTGGTGAGCATGGTGATGGCAGGTTGCGCGGTGAATTTATTCCTTTGATGGTTGGAGAGCATAATTACGATCTGTTTAAGGTTGTAAAACAAATTTTCGATCCTGCCGGAATTTTAAATCCTGGTAAAATAACGGATACGCCACGGATGAATTCATCTCTTCGCTACAAGAGTGCTAAAAAGGAGGTGATTTCTGATCCATTGTTCGATTGGTCAAAAACAAAAGGAATGGTTAGGGCCGCAGAGCGATGTAATGGCTCAGGTGATTGTCGAAAAAGTCATTTGATTGGCGGTACTATGTGTCCCAGTTATATGGGTTCGCATGACGAACGTCAAACAACCAGGGCCAGAGCTAATATGCTGAGAGAGTTTTTTACTGGTGGTATACCTCATACAAAATTGGGCTTTGATGAAGTGAAATCGGTGCTTGATTTGTGTTTGTCGTGTAAGGCTTGTAAGACGGAATGTCCGAGCAATGTGGATATGACGAAGTTAAAGGCTGAATTCTTGCAAGAATATCATCATCGATTTGGTACGCCGTTTAGAAATAAGCTGATTGGAAGATTGCCAATACTGAATCGTTTTTTTATGATTTGGCCAAGCCTATATAATATAGGTATAGGTTTGAAGTTTTCAAAGAAAATAGCAGAATCGGGTTTTGGCTTTTCATCAAAGCGAAGTTTACCCTCAATACATTCTAATTCCTTAAGAAAGTGGACTAAAACATTCAAACCAACTCCATCCAATAAAAACATATTCCTTTTTGCAGATGAGTTTACTAATTATAACGATACACTCATAGGTATTAAATCTATATTGCTGTTTGATAAGTTGGGTTATGGAGTTAGGGTTCCGCACCATTTTGATAGCGGTCGAACTTATTTGTCTAAAGGTCTGTTGAAAGAAGCCGAAAAGTTTGCCGTAAGAAATGTCTTAGCACTATCAGAGGTGGTGGGAGATGATAACCCTTTGGTGGGTATTGAGCCCTCTGCAATTCTAACCATCAGGGATGAATATCTGGAATTGGTACCTTCCTATCTCAAAGAAAAAGCGCTTTATCTGGCAAAACATACTTATACCTTTGAAGAGTTTATGGCCAAAGAGAATGATGCAGGGGCAATTGATAAAACTTTGTTTGTAGAGGAAGAAAGAAATATTCGTTTTCATGCTCATTGTTATCAGAAAGCATTGTCAGATACCTCATTAACGAAAAAAGTACTTGAGATACCCGGTAAATATACAGCCGATGAAATCCCCTCGGGCTGTTGCGGAATGGCTGGATCATTTGGGTATGAAAAAGAACATTACGATTTATCAATGAAAATAGGAGAGTTGGTTTTATTCCCTGATGTGCGAGAGCATAAAGATGAATCAATGATTGTTGCTGCCGGAACTTCGTGTCGTCATCAAATAAAAGATGGTACCAATGTGGAGGCCCTCCATCCTGCAGAAGTGTTGTATGAAGCCTTAAAATAAATCTTTTCGATGTGTTTTTTTGGGGGGGGAGGAAAGAGCAAGTAAAGTGGAGTAGTAATTTTTGATAAAAAAAGTGTTGATTTGGGTGGTGCTTACAATTTCTAAGCTTCAAGGGGTGTCTGAAATGTTGACATATGTCATGAAGTGACAAAAATCATAAATCATAATTTAATAAAGCACATTAAATCAAATACATATAACTTGTGTTGCTTTGTTTAAAATTCCTTACGATTTATAAGGATGTTGTAGTAAAATATCTATTTTTGGTTATATAAACAGGTCCAAATTAAAACTATTCAATATGGATACTAAGATGAAAGAATTCATGGATAGCGTTAGGGTTAAAAACCCTGGCGAAGACGAATTTTTGCAAGCCGTGCAAGAAGTAGTAGAAACAGTATGGGATTTCTATCAGGAAAATCCACATTATAAAAAGGCTAAAATATTGGAACGTATGACAGAGCCTGAAAGGGTAATTATGTTCCGGGTTCCATGGGTTGACGATAGCGGTGAGGTTCAGGTGAACCGAGGTTATCGAGTTGAATTTAATTCAGCGATAGGTCCATATAAAGGAGGATTACGATTCCACCCGAGTGTGACTTTAAGTGGTTTAAAGTTTTTAGGTTTTGAACAGACTTTTAAGAATAGTTTAACCACCTTGCCAATGGGAGGTGGGAAAGGCGGTTCTGATTTTAATCCCAAAGGAAAGTCTGATAATGAAATAATGCGATTTTGTCAGGCTTTTATGAGCGAGTTGTATCGCCATATTGGTCCTAATACCGATGTGCCAGCTGGTGATATTGGTGTTGGCGGACGAGAAATTGGATATTTGTTCGGTCAATATAAAAAACTTCGCAACGAGTTTACAGGTGTATTAACCGGTAAGGGAGCTGAGTTCGGAGGTAGTTTAATTCGACCTGAAGCAACTGGTTTTGGTGCTATTTATTTTGTTCGTGAGATGTTGGCTCTTCGTGGTGAAAATTTGAAAGGTAAAACGGTTGCCTTATCTGGGTTTGGTAATGTGGCCTGGGGAGCTGCCATAAAAGCAGTTGAATATGGAGCTAAAGTAGTAACTATATCAGGACCCGATGGATACGTTTACGATGCAGATGGTATTTCAGAAGAGAAAATAGAATATATGTTAGAGTTACGTGCATCAAACCAGGATGTGGTTGCTCCATATGTTGAGCGTTTTCCTGAAGCGCAGTTTTTTGCAGGTAAAAAACCATGGGAACAAAAGGTTGACGTTGCTATTCCATGTGCCATTCAAAATGAGCTGAATGAGGATGATGCCAAAATGTTGATAGCTAATGGATGTCAAATCATAGCGGAAGCCTCTAATATGGGATGTACTGCTGAAGCTGCATATTTAGCAACCGATAAAATTGTATTTGCACCAGGTAAAGCAGTTAACGCAGGTGGAGTGGCTGTGTCAGGCTTAGAAATGACTCAGAATAGCATGCGATTAGGTTGGTCGGAGAAAGAAGTGGATGAGCGTTTAGATCAGATAATGACTAATATTCATAGTGCTTGTGTTCGATTTGGTAGTGAGCCTAATGGTAAGGTTAATTACATTAAAGGAGCTAATATTGGTGGGTTCGTAAAAGTTGCTGATGCAATGATTGCTCAGGGTGTAGTATAATTTTTCTTAATGCAACTATATTAAAGCCGTCTATGTTGAACTTAGGCGGCTTTGTTATTGATGATAGAATATTTGAGACATTATTATGCTTTACCTATTTGTTATAAGGGGTGATTAATTTAAATGCGTTAATTTTGCACCATAATTTTTCTAAATAAGCAAGTTTTGATAGATACACATTCACATATATATACCGAAGAGTTTGATGAGGATAGAAGTGCAGTAGTAAAAAATGCACTTGATAGTGGAGTTAGAAAAATTCTGCTACCTAATGTAGATGCTTCAAGTATTGAAAGATTACATCAAACCGAAAAAGAATTTCCAGATGTTTGTATTGCAATGATGGGAGTGCATCCTACTTCGGTAAAGGAAGATTATCAGGCAGAATTAGATATTGTTAAGCAGTGGCTTGATAATCGCCCCTATATCGCAGTAGGTGAAATTGGTATTGACTTATATTGGGATAAGGCATTCAGAAAAGAACAGATGGAGGTTTTTGAGCAACAAATTATTTGGGCAAAAGAAAAAGATCTGCCAATAGTTATACATTGTCGTGAAGCTTTTCCTGAAGTGTTTGAAGTAGTGGAGAAGCAACTGGATGATAAACTTAGAGGTGTTTTTCATAGTTTCACCGGTTCTGCAGATGATGCTATAAGAATTGAAGAGTATGGTAGTTTCTTGATGGGAATTAATGGAGTAGTTACCTTTAAAAATACTCATCTTCGCGAAGCTTTAAAAGATGTATCTATAAATAAGCTGGTTTTGGAAACAGATGCTCCTTATTTAGCGCCTGTTCCATATAGGGGTAAGAGAAATGAGCCTTCATATATTCAAAAAGTAGCAGGTACATTAAGTGAGGTATATGAAAAACCAATCGATTATATAATCGCCCAAACGAGCGAAAACGCATCACGCTTATTTACTATTTAGTGTTGAATTGATATGGAAGAAAGACAAGTTCTGATAATATATACAGGTGGTACAATTGGTATGGTCATTGATCAGGAGACTAATACTTTGGTTCCTTTTGATTTTGAGAAAGTGTCGAAGCAAGTGCCGGAACTGAAAAAATTCGACTTTAATGTAAAGAGTTATTCCTTTGATCCACTGGTTGATTCGTCCGATATGCATCCTGATATTTGGATTAAACTGGTTGAGATTATTGAAGAAAACTATACTCTATATGACGGGTTTGTTGTTTTGCATGGAACCGATACAATGGCCTATACAGCTAGTGCTTTGAGTTTTATGCTCAATAATCTAAAAAAACCTGTGATCCTTACCGGTAGTCAGCTACCGTTGGGAACGATCAGAACGGATGGTAAAGAAAATTTAATTACAGCATTAGAAATAGCTGCTGCTCAGAAGAACAGACAAGCTTTAGTTCCTGAAGTATGTATTTATTTCAACGAAAAACTTTTCAGGGGAAACCGGACGACAAAATACAATGCCGAACATTTTAGGGCGTTTCGTTCTGATAATTATCCGCCGTTAGCAGAAGCAGGTATACATATAAAGTACAATTATCCTTATATAAGGTATAAAACAATGAACGGAGCTTTTAAAGTTTCGAGAAAAATGGATACGAATGTTGCCTTACTCAGAATTTTTCCGGGTATCAATAAGGAAGTTGTTAAAGCTGTTTTAAGTGTGAAAGGCCTGCGTGCAGTGGTGCTTGAGACGTACGGATCCGGAAATGCACCAACTCAGAAATGGTTCTTAAAAGAGGTAGAAGATGCCCTGGCTCGCGGACTTATAATTGTTAATGTTACACAATGTCTGGCAGGAAGTGTTGAAATGTGGCGCTACGAAACGGGTGTTCATCTTCTTGAAATGGGTGTGGTAAGTGGCCATGATATGACTACAGAAACAGCTATTACAAAATTAATGTATCTCTTGGCTAACACGAATTCTGTGGAGGAGGTTAAAAACAATCTTAATAAATCTTTACAAGGCGAAATATATATATAGAAAGTTTGTATTTGGCATTTTTTTTGTATTTTGCATGCCTGAAAAATTAAAGGATTTTTATCTTCTGAATGTCTAAAAAGTTTAAGGCGTGGGGGATAAACAGTAAGAATTATTTGAAGTATTAACAAAACTGATACGAATCAAAATTTTTAGCAGACTATGAAAAAGCTATTTGCGTTTTTAGCAGTATTTGGAATGCTGAGTCTAGGTATGAATACCGTATATGCTCAGGACGAGGAAAATGTAGCAGACGAAGCTACTACAGAGCAGGTAACTGAAGAATCAGCAGTTAGTGAAGAACCAGCAGCTATGGTTGACGATGAAACGCCAGCTGAAGCTCCAAAAGGTATTCACAAACAGATTAAAGCAAAATTCATCGAAGGTGGTGCTATCTTTATGAGTTTTGTATTGTTAGCCTTAATTTTCGGTTTAGCAATCTGTATTGAGAGAATTATTTATTTGAATCTAGCTTCTACTAACACTAAGAAGTTGCTTCAAAACATTGAGAATGCATTGAATGACGGTGGTGTTGAAGCTGCTAAAGAAGTATGCCGTAACACTAGAGGTCCAGTTGCTTCTATTTTCTACCAAGGTCTTGACCGTTTCGATGAAGGTATCGAAGTTGTTGAGAAGTCGGTTATTTCTTATGGATCAGTTCAAATGGGTCTTTTAGAAAAAGGTTTAACCTGGATTTCATTATTTATCTCATTAGCACCTATGCTTGGGTTTATGGGTACTGTAATCGGTATGATCGAAGCTTTCGATAATATTCAGGCTATGGGTACTATCTCTGCATCAGCTGTAGCAGGTGGTATTAAAGTGGCGTTGATTACTACTGTATCTGGTTTGATCGTAGCTATCATCCTTCAGGTATTTTACAACTACATCGTATCTAAAATCGATGGTATTGTAAATACAATGGAAGATGCTTCTATCTCTCTACTAGATATTTTGGTAAAATTCAACATGAAAAAATAATCTGTCATTATGACTAAGCTTTCAAAAATATTAAATATCGTATTATACCTGATATTAGCAATAACAATGGTATTTGCAGGTATGTTCTTCTTCGGAGGTGAAGTAGAAGGTGCCACTTATCACACACCATTGTATACAGGATCATTCCTAAACTGGGGTATCTTGTTAGTGTTTATAACAGGTGGTTTAACTTTGTTAGCGGAGATTTTCAATTTGATTTTGCATCCTAAGAATGCTGTGCGTACATTTATCTCAATAGGTTTACTATTGATTGTTACACTTATTTCTTATGCATTAGCAGATACAACACCGCTTAACTTAGTTGGTTATCAAGGTCCTGATAATGTACCTAGCATGTTAGCATTAGCTGGTACTTTCTTATATGGAATGTACATTCTGTTTGGAGTAGCAATTATTGCTATTGTTTATGCAGAATTATCTCGATTGTTTAAATAATTGTCCCTGCTTGACGTAAGTCAAGGGACCATAAAAGTATAATCGTTTATGGGAAAAAGAGAAGTACAGGAAGTAAATGCAGGGTCAATGGCGGATATCGCCTTCTTATTATTGATCTTCTTCCTGGTTACCACTACCATGGACTCTGATACAGGTTTGGCTCGATTGCTTCCTCCTATGCAGGAAGATCAGCCAGATGATACACCGCCAATTAAAGAGCGTAATGTATTTACTGTATTGGTTAATAGCAACAATCAGTTGTTGGTAGAAGGTAAACCAATGGAAATGGGAGAGTTGACTGAAGCTACAAAGGAGTTTATGGTGAACCCTGAGGATAAAGCTGATTTACCAGAAAAGAAAGAACAAGAAGTTCCTTTCTTCGGAATACAACGTATCTCTAAAGGAGTAATTTCGTTGCAAACCGATAATGGTACGGAATATCAGACTTATTTGATGGTTCAGAACGAACTTCAGCGTGCTATTAATGAACTAAGAGAGGATCTGGCCAAAAGAAAATTTGGTAAGGAATACGAAAAATTGGAAAAAGAAGAGCAAGATGCTATTCGTACCATTGTTCCACAAAAGATTTCTGAGGCAGAACCTAAAAATATAGGAGGTAACTAGTATGGCTAAATTCAGAAAAAAGAAGAGTGGAGGCCAGACTGCTATTAACACAGCCTCCTTGCCTGATATCGTTTTTATGTTGCTTTTCTTCTTTATGGTATCTACTACTATGAAGGAGGTAGATTTAAAGGTTGAAGTTCGACCTGCAGAAGCAACTGAATTATCGAAATTAGAGAAAAAAGAATTGGTAACATTCATTTATGTTGGTGTACCGGCAAAAAGTTACCAAGGATTATACGGAAGTGAGCCTCGTTTGCAGTTGAATGATCAATTTGCAACGGTTGGTGACATTCAGAGTTATATTGCTCAATCTCGAGATGCAATGCGTGAAAGTGAGCAAGCTAAGATGATTACATCTATCAAAGCTGATAAAGAATGTCCTATGGGTATTATCACTGAAGTAAAACAAGCTTTACGTAAGGCCGCAGCGTTAAAAATTAACTACTCAGCCAACGAAAAAGCAGAAGTGAGATAATTGAATATTCAATTATATATAAAAAAGGGAGCCTGATGGTTCCCTTTTTTATTGATTAAAGTTTTGTTCCCAGTATGGTTTGAATCGATCTATAATAAAATGCCTCCAGACACTTTTTATTAAATCAGGCCACTCCTCTTCGAACTCTCCAGAACCATGAACCTGCACTTCTAGAAGGGTAGAATCTTGTTCCATTGTAAGATTATAAGTTGTTACTAAGGTTAAGGCATGACCTGCCAAACCTAAAGGTCCTTCCATGCGAAGTAATTTGCCTCTTTGAGCTCCGGTAACAACTGCATGGCGAATTCCATCACCTGACTCATCAAATATCTCGTAGAATCCACCTCCTGGTTTTGCTTCAATGTATAATTTTAATGGTTTGTCACTAAATGTATGATCCCACCATGGACTAATATCTCCGGTTAAATGATCATAAATCTCAACGGGTGAGCCTTTCAGTATTGCAGAAATTTCGAACTGAAAGTGTTGTGAAGTTGATTCTATCTCTTTTTTAGATTGATTACATGATAATATTAATAGGAGTATTGATATTATAAATATGTGTCTCATAATTTTGGGGTATTTATAAAATAAAAACACCTGATAAAAGTGGATTGTTTATCAGGTGTTCATGTTAAAACTCTCTATTGGCTTATACTGCACCTTGTGATAACATAGCATCGGCAACCTTAACAAAACCACCGATGTTAGCCCCATCTACATAATTGATGAAACCACTGTCTTTTTTTCCATATTCACTGCAAGTGTGATGTATATTTTGCATTATTATCTGAAGACGGTTATCTACTTCTTCGCGAGTCCAGTTTAATCGCATACTGTTTTGTGTCATTTCAAGCCCGGAAACTGCTACGCCACCAGCATTGGCTGCTTTACCCGGGCCAAACAATATTCCCTTTTCAATAAAGGTATGTATTGCCTCCGGAGTAGAAGGCATATTGGCGCCCTCTGAAACACAGTAACAACCGTTTTGAACTAGAGTGATGGCTTCAATTTCGTTAATTTCGTTTTGGGTTGCACTTGGTAATGCTATTTCTCCTTTTTCTTTCCAGGGACGTTCATTCTCAACGTATTTCACTCCAAACTTTTCTGCGTATTCTTTAATGCGACCCCGTTTTACATTTTTCAAGTACATAACATACTTTAACTTGTCGCCGTCAATACCATCAGGGTCAAAAATATATCCATTCGAATCGGATAAAGTAACCACTTTACCTCCCAGGTCATTTACTTTCTCAACAGAGAATTGAGCAACATTTCCAGAACCGGAGATGAGCACTGTTTTGTTCTTGAAAGTCTCGTTGCGGGTTTTGAGCATTTCCTGAGCAAAATAAACGTTGCCGTAACCGGTAGCTTCTGGCCGGATTAAGCTTCCACCATAATTAAGGCCTTTACCTGTTAAAACACCTGTAAATTCATTCTTAATACGTTTGAATTGCCCGTAGAGGAAACCAATTTCCCGACCACCGACGCCAATGTCACCTGCAGGTACATCAGTATTCGGACCAATATGACGGTATAATTCTGTCATAAAACTTTGGCAAAATCTCATTACTTCGTTATCCGATTTTCCTTTCGGATCAAAATCACTGCCTCCTTTACCACCTCCCATGGGTAGTGTAGTCAAACTGTTTTTAAATACTTGTTCAAAGGCAAGAAATTTAAGAATACCTAAGTTTACCGTTGGGTGAAAACGTAATCCTCCTTTATAAGGACCTATGGCGCTATTCATTTCAATACGATACCCACGATTTACACACATCTCTCCTTTGTCGTTAATCCAGGGAACTCTGAACATGATAATGCGTTCAGGTTCAACTATCCGTTCCAAAATTCGCGCATGTTTGTACTTGGGATTTTCATCGAGAAACTCATCTAAAGATTCTACTACCTCATGTACTGCCTGATGAAATTCAGGTTCTGCTGGGTTTTTAGCTTTTAATTCAGCCATAAAGGCATTAATGCCTAATGATGAAGTGTGTGACATACTTGTTGCTTTTAAAGGGTTGTTAATTGAGTTTTATAGGTTTTATTACCGTTTCTATTTGTATCCCATCCCCCTGTTGATTATCAATCGTCACTAATCTTAATCAAAACAAAAAGTTACAAAAATATTTAACTATAATCCATTTGTAAGTGAAGAATATCACAATTCGAGTAATCGCATTGACAGTATACAGAAGCATTGATTTCTGTTCTAATCCGAGTAACGTTAGATCTTTTAATCAAGATAACAAGGTGCAAGTAATGAAGTGTTTATGCATAATAGTTCATTGGAATTCGTATCTTATACTAGTTAAACAATAGATCATGCAACGTAATTGGCCTCAACTAAATCATTTTCATTCAGTGCCGGGTGATAAAAGTTCAGGAAAGGTTCTTGAAACAATTAATGCCCTTTGGGAAGTGTTATTGTTGGAAAATCCTATTGATGAGACATTAGAGGAATTGATAAGGATACTGCCAAAAGGATTGGATAAACCGGATTTAGTTGGTATTAGAGTATTCTATAAGAAATGTATAGCAAAAACAGATCATTTTGAAGAAACGGAATGGGGGCTTACAGAGCGTTTTACAACCATTGACGGTGAGAAAGGGGCAATTGATTTGTTTTATTTAAAGGAACAGCAAGAACAGGATGAAGGTCCTTTTTTGCGCTCAGAACGCCTGTTAATTAATCAGGCAGCCCGTATGCTAACCAACTATATTAATACCATTGTTGCGGAACGCAATCATACCGAATCGTTGGAGCGTTTAAAAGAGTTATCAACCATTAACCAGACAACCCGGATCATAAATCAGGGAAAATCTATTGATGATGTGCTACAGCAGATCGCCTTTATTCTCCCTTCTGGCTGGCAATATCCCGAATTTGCAGTAGCTCGTATAATATATGGAGATAAAGATTATGTGAGCGAGTATTTTGTAGAAACAGAATGGGTGCAGACTCAACGCTTTAAAACAACAGATAATACAGCGGGTTCAATCGATGTTTTTTATACCAGAGATTTTACTTTTTACTCAGGCGATCCATTCTTAAGTGAGGAAAGAGATTTGTTAATTAACCTGGCGCGATTAATAACCGATTTTATAAATAGCCTTATTGCACAAAAGGAGAAGCAGGCTCGTCAGGAAAGGGTAAAAGAATTAAAAACCATCAACGAAACTTCTCGCATAATAAGTTTACAAATGCCAATAGATTATACCCTCAGTCATATTGTTGAGTATATTCCGGCAGGCATGCAACATCCCGAATATTCGGTAGCTCGCATCGTATTTAACGGCGAGGAGTATCTAAGCTCTGGTTTTGTTGAATCACCTTGGCTTCTGCGCTATTCGTTTGAAACAATTAATGGTAAAAAAGGACTGATTGAGATTTTTTACTTATTAGAATTGGCCAAGACACAGGAGGAGCTTTTTTTGAACGAAGAAAATGACCTGATATCAAACCTTGGTAATTTGATTGTTGGCTACCTCAATAGTTTAGAAGCCCGTAATTTAATGGATAAAATCCGTCGTCCTTATACCCATATTAAATCGTCGGATAAAAAACAGGAGAAGAAATCATCTTCAGTAAAGAAAAGTAAGCATCTGTTGCAGAATTTCATGCATAAAAATAATGCTGCCCGTGATATCTACCATGACCTTATGCCTTTTAGAGTGAAGGAAATTTTGCTGGTTGCCAATTTATACGATGCTTATGCCATCGAAAATGAAGGAAGATTTTCGGAACAGATAATGGGTAGTTTTTATCAGTTGCACTTGTCATCACTGCCTCGTGTAACGGGGGTTACAACCTTTGAAGAAGCCATTGAAAAACTCAATGAGAAGCACTTTGATTTAATAATTGTAATGGTAGGGGTGGAGAAAAAATCACCCGTCAACTTAAGTAAAATGGTGAAGAAAGAGTTTCCTTATATTCCCATTTTTATGTTGCTCAATAACGATACGGATATTCCATACTTTCAAGCCCGTCAGCGAGAGTTAGGAGTGTTGGATGAAATATTTGTTTGGAACGGTGATTCTAAAATGTTTTCATCGATGGTTTATCATTTGGAAGATAAAGTGAATGTTGAAAATGATACAGAGATTGGTCTGGCCAGAGTTATTTTGCTGGTGGAAGACAGCGTTCGTTATTACTCAAAGTATCTTCCATTGTTATATGCCAGTGTGTTAGAGCAAACGCATCGGTTGATTGATGATGTACAAGGTGATGAATTATATGCCGTGCTTCGGTTGAAGGCTCGTCCCAAAGTGCTACTTGCCACCAATTACGATGAAGCATTAACCATTTTTGAAAAATATAAAGATTATCTGTTGTGTTTGATTTCGGATGTTGAGTTCTCTCACAATGGAATAATGGATCCTAATGCAGGATTCGAACTGGTTAATTATGCCAAAGAGCAGATAAAAGATCTACCGGTTATTTTGCAAAGTTCTAAAATAGAGTATTCGCAAGATGCTTACGAACTTAAAACGGTTTTTATAAATAAGTATAGCGAAAGCCTGATGCAGGATATTAAAACCTTTATCAGTCACTATCTCGGGTTTGGGAATTTTGTATACAAGGATGCGAAAGGGAAGAACATTGCCCTGGCACGCAACCTGAAAGAATTTGAGCATCATTTACGAAAAGTACCCATTGAGTCGGTTGAATATCATGCCCGTAAGAATCACTTTTCGCTTTGGCTTATGGCACGAGGCGAGTTTAAGATTGCAAAAATGATAGCGCCCTACCGGTTGAGTGATTTTGAAAATGCGGAAAGTGTTCGAGCTTATTTATTAGATATTATTCAGTCGCAGCGAGAAGAGAAGAGTCAAGGGAAAGTGATTGATTTTGATGAAGTTGACGTTTTGGATGATAGTAATATAGTCAGCATGTCCGGTGGATCGTTAGGTGGCAAAGGCAGAGGTTTGTCCTTTATAAATACCTTATTATATAATTTTGATTTTGAGGCTCATGTATCGGGAATAAATATTCGGACACCACGAACAACTGTTATCGGCACTGATGAATTTGAGTTGTTTATGGAGCGGAATAATTTTCACGAACTGATATTTCGAGAACTTAATTATCAGCAAATTAAAAATATTTTTCTTGAAGGTGACTTATCTGAAAATCTAATAGTTCGTTTAAAACGTTTACTCACTATTTTCTCAACTCCCATTGCTGTTCGATCATCAGGTTTATTGGAAGATAGTCAAAAACAGCCTTTTGCCGGTGTGTTCGAGACCTATCTTTTACCCAATAATCATCCTGATGAAGATGAGCGTTTGGAGCAGTTATGTAATGCTGTTAAACTGGTTTTTGCATCTGTTTTTAGTGATACCGCCAGAGCTTTTACCGAAGCGGTTGATTTTAAGGTTGAAGAAGAAAAGATGGCAGTTATTATTCAGGAGGCTGTTGGTCGGCAATATCAGAATGTATTCTATCCTCATATTAGTGGAGTAGCACAATCATACAATTACTATTCATTCGGTCATATGAATCCGGAAGACGGATTTGCAGTGTTGGCACTTGGACTTGGTAAATATGTTGTGGATGGAGAGAAGTCCTTACGATTTTGTCCGGTCTACCCTGAGTTGGATAATAACAGCCCAAAAGATCAATTTAAGAATTCTCAAACAGAGTTTTATGCGGTAAATCTTGACAACTTTCATCTCAACCTTTTAGAAGGGGAAACGGCTGGTTTGGTGCGTTTGGACTGTATGGAAGCGGAGATACACGGAACTTTAAAGCATTTGGCATCGGTTTATAATCCCGATAATGAAACTATTCAGCCAGGATTAGATCAGCCCGGACCTCGTATTCTGAATTTTGCTAATATACTTAAGTACAATTATATCCCGTTGGCTAAAACTATTGAAGTTGTATTAGATGTAGTAAAAGAAGCTATGGGATCGCCTGTTGAGATAGAATTTGCTGTAGACCTTAAAAAAGACGGTCGTGGAAAAGCTACCTTTTATCTGCTTCAGATAAAACCTTTATTAGGAGGGGCCCAGAATTATTCCATTAACATGAGTCGTATCGATGAGAAAAAAATAATTCTGCAGTCAAATCAGAGTATGGGTAATGGTAAGAATAAAACAGTAAAGGATATTATTTATATCAATATTAACAGTTTCGACAAGTCTAAAACCAAAGCGATGACTCAGGAGATTGAAGTTCTAAATCAAAAGATGAAATCTCAAAATAGGCATTATATATTAATTGGTCCAGGCCGATGGGGCACACAGGATCCATGGATTGGTATTCCTGTTTCGTGGACACAAATATCAAATGCTACTATGATTGTTGAAACAGATTTGGAAGACTTTCCTTTAGAAGCCTCCGGAGGTTCGCACTTTTTTCATAATGTAACTTCAATGCAAGTGGGGTATAGTTCAATCAATCAAGGAGGAAAACATGATTTTGTTAGGTGGGATGTTTTAGATCAACAAGAAGTAGTGGAGCAAACTAACTTTTTTAAACACATACGGTTTAAAAATAACCTTGTGATTCGTATGGACGGACGAAAAAGAAAATCCATTATAACATATAACGAAGGTTGTGAAAATACTTAGATTTAAGTTATACTTGAATGAATATTTACCCCACAAAGTAACTGAAAGCAGATTTATGAAGAGCCATTTCGATATAAGACAGAGTAATTATTTTACGGAAACACAGTTTAGTCACCTTATGCAACGCCGCATACATAAAGTGTTGCTGATATGTAGTGGTTACGATGCCTTTATGCTGGAAGAGGATGGCCGTATTGATGAACAGATATTTAATGAATATGTGTCATTAAACCTTAGGTATCCGCCTCAGTTTATTCATGTTGGATCTGCCGAAGAAGCTTTTAATGTACTAAAAGAGCAAAAGATTGATTTGGTAATAACCATGCTGAGTATAGGCGGTATGGATCCGTTTGAGATGGCTAAGAAAGTAAAAGAGCGTTACGAATTTATTCCAATTGTAGTATTGACTCCATTCTCGCGGGAAGTTTCAGTGCGCATGAGGCGTCAGGATACCAGTGCTATTGATTATATTTTTTGTTGGTTAGGTAATGCTGATATTATGCTGGCTATCATTAAATTGATAGAAGATGAAATGAATGTTCAACATGATGTGGAAGAAGTTGGTGTCCAGTGTGTTTTGCTGGTGGAAGATTCAATTCGTTTTTATTCTAGTTATCTGCCTTTGATTTATCGTTTGATATTAACTCAGGCCAAAAAATTTATGGATGAAGGCTTAAATGAGCATCAGAAGATGATGCGAATGCGTGGTCGTCCAAAGATTCTATTGGCACGAACCTACGAAGAAGCATTAGAACTTTATCAGAAATACAACGATAACCTCTTGGGTATTATTTCTGATGTATCGTTTGAAAAGGAAGGAGTAAAAGATACAGAGGCAGGTATTAAGTTTGCTAAAGTGGTAAAAAGAGCAAACCCTTATATGCCCTTTATTTTACAATCATCTAATAAAAGTCTGGGCGAAGTAGCCAAAGATCTCAGAGTTGGGTTTCTTTATAAACACTCATCTTCTCTTCTCCGCAAGCTAAAAGAGTTTATAAATACCTACATGGCTTTTGGGGACTTTATTTTTATTGATCCTGTTACCGGCCAGGAAGTCTGCAGGGTAAGTAATTTAAAGGAATTGCAAGAGAAACTTTTTCAAATACCAGACGAAACACTGTTTTATCATTTTAAGCGAGATCATGTTTCAAAGTGGCTTAATGCCAGGGCTTTGTTTGCAGTGGCTGAAGTGGTGAAATACTTAAAAGTGGAAGACTTTGCTGATTTAGAAGAAACAAAAAAGTTTTTGTTCGATACCATTGCCAGCTTCCGCTACAGTAAAGCACGAGGTATCATCGCTAAATTCTATCGTGAAAAATTTGATGAGTATCTCACCTTTACACGTATTGGTGATGGCACTATTGGAGGAAAAGCCCGTGGACTGGCGTTTTTGAATATGCTGATAAAGAAACATCAAAGCTTAAATACCTTAACCGATGTATTGGTTACTATTCCTCGAACAGTTGTTTTAAGTACCGATGTTTTTGATGAGTTTATGGAGGTGAATAAACTTTACCCCATAGCATTGTCTGAGGCTTCGGATGATGAGATTATGAAGGCTTTTGTTGCTGGTCAGTTGCCGGAACGCATTCATGGCGACCTTTTAAAATTCATGTCAATTATTCAGGGACCTATTGCCATTCGTTCATCAAGTGTATTGGAAGATAGTCACTATCAGCCTTTTGCAGGGATCTATTCTACCTATATGATTCCCAAAGGAGAGGATCAAACAGTGGTGCTAAATCAATTATGCGATGCTATAAAATGTGTTTATGCCTCAGCTTTTTATCAGTCGAGTAAACGATACATGGAAGCTACCATGAATGTGATTGACGAAGAGCGAATGGGTATTGTTTTACAGGAAGTGGTTGGTCAGCGACATGGTGATGTTTTTTATCCTACTTTTTCAGGCGTTGGTAGGTCGGTTAATTTTTATCCGATCGCACCAGAAAAGGCTGAAGATGGTATTGTTAACGTAGCCATGGGGCTGGGTAAGCATATTGTAGAAGGAGGAATGACCTTACGTTTCTCACCCAAATATCCACAGAAGATTCTGCAGTTGTCAAGCCCTGACCTTGCAGTCCGCGAAACACAAAAAAGTTTTTATGCACTGGATTTAAATGCAGACAGTTTCACTGCTTCAGTTAATGATGCAGTGAATATTAAAAAGCTAAATCTGAAAGTGGCAGAAGAGCAAGGTACTTTGCGTTGGTTGGGATCGGTGTATGATTATAATACACATATGATTAGAGACGGATTAATGGCTAAAGGTTTGCGCCTGGTTACCTTTGCTAATGTTTTAAAATATGATTCTTTCCCATTGGCTGATATCATGCGAACGGTTCTTGAGATTGGGCAAAAGGAGATGAATCAGCCTGTTGAAATTGAATTTGCTGTTGACCTGCAGACTCCACATGGGCAACCACCTGTTTTTTATTTATTGCAGATTCGTCCTATTGTTGATAGTAAAGAAACAATTGAGGAAAATCTGGAAGAGATGAATCCAAATGACGCTTTAATTTATTCCAATTCAGCTTTAGGAAATGGTGTAATCAATGGTGTTGAAGATGTAATTTATATAAAGAAAGAAGGTTTTAATCCGGCCAATAACAGCAAATTGGTTCCTGTATTTGAAAAGCTGAATGCACCTTTTCACGACAATAATAAGTCGTATATTCTCATTGGTCCGGGGCGATGGGGCTCACAGGATCCGTGGTTGGGGGTGCCGGTTAAATGGACGCAGATTTCGGCAGCTCGTGTGATTGTTGAAATGGGTTTGGAAGATTACCGTGTTGATCCAAGTCAGGGTACGCACTTTTTTCAGAACCTGACAAGTTTGCGAGTGGCTTATTTTACTGTAACACCTTCTATTGGAGATGGATATTTTAATATTGATTACCTTAATAGTTTAGATGCTGTTTATGAGGATGAATATATCCGCCATGTCAAACTACATTCAGAAGGAACTATAAAAGTGGATGGTCAAAAAGGAATAGGAGTGGTAATGCTGCCTAAAAAAGCTGAAGTTGATTAGTGGGAAGGGCATTCTCCAGTTCAAGAAGTTTCTTTTTTGCACTTAATCCACCGGCATATCCTGTTAGTTCTCCATTACTTCCAATTATACGATGACATGGAATAATTATTGAAATAGCATTAGCTCCATTAGCCGAAGCAACTGCTCTTATAGCTTTTTCGTTGCCAAGTAGTCTGGATAAACCTAGGTATGTTTCCGTTTTCCCAAATGGGATAGTCAATAATGCATTCCAAACAGATTTCTGAAAACTGCTTCCGACTAATTCTAAAGGTAAATCAAATGATTGTCTTTCCTTTCGAAAGTATTCATCCAATTGAATAACGGTTGACTTAATAAGATCAGTTTCTTGTTCGATATAATCAGCTTCAAGTCCTTCTTTGATTCGCTTATCGATAGAATCTCTCATTTTTCGATATCGCCAATCACACAGACATAACTTTCCCATATAATCACCGATGATTAGTTCTCCGATTGGAGAGTGATAATATTGGATAGAGATAGGAAGCATTGATTAAATCATTTTCTTAAACAGGGTGCCAATTGTTTTTAACAGGTTGTCTTTCTGAATAGCTTCCAGTTCTCCTTTATCTAACCAAATGCCATGGCAAACATCACAATAGTCAAAAACTACTTTTTTATCTCGTTGGTGCTGATGTTTTGAAAGAGTAGGGTGTAGATTACAACTAGGACATTTTAATTTTTCCAGCTGCTGTTTCTTTGTAGGAATATTTCTGATTTCTATAATTGATAGTTCAACAAGGTTTTCAATTTGCTGTAATTCTCCTTTATCGAACCAGGTTCCACCGCATGATGGGCATGAGTCAATTTGTATAGATCCTGATAAATCATTAATTGTTTTTTCTTCAAGAAGAGAGTTGCATCTGGGGCAGTACATGTAAAGCTATATTTTGAGGTTAGTATTAAAAGTAAGGGGTAAATATAGCTATAATCTTCATTTTAATTTATCTGGAATTGTATACTTGTGATTCTTAAAGTTTATGATTGTTCATTTTCATTTTTTAGATCTTGTTTCACCTCCTGAATAAGTTCATCCAGCTCCTCTGGTTTAATTTTGTTCTCCTTAGCAAAGAATGAAACCAGATCTTTAAATGAATCCTGAAAATAGGTCGACATCATTCGCGACATAAATTGCTTTCTGTACACTGCTTTTTCAACAATAGGAAAGTATTCATAACCTCTTCCTACTTGCTTAAATCCAACATATTTCTTGTCGGCCAGCGATCTTACAATAGTAGATACTGTGTTAATAGCCGGTTTTGGTTCGGGCATTTGTTCTACAATGGCTTTCACAGTGGTTCGACCCATTTCCCAAAAACGATGCATCATTTGCTCTTCGGCTTTGGTCAGTTCTTTCAGTTTCATATATAAAAAGTCATTTCTTTATCACCCCAACCATTTAGGTTGGGGCTATATTTTATTTCTTAATTAAGAACAAAGTTGATTGGAACAGTTAAAGTAACATTAACATTATCCCCATCTTGTTTACCAGGTGTCCATTTAGGAAGACTTTCAACAACTCTTAAAGCTTCCTGATCTAATAATGGATCAACACCTTTTGCCACTTCTACATTACGAACATAACCATCAGCTGAAATGACAAATTTAATATAAACTCTGCCTTGAATCTTCTTCTCTTCAGCTTCTTTGGGGTAAGTTACATTCTGACTTATAAATTCTCTCAAAGCCTCTTCTCCACCCGGGAACTCGGGCATTCCCTCAACAACATAATAAATTCTTCCTTTTAAATTTTCAGATGAAGCAACTGTTTCTGAATCGTTATCAATTATGGTTGATTTCTTTTCCAGTATTTCAGGCTCTGAAGATTCCATTTCCTTCTGAATATCTTCTGTATTGCATGAGAAAATGATACTTGAAGCAAATAAGGTTGCAAATGCAAAAAGTGGAAATATAATTCTTGTTTTTAATGTTGTTTTCTTCGACATCATGTTAAATCTTTTTTTGGTTAATGATTCATTAAAATTATTTACGGCCAGTAACTTATGGCCCGAAACTTCAGCCAGTAAAAGAGCCTTATAGCGCCCTAATGAAACGCCTTGCTTTAATACTGACTGATCGGCTTGAAATTCATGGGTTTCTTTCAAGGCCTTTTTTATTAACCATGCAAATGGGTTAAACCATTGGGTTATGAGAAATAGCTCCAAAATGATAATATCCATGGTGTGGAGATAATTTGCGTGAGCTTTCTCATGGTTGATTACATGTTGTAGTTCTTCCTTGCTATAATGCGCAGGATTGATAAATATCCATTTAAAAAATGAAAAAGCATGATATGGATTATCGAGTTCAATTAATCGAATGTCGTTGTGCTTTGTGTTTCTGTTTTGTTTGCCAATTATACTTAGCTTAAAATAAGCCATAAAGAGTCGGGCAAATAAAAGAATCAAACCAATGAAGTAAATCCATTGAAAAGCTGAAATGTTAGAAATAAATGAAACAAGACCGTTTTTTGCTTCTTTTGGGTAAATTGATATCTCCTCTATAGTCAACCCAAGAGTTTTGGCTTCTGAAACACTACCTGAAAACTGTGGAAACGGAAGGTTAATAAATGGAATAACCGTTGCTAACAGAAGGCTAATCAGTAAAAAGAAACGATTAAAACTAAAGGTGTTCAAGCGAGATAAAAAAGTGAAATAAATTCCCGTCATTATACCTAAAAAAAACGACGACTCAACTAAATAATTAATTACTAAATGCATACTTCCAAGTTTCTAAAAAGAATACTTATTCAAATTAAAGCAGGTAGAATATCTTTCATGATTCAGCTTCAATCATGTCCGTTACTCGAGATGCGCTGTGGAACAAGATATTCTGCTGCTTAGATAAATGAGTGTAAAAAGTTTCTGATTATAACCCATATCAATCGGAAAAGTATTTCAACTGCATTTATAGTTCAAACATAAGGCTTAAATTTAATAAACAAAAATATTCGACTATAAATTTAGTTGAATTGTGATGAGGTTGGAATTAAGATTCAGTATATCAGATTAAAAGAAGTGTAATAAAAAAGGAGCTGAATAGTTCAGCTCCTGTGATTCGTATTGCTACTCCTGGTTAGAGGTAATCAATAAGAATCTATCATCTATTCCCCTTTTTTGCTTTCCAGCATCATTAAAAATGCATATTCCATGGCCGTTTCTTTATATCGTTTAAATCGCCCGGAGGCTCCTCCGTGGCCGGCTTCCATATTGGTATGCATTAATAACAATTTAGAGTCGGTTTTGTTAGCGCGCAATTTGGCTACCCATTTGGCCGGTTCCCAATACTGAACCTGAGAATCAAAAAGACCTGTTGTAACCAGAATATTGGGATAATTTTGTGCTTCAACATTATCGTATGGTGAATAAGATAACATATAATCGTACGACTCTTTGTCTTTTGGATTACCCCACTCATCAAATTCGTTGGTGGTAAGTGGAATTGTTTCGTCCAACATGGTGGAGACAACATCTACAAAGGGAACGGCAGCAATAATTCCATTGAATAATTCAGGTTCCATATTAACAATTGCCCCCATTAATAATCCACCGGCACTTCCACCCATGGCATACATATGTTTGGGCGAGGTATAGTTTTCTTTAACCAGAAAATGTCCGACATCAATAAAATCAGTAAATGTGTTAATCTTATTCATCATTTTACCATCGTCGTACCATTCACGTCCCATCGATTGACCTCCTCTGATGTGTGCAATAGCATAAACAAATCCTCTGTCTAACAAACTCAGTCGTGTTGAACTAAACCATGGATCGATGGTGTTACCGTATGAGCCATACCCATACAATAATAAAGGAGCTTGGCCATCTTTTTTATAGCCTTTTTTGTAAACAATGCTAATTGGAATTTTTTCCCCATCACGGGCTGTTGCCCATAAACGTTCGGTTTTGTATTGTTCAGGATCGTGCCCCCCAACAACCTCTTGTACTTTTTTGACCGTTTGGGTTTTACTAGTCATATTGTAATCGATGGTAGACACTGGTGTCGTTAATGAGCTGTATCCATATCTTAAAATATCTGTGTCAAACTCTGTATTAGTGCTTATATAGGCAACATAGGCCTGTTCACCAAAATCAAGATAATGCTCTTCGTGTGTTTGCTGGTTGATAACACGCAGGTTGGTTAAAGCATTAGACCTTTCGCTTAAAACCAAATAGTTTTTAAATACTTCAATGCCATCAAGCAAAACATCTTTCCGGTGCGGAATCACTTCTTTCCAATTGCCAATTGAAGTGGCATTGACAGGAGTCTCCATCAATCGGAAATTAACCGCATCATTATTGGTTAGAATGTAAAATTTGTCTTGGAAGTGCTCAATGCTATATTCATGAGCTCCATTTCTGGGTGTAAATTGCTTAAACTCTCCTTCCGGATCGTCAGCTTTCAATATTTGATAATCAGAAATTAATGTGCTGTTATTGTAAATGATGATGTAATCATCCGATTTTGATTTATATACGCCAATGTAATACGAAGGATCTTCCTCGTGATACACCATCACATCATTACCAGAAGTATTTAATTTATGTCGCCATATTTTTTCACTTAGCAACGATACTTCATTTTTGGTAGTATAAAAGAAAGTCTGGTTATCGTTAGCCCATGCTCCACCCGGTTCACAATTCTCTAATTGATCATCCAGAAATTTTCCTGTTTCCAGGTTTAAAAAGCGGTAATTGTAAATTCTGCGACTTAAAGTATCTTCTGAGAAAGCCAAAATTTTATTATCAGGACTCACTTCCATTGATGCGACCGCATAATAGTTATGTCCTTTGGCTAGCTGGTTAACATCCAGTAATACCTCTTCTTTGTTATCAAGTGTTTCTTCCTTTCGATAATAAACCGGATATTCCTGCCCTTCTGTATATTTACTGTAATACCAATAGCCGTTTTTATAGTAAGGAACTGATTCATCATCTTGCTTAATGCGACCAACAATCTCATCGAATAAGTTCTTTTGCAGGCTTCTGGTTTTATGCATAACAGTGTCGAGGTATTTATTCTCTGCTTCAAGATAGTTTAATACCTTTTGGGTCTGTTCATCTTTTACTTCGGCACTTTTTTGTTCATCGGTCAGTCTCATCCAAAAATAAGGATCTATTCTGGTATGATCATGGATGGTAATGGCTGAGTCTTTTTGCTCGGCAATGGGTGCCGAAGGTATTTGATTAGGATACAAATCTTTTTGTTTTTTGTTGTTGCAGGCACTGAGAAATAGCCCTAAAATTAGGATAAATACAGTTGTTTTCATTAAGATCAGATTTAGGTTGTTAAAACAAATTGGGTTTAAAAGTGGTGCATTAAAACCGATGTTTATGTTAATAGCCATACAAGTATAATCAACACTTTTTAATTAGATTATAAAAAATTCAAATATTTCTTGACAATTCAAAAATATTATAAGATTATTTCTTTCCTTTAGCTCACAAAAAAAGTAAAATATTTTGATTGTATTAACTTGTTATTTAGTGATATAATAAAAAATGAAGAGTGAAAGCAAAATTGTTGTTGGAAGCGAAGAATGGTGTGCATTACCACAACTGAATATTCCGGCAATCAACGTTCGTGTTGATTCAGGAGCCAAGACATCTGCGTTACATGCAGTGAATATAATGCCGTTTAAGAAAAATGGCGAACCATGGGTGAGTTTTGAGGTTCATCCTTTGCAAAACGATGGACGAACTACTGTTTATTGCGAGGCTCCGGTTATTGATAAACGACGTATAAAAAGCTCCAGTGGATTGGGTGAATTACGTTACGTGATTAGAACAACCATATCAATTGCCGGTTCGTCATGGGATATTGAAGTAACTCTTACCAACAGGGTTTCAATGGGCTATCGAATGCTGTTAGGTCGTCAGGCAATGGCGGGTATTATGCTGGTTGACCCGGAAGCATCATGTTTATTAGGAAGCCCAACAGATGATGTACTGGTGGGTTATTATATGGATCAGAAGAAAAAGCCATCAGGATTAAATATTGGTGTGTTGGCAAGTAATCCCGAACTGTATAGTAACCGTCGTATTATTGAGGCCGGAGAGGAAAGAGGCCATAATATGGAGTTTATAAATATAAAGGATTGTTACATCAAGTTAGATGGCAAAAATCCGGAAATGCACTATCGAGGTGGTCGTTTGTTAAATCAGTTTGACGCTATTATTCCACGTATCCGCCCCAGCATGACTTTTTATGGATGTGCATTAACACGTCACTTCGAGGCTATTGGGGTTTATACCCAAAATAGTGCATCTGCCATTGCTTCGTCGCGCGATAAATTGTACTCTTTACAATTATTGATTAACAATGGTTTACCTATTCCTACCACTGGTTTTGCTAATTCGCCATTGGATACTAATGATTTGATTAAGATGGTGGGTGGAGCTCCATTAATAGTGAAATTATTGGAAGGAACGCAAGGTAAAGGAGTTGTTTTGGCCGAAACTAAAAAGGCTGCTGAAAGTTTGATTAATGCGTTCAAGAGTTTGCATGCTAATATTTTGGTGCAGGAGTTTGTGAAAGAAGCCAATGGAAAAGATATTCGTTGTTTTGTGATTAATGGAAAAGTGGTAGCCAGCATCATGCGAATTGCAGCTCCCGGTGAGTTCAGGGCTAACATACATATGGGAGGTTCGGCTCAATTGGTGAAAATTACTCCGGAAGAAAGGAAAATAGCCATATTGGCTGCTAAAACCATGAACCTGAAAGTGGCGGGTGTTGATATTATTCGTGGAGAAAATGGACCATTGCTTTTAGAAGTTAATTCATCACCAGGATTGGAAGGTATTGAAGGAGCTACAAGCAAGGATATTGCCGGAATGATGATCGAATCTATCGAGAAGGACTTGCATAAAAGTAATCGCAAGAAAAAGTAAGTTGTTGAAAATGAAAATAATTAATTTCATCTAAGTAGATGAACCTGATTCTTAGAAAAGCGAGTGACAGGGATCTCGATTTTCTCGATCAATTAGAGCAGGTTGCCTTTTCGGAAGCACAGCAAAGTTCAAGACGAAATATCAAGAAGGGAATCAATAGTGATTTTCAGGAGATTTTAATTGCTGAGCAAAAACACAAAAAGACACCGGTTGGTGCCATTGTGTTGTTCAAATACAGCCATACTCTTCGAATATATTCCATAGCAATCTTGCCTGAGTTTCAGGAAAAGGGCTATGGAGCCTTTTTGATGGATTACATTCTGGATTTTGCCATAAAAAGTCAGATGGATGTTATTTCGCTGGAAGCTGATGCCAATAATACAAAGCTAATTGCCTGGTACGAAAACAAAGGCTTTGTAACAAAAGAGCAGAAAGAAGATTATTATGGCGTAGGTTTACATGCGGTTAAGATGGAATACCATATTGAGGATTCCAGTAGCGAAAAGGGCATAAAAAACATCATTGTCATTAATAAGCCTCATAACTGGCCATTCCCGGATGTAAATGCGAAAGTAATAACGGTTAAGGATTACATTAATCAACCCGAATATCAGAATAATTCTGATTTGCGTGTGTTTAATTTATGTAGCTCGTATAAGTATCAAAGTTATGGGTACTATGTTTCGCTATTGGCTTCGGCTCGTGGTCAAAGAGTGATGCCAAGTACAACAACCATTCGCGATTTTCGGATTTTGAATGTGATTCAAACGGCTACTTATGATATTGAAGAGTATATCAACAAAGCCTTAAGAAAGATTGATGGCAGCACTTATTCTCTTAATGTGTATTTTGGGCAAACCAAGAATAAAGAATTCAAAAAGCTTTGTTTGAAGTTGTATCAACTTTTTGAATCGCCTTTATTCAAGGTGGTTTTTGTAAAACATGAAAAGTGGCTGATTAAAGATATACAGGTGCTGACATTGGCTAAACTTCCGGCTGATGATTTGGAAAATGTATACGAATTTGCCAGAAGACATTTTAATAAGAAGAGGTACAGCATACCAAAGCTAAAGAATTACAAGTACGATCTGGCCATATTAACCAATCCCAATGAAGCAACTCCGCCTTCTTGTCCGGAGGCTCTGAGGAAGTTCAAGGATATTGCCAATAAAAAAGGTTTGTTTGTTGAATTCATTACCAAATCAGATACCGATCGAATTAATGAGTTTGATGCACTGTTTATTCGCGAAACAACCAATGTTAACGATCATACCTATGAGATTTCGCGAATGGCATATGCCGAAGGTTTGGTGGTAATGGATGATCCATGGTCAATCCTGAAATGTTCCAATAAGATTTATCAGAACGAAACATTCAGACGACATCGTATTCTAACACCTAAAACACTGGTTTTTACCAAGAACTTGTTTGACAACTCAATGTTGGATAAGCTGACTTTCCCTTTGGTATTAAAACAGCCCGACAGTGCTTTCTCGTTGGGAGTAACCAAAGTGGAAAATAAGGAAGAAGCAGTTTCAGCCTTGAAATCGCTCTTTAAGAAATCTGATATGGTGGTTTGTCAACAGTTTTTGTATTCCGAGTTTGACTGGAGAATTGGAGTGTTGGACAATAAACCTCTCTTTGCCTGTAAATACTATATGACGAAAGGGCATTGGCAGATTTATAACTGGCAAAGTGATGAACAGGATCAGAGTGGTGATTCTGAAACTTTAAACATCGCTGACGTACCTGATAAGGTTATTCAAACGGCATTGAAAGCATCTGCCTTGATTGGGGATGGCTTGTATGGTGTTGATTTGAAAATGGTAGGTGATAAAGTTTATGTGGTTGAGGTGAACGATAACCCGAATATTGATGCCGGTATCGAAGATTTAATTCTAAAAGATGGCCTGTATGAAAAGGTTATTGATTCTTTTATCAACCGAATTGAAGTAGCTAAGAACATACAGAACATCGAGTTCGGAGGAAAATAGAGGTAGAGCGGTAATAATATAACAGAATATGATTGTATTTGACTATTTTTACCGCGCTTAGTTTAATAATGAATAAAAAGCCAAATAGTAAGTCAATGTGTACTACAAAGGAGCAGCTTCTAATGTTCCTTTATATTTTCTCAGAGCTATAAAGCCTTTGGGAACCTTCTTTTATAATCAATAAATCTTATCGTTTTACTTAAACCTGAGTTTAGAATTTTATTTCAAATTCAGGTTAATAACTCCACCTTAATGGGAGAATATTATATTTGGCTTAATACGCTTGTAAACAAGTGTAAAAGCGATTATTCAGCCTGGCCTGAATTGAAATGGCTGAATCCATACGAAGCATTTGAATCACTGGAGCTTCGTAGTGCATTAATTGATCAATCGAACAAAAGTTCATTGTTCAAACAAACCAAACCATATCATAAGCAGATATCTAAAGGTTGCCAGATTTGCGGTGAAGGCAGCTGGAGTTGCCTGTTTATTACCAACCAGTGTAATGCCGCTTGTTTTTATTGTCCGGTATCGCAGAAGCAAGATGAAACACCCGGAACACAAGGACTTGATTTTAATACACCAGCCGAGTTTGCCAATTATGTCAATCGTCTGCAGTTTAAAGGTGTAAGTTTTAGTGGTGGAGAGCCTTTACTATATTTCGATCGCACATTGGCTTATTTGAATGAGGTTCGTAAAAAATGTGATAAAGATTTATACGTTTGGGCCTACACCAATGGAATTCTGGCCAACAGAGAAAAGATGGAATTGCTGGCAAAGGCCGGATTAAATGAAATTCGTTTTGACATTGGTGCTACGGGTTTTAAGCTGGATAAAATAGCTTTTGCCAAAGGCCTGATTCCTAATATAAGCATCGAAATACCTGCTGTGCCCGAGGAGAAAGAGCGTTTGAAAGAGTTATTGCCTCAAATGATTGAAGTGGGAGTAACTAATCTTAATTTGCACCAATTGCGTCTTACTCCGCACAATGTAAAACATCTTTCAAAACATGATTATACCTATATTCCAGCAGAACGTCCAATTGTATTGGAGTCGGAGCTAGCAGCACTGGAGATTATTCAATATGCCAGAGAAAATGATTTGAATATTGGAATCAACTATTGTTCTTTCTTCTATAAGCATCGTTTTCAAAAGGCAGGTTATCGTCGACAGTTGGCGCAGGCTTTGCAAATAAATAGCAGTGAAATAACTGAAAACGGATATATTCGCATTCTTTCAGATAATCATATAGAGTATCGCTCGGTTAAATTATTTGAGAAGCAGCCTGAAGGTTTGGAGACTCAACCGTTGGTAATTGCTAATAAAACTTATTTCATTGCTAAACCTTTACTATTTACGGAGAAAATTTCGCCTGCCGAAAAAGAAATGATTATCAGAATGATTAGTGAAAAAACGGCTGTCATTCCATCCGATCCTTTCTTGTTTAAAGTGTGGCAGAAAGAATATATTGAAGAAGGGTTGAGGGAGTTTTAGAAGTTATAAACTCCCAGCCCATCTATAATTTATTTATCTTTACGGGAGATGAAACAGATGTTCGACATATTTAAACTGGCTCCGGAAGATGTGGCTCGTATTGCGGCATCAGAGAATGAAGCTCATGTGCACAATTACGAAGAATTATTAGTGGGAGTGAAAGGGACTGTTGAACATTTCATCGACTTTGATTCTAAGCTGATTGAGGCTCCTTTTATAAGTTTTGTTGCCAAAGGAAAAGTACATAGGGTTGTTCCGGGCTTGCAAAATGGTGAGTGTGAGATTTGGGGCATACGCTTTAGAAGTGAGTTTATTGCTGAAACCACTTTTCAATTGTATTCCATCTATCACGATAATGCTAATATGGCACTTCCGGCCGATCGTTGTTTTATGCGCCTTGACACTTTGTGTCAGTTGATGTTGGATGAAGTGAAAGCAGAAGAGCCCGACTACAGTGTAGTGCGTCATCTGCTCAGTGCTTTATTTACTATGATTGAAGCTGAACGAAGAAAACTGGCTCCTGAAGAGGTGCAATCCATCAAAAGCCAGAGTACTACTTTTAAAAACTTTTTAAAAACACTGGAGGAGAACTTTCGTCGACCTGAAGGTGTAGAGTTTTATGCCGAGAAGTTATTTATGAGTAGTCGCAATTTAAATATCATCTGTAAAAATATTCTTCAGCAGAGTGTTTCTGAAATCATCGAGACACGAAAATTGATTGAAGCCAAAAGCCTTTTATTAACTACTGATAAAACCATTGCTGAAATCGGTTTTGAACTGGGCTACAGCGAGAAATCGTACTTCTCAAATGTGTTTAAAAGACGTGAGGGACAGACTCCCGGACAGTTCAGGAAAGAAAAAAAGACCCTTATTTCCTAAAATCACAACTCCTTTTCCGAATAGTATTACCACTTGCCTTGTTGTTTGTTGCAATTTTGCAGTGTACAATTAATCAATGCTTGATTAGTTGTTAGACAGAAGTCAGAATTTAGTGATATGCAATGTTGATTAATCAATTTGCCGATTGATTAGGGGGCAAAACGAAAATTCTCTCTGTCTTAAATATTAAAACAAATAATAAAAAAATAATAAGATGGAAACTACAGGAAAAACAGTATGGGTATTAGATCCAACACACAGTGAAGTAACTTTTAAAGTGAAACACATGATGATTTCAAATGTAAAAGGCGAATTCAAAGAAGTATCTGCTAAAATTGATGGCGAAGATTTCGAAACTTCAAAGATTACAGCAACTCTTAATGCAGGTTCAATTTTTACCAATAATGATGACCGAGATAATCACTTGAAAAGTGCTGATTTCTTTGATGCGGAAAAATATGCAACCTTATCGTTTGAAGGTACTGCTTTTGATAAAGTGGATGATGATGAATACAAACTAACTGGTTTGTTAACTATCAAGGATGTAATTAAAGAAGTAACTTTTGATGTTGAATTCGGTGGAATTGGTAAAGATCCATGGGGAAATGAAAAGGCCGGATTCTCGTTATCAGGAAAAATTAATCGTAAGGACTGGGGATTGAACTGGAATGCAGCTTTGGAAGCAGGTGGCGTATTAGTGAGCGAAGAAGTGAAAATACAGGCTGAAGTACAGTTTGTGAAAGAAACAGAATAAAACCATCGTTTATGAAACGACGTCATTTTATCAAAACAGTATCAGCCCTTACAGTAACAGCAGCAACAATGAAACTAAACGCAATAAATCAATTAGCCAACTCGGGAAAAAGTACGCAGGCCATGCCACTGCTTTTCCTGGGGCACGGTAGCCCAATGAATGCTATCGAAGACAATGCTTTTACGCGAGAGTTTAAAGCCGTTGCCGGAAAGTTTGAGAAGCCTCGTGCAATTCTGGTCGTTTCGGCACACTGGGAAACCCGCGGAACATTTGTAACCGCTATGGAACATCCGCCAACCATTCACGATTTTGGTGGATTCCCGCAGGCTTTGTTCGATGTGCAGTATCCTGCACCGGGCAGCCCTGAATTAGCAAAAGAAACACAACAACTGATTAAAACAGCTGATGTAGGATTGAATGATCAATGGGGATTAGATCATGGAGCGTGGAGTGTGATACGTCATATGTATCCCGATGCGGATATTCCGGTGGTTCAATTAAGTCTTGATTACACACAAGGAGCACAATATCATTATGAATTAGGTCAGCAGTTAGCCGCATTGAGAGAAAGAGGAGTATTGATTGTGGGGAGTGGCAACCTGATTCATAACCTGCGAATGGTAGCATGGGATAAGCTGGAATTGTCGGAGTATGGGTACGACTGGGCCTTGGAAGCTCAGGATAAAATGAATCGTTTTATTTTAGAAGGTGATCATCAGTCATTAATCGACTATCGAAAACAAGGAAGAGCTTTTTCATTATCCATTCCAACACCCGATCATTACCTGCCATTACTATATGTATTGGGCTTGAAAGACGAAAAAGATAAACTATCTCTCTTTAATGATAAAGCCGTGGGAGGCTCATTAAGTATGACTTCCGTTTTTATCAACAAAGAATAAGACCAGACAAGAATTGAGTTAGCAAATATAGAGTGAACACCAAAGATCCGATTTCATTAATTTGAGATCGGATCTTATTTTTTTACCACTTATTCATATGTACATTTTCGGGCTTCCATTTGTCTTTAGGCTGATCTTCGCCGGTTGGATAACCCACCGCAATTACATTTAATGGTGTAATATGTTCGGGTAATTGTAATATGTTTTTCACGGTGTTAACTCTTTCAGCTCTTGGAAACACACCTGTCCAGACAGCTCCCAGCCCCATGCTTTCTGCCCCTAATAAAATATTATGTGTGGCGGCCGAACAATCCTGCACCCAATAATCCCGAAGCTCACCATCCAGGGCTTTGGTGCGATCTCCGCAAACGGCTATGGCAGAGGTGGCCTGTTTCAGCATTTTAGCATATGGTAATGAGTCGGCCAACTGATCCAGCAGAGCTCTATCGGTAACAATCATAAATGCCCAGGGTTGTTTGTTCACTGCAGTTGGAGCCGCCATACCGGCTTTTACTAGTTCGGTTAATTTTTCTTCAGCAACCGGTTGGTTGGTATAATGACGCACACTTTTTCGATTATAAATGGTTGATAAAGTTGGATTAGGATGAATAATGGGTTGAAAGTTAGGTGTAGCATTGGGCACAAATTGTTTGTAGATATCACCTGCATTAGCTAAATGCTGACCGTAACCAAAGTAGGCACCTTCGGAATAAGCAACCGGTTGCAATGCCGATATATCAACATGACCGTCTTTATCCAATAAGTTTTGATTAACCTTTGTATCCATCACTTTGCCAATGAACTGACGGTGCGATCCGAGATCTATCATCTCACTTACTTCGCATTCAATTACAATAGGGAATTCTTCGATGTAAGGTGCATTTACAAAATCACCTTTTACCGGAGTCAGGTTTAGTTTCTCAAATTTGTTTTCATCATGTCCTGAAAAGGTTCCTGCATAGTCGGTTTCTGCCACATAGCGTGCCGAAGGTACATTAATAGTAAAACTTCCGGTAGCCATAATATTTTCGTAGGTTTTGCGCGACGGGCGAATAGATACTGCAATACTTATTGGGTCGGAATTGGCAATGCCTGCCCAGGCTGCAGTCATAATATCGGGTTCTCCTTCATCACTGTACGACCCAATTACTAAAGCTGGCTTGGGCATAATCAAACCTTTGGGGCCAACTGATTTTTTAATTGAATTTACACTGTCAATAACAAAACTCTGCGATGAAGAATTTGTAGTTGGTTTGGTCTGAACCTGCTGGTGATCTGCATTATTTAACTGAAAAACCAGAACTACAATAACAGCAGCTAACACAATATTTAAAAGAGAAGCTTTATTTTTCATTGTTTTTAATTTTTGCATTTGAGAATAGCGATGGAACCGAATCGAGTAAACAACCTGTTGGGCATAGTTGACACCAGGGGCGGTTAAAGAATAACGAAAGGATGACAATCAATATTCCTGCTCCAAGCATAAAGTAGGAGGCAACCGCAAATGAAAAGGCGATAAAGGGTTCCATATTAGACAATGGTAATGTGAATCCAAGCAGAAGACTTACCCAAATATAGGTGAGGTAAATGTTGCGGATGGTAAGAGTACCTATTTTAACAGGAAATTTTCTCTTTTTGAAAGGCGAAATTTTAGTGCTTAATACCTGTAACGCTCCCATTGGACAAAGAAAATTACAATAGTATTTTTTGTGTCCGGCAATAGCCATAGCGATGGATAAAAGTAAAATTACTATTAAAACAGGATTACTTTGCCAGGGAAAGCCATGACTCAGCCAGTTGTGAAAGACCTCCAGCGATAGCATTTGTTTTAACCAAAGCCCCATAATACCCAGAATCGCTACTAAGTAATAGAGATAAATCTTTTTGTGTTTGCGGCGCAACACCATGTTTAATGATAGTAGTACCAGTAATAAGGACATGACAGTTTGAAGAACAAAAGTCCATGAGATTTTGATTTGTTGTTTCTCCAGTAGCAAATAGTTGCTAACTGTTTTTTGAACATTGCTTATAATAGCATTACTGCTTCGGCTGGCACCGGTGATGGCATCAACCTCAGTTAAAATCAGCGTTGTGTCTACATCTGATCCGTTCCACGATTCCAGCAAATGCTTATCAACCACATGTTCGATGTAATCAGCTGTCTCGTTGTTTTTAAGTAAATAAACACCAAGTACCTTTTTGTTATTATTGATGGCAATTAATATAGGTATATTGCCTACATAGCCTTGCGAGCGAGCATCCAGTTCATCAGAAATCAAGGCATAACCAATGTGGTGATTGCTGGCATCAAGAACCGAAAGACTATTATCGCTGTTTGTTTTGAATGATGTAGCTTTAGGAAACGGTTGCTGAATGTTGGATAGGTCATAAACAGGCTCTTCGGATGGTTTGAGCCATTCGAATTTTGCACCTCCGGCAATGGCAACAGCTGTTAGTAATAGTACAAAAACAATATAGTTATAAATACTATTTCGTGAGATTTGCTTACGCATATAGGTTCATTTTGTAGGAATCCAAAAATACACGTAGCTCATCTTTCGTGCAAAACAAAGCTTGTTAAAGCAGAGTTAAAATTGAAATGAATAAACAAAGCTAAGTGTCGCTTAGTACTCAAGCATAGCTTTTATATCTTGATAATAACTTCGACCGCTGGTTATTTTTGTTCATAAAATAATTTGGTTGACAATAAACCTTATGTATTTAATTAACTTGCAAATAAAAAAATGAACCTTACTCTAACTGAAAAACTTTTATTACTTGCACTCGACGATGAAAAGGGTGTTTTTAATCCTTGGGCAAGCGGCTTCGAATATGCTCTGGCTGGTAGTATTTTGCTGGAAATAAGTATGGTTGGTAAAATTGAACTTACTGACAAGAAGATAAAACCCATTTCCAATACCCTTATTAATGATGACTTGTTAATGCCTTATTTAAATATGATAAGCCATTCGGGTAAAATACGTAAAATTGATTATTGGATAAGTAAAATGGCAAATAAGGCTAGTGATATTAAAGCTGTTTTAACAGCCCGTCTGATAAAAAAGAGGATTCTGCGCGAAGAAGAGAAAAAGATATTATGGATTTTTACATCTAAAAGATATCCTGCCACTAACTCAAAGCCCGAAAACGAAGTGCGTCGGCAATTAAATGCAATTGTTGATAACAGGGCAACACCCGAAATGGAAGACCTGATGTTGATAAGTCTGGTTGACGTTTGTAGCCTCAATAATGAAGTTTACGGAAAAGAAAAGGCTAAAGCTTCTAAAAAAAGAATAAAAAAACTGGTTGAGCAATCAAAAACCAATGCAATGATTAATTCAACAGTTAAGGAAATTCATGATGCAATAATGGCAGCCGTTGTATTAATGATAGCTACTTCTGTTGTTACTACTAACGTTTCAACTGGTAGTTAACTTTTTATGGGGGATTATTGTCTAAGTTGTTGAATTTTAGTATAAAAAAGTCAGAAATATTATTTGAATTTAATGATCCTATTAATCAAAACGTTGTGGGTGAGCTTTAAATAAATTTAATTTATCTGGAAACCAACTGCTGCCTTATACGTACCCATTCAAATATTAAAACCTACAATTACTATTGAAGAGCTTAGCTAGTTGTTGAGTTATTCTAAGATTAAAGAACAAACATGAAAAAGAATTTATTGTTATCGGCAGTATTACTTGCCGGAGTACTTGCATTTACAGCATGTAGTAAAGAAGAAGGTGATAAGGATACTTTTAGTAGCCTGTCTCCAGAAGAACACAAACAGGAAATAGAATCTGAAGGGATTGCCTTTGTTCAGCAAATGAATGCAATGGCTGATTTGTCATTGTATGAAGTAATGAATGAGTTCATGTCATTAATGGATCAAACGTCAAGTATGCAGGTGAACAAGGTTGTAGCAACTGGTTTAAATCAGATAGAAGCTGTTCGTCAATCATCAAAAGCATCAGTTCAACTAAAACAATTAGTTGCTGAAGGAGATGAATCTTTCTCGGCATTATGGGCTGAGGAAGCAGGTATCTATGAGTGGGATTCCAGTATCAGTGACTGGACATATACTGAAGCTACCGACCAAATTACATATAAATTTACTCTTAATGGAGAACCTGCTGCAATCAGTGCAACAAATTTTTCGTATCAGGTAGCTGCCAACCAAACAGAAGAAGGATTTGTTGTTGAGCTGCCAAATTCTTTGAAAATTAGCATCTCTTTATCAGGTACTGATCTTTGCTATTACAACTATTCCGGAGAATGGTATAGTAATGATACTCCTAAACTGTTAGAAGAAGAATTTTATTTGGAAGGATATAATTTATCAGCCAAATTGGATTTACAGAATAAATCAAACCTGAAAACTTCATCTTCTTTTGATTATAACGGATCTGTTATTTCGGCCAGTGGTTTTGAAGTTAAAGGTAATATCGACTATGATGCTATTTTTGATGAATTAGAAGGCATGGAAGACGGTGATATCATGGCTCAGGATATTGTAAGTAGTGCTAATGCATATTTCCAGATTGGTAATGTAAAAGCTGAAGGTCTGATTGACGTTGAAGGCATCATTAATGACTTTAATTCAGCTGATGGAAGTGGTATTGAAACAGAAGAAGATTTCTTACAGTTAGAAGCTGATATTTTAAATGATAACGCCAAAATTTACATCAGATACGCTGATTCAAATGAAATTATTGCCCAAGGCGAAATTTATGTCAATGACTATGAGTATGAATACAACGATTATTACACTGATTCGTATGTAACTGAAACATATCAGGATTTGGATATGCGTATGGTATTTGGAGACGAATCTGCAATGAGCGGTGATTTCTTCGACAGTGGATTTGGTGATATGATCAATGAAATCAACAAATTGATTGACGATATGAATACCAACTACGATATGGATATTGATCCGGTACAATAAGCATATAAAAATACATCAAGTGATTTGGAGATCTGTATAGGTCTCCATTTCTTTTATTACTTTGTTTCATTGAAACATCTCATCAACATATTACTCATCTGTCTATTGTTTTGTAGCAATCAGATACTACATTCTCAAACCTGGTGTATTAACGGTTTGATTACCGATGAAAAAAATTCGCCTGTACCAATGGCACATATTGCCTTGTATGATTCATTCAAAGGAGCGGTGAGTGATGCGAACGGTATGTTTGAGTTATGTGGATTAGTCCATGATTCGGTTCAGATAGTGGTTGGACATACTTCTTTTTATCCTCAAACCATCTGGGTTTTTAAATCGAAAAACGAAGAGCTGAATGTGAAGCTTCAACTAAAAGTGCTCAATACCAAAGAAATTGAAGTGGTTGCCCATCAAAAGTCGATAGTATCCTCTTATATTCCCGGTAAGCTAAACCTTAGTAATAAAGATATTCTCTCCATACCCGGTTTTATGGGGAGTCCGGATGTATTACGAAGTCTGCAATTATTACCCGGTATGCAATCCGTTAGCGAAGGTAATTCAGGTATTTATGTCAGAGGTGGATCACCCGGGCAAAACTATGTTCTTTTTGATGATATTGAACTGATGAATCCAACCCACCTGATGGGTATCTATTCGGTGTTTAATCCGTTACTTACCGACAGGGTTGAATTTTTTAAAGGGAATGCTCCTGTTCATCAGAGTTCGAGATTGGCTTCTTCAATACTGGTATCAACGCAAAACAGAAAAACCGAAGAAAGTAATTGGGCCGGCAATATTGGAAATATAATTACCAACCTAACCTATACCGGTGCATCGTCCGATAACAAATGGTTTTTCAGTACCGGCTTTCGGCGAAGCTACCTTGATGTATTAGGCTATATGGCTCAGCCTTTTTTAAGCGATGAGGATAATTATTTCAAAAGTAATCAATACAATTTCTACGACTGGAACGGAAAGCTTAACTATAGCATTGGGAATAGTAATCTTTCATTAAGCTGGTATTTAGGGAATGATCATTTTTTTATGACGAATGAAAAACATCGTGTAGAATCCTTTTCCGATTGGGGGAATCAAGGTGTTGCGTTGGTTTGGAAATATCTTTTTAAACCCAACCTTAGCATGAATAATACGGTGAGTTATTCGGGTTATCAATCTGATTTTGGTGCAGAGTTAGAAGATGGGAATATGCGTTTTAAAACCGACTATCAACAATTACAGTTGAAAAATAGTTTTGTTTGTACGGTAGGTAATAGCATTTGGCGCTGGGGTATGGATGCAAGCATATACAATGTTACACCGCAAAACCTTGAGATCGCTTATGTTGAAAACAGTGATTATCGATTGAATGAATACACTAGTCTGGCTGTTAAACCGTTTTTGAGCAACCAATATGCTTTAAATGACCAATGGACCATATACGGAGGACTGGCACTCATGTATTATAAGGTTCAGAATGTAAGTGGCACTTCAGGGCAAAATACTAACGACAAAGCCCAAATAAAGCCCAACGTAGTGAGCTCTGTAAGTTATCATCCAAGTCACTCATCTTCGGTAAAGGCATCCTATGCTTTTAATACTCAAAACATTCATTTGGCTTCTATTGCATCAATCCCCTTACCAAGTGATATTTGGATGCCATCGACCACCAACCTGCCCCTTGAATTTGGTCATCAGTTTACACTGGGTTATTTTAAATTTTTAGAGAAATACAATATCCAATGGGGTGTTGAAGCATATGCCAAGTGGATGAAGAATCAGTTATTGTTAAAGTTAAATGTAAATAATGTTGAGGTGGAGCAGTTCGATGAGAATTTCTATCGTGGCGAGGCCATGGCATGGGGAAGCGAGTTTTACCTGAATAAGCAAAAAGGACAATTTAACTTTACGGTGGGTTATACACTGGGATGGACAAAGCAACGTTTTGATGGAATTAATGATGGAGAGTGGCACGATGCCAAATACGATCGCCGGCACGATGTGAATCTTCAGATGACGTATCAGCACAATAAAAAAATCGATTTTGGTGCCGTGTTTATTTATGCTTCAGGTAATAAGGCCACCTTACCTACCGGACGCTATTGGATTATGGGATCAATTGCTAATGATTATGCCGGAGTTAATAATTATCGCATGCCATCGTATCATCGACTTGATTTGTCAATGAATTATCATTTGGAGTCGAAAGTGTTTAATGAGTCGGTACTTAGTTTTTCAATCATCAATTTGTACAACAGAAGTAATGCGTATTACATTTATTACGCTATTGAAGGTGGAGAAAAAGATTACGAGATGAGTATAAAAGCCAAACAGGTATCACTGTTTCCAATCATGCCCTCTGTAAGTTGGCGGTTTAAATTTTAGTTTATGCATAAGTGGTGGTTCATATTATTATTGCTGTCAGTTGCCTGTACAAAGGATGTTGATCTTGAGCAGGTTGATTACGAGCGTAAAATTGTGGTGGATGGTTGGATTGAGAATGGCCAGAAAGCACAGGTTTTTTTGACCATGAGTTCGCCCTTTCTTACCGAGTATGATTCAGCGTCGATAAGAAGTACTTTTTTGAATTATGCAAAGGTAACCATGCTGTCTAGTGATGGAGAGTCGGAGATTCTTACCTTAAAAATCAGGGATGAGTTTTTTCCTCCTTTTGTTTACGAATCAATTAAAATGAAAGGAAAGGTTGGAGCTACTTATCAGCTTGAAGTGGTTTATCAGGATGAAGTGCTAACAGCTTCGACTACTATTCCGGAATTACCCCGTGTTGACAGTGTAAAATTTAGTCAGGTTTCGGATACCTCCATAATCATTAATGGTTTCATAGATGATGATCCTGCGGTTTCCAATTATTACTATACTCAAATTAAAACCTTGCACTATTCCACTCGTTTTCATCCTTCGGGTAATCCACTAATGAATGATCAATTGTTTAACGGACATAAACATAGCTATCAGGTAAAAAGGAGCAATCAACCCGATCCGTTAAATATCTATGGTGTAGATGCTGAAAGACCAATTATCAGAGATGAGTTTGCCATTGATGACACGGTATTTGTAAAAATATCTCACATTGATTGGGAATCGTTTGAAGTACTTAACGGTATTTTTATTGATAACCTTAGTCAGGGAAGCCCGTTTTCTTTTGTAGATCAGAAAACACCCACCAATATTAATGGCGGAATTGGCCGGTGGACCGGATTGGCATCTCGTAATTATGTGGTGTATAAATAATTTCTATCCCTTTCTGGAAATATCCGTATGCTTAAAAAATGGATGAATAAAAGGTTTACCACTCAACACTTGTATTGTATTTACTATCGAAACCAACCCTCCGGCAAGCAGGGCTCCCACAAAAGGTATGAGTTGATGTGAATGCCAATAGACCCAAAGGCCTGCCAGGCTTATCGCTAAAATGATTAATTGAAAACTTACAACTGCCCGAAAGTGAGTCAACATCTCTTTTGTTTTGTCTTTTTTTCTATTCCACATTAACAAAGTAGGTATCAGGATAGGTATGAGACCACTTAAGTGCAAAAATGCTAACCAATTGATTTCGGTACCTTGTATGGTATTATCACTTTCATCTGTTTTAGTGTTGACAAATAAACTAAAATCAACTTCAAGGGCTTTGGCAATCATTTGTAAAGTGTAGGATCGGGGATCTACATCTCCGTTTTCTATGCGTTGTATCGTTCGGGTACTGACTTCGGTTTTATCGGCTAACTCTTCCTGAGTCATCCCTTTTTTTAATCTCAATTCTTTGATGAGTTTACCTGTTTCCATGGTTCTGTTTTTTGATTCCAAATATCACCTTGAATGATGTAACAACACAACTACAAAAACACGACATTTATACGACACTTGCAATTTTGTTAAAGCAGAATGTCCCGGGAAGACCCAATCCTGCTAAGTGAATGGGTAAAACGACCCATGGAAGTCCTTCTTTTGTCGATTATCTTAATTATTTTACCAGTGAAGATTGAAATTTTACTAATGGGATGCTTAAAGTTGCCGATTATTTCAAAAAAAACGACTCAAAAGGTGGTGATTACAGGTAATTAACTGGCAAATATTACTCGTGGAGATTAATATTTTTCCGATTGAGACAGACATTTTTGCCTAATAGAGGGGGATTAACCCCAAAGAAGGGGTGAAACTATCTCCGGGGCCAATAAAATCAAGGATTTAGAGAATTTAGTCAGGTATATCTGTTATTCACTTTTGATTGTTTATTTTTGCCTTCGAATTTTCCAACCTCAAAACAAAATAGAATGCTGAATGTACTGGTGGTTTATGCAGTCAACGAAGAAAAAGTGAACCTAACAATGCCTAATTGTAACTTTCATTACTGTAAAACAGGTGTGGGTAAGGTAAGTGCAGCCTTGGCTGTTGAAAAAAGTATTGAAGCGTATAAACCCGAAATAGTGTTGAATATAGGTACTGCCGGATCGGTAAAATTCCCGGTTGGAACCATACATCTGTGCTGTAAATTTGTGGATAGGGACATGGAAAAGCTGCATGCCTTTGGAGTACCCTATATGGAAGATTTTACCGATGAGGTGCAACAATTACCCTTTTTTAAAGATTGGCAGTTTGATAGTACCTGTAATACAGGAGATACTTTTTTAACCGAGGCAGATGGTACCGGTGATGTGTTTGATATGGAATCGTTTGCCATAGCCCGGGTGTGCCGAAAGCATCAGATTCCGTTTGTGGGAGTAAAATATGTAACTGATAAAATTGGAGAGAACTCCGTTAAACACTGGGAAGAAAAACTGGCAGAAGCTCAGGCTGGATTGCAACAATTTGTGGATGAAAACCATCTTCAGGTTCCCGATGATTATCTATCGAAAGATGTGAAAGGCATTGTTGATTGTTATCAGATGGAACGTCATCCTGAAGGAGGTTGGTTTAAGGAAGTTTATCGCTCAGCTATGGATGTTGTATCATCTAACAAAGAGAACAGTCGAAGTGCTTTAACATCCATTTATTATTTATTGGCTGACAGCGATTTTTCAGCCTTTCATCGTATTCAATCACCCGAGGTTTGGTATTATCATAAAGGAATGCCCCTTATCATTCATGAGATTGATGTTAATGGCAATTATGGTGCTACTGAATTATCAGAGGAGACGGGAATGCTACAATATACGGTTGAACCAGGGGTATGGTTTGCAGCAGAACTAAAAGATAGCTATGGATATGCACTGGTTAGCTGTGCTGTTGCACCGGGCTTTGAGTTTGAAGATTTTGAGCTGGCTGAAAAAAGCGAATTAGTTAAATTCTTTCCTCAGCAAAGCGGAGTGATAAACAGACTGATTCGATAAACAATAAGAAGATTTTTAAGTATTTATGTTTGTTCAAATAGTTCATTGATGTATAGTTGACTAGGTTTGTAATACAATTGCTGATTATTTGTCTTGTACTCTTTTTTCGGCCTCATTAGGGAAGATTATTTAATAGAAGTAGATCTTTAGTAAGCCCGGGAAGCTCCGAGCTTGTGGAGGAGATCACCCGGACGCACTTAAGAGCTATAATAGAAAATGATCAGCACTAATGCCGCCGCGGTCTTCTTTGTTTCCTTTCTTTGGCTGAAGAAAGAAAGGAAAAGCCCGGCCGGCTTGAGGCAAAAATAAAAAGTTAATCCTTACTGTATAATGATTGAAAATTCGTATTAAATCTCTTTTTATACATTTTTTAAATCATCTTAATTCAATATAAGTATTCGTATTTTTCATAAGGCATTAATTATGTGTAATTTTGCGGCCCTATGGCAAGAGCAAAAGAAAACTTCGATTTATTCTTCACCTTCGTAAAGTTAGGATCAGTTATGTTTGGAGGAGGGTATGCAATGATACCTATCCTGGAACGCGACCTGGTTGAGAAAAAGAAATGGATTAACAGCGATGAACTGTTGGAAATAATGTCGGTATCGCAAATGACACCGGGTACCATCGCCATTAACCTGGCAACATTTATTGGAAGTAAACGCAATGGCATCTGGGGAGGTATACTGGCATCGTTAGGTATTATTGTACCATCGCTGATTTGTGTTACCACACTGTTTTTTTTAATGGATAGTCAAATGTCAAACGAATATTTGGTAAAAGTATTTACCGGTATCAGAGCTTGTTTGGCTGCAATGATTTTACATTCGGTTTATAAACTCTTTCGGGCAGGCATAAAAAGTCATATACCATTCTTAATCTTTTTAGGTGCAATAATTGCTTTATTGGCTGGTTTACATCCGATTTATACCATTCTGATAGGTGGCTTTGCAGGGTTTATCTGGAAATGGATGATTCCGCATTATAGCAATAAATAATTACTACTTTAACATTTCATTATATGTTTGCAGACTTGTATCGATTAGCTGTTTCCTTCTTTAAGATAGGACTCTTTAATTTTGGAGGAGGATTAGCAATGATTCCTTTAATATTGGAAGAGTTAGAGCGTAATGGCTGGATGAATCAGGAAGAATTTTTTAATTTCTTTTCTTTGTCACAGATGACTCCCGGAGCAATTGCTATGAATACCGCTTCGTATATCGGAGGGAGTGTTGCCGGAGTAACCGGTAGTGTAGTGGCAACTACTTCTTTGGCTGCACCATCTATTATAGTAATGCTTATTATAGCCCGTTTCCTGCGTAAAGTAAAAGAGAGTGACATCAAAGAGGCAATCTTTAGCGGATTAAAACCGGTAACTGTTGCTTTGATTTTGTATGCAGGAATAATGGTAATTCGTGAAACGCACTTCGAAGAGATATTCTCTAATGTAAATTGGATGGCGGTCTTGCTTTCATTGGTTTGTTTGAGTATTATTATCTGGGTCAAAAAAGTTCATCCAATTCTGCTGTTAGTATTATCAGGTTTAGTTGGTTTGATACTATTCTAAACAGAGCAGTGGAGTGCGGCAAATAAAGAGTACCTTTATTTTCGGCACGAAAATTGAAACTTGACTATCAAATACATTATTAATCTTAAACTATTTGTTATGAGAACGCTTACAACTATATTAATTGCACTCACTCTTGGATTAACCGCTTGTGAAGGTCCTATGGGACCAGCTGGCCCTCCGGGAGGTGATTTTATTGGTACTACCTTTGAGTTTACCGGAGATTTTACTGCTGCAAATGATTATGAGATCCTTTTTAATTTTCTTGATAATGGTTTTGACCCCTATGAATCGGATGTAATTCTAACTTATATTTTATGGGATAGTGATGGTTTAGACTATTGGCGACCATTACCTCAAACTACTTATTTTTCTTCAGGGGCAATTCTGCAATACAACTTTGATTTTACCGCTGACATAGCCGGTGATAGAATTGTTGATATGGCGGTATTTTTAGATGGAGATGTAGATTTTTCAACTTTGCCAAGCGGATATACACGAAATCAAACCTTTAGAGTAGTAGTGGTTCCTTCTGACTTTTTAAGTACTGCTAACGTAGATGTTAATAGCCTTGAAAGCATTCTGAATGCTGAAAGTCTGACATTGAAAGAGGGTGCAGTTGAACCAATTATTGTGAAATAATTAATTCATACCATAACTAAAAAAGACTGCCATACGGTGGTCTTTTTTTTATTTGTCAAGTCGGGTTCTAAACCAACATGATGCCGGTGTGGATAGGGCTTCTGTTTGTGTTCTTTGATTCTTTTTTTGCGGTATATGTAAATGAAAAGAGCTGCCTTTTCCCGGGGAACTGTCAATGGTAATTTTTCCGTTAAGCTTTTTAATAAAAGATAAGCATAACGATAAGCCTAACCCAGAGCCAAATTCTCCTTTTGTTCCTTCAGAGTGTTCATTGATGTCGGCATTTAAAATACTTTCAATCTGACTTTTTCGCATTCCTACACCTTTGTCACATACCGAAATCAATATCATATTATCAACCGGTTTTGATCCAATCAAAATAATTGAATTGGGATAAGAGAACTTAATAGCATTCGACAGTAAATTACGCAAGATGGTTAATAGCATATTTCTATCACCCTCAAAAGAAGCAGGCTGAATATTGTTTTCGATGGTAACTTGTTTTGCTTGGGCTAAATGATTTAAGTGACCGGTAGCATCTTTAATAAGACTAAGGTTGCTGAGGGTTTCGTATTGAGGGGCAAATTGCTTGTTATTGTTTTTCGACCAGAACAAAAGGTTGTTAAGTAAGTCGTAGGTGGAATTAACCATTGGAACAAAATTTTCAACCATGGTATTGATGGATTTATTTTCCAATAGGTTGAAGTGCATTAGTTCCGTAAAATTTTTAAGGTTGCCAACTGAATCTCTTAAGTCATGACCAATAATAGAAAGCAATTTCTTCTGGTAATCATTAACCTTATTTAATTGTGAAACCAACTCTTTGTTCTTTCGTTGTTTAATTCTGTTTTCGATTAAAATTACAATACAAATAACAAGCAGGACTATTATAATGACGCTAAATATAAGTAATTTGCGTTGTTTGTATGCTAGTTCGGAGTTATTTGCTTTAGCCGTCTCCAGTCTTCTTTTTTGCTCGTTATATGATTGTTGTGTTTTAAGTGTTTCAATTGTATTCAATTGATTTTTTTCATCTATCGAATCGCTGTATGCCTGTTTTAGCAGAGCATGATCCAATGCTTTTTTATATTCATTTAAATTATTGTATATGTCGAAATACAGGTGATGACACGTTTTAATTAATAGATGATTATTTAATGCCACGCTTAGGTTTTTAGCCTCGTTTACATGCTTTAAGGCGTATTTATATTTTTCTTGCTCAAAAAACAGCTTAGCTAAATAAGTTTCTTCAAGTGCCATTTCGTAAAGCATACTATCCTGAGCAAACCGTTCAATGGCTAGTAGATGATATTGTAGTGCAGAATCGTATTTTTCAGCGTAGTTATGAGCAAATCCAATACGACTGTTATTGTAGGCAATCAATTCGTCATTCGAATTATTAATGTAACTGTTGGAGTAGTTATAGTAGTATATGGCTGAATCATTGTATTCTCCTCCTAAAAAATAGGTTCCAATGTTGTGAAGGTCGTAGGCAATTTTATTGGAATCATTTATAAGAAGGTTATACTCTAGTGATAGCCGATCGTGTTTAACTGATTCTTCATTTTTTCCAAGATTATAATATTCTATGGCTAAACGACTGTGGCAGGTGGCGAGCAAATCATAATTGTTAAAAGCATAATTTAATGCTTCGGCAATAAACTCCAGCGATTTTTTGTACTCTCCATTCATCGAGTATACATCACATAAACCAATAAGGCTATTAACAATTCGTACAGTGTCGTTAATCTGTATTGATTTTTGATAAGCATTTTGATAGGAATCCATAGCCTCCCAATGTGATTTAAGAAGAAGTTCGTTTCCTAAATCATTCAGCGCGTCTATGGCGGAGGTGTCTTGTATTGTTTTAGACTTTATTACCTCCCTAAGACTATCAATCTTACTGTTCTGCGCTCTCAACAGAATAGTTGCCGATAGTATACAGCCTACCCACAAAGCAACATATTTTTTCATTATAAATATTGTTGTGGTACTGTTAAGTATCCATTCCCTTATCAACTAACTTCTATAACACATGATACATTAATTATTCTTTTTTGTTACACGTACCACTGTGTTTTTGCATAAGATAAGCATATTTAAAAACAAAAAACTACAAATCCAATAATTGGTAATAGTCAAATATATATATCAAACTAAATGTTAGTAAAAAGGAAATAAAGGGAGAGATCATCCACATAATAAAGAATTTTTGAACTTCGGTTTTTTTGAGGATGTTTCTTGAACCCAATTTAGCAATGGCAATACCAATTATAGCTGCCACATTAATCTGCACCAATGAAGTGGGAATGCCTTTTATTAAAGAGGCAATTAAAAGAAGAGTGGCGGATAAAAAGGCAATAAATACGGCTTCAATTCTACCGAATAAAACAATTTCCTTTCCAGTGTTTTGAAGTACTTTGGTGCCCATAATTGAACTGCCAATACCAAAGCAGGGAGCCACAATGAGGGTGGATAGGATCAGTACATGTATCAGATTATCCTGTGATATATTTAACTCGTTAAAAGCCATTGTGGTAATGGGACCGACAGCATTGGCAACATTATTTGTGCCAATTGAAAAGGCTACATAAATTGACATAATCAGAACCAAAGCTTTCAGGTAGGGGCTTTGATTTAATCTGGCTGACATAGTATAGCCTTTCCTACGCAAGGGTTTATAAATATATTTTCCGGTACAATAGGCAAGTATAAACGAGAGCATTGGCATTACAAACCAGGTGGGAAGAATCTCATAAAAAAGTTTGTGATTGTCGAAGGAGTCGAAGAAAATAGCAGGTGCCACAACCGCTGTTACAGTTGATTGACTAGTTGATTGTGGTATACCAAAGATATTTGCCAACAATAGCGATATGGCAACAGAGAAGAGAATAATTGATACAACCGAAAATGACATTAATTCGGGTGATAAAAGTCCGCTTCCAACAGTTTTTGCTGTTTGTTTTCCTCCAATAATAGCACCCACAAAAACAGCAATGCCAAATAATCCAGGTATTAAACTATCCTTTATTATTCTGGCTCCGTAAGCAGCTGAAAAAGCAGGAGCAGTTCCACTTGCCCCCATGTTAATAGATAGAAACATGGCAATTATAAATGGTATCAGAAAAGGAATTAACATTTGATCTTGTTTTTGTATATGTAAGAATCAAATGTCAGAAAACTATAACAGGCTTAAAACCCCTTTAAATCGTATAATGCCACTACGCTATATAGCGTAGTTAGTCGTATTTGTAATATCCGTTCTTAATTGCGTATACGACCAGTTCTGCTGTGTTTCGGCATTCTGTTTTTAGTAGTATATTTTGTCGGTGTTTATCAATGGTTCGTTTACTTAAAAACAGAATATCAGCTATTTCTTTATTTTGCAATCCCTTGCATATCTGTATTAATACTTCAGCTTCTCTTTCTGTTAACCCTAAGGTGTTAGTGTTCTTGTCGGGCTTGTTCATATTCTTAAGGATAGAACTTAATATTTCGGGAGAAAAGAAATTATTGCCTTTAACTATTTCTACAATGGCTTTTTGTAATTCTTCAAATCTGGAATTTTTAAGCAAAAAACCTTTGGCTCCCGCATCAATCATATCCTTATAAAAACACTCATCGGTATGCATTGATAGGGCTAATATTTTACAATCAGGAAGAATTTGTAATGTTTTTCTTGTGGCATCAATGCCGTTCATCTCCGGCATGTCAATATCCATAAGAATAATATCAGGTTTTACTGTTTCCACTTTATTGATTAACTCAAGACCATTATCAGCCTCATGGATTTCGGAAATTTGACTCCATTTAGCCAGTAAGAAACGAATGCCTTCCCGGAAAAGCACATGGTCGTCAACCAGGTATGTCTTTAAATGTGATGTCATTGTGGAATCTCAATTTTTACAAATATTCCGTTTCCGGGTGAACTGGATAAAGTAAATCTGCCATTGACTGATTTAATACGTGACTTCATATTTAAAATGCCAGACCCTTTAGCGGTACTGTTTTTAATCACAAAACCTGTACCATTATCTTCATATACAGCCGTTATTTTATCATTAAAATGAAGAATGGTAATGGAAGCTTCATTAGCCTCAGCATGTTTTATAGTATTAGTAATTAATTCGCAGTATACCCTGTATAAGATCAAGGTTATATTATAGTCTATTGTAGAATCGGGAAGATTAATATTCGTTTTTATTCTTAGTTTTTTAGTGGCTTCAATACCATCGGTAAAGGTTTTTAATGCTTTCTTAAGTCCGAAGCGTTCTAATACCTGAGGATTCAGATAATTAGAGATTTCTTTGGTTGTTAAGATAGCGTGATCGACCGTTTTTTCAGTCCGCTGTAAAATTTCTTTGTTTTCATTGTCAATTGATTCGATATTCAATGCCGATAAAAGCATTTTGATTGAACTTAATATCGGACCTAAACCATCGTGTAATTCTTTTGAAAAATGTTTACGCTCCTTCTCTTCTGTCTGAAGGATCGCACTTAGCACTTTTGTTTCATTGTCTTTTCTAATATTTTCCACCTGGTTAATGAAATCAAATAATTTACGAATATAGAAAGAAGCCAAAAGCATTGTCAGAGAGATAACGATGGCAATCCAGCTGTTGAGACTCATCCAGGTATTAGGTTCTTCAGAAGTGATCAATTCGAGTAAATCATTTAATCTTCGGAAAGCCATTAATAAGAAACCCGCAGAGATACTAATCCAGGCCACATTGAATTTGGTCTTAGGTATCAGACTTATGGTGATAAAAAAGGCACCAAACTGCAGAAGAACAGATATGCATAAAGCGATTAGAATAACCATATACAAATTTACAAAATATATAATCGTGTTGAATACGTTTTTAAGCGTATTTTTACAGTGTTTTAAATGGTTATAATATTTTTTATATCTTAATGCTGTAATCTAAATCCATACGTTGTGAAATGTTTGCTGCCTTTAATACTGTGGCTTTTTTCTTTCGCCCCGCTTCATGCATTCTATGTTAATGCCAAAGGTTTTGTTGTAACAAATAAGCAGGATACCATAATGGGAGAGGTTAGGATTAATCTGTTTAATCAGGCCTCAGGTGCTGTTTGTTTTAATTCATTTGATAATGAAATATTACATTCCGAGGTATGGTTTCGACCAGCAGGAATAAAAAAGTGGAAACATTATACACCTGATAATATCAAGCTTTTTTCGTTTATCTACCGTCAAAGTACTTATGAGTATCGTAGCTTCAGGCCTGAGAAAAAGAGCCTGGTTAGATCCGAACGCAGCAAAGCACGTTTTTTAATGCTTGTGCATAGCAGTAAGGTTAAACTATATAAAGATGTTCGACGTATTTTTCCTTCGAACCCTGAATATGAATTAACGGCCTCCTACTATACCTATACTGATTATTACCTCTATTCTGCAGAAGAAGGACTGATAAAAGCTCAAAAATCAAAAGAATGTAAGAGTGTAAACGATGTGCTTCTTTTATTTGGTTTAGAATATTCCTTCGTGAAACAGATTCCTGATGGTACTTCGTTTAAAGCTTTGCCTGAAATATTATCTGAATATGTTGCATGGAGGCAAGAAGTAAGGACCTAGAAATGAAAGCAAGAAAGTAATTTATAAAAATAAATAGAACTAAAAATGAGATTAGGAACTGTAGTATTATTATCACTACTAACTGTTTCGGCTTTTGCCAAAAAGAAAGGTGATGAATTTAAACTGTTTTATTTGGGAGGACAGTCAAATATGGTAGGGTATGGATATAACAAAGATTTACCCGATAGCCTTTTGAAGAATATGGATGATGTTTGGATTTATCACGGTAACCCGGTTAGTGATGGAAATGAATCGGGTGGTCTAGGTTTGTGGGAGCCTTTAAAACCAGGACATGGAAGAAATTTTAAATCAGACGGGGAGAAGAATTCTTTAAGCAATAGATTTGGAATGGAGTTGAGTTTTGCCTATCGTTTAAAACAACTCTATCCTGATGCAAAGATTGCCATTATAAAATATGCCCGTGGAGGTAGTTCCATCGATAGTTTAGCTGGAGGTGGTTTCGGATGTTGGGAACCTGATTATAAAGGAAAGGGAGGAATTAACCAGTGGGATTACTTTTTGAAGACAGTCAATGGTGCCCTCTCACAACTGGACATAAACGGTGATGGAAAACCTGATGTTTTGATTCCTTGTGGAATTGCATGGATGCAAGGGGAGAGTGATGCCGACAAATCGGTTGAGATAGCTCAACGATATGAAGCCAATTTAAAGCGGTTGATGGATATGATTCGGGCTTCTTTCCGAACAGATGACTTACCTGTGGTAATAGGTAAAATTACTGACTCGTGGAATCATAAGCGAGGCATAGTTTGGCCTTATGGAGATTTGGTTCGTCAGGCACAGGAAGATTATGTGCGAAAAGATGATAAAGCAGAAATAGTGCGCGAAACCAAGTATTACCATTATTCAGATCCCTGGCATTATCAAAGCAAAGATTACATCGATTTTGGGAAACGTGTTGCAGATAAAATGTATCAACTAATGGAATAATCAAAGAGAAACTGTGATTCAAATTTAAAAGTAAGGATCGGATCTTTATAAGGCTTTCGCTAGTATAGATCCGATCCTTGTTTTTTAATCAACGACTTCATTAATGTTTACTGTTTTTCTGGTATGATCACTATCGTAATCAAATACCATGTCGCCGGTGTTACCATTCAGTTGAATGGAATTTAAATCGTACCATACAATAGCTTTACCTACTTGAACTCCATTCAAAAATTTAATGTCGTAGTGGTTTTCGTCCGGTTGAATAATCTGTAGATTGCTATTGTTTTTGATCTTCATAGAGAAGAGTGAGATATTTTGCCCTTTGTAAGTTTCTACTTTTATAACCCCTGCATCATTTATAACAAATTGCATACGAAGCAATCCCTCGTAGATCTTCGGATTGCGTTTGTAAAAATCAGGATTATTCTTGTTTAGCAGGTTTCGAACTGTCATTCCCGACATTCGTCCACCGTTTAGCGATAGTAGTTTCAAGGCGCTAAATAAGGCAACCATGTGGCTATTATATTGCTGATCGATAAATGTCTTCATGTAACTCTCAATCTGGTCTTCAGCGCTAAATGATGCATTGGATAATAGTATGGGTACTTCTTTGGTAAATCCTTCTATTTCTCCAACAACACCACGTACTACAATCTCATTATTGGAATCAACCGTAATTTGTGAATCAAAAGTTACTTTCTCTGTAGGAAATGACAATAAGTCTATACGGGTGCCATCCGGTTTGTATTTTCCATAAAAGGCCAGTTTTTTCCCCTCTGGCACTTCAAAATCTAAATTTTCGCTTAACACCGGGTATGCCTGACTGGAGAGTCCCAGAATCAAGTGCGCAGGTTGATCGCTTCTGGCCAACCTGCGTTGATTCATATTTACCGAACCCGAATAATTAATAAGAGAATACACATTTCCTTCTTTGCCCACATTAAAAGCCTGACTAAAGGCGTTGTTGGAGCAATTAACCGGCACAAACCACTGCAATTCACCTCCTCCATCAAAAGTTGCATACCATAGGTCACGCGTTCCACCATATGCCTGATAGGTGTTTCCTTTAATATTAATCTGATCGGTAAACCAACCAGATAACATATAGTTCCCATTTTCGGCTAATTGGCGGTTGGAAATAAATACCTTCCCTTCATTACCTTCTTCAAGCGACCTGGCAATCATTTGCCACATATTATTCGATCGGCTGTCGTTATTGATTTTAATGGCAATGGGTTTGTATTTTTCATACTCCGGCATTACAGCGCCAATGGGTGCATTAATAAAGGTAGGATCGGTAATGGTGTACTTTCGTCCATCAACCATTACAGAATAACCTTCAACCGGCGTGCTAAAAGCAGTTGCTGCCGCCATGTGGCTAAAGTAGGTAAGAGCAACAACATCCATTCCTAATAGATCATTAACCAGACGTGTAAATAAAACAGTTCGGTCTTCACAGTCGGAGTATGGATAGTAGAACATCTCATCCGGGAAAAACATTTTCTCACGATTAAACTGCTCGCGATCGGTTTTATATTCAAAGGAATGATGTAAATAACTTAGCAGATAGCTGACTGCTTCAGTTTCAGATAGGCCATCAACTTTTGGTTTTAAATGCTCCAGTAAAGTTTCTTTTACAATACCTGACATGGCAGCATTCAAATACACTGAGTTTTCAGTTTGTGGAAAACTGTTTAAGAAAGCAATAATGGTTTTATCCATCTGCAGCTCTATGGGAACTTCATCATCAGGAAGAGTTGTTTTGCGAACTACAATATTGGATGGATCAGTAAAATTAAGACTAAACGGAAGATGTAAATCAATCTTTCTGGTTGCTCCACCAAAACTTTCGGTATAGGTATAAATGTTTTTTGCATTTACTCTTGTGTTAAAGAGGTAATAATTATCTCCATTGATATTATAGTATGGTTTCTCATAAATTTCCTGTATAAACGGAAGCAGAAGACTAACGGTTTGATTATTGTACCCTATTTTTGCCTGATATCCGGCCTGATTTAATATAGCCCAGGACCACATTTCTCTGTTGTTTGCTGACTGAAATATTTTTTCAGAGCTCTTTTTAATAAGCTGGTAAACTCCCCAGTCGTTAAGGTTTTTCTGCTGTGCATAATCAGTTATAGACTGGATATAAATCTGATAATATGTTTGGGTGAAATCGTCCCAGTATTTTGCAAAGCTGTGTGGTTTAACTGATTTTAGGCTGAGTGATTTCATTCGGCTGTCAATCATCAATGAAGCTATTGAACCAAAGAAATCAATTTCAATATCCTGTTGATATTCCTTAGTTTCTGTTGATATTTCAGCCATAGGTGTAATCGAAAAGGCATCTGCCTCACCTAAAACAATATCAGGCTTTATAGGTGATGGAATAGGTATAGGGGCTACATCTTCAACAGGTTCTTCTGCTTTCGGATCAAAAGCAGGTTGGTCAACAGGCTTAGGAACTTCAGCAACTTTTTCTTTATTCTCGGTTTGCTCTACTTCGGTGAAGCCTTTTTTCAGGTAGCTTTCAAAGGCTTTATTCATTTTTTCCAGGCGTTCTTCATATTCTTTCTGCATGCGTTCCATGCGTTTTTCATAATCCTGGTTCATTCGATCCATACGTGCCTGATAATCTTTATCCATCTTTGCAAACGGATCATCTTGTTTAACCTGAGAATAACTATTAAGGCAGAAAAATAATGTAAAGAGGAAGAGAAGATTTTTCATTGTCAATGTGTTTAGATTAGATAAGCTTATCATCAAGCATTTGGGTTACCATATCTTTTACGGTCTGTTCTAAGGGAATATAATCCAATCCTAATGCTTCACGACTTTTAGATGCGTTTAAGCGGAGAGGATAGCCCACATTACGTTTGATGAATTGACTACTCAGTTTAAACATCCAGCCTACCATAAGTAACAAAAACTTTGCCGCATGCTTTTTGGGAAGTTTAAATTTTTGAGGAAATGCTTTTTCAATCAATTGAGCATATTCCAAAACGTCAATAGTGCGTTCGGCTAGTAAATGACGACCTTGGCTATTTTCGTTTTCAAGCGCCAGAATATGGGCTTTGGCAACATCACGAACATCTACAAATCCAAACATGATCGCAGGTGCTCCCATTGCATATTTACCCGATAGAATATCTTTCATAAAGTTCAAACTCTCAGAATTGGAAAGACTAGATAAAGATGGTCCCATAACAAAAGACGGGTTGATAACTACCAGTTTCCATTCGTCCTGAGCTTGTGCTATTCTCCAGGCTTCTTTTTCTGCTTCAACTTTTGAAAATGAGTAAGGTTGATGTGTCAACGAACTGGATTGATTAAATTGTTCTTCGTTAAATTCGGTCAATCCTTGCTCGGTCATATCTTTGGTGTCGCCATGTATGGCTGCTACACTTGAAGTCAAGATAACTTTTTTAACCGTTCCTGATTTGCTTGCTGCATAAAGCACATTTCGCGTACCCTTGATGGCCGGATCAAGCAAGTCACGTTGTGCATCTTTAAATCGCAGTGTAAAAGGGGAAGCTACATGTAAAATTGCATCGCATCCCAGGGCGGCATCATCAAAAGAACCTTCTTCTAATAAGTCAGCCTCCCAAATCTCTAACTTACCTTTTGTAGTTAGTGCTATTTGCCTAAGATTTTCAAACTTAGCAGTATTGTCTTTATCTCTTACTGTTAATCGTACAGTGTATGCTTTGTCTAATAATCCCTTAACAATCCAGGAGCCTACATAGCCAGTGCCTCCGGTAACAAGAATGGTGTTCATATCAACAATTTTAGGAATGGTAATTTACTGTTTTCCTACTATATCTGAAAACAAAAAAGGCCGACTCCAATTGGAAGCCGGCTCTTTTTATAAAAGATTTGGGTAATATTTTTACGGATTATAATCCGAGTAGTTTAAATCCTACAGAAAATGTTAGTACATCAGTTTTCTGACCTATGTCTAGTTTAGAAATGTCAGACATACCCCACTCGTAGCGTACATCAGCAGTTAATCGCCAAACTTCAACTCCGGCACCTGCCTGAAATGTCCAGTTGGTGCTTTTGAAATCATCCCATTCAGGTATATCTGTTTTTGTTTTAGCTATAAAGGATGCAACCGGACCTGCAATACCGTAAACTTTAACAACTGATAAATCTAAAATCTGAAGATTAGCTAAGATGGGTACATCCCATGTGTGAAAAGTACCATCGATTGATTCTGAGTCCGCTCCATCAATTACTGATAGTTCAGATGTTTTTTTTGCATAATACAATTCAGGCTGTATTGAGAACGATTCGGTTAATCTCAGTTTACCATATGCACCAATCAAAAAACCACTTTTGGCTTCATTTTTCACTTCAACTTCAGAAGGAACATCAGATAAATTCAGTTTAGTTGAGTTAAATCCTGCTTTTAATCCAATAGCTATTCTGTCTTGCGCATTTGTTGTAGCAATAATACCCAATAGGGCAGTTATTACAATTAGCTTTTTCATCATTATTAGGTTTTTTTGAAATAAGAAACTTAACGTCTCAATAAAAAGACAATTAAAAAAATGTTTACACGTATAAAAAAATGTAGAAAGTTCTTAGTTGATAAATGTTCTGTTCTGAAATTCAAAAATCAGATAGTTGTTGCTGTCGATGCTTAATCGTAAACTTTCACCATCTTTTGCCACAAAGGTAGTTGATTTATTTAATAGTGTTAAAAAGTAATAATCCCAATCAGTGGCGCAGCAATCAGCAGAGCAGTTGGTACGGGTAAATTCAATTTCGCCATTCTGTTTGGCAATGTATGAACCAGAACAACTTTTTTCAGAAAGAAATAGTTCGTATTCTTCCGTTTTAGGAAAGACAATAGAAATGCTATTGGTGTCCAGATCAGTGGGGAAAGGAAAATCGGGCGCAGTCACTTCTGCTAATAACCATTGGTCCTCAAGTAAATAGGTAGATGTGATTAATGGATCGTTTGTGCTGCAACGAGAAAGTAGAACGCCTGCGAAAACAATTGTGAAAAGTAAGCTGTGTATTTTCCCATAATTGATTTTTTTCCTCATAGCTTCATGGATATATTTTCAAAGATAATGCCTTGATCAGATTTTCAAAGTAACATCGAAAATGTTTTTTCTGATTGTGTTTTACTCCTCATCATTTGGTATAAACTGAAGCTTTATTTTTACTTCATCCTGTATGGGCATTCCATATTGGCGTGCAGGTTTCCAAAGAGGACCTTCTTTAATTAAGCGGATGGTTTCTATTGAAAAAACATTGTCAGGTGATCGTTTAATTTCAATGTCTTTTACATCACCCTTATCCGAAATGGTTACTATGGCAACAACAGTCTCTTTTTTACCGGTTCCATTTTCGGGATATTGCATCTGTTCCAGTAATTTATCCATGTAAGCATCCATTCCAATTTCAGGTTCTGCCGGTATATATTCTTCTGACTGTCTTATTTTTTCTTCATCCACTGAAATTGTTTGGACTTCACTCAAAGTGAAAAATTGCTCGTCGAGAGTGAAATTAAGGCTATCCTGACTGTTTTGAATCATTTCAGCAGGTTTATAGCCAATAAATGAAGCTGTAATGGGCTGTGATGTATCGCTCAAAGGAAACTGTAATTCGTAGCTACCGTCAGATTTGGAGATAGTAGCATGTTTTGTTCCTTTTACCTGCACATTGGCACCTGCTACAGGATGTTGATATCGATCATTAACTTTTCCCTGGATGGTTACCAATTCTAACTGGCCGTAACCGCCACCACTAAATTCGGCTCCTTTAAGGGTGCCAACCACCTGTTGATTGCCACTATCTGCTTGTTGTCTTCTTTGTGCAGATGCAATTTTATACTGTGGTTCAATAGAAACCGGTTTTAGTTCGGCTTTTTTCGCTTTTGTCATTGAAGCCTTTTTTGCATCTGCTTTAATGGGCTGATCATTTGATTTTTGAGTTTCAGACTCTTTGTCAAACTCGTATTCAACTTGACTATCTTCAATAATTATCTCAGCTATTTCTTCTTCAGGTTGAATGATAGGTTGATGTTCTTCTTTCTCTTGTATTTCTTTTACTGCAGGTTGGTTGCTTTTCTTATTAGAAAGTGCCTCTTTTTCTATTTGTTCAGATACTAAAACAGGTTTGTCGGGTTGAAGAAATACCAAAACAGAGACCAGACCCATAATTACAATAATGGAAGCTGCAATAGCAAACGATTTTTTGCTAATAAATGGATTGGAAATAGTATGAGGTGATGGAATTTTATTTCGGATAGCCTGCAGATCATTTCGGATTTCATCTTCTTCAAAACTTTTAAATCCATCTAAAGCATCCGCTTCAAAAGGATCGTTAAGTAAATCTCGTTCAAAGGCATGCTCATCCCGGGCATTCATCTTTCCTTTCAGATAGTGGAAGAATGTAGCCAAAGAATTGATTTTATTATTTCCTTTTGTATTACTCATGCTTTTGATTCCATACAGTTTTTCAGATTGCGTTTTCCATTCTGAATATAACTCTTCACTTTTTTGATGTCCAGTGTTAGTTTTTCGCTTATTTCTTTATAACAAAGTTCTTTAAAATAAAATAATTCAATACAGCTTCGTTGCCTGTCTTTTAATTTTTCAAGGCAATCTTTCAAACGAGAGTCAAGCTCATCGGGCTCCCAGTTATTAGTAGGATGCACATCGTCTTCGTTTTCCATAAAAAAAAGTTCAGTTTTTTCATATTCAGCTGATTTCTTTTTAGTGCTTTGTTCTTTTCTCAAATGCATCAAACAATAATTTTTTGCCACAACATACAGCCAGGGCTTAAAATCATTTATTTCTTTACCGGGAATTTCTTTATTGAGTTTTTCGAATATGCCCATCACAGCATCCTGGGCTTCTTCTTTATTTTTTAGGTATTTCAGGCATACACCATAAACCAGATGCATATATCTTTCATAAAGCTGCCCAAGAAAATCAAGGTTTTGGGTCTCTTGAAATTTTCTTACCAGCAATTCATCGCTTAAGAGTTTGATTTTAAAGATATTTTGAATCATAGGTGTATTAGAATTCTCTAAAAGTAGAAAAAATATCAAAGAATTTTATGGAATCATTGAAGAGCATGCATCCTATAGGCAAAGTGTCTAACTAAAAAACAATGACTATGAGACGTTTTGTATTAACAATGATGATATTAACTCTGATGAGTTTTCAAATGATGGCTCAAAGAGTTATTAATGGTAAAGTAAGTGATGAAGAAGGTGCTGATCTGCCGGGTGTAAGTGTTGTGATTAAAGGAACGCAAACAGGTGTAATTACAGATGCGAACGGAGAGTATAAGATAAAAATTAACTCCGATTCGGATATTCTTGTTTATTCATTTATTGGGATGATTCCTCAGGAAATTAAAGTTAAGGGAAAGACAAGGATAGACATAGTATTGAAGAATGATGTAGCTGAAATGGAAGAAGTGGTAGTTGTGGGATATGATAAAAATATACTACAATCCATAAGTGGTGCTGTGGCCGGTGTTGCTGTTAAGAAAAGATCGGGGATTCGTATTAGAGGACGTAGTTCTTTCGTTAGTTACGATCAGGATTTTAATACAGAGAGTTATGCTTCTGTTGCTGAGAATGGATACAAACAGGTAAGCGATGAGCCATTGTCTACATTTTCGGTTGATGTGGATAGGGCCAGTTATACCAATATACGTCGATACTTGAATCAAGGAATGTTACCTCCCGAAGGATCTGTGAGAGTGGAAGAAATGATTAATTATTTTAATTACGATTACAAAAGTCCCGAAGATGAAGATCCATTTTCTGTTGGTTCAGAATTGGCAACTTGTCCATGGAATGAAGAACATTATTTGCTGAAAGTAGGATTGAAAGGCAAAGAGATTGAAAAAGAAAATCTGCCATCCTCCAATCTTGTTTTTCTAATTGATGTATCAGGATCGATGAATGCCGGGAATAAATTACCCTTGCTCAAATCATCATTCCGTTTGTTGGTGAATGAATTGAGAGATGAAGATTATGTATCTATTGTGGTTTATGCAGGTGCTGCCGGCCTGGTGTTGGAACCTACGTCGGGTAAAAACAAAAAAGAAATTCTGGAGGCATTGGACCGTCTACAGGCTGGTGGATCTACGGCTGGAGGAGCTGGTTTGAAACTGGCTTATAAAACAGCTAAGGAGCATTATATTGAAGGTGGAAATAATCGCATTATTTTGGCAACAGATGGTGATTTTAATGTGGGTGTCAGTTCCAATGCATCCATGGAAGAATTGGTTTCGGAAGAAAAAGACAATGGCATTTATATGACTGTGTTGGGTTTTGGAATGGGAAACTATAAAGATGATCGTATGGAGATTATTGCTGATAAGGGAAATGGTAATTACGCCTATATCGATAATTTGCAGGAAGCGCAAAAAACACTGGTCAGTGAGTTTGGAGGTACTTTATTTACCATTGCGAAAGATGTTAAGTTTCAGATTGAATTTAATCCTCAAAAAGTGTTGGCTTATCGCTTAATCGGCTATGAAAACCGTTTATTGAATAAAGAAGATTTTAATGACGACACGAAAGATGCCGGTGAAATAGGAGCAGGACATACGGTTACAGCCTTGTACGAGATTATTCCGCAAGGAGCAGAGGATGCTGATGACTGGATAAAGAAGGTGGATAAATTGAAATACCAAAAAAATCAGGTTCGCCGAAATGCTGAAATAAGTGATGAATGGTTAACTCTTAAACTACGTTACAAACAACCTGATGCACATAAAAGTCAGTTAATGGAATTTGCCATTAAAGGATCAGTGGATGATTTTAACGAGGCTACAGATGATTTTAGGTTTGCTGCTTCAGTGGCTGCGTTCGGTATGAAACTCAGCAAATCGCATTATATCGGAGATATGAAATTTAAAGATATTCAAATGATAGCAAAAGCTGCCAGAGGTGATGATGAAGACGGATTTAAAGCCGAAATGGTAAGGTTGATTAAGACGGCTGAGTCGTTGAGTAAGCAGGTTGCTTTGGGAGAATAATCAATCCGAAAGTGAAAAAATAAACAGGTTAAAGTCAAAAATAAACGGGATCGTATCTTACTTACATTTTGTAAATCAAGATATGATCCCGTTTTAAATTTTATCAAGAATACTTTATTCTGTAGGTGTAATGCCAACCATTTTTAAATCTTCCCAGTAATGAGGATATGATTTGGTAACCACCATAGGATCGTTAATGATCATATCTAATCCCATAAAGGCTGCCGGAGCAAAGGCCATAGCCATGCGGTGATCTTTGTAGGTGTCTATCTCAATTTTTCCACTTACTTCCTTCTTTTCTCCATTCCAACTTAAGTTATCTTTCTGATTAGATTCCAATTGATAACCCATTTTACCTAATTCGTTTATCAAAGCTGAAATACGATCTGTTTCTTTTATTTTTAAGGTTTGCAAACCTGTAAAATGAAAAGGAACATTCATCAAACAACAAGTTACAGCAACGGTTTGAGCTAAATCCGGTTCGTTGATAAAGTCGTAATTAAGTTTGCGACACTTATTGCCAGTGTTAATAAGCTGTACTCCCTTTTGTGAGAATTTGGTTGTAATTCCCAGCTCTTTAAATATCTTCTGAACATTAGAATCACCCTGAAGACTATATCTTTTTAAACCTTTAAGGTTAATGTTTAATTCCGGATTTAATGCGGCTATTTCATACCAATAGCTGGCCGCACTCCAATCTGATTCTACTGATGATTTTACCGGTTTATAGCTTGCTTCAGGAATGATGATTGAATTGCCTTTCCAGATACCTGTAACACCAAACTCTTTCATCAGTGCTAAGGTCATATTCAAATAAGGCTTTGAAATGATATCGCCGGTTAGCGTAAGTGTTAAGCCATTTTCAATGCTGGGGGCAATCATCATCAATGCTGAAATGTACTGACTGCTGATATTACCTGGTAATTCAAGGTCCCCACCTTTAAGAGCACTTCCGTAAATACGCAAAGGTGGATAACCTTCATTTTCGATGTATTCAATTTTAGCGCCGAGCTGAGTTAAAGCATCAACCAGAATTTTGATGGGGCGTTGCTTCATTCGCGACGATCCGGTAATAACCCATTCGCCCACAATTTTTGACAGAAATGCTGTTAAAAAACGCATAGACGTTCCGGCAGCACCCACATCAAAGGTATTAGAATCGGCGTTTAATACCTTCAACATTACTTTAGTATCGTCGCTGTCTGAAAGGTTTTTTATTTCAAACGGGCTATAGCTTAAAGCATTCAATAATAGTAAACGGTTGCTTATGCTTTTTGAGGCAGGTAGCTGTACTTGCACATTTTCTGCCTTTTTCTCAAACTGAAGCGTATGTTGCATTTTTAATGTTGTTTGTAGTTGTTGTAAAAGTACAAGGCATCGTAAACCTCTTTTTGTGTTGCCTGACAATTGATTTGAATTTTACCTATTTCTTCAAGCAATGTAAAGTTGATTTTGTTGTCTTCGTTCTTTTTATCATGGGTCATCAAACGATATAATTCGTCGTACTTATCTTTTGAGAAATCAAAATGACCGTAAATAGCTTCCAATTGTTCTGCTAAGTCCAACACCTTAGGCATTGGAAAACCTAAACGGGTATGTGATAAATATAATTCGCAAATCATACCAAAAGCAACGGCATATCCGTGCAGAATAGGTCTGCCTTCGTACATGGCCATACTTTCAAATGCATGTCCGTATGTATGCCCAAAGTTTAAAGCTTTTCTAATATGATTTTCGGTTGGATCACTTTGTACAAAATGATCTTTAATGCGGATTGAATCAGCCACCAATTCTTTGAGCTTATCCAAATCAGGATTGAAAATATCAAAGGCTTTTAATTCTTCCCATTTATCGGCAGAATAAATGAAGGCATGCTTAATCATTTCGGCAAAACCAGAAATGATGTTAGGCTGATCCAAGGTTTCCAAAAAACTGGTGTCGATTAAAACGGCTGTGGCCTGATTAAACACACCAACTTCATTTTTTAAACCGGCAAAGTTAATTCCTGTTTTACCACCAATAGAAGCGTCTACTTGAGAAAGTAAGGTAGTTGGTATATTAATAAATTGAATGCCACGTTTAAAGGTTGATGCAGCAAACCCGCCTAAGTCGCATGGCATACCTCCCCCTAAAGTAACAAGCAAGGATTTTCGGTCTGCTCCACCATCACTCAATAATTTCCATACTTTTTCAGCTGCTTCCAGGCCTTTATTATTATCTCCGTCAGGTATTACAATGGTTCGCTCGGGGCAAAGACCAATTACTTTTTCTATTTTATGAAAACAATGCTTATATGATTCAGTATCTGATAGAAGAAATACCTTTCCCTCCGGAAAATTCTTTATTAGATGTTCAATGTCTGTTGTCAGATCATCAACTATAAATACGTTCGACTCTTTTGATATTAGCGGAAACATTGTTCAGTTTTAAATATTGATTTGCAAAAATAGTTAAATTTGGCAATTAGGAATAGGTTTTTAGTTACGACTCGTTTATTTATATCAATTCATTATTTATTGGTAGAAATAACTTACGAATTATGACTTATGTTGCTGTAATTTTTAATGAGTAATGGATATACATTTTAATAATAAAAAACAGGTTGGATCCTGGAGCCTCTATTTAGCTTTGTTGGTATTAATTGCATTAGGTGCGGTTGCCGCCAATTATCTTTTAATCGAGGTCAGAAATCAGACTTTGGATATTAGTTTATGGGGATTTCTTGTATTCTCAGTTGTACTATTTTATTTCGGAGGATTTAATTATGTGGATATTGCTTTAAGTGCTGAAAAAGTGGATGTGAAATTTTATAATTTATTCCCTCTTGGAAGGCAATATAATAGGATATTGGTACCTACTGATAAAATAAAGAAGATAAAAGTTAATAAAGGACTCGGGGTAATAGGCCGGAAGCTGAAGATTGAAGGTGTTATACAAGGACGACATGCTCTTTTTCCTTCGGTAGGATTAGCTGCTTGTAATAAGCATCAATTGCAGCAATTACAATTATTTATTGATACGCTTACCAAAGAGAAGTAATTATGCTCAGATCATTTTTTCTGCTATTGTTTATTTCTATCATTGGATTGGCGAATGCACAGTATAAAAAAGGGGACTGGTATGTAAGCCCAAAAATATCATTTGCCGATTATAGTGATAAAAATGATTGGGATGGCTATAGTATTTCAAAGATTCCACCAGTTTCATTAACCGTTGAATATGGGACCAATGATTGGTTAAGCCTTGGAGGAATGTTTGGTTTTAACAGAGATAAATACAAGAACGATACACTGACTACCAATATACATCGATATAATAAAGTGGCTTTTGGAGGATTGGCTTCTGTTCATTTGGCCGGGTGGATCGAAAAGTGGAGCAATTATTCCGTTTTTCTGGGAGATTGGGATTTTTATGTTACAGGAGGAATGTTATTAGAATGGTCATCGAAGAATGAAAAAGATGTTTGGAATGAAGAATTGCAAGTTTATGAAGATTTTAAAGAGACAGATGTGAAATTTAAAATAAGACCGGCTATTGGAGTTAGGTATTTTGTAACCGATGATGTTAGTATGCTTGTGGAGGTGGGTAGAGCTAATTTGGGATTGGTTACAACCGGATTGACCTGGCGCTTGTGATGACAGTTTATGAGTTCATAGGCAGAAGGCAAAAAATAAGCAGCCAGAGCAGTAAGGTAACTTGTTGCCTGTAACTTTTCTTTAAGCTACTTAACAATGGGTATTCTATTATGCTTCGGTTTTTAATGTAGATGCAATGCACTTACCTTCGTGAATCGTTCGGCATTTAATTGACACTTGTTTGTTATCTTATCGACACTTGTTTGGCTCCTGTTCGTAATTTTATCGGCTCTTGTTCGGCTATAAGGTGTCGAAGAAAAACCAAAAAAAGAGGATAAAAAGTAGAAAACATGCTGAAGTAAACTTAGTACTATCCTTAACCTTTTACAATGCAATAAGCATCCATTCAAGATATCTTATAGAAAATTCTTTAAATAATTGATGGTGTTGAGTTTCTAGATTTTGCTGGATTAGTTCAGTGCTGAAAAGATGTCTGAATATTATTAAAAGTAATTTGGTAACCTTGAGGTTAATAGATATATTTAATGGATTCTATTGAATTTTAACTTGACCGAACTACTGAGATATCAAATAGCCCTTAGTCTCATTAAGGGTATCGGACCAAAATTGGCACGTAACCTTGTGGCCTATGTTGGGGATGTAAAGGAGGTATTTAAAGAAAAGGAAAGTACCTTAGCCAAAATCCCAGGAATAGGGCCCGTGGTGGCACGATCAATAAAAAGTTCAGATGTAATGGCTAGAGCTGAAGAAGAGATAGATTTTATTCAGCGTCATCAAATAAAGGCTGTTTTTTATACCTCAGATGAATACCCTAAGCGATTAAGCTATTGTGAAGATGCTCCATTGCTATTGTATATAAAAGGTGATAATTACCTGGATGGAAAAAAGGTCTTGGGAGTTGTAGGAACACGAAAGGCCTCTGATGATGCAAAAATAAATTGCGAGAAATTAATTGGTGATTTGGCAATTCAGTTTCCTGATTTGGTAATTATTAGTGGATTGGCATATGGAGTAGATATTTGTGCTCATCAGGCAGCTCTAAAAAATAATTTGAATACTTATGGTGTTCTGGCTCACGGTTTAGATCGTATCTACCCATCATTACACCGTAATACTGCAGCCCAAATGGTGGAGCAAGGGGGGCTTATTACTGAATTTGTAACACAAACCAATCCTGACAAACCTAATTTTGTAAAGAGAAACCGCATAGTGGCTGGTTTGGTTGATGCGTTGGTAGTTGTTGAATCCGGAGTTAAAGGAGGTGCAGTTATAACTGCCCGAATAGCCAGTTCATATAATAGAGATGTATTAGCATACCCGGGCAGTGTTAGTAATGAGTTGGCCAAAGGATGCAATTATTTAATAAAATCTAATATTGGAGGTCTAATAGAAGATGCTCAGGATCTTATGAATTCATTGGGTTGGGAAGGTGATAAAAATCATAATTTGGTGCAAAGAATAATATTTAAAGAGTTCAATAACAGTGAAGAAGAGGTCTTGTATGATATTTTGTATAAAAATAAAGAGATGACAGCAAATGAATTGAGTTTGGAAAGTAACTTTCCGGTAAGTAAGGTAAGTGCCAGTATGTTGTCGTTGGAGTTTGCTGGGTTGATAAAAAGTTTACCCGGCAATGCTTTTCGAATAATTTGAAAGAAAAAGTGCTATTATTCTTTAATGTTTATAAGGAAAAGTTAAGTAGAGGCAAACAAATTTAGTAGATTTGCGTAGAATGACTAAGAAAAAAATTCGAATTTAAACACAAATATTGGGTCCATGGGCATTAATACCCAAACGTTAGTCAAAAATATTCTTAAGGGAAAGATTGCATCATTGGTGTTAATCTTGGTTTTGTTATGGGGTGGAGTTGGTATTGTATCAGGTCAAAGCAATGTGCCAGTATGCCAGAATGGAGTGGTACGTGTGGCTGCAAATTTAGTGGATGCAACGTATATGGGAAGCAATGCTGCACCTCCCGGACATCTTCAAAAAGGATACTGGAGTGAAACAGCCGGATTAACTTTCTCAGATTTAAATAACCCAAATGCAATTATTAGTGGACTGGATGGATATCCTGCTGGAACAACGTTTACAATCACCTGGTTTCATGCAATAGATCAAACTTATGATATTACCCTTGAGGTTACAAATAATGTAGCTCCTGATTATACACTTTTAAATGAAACAGGAACAACGGATAATGTATTGTTTTGTGATGGTCAAACACCCGGTAAATATACTTTTGAGATAACTCCTGATGGAGGAGGATTAGTTGTTGATTATTTATTGTATCATAATGATGGTACAAATAATGAAGTTACAGGGGTTGGTAATCCTTATGAAATGAATCTGAATAGTGGTTCAATTGGATATCAGGATCTGGATATTATACAAGCACTCGTCTCAAATGGTACTTGTTTGGATATTACTACAAATACAATTCAATTAGGTGAGTTATCTAGTGTTTATGTGCAAATTCAAGGTAATTTGTCAACGTGTGATCCTACAATTTTTGATGGGAATCATGTTTTAGAAGTTCTCCCATACGACCCCAATAATTTTACCTATCAATGGCAACACAATGGTGTAGATATTTCAGGCGCAACTAGCTCAACTTATACTTTATCAAGTACACCAGGACAGGGATCGTATACAGTTATTGTTGACCATATCGGAGGTAGTTGTGGCCCGTATACAACAGAACCTGTTGTTGTTAGTGATATTCCTCTACCGGATGTTTTTATTGATGACAAACCTGTTGGTTCAGGATTGTTTGAAATCTGTGATGGAACTTTATCAGAAACGTTAACAACTAGTTTGGTCGGAGGTACCTTGCCTCCAAATTATGATTATGACTGGTATCAGAATGGATCAATTGTAACTGGAAATGCAAGTACATATCCTTTAAATAATGATGAATCATCATTAGGGTACAATGCTTTTGGAGAATATCAGGTTGTACTTAAAAATGCAGATAATACAGAATGTATAAGTACATCCAATGCAGTATTAGTACAAACCATTAGGTTAGATGACGCTACTTTAGTAAAAGCCAATAATGCACAACCCTTTTGTATAACTGGTACTCCATTGCTGAATGTAACTGTAACTGGTGGATCAGCACCCTATACTTTAACCTTTACTGATGGGGCTAATGTTTTTACCAGGACTTTAAATACCAATGGGGGATTAATTTCTTTACCAGATATTACAGTAACAACAACATTTGAATTAACTCAGGTTGAGGAGGTAGCTACCAGTTGTTTTTGGACTGGGTCTAAAACAGTCACTTATAATGTTTATACCTCACCAGCAGTTCAAACAACTACAGGTAATGACGCTTGTGTGCCAACGAGCTCTGTAAGTATTGCATTGGCTACACCAGAGGATGGAATTACCTATCAATTAAAAAGAGACAATAATGGTGATGGTATTTATACAGATAATATTGGTAGCTCAATAACTTATAATACAGGAGATGCAACACCATTAACATGGAGCGGTTATACTGTTTTAGGTACATATAAGGTATTTGCTTCAACGGCAACATGTGCTGATGTACCAATGGATGGGGAATTTAGTGCTATTGCAGAACCTGTCGATCAACCTTTACTAGCTAGTGGAACGGCTCCGAGATGTTCAGATCCACTTAATCAAGTTACCTTTTATACGCTTGATAGTGAGAATGGAGTAACTTATACATTATATAGAAACAGTGGTTCTGGTGATGTGATTGTTGAAACGCAGTTGGGTAGTACAGGTACAGGTGTTACTTTTAGTGCACAAGATGAAGTGGGAGTATATAGGGTTGAAGCAGCCCGTGGAACAAATTGTTCTGTATTAATGTCTAACACATATCAAATCTTTTCTTCCCCAGATGTTACAGGTATTAATATCAATTCAACTGGAAGTTGTGAGAATGCAACAACTACGATAACCCTCAATCAAAGCGAGAATGGAGTTTATTATACTTTATATTACAATGATGGGTCTGGGGCAACAGCGAGTGCATATGGACAATGGGGTAATGGAGCTTCAATAACTTTAGTAAATAATCAACTACTTGCAGCAGGAACTTATACTGTGCTTGCAGAAAGAGGAAGTTGTCAAGAGTGGGTGAATGGTTCTATTATCATTAGCTCTCCGCCAACCGACTTACCATTTGTTGGTGGGATTGTGTGTGGAACCGGAAATATCAGTATTCCTAATGGAGAGACGGGTGTTACATATACTTTGTATTTTGATGATGGGACAGGTGAAATTCCACACCCAAGTTACGCCCCAATAACACCGGTTGCTGTCACAACTGTGTTTTTTAATGGTTTAAATGTTCCCGGTACCTATCGGGTATTTGCCAATTCGGGAAGTTGTTCTACTTTCTTAAGTAATGTGTTGATTGTAGAGAAAGTGCCTGATACACAAATTATATCTGTGCCTGATTTAGAGTATTGTGCAACCGAGACAGGAGTGGACATCAACTTAGGCAATACTGAAACGGGAGTAAATTATGTATTAATCGATAATGCAGGAACAGATGTTGCTACAATAACCGGTAATTCATTACCTCGCTCTTTTACCAATGTTACATTAGGTACATATAGTATAGAAGCTCGGTCAAGTGCAGGTTCGTGCAGCATTGTTTTAATGACAAACATTAATATTCAACGCAATGATTTACCAACGGTTGATATATTAAATCTACCTGGCGACTACTGTGAAGATCAGGGAGTGGTTACATTAGTTGGTAGTCCAACTAATGCAGGTGGTGCATGGTCCGGTTTAGGCTTAGGAACTTTTTTGATTGATAATAATAACGGAACAGCTGATTTTGATCCAGGTGCAGTGAGTACACCGGGTGCTACTTATAATATTACCTATACTTATACCGATGGTAACGGTTGTGTAAATTCAATAACAGAAGGAGCCACTGTTCATGCCAATGCAATTGATGCTACAACTCTATTAATAGTAAAAGAAAGTGATGGTAGTACTCCGGATACTGATTATTGTGAAGATTCTCCAGATGTTCTTTTAAGAGCTAGGTATAACGGAGCTGATATTACAACCAACGATGCCGTATTCGGCGGCCCGGGTGTAACAGATCATGGTGATGGTACAGCTACATTTTCACCTGCCGCAGCAGGATTGGGGACACATACAATTACTCTTAATTATATTGATGCAACAACAAATTGTAGCGGTAACACTGGAATAACTGTTGATGTGGGTGTTCCATTAAATCTCGTAAACCCAATTGCTCCATCATATTGTAGTGCAGATAATACTGCTATTCGTTTACGAGGACAAATTGATGGTGTAGATCCTGCACCAGGAACCACTAATTTTGATATTTGTGATGATACAGGAACGCCTATAGCAGGTTATATAGGAATTCCTAATGACACATATGATTTTATACCGGCAACTTTCTTCGCTGCAAATGGAGCCGATGATTATGAGATACATTATAATTATAATTCAGGATCTTGTACTAACACGCTGGTAAGCAGTTTTAGTCTGTATGAATCTGTTGATCCATCTTTTACGATTGACGGTGGTTCGGGGCAGACAACATTTTGTTATGAACAAGGTGAAGTGGCTATAGAAGGGGTTGAAAATCCATTGCCAACGGGTGCCACCAGTTGGTTTACGGGTAACGGCGTGAGTGGAATCAAATTCTTTACCAATGATCCAAATGTGGTTTATTCTCCGGCTACCAACCCGGTTACATATACTATCAATAATAATGGATGTGTTACTACAAGTACACGCAATATCACTGTTACAAAAGTAGATGTTGCAATTGTAGATTTATTATCAGATTACTGTACTAACCAATCTACACAAATAATTAAAGCTGATGAATTGGATGTATCAGTTGTTGATGCAACTTTCACAGCTGAAAAGAATGGTAACCCATCTGCATTTTTGGTAGATAATGGCGATAATACCGCTACTATAGATCCTTCTGTTGGAGAAGGTAATTATGTAGTAACCATGACTTATGAACAGCAAGGTGATGGTTGTATCGGAATAGTTCAACAAAACGTCACTGTACATCTGGCTCAACCGGTTACTTTTATTGGTGTAAATAATGGACAGAAGATCTGTCGTACATCAGGAGTAATTGATTTGATAGGTGATATGCCTGATATCGACGGAGATGGAAATCCGGATGGTCAGGGTAACTTTATTGAAATAGCCGGAGTTAGTAATACCGGTAACGATACAAATGGTAATCCAATAGTTGCAGATGATGGTTACGCCATTTTAGATCCGTCTGCAATGACACCTGGAACCTATACTATTAGGTATGAGTACCTGAGTGATCCCGGAAGTTGTTTTACTTACTATGAAAAAGAAATTGAAATTGTTGATTCTCCTTCTGCGGTTCACAATGTAACAGTGAATGGTGTAGTTGGTGGAAATTCAGCATACTGTGTTGATGACTCACCTAAAGGAGTAGCAATTGGATTAGATGGTGCTAACACGGGAGTTACCTATGAACTATTATTTGCAGGCAGCTCATTATCTCCGACAATTACCTATGATGCAACAAGTAGTGCAGCATTTAATTTTACTGACGACGGAACACCAACGGGTAATGAGATATTGTTCGATGAAATAGGAGTTTATACTGTTATTGCCAAAGTTGGTGATTGCGATGCAGTTATGACAGGAAATGTAACTGTTGAACAGTATGAGTTAGTGTTACAAACCAGCAATATTACACATGTTGAGTGTAAGGGTGAATTTACGGGTAGTGTTACTTTAAGTGCAAGTGGAGGAAGTGGAAATTATGAGTATAAGTTAGGTGCAGCAGGAACTTACACTGCTACTTCAACATTCTCAGGTTTAGCCACTGGGACTTATGAGTTTTATGTAAGAGATATGTCACCAGCAGGATGTGAAATTGTTTCACCTTTGTCGGTTACCATTACTGAACCTGCAAATGATTTAGATGTTGTTGAGGACGTAAGTAAAAAAATAAATGTTGGTTGTGCTTGTACGGCAGGTATTGATTGCGAAGGTAGTGCAACAATTATTATTACAGGTGGAACACCATTTACAGGAACCGACTTAGTAACTTATCCAACCGGTTACAATATTAGTTGGCCGGCTTCTGCCAATAATCAAAAAACATTAACTGCTACTCAGTTGGCTGTGGGAACTTATGATGTTCATGTAGAAGATGCCGAAGGTTGTGAGTTTATTTTACCGGTTACGATTTCTTCAAATCCTGCGTTGGACATTTATGAATATGATATTGCTGCCAACCACATTAACAATGGTTGCTTTGGTGGAACTGATGGTGCATTCACTGTTCAGGCAACAGGTGGTAGTGGCGAATATCAGTTTAGTATTAACGGAACCGATTGGTTTTTAAGTAACCATGCTACAGATGCAACATTATATGATTTCAAAGGGCTGGCTGCTGGAGATTATACAATCTATGTAAGAGATTTAAATTATCAACGTTGTAGTTTTACAAATGCAACTCAGGTAACTATTACTCAGCCGGCCGCTGCATTAAGTTTAACCGAAACTGCCAATACTCAGGTTACCTGTAATGGAGGTGCCGATGGATCGTTCACTGTTGAGGCAGCCGGAGGAAATGGAACTTATGAATTCTCATTGGTTAATCCGGCAGTGGATAATACTCAGTGGCAAGTACCTACAACGGCTCCAAATATTTTTACAGTGAGTGGAGTCGCTGCAGGCAATCATTCAGTTTGGCTGAGAGATGCTGCTTATCCTAATTGCACACAGGCTACCATTGTTGTAAGTGTTTCTGAAGCAGTAGTTTTATCATTCGATCCCCCTGTTGTTACTAATGTATCGTGTAATTCTGGCAATGATGGGCAAGTGACGCTTTCAGGAGCAGGAGGAAGTGGTAATTATGTTTACTCAATTGATGGTGGAGGAACTTGGCAGGCAAGTAATGTGTTCTCAGGCTTGAGTGCTGGAATTGCTTATTCATTCAGTATTGCAGAGGCTTCAGATTTTACATGTAACCAGATTGATATTCTTACTGTAACTCTTTCTCAACCTAGCGACTTTGTTACAACTGAAATTGCTGTTGATCATAAAGATGTTAGTTGCAATGGAGGTTCAGATGGTATATTCAGAGTTGCAACTTCTGGAGGTGAGGGAATTATTGAATACCGTTTATTTGATGGAACTAACTATATTACAACTTGGGATCCAGATCCTGAATTTACAGGATTAGGTGTCGGAACTTATCAGATTTCGGTTCGTGATTTGGGAACTGCTTCAGCAGACTACTGTGAAAAGACAAATGTACTTTCTGTAGTCATCGACCAACCTGTTTCAGGATTATCTTTCACTTCTGAAGTGGTGACACCGGCAACATGTAATGGATCTGCAACCGGAGAAATTACAATCACTGTTGCTGGAGGTACCTCACCTTATTATTACCAGTGGACCAACACCGATACAAATACTCCGGTGTCATTAGCAAATGGAGGTCAATCGGCCAACCCAACAAACTTGGTCGCTGGAAATTATGAAGTTGCTATCATTGATGACAATGGTTGTCCATTGTCTAATACCTATGTTGTAGGAGAAAATTCTGTTATTAACTTAACAATAGATAGTTACACAGATGTTACATGCTATGGTGAAGCTGATGGTACCTTAACGGTTAGTGCTACAGGTGGATCCGGTGCATATCAGTATTCTATTGATGGTGGAACTAACTGGGTTGGAGCACCTTCGGCAAGTTATACGTTTACTGGCTTAGATGTAGGTTTATATGTAGTGCAAGTAGAAGATTTAGCTGTAGGTGGATGTTATGCGATTAATACTGTTCAGCAGAGTATTGATCAACCTTCGCAATTAAATTTAACAGCCTCAGTAACCAATGTAAGTTGCAATGGATTAGGTAATGGCTCAATCACCATAGCAGCAAGTGGTCGGTCTGTTGCTACTGATTATGAATATTATATTGGAGATGGTGCTGGAAATGGAAACTGGCAGTCATCACCTGATTTTACATTATTATCTGTAGGTGATTATTATTGTAAAGTCCGTGATGTTCTTTTACCAACTTGTGAATCAGCATTGAAAGGACCGTTTACGGTTACTTCGCCAGTTGACTTTACAACAACTGTTACTGTTGTTCCGGTTTCCTGTAATGGAGATAGTGACGGACAGTTAATCTTTGCTACTTTACCGGCAACAGATATTTATGAGTATTCAATTGATGGAGGTGCTTGGCAGACCAGTCCTGTTAAAAATTTAAGTGCAGGTGTTTACACCGTTGATGTTAGAAATACAACAACAGGTTGTGAAAAATCTATTGCTGATCAGGTAATTACCGAACCAGCTAATGCCTTAATTGTTGATAATATTACTGTTACACATAATGACTGTAATGGAGATACCAACGGAACTGTTGAAGTATCAGTTAGCGGAGGAACAGCTCCTTATAGTTATCAGTGGAGAAATATGTCAACCGGTATCGATGTGCCCCCAGCTAATAATGGAGATCAAGCTAAAGCAATTGATTTGCCAGCAGGAGATTATAGAGTAACCGTTATAGATAATAATAATTGTATAGTTGTTTCGGCAAATACAACTATTAATCAACCAGATGCATTAACTACCACCTATACAGTTTCACATATTTCAGTAGTTGGTTTAATAGATGGAGAAATTGTTGTTGCAAATCCTCCTACAGGAGGAACAGCTCCTTATACAATTAGCTGGGATGATGGAGCTGCTTTTGATGATCAGTGGACGAGAAGTAATTTAGCTGCAGGTACTTATACCTTTACAATAGTAGATGATAATGGATGTGACTATGTGCAAAGTGTTGATGTACTTTTAAATCAAGCTCTTGACTTTACTGTTATACCTAATACTATTAACTGTTATGGCGATGAAGATGGAATACTAGCAGTTACAATCTCTGGTGGAACAGCTGACTATACAATAAATTGGTCGGGTACTTTGTATGATGGTACAACTATTTCAGATTCCCATACAACATCATCGACTAATTACGAGATTAAACTGTTATATGCAGGTATATACACTGTTACAGTAACTGATGATAATGGCGCCACTTTATCAAAAACAAATATTGAGATTAGTCAGCCTGGTGAATTGTTAATCAATGATTTAATTAGAGATGATATTTCATGTTATGGCGCAGGGGATGGTAGAATACAGGTAGAAGTTACCGGGCATGCAGGTTCTGATAATTACCAAATCAGTTGGGAAGGACCTGGAGGTTATGCTGATGCAGGTCTGGTGAGTGCAGTTAGTGATCAGGATAATTTGGTTTTACCTGGAGACTATACTGTAAAAGTTAATTATAACTCTACTTGTTCTATATCTGAAACATATACAATAACTGAACCTACAGAAATAGAAGTAACTTATACTGAAATACAGCTTTCTGCAGCTGGTGCAGATGACGGTCAGATTCTGGTTGATGTTCCAACAGGAGGAGTTTCGCCATATACCATAATATGGTCGGATGGAGCTGGTGCATATGACGGTATGTGGACCCGAACTGGCTTGGCTCCCGGAGATTATGACTTCATAATTACAGACGCATCAACTTCTAATTGCTCAATTACCCAAACAGCTACCATCTTAGATAAGGATGCGCTTGATTTTACTTACACAGTTACTGACATTAATTGTTACAGTGATCAGGAAGGTATAATTGCTTTAGTAATTAAGGGTGGTGATGCACCATTTGATTTGCATTGGGATGCAGTATTGTATGATGGATCAACATCTTCCGATGATCAGAACGATATTACGACGAATTATGAGATAAAAGATTTATATGCTGGTACTTATCAGGTGCGAATCACCGATGATTCAGGTGCTACAATCAGTTATCCTGTAATAGTGGCTCAACCTAATGAACTAGTTATAAGTAATGTTGTATTAGATGATATTTCTTGTGCAGGTGCAGCAGATGGTCATATTCAGATTAGCTTGAGTGGTCATGATGCTGCTGATATGCCAAACTATAATCTGGTTTGGACTGGTCCTGGAGGATTTTCTGCTTCAGGTGCAGCAAGTACAACCAGCGATCAACCTGATTTGGTATTGCCTGGTGCTTATACTGTTACAGCCAATTATAACAGCAGTTGTTATGTAACTGAATCATATAGTATTATTGAGCCAAGTCCTATTTTGGTTAATCATACGGTCAATCAAATCACTGTAGCAGGTGGTTCTGATGGTGAGATAATAGTTACCAATCCTCCAACAGGCGGTGTTGCACCTTATTCTATAACCTGGGATGATGATGCATCATATGATAATGTATGGACGAGAGATAATTTGGACGTAGGTACTTATACCTATACTGTTAAAGATGATATTGATTGTGAAGTATCTAACACAATTGTTATTGATGATGTTGATGCCTTGGATCTTCTATTATCAACAAGTTCAATTAATTGCTATGGAGCTGATAATGGAATTATATCAGTTATCATATCCGGAGGAACTGCGCCATACGATATAGCATGGAGTGGAACTCAATATGATGGAACAGTGGTTAATGATAATTATACAGGACTATCATCTAATTATCAGATAGAAAACCTTTATGCTGGCGATTATACCATTACAATAACTGATGATGAAGGGGCTACGATTGATAAAACAATCACAGTAGGTCAGGCAGATGAGTTAGAAATTAATTTGGTACCTAGTGATATTAGTTGTTACGAAGCTGCTGACGGTAGGATTACTGCTAATGTTGTTCATGGTACAAATAATGTGAGCTCTTATCCAATTTATTGGACGGGGCCTGGTGGTTACGCCGTTTCCGGAACCTTAGGGACTAATTCTACAATTGATAATTTGGTTTACGAAGGAACGTATAATGTTCAGGTTACCTACAATGGATCATGTGTTGAAACAGATTCATATACCATTAAGGAACCTGAAGAGATTAGCATTTCATTAGTAAGTTCAACAGATGTTTCTTGTAATGGAGGAACTGATGGAAGTATTGCAGTTATAGCAACCGGAGGAGTTGGTTTCTCATATCAATGGTATTTATGGAACGATGCAACAAGTAGTTATGACATTCTAGCCGGAGAAACCAATGCTTCTATTAATAATCGAGAAGCCGGTACTTACAGAGTTGAAGCTACTAATAATACTACAAGTTGTACAGCACAGTTTGATCACGAAATAACTGAGCCTGACGTCTTAAGTCTTATTGTTACACCAACAAATATAACAACTTGTAGTGGAGATAATTCAGGAGAATTACTAATCCAGATTGCTGGCGGTACAGAACCATACAGATATAATTATGGAACAGGAAATATCTTGCTTCCTGCTGGTGTTACTACGGATACAGTGTCAGGTCTTTATGCCGGCACGTATAATGTGAGTATTATAGACGCAAAAGGATGTACAACATCTGTTCCTAATACACCTGTTTTAGAACCAAATCCGCTATTGCTTAATGTTACAAATGAATTTATTAGTTGTGATAGTCAGATAGCTGGTTGGCCTGATGGTGAGCTAATGGTAGATATATCAGGTGGTAATATTGTTTCAGGAGATCATAATTATTTACTTTCTTTGGAGGCAGATAATGGTAGCGATAGAGTTGTGTTGGCTCCGAACCCTGGTGGGGCAACACATACAGAAACCTTCAGTAATTTGGCTCCAGATGCATATACCTTGTATGTATATGATCAAAACTCAGTGGATACAGACCAATGTGTTCAGGAATATAGTTTTGAATTAAAGCCAATTACCATCTCAGGCAATTCGTATAATGCCAGTTGTGAAGGAGTGGCTGATGGTAGCATTAGTAATATTAATCTCGATGGTGTATCATCCAACTATTCTTATTCATGGTCGTCACCTGATGGAGGTATTGGACTGGATCAATCTACCTTAAATCAAGACGGACTTTCATTTGGTACCTATACTTTATCGATCACTGATTCAGTCAGAGGTACTTGTGTGGTTGAAAAAGATTTCATTATTGGTTACGAGAAAACAATAGTGGTTGACGGTACAACCTTTGATGTTAGTTGTTTTGGTGGAGCAAGCGGGGCTATCACATTGGATGTAACAAATGTAGGTGCATCTGTGACATATTTATGGACTGGGCCTGGTATCACGGCAGCCAATGAGAGTGATAAGGATCTGACAGGATTGGTGGCTGGTGATTATACTGTATTGGTTACAGATGGATCATGTACGGCAACACGTACTTTTACAGTGAAACAACCTGTATCTGCTTTAGACTTTAATTTGAGATATCTTATTACTGATTGTGATCCATATGTAAGAACCATCGAAATCTTCAATTTAACTGGAGGATCAGGTGTGCAAGACCCAGCCTATGGTGATTTCAAATACAATGTTTCAGGACCGGGAATTGCCGCTCAGGATCCAACAGATTATCATTTGTTTACAGTCACAGTCGGTGGAACTTATATTGTAAAAGTATCAGATAAGAATAATTGCGAAACAAGTTACAGTATTACTATTCCTGAAGAGATTGCAGTCAATCCGGTTATCACCGATGTAAAATGTAATGGAGGTAATACGGGAGCTATTTCTATTAATTTAACGGGAGGAAGTGGATCGTTTAGTTATAGCTGGACTAAAACCGGAGATGCTGCTTATTCTGCGTCTACACCAACCATTAATACGCTTACTGCAGGTGAATATGTATTGGTGATTACTGATTTACTTGAAAACGATGGGGCAGCTTGCGAAAGAACGTACACCTTTGATGTGCTGCAACCATTACCTATACAGATAGATGCAACGGATAAGGGGGATGTTACCTGTAACGGAGATGCGGATGGATATATTAATCTGGAAATTCAAGGAGGAGTAGCTCCTTATAATTATACCTGGTCTCCATTATCACCTGGAATTGTTCAGGGCGACAAAAATCAAAGTGGATTATCAGGTGGTACTTATACTGTATTAATAAGAGATGCGAACAACTGTACTGCTACCAAAAATATTACCATTGATGAATATACAGCTGTAAGTGGAGTGATTACTCTTACCGATACGCAGTGTGACGGAACCAATGGTTCATTAGATTTAACACCAGCCGGTGGATCAGGATCTTATACTTATTATTGGAGTACTACTGATGGAGATCCAACACAGCTCGTGCCTACAGATCAGGATCAATCTGGTCTAACAGGAGGTACTTATTATGTGGTTATTACCGATGCCGATTCAGACAGAACTTCTTGTATTGATACATTAAATGCTACTCTGACCAGTGCCATTGAAATAGTTAATGATGTGGTTACGCCGGTATCATGCTCGGGTAATAACGATGGTAGTATTGCATTTGATGTTATAGGAGGTGATGAAAATTATACTTATGCCTGGACTACCACTGATGGAAGTGCATCGGCACTAACGCCAGGAGCAAGAAATCAGAGTGGATTAGCACCGGGTACCTACACAGTTACTATTACTGATGGACGTACATCTGGTGGAACAGATTGTTCTATAACAAAAGACTTTACTATTGTAGCTGCTACCGGATTAAATGTAAATGTTGCTTTAACACACATCGAATGTTTTGGAGAATCTGTAGGTGCTTTATCGGCTGTTGTTTCTGGAGGTAGCGGTAATTACAACTTCGATTGGAATAGTGGTGCTTATACCACTGCATCCATAAATAATATACCTGCCGGTATTTATACCTTATTAGTTACAGATAACGACCTTGGATGTACTTTCATTGGTGCTTATACCATAAATCAACCAGCAGCACCAATTAGTATCGATGCAGTAAACATTACTGATGTGCTTTGTTATGGAGGGTTAACAGGTGAGATTGAGGTAGAGGTTTCAGGTGGTACGCCTACTTATAATTACATCTGGACAGGTCCGGGTAATCCATCCGGAAGCAATCCGAGTGGTTTGGCTGCTGGTACTTATTCTGTAACCATCCAGGATGATAATGGATGTACATTAAATTCCGGTGATATTGAAATTACTCAGCCATCTTCTCATATAACTATTACCAATCCTCAAATAACCGATGTTTCAACAGCCGGAGGTAGCGATGGACAAATTCAGGTTGATGTTAGTGGAGGGGTTGCACCTTATACTTTCCAATGGTTTGATGCTTCTAATGCATCTGCAGGAACCACAAACCCAATAGCAGGATTAAGTTCAGGAACCTACAGAGTTGTTGCAACTGATGATAATGGTTGTTCATTCGAATATACCGGAATCAGAGTTGTTCAGCCAGGTGAGAATTTGGGATTTGAGAAAACAGTATTTAATGTTAGTCCTTGTAACGGTGATACAAACGGTGAATTACATATTAACCGAGTATTTGGAGGGTATCCTATAGATGGATCTTATTATAGAATTCAGGTATCTGGTCCGGGAACTTCACAGGATGTTAATGCAACATCACTGCATTTAACCGGGTTAACCGCAGGAACTTATCGTGTTACCGTAACAGATGATGTGCCTGTTACTTATCAGGAAGATATTATCATTTCAGAGAATCCTGTTTTAAGTATAAACACAACTGTAAGTACTCACATTAACTGCTATAATACGTCAACAGGGGTGATTGATGGAACAGTTAGTGGTGGTCAAGCTAGTTCAACTGGAGAGTATTTCGTTGAGATAATTAGTGATAAAGGATATTACGATTCGCAAAATGTAGCGTCTGTGCCTGGTACATTCACCTTTAATAATTTGCCTGTAGGTAATTATACCATTTTGGCATATGACTATGCCGGTAGCTATGATTCAATGTCTCCAACCAGAGGTAATTGTAGTGTGTCTGATGCCAAAGTAGTTATCCAACCCGAAGCAAATGTAGTATTAGCTTCATCAGATGGATCAACAGATATTTGTGCTGGCGAAGACTTTAATATGGTATTAACTACAAGCGGATGGAATTTTGCTGCAGATGGAAGTATTCGTGTTACTCTTTATGATGGGGATACTTATTGGGAAGAAAATGTGAATCAATCACCTTACTCCATTACGGTAACTCCAACAACCAATAGAAACTATGTAATTACAAAAGTAGCTGATCCTTCTAATTCAACTTGTTTAAAAGGAACTGGTAGTGGACAGGTGCAGTTGACAGTTAATCCATTACCAACTGCTAACATTAGTGGTCCGGATGAGATGTGTGCTGATGGTTCGGTTGATTTGAGTGTAAACTTAACTGGCGTGGCTCCATGGAATATTACATGGGTGGATACAAACAACGGTACATCATCTACCGAAACAGTTAATTCATCACCTTATATTTTTAATGATACTCCGGTAGCAGATGCCAGCTATAGTATATTATCGGTTTCTGATGCTAACTCCTGTTCCAATAGTGGAAATGGTCAGGTTGATGTTTCAGTCAATCCTAAACCAACAGTATTACTAAGCGGAAGCACCAATATCTGTGTTGGTAATACAGCTGTCCTAGATATTGAGTTTGGTAATTCAGCTTATCCATATACAATAACATATACCAGAAACGGTGTTAATAACACGATGGTTGTTTCACCTAATACGGGTACTACTTATAACTGGTCAGTATCGCCTGATGAATCCACAACTTACGAAATTACCAATGTAGTGGACGCCAATGGTTGTGTTATGGATATCACAACAACCATTTCGGCAGTTGTTACAGTAAAACAACTACCGGGACGTATTGATACCATTAGAAACGATGATGTGATTGGTGGTGTTTGTCAGGCTGAATCAGGTGTTATTTATACCATTGATCCGGTAACGGATGCTGACGGAGGTTATATCTGGACGGCTCCTGTCGGAAGCACCATTGTATCGGGAGATGGTACTACTTCAGTAGAGCTCAACTTTGATGCTGATTTTGCTGGAGGATATATTGAAGTATATGCAACTAACGGATGTGGCGATGGTCAACCTGCCGAATTATGGATACCTGCTAAACCGCTACCAGATACGGTGGGTAGTATTACAGGACCAACAGAGTTCTGTCAGGGATCAACAGGTATAACCTTTAGTGTTGCTGCTGTAGCTAATGCCACTCATTATCGATGGGAACTTCCAACAGGGTTTATTATTGTAGGCGCTGATACCGCTTCAACCATTAAAGTTGATTTGGACCCAATGTTGGATGTTATTAGTGGCGAAGTAAGAGTAACACCTTACAATGCCTGCGGAGATGGACCTAATACAGCTTCATTATCTGTTGAAGTGTATCCTTTACCAATGGCTTATGCAGGATTGGATAAAGATGTTTGTGGTGATACTTATACCTTAGAGGCTACAGACCCAAATTCAATAAATCCAAATTGGTCGGGTCGATGGGAAGTAATTTCAGGACATGCTATAATTAGTAACCCAACTGCATTTAATTCAACTTTAACTAATATTAGTAGAGGTGATGTAGTATTGCGATGGACTGTTACTAATAACAGCACCGGAGGATTAAATGACTGTGCTGTTTATGATGAAGTAACCATTAGAAATAATACACTATCAATTTCAGCTGTTGCAGATGTAAGTAATGTATGTAATGGAAGTACCACTCTAAGTGGAACCTATATTGCCGGAATTGAAGGGCGTTGGGAAGCGATTTATCCTGTTGGATCAACAGCTTCATTCGCACCTGCTAATGCATCCACTACTGTTGTAACCAATATGGAGCCGGGATTAAACCGTTTCCGTTGGACATTAACACAAAATGGATGTGAAAGTTATGGTGAGGTTGAAGTGACAAATAACGAACCTTCAGAAGCCATTATAAATGAAGGTAACACAATTGCTGTCTGTGATAATCAAATAACTCTTACTGCCGTTTCGCCTCTTGTAGGAACTGGTAAATGGACACTAATAAGTGGTTCTGGTGTTATTGATTCGCCAGACGCAGAAACAACTCTTATAACGGGTCTGGATTATGGAGATAATGTATTCCGTTATACTGTTGCTGTAAATGGATGTGAGAAATTTGATGAAATAACTGTTAGGAATAATACACTTCAGGTTGATGCCGGAGCAGATCAAACAGTATGTGATGGTAGTTTGGTATTAGATGCTACCGTGCCACCTGCTAATGTTACAGGCAGATGGATTATTGTAGAAGGAGCCGGATCGTTTGAAGATGCACTTTCTCCTAATACAATAGTTAGTGATTTGGAACAAGGCACAAATCGCTTAATATGGGAATTAAATCAGTATGGATGTATTAGTACTGATGAAATAACAATAACCAATGATGCTCCAACTACTGCAACGGTAGGAAGCAATCAGGTTCTTTGTGCTTATCAAACTCAATTAACAGGTAATGCACCTTCCATTGGAACAGGTTTCTGGTCAATTGTTACTGGTTCAGGTATTTTTGATGATCCATCAGATCCATTAACCAGTGTTACCAACTTGGGAGAAGGAGAAAATATTTTCCGATGGACCATTATGCATGAGAGCTGTTCTAGTTCAGCAGATATCATTATTGTGAATAATCATGTAGTGGTTGAAGCAGGAAAAGATACCATAGTTTGTGGTCGAATTACAAATTTAAGAGCAAACTCACCTTCATTAGGCGTTGGTGAATGGGGTGTTCTCCCTGGTGTAGGTGGAGGAACTATATTCGATAATTACGATCCAAATACACAGGTTGGTGGATTACTAAACGGACCTAATGGATTTATCTGGAGAGTTGATTATAATGGATGTATATCGGCAGATACTGTTATTATTAATAACAATACACCATATCCCGTTAATGCCGGAACCGATCAGATAATAACGGGTGGATCAACCAACCTGAATGCAACTCCGGTAATTGCTGGAGAAGGTAAATGGTCGCTCGTTGCCGGAGGAGCAAGTATCGCAAATGATCTGGATCCATATTCTTCAGTAAGTGATTTACGTAGAGGAGAAAACCTGTTTAGATGGACTGTTACAAATATGGGTTGTGAAGAATCAGATGAAGTAACCATTACCAATGGAGAAACTATTGATGCCAATGCAGGTCTTGATCAGGAGGTTTGTGACGATTTTGCAGAGTTACAGGCAAACGATCCGGATGTAGGTATTGGAGAATGGTCCGTTGTAAGTGGAGCGGGGCAATTTGAGGAAATTAACAATCAAAAAACCAGGGTTACTAACCTGGGACCTGGCGAAAATGTTTTCCGCTGGACAATATACTATACAAATACAAAATCAACAGACGAGGTAACAATAACCAATTACAAGGTTACAAAAGCCAATGCCGGACCTGATCGTGATATCTGTGCTGACGAATATCAATTAGAAGCAAATATACCGGCAATAGGAGATGCAACATGGACTCTAATAAGTGGTAGTGGTGCTTTTGAGGATAATACTAATCCAAATACTCTTATTAGTGGATTATCTAAAGGAGCTAACGTATTGAAATATGAAATTTCTCAATATGGCTGTGCTTCTGTAGATTCTGTAGTAATTAATAATATGCTGCCAACTGTTGCTGATGCAGGTGGTGATACAGTATATGTATGTAGCGATTCTATTGAGCTACGACCAAATACCCCTACATTTGGAGTGGGTGAGTGGAGAGTAAAAGAAGGAGCTGCCGAAATAGATGGAAATTGGGCCAGAAAACTGGCTCCTGGTAGAAATGTTTTATCATGGGTTATTACTTCCGGTAGATGCGAAGATTCTGATGATATAGTAGTAATTAATAATCAACCATCAGTAGCCAGGGCAGGTAGCGACAGACCAATTTGTGTTGATAATGTGGTATTGTCTGCTAATATACCTCTTTATGGAGAAGGAACCTGGGAGTTAATTAGTGGATCGGGTGATATTGCAGATGTACATGATCCTTATACAGAAGTTACAGGATTATCTACCGGCAAAAATCGTTTCCGTTGGACAATCGATAATAACGGTTGTACCTCATCAGATGATGTGGAAATAGCTAATAATTATATACAATCAATAGCTGGGCATGAAAGTCTGGTGATATGTTCCGATACATCATTATTGGCGGCAAATAATGCCTATCCGGGTGAAGGAACCTGGGGCGTTGTTGGAGGTTCAGGTGCTGCTTATTTCGATGAACCACATAATCCTTACTCGAAAGTAAGAAACCTTGATCAGGGTGATAATGTATTAACATGGACCATCAGTTATGGTGGATGTAATTCGGTAAGTAATATTACAATTACCAATAATAATCCAACTAAGGCTGAAGCCGGTGATCATCAGGCATTGTGTGAATTGAATCAAACGCAATTGGCAGCGAATAATCCAACTATTGGAGTTGGAGAATGGAGTATCAGGAATGGTTCTGGAGGATTTACTGATATTAATGATCCTTCAGCAACAGTAAGTAACCTGGCATTTGGTGATAACCTCTTGCGCTGGAAAATTACAAATGAAGGTTGTGAGTCATATGATGATGTTCAGATTAGTTATAATCGAATAGAGGCAAGAGTTAGCTCATCACTTCCAATTTGTTCGGATGAGACGCAGTTAGAAGCAAATAACCCAAGCCCTGGTGTTGGAACATGGAGCATTGTTGGAGGAACAAGTCAGGCTATTTTTGAAGATCAGAACAATCCTAATACAATAGTTCGGAATCTGGCTAAAGGAAATAATCAGCTCCTATGGACCATTATTTATAATGGTTGTGAAACATCGCAGGAAGTTACCATTGTTAATAACTCCCCAAGTGCTGCATATGCCGGTAATAGTCAAACTATCTGTGATGATACCACCAACCTAAATGCAACGGCTGTTGAAATTGGAGAAGGAAGATGGGAAGTATTATCAGGCTCAGCATTTATAAGTGATGTTAACGATCCTAAATCAGAAGTAATTGGTTTATCTAAAGGAGATAATGTATTTAGGTGGATTGTTCAAAATGAGACCTGTATTATAACCGATGAAGTATTAATAGTAAATAACGAACCTTCAGTACCATATGCTGGTAAAGATGAAGAACTGTGTACTCCTCAGTTAACATTAAAAGCCAGTCCTCCTGAGTATGGTCAGGGATTGTGGACAATTGATAGCGGAGGTGGAACATTTGATGATCCTACCAGGCCTTCAGCTACCATTACAAGTCTTTCTCATGGAACGAATGTTCTACGTTGGACACTAACGCAAGGACAATGTACTTTGAGTGATGTTATAACCGTTGTTAATAATACTCCAACTACTGCCAATGCAGGGCCGGATGTGCAGGATTGTAAAGACTGGACTCAATTAGATGCCAATACTCCGGAATATGGCGAGGGGTACTGGACGGTTGTATCAGGTAAAGGCGATTTTGATGATAATACGGATGAAAAAACTGTTATAAGAAACCTTGGTTTTGATGAGAATATCCTAATGTGGACTATCCAAAACGGATCATGTTTCTCAACTGATCAGGTTAATATATCTAATAAAGTACCTGATCAATCAGAAGCAGGAGCTGCCAGAGAAACCTGTGATGATTACATTGTATTGAATGCCAATAATCCGGTGGATGGTATTGGAACATGGACGGTTATTAGTGGTTCAGGTATTTTTAATGAACCTAACCAGCACAATACAATGGTATCCAATATTGGTTATGGCGAGAATGTCTATAAATGGACTATTGGATACGGAGAATGTACTACAGAGGATGTGGTTACAATTGTAAGTAATAAAGCACGTCCATATGCAGGAGAGGATGATATTACTTATGAATCGGCATATGAGATGCAGGCAGAGAATCCGGGTACTTTAGAAGGTACGTGGTCAATAGTAGCAGGCGGAGGTACTTTTGAGGATGCTAATTTCTTTAATACAACGGTAAGTGGTCTGCCAGAGGGCAAGAGTACGTTCCGATGGACGATTATAACAGATGGCTGTGTAGCTTACGATGATGTAACCATTGAATATAAAACAGTACCAGAGTCAGGCTTTACTGTAAGTTCAGAAGCAGGATGTTATCCTTTGGAAGTGAAATTTACCAATTATACTATTGGAGGAACATCATTTATCTGGGAATTTGGTGATGGAGGAAGATCAACAGATAGAAATCCAACGTATACCTTCGAGAATCCTGGAGATTATACGGTTGTTTTAACGGCCCCTGGTCCTGATGGTCAGGATGCTGTATCATCTCAGGTTATCACTGTACATGATCATCCGGTGGCGGATTTTAATGTGACACCTGATTTAGTTTGGATTCCTGATGATCCTATCAAGTTAACCGATTTATCGATTGATGCGGTTACCTGGTTATGGGAGTTTGGTGATGGTGAAACGTCGGTTGAGCAAAATCCAACCTATTATTATCAGGAAGCTGGCATTTATTCAATTTCGCTGACTGTAGAGAATAGCTTTGGTTGTGATAATACATATGTAGCAAATGATATTGTTGAGGCCAAATTAGCAGGCTTTGTGAACTTCCCTGATGCTTTTGCACCACGTCCGGATGGAAGTAGCCCAGGAGGTGTTGGGGAAAGAGATGATGCCTTATTTAAGCCAAAATACAGAGATGTTGATAATTTCCATATGCAGATCTTTAATCGTTGGGGACAATTGATATTTGAAACCTATGATATTGATGAAGGATGGAATGGATTATACAAAGGTCAATTGGCTCCTCAGGCTGTGTATGTTTATAAAGTTAACGGCCGATACATGAATGGGGTAGAGTTCAGGAGGACCGGAACTGTATTACTAATTAGATAATTAAAAATATACCTATATTAGGGAAACCTTAACAATGATAAAGAAAGAATATTTGAGACTAATAGTTGTGCTGTTTGGCTGTTTGAATTTAATTCATCTGAAGGCACAAGATGTCTCTTTTTCTCAGGTTTATGCCAGCCCTTTGTATTTAAGTCCTTCATTTACGGGACTTACAAATGGTTCGAGGGTCAGTCTGACTTATCGAGATCAATGGCCTGGAATACCAAATACCTACAAAACATATGCATTAGCAGCCGATCATTACTTTGAAGATTACAGTAGTGGAGTGGGATTGATGTTTCTGCGTGACGATAGTGGCGATGGCAAATTAGTGCGCCAGGATGTTAGCGCCTTATATGCATATGAATTCGAGGTAAGTGATGGAATCATGGTGCGGCCCGGTATTCAGTTTAAGTATTCCGAGCGAAATTTAAATTTAATTAATTCTGTTTTGCCTTCCGATCAGTCAAATGACGGATCTACTATTGGAGGTTCAACATATGGGAATGATAATTATAAGTATTTTGATGCAGCAGCGTCAGCAATGATTTATAGTGATTTTTTCTGGTTTGGTTTAGCGGTGGATAATATAATTAAGCATGATATTGCAGTAACCGATATTGAAACCTATAACCCTATTAAAACATCCGTTTATGGTGGATATAAGTTTAACTATAAATCAGGCAGGAATAGAACAGAGCAGAGTTTAACTGCTGCATTTAATTACCGACTACAACAGGGCTTTAATCAACTTGATTTTGGTACGTATTGGTTTTTAAATCCTATGGAACTGGGTGTTTGGTATCGTGGTATTCCTTTTGCATCTGAAGATGGATTAAATAATAACGACGGCTTGATATTTATTCTGGGAGTAAATGTTGGAAACGTTCGCTTTGCTTATAGTTATGATTTTACTTTATCAGAGTTAAGTGGGTATAGTAACGGAGCCAACGAACTGTCGTTAATCTTTAGGTTTAACCAGGTATACCGAAGAAAAAGCCCACGAGGTGCCATCCCTTGTAGTGCTCCTGGATTTGGTAATGCTTCAGGATCGAAATATCGACGTCGGACACGTAAAATATTTTAATTTTATAGGAGATGAAATGGCTGAGAAAGTTATTTATTTATTGTGTGTTAGCGCACGAGTGTGTCGGATCAGAGAAGAAAAATACAAGCAAATATTTTTATATGCAGGCTAATAGATTATATTTGTTGTCCATTAAAATTAAGCTATAAATCATTAGGGAGAATATGAAACAATTGTCTACAGTATTAAATGGAATTTTATTACTAGCTGTTATTATTTTATATGCATTGCATTTTTCTGGAAAGAAAGAAGCCGTAGTTCAAGAAAAAGGTCAGGCTATGCAAGCTGATGGTGCAATTTATCCTGTTGCGTTTATCAATACAGATTCATTGTTGTTAAACTATAATTTTGCTAAAGAAGTAAATGATCAGTTGATGTCTAAAGAGGAGGCTTCTAGAGCTGATTATGCTGAGAAAGCAAAGATTTTTCAGCAAGATGCAGTGGATTTTCAACGTAAAGTGCAAACCAATGCTTTCTTGTCACAAGACAGATTTAATAAAGAAAGAGATCGTTTAGCTAAGGCAGAACAAGATTTACAGGTTTTAAATCAACGCTTAACAAATGAGTTAATGCAAGAGCAAGACAAATTAAATCGTCAGCTACGTGATACTCTAGAAAGTTATCTTAAAGAATTTGCAGAAGATAAACCTTACAAAGTAATATTGAGTAATACTTTGGGTGATAATGTTTTGTATGGTGCCGATGGAGTAGATATTACACAAGAAATTACCAATGCTTTAAACGAGCGTCATAAGGCAGCTAAAAAATAAGAAATTTTAATAATATTTTTAAGGCAGAACTTTAGTATTAAGGTTCTGCCTTTTTTGCTATTTATGAATAAGCTTTTTCAGAAATATTTATCAAAGCATGAGGTATACAACTCATCTGAACAGGATTTAGATAAGAAAGATATCAGAGTTGTAATACCCGTATTTTTAGAGCAGGATTACATTGATTCATTACTGGAATCAATAGTAATATCTGCCACCAAATGTGATGTTGCAATTCAACTCGTATTAGTAGTTAATTATGCCGAAGGAAGTTCTCCTGAAGTAATGGAATCTCAACATCGGATGTATAATTATCTTCTAAAGAAAAAGGAAGAATACTCTTGTTATTTTTCGATTGCAGTTATTCAGGCCTACAACTTAAAAAAGAAGCATGCAGGTGCCGGATGGGCGAGGAAAATTGGAATGGATTATGCTGTATTCAGATACAATGAAGAACAAAATCCAAAGGGAATCATTTTATCATTAGATGCAGATTGTAAGGTAAAATCTGACTATTTCAATGCTGTTTGGAAGAAGTTTAATGAGGAGCCTATTAATGGATTTACTATACAGTTTCAACATGAGATGGTTGGGGTAAACGAAATCCAGAAGGAAGCCATATTGCAATACGAACTTCACTTGAGATATTATCTTAAGGCATTGCGCTGGGCTGGACATCCATATGCTTTTCATACAGTTGGATCTTGCTTTGCTGTTACTGCAGAAGCATATGTTAGAGCAGGAGGGATGCCTCGTAAGCAGGCAGGCGAAGATTTTTATTTTCTACAAAAGGTAATTCCATTGGGGAGGTTTAAAGAACTGAACAATACCTGTGTGTATCCATCATCTCGAATCTCAAACAGGGTGCCTTTTGGAACCGGGCCAACAGTGTCTAAGTTAATGAAGAATCAAAATGATTACCTTACCTATAATTTGCAGGCTTTTGTTGATCTAAAAGAGATGCTCGATGAGAAGGAGAAGTTCTTTAAGGTTGATGAGGAACAATATGCTGATTTGATTAATAACCTGAGTGGAAGAATCAGGAGCTTTTTATTGAATTCGAATTTCTATCAGGAGCTTTCTAATATAAATAATAACTGTGCATCATTAGATGCATTTAAAAAGCGGTTTTTTGAGGTTTTTGATGCCTTTAAGGTGGTAAAATATCTAAACTATGTGCATGTGCATTTTCTTGAGAAAATAGCTGTTTTTGATGCCGCACTTGATTTGATTGATCTGCAGGAAAAGGAAAGTGATGATTTGATGGATACTCTTGACTTGCTTACTTATTATCGAAAGTGGGAGATAGAATGATAGTACGATGCTGCTAGTCCGAAATAAAATAGCTATAGCTGATAGCAACTGGCTGTTAACTATTTGTGTGAGGTTTATTCATGTCGGTAAATGTGCTGGAAGGTTTAGTTCGGACTTTTTGAACTTTACCTTTTTTATTTTCTAATCCTACGGAAGCTGGCATAAAAATCAAGTACAACTGTTAGCATAATGAAAACTACCCAGTAAGATCGATTGGTATATAATGCCCAAGCAGCAGGAAGTAAAAATACAGAGCTATATATTAGTATTGAAAATACCCTGCGGTTTTCTTCCCGGCCAATTATACGATTGTATATTCTTACGCCAATGATGGGTAAACTACCGAGTAATAACACAAGGTAATCAAAATCAACCTGAGTAACACCCATTAAAACACCTAAAAATACCAAACCCATACCAATGTAATACAGGATGCTTAACAATCTTTTATAGTCCATTTCTATTCTTCTTCAACGATAAAAAGCACTTCGTCTTTTTTCTTCATGAGGTATTCTTCCCGTCCGAATTTTTCAAGATTTTCGGTACTACTCTGAAGTTCTTTCATCTTCCGATTATTCTGCTCAATCTCTTCAATGTAGTGTTCTTTCTGTTTTTCCAGCTTATTGATACGGGATTGTAATTTGAAGCGGTCAATTAGGTTGTTCTGATCGAAAATACCAATATAAACCACAAATACTACAAATGCTATAAAGTATTTGTTGCTGATAAGTGGTTGGATGTATTTTTTAAAGTTCGACCAGTTCATACTAACCTTTTGGGCAAAGGTAATAAACTTTGAGGCATAGGACTTAGCTATGGTACAAAAAAAATCCCGCCGAAGCGGGATTTAATATATTTACTCACCCATAAATGGATATTTAAACTCATGCGGCGGAACAAAAGTTTCTTTGATCGTACGAGGACTTACCCAACGCATCAAATTTATTTTTGAACCTGCTTTATCATTGGTACCCGATCCGCGAGAACCTCCAAAAGGTTGTTGGCCTACAACAGCACCTGTTGGTTTATCGTTAATGTAGAAGTTACCTGCACTATGAACTAAGCGTTTGGTTGCTTGGTCAATAATGTAACGATCCTGAGAAAAGATGGCACCTGTTAGTGCATACATCGATGTTGAATCCAGGATGTCCATGGTTTCTTCAAATTTGGTGTCGTCGTAAACGTAAATGGTTAGTACCGGACCAAATAATTCCTCTTCCATTGTAATGTATCTAGGATTGGTAGTAAGAATTATGGTTGGTTGAATAAAATAACCTTCCGTTTTATCATAACCACCACCTTCAATAATTTCAGCTTCAGGGCTATCTTTAGCAGCATCAATAAAGGTTGCTAATTTGTCGAATGAAGCTTCGTCAATAACAGCTGTCATAAAATTGCTGAAATCTTCCGGTGGTCCCATTTTCAAGTGCTGAAGATCTTCATGTACTAACTCACGAATTTCAGCCCAGCGGCTTGAAGGAAGATAAGCACGTGAAGCAGCTGAACATTTCTGTCCCTGGAACTCAAATGCACCACGAGTAATAGCAGTAGCAACAGCTGCAGCATCACAAGATTTATGTGCCAGGATGTAGTCTTTACCTCCTGTTTCACCAACAATGCGAGGATAAGTTTTGTATTTGTGAATATTCTCACCAATGGTCTTCCATGTATTTTGGAATACGCCTGTGGAACCGGTAAAATGGAATCCGGCAAAGTCAGGATGGTTGAATACAACATCTGCAGCTACAGGTCCTGATGCAAATACAAGGTTGATAACTCCATCAGGTACACCAGCTTCCTGGAATAACTTCATTAAGAAATAAGCTGAATAAACGGCCGTTTTTGAAGGTTTCCAAACAGTAACGTTACCCATCATGGCAGGCGACGTTTGCAGGTTACCTGCAATGGCAGTAAAATTGAAAGGTGTTAAAGCAAACACAAAGCCTTCCAAAGGACGATATTCCAAACGGTTCCATACACCAGGAGAAGATGCTGGTTGTTCAGAATAAATTTCTGTCATGTATTGAACATTGAAACGTAAAAAGTCGGCCAACTCACAGGCAGAATCAATCTCAGCCTGGAAAGCTGTTTTTGACTGTCCTAATAAAGTTGCTGCATTTAAAACCTGACGGTATGGTCCGGCTAATAAATCAGCAGCTTTTAAGAAGATTGATGCGCGGTGTTCCCAACTAAGGGCTGCCCATTTTTCACGAGCTTTTAAAGCGGCATCGATAGCCATGTGCACATGGGTTTCATCTCCCTGATGATAGTATCCTAATGTATGATTGATATCATGTGGAGGATGAATGCGTTTTTTGTTGTCAGTTCTAATTTCCTGACCACCAATAAACATTGGGATGTCAAGTTCTTGAGAGCGTAGCTCTTCAATCTGTTTTTTTAGTTCGGCACGCTCTGGTGTTCCCGGAGCATAAGTTTTTACAGGCTCATTAACAGCTTTTGGCACATTAAAGATTCCTTTAGGCATAGCTTCTGTTTTTATGATGGTTAATACTATTCTTAATTCCGATTAAACAATGGCCAGTGCTTCAATCTGTATAAGTTACAACATTATCATTGAAAATTAAATGTTTGTAATTAGATAGTTATTATGAGCAGCCACATGAAAACAAATCTATTGATTATTTTATGCCAAGGCTATGAAAAATGTCAGGGTTTATAAGTTTAAAAGTATGAGTTTTATCAGTGTTTTGAGTGGGAATTCTATGCCTGGAGTGATTAGTATGTTATAGAAGAATTGTAAGTCACGGGTTGGTTTTACATTGTTTGACTTACTTTCCCCTTAGATGTTGCATTATCACTTAGTAAGTGTATATTTTAACGAATTGGCAATATTTACTCCAACCAAACGGTCGTAATTGTCACTAAAACTGCGATAATATACATATATGGTATAATCATTTTCAGTTTGCCCGTAATTGCCCTCAAAATAACTGACTTCAGCATGGGGGTTGCTTTGTTCCTGAACCAGATACTGATAATTATAAAAACCTTGCTTTAGAAGTAATGATAGTTCATACATTTGTGTTTGAACATTATATTGCATTTGGTTTTTGGTATCCATTTGCCAATTAGTCAATCCTCCTGAAATATAAATATTGCTGTTTAAAAAGGGTTTCTCAACCGGAAGTTTAAAATGAACGTATACATAATCGCCTTCAATCTCCGGGTCACGATTTTCACGCACATCAATATAATATTTACCATTAAAGTCTTCGCGATAAAAGTAGGATCGGTCGCCAAGGTTTTTGTCTGGAAATAAGGTAAAGTGGTAGTGAGGATCATGAAAAGATATTCCTTCAACATATTCGGCAGCAAAGCGCGTACTTCTCAAGTCGAGCCATCTGTATTCATTTCCCCCATCAAATAATATTTCGCGGTTATGCTCATAAACCAATTCTGAATCTCGTACAAACAATGGTTTCAATTCTGTCATTTGATTGTCCCATCGGCCATTTTGCTGAAGAACTACCTTTATTTGTTCCCTTGGGTTATCAATCCTGAATCTTGGATGTAAAATACTAAAGTGAATTTCTTGCATTGAACTGCGCAAACTGGAGCTGGCTGTATATTTAATTTGAGGAACAATGGAAACTTCTGATTCTGAAACAAAAAAAGGCCGGGTTAGAATTGGCTTGTCTTCTTCTCCCAATTCAAATACCTTTATTATATAGTTACCCGATAGTTTTAGCTGAATATCTTCGTTTGGAAAAGCAAGTGAGTAATGAATGTAATCAAACGTTGTATTAAAAGAGTATTGGTAATCTAAAACAGGATTGGGCATGAATCCCTGTACATATTCCGTTTGCATCAAATCCGATTCTTCCCAATTGGCATTGCAATGTATTATACTGTATTGGTAATTTTTTGTATCGTAAGCAAATTCATCAAAACTTAAGGTTAATTCTTCCTGCGAATTTAAATGAATAATGGGCATGCTTTGGTTCCATCCTGTCTTATGTAATTGTACTGTATGTATACCAACACCAGTAAACACAGGGTTGTTAGCTGATGAGTAAATGGGTAGTAAGGTAATAATACTAATAAGAAGATATTTAAATATATACATGTCTGTTTGCATAAATAAAGAAACAATTCTACATTTGCTGACTCTTCCTTGACTCAGTAAACTAAAAATAAAAGCAGGATTTAAGTTCTTTTGGGGCCGTAATATAGATGGAAAAGTTATAATTTTCTATATTTTTGCAGCTTAAAAATAAAAAAACCGTTTTTCAAACATGTCAGAGGTAATAAAAATTAAAAAAGGTCTGAATATTCAGCTTGCCGGAAAAGCTGATAATGTATTTGGGCAAGCCGAATTACCCGAGCTTTTTGCTGTTAAGCCTACCGATTTTCACGGTGTGGTGCCTAAAATGGCAATTAAAGTTGGGGACAAGGTGAAAGCCGGTACGGTTTTATTTTACGACAAATATCGTCCTGAAATAAAATTCGTTTCACCTGTAAGTGGCGAGTTACTAGCGGTTAACCGCGGTGAGCGCCGTAAGATTCTGGAAGTTGTAGTGAAGTCAGATGGTACTGATGCTGCAGAGCAGTTTGAACCAGCTAAAGCCAGCGAGTTATCTAAAGAGCAAGTGGTTGAAAAACTACAGGTAGCAGGTTTGTGGCCATTTATTCGCAAACGTCCTTATGATATCATTGCTGATGCAAGCGAAACACCAAAGGCGTTTTACATTTCAGCTTTTGACTCAGCTCCTTTAGCACCCGATTTCGACTTCGTGTTGACAGGTCAGGAAGAAGCTTTGCAAGAAGGTATTGATGTAATCAAGCGTTTGTGCGACAATGTTCATTTGGGTGTTCGTAACGATGCTGCATCTAAAGTAATTAACAGCCTGAAAGGGGTAACTATTCATTCATTTGAAGGTCCGCATCCGGTTGGTAATGTGGGTGTGCAAATTCATCACACTATGCCAATTAATAAGGGTGAAGTAGTTTGGGTAGCTCAACCGCAGGATATTGTTGCTATAGGTAAACTATTTGCTGAAGGTAAGTATGATTCAAACCGCGTTGTAGTGTTAGCTGGTAGCGAAGTGGAGAAAAAAGCCTACTATCGCACTAAGTTAGGAGCGTCAATTTCGACTTTAATTAAAGACAATGTTTCGAATAACGGTACATTAAGATACATCAGTGGTAATGTACTTACAGGTACTCAAATTGATAACGACGGATATATTGGAGCCTATCACTCACAAGTTACAGTAATTCCAGAAGGTGATTATTTTGAATTTATGGGCTGGGCTGCACCTGGTTTTGGTAAATTCAGTGTTTCTCGAACCTTCTTTAGCTGGATGTGTAAAAATAAAGAGTATGCGTTAGATGCTAATACTCATGGTGGACGCAGATCTTTTATTATGTCAGGCGAATACGAAAAAGTATTGCCAATGGATATTCTTCCTGAGTTTTTATTCCGTGCCATTTTAGTGGATGATATTGACAAAATGGAACAGTTGGGTATTTATGAATTGGCTGAAGAAGATGTGGCTCTTTGTGAGTTTGTATGTACTTCAAAACAGCCTCTTCAGGCAACTTTGCGTAGAGGGATTGATTTAATCATTAAAGAGTTAAGCTAGGTAGTAGCAAGAAACAAGACTTAAGACATAAGACAATGTTGTCGTCTTGATACTTGATACTTTTATCTTGATACTTAAAAAACAATATACATTGAAAGCGTTAAGAAATTTATTAGATAATATCAAACCTCACGTTCAAAAAGGCGGGAAGTTTGAGAAGTTTCATTCGACCTTCGATGCATTTGAAACTTTGTTATTTGTGCCTAATCACACAAATAAAAACGGAGTTCATGTACGCGACTCGATTGATTCAAAACGTACCATGGCAATGGTTGTGATGGCTTTAGTGCCAGCCTTGCTGTTTGGTATTTGGAATGCTGGATATCAGCATTATTTAGCAATTAATGAAGCTGCCGGATTTTGGCAAATGGTGGGTATTGGTGCTTTAAAGGTGCTACCTATTGTTGTTGTATCATACGGTGTTGGTCTGGGAATCGAATTTATGTTTGCTCAAATTCGCGGACATGAAGTACAAGAAGGATTCCTTGTTTCAGGTATGCTTATTCCATTGGTATTACCTGTTGATATACCATTGTGGATGGTAGCTGTAGCAACTGCTTTTTCGGTTGTTATAGGTAAAGAGGTGTTTGGTGGAACAGGTATGAATATCTGGAACCCGGCCTTGATTGCCCGTGCTTTCCTATTCTTTGCTTATCCTTCAAAAATGTCGGGTGACAAGATTTGGATTCATGGCTTAAGTGATTTAGATGGTGTTACAGGAGCTACTCCACTTGGTGAAGCAGCTAGCGGACATGTTGATAAGTTTGCTAATGGTGCATTTGATCTATGGCATAGCTTTATTGGTATGATTCCTGGTTCAATAGGTGAAACTTCAACCTTGGCTATTTTAATTGGTGCTGTATTATTGATTTATACAGGTATTGGTAGCTGGAAAGTTATGGTTTCAGTTTTTGCAGGAGGTTACCTGATGGCTCTTATATTTAACCTATGGGGTGCTAATGAATTAATGCAGGTAGATGCTATTCACCAACTTTGTTTAGGTGGTTTTGCTTTTGGTGCTGTATTTATGGCAACCGATCCGGTATCAGCATCGCGTACCGAAAAAGGAAAATGGATATATGGCTTTTTAATTGGAGTATTTGCAATTCTAATCAGGGTATTTAACCCGGCTTATCCTGAAGGGGTAATGTTGGCTATTCTGTTAATGAATACTTTCGCGCCATTAATCGACCACTTTGTGGTACAAGGTAATATTAAACGACGCGTGAAGCGTGCCAAAGTAAATGCTTAAAACAAATTAGAAATGGATAGACAAGGAAATACATATACCTTTCTTTATGCGTCCGTGATGGTTATTGTAGTGGCAGCCATTTTGGCCTTTTTGTCACACTCGCTTAAGCCAATACAGACAGAGAACGTCAAAGTGGCTAAGATGATCGATATCCTGAAGTCGGTAAATATTGAAAGTACAGCTAAAGATGCTAAAGATAAATATCAGAAGTATGTAGGAGAAAGTGCCTACATCGTTAATAAAGCTGGCGAACGTATTGATGGAGTTGCTTTTGATGTTGATTTAGCAAAAGAATTAAAGAAAGATGCTGCTGATCGTGCTTACCCGGTATACGAATGTAAACTGGATGATGGCAGTACAAAATACATTTTACCTGTAAGAGGTAAAGGTCTTTGGGGACCAATCTGGGGTTATCTTTCATTAAACGAAGATAAAAACACTGTTTTTGGAGCCACTTTTGGACATAAAGGTGAAACTCCCGGATTAGGTGCTGAAATTGAAAAAGAAGCTTTCCAGAAACCATTCGCCGGAAAATCAATTTTTGAAGATGGTCAGCTGGTTTCAATAGAAGTTACGAAAGCAGGACAATCAGAAGGTAACATTCATGCTGTTGACGGAATATCGGGTGGTACAATTACCAGCCAGGGAGTTGAAGCAATGTTGCAGGATTGTTTGAGTGGGTATGAATCATTTTTAAAGAATTAAAACAGTTGAACAATGAGTAGTGAAAAAGAACCTTTGTTCTCAGCAAAGAATTTAAAGCTGATTACCACCCCTCTGGGCGCTCAAAACCCAATTACCATTCAGGTATTAGGTATTTGTTCTGCCTTAGCGGTAACAGCTAAATTGGAGCCGGCTATTGTAATGTCCATCTCCGTAATGTTTGTTACAGTATTTGCCAACTTGGTAATTTCCTTGTTGCGCAACACTATACCATCACGTATTCGAATTATTGTGCAGTTGGTTGTTGTAGCTGCTTTGGTAATTATCGTTGACCAGGTATTACAGGCTTTTGCCTACGAAGTAAGTAAACAGTTAAGTGTGTTTGTCGGATTGATTATCACCAACTGTATTATTATGGGACGTTTAGAGGCTTTTGCTTTGGGGAATAAGCCATGGCCATCAGTGCTTGACGGTATTGGTAACGGTGCCGGATATGGTATGATTCTGATTATTGTGGCTTTCTTCCGTGAGTTATTCGGATCGGGCACATTAACATTACCAGGTATTGGTGAACTTCAGATCGTTCCTGATTTTATGTATGAGTTGGGATATGTTAACAACGGATTTATGATTCTACCTCCAATGGCATTGGTAGTGGTGGGTATCATTATTTGGGTGCAACGTTCACGCAATAAAGATCTTATTGAATCATAAATCTTAAACTACGAAAAAATGGAATTAGTAAATACATTCATTAAGTCCATCTTTATTGATAACATGGTTTTTGCTTACTTCTTGGGTATGTGTTCATATCTGGCGGTATCAAAAACAGTTAAAACATCATTTGGACTAGGGGTGGCAGTTGTATTCGTATTGTCTATAACTGTACCTGTTGACTTCTTATTAAACAAGTATGTATTAAGCGAAGGGTCTTTGGCCTGGTTAGGACCAAACTTTGCTGATGTAGATTTGAGTTTCCTTAGCTTCATCATGTTTATCGCTGTAATTGCCTCTATGGTGCAGTTGGTAGAAATGATTGTTGAGAAATTTGCTCCTTCATTATATTCTCAGTTAGGTATCTTCCTTCCTTTGATAGCAGTAAACTGTGCCATCTTAGGTGGTTCATTATTTATGCAGGAAAGAGGGTATGAGACTTTAGGAGAAGCAACTGTATTTGGATTTGGATCAGGAATTGGCTGGTTATTGGCAATTGTTGGTATTGCTGCCATCCGCGAAAAAATCCAGTATTCAGATGTGCCTGCACCATTAAAAGGATTGGGTATTACATTTATTGTAACCGGTTTGATGGGTATCGCCTTCATGAGTTTTATGGGAATTCAGTTATAATAAGAAAACAATTTTGAAAATGATATTATTAGCAAGTCAAACAATGATAATCAGTGTCAGCGTTGTAGTGTTTCTTATTGTAGTTCTGGCATTGGTTTCGATATTGCTTTTTGCAAAGAAAAAACTGATGCCTTCAGGAGACGTTACAATTAACATCAACGATGGCGAAAAAGAGTTAGTAGTAGATCCGGGGCAGACTTTATTGTCGGCACTGGGTAGTAATAAAATATTTTTACCATCAGCATGTGGTGGTGGTGGTACATGTGCTATGTGTCGTTGTCAGGTGCACGATGGTGCCGGATCAATTCTTCCAACCGAAACCGGGTATTTTACTCGTAAAGAGCAAATGAATGACTGGCGTTTAGCTTGTCAGGTGAAAGTGAAAGAAGATTTGAAGATGGAAATCCCACAAGAGATCATGGGTATCAAAAAGTGGGAATGTACTGTTGTATCTAACGATAATCAAGCAACATTTATCAAAGAATTTGTGGTTAAACTTCCTGAAGGAGAAATTCTTGATTTTAAATCAGGTGGTTATATTCAGATTGATGTACCTAAGATTGATGTTGACTTCAAGGATATTGAAGTAGGTGATGAGTATAAAGAAGAGTGGGAGAAGTTTGGTATGTTCGACCTTAAGATGAAAAATCCAGAGGAAACATTCCGTGCCTACTCAATGGCTAACCACCCGGCAGAGGGTAATATTGTGATGTTGAACATCCGTATTGCTACTCCACCGTTCGATCGTGTTGCAGGTGGATTCATGAAGGTTAATCCAGGTATCTGTTCTTCATTTATCTTCTCGCGTAAGCCAGGTGATAAAGTAACCGTTTCGGGTCCTTACGGAGAGTTCTTTATTAAAGAGACTGATAACGAAATGATGTTTATTGGTGGTGGTGCAGGTATGGCTCCTATGCGTTCGCATATCTTCCACCTATTCCATACAGTAAAAACAGGTCGTAAGGTTACTTTCTGGTACGGAGCACGTTCTACAAAAGAAATTTTCTACGAAGATCATTTCCGTGCAATTGAGAAGGAATTCCCGAACTTTAAGTTCACGATTGCATTGTCAGATCCTCTTCCTGATGATAACTGGGAAGGTCCTGTTGGATTTATCCATCAGGTGATTCACGATGAATATCTGATTAATCATGAGGAACCGGAAGATATCGAATACTACTTGTGTGGACCTCCAATGATGAACGATGCAGTAACAAAAATGCTGTATGATTTGGGTGTGCCTGATGAAATGGTTGCATTCGATGATTTTGGATCGTAACACCAAGTTTAAAATACTAAAAAAGCCCCTTTTGGGGCTTTTTTATTGCTTAATAGATTTAATCAAAGGAATTGTTCACTCAAGCAGGAAAAGTTAACTTTGTGTCCGTAAAAACAAAATTAAAGATGCGTTATACAGCAATAATATTAGTTGTTAGTCTGGTATTGACTTCGTGCAGTAAAAAGACTTCTTTCCATAAAAACGAAGGATTAATATTCGGAACACTTTATCATTTTACTTATGAAAGTGAAAATGACTTGTCAGATGAATTAAAAAAAGTGATGAATGAATACGATTTATCCTTATCCACTTACAAAGAGAATTCGGTAATCAGCAAAATTAACAGTAACCGTTCAATGGAAACGGATGAATATTTCAGAACGGTTTTTAATAAGGCAAAACAAATAACCAAAGTTACTGATGGTGCTTTTGATATGACTGTTGCGCCTTTAGTAAATGCCTGGGGATTCGGTTTTTCGAAAAAGGACAGTATTACTTCTGAATTAATCGATTCATTGATGATGGATGTCGGAATGGATATGATTGAAATGGAAGATGGTAAAATTATAAAGGAAAGACCCGGTATAATGTTGGATGCAAGTGCCATTGCCAAGGGATATGCTGTTGATGTGGTAGCTGACTTTTTGGAGTTTAAAGGAATAGAAAACTATATGGTGGAAATTGGCGGTGAAATGCGCGTGAAGGGTACAAATCCTAAAGGAATGAGCTGGAAGGTAGGAATCGATAAACCTATTGATGATCCCAAAGTTTTAGAGCGCGAATTACAAGAAATAATTTCTATTTCGAACATTGCATTGGCTACTTCCGGAAACTACCGGAATTTCTATGTAAAAGATGGAAAAAAGTATGCTCATACAATTAGTCCGTTTACAGGTTATCCAGTAGATCATCAGTTATTAGGTGTTTCAGTATTGGCTCCAGACTGTATGACCGCTGATGCCTATGCAACTGCTTTTATGGTTTTGGGCGCAGAAAAAGGGATGGCGATAGTTGAAAATGATCCTGAGTTAGAGGGGTATTTTATATCAGCAGGAACCGATATGAAGTATGAAATTGTCTACAGTAAAGGATTTGAAAAGGTTATAGAGGTAAGAGAATAAAATTAAAAGGGAGGCTAGCTCCCTTTTGTGATAACCCAAAAAAATGTTGCAAAACGCAACCTTGTACTGCCTGGCCAACACCCGCCTTTTTGTTGACCTGGCAGTTGCAAGTTCTTTATCAAGCTACTATTACTATAAATAAACTTGGTTCTTCTTAAGCACTTTTTTGTAGTTGAATTAATTCAAATGTAAATAAAATACAATAAGATGTCAATATCTTAAATAAATAATTAAGCTACTTATTTAAGATACTTGAGAAAGATTGTAAAGTTTTAGTTCCCGTATTTATATACTAACCTTTGAAGATTTGGTAAGAACCAATTAGTTACCTACTGTGTTTTTTGTACTAATTTTTCTGGTTTTACCTTAGTGTATAAATGTTAACAGCTAGTTGTTTGACTATCGTATTCTCCGTCAAAACTTAACGGTTTAATTTTGAAGGCTTCTTTTCGGGCTAATTTATCCTGAGTAGTGGCACAATAGATACCTTGACTATTCAACGCCTTATTACCACCAATATGTGTATTCGGAAATTTTCCGTTCTTTTGTAAAAGAACTCGTATCGCCATTAAGGCGAAAACAATACCCATTAAAATAATGCTTAATAATAATACTGGCCACATATCTATCTTGTTTTATAAGATGCAAAAATACAAAAAACAATTTATTTCATCAGTAAAACAAACTTACGATCTCGTATGTTTGAATAGTGCTGAAAATAATTGACTGAATATAAAACACTGTGGCAATTAGTGTGCAACGCAGTAACAATTTGAAATTTAATAGTATGTCTGAAAAAGCAGCTGAATTAAGCTTTGAAGATTTTAAAAAAGAAGTATTAAAAGACTATAAAATAGCCTGTATCAGCCGAAACATGAGTTTGCTGGCCCGCAAGGAGGTTTTAGGGGGTAAAGCTAAATTCGGAATTTTTGGTGATGGTAAAGAGATTCCACAAATTGCAATGGCCAAACAGTTTAAGGAAGGAGACTGGAGGTCGGGGTATTATCGCGACCAAACGTTTATTCTGGCAGCTGGTATGACTACACCCAAGCAGTTTTTTGCCCTTCTTTATGGTGAAACTCGTACAGAATTAAATCCAGATAATGGCGGTCGTTCGTTTAATAATCATTTTGGAACGCGAATTATCGATGAAGATGGGAACTGGAAAGATTTAACCAAACTGAAGTGTACAGCATCTGATATTTCTCCAACGGCTGGTCAAATGCCAAGATTGGTTGGTTTGGCAATGGCTTCTAAGTTATATAGGAACAATCCAAACCTTAAAAATCATACCGGATTTAGTATTAATGGTAATGAGGTTGCGTTTGGTACTATTGGAGACGCCAGTACTTCAGAAGGTCATTTTTTCGAAACGCTTAATGCCGCTTCTGTACTTCAAATTCCAATGGCTGTTTCGGTATGGGATGATGGATATGGGATTTCTGTTCCTAAAAAGTTTCAAACTGCTAAAGAAAGTATTAGCAAGGCTATGAAGGGCTTTGAGAAAGGTCCCAAGGATGATACCGGCATGTTAATTTATACAGCAAAAGGTTGGGATTATGCAGGTTTGTGCCAGATGTATGAAGAAGGTATACGAAAGTGTCGTGAGCAACATGTACCGGTTTTATTTCATGTTGAAGAATTAACACAACCAGTTGGCCATTCAACTAGTGGCTCACATGAGCGATATAAAGATGCTGAGCGCCTGGAATGGGAAAAAAAATACGATGGTATTAGCCAAATGCGTCAATGGATAATTGAAAGTAACCTGTCTTCAGATGATGAATTGAATCAATTAGAAGAGGAGGCTCAGGAAGAAGTAAAACTGGCTCAAAAAGAAGCTTACAAAGAATTTCAGGATGAATTAAAAGCGGAAAGACAAGAGTTAATTGATATTATTTCACAAAAAGAATGTGTTTGTAACGAAATCAAACAACCACAAATTGATGTCATTGTAAAAGAATTACAGTCTTCTGTTGCTCCAACCCGAAAAGAAATACTAAGTGCCGCTCGTAAAGTACTACGTTTCTATTGTTCGTCATGTGAGAAGCCTAATGGAGTAAAATCCAACCTTAGAGAATGGGTGCAAGACTATTTAGAACAAGGTTGGGAAAGTTACAGTGCGTGGCTGTATTCTGAAGATGAGCATGCAGCCTTAAGTGTTCCGGTTGTAGAACCGAAATATGATGAAGAGGTGACTAAAGTTCCTGGTCGTGAAATATTACGAGATAACTTTGATTATATATTTGCCAATTACCCTGAGGTTATCACCTTTGGTGAAGATACTGGTTTTTTAGGAGGTGTAAATCAAACGCTGGAAGGCATGCAGGCCAAGTATGGCGATTTACGAGTGAGGGATACCGGAATACGTGAGACTACCATTTTAGGTAAAGGAATTGGGATGGCCTTGCGTGGTCTTCGACCAATAGCTGAGATTCAATATTTCGATTATTTGTTGTATGCTTTACAAACAATGAGCGATGATTTGGCGACAACTCGTTATCGGACAAAAAATGGGCAAAAAGCTCCTGTAATTGTGCGTACTCGAGGGCATCGTTTGGAAGGTATTTGGCATAGTGGATCGCCACTGAGTATGGTCATTAATTCGATTAGGGGAGTGTATGTTTGTGTGCCTCGCGATATGACAAGAGCTGCCGGTTTTTATAATACATTATTGCAGGGAGACGATCCGGCACTGGTAATTGAACCGTTAAATGGCTATCGTTTGCGTGAACCACGCCCTACAAATATTGGCGAGTTCAAGATTCCTTTGGGTGTGCCCGAAGTGTTATCGGAAGGAAATGATGTTACCTTGGTAACCTATGGTTCATGTGTTAGGATTGCACAAGATGCCATCAGGCAGTTAGGCGAAATTGGAGTTTCGGTTGAATTGATTGATGTTCAAACATTATTGCCATTTGATATAAACGGAATCATTGGTGAATCAGTAAAGAAAACTAACAGAATAGTTTTCTTCGATGAAGATGTGCCGGGTGGAGCAACAGCCTATATGATGCATAAAGTGGTAGAAGGACAAAAAGCCTTTTATCATTTAGATGCGGCTCCGCGAACTGTTACAGCTAAAGATCACCGACCTGCTTATGGTACAGATGGAGATTACTTTAGTAATCCGAGTGCTGAAGATGTTTATGAGGCTATTTATGATATGATGGCAGAATCAGATCCTAAAAGGTTTCCGTCTATTTATTAATGATATAAAATAATAACAAAAGCTTGTACCTCACCTGAGATACAAGCTTTTTTGTTATATTTTTTTACCAACCAATCTTACTATTAAAAATAATATGCCGATGCTCATCAGGTATGAAATCCATACAGGTAAACCAAAAGCAACTGGTAATGTACCCATCAAAACGGCAACACCTGCTACTGTTAAAGCATATGGCATCTGAGTTCTAACATGATGAATGTGATTACAAGAACAGGCCAGAGAACTCAAAATAGTGGTGTCAGAGATAGGAGAGCAATGATCTCCCAATACAGATCCGGCTAAAACGGCTGATACAACATTGTAAAATAATGGCATAATATCGTCATGTGACAATCCGGCATCAAGACCTAACTTCCAAACTGCCGGAAGCATCAGTGGGTAAATAATGGCCATGGTACCCCAACTTGATCCGGTACTAAATGCAATAAATGCTGAAAAGATAAAAGTTAAGGCAGGTATAAATACCGGACTGATATTTATGCTTGTCAGTATCTGAGTTATAAAATCAGCTGTGTGAAGATGAGTGGTTAACAAAGCCAACGACCATGCTAAGGACAATATCAATAATGCATGAAACATGGTTTTGAAACCATTAATAATGCCTTCGATACTTTCTTTCATGGTCAATAATCGTTGTGCTGTAGTAAGAAGCAAAGCAGTGAATACCCCTGATAAAGATGACCACACCAAAGCACTGAATACATCTGCATCACCAATTATTTGTGAAATTTTTGTAGTGATTGATATTGATTTATTTGACCAAGTTGCCGCATCCCATCCTGTGTAAAACAAGCCAATTAATGTACCAATAACCACTACTGAAATTGGAATAACTGCATTGTACCATCGAGGGTTAATATTCTCAGCCACCTCCAGTTCTTTCATGATCTGAGGATTTCTTTTACCCTCATTTTTGATTGACTCAATACTATTTTGTGTTACTTGTTTTTCGGCAGAAAGCATGGGGCCAAACTCGCGTCGTTGCCAAATAAGCAAAGCAACAAATACCAGTGTTAAAATTGGGTAGAAGGAATATTGTAACGAGTTAAGAAATACTGAGTAAGGAGTGGTTTCTAATCCTAAATTAACAATACCTTCCTGAATGTAACTAAGCTCTGCGCCAATCCAGGTTGTGATAAAAGCAATGGCTGCGATAGGCGCCGAGGTTGAATCTACCAGATAGGCTAGTTTTTCGCGTGAAATTTTTAATTTGTCAGTAACGGGTCTCATGGTGTTACCTACTACCAAGGTGTTTGCATAATCATCAAAGAAAATAACCAAGCCCATCAAATAGGTGATAAATTGACCGGAACGGCGGCTATTAGCGTATTTCGATAAAATATTAACAATCCCTTTCATGCCCCCATTCATCGAAATTAAGGTCACCATACCACCGATAAGCATGCTAAAAATAATGATTGAAATATGCCCTGGGTCAAGCAAAGCTTCCATTAAGTAGGTGTCGACTATGGCTAAAGCACCTTTCCCAATCGCAATAAAAAAGTTAGCACCTGCATATTTATATAAGGTTGCTGTTCCAAATAATAAGCCAACAAATAAAGATGAAAATACCTCTTTAGTGATTAAGGCCATAATAATTGCAATTAAAGGCGGCAGTATTGATAGCCAAAGAGGGATGGGATTAACATTTTTTGAGATGACTTTGCCTGGCATGATTACCTGAACTTCCGAAGGTTCATCAAAACTATATTCAGTGTGAAAACCGTTTTTGTCTTTTTCCAGATCAACTCTAACTCCGTTAATAAGTAACTTTGGCGATGTATTAGTTATCTTGTCAATGCCCTCAACCCGCACTGTAGCATCTATCCCTTTCATTACGGCAGGGGGTAGTGATAAGGTAAGATCGTTGGCAGTCAGAGTGGTTGCAAAAGTAAAGGTGATTAAAAGTAAAAATAGAATCCGCTTAAAGGCAGATGTAAATGTAATTGCCATGTTATCAGTAATGCGTTTAAACTTATTGTGTAATAAAAACCAATTTTTTCGAGGTAACAAACAATTTATCAATCAATTTTTTTGCCAAAGTGTTGAATGGAATGTGAATATGTATTAAATTAAACAAATATTAGTCGTTAAGTCTATAGGTAAAAGCTTGTTATTCAGGCTGGGGAGTGCTGAAATTAATGTGGAATAGTTAAGCGAGATTACTAAATGAAGGATTTAGAATTTAATATTTTTGATACTAAGTTACCTAAAATCGAACCAATGAAGGGAAGAATTCTGATTGCAGAGCCTTTTCTTCAAGGGCCGTATTTTAATCGATCTATAGTTTTTCTTACAGAGCATGGAGATGAAGGAGCTGTTGGGTTTGTGTTAAATAAATCATCGGATCTTTATCCTGATGAGGTGATTGAAGATTTATTTAGTTTTAAAGGAGAAATGTTTATTGGCGGACCAGTATCATCCAATACATTACATTACCTGCATACGCTTGGTGATAGAGTGCCAGGCTCTATAAAAGTGACAGAAAATCTATATTGGGGAGGTGATTTTGATGTGATTAAAGAAATGATCAATTCGGGAGTGGCAGATCATCATTCGGTTAAGTTTTTTGCAGGCTACTCGGGTTGGTCACCAGGTCAGTTGGAAGAGGAAATTAAGGAGAATTCATGGATTGTATCTACCTTGGATGATAAAACCATTATGGAGGGAGATGTGGATGATTTCTGGAAAGAAACCATGGCAAATTTAGGAGATGTGTTTAAAATGTGGACTAATTTTCCTGAAAATCCATCAAATAATTAGCCGCCCAATCATTCAGTAAGCGGTTAATATCCTTTACTATTTTGCAGAAGTAGCGTTTGTTTTCAATGCCTACTACCCATTGGATTCCTTGAATGGCATTGCTAATAAATATTTCATCTGCTGCCAGAAGTTCATTGATTGAGGTTCCTTCTACTTCAACAACTTTATAACCATTGTTGATTAATAAGGTGATGATCTGTTTTCTCATCACGCCTTCTACACATCCTGATGTTCGACGCGGGGTATATACTTCGCCGTTTTTTATCCAGTATAAGTTGGAAGCAAGTGTTTCAATGATCAGATTCTTTTCATTGCTAATCAATACTTCATCAAAACGATTTTCTTTTTTGAATAAACCCGCCAATACAAACAGAAGTGAGTTAGCCGATTTAAAGCGAGAGAAGCGATTGATACTTTTATTATCTTCAGTGTAATTGCCGAGTAATAGGCCTTTACTATTTAGTGTGTAGTAATGCGTATCCAGACCAGAGGTTTCGATCAAATAGTTTGCCTTATTTCCGTTGGGTGTATATAAGCCGCCATCCTCACGAAAGATGGTGAGTCGAACACGAACATCTCCAAATAAACGGTTTTTATTAATTAATGAGGATATTTGTTCCCGCATTATTTCAATGGGAGGCAATGAGTGTGTCTGCATTTTAAGCATAGACATACCACTTAACAAACGCTGATAATGATCCTCAAAAAATAACGGTATCTGATGAATGCATCTGATGGTTTCAAATAGGGCATCTCCATATCTGAAAGCACGGTTGTCAGCCATTAATAAGGGTTGGTCGGCTTTTGTTTTTTGACCGTTCAGACAAATATATTGCGGTACACTCATTTCTCAATAATCAATTTGCAAACCGGAACAATTGAATTGTTGGCTTCAATTTTAAAGCATTGTTTTAAACCAGCTTTTTCTCCTGCTTCAATATCTCTGGGAGAATCACCAATCAGGTACGATGATTCAGCACTAATCTGGTGTTCGTCCAGTGCTTTTAATATCATGCCGGGTTTGGGTTTTCGGCATTCGCAATCAGCTATTTTATTATGATGAGGGCAATAATAAATGGCAGCTATTTCAATTCCGGCCTCAGCCATTAAATTTAAAAAGTGTTGATGAACCTTTTGAACATCCATTTCAGTGTATTCTCCTTTAGCAACACCTCCCTGGTTGGTAACAATAATGAGCTTAAAACCATTTTTCTGTAACAAACTTAGCCCTTCAATAATTCCATTATTCAGCTTGAAATCTTCAGGTTTATAAATGTAATAATGACCTTCGTCGTTATTGATAACTCCATCTCTGTCAATAAAAACTGCTTTATTCATCTGTATGGGATTTACAAAAAGAAGATTTTTTGAACGAAATGGATTAACAGGCGTGGTTCAAAAATAATTGGAAAAACAAGACCATAAACAGCACCCCAAAAGTGAGCGTCATGACCAATGTTATCTACATTCTTTTTTGACATAATGCGTGAATAAACCAGATATCCTACACCTAAAACAATACCCGGAACAGGTATGAAATATAAATAGATAGTTCCATACGGGTTGTATAAAATACTGGCAAATACAACTGCAGAAACAGCTCCGGATGCTCCTAAAGCATTGTAGTTATAATTATCTTTTTCTTTGGCAAATGAATACATGCTGGATATAACAATGGCCGATAAGAAAAAGATGATAAACAGTAAATTGGGATTAAAAGCTATGGATTGAGAAAAATAAAATAACACAGCATCTCCAAACGAATATAAGACAAACATGTTTATCAACAAATGCATCCAGTCAGCATGAAAGAAACCATGGCTGATTAAGCGGATATATTCCTTTCTGTGCTTTATTTGATAGGCATTGAATTGGTATTTATACACCAGTTCAGCTTGACTAAATCCGGCAATGCTAATGGCACAAATGGCAATGATTAGTATTATGGCTACGTTCATTTAATTCTTGTTTAATGCATTATTTTAAAGATTAACTCTTTTAGCAGTTCTCCAGGCTCTGTGGTTGCACTACCAAATCCCTTTGATTTCATATCATACTCGCGTAATAGGCTGATAATTTGAACAACCTTACGAGCCGGATAGTTTTTTGCACCGGCCGTATAATCCTGCACAAAGAATGGATTTATTTTAAGAGCTGATGCCACACTGTTTTTCGATTTGTCGGGCAGATAGTAGTATGATAATAATTTTTGAAACGCACTAAATAAAGTTACAGTGGTTACCTGAATGGGATAGGCCTTGGGGTTTTTTCCAAAAGCCAGCACTATTTTATTGGCTTTAGAAATATTGCGATAGAGAACAGCTTTTTGAAGCTCAAAATTGTTGTAGTCTTTACTGACTCCAATATTTTTCTCAATATGTGTAGAGTCTATCTGTTTGACTGAACTGCCAATGGCCAGCTCCAGCTTATCCAGTTCGTGTGTGATTTTGGATAAATCAGTTCCCAGAAATTCAGCCAATAAAGCGGATGCTTTCGTATCAATGGTTTTGCCTTTATTTTGCAAATAAGAACTAACCCATTTAGGTATTTCGTAATCGCGCAATGCTTTTGATTCGAAAAGAATACCATGCTTGTTGATGGTTTTGTAAAGCTTTTTGCGCTTATCGAGTGATTTGTATTTATAGTTAATAACCAATATGGTGGAAGAAAGCGGATTTTCAGCATAGATTGCCAAATCATCAATTTTAGCAATGTTTTGAGCTTCCTTAACTATTATTACCTGGTGTTGCGACATCATTGGAAAACGACGAGCCGCCATAATAATGTCCTCGGCAGTAACATCCTTACCGTAAAGTACGGTTTGATTAAAGCCCTTTTCTTCCTCTGTTAATACATTATTAGAAATGTAATTGGTTATCTGGTCGATGAAATAACCTTCATCACCCATTAAGAAATAGATTGGTTTATATTGTTTTTGTTTTAAATCTTTTAAGATCTGCTCAAAAGTCATTTATCAAGCTTTATTAATTATCAAACTTCAGGTGTTTTACCGATTTACCATTATTTTGAATGGTGTCCATCGCTTTGATTCCAATCTTCAAATGCTCTTCCACATAGTTGGCAGTAACCTTTTTATCGCTTTCTTCTGTTTTTACACCTGTTGAGATCATTGGCTGATCAGAAACCAAAAGCAATGCACCAGATGGAATACCATTAGCAAAGCCAACCGTAAAAATCGTTGCGGTTTCCATATCTATAGCCATGGCACGCGTTTTTGTCAGATACTTTTTAAAGCGTTCGTCGTATTCCCAAACTCTTTTATTGGTGGTAAATACGGTACCGGTATAATAATCGCGTTCTTTGTCACGAATGGTACTTGAAACAGCTCGTTGCAGGCTAAATGCAGGTAAAGCCGGAACTTCAGGTGGAAGATAATCATCCGACGTACCATCGCTGCGTATGGCAGCAATAGGTAAAACCAAATCGCCCAATTTATTTTTTCTTTTCAGTCCTCCACATTTGCCCAGAAATAAAACAGCCTGAGGAGATATGGCACTTAATAAATCCATCATGGTGGCGGCATTGGGACTTCCCATTCCAAAATTAATGATGGTTACTCCATTGGCTGAGCAGTTAGGCATATTTCCATTTTTACCAAGTATTGGAGCATCATACCATTGTGAAAATAACTCAACATAATGGTTAAAGTTGGTTAGTAAGATATATGGTGTAAAGTCCTCCAGTTTTCTACCTGTATATCGAGGAAGCCAATTATCAACAATTTCTTTCTTTGTCTTCATAGGCAATTTAGTTAAGGATGTATGTGAGGCTTTGTTGAGCATTTAGAAACGTTTTGCCCGGCATCAAAGCCTGTATTTTATTTAATGCGCTAAGGTAACTTTTTCTCTCTAATTTGATTTACTTTGTTGAAAAAATCAAGGAATGCAAAAACTCAATCTCCCGACCTTTGAGTTCAGAATGAGAAAACAAAATGGGAAAGATCAAATATTTGATAATATACGAAAGAAGTTTGTTGCCTTAACTCCCGAAGAATGGGTTCGTCAGAATTTGATCGCTTTTTTAATTCATCATCAAAAATATTCTGCTGGTTTAATCGCTGTTGAGATGCTTGTTAAGGTGAATGGGTTAAATCAACGCGCTGATATTGTGGTATACAATCGTAAAGGTAAGCCGGTAATGATTGTGGAGTGTAAAGCTCCATCAGTGGCGGTTACAAAGGCCGTTTTTAATCAGGCAGCCCGTTATAATATGCAACTACAAGTTGATTTTATGATGGTAAGTAATGGATTGCAGCATTTCTGTGCTCAGCTAAAAGATAAACAAGGTGGTTACGAAATGATGCAACAAATACCCTCTGTGGAGCAGATTTTGAGTGCTTAATAGAACTTTTTTAAAGGCTATATTTTCTTAGGTGCTTCAATGGTTATCATTCCCACTTCTTTTCCTTTAAGAGCAAATAAAGGAATCTTGAAATCTCTTTTTTTTACGTTGATGTTATTCTTAAAAACGTCACCTGCTTCAGAAACATACTCAGTGATTCTTTTGCGTGCAGATGCGTCGGGCCAATGAGCCGCGTTTTTATATCTGTCAGCTGGTAGAACATAAAAGCGTTTCTTACCATTTTCAATAGGTGTATAAACCCATGTTAACTGATACTCGGCATTGGAAATGTAAGTTGAATCTGCTTCTTTGGTTAATTCAACCATGGCCATAGCACCACCATCGCGCGGAGCGGGTCGTTGGTTAGATACAAAATTACCCAGGCTATAAACAACTAATTGATTCTGCTTTTCGTTATTAATCCATTTCATAGGCTGAACCACATGAGGGTGTGAGCCAATTACAACATCTATACCTTTACTCCATAAGAATTGGGTCATCTTTTTCTGATCAGGATTAGGACTCAGATTGTATTCCCATCCCCAATGAAGGAAAACAATTACTTTATCCACCTGCATAGAGTTAGCTAAAGCAATATCTTTCGACATGACAGCTGTATCCAACGTGTTAACAATATTAGGAGGAGTTACCCTAATGCCATTGGTACCATAGGTGTAATTCAATATTGCTAAACGAAATCCATCTTTCTCAATTAGTAGTGGATTGTGCTTCGCTCTATCCAAACTATCTTTAAAAACACCAGTGCGAGGAATTCCTTTTTCATCCAGTATTTTTACTGTTCGTTCCAATCCTTGACGACGACGGTCCACACAATGATTATTAGCCATCACCAAAGCATCAATCCCCGCATCAACTAAGGCATCGGCCAAAGTATCGGGTGACGAGAATTGAGGATAACCCTTATGTGGAGGTCCGGCCAATGTTACTTCCAGATTGGCAATTGCAATATCAGCTGTTTTAATGTCATCTTTAATGTATTTAAAAACACTGTAATAATCATATTCACCGGTTGAGTCGATGCGGGCTGAGTTAATCTGAGTATCGTGGCCCATCACATCGCCCATGAACAAGAGTTGAATTTTTTGTTGTGCCTGAGCCGATATGCTAAAACAAATGATTAAAATGACAATAAATCGCATAATGGTGTTTTGCTGTAAAATTAATTAAAGTGATTTGATTTGCACTATAAAATAATCATACGCTTTTTCCCATATAGTGTTTTGCCCGGTAAAAGGGAAACACTGGATTCCTGATTAAGCCTAAATGTTAGGGGGGAGCTAACTCCTATAGCGAAAAACTGAAGTGTCAGTAATATTTAGGCAAATAAAATTTCAGGAATCCAGGTTTCTTAGTCATTTTTTATTTTAAAGAATGAAACATGCTGTTCCAGTAATTCGGCATAATTATGCAGTTCGTTGGCACGTGCCGACATTTTTTCAGCAATAAAGGCATTAGTTTGCGTACTGCTATTCAATCCTTGAATTGCATTATTAACCTCTGATGCGGCTGTTTTTTGTTCAAGGCTGGAAGCTACAATTTCAGCAACCAGACTTGAAGTCTTTTTGATTTCAGGGACTAGAATAGAAATTTTATTCCCGGTGTCCTGAACCGTTTCCAATCCATTACTGAATAAGGCTTCAATACTTTCAGCGCTTAATTTACTTTTCTCGGCCAGCTTTCGCACTTCGCTTGCAACAATGGCAAAACCAGCTCCGGCAGTACCTGCTCTAGCCGCTTCAACATTGGCATTTAATGCAAGTATGTTGGTCTGCATGGCAATCTCATTGATGGCATTTAGCTGTTCTTTAATTACCATCATTGAGTTAATGGCTTCGTGCGAACTTTGATTACTTTCTTCCATTTCTAAGGAAGAAGTGATGGCAACCTGTTCAGTTGTTTTTGCATGATCAGAATTGCTCTCAATTGAAGCGCTTATCTCTTCTACCGAAACTGATATTTCCTCAACAGCAGCTGCTTGTGAATTCGATGATTCAGCAAGGTTTTTAGAAAGTTGAGTGGTTTCAATGCTTTCTGAGTTCAAATTTTTAGAAGTCTGCATTACCGATTTAACAACATTTGTCAATGAATCGGTCATTTGATTCAGATTTCTATATATTTCCGAAAACTCATCATTCCCTTTAACTTCCAGTTTTTGCGTAAGGTCACCTGCGGCAATACGCTTATTGACTTTAATAATGTTCTGGATCTTAGTATTGGTTGATTTTATAAATAAGCTACTGAAAATTACTACGATTAATAAAATAACCATCATGGTTAGAATGATTCGCCAGATAGCTGCTCTGATATTTGCCTGAACATCGTTATTGTTGGCATTGAGACTTGATTTTAGGACGAACATGCCCACCATATCTCCATCTGAGTAATTCTCCATCTGATAACCTAATATATCTTTCCCATTGTTCCATGGGCTTCTTGATGGATGACCATGGCAATGCAAGCAGCCTTGCTTTTCAGATAGACGTACAGGACGCATCACCCATAGCTCATTAGTTTCCTTATTAGTATGTGTTAAACTCTCTAAAGAAGGATCAGCTGAAAATTGATCTATAAATTCTTTTTCCAGGTTGGTAGCTTTGTTGTCTTTATTTCTTGCTCGTAATGAGGCAACACGAAAGCTGTAATTGTCTTTGTCTGCATCATCTTTTCCCACTGCCATTGAGGCAAAAATCGGAACTTTCCTTAATACAGAGTCTTTTGCAGCTTTAGATAGAACTCCATCAGGATGATTGACTTTTACTTTGTTTTGCTCATCAGTAAAGTCGAATTGATGCGCTACATAGGTTCTTACAGCCTCCATGCGCGATAAGATGGCTTTGGTTTTTCTTTCCAGGGTTTCCAGTCCCTGGCGCTTTAACATCGATGATGAGATGTAAATGGTTATAGCTGTAGCCAAAAATAATGGCAAAAACACAACCAAAATCAGTTTAGTTCTGAATTTTAGATTAATCATACTTCAAGTTGTTTCCCTTTATTATTCCCCTTTACTGTTTGGATGTCTAACAGTATAGCTGTAAAGGCTAAAATAGATAACAATGTTTAATGGATTTTTTGTGGAAATTATTTTTGTCAGTCTTTTTCGGTTAAAAACTTAGAAAGCATATTTGTAAGTGCCACGAATACAAGAATATATTATTCGAATTTTTAGGATGATAAAAAAGATTAAAAAAAGCTAAAATTAGAAAAGTACAGGCAGTTCTATCTTACTCATTTGTTGAGTTTAGTATTGTATCATCTAAGAAAAAAGAGGTTTGCATTAAACACTTTACAGGTTTAATTGTCATTAAACATGAAAAAATATTAATAGCGACCATTATCTTTTATTATGGAACGAAAAATAACACTGATTTCCATTCTTTCTCTTGTCACAATTCTTTCATTTATAGCATTGGTAACCGGAAGTTTTGGTTATGTTACAGTATCGTTGTTCGGTTTTCCCATCTTGTTTTATACTCAACGAGAAGTATTTAGTAAGATTCAATGGATAATAATGATTTTATTATTAGTACTTATAACAGTTGCATCAGTAAACTTGCTGGCTAATTTAAAAGGCCATTTTCTATATTATTACGAGTTTGTTGCAAGCCTGTTAATTATGGTGATTGCACTAGTATGGGCACCAGATAAAGTAGAGGCGCCTGAATAAAAAAATATTGGAGGTAAATTGCAAAAACCGCACTGCTAAATAATTATTTATTTCCAGTGCGGTTTTTTGTCTTATTCTGGTGTGTAGCTGTATTTTGACAGATGCCTCATTATTTTATTATCTACCTTCTCAACAACCTTTAATGTTTTTTTATAAAGGTTCATTAATTCATCACTACCTTCTAATATTTTATCTATTTTAGCATTTTGCATGGCCGCATCCTGTTGATCCTTGAATCTGGATAAGATCATAATTTTCAAATCTGTTCCCAAATATCCTACATATGTTTCAAACGGTGTTTGAATATTGTTTTTTTTATATAATTCTACCCATTCTTTCATTATACTTTTTAAATCATCCATTTTACCGGGTATAGCAAACAATTCCATGTACTCAATATAATTGTTGTCATCACTTTGCTCCATTCCTTCCGGCGAATACGAGAGGGCTTTACTCCAATAAATGATGAAAGATTTGTTTCTGGAATAAGTATTATCATACATCTTAAACATTTTATCCCAGCCTTCTTTATCTTGTTCATATACCATATTGAATCCTTTGTTGATACTATCGACAAAGGCAATGTTATGACCCATAGGTATCGAAAAGTAAATGTTGTATTCATCATCTGTAAAAGTGTATATCGGATATTTAAAACTATGGTCGGCCATAAACTGAATATTAGCTTTAAGTGCCTCCATATATTCGAAATACATCGAAGGTCTAACCTGATCTTCGATAAGGAAGTATGGGCGATACTTAATCTCTTCTTTTTCCTGAGACAAAGTAATAGCTGGCAGTGATATTAACAATATCAACAATGCCGAATAAATCTTTTTTGACATAATAAAATAGTTTAAATTAATAATGAAGGGGCACTGTTTAATATACGATCTACTGAACTAGCTGTCAATGGGAAAGATTAAATGAATGGTGTTTTACAATAATGATTTAAGTATTATAGTCATATAATGCTTTTATCATTTTTTAACAAAAGAAGGAATTTGTTAGCCGGGATTGTTTTACTACTTTTGTACCCGAAAAATTTTTAGAGCTGATTCAAAAATGGACGAAGGCCCCGGAAATAAACAAAATAGAATAGTAAACTTCCTGTAAGGGGCTTTATATGTCATCTTGCAGGGCAAATGCAAGGAGGCATAATTATGCTTAAAATCTTCAAAACATTCGGAGGTTACGTTGAAATAAACGAACCTAAAAATGGCTGCTGGATCAATGCCAATAATCCAACAACAGATGAAATAAAGAAAATAACTGACGAGTTTGGAATGCCGTCAGATATCCTTAACGATATCCTTGACCAGGATGAGAGACCTCGTATTGAGTATGATGATAAATGGACTTTAATTATTATGCGTGTTCCGGTTAAGGCACGCGATCAGAGAGTTCCGTTTTTTACCATTCCGTTAGGAATATTCATAACCGACACTTTTACATTAACTCTTTGTTTGCAGGATAATGAAGTACTACCGGTTGATATGCCTTCACCTTTTCGCGATCAGTATCAGGAAATAACAGATGGTGTTAATTTTATTTTGCGATTGTTCTTACGTTCTGGTTGGTTATACCTGAAGCACTTGAAAGAAATTAACCAAATAACTGCGAGTATAGAGCAGGATTTGGAGAAATCAATAAAGAACAAAGAGCTGAATAAGCTTTTGAATATGGAAAAGTGCCTGGTGTTTTTTATCACCTCCATTAAAGGTAATGAAATAGTACTGGCCCGAATGCGTAATTCGCGTAAAATAACTTCGGAGATTAATGAGGATTTATTGGAAGATGCTATGATTGAAAATAAGCAGGCGCTGGAGATTGCACAAATCTATTCCGACATTCAAAGCGGTATGATGGATGCTTTTGCTTCTGTTATTTCCAATAACTTAAATGTGGTAATGAAACAACTGACCTTGATTTCAATCATTTTAATGATTCCTACCTTAATAGCCAGTTTTTTGGGAATGAATGTTCCCAATTATATGGAAGAATGGATCTGGTCAATGCCGGTTATTTTAATAGGTTCATTGCTCCTTTCGATACTTGGCGTATTATTATTTAGAAAAAGGCAATGGTTTTAAACAATAGTAATAAAAAACTGATAGTCGAAGAGTGGTACAATCTTCGCCTTTTTTTGGTCCATTTTTTTGTATTTATTGTTTATCATATTGATTAAATTATTTAATTTTATCAGTAAATAAACTTTAAAACCTCTCTATGAAAACTAAATTATTCGTTTTAATTTCTCTGCTTACGTTGCTAGTGATCAGTTGTGGAGAAGACGAAAAGGAAACTGTTTCTGTTGATATTCAAATTTTGGCTTCGCCTGATACTCTTTTGATTAGCGATAGTGAATTAAAAGAAATCTTCTTAACAACGCAGCCCAAAGGTAAAGTCGATTTTGTAGTGAGTCAGAGTCCTTCCTGGTTAGAACTTGAAATAGAAAGCGGCCAGTTAGATGGATCCATTATGCCTATAGAAGTATCTCCAGTCATTGATAATTTAGATGAAGGAGTTTATGAGGGAGATATTGATATTGTAACGGATGCTGCCGGAAAAGCTTCTGTTCATGTAATACTCGATGTTGCAGGCCATCCTAACATGGGAATAAATGTTGATAAGTTGGTAATTGATGAAGATAGTCCTCAGGTTGAGCTGGTAATTGAAAATATAGGTACAGGTGTTTTAGAATGGCAGTTCGAAGCCGTGCCGGAATGGATTAATGTTTCGGTCAGTCAAGGATATCTTACTAAGGGGGAAAAGAGCAGTGTTATTGTTACGGGTATTTTCACAGGTCTTGATGTTGGAACTCATTCTGATGTTTTAAATATCTCTTCAAATTCTGAAACTTCGGTAGATGAAATTAATGTAGAGATTAATGTACCTGAGTATTTGGCAATGGAAGCTATTAGTAGTAGCTTATTGTTTGATTATTATGAGAATACAAAATTATTGGTTTTAAGAAATACGGGTAATGCTGAAATAAATTGGTCGTTACTTTCGATTCCAGCTTACCTAAATGCAAGTATAACATCAGGTGCCATTGCCATTGAGGATAGTGTAAAAATAGAAGTTGAGGTTGATCGTAGTCAAATGTCTAATGGAGAGCATCTGTCTGAAATTATTATTGAAGATGAAAACCAAGTTCAATATAAGGTGGAAACAATAGTCAAACATATGATTGGAATGGAAGCTGTGAATAATAGTCTCTTTTTCGATTATTTTGATGATACCCAAACATTAATATTGAAAAATATTGGTAGTGCTGAAATTACCTGGTCATTAGTTTCAATAGAAGATTATCTAAATTTAAGTAGTACATCAGGAACGATTGCTGTTGGAGATAGTGTTGAAATAGAAGTGGTGGTTGATCGTGATCAAATGTCCAATGGAGAATATGAGTCTGAAATCATTTTTGAAGATCAAAATCAAGTTCAATCAAAAGTGGAGGTTCTGGTCAATAATTATGCTTCAACAAAAAAGATGTTGGATTATACTGTTGTTGATGCTGAATATTCGAAAATTACCAATAAGTTGATTTTTGTTTCGTCAGAACAAACAATTTGCGTTTACGATCCGGATACCGAGGGTATAAATTCACTTAGCTTGAGTTACCTGCCAACATGTGTATCTGTCTCACTAGATGGAAGTAAAGCTGCAGTGGGGCATGATGGAAAAGTATCGTATGTTGATCTGGCGTCTTTAAGTTTAGTTTCTACGCGTGATATTTCGTGTAGTGCACTCGATATTGTACTTGGAAATAATAACTGGGCTTATATATTTCCAATTAAAGATCAATGGGAAAATATAAGATGTATTGATTTGGATGACGAAAATTCTGGTGAAACATTGCACACAGGGAATTCTATTTATGCAGGAACAAAGGCTAAATTGCATCCTTCAGGTAAATATATCTATGGAGCGGATAATGGTTTGTCTCCATCCGATTTAGAAAAGTACGATATTCAAAGCGGAACAGCTGCTTATTTGTATGATTCACCCTATCATGGCGACTATAATATTGGTGGTGACTTGTGGTTCTCCGAAGATGGATTAAGAGTGTTTACTAAAGGAGGAACGGTATTTAAAACCTCGGAAATAAAGGAACAGGATATGCTTTATAATGGTACAATACAATTAGAAAGTGAGGTTAGTTATTATAATGCCAGTATCGAAAGTCTCGATCATTCCGAAGCAAGTAAGAGTCTTTTTGTAATATCTTCAGGAGAAGGTTGGGATACGAATAATAAGCCTTACTTATATGTTTATAACTCTGATAACTTAGTTTTTAAGGAAAGGATAAGCTTGGAAGGTTATATGGTTGAAGATAATCAAGGAAGCGGAACTGTTTATGAAGCGGAGCCTTTCTTTGTTTTTTCAAACTCCAACGGTACAAAAGCAATAGTATTAACAAAAGCAATTGGGTCTGGTATGATTAAAGAATGGGCCATACAAACTTTTGATATAAATAATTAATACAACAGAATGGCAGGCATACAACCTGCCATTCTTGTTTAACTAACCCAAAATTAAAGTAGAATCAATGTTAAGAAGACAGGGTTAATTGATGGATATCAATTATCTTTAAAACAAAAAGATGTTATTACTGCTAGCCTACCTCTTTTTAGCTTTATTCGTATCCTTTCTTTGTTCCATTATGGAATCTGTCTTACTTTCTACGCCGCAGGCTTTTTTAATGGTAAAGAAAGAAAAAGGCAATGCCTGGGCAGATCTGTTTATTGCTTTCAAATCAAATGTTGATAAACCACTATCAGCCATACTGTCTTTGAATACTGTGGCTCATACTATTGGTGCTGCCGGAGTGGGAGCACAGGCGGTAAAAGTATTTGGTGAAGCAGCTTTTGGAATTGTATCTGCAGTACTTACTATTTTAATATTAGTTGTTACTGAAATAATTCCTAAAACAATTGGGGCTCGGTATTGGCGAAACCTATCAGGTTTTACCGCATACACTATTAGGGTTATGATAGTAATAACTTACCCATTGGTTTTAATGTCGGCCTTTGTTACCAGAATCTTTTCGAAGAACCATATTGAAGCACCAGTTAGTCGCGAAGAGATTGCGGCATTGGCTAGTATTGGGGCTGATGAAGGGGTGTTTTCAGAAAAAGAACATAAAATTATTCAGAATATCCTTCGGTTAAAAAACATTAAGGTGACGGAGATAATGACACCGCGGGTTGTGGTTGCCCTGGCTAATGAGGAACTGACTCTTGGTGAGTTTTTTGATTATAAAGAGTACCTGAAATTTTCACGTATACCTGTTTATTCTGGTAATGATGAGAATATTACCGGAATTGTATTTATTCAAAACATATTTGAAAAGCTGGCAGAAGACCAGCACGATTTAAAATTGAGTGAAATAAAAAAAGACGTTCAGGTTGTGCCAAATAATATGGAGTTGTTCTCTTTGTGGGAGAAATTACTCGATAAGCATCAGCATATGGCTATTATTGTTGATGAATATGGTGGTTTGGATGGTATAGTAACCATGGAAGATATCATTGAAACATTGCTTGGCTTGGAGATTGTTGACGAGAATGATACCATTGTAGATATGCAAAAGTATGCCCGCGAGCGCTGGAAGAACCGCCAGACTAAATATGACATGATAGAACGTTTAAATAAAAAGTAGGTTACTTATTGAAGAAACGAGGTGTTTATATTAAAATCACATTCTTTTCAATTTCACAAATCTTAAAATTTCTTCCATCCGTCAACAGCAAAAGTACTTAGCTGTAAAAATATTGACATCGCATTGTTTTAGGTTTACATTTGCTTAACAACAATCTGGTGTATGAGAGGAAGAAACATCATATTTATTTTACTTCTGGTTTTAATTTGGAGTTGTGAGAAGGAAGAAGTCAATCCTGAGTTCGGAGGTATTACCGAAACGGACGATACAGGTATTGTGCTTAAATCTGATGATAACGACTGGACTTTTTATGAAAGTTGGAGTAACCAAATTGAAGACCTTTTTAGTGGAGGATATGAATCTGATTGTAGCTTAGATAGCTATTTATATCAGGTTTCTGCCTATCCTAATCCTTGTGTTGATAATTGCTTCCTTAAAATTAGCATGCCAATGGGGCATACTTTTCATTACCGCATTGTTGATGAAGATTTAAATGTGTTGCTAAGTGGCGAAACATCCAATACTTCTTTAAAGATTAATGTCTCTGAGATAGGCAAAACTAATGAAGTAGTACGTATGTATTACAAAATTCTAAACCATTCCTGTGAACTTCGTGGACATGGTGATATCATGATTCAATAGTCCACATTTTAAAATTGTAAGCGAAGGTCTGAAATAAGTTCTAAATCTTAACTTATTTTGTCAAATCACTAATGCTTTATTGTTAATTATTTCAATTAAAGGCAATAAAACAAATTTCCTTATATTTGAAGCTTGTCAAATAGTCAGATAGCTTGATAAGAGTATAATGGAGATCAGAAGAACCTTTGATTTACTCACCAACCTTAAGCACAATATTCAGAAGGATGATATTTTGTGTGCTAAACGAAATAAGGAGTGGGTAAAGTTTAGTGTAAAAGAATATAGTGAACAAGCCCGTTTATTTAGTTATGGCTTGCTTGAAAAAGGATTTCAGAAAGGCGATAAAATAGTTACCGTTACCAATAATCGACCGGAATGGAATTTTGTAGATATGGGTATGGCAATGATAGGTGTGGTGCATGTACCCATTTATCCAACCATATCAGACGAGGAGTATAAATACATTTTGGAGCATAGTGATGCCCGTATGCTGATTGTATCGGATACAACATTGTATAACCGATTAAAAGAGGTAACGGCTCAAATTGATTCAATCAAAGAAATATATACTTTTAATGATATTGAGGGAGCTCAAAATTGGTCTGAAATTACAATGCTGGGTGAAAAACACCGGATCAATTGGAAGGATAAATTTAAAGAGATCAGAAACTCCATAAGCGATGAGGAACTGGTTTCTATCATTTATACTTCAGGAACTACAGGGAATCCCAAAGGTGTAATGTTGAGTCATAAGAATTTTATGAGCAACATGAAAGATGCCTATCCTCTTTTTCCGTTATCTCCCAAAGACAATATTCTTAGCTTTTTGCCTTTGTGCCATGTGTACGAAAGAATGATCAACTATTTATACCAATATAATGGTTGCAGCATCTATTATGCAGAAAATTTGGGAACGATAGCTCAAAATCTGGCGGAGATAAAAGCATCGGCATTTGTTACTGTACCAAGGGTTATTGAACGTATTTACGATAAGTTAGTTGCCAAAGGAAATGATCTGTCGGGAATAAGTAAAATACTATTCTTTTGGGCTATGCGTTTGGGTGAGCGTTATAGAGCCAATGGTCGAAACTACCCACTTTACGCCTTAAAACTCAAGATTGCTCGCAAACTTATTTTCTCAAAATGGCAGAAAGCTTTTGGTGGTAACCTACGTTTTGTTGTGAGTGGAGGTGCTGCTTTGCAACCCCGATTAAGTAGATTGTTTTTTGCTGCCGGTATTCCTTTAATGGAAGGCTATGGCTTAACCGAAACGGCTCCGGTTATTGCTGCTAATTTTATTGCTAAACCCGGAAATCTGAAAATTGGTAGTGTGGGGCCGGTTTTTAACAGCGTTGAGGTAAAGTTTGATGATGACGGGGAAATATTGGCCAAAGGACCCAATGTGATGATGGGATATTATAAAGATCAGAAAACAACAGATGAAGTAATAGATAGTGAAGGGTGGTTTCATACAGGAGATATTGGCACTTTGTTGAATGATAAATTTCTGAAGATAACCGATCGCAAAAAGGAGATGTTCAAACTATCGAGCGGCAAGTATATTGCTCCTCAGGCCATTGAGAACTTGCTGAAAGAGTCTGATTTTATTGAGCAGGCCATAATTGTGGGTGAAAGCGAGAAATACGCTGGATGCATCATTGCTCCTAACTTCGAATTCCTTCATATGTGGGCACACGAGCAAAAGGTGCACTTCAGAGATAATAAAGAGTTAATATTTACCGATGAGGTAATGGCAATCTTCCGAAAAGAAGTACATCGCTTTAATAAACAACTGGGAGCTCATGAGCAAATAAAGAAATTCCGGTTGGTTTGTGATAACTGGTCGGCTGCAACAGGTGAATTATCACCAACCTTAAAACTACGCAGAAGAGTTATCTATAGAAAATATGCTGATGTTCTCCGTGATATGTATGATTATCATGAAACAGAAGATAATCGCGGATCAATCAGCTTTGACTAAACAACGCACACTCCTCGTTCCATGAACGAGGAGTTTTTTTTATTCTCCTAGTCCTTCGTCCATCGGGTAATGATAATTAAACCTGCAAAAGTAATTAATCCGTTTAAGATAAGCTTTTCAAACCCCATGGCACCGCCAAACCATTCTATCGAATTATAATCTAATATTCCGGTGATTACAGGTGCAACAATGGCCACCAGCGGAACCCAATAGTCTTTTACTTTTAATGAAGTAAATAATCCAAAGGCATACAATCCAAGCAATGGTCCGTAAGTATATCCCGCCAAATTAAAGATGGTACTGATAATACTATCGTTATTAAATACACGGAATAGTAATATTACCATAGCCAGCAAAAAGCTAAATCCGATATGAACCAGAAAGCGTATTTGTTTGGCTTTTTTCTCCGATTTACTTTTCAGGCCAATAATATCAACCGAAAAAGAGGTTGTTAATGAGGTAAGGGCAGAGTCGGCACTGGAGTAGGCAGCGGCTACTAAGCCTAAGATAAAGAATATGCCCACTATTGGTGGTAAATAACCTTTGGTAGCTATTATGGGGAATAAATCATCAGCATTTTCGGGTATTGCTATTCCCTGGTTAATGGCAAAGGTATACAGTAAAACTCCCAGACTTAGAAAAAGAAGATTTACCGGAACAAAAGAAAAACCATACCAATGCATATTTTTCTGGGCGTCTTTCAGGTTGCGACAAGTAAGATTTTTTTGCATCATATCCTGATCAAGGCCTGTCATTACAATAGTGATAAAAGCACCCGAAAAGAATTGCTTGATAAAATGTTGTTTCGATGCCCAGTCATCAAATACAAAAACCGATGAAAAGTCGCTTTCTGCTATGGTGGAAATCATTCCCCCAAAAGAAAGATTCATGCTTTTGGTAATCACAACTACAGTAATCCCAACACTTAAAAGCATAAATAAGGTTTGAAGTGTATCCGTCCAGATAATGGTTTTAATTCCTCCTTTAAAGGTGTAAAGCCATATCAGCAGTATGGTAACTAAAACAGTGGCTTCAAACGGAACGTTAAAAGAATCGAAAATGGTTAGTTGAAGTACATTTGCAACTAGGTATAAGCGTGCAGCAGCACCAATAGTACGTGATAATAAAAATAATATGGCGCCTGATTTATACGACCAAAAACCAAATCGATCTTCTAAGTATGAATAGATAGAAGTTAGGTTTAATCGGTAATATAAAGGAAGTAATATGTGAGCAATAACCAGGTATCCTAAAAAATAACCCATCACCATTTGCATGTAAGTCATGCCGGTAGATCCAACCCATCCGGGAACCGAAATAAAGGTGACTCCAGAAAGAGAGGCGCCTATCATTCCTATTGAAACAATATACCAGGGCGATTGCTTGTTTCCTCTGAAAAAAGTGTCGTTATCGGCATTTCTTCCGGTAATGATTGATATGGTGATTAATACTGCAAAATAAATGGCAATGATAGAGGCTATCAGTATCGGATTCATTTTTAAATTATTTGAAGCCAAATATAATAGATTCCATTTGATGAGCATGAATTCAAATAGGAATCCCGGGGGAATTGCCCTTAAATAAAAGTATTATAAAAAGATCATAAATTATTATGTATCGTCGTTATTGTGCCAGAACAATCTTTTATTTGATTTTCACCGCTCAAGCCGCGGAGGCTTTTCATCCTGAAACAATAAAGAATACTCAATTCTTTACTGTCCCGATGTCTTGATACAAGAAACCCTGCCAGCAGCAGGCTGGGAAACAAAGAAAATCAAGGCTCCATTGGCGATGACTCCCGTTTATTTGTTGAATTTAAGTGCGGCCGGGTGATCTTCGAACAAGTTCTCAGCTTCCCGGTCTTACTAAAATTCAACTTCTTAACACTCCTCATCTCCATTGAGGCCAGACTGGTATAATAAAGACTAAGCATATAAATTATTAAGCCTTGCGGAACTAAAAAACTGTGGTAACAATATGGTTTGTTGTCTATTTATATTTGTTAAGTCAATATGCATGATAATAAACCGAGGTAGCTGTGTGTTAAAAGTAGTATTACATGAGATAAGAGCGGGTATGCAATGCTCCAAAGTAAGGTGCGATACCATCTTGGTGGGGTAGCAAGGGGCAAAAGCGAGGGAGCAAGCCTTAAAAGTGGGTGAGCGAGGCCTAAAAGTGCCCGAGTTATGACAAAAAGTCCGGGAGCTACACCCAAAAGTGAGGGAGCACCCCCTTAAAGTGAGGGAGCAGGGGGTGAAAGTAGCCAAAATGACAGATTTCTTCATGTTGTAATCCGGGTTAGTTTGCAAACTCTTTTTATTACCTTTGACTCCGAATAAAAAGAAGAATATGACCTCAGCCTCTTTTCCATCAAAATTGCTTGAAGTGGCAGTTAATGAATTTGCCAAGTTGCCCGGTATAGGTAGAAAAACTGCTTTGCGGCTGGTATTGCATCTACTGAAGCAAGAGAAAGAGGAAGTTTTTAAATTCTCCGACTCCATTCGAATGATGCGAGAAGAGATTATGTACTGTAAAAGCTGTCATAATATCTCCGACAGTGAAACCTGCCATATTTGTGCGGATACCAATCGTAATCATGAATTAATTTGTGTAGTGGAAAGTATTCGCGATGTAATGGCGATTGAAAATACGCAACAGTTCAATGGTATCTACCATGTGTTAGGTGGGGTTATCTCGCCCATGGATGGCATTGGTCCTGATGATTTAACCATTGGTCCGCTGGAAGAAAAAATAAAAAGTGATCAGGTAAACGAGGTTGTTTTTGCTTTGAGTACGACCATGGAAGGTGATACAACAAATTTTTATCTTTTTAAGAAATTTGAAAAATATGGAGTAAAAATGACTACCATTGCACGCGGTGTATCTATTGGAGATGAACTGGAGTATACCGATGAGGTTACACTTGGGCGTTCGTTGGTAAACAGATTACCCTTTGAAAATACTTTGTAATTATGGGAAGCAACAAATCAATTAAACAAATACAGTTAATTTATTTTGCAATCGTTGTGATGCTGGCATTTTTTGCTGGTTTTGCATTTTATTTTGTTAGTTCGGTTGGAAAGGTAAGTGGTTTTGATTTTGGTATGGAAACCAATCTTAAATCCCTAAATATTCTTCTGGCTTTAGTGGGAATACCAGCATCGTATATGTTTCATAAACGTAAAGTGAGCCATATAGATCCTGATCTGCCCTACGAAAGAAAAATAATGCAGTATAGAACAGCGTTTTTTATTAAAATGACTACACTGGAGGGGTTATCTCTAATTAGTATTTTAATTTACTTGACAACTGGCGAAATAAACCAGTTGATTGTATTTGGATTGCTGTATTTATTTATTTTGCTGAATTATCCATCGGTAAAAGCAATAGATAAAGATTTAGAAAACAACAATAACGATCAATAAACCTTAATCATATGCTAATAGCGGTTGATTTTGACGGAACGATAGTAGAACATAAATACCCTGCCATTGGCAAGGAAAAAATATTTGCCTTTCAAACACTAAAAGCATTGCAAAAACAAGGGCATTTGCTTGTTTTATGGACCATAAGATCAGGCAAGTTGTTAGATGAGGCAGTGGAATATTGCAGGAAGAATGGAGTTGAGTTTTATGCTGTAAACCGAACTTATCCGGAAGAAGTGATTGATGAAACAATGAGCCGAAAGGTTAATGCTGATGTATTCATCGATGATAGAAATGTTGGCGGTTTTATTGGTTGGGGCGAGATATGGCAGCAATTAAATAAAGACGCTTCCACAGAGGATAAAGACGCTTATAGAAGTGCTTATGATAAAGCCAAACGCAAAACATTTTGTGGATTTATTCAGAATTTATTTTGCGGAAGTAAAGAACTCTAAATCATTTCTTATAGAACTATTGTATTATTGAGATGAGTGAACAACAGCCGGAACTATCCATTATTATCGTCAGCTATAACTCATGGGAGTTTCTGGATCTGACTTTACATTCGGTTGAGAAAGCTCTGGAAGGAATCCCTGCTGAAGTAATTGTTGTTGATAATGCTTCTTCAGTTGATGTTGTAGCAAATATCGGTCAATCATATCCTTCAGTAATAACCATTGCGAATAAACAAAATCTGGGTTTTTCCAAAGCCAATAATATAGGCCTGAAAATGGCCAAAGGCAGAATTGCAATACTAGTCAATCCTGATATAATTGTTGCTGAAGATACCTTTAAAAAGGTATTGAATTATTTTAATGAGTATCCTGATGTTGCAGGTCTTGGGGTGCGCATGCTCAATGGTGAAGGACAATATTTAAGAGAATCTAAAAGAGGATTGCCAACGCCAGCAGTATCTTTATACAAAATGTTAGGTTTAACCTCTTTATTTCCTCGTTCGGGCAGGTTTGCCCGATATTATCATGGAAATCTCGATGAAAAACAGAATCATAAAATAGATATTCTGGCAGGAGCATTTTTGGCTCAAAAAAGAGATAGCGAAGGCTGTTTTGAATTGTTGGATGAGCAGTATTTTATGTATGGTGAGGATATTGATTTATCGTATTGTCTTAGCCGTAAATATGGAGCCAACCATTATTTGGGAACAAATCCGATAATACACTTTAAAGGAAAGTCTACTATTACCAACGCATGGATATACAAATGCTTCTATCAATCCATGTGGATCTTTTATAAAAAGTACTTCAAAAAGAAGACCTTCTTCCTGGTTAATGGCTTAATATGGTTGGCAATAAATGGTATACAATCATTAAAAATTGCCGGACTTACTTTAAAAAAGAGCAATAATGTTATACCCAAAAGTAAACATAGAAACGTACTTCTGGTAAGTTCAGGCTCAAATACAAAAGCATCTATTCAAAAGCTTTATCAGGAAGCAGATATTAAAGTTGAAAAAGAAGTAATTACTGTTGATCAATTTGATTTGATTGTTTTTGATTTGGCTACCACAAAATCTAAGTATATAATAAATGTGCTTGAAAAATTCGGAACGGCACCATATGCTTATCTTGCTTCCAATGGCAAATACCTGGTTGAAAATAGTCTGGCAGGGAGAAAAGGACAAGTTCTGCATCTCTGAATTATTCATTCATCACCTGCTTTACTTAACTGCTAAAAACCTTAAGGCATAGGTGATTTAAACTGATTTTATTTATTAACTTGCAATTAAAGTTAATCAAACGAAGATCATATAATGCAAAGCCGAAACACATCTAAATATATTAGTATTCTCTTACTTTTTATTAGTGTTAATATGGTTGTAGTTGCGCAATCTCAATTAAAAAAACGAGATTTAAATGCTATAACTGATCAAATTAATCTTGAAAAATTTGAAGAAGCATCGAAGAATATTAAATCTTTGATGATCAGTCATCCGGATGAACCCATTCTGAATTTGCAAATGGGACTTTGCCTCCTAAATATGGATTACAAAACGGATGATGCTATTCCTTTTCTAGAGAAAGCAAAAGAGAGTTACTCTTTAGAAAAAAGAAGAAATCAACGTGCCATTGAAGCGCGATATTATCTGGCCCAGGCTTATCATTTAAATCATCGTTTTGATGAGGCTTTGGCTGAATTAATAGCTCTGAAAGATAATATTCCACCCAAACAAAAAGATTTGCTCAAAGAGATTGAGAGAGAAACGGCTTATAACCAAAATGCTATTCTGCTTAAAAGTAATCCGGTTAATTTTCGAATTAGCAATTTAGGACAAGCAATAAATAGCGAACACGATGAGCACAGTCCGCTTATTTCGGCTGATGAAACGATATTAATCTTTACGTCTAACCGACAAGGTACGGGTAGCCTTAAAACATATGATGACCAATATTATGAAGATATTCATCAATCAATCTGGAGAGAAGGGAAATGGCTTCCGGCATTGAATATTGGACAAAAGATTAATACTTCGGGTAATGACGCCACATGTAGCCTTAGTGCCGATGGTCAAACCATGATTGTTTATCGAAATGATGGTATATCAGGAGATCTGTATTATTCCAGCCTTTCAGATGAAGGTTGGACAGAGCCGGTTAAGTTTCCAAAACCTATTAATACCGATTACAACGAAACTCATGGTTCCTTTTCTTATAATGGCAATACATTGGTTTTTGCCAGTGACCGGCCGGGTGGATTTGGAGGAAAAGACTTGTATATGGTGAAAAAATTACCCGATGGTACATGGGGAAAAATAATGAATCTGGGACCAACCATTAATACGATCGAAGATGAGGATAGCCCTTTCTTGTCGCACGACGAAACAACATTGTATTTTGCTTCAATGGGGCATATGTCAATGGGTGGATATGATATTTTTTCAACCAAAAGATTAAATCAAACCGAGCAAAAATGGAGTGAGCCAAAAAATATAGGATATCCGATAAATACTCCCGGTGATGATTTATTTTACTCACCAACGATTGATGGCCAGAGGGTTTATTATGCATCAGAGAGGCCCGGTGGTTTAGGGCGATCGGACATATGGTTGATTGAATATCCGGAAACTCATGAAAAAGCCATGGCTGTGGTAGGTGGTTTTATTTTTACTGAAGATGGATTACCCTCATACGAATCATTGGTAACTGTTACAAAGAAAGATACTGGTGAAGAAATGGGTGAATATAGACCGCATCCGCAAACGGGGAAATACATTATGATTTTACCAACAGGAGTAGAGTTTACAATGACTGTGCGCACCTTCGGTAAAACAACCGTTGAGAAAAATTTTAGCCTTAAAGGGAGACAAGATTTTTCAACACGTGGAAATGCATCTTACCTGGATCCAATAGTAGTTGAAGACATAAAACAAGCACAATAAGGAGTTATTTAGACCATTAGTCAAAATAAATGCCTACAAATATATGTCAACAGGTGTTAATTTGTTATTTTGCACTAGATTAATTTAATAGGTTAAAATTAAGCCAACCCAAATATGATACAACGATTTCTTTTGGTAACTATTACCATTGTACTATCAGCTTCGTTTCTGAGTGCTCAAACTCGTGATAATAAAAAATTCAAAGATGCCGTCTATCTGATGGATAATGAAGCTTATGAAGAAGCGAAAGACCTTTTTGCGGAGTTATTGAATGAAGATGAGAATGATGTTGAGGTTTTGTATAATTTAGGTTATTGCGAAATGAGCCTGGGTGCTCATGAAAAATCAATCGCACATTTTGAGAAATTATACTCGGTATTGCCACCTGAAGAATTAACAGGATCGGTAGGGATTGATGTGCAAAGCTTTATTGGTATGAATTATCAATTGATGTTAAAGCCTGAAAAAGCAATTGATTTGTACGTAAAGGTGTTGGAAGATGTAGATCCTTCAAATGAAATTGTTGTTAATAATTTGCGTCGCCAGATAGAACATTGCGAAAATGCTATAGAATTGATGGCTAAGCCGGTTAAATTGGAGGTTACTAATTTAGGGCCTGAAGTGAATTCGAAGTACGATGATCACAGTCCGCTTATTTCAGCTGATGAATCATTGTTGTTTCTTACTTCACGTCGTGCATCAAGTTATAGTGATTTATTGCCTGATGGACAATATGCTGAAAGAATATATTTTTCAGATAAAGAAGAAGATGGTAAATGGGATAAAGCAAAATCACTAAAAGAGCTTTTTCGTAAAAAAGGACACGAAGCTGGGGTGTGTTTGTCAATTGATGGTACCGAACTTTATATCTTCCGAAATGATATTGGTGGATCAAATTTATACCATAGTACATTTGATGGTGAAGACTGGACGGAACCGGTTAAGTTACCTGAACCAATCAATTCACGCTATAATGAGACTCATGCTTCTATCTCTCCCGATAACTCAACCCTGTATTTTACAAGTAATCGTGAAGGTGGAGTAGGAGGATTGGATATTTACCGTGTGCGTAGATTGCCAAATGGGGAGTGGGCCAAGCCAGAGAATATGTCCGTTTTAAATACTCCTTACGATGAAGAAACTCCTATGATACACCCTGATGGGAAAACTTTGTATTTTAGTTCCGAAGGGCATAATAGTATGGGTAAGTTTGATATTTTTTATTCTCAACTACAGGAGGATGGTGAGTGGAGTGCTCCTCAGAATATTGGTTACCCAATTAATACTCCTGATGATGATTTCTTTTTTGTACCCACTGCAACCCAAAATATTGCCTATTATGCTTCTTCAAAATACGAAGGAAGCCTAGGTGGATCTGATATTTACCTGGTTGAATATGAAGAGCCGGAAATCAATCGTTTGGCTGTTTTTAAGGGTACGATACAAACAGGTGATGGTCCTCTTGAAAATGTACGTATTTACGTTAGTGATGCCGAAACAAACGCTGAAGTGGGAGCTTATAAGCCACATCCGGGAACAGGTAAATATGTTTTAATTCTTGAAGCTGAGAAGAAATATAAAATTTTGTATGCAGGAGAAGGATACGAAGAAGAACAAGCTTTAGTTGATGTTGAGCGAGAGATGGCATACAAAAAAAGTACTCAAACAATGACATTGAACGATACCCAAATGAAATATATAGTGCCAGTTGCGACAGAAAGCGAAATGGCAGCAGTTCAAATGGATGAATCAGATGGAATACCCTATTACACTATTCAGTTTGTATCGTTGAAAGAGCCTTTGAAATCGTATGACAAGTTTGTTGAAAATGGACTTGATACGGAGTTGATCAAAGTGTATGAGTGTAAAGATGGTTGGTTCCGTTATGCCTATGGTGCATTTAAAGGATACAAGGCTACACTAAAGGCTAAAAGTACTACCTTTGGCAATATTAAAATCTGGGATGATGCGTTTGTTCGCGAAATCAAGCAGTATGATAATTTAGTCAAAGAAAAAACAGAATAATGGAAAAAGAAGAGCTGATATTAAGAGCTCTGGAACCCACAGATGTTGATTTACTTTATAAGTGGGAAAATGATATGAAGATATGGGAGGTGAGCAATACGCTCACCCCTTTTTCTAGGCACCAATTGAAGCTATATGTCGAGCAGGCTCAACTAGATATTTATCAAACCAAACAATTGCGTTTGATTATCGAGCTTGAACCATCACAGACCCCTGTAGGGATGATTGATCTTTTCGACTTTGATGGCTTTCATCAGCGCGGAGGCATTGGTATAATAATTCATGAAGACTACAGAAAACTAGGATATGCTTCCGAAGCATTGGATATGTTTGCAGAATACTGTTTCGGTACTTTGGGATTAAAGCAGCTGTATGCAAATATCACTATTAATAATACCGGAAGTATAAATTTGTTTGAAAAGGCTGGTTTTAATATAATAGGAACTAAAAAAGCCTGGATTAAAACAAAAGATGGCTTTGTTGATGAGTTAATGTATCAGAAATTGAATAGATAACCAGTAATCCTACTTATTTAATATTTTTTATTTCAGAACAATAATTACTTCTGTTTGTGTTCTATATGTAATCTTATTCACATCAATCATTCTAAGCAATTTTTAATAGATAAACACATCGGATAATTGTGTCTAATGTGTCTATTTTTTCTATGAGTTAGTTTGTGTGATGTGAAAATATATTCATAAAAGGAGAACACATATTTATGTTTGAAACAAAAGTATTTGACGCTAAAAACAAACCAAGTTTAGAAGAGAAAAACAGAATTATTGATTTTTTATTTACCCATCTTGATGAATATGGAGACCCAAAGTCTGATATTGAAAAGTCAATTCAATATGCGCTGAAAGAAACAGAATCGTTTGGGGGCTTTGTATTATGTGCAGAAAAAAATAACACATTAATTGGAGCTGTGGTTGTAAACCAAACAGGCATGAAAGATTATATTCCTGAAAATATCCTGGTTTACATTGCTATTCATAATAAAGAAAGGGGTAATGGTTATGGAAAAGAATTGCTTGAAGAGGCCCTTAAGATAGCAGAAGGTAATGTTGCTCTTCATGTTGAACCAGATAACCCGGCCCGATTTTTATATCAGAAAGTGGGATTTAGTAGTAAATATGTTGAAATGAGATATTTGAAGAATTAGACATGGCTTTTATTACTTTAGATTCCCAAAAGCTGAAAACAAACTTCGATTATCTGTATAAGCTTTTTAAAAAGAAAAACATCGATTGGGCAGTCGTTACTAAAATGTTGAGTGGAAATAGACTCTTTTTAAATGAGTTGCTTAAGCTAGATATTAAGCAGGTGGCTGATTCAAGAGTGTCTAACCTGAAGACTATAAAGTCGATTAATCCGAATGTTGAAACAATTTATATTAAACCTCCGGCAAAAAGATCCATTTCCAGTATCGTAAAATATGCTGATATCAGTTTAAATACTGAAATAGAAACCATTAAACGATTATCGGAAGAGGCACAAAAGCAAAATAAAACACACAAGGTTATTATAATGATTGAACTTGGTGAGTTGCGCGAAGGTGTAATGGGAGATGACTTTATGTCGTTTTACGAACGTGTATTTAAACTGAATAATATCAAAGTGGTTGGTGTTGGTACCAACCTAACATGTTTATACGGTGTTTTACCTAATCAGGATAAACTTATTCAGCTTTGTTTGTATGAGCAATTAGTTGAGTCAAGGTTCAACCAACAGATATCCTATGTATCGGGAGGAACATCAGTAACGATCCCACTTATTTTTCAGAATATGTTACCAAAGGGAATTAATCATTTTAGAGTGGGAGAAACCTTGTTTTTAGGCACTGATGTGTATAGTGATGGAAAGATTAATGAAATGCAAAACGATGCTTTTAGTTTGTATTCTGAAATTATTGAACTGATAGAGAAACCGATTGTTCCGAATGGTGATTTGGGAACGAATCTGGAAGGACATAGTCTTGATTTTGATGAAGAGAATATAGGTAAAACTTCTTATCGGGCAATAATTGATTTAGGATTATTGGATGCCGATGTGAATCATTTATCATTAAAAGATAAGTCGCTTAAGATTTCGGGGGCCAGTTCAGATGTAACTGTATTGGATCTGGGGGATAACCGAAACAACTATAAGGTTGGTGATTTGGTGGAATTTGAGATGGATTACATGGGGACATTAAGAATAATGAACTCCAATTATATTGATAAAAAAGTGATTAACGAATTATAATGAATGCAAATAAATAGCCCGGTCATTTACGAATGTACCTGGCTATTTATTTAAGGTTAATTTCTTTTATGCTTCTATCTTACTTTTAATAATAGCAACAGCCTCTTCAATGGCAGTATCTAATCCATCCAGGTTTTTACCACCGGCAGTAGCAAAAAATGGTTGACCGCCACCTCCGCCTTGCATGCGTTTAGCAGCTTCTCTCACAATATTGCCTGCATTCAAATCGAATTCTTTTATAATTTTCTCTGAAAAAAGAATAGCTAGCTGTGGTTTGCCATTTACTTCACCACCAAGCACTAATGCAATATCCTGATCAGTTTCGTTATTGATGCTATGAGCTAAGTCCTTAAGTTGGTCAGCAATAACTGGTTTTACTCTGCATGCCATCAAACTAATTCCATTTAAATCTTTAGCCGAGTCCATGATGTTTCTTTTTTCGATGGTTAAAGCACTTTTCTTCATGCCTTGAACTTCCTTGCTCATCATGATATTCTCTTCCATCAAATGCTCGATGTTTTTCTTAAGGTTGGCAGGGTTTTTAAACATATTCTGCAATTCCTTAATCAAGCCAAATTGTTGGTTGATGAATTCTTCTGCTTTGGGGCCGGTTACAGCTTCAATGCGTCTGATTCCGGCTGCAATAGATGATTCGCTAATAATTCTGAAAATACCTATTTCACCTGTTGCCTGTACGTGTGTACCACCACAAAGCTCAACTGAGTCGTTGAATTTAATGGTTCGTACCAAATCACCGTATTTTTCGCCAAACAATGCCATAGCACCCATTTCAAGAGCTTTCGGATATGGAATCTCGCGATTCTCTTCAAGGCCGATATTTTGACGTATTTTACTGTTAACAATAGAGGAAACTTTATCTAATTCTTCATTAGTTAACTTTTGAAAATGGGCAAAGTCGAAGCGTAAATATTCCGGGTGTACCAATGAACCTTTTTGCTCAACATGATCACCCAATACTTCGCGTAAGGCATGATGTAAAAGGTGAGTGGCAGTATGATTATTAGCTGTATTTTGTCGTGAAACAGTATTAACAACAGCTTTAAAATTGCCGTTTAGGTTTTGAGGTAGCTTTTTAGTAAGGTGAACAATCAGGTTATTCTCCTTCTTGGTGTCGATAATTGAAATTTTCTCATCGCCTTGCTGAATATAACCCGTATCACCTACCTGACCACCGCTTTCGGCATAAAACGGAGTGATATTAAACACCAATTGATAAAGCTCTTTGTTTTTAGCTTTAATTTTTCTGTATCGTGTAATGAAAATTTCAGTTTCTAAATAATCGTAACCAATAAATTCTTCTCTGTCGTCTTGTTGAAGAATTTGCCAGTCATCAGTTTCAATGGCGGTAGCGTTACGAGCACGTTGCTTTTGTTTTTCCATCTCAGCCTGAAACTCTTCCCGGTTTACAACCAAATCATTCTCTTTAAGAATAAGTTCGGTAAGATCAAGAGGAAAACCAAAGGTATCGTAAAGTTCGAAGGCTACAGCGCCATGTACAACGTTAAAGTTCTTTGATTTAGTATCAGCAATAATCTTATCAAGCATGCTGATGCCGGTAGATAAAGTTCTTAAGAATGATTCTTCTTCTTCTTTAATTACTTTTCCAACCAGTGTTTTCTGAGCTTCTAATTCAGGATATGCATCACCCATGGTCTCAATCAATGCATCAATAAGTTGGTACATGAAAGCTTCCTTGGCATTTAGGAATGTATAGCTGTAACGAACAGCACGACGTAAAATACGACGTATTACATAGCCTGCTTTGTTGTTTGATGGAAGTTGGCCATCAGTGATTGAAAATGCAATAGTTCTTACATGGTCGGCAACCACACGCATGGCGATATCTACCTCTTCTGTATTTCCATAGCTAAAGCCTGTTAGTTCAGCTATTTTATTTAAGATAGGTTGAAAAATATCGGTATCGTAGTTGGAAGTTTTTCCTTGTAAAGCACGGCAAAGACGTTCAAAACCCATTCCCGTATCAACGTGTTTTTTCGGAAGAGGTACTAATTCTCCGTTGGCTTTGCGATTAAACTGAATGAATACCAAGTTCCAGATTTCAATTACCTGTGGATGATCCTGATTTACCAACGATTTGCCATCTACCTTGGCTCTTTCTTCGTCCGGGCGCATGTCGATATGGATTTCAGAACAGGGACCACAAGGACCTGTATCACCCATTTCCCAGAAGTTATCTTTTTTATTGCCGTTTATAATGCGATCTTCTGCAATCCACTTTTTCCAATTGTCTGCAGCTTCATTATCACGGTCAACGTTATCTTCTTTGTTTCCTTCAAAAACGGTTACATACAATCGGTCTTTATCTATTTTTAAAACCTCAGTCAGGTATTCCCATGCCCAATCAATTACTTCTTTTTTAAAGTAATCGCCAAAAGACCAGTTACCTAACATTTCAAACATAGTATGATGGTAGGTGTCGTGTCCAACTTCTTCCAGATCGTTGTGCTTACCTGATACTCTAAGGCATTTTTGCGAATTAGCCACGCGAGGTGCTACCGGATTATTGTTTCCTAGGAAAATATCCTTAAACTGATTCATTCCAGCGTTGGTAAACATCAATGTAGGATCGTTTTTTACTACCATTGGGGCAGATGGAACGATTTTGTGCTGTTTTGATCTGAAAAATTCCCAATAACTCTTTCTGATTTCAGATGCCGTCATCATATTATGCTACTTTTATTGTCTGTTACTTGAATTAAAATTGAAGCTCAACCTGATAATTGAGCTAGTTTTTTGATTTTTCGGAGAATAAAATACTTAATAGTATCTATCCGTCTTAATCAAACAAAAAAATTTCTTGCAAAGTTAGATTATTTACCTAATTTTGGGCGATTCACGGATAAATTTTTAATTTTAAAATAAAACTGAGCTAGACATGTCTAAGGTTAAATACAGATACAATCCTGAAACACTTAGTTATGATCGTATTCAGAAAGGATTTAATTACTATTTTACCCGAGTTTCAATCTATCTTACCTCTTTACTTTTATTGGGTTTTGTATTGTATTTTATCTATCCTTATGTTTTCGAGAGTCCTAAAGAAAAACGTCAGGCAAGAGAAATTCAACAATTATTATCTCAATATGATATAATGAACAAAAAACTGGCTCAGGTAGAGTCGGTGTTGGAAGATATTGAACTGAGGGATGAAAATATTTACCGCACCATTTTTCAGGCCGACAGTATACCCAAAAGTATCCGACGTGCAGGTTTTGGTGGAGTAAACCGCTATCAGCACCTTGAGGATATGAATAATAAGGAGTTAGTGGTTGAAACTGCTCGCAGGCTGGATATTGTAATGAAACAATTATACGTTCAGTCAACTTCTTTTGATGAGGTTGTTGAATTAGCAAAACGAAAAGACGAAATGCTTCGTTCAGTGCCAGCTATAATGCCTATTTCTAATAAAGATCTGCGAAGAACCGCTTCCGGTTGGGGGTATCGAATTCATCCGATTCATAAAATTCGTAAGTTTCATTATGGTATGGATTTTACTGCTACTGAAGGAACCGAGATTTATGCAACTGGTGAAGGAGTAGTATCGCGAATTACAAATGAAGTTAGGGGTTACGGTAAACGAATAGAAATTGATCATGGATTTGGTTATAAAACATTATATGCTCATATGAGTAAGTTTAATGTGAAAAAAGGCCAAAAAGTGAAAAGGGGTGATGTAATTGGTTTTGTTGGTAATACTGGAACAAGTACCGCGCCACATTTGCATTACGAAGTAATAGAAAAAGGTAGGAAAGTAAATCCTCAACACTATTATTTTAAAGAAGAATTAACGGCTGAGCAATATGATAAGATGATTCAGATTTCGTCTAATTCAAACCAGACTTTTGATTAAAAGATATAAGATGAAATAAAAATGGCTGTCTTCGCAAAGGCAGCCATTTTTATTTTATTTCCTTTTTCTCCGTTTCTTTTCCTGCTTTTGAACGATAGGAGCTTCTATAGGAGTTAAATAATTGGGGGTAGTAATTCTGCTGTTGCTTGAATATATTCCTTTACTCTTAAGTGGGTTTTCGAATGGCATAAAAAAGTTACCACTGTCGTCAATTATTAATCGATCATTCAACTCCGGAAAATCAATATGCGTTAAGTCTTTCATTTTATACAAAACTTGATTGGATGGATCGGGAAAAGTACCAGCACCTTTAATTTGATGGAACGAGTGTATTTTACCCTTTACGAATGTGCCATCAGGGTTTGTCCAAATTTGTATAACAGGAGTAAGTCCATTGGCTCCGGAAAGGTTAAAACGGCTGTATGTACAGAAGTTACCCAGGCTATATGCAATAAAGCGGTTGTTGTATATTTCAATAGATCTTGGTACGTGAGGCCCATGACCAAAAATAATATCTGCACCCGCATCTACCATTGCATGTGCAAATTCATAAACATTACCTCGGTTTTCACCATAAAATATCTCTGTTTCCCGGGTTACATGCTGATGTTTTTTACCTTCTGCTCCACCGTGAAAAGAAACAACCACATAATCGCATTTTTCCTTCAGCTCTTTTACTATCCGAATGGCATTATCTATATCGCCTATTTGTACAGTTCCGGAGTTGGGAGCAAAGCCGCATAATCCAATTTTTAATCCATCGTATTCTAAAATATCAGTCGGTTTGGTTATGAGACCAGCATAAGGGATTTCAAGGCTATCTAAAATGTGTGTTGTCGATCTTAAACCATCCGGGCCAAAATCGCGAATGTGGTTATTGGCAATGTTAAGTAGGTTAAATCCCACTTTTTTAAGAGCAGGAGCATAAGATGTTGGTGTTTTAAAGGCATAACATTTAGTTGTGTCTTTGCAACGCTTAAATACAGCCCCTTCATCCAAAAAAGCCCCTTCCAGATTGCCAAATACAATATCAGCTTCAGCAAATACAGGTTGAACCTCTTTTAGCAAAGGCCATGGATCATTATTTGGAGGAAGATATTGAGGAGAAGGGAAGTGGGTGCCCAGCATCATATCTCCAACACCTATAAAGGATAAACCGCTAGGAGTATCTTGTGTTTGCGCAGAAAAGGGAGTTATATAAGCAATTATCAAAGCAAAAAGTAAAACTACTTTCTTCATATTAAGATGTTTTGTTCAAAGATAATACTATTCAAACAGTGTTTTGTGTTCATTGTTAATTTTGTAATGGTCGATATTACGGATAGTTCTGGTTTGGCATTTAGTTAAAATACCACTATTATTGTATTACTATCGTTTACTTGATTAAAAGGTATAGGTGAAGTATTGATAAATCAGGGCTTCAGCTAATTAACAAACAGATAAACATGCCTTATAAAGAAAAGAAGGTCGAGAAGTTATATTACTCAATCGGCGAAGTTGCTGAAATGTTTGATGTAAACACTTCCCTTATTCGATTTTGGGAGAAGGAGTTTGATGTGATAAAGCCGCATAAAAACAAAAAGGGAAACCGTATGTTTACTCCCAAAGACATCGAAAACTTTCATTTAATCTATCATTTGGTGAAAGAAAAAGGGATGACTTTGAAAGGAGCTCAAAAAAAACTGAAGGAGAACAGAGATGATACTATTCATGATTTTGAGGTTGTTTCGAAATTAAAAGAGATTAGAGGATTATTGATTGAAGTGAGAGATAATATCGATAGTGAATAATGAGTACTGTTAGGGATGTAATGAATGAGATGGAGCGGTTTGCACCATCGGCCTTGAAAGAAGATTTTGATAATGTTGGGCTGCTATTAGGAGATGCTAATGCTGAAGTTAAAGGGGTTTTAGTAACGCTTGATATTACCGAAAAAGTAATTGATGAGGCTATTCAGAATGAATGTAATATGATTGTTTCACATCATCCTATTATGCTTTCCGGGCTAAAAAAAATAACCGGAAAGAATGATATGGAGCGAGTAGTGTTAAAATCAATCAAAAATGATATAGCTATTTACGCCTCACATACGAATGCCGATTCTGTAATGAATGGTGTAAGTGGGAGAATGTGCAAAAAGCTGAAATTAAAAAAATGTAAAATTTTATCTCCTAAAAAAGAAAGCCTGGTTAAGTTGGTTGTTTTTGTACCGGTTAATCATGCTGAAGAATTAAGAAAAGCCATTTTTGAGGCCGGAGCCGGAGTAATTGGAGAATATGATTCTTGTAGTTTTAATGTAATAGGGCAAGGGACCTTTAAGGCTGGAGAGACGACTGATCCCTTTGTAGGTAAAAAGGGGGAGTTACATCGCGAGGAGGAAGTGCGAATTGAAACAATAATGCCTTCGTTTATTGAAAAAAAGGTAGTAGGGGAGATGATAAAAGCACATCCATACGAAGAGGTTGCCTATGATATTTACCCGTTAAGGAATCAGTGGGCTACTGCAGGAATTGGAATGATTGGTGAATTAGAATATCCTGTTGATGAGCTTGATTTTCTAAATAAAGTAAAAGAAGAGTTTAAAGTTGGATGTATACGACATACCAATTTATTAAATAAAAAAGTAAAGAAAGTCGCGGTGTGTGGTGGTTCTGGTAGCTTTTTACTAGGTGCCGCAATAGCTCAAAACGCCGATGTATTCATTACCGGAGACTTTAAATATCACCAGTTTTTTGATGCCGAAGAGCAAATTATTATAGCCGATATTGGACATTTTGAGAGTGAACAATACACTAAAGAAGTTTTTTTTGAGTTACTTACAAAAAAATTCTCTAATTTTGCAGTCCGTTTATCGAAAGAGAATACCAATCCAGTAAATTATTTATAAAGAATGGCAACAATAGATCCGAAAGCAAAAGAAAAAGAGATGTCAGTAGAAGAAAGACTGAAAGCTCTTTACGACCTTCAAACTGTGGAATCGTCGATTGATAAGATTCGTACGCTTAGAGGAGAGCTTCCATTGGAGGTTCAGGATTTGGAAGATGAGATTGAAGGGTTGGAAACCCGAATGGGTAACCTTGACGGGGAAATTAAAAGTTTGAACGACGCCATCCTGGGTAAAAAGAACGAAATTAAGGAAGCTGGTTTGCTTATTAAGAAATACGAAGCACAGCAAAATAATGTGCGTAACAATCGTGAGTTCGATTCTTTATCAAAGGAGATTGAGTTTCAGAAACTTGAAATTGAGTTGTGCGAGAAACGCATTAAAGAGTTTACTGCTGAATTAAAAAGCAAGAAGGAAGTTGGTGAATCTTCAAAACAATTGTTGGAAGACCGTAAAGCTGATTTAGCAGCTAAGAAAAAGGAACTTGATGAGATTGTTGGAGAAACACAGGTTGAAGAAGGAAGAATGATTGAGAAATCAGAAGAGATTGCTCAAAGTGTTCCTGAGCGTTTGTTAACAGCTTTTAGACGAATTCGTAAAAATGCTCGCAACGGTTTAGCAGTGGTTACTGTAGAGCGTGATGCATGTGGAGGTTGTTTTAACAAAATTCCACCTCAGCGTCAGTTGGATATTGCTTCTCATAAAAAAGTAATTGTATGTGAGTACTGTGGACGTATTTTAGTTGACAGAGCGATTGGTGGTGAAGAAGCAGCTGCAGAATAAATTCTGCTAATAAAAAATATTAAATTGCAGCCGGACATATTGTCCGGCTGTTTTTGTTTATGAACTTTTCCTTTTTCATGAAAGCTTATCTATCGGTATTAATACTCTTATTTCCTACCATCATTTATTCGCAAAGTAAGAAGTGGTTGAGCGATGAGGCACAAAGCTGCCTTAGCAACGAATATCAATACGGTAATTCTATTCTCAGATCCCTTGATGAAGACGAAGTATATTACTTAAGTGCTTACAGATACTTTTTGCAATACATAAAAAATGAGAATAAGGAACAATTAAAAGACTTTGAGAAAGAAAAGGGGCGATTAGAAAGAATAGCTAAGACAAATAACCTTAAAATATCTATGATGCTTATCAATCTAGATATTCAATATGGGTTGATGAAATTAATAAGAGGTGATGAAATAAGCGGGATATATTCTATTTACACTGCATATAAAGCCTTTTTGTCCCTGGATAAGGATAAGTGTCATAACTTGGAATATCAGAAGCTAAATGGCTTGTTTTTGATATTTGCAGATCAGGTGCAAGCTCAAAATAGTTTTGTGTCGTGGTTGTTTGGAATCGAAGGGGATGAGCAATTGGGATTTCAATTGTTACGATCCTACCTGACTCAGACTAAATATCAATCAGGCCTGCATAAGGAAGGCCTTTTGATATTGGCATATTGTGGACTTCAGTTTTCAGAGTTGGATCAAAATGAATTGCTTCAATTGAAAGAGGAAGCAGAGCGTTATCAATCTCCTTTGTTGAATTTTGTTATTGGGATGAATGCCATTAAAACAAATCAAACAGAATTGCTTTACAACTGTATAAATTCCTGGAACAACGCTCAATTGGATAGCTTCCCCTATTTACGATACGTTAAAGGGCGTTTATTGTTGAATAAACTGGAAGATAGAGGCGAAAAGGAATTAGAGAGTTATATTGAGTTAAGTGAGGCTAATAGTTTTAAGGCAGACGCAATGTTTCGAATAGCTCGTTTTAATCATGCACTAGGTGATTATTCAAGAAGAGATGTGTTTATTAGAAAAGTTCAGAATCAAGATATTTATACAACCAATTTCGATAAGCAGGCATTGGCTGAGGTTGACTACTTAAGAGGTCGTCCAGCAGCTTTATCAAAAGCACGTTTTTTATTCGACGCAGGAGATTACTTAACGACCATAAGTGTTTTAAATACGGATTCGATACATAATTATAGTTCCTTTTATCAAGTAGAATGGTGGTATAGATTGGCAAGAACTGAGCAGAGTCTTAAAAGACCTGATAAGGCAATTTATGCATACAATAAGGTGATTGAATTAGCTGTTGATGATAGTCGTTATTACGGACCTTACTCAGCATTATTTACCGCTCAAATCTATCTGGAAAAAAATAATAAGGAGAAGGTGCTTTATTATTTGAAAAAAGCTGAAAGTTTAAACTCAGGAGAATATAAGAATGATATTTCTTTACGGATAGAGGCTTTGTCACAACAAATGCAATAAGCAATTTGTTGTAATAAACTACTGATTTACCTACCGACCGTACGGTTTAGATAAAATTTACATCTATTTAAAATTTAGATAGTCTAAATGGTTTATTGATTGACTATTTTTGTTTAAATTGTGATTTTAATTATTTATTTACTTAACCGTATTATTATGAAAAAAAGTTTACTTTTTGTTTTTCTTTTATCGTTTGTTGCCTTTGCTGGTGTAAATGGGCAAAATTTAGTTGTCAATCCTGACTTTGAAAATTGGGATGATGCAAATACTCCAACAGGTTGGGAAAAAGCAGAAGATGTGACTCAAGAATCAACAATCGTTCATGCAGGTACTTATTCTGCAATGCATGTTGGAGGAACTAAAGATCTTGCACAAACATTTGATGTAGAATCAGGGAAATCCTATATGTTTTCTATTTGGTATTATGTTGTACCAGGAGATGGGACTGATGCCAGACTTTGGTGCGTGTTACAAGATGAAACTGGCACTGCAGATTATGATAATACTCCAGGTGCTATTAGAGGTCCAGATGGAGGTTATCTTGATAACGGAAATGATGGAGCTGGCGAGGTATGGATGAATTTCACAACAACAGTAACTATTCCTGATGGTTTAAGTAAAGTCTATTTTGAGTTGAGAACCTATTCCGGAGCAACTGTTTATTGGGATGATTTATCAGTTGAGGAATATACACCGTCAGGTAGCCTTGAGCTAACAACACCAAATGGTGGCGAAACTTATTCTGCAGGAGAGACTGTTCAACTGGCATGGAATTCAACAGATGTATCTAATGTTTATTTTGAAGTATTGGATGAAGATGGTACTTGGGAACAGATATCTGACGAAATAGCATCTGTAGATGGTGCCAATACTTATGATTTTACAATACCAGCTAACGCATGGTCGTGGGATGGATATAAGTTAAAAGTGGTTGATGCATCCGCATCTTCAATAAATGATGAGTCTGATGCAACCTTCATTATAAATGGACATGATACCGAATTGCTTTGGGAAGATTTTAGTTCTGGTACCATTAATAACTTTGCAGTTGCATCTTCAGGTACGGTAGCATGGGAAATTGATAATTATGGAGATGATTACTATGCAAAAGCCTCGGGTTACAATGCCGGAGCTAATGAAACCTGGTTAATCTCTCCATCGATTGATCTAGATAACACAACAGATGAAATTTTAGAGTTTATTACAGCCAGTAATTATAGCGGTCCAGATATGGTTGTTAAATACTCTACTGATTATGATGGACTAGGTGATCCATCGACTGCCACTTGGACTGAATTTTCTTCGTACGTATTATCAGCAGGAAATTGGGAGTGGATAAGTTCAGGATACATTGATATGAGTTCTATTAATGGAACTGTTAATATTGCATTTATTTACACAAGTACTGAATCAGAAGCAAAAACCTGGGAGGTGACAGATATTGAATTAACCGGAGTTGGTTCTTCAACTGGTGTGAATAAAACAAAAGAAAACGCTGTAAAAATTATTCCAAATCCATTTACAACAGAGTTTAGAATTGATGGTGATGCTGTTAGTGTAACTCTATACAATGCAGCCGGTCAGTTAGTGAAAAATGTTCCTGCTGTTTCGGGTGTTGTGTCAACTTCCGATTTGAGTAAAGGAATGTATATCCTTCAGGTAAAATTAGCTGATGGTTCGGTAACTACTCAAAAAGTGATTAAAAAATAAATAGACAACCTAAATAAATATAACCGCAGTTCATTGAGCTGCGGTTTTTTTATTTGGTAATATTTTCACAAGACGAAAAATAAATTTGTTCTAGGAGTAAATTTATTTTCCTCTTGATAAAAAAATATTTTCTCCTTGATACAAATTTATTTACATCAAGAAGAAAATAACCTTTGTATAAGGTTATAGGTTCTGCTTTGGGGAAATAAATAAAAAAGCACCGTGATCAATGATATACCACGGTGCTTGCTATTTGTATTTGTTGATTGGATATGAAGGGTTAACTAAATAATTTATCAATCATATCAGTATTGGTCATATTAGGTATTGTTACTTTTAAGTCAGGGTTAGTTTTCATGGCTCTTTTGATGGCAAAAACAGCCCCTTCGTTGCGAGCCCAGCTTCTTCGGGATATGCCATTGTTTACATCCCAGAAAAGCATATTTTCTAAGCGCTTCTGAGCCTCGTTTGTACCGTCAAGTATCATGCCGAAGCCACCGTTAATTACTTCGCCCCAGCCAACACCTCCACCATTGTGAATGCTTACCCATGAGGCTCCGCGGAAAGAGTCGCCAATTACATTTTGTATGGCCATGTCGGCAGTATAGCGCGATCCGTCGTAAATATTTGAAGTTTCGCGGTAAGGACTATCAGTTCCGGAAACATCGTGGTGATCACGTCCCAGAATTACGGGAGCTGAAATAGTGCCTTCTGCAATAGCTTTATTAAAGGCTTCAGCTATTCGTATCCGCCCTTCGGCATCGGCATATAATATGCGAGCCTGAGAGCCCACAACCAGCTTATTTCGGCCTGCTTCTTTAATCCAGTGTATATTATCAGCCATCTGTTGTTGTATCTCAATAGGAGAATCCTGTCGTAGCTCCTCCAATACTTCAGAAGCGATACGGTCGGTTGTTTGGAGGTCTTTAGGATCGTTACTGGAACATACCCATCGGAATGGACCAAAGCCATAATCAAAACACATTGGCCCCATAATATCCTGTACGTACGAAGGATATTTAAAATCGCCGTTTTCTTTTAATATATCAGCACCGGCACGACTTGATTCCAACAAAAAGGCATTTCCATAATCAAAGAAATACATTCCTTGATCAGCCAGTTGATTTATGGCAGCAACATGTCGGCGTAAACTCTCCTGAACTTTTTCTTTAAATAATTCAGGTTGTTCAGCCATCAGGGTATTGGCTTCTTCAAAACTTACTCCTGCCGGGTAGTATCCTCCGGCCCAAGGATTATGCAATGATGTTTGATCAGAGCCTAAATCGACTTTTATTTTTTCAGTAGCAAATTTTTCCCAAACATCAACTATATTACCATGATAAGCGATAGAAACAACCTCGTTGTGTGCTTTGGCAATTTGAATTCTCTCACATAACTCATCTAAGTCTTCAATAACTTCATCTACCCATCCTTGTGAATGGCGGGTATGAATGGCTTTACCATTTACTTCAGCTATCACACTAATACATCCGGCAATATTTCCTGCTTTGGGTTGAGCACCCGACATGCCACCTAAACCAGCCGAAACAAATAATTTACCCGACAAATCAGCTTTGCCATTTGATATTTTTCTACCGGCATTTAAAACAGTTATGGTGGTTCCGTGCACAATGCCTTGTGGCCCAATGTACATAAATGAACCGGCTGTCATCTGGCCATATTGGGTTACTCCCAATGCATTAAATCGCTCCCAATCATCCGGTTTCGAATAATTAGGAATCATCATACCATTGGTAACAACAACACGAGGTGCATCTTTATGAGATGGATATAATCCCATTGGATGGCCCGAATACATAGACAATGTTTGTTCATCGGTCATCTCAGCCAGATATTTCATGGTAAGACGGTATTGTGCCCAGTTTTGAAAAACGGCTCCATTACCTCCGTATGTAATTAACTCATGAGGATGTTGAGCAACGGCATAATCCAGATTGTTTTGTATCATTAACATGATAGCGGCCGCTTGTTTGGATTGATGCGGAAAATCATCAATATGACGGGCTTTTATCTCGTAATCGGGGCGATAACGGTACATGTATATCCTGCCATACGTATTTAATTCGTACAAAAACTCAGGAGCCAACTCAGTATGTTGTTCTGATGGAAAATAGCGTAAAGCATTCTGTAGTGCTAACTTTTTTTCATCATCACTTAATATATCTTTTCTTTTGGGAGCATGATTAATATTGGGGTCATACTCTTTTTTAGGAGGAATTACAGACGGTATACCTTCCAGTATGGCTGCTTTAAACTGTTCAGAGTTCATGTGTTTTTATTTTGTCAATGCTGTTGTCTGGGTACAAATGTCCGTTTTTTTGGAGAAATGTTTTATGACATTGCGCAATTGACTGCTGGTGAAAAGCTGAGATTCATCAATCGGTCAGATCAAGCCATTATCGATCATTAGGATGATATGCTCAATCATTACATCATCACCTTCGCGGTCGAATTCTGATTTAAGGTTGGAACCAAACAAGCGGGCAATTCCCTGCCAGAAAACGGCAGAAACACCTCCTTTGTATTCTTTTATCAATTGATAGGTAGTGTCGCCTGTTTCGCGATTGATGAGCTTAATTAAAAGTCGCCCCTGCGAAAAAGAAAGCTTTTTTAGTGGTGTTTCAAATTCGGCAAACAGTTCTTTTTCTCTCTTCTTCAAATAGGCTTTCCGTTCCTTGGTATCTGATATTAAAGAGAGATTTGTATTAATATCGTTTATGGTTGCACTGGCTTTTCGGGCATAGGGAAGTGTTACCTTTATGTTACGTACCAATTTTGAGTAACGCCTTTTTTGACGTTTGTTTTTAAATTTGAAAGGAGATAACACCGGTACTTCCTTAAGAGTGATATGTGGTAGTGTGTCGTTTTCTATGATTTGATGCTGAAGTATAATGTCTTGCTTTCTAATGGTGTCGTTTTGAGCAGATATAGCAATGCCAGTGCTTAAAAGAATGATAATAAGCAGAGGTTTTATGTAGTTGATATTTGACTTAATCTGCAACATATTGGTTATACCTAAACAAATAATGGTATGTTTCGTTGATACAAAATTACAAACAAAAAAACGGAGTAGCTATGAACTACTCCGTTTAAAATTTGATAGCATATCTGCTATTTATTCTTTTTCATTTACAAAAACAATCTGCATCTTATCCGCTTTTTTAAAGAAAGATTTAGCAATTTTCTGCACTTTCTTCGATGTCATATTTGTAACAATATCTTCGTAGTTTTCAGGCAAGTCATTATTAATTCCTTGTATATAGTAAGCACGTATAATATTCATCCAATAGTTATTGCTTTCTTTTTGTTCTTTTCTGTTTTTTAAGAAATTTAAGCGTGCTTTATTTAAATCTTCTTCCGTAACGCCATTCTTTATAATTTTCTCAATCTCGGCATATACCAAAGGAATTAAATTTTCATATCGTTCCGGATCGGTATCAAATCCTATCGCTAACGTTGCCTCTTGTTGGGGTATGCGATCATTCGACGCTCGTACTCCCACTCCATAGGTTCCACCTTCTTTTTCTCTGATCTCTTCAGTGTAGCGGAGTTCGAGAATGGATTGGATAAATGACATTCCTATTCTGTTTTCCGGTGTGTACTTCATTTCATTGTCAAAATAGATTTTAACGGTGGCTTTGGGATCAGTAAAGTTGATTGGAATTCGTTTAATGGTTTCTCCTTTAGGAGCTGACACATTATTATCTTTCCAGTTCTCTTTATTCTCATTACTAGAGATTGCGCCCAGATATTTTGCCGAAATGCTTTTAGCTGTTTCTTTATCTATATCACCCACTATAAAGAATGTGAAATCGGAAGCGTTATGAATTCGTTCAGCGTAAACTTCTTTCATTCGATCAAACGATACCCTATGTAAATATTCTTCGCCAAATAATAATGTACGATCACTGTAGTTGGTGCGCAAAAGAGTAAGGCTATCGCTTAATATTTTATTTGGATTATCATTAATGTTGGCTATGTAGGCAAGGTTACGTTCCAAAAAGGTGTTGAAAGCTTCTTTATCAAAACGAGGTTGCTCAAATTGTAAATAGGCCAGTTGCATCATTGTTTCAAAATCCTCAGTACGGCAACCGCCAACAACCGATTCTGATAATTCATTAACCGAGAAACCAACGGATGCAGATTTGCCTGTCAGAGCCTTTTTTAAATCACTGGCACTTAAGCTACCTATTCCAAACAACGACATAAAGTCGGGCATAACTCCAATAGTAGGCAAGTCCTCAGTGTCGTATAACGATGAACCACCTTTACTGTAGCTTTGTAGTGCAACTTTGTTTTTATTGTAGTCGGCAAAACGATAAACTACCTTTGTGTTATTACTTAAGGTCCATTCTACAGCATTCAATTCCGGAATTTCTTTTTCAGCAATTACGGTTCCTTCTGTAGGTAAAGATTCAATAAGATTCGTATTTACTACTTCATCTTCATAGGGTTCAATATCTTTTTGTGCTACCTTATCGATAATGGCAAAGCTTTCTTCTTTACTTAAGTGTTTAATGCCTTCTTTTTCAGGACCGGTAATGATAACTACCCTATTATCCTCAGAATAAGCTTTTCTAAAAAGCTCTGAAAGTTCCTCTGCTGAAATAGTTGGAATAACAGCTTTCGCAAATTCAAATTCATATTCAATGCCTGGCATTGGAGCGTTGTTCAGATAAAGCTCTTTAAACTCGCGACAATAGCTGTCGTGCGATATTTTATCTCGCCCTTTATAGTAATTTTCATAGCTTAAAAGAAATGAAGTTTTAGCACGGTCTAATTCGCTTTCGTTAAACCCATATCGTTTAATTCGTTCAGCCTCGGTTAAAATGGCTTCAAATGCTGTGTCTTCTTCGTTGTCCTTTGCTGTAGCTGAGATATATAAAATATCCTTTGTTCTGGTTAATTCAGAAAAACCTATGCTACCGGTAATGAAAGGTGGTGTTCCTGTTTCAAGTAGTTCTGAAATGCGGGAACGAATCATCATGGAAATCAGTGATTCCATGTGTGATTTACGCAAAGTAGCATGGTTTTTATCAACAGGTTTAACAGCATCATGTCTGATGTATAGTGAGATGTTTGATTGGTTGGCTTCTTTATCCGTTGCCAAAGTATAGTCCATCTCTTCTTTGTTTTCGATATCAACAATGTATCGTTCCTTGGGATTTTTAACTGCAGGAATTTTTGAGAATAAAGATTTTACTTTTTCTTCCATCTCATCTACATCAATATCACCAACAATGGCTATTGCCTGTAGATCGGTTCTGTACCAATCGTGATAGAAACTTCGTAGCTCATCGTACTTAAAACCGTTGATTACCTCTAAATCGCCAATTACATCTCTTTTGCTGTACTTTGCACCATTGTATAAGGCAGGAGTGAATTGAGCCCGTAAGCGAAAACCGGCATTTCGACGTGTTCTCCATTCTTCAGAAATTACGCCTCTTTCATCATCAATTTCTTGTTCATCCAATGTCAGGTTGTCCGACCAATCATGAAGAATTAGTAAGCAAGTATCCATTAAACCTTCCGGACCAACCGGCACATTACTTAAATTGTAAACGGTTTCGTCTTGAGCAGTATAGGCATTAATATTTCTTCCAAAAGCAACACCATGTTTTTCTAATGTATTGATGATGCCTTTATCCGGAAAATTTTCAGTTCCGTTAAAGGCCATATGTTCTAAAAAATGAGCCAATCCATTTTGATTGTCCTCTTCTAAAATGGCTCCAACATTCTGGATAATATAAAAACTGGCTCTTTCTTTGGGTTCTTCGTTATGCCTAATATAATAAGTCATGCCATTCTCTAACACGCCTGTTCTAATAACCGGATCTAACGGCACCGGTGTATTCAAATCTAACTGGGCCAGAGCAGAGATAATGACTGCATAAAGCGAAAAAATACTAATTATAAATCGTTTCATTCTTATTAAGTTTTGACCAAAAATAAGAATTAAACATCTTAAATAATATATATAAACAATGTTTAACAGGTGATTTTTATCAAATCAAACGGCTAGTGCATACTAGTTTAAACGTATCGAATGGCGCAGTGTTATCTGAAATATATGAATGATATTATGATGGTTATTGTCCTGTTGTGCATCGTGCTGAAAATAATAAGTTGCATCAGCTGTGTATCTGGAATTAAACTGATACCCATAACCAATTCCATATCGGCCTCTCAATAAAAAGGCACCTTCAATTTCGTTGTAGATATTAAAATTCCACTCGGCCGATAATCGATAAAAAAAGCTTTTAGGAGCAACTGGTTTACTTTTTAAGGTTCCCGAGTTATTTATTCTGTATCTAATACGAGAACGGGTTGTTCTTTCTTCATTTATATCATCAATGAAAAAACGTTCTTCCAACCTTAAACGATGTTGAATAGCAGAGTTGGCAAGGGTAGGATAATTCACCATTACTGATTGGTGGGGTCTGAATTCCTGACTTATTTTATGATCAAAAGTAACATGGTTATACATAAAACCAACATCAACAGATGTTCTGGAATTTACTATTCTTATCAGACCACCTCTTATTCCCCAACGTGTCCATACATTATTTCCTATTCCTAAATACGAGCCGGCATCAAGCGAAGATCTATACTTTTCGTTGAAAATAATTTTTTGATGATAGATAGAACGTATTTCACCGGAATTCATTTCTAAAGCACTGATATGCACTTGTGCTACAGTTTTATAAAAAGAAAATGATAGTAGTATGACTATCAGATAAAGTAATTTATGCATAAGTCAGTCAACTCTATTTCAAGTGATTTGTTATGAATTTAAGAATTAAAAAGAAAAAAATAACATTAAAATGAATATTCATAAATATCCAATCATAATTGTCGGTGGAAGTATTGCTTCGATAAGCTTTATAAGAACACTTCGAGAAGAGGGTAACGCAGAAAAAATACTGTTGATTTATGGCGAAGATCGCCTTCCGTATAAACGAACCAAAATCAACAAAAATATGGTACGTGGCTTTAATAAAGATGAGTTTATTATTGCTGATAAGGCTTGGTATACAAATAATAATGTTGAGTTGTTAAATGTCTGGGCCAAGTCGGTTGATGCAGAACAAAAACGCATTTATTTTAACAATGATGAAAGTGTGGAATATGGAAAGTTATTGCTGGCAACTGGGGTAACGTCTGTTGTGCCACGTTTATCGGGGATTGAACCGGAAGAGATGCATTCAGTTCAGAATGCTTCTGACGTTGAACGGTTATTGGAAGCTGCTAAAGACAAAAAGCGATTTTTAATTATTGGCGGAGGGGTTGAAGGAGTAGAAACAGCTGATCAGTTAGTTAGAAAAGGTAAAGAGGTTATTTTGGCCAGCCGATTGAAGTATCCTCTACAAAAACTATTTCCCTATGAGTTTATTCAGCCACTTGAAGAATCAATGTTGAAGCGCGGAGTTGAATTGTATTCCGGTGTTTCGGTTGCTACTATCGAAAGGGTTGGAGATAAATATAAAACTCATTTAAAAGGTCAGGAATTGGTGTTTGATGAGGTTGTTGCCAGTACTGGTACCATGCCTAATATTCAACTGGCTATAAGTGCTGGAATTAAAACGGAAAGAGGAATTATGGTGGATGAATGGATGCACACATCAGACCCTGATATTATAGCAGCTGGTGATGTGGCTCAGCATAAAAATGGTGTAATTACAGGTCTATGGCATGCTGCTGAACATCAGGGAAAATTAGCTGCGATAAATATATATTCAAAAAAGGAGGCTCATACTCAACCGCCATATCGATTGAAAACAGAGGTGTTTAATCAATTTTTGTTTTCTGCTGAATATGAAAAAATAGTTACTTCTGAATATGACGTGCTTAAAGAAGATGAAAAGGCCGTAAAACGTTGGATGTATTTTAAAGATGATAAATTAAAAGCGGCATTAATGCTGAACGATGGATTGCGGGCAAAACAATATCAACAAGCTTTAATGGAGGAATGGAGTAAAAGCAAAGTGAAAAAAGAGTTGCCTTTACAAGCTCCTTTGTCATTTAACTTTTCTCCTTCGTTGTAAATAAATACATAAAGTTGGTCGTTATCATTTTTTAACTAGCTAATGGTTTATATTTTTGCGATTAGAAAGAAGAGACCTTTAATAAAAATTTAAACTATTTTGCCATGATGAAGGCCATTGATTCAGGTGTTTATTCAGAAATAGGCGAATTGGAAGGAGTGATATTGCATACCCCTGGTAAAGAGGTTGAAAATATGACTCCTACCAATGCAGAGCGAGCATTGTACAGCGATATTCTTAACCTGTCTGTTGCGGTTGAAGAATATAAGCAGTTGGCTGGTGTTTTAGAAAAAATTACTCCAACCTATCAGGTAAAGGATTTGCTTACTGGTATTTTGGAACAGCCAACCATTAAATCAGGATTAATAGAGAAGATATGTACTTATGAGCAGGCTTTGAGTATGAAAGATCTGTTATTGGATCTTCCTGCTGATGAGTTAGCAAGGCAATTGATAGAAGGTGTTGATCTTCAAAAAAACTCTTTAACCACTTTCTTGTCTGATGAGCGATATGCTTTGCGTCCGTTACATAATTTTTTCTTTACGCGTGATGCCAGTGTGAGTGTTTATGATAACGTCCTTATATCAAAAATGGCCAATAAGGTTAGAGAGCGTGAAGCCATTATTATGGAGGCTATTTTTCATTACTCTGATTACATTAAATCCAACACAATTAATCCGAACAGTTATTACAATGTTGGAGCAGAAACAACTATTGAAGGAGGCGATGTGTTGATAGCCCGTGATGATGTTTTAATTATTGGTAATAGTGCCCGAACAACAACGCAAGGAGTTGATTTTATTATCAATCAGTTAAAACAGAAAAAAGATAAACGTTATGTTGTGGTTCAGCAATTACCCGGCGAGCCAGAGTCATTTATCCACCTTGATATGGTTTTTACACTTTTAAATAAAGATGCCTGCATGGTGTACGAACCATTAATCATGAAGTTAAATCGGTACAGTACAATTCTCATCAGTCTTGATAATGGAGAAGTAGTATCTATTGAAAAGAAAGATAATCTTATCTCTTGTCTGAAAGAATTGGGAATGGATCTTAAACCAATTCCATGTGGAGGATCATCTGATATTTGGACTCAGGAAAGGGAACAATGGCACAGTGGTGCTAATTTCTTTGCCATTGCGCCTGGTAAGGTTATGGGATATGCCCGTAATGTATATACCATGGAAGAGATGAATAACAATGGCTATGAAATTATCAAAGCTAATGATGTAATTGATAATAAAGTGAACCTGGCTGATTATGAGAAATATGTAATTGCCATCGGAGGTTCGGAATTGGCTCGCGGTGGAGGTGGGGCACGATGTATGACAATGCCTGTAAAACGAAAAGCAGTCAACTGGTAAAACTAGTTTTCAGCAAGAATAGAATACTGATAAAAATAAAGGTCGTCAATAATAATATTGAACGACCTTTATTCTATTTATGAAAGTGTATACGTTAAGCCATAATCTCCTGAACCAGATCAGATGCTTCTTTTAAAGTGATAGCAGAAAATACCTTTAATCCTGATTCATCAATAATTTTCTTCCCACCTTCGGCATTGGTTCCTTGTAAACGAACAATAATAGGAATGTTTATTTCGCCTATTTTCTTGTATGCCTCCACTACGCCTTGGGCAACTCTGTCGCAACGCACAATGCCGCCAAAAATATTAATTAAGATGGCTTTTACATTAGGATCATTTAATATGATTTTTAAGCCTGCCTCAACAGTTTCAGCATTGGCTCCTCCACCAACGTCCAGAAAGTTTGCAGGCTCGCCACCCGATAATTTGATAATATCCATGGTTGCCATGGCTAAACCGGCACCGTTTACCATACAGCCCACATTACCATCTAATTTAACAAAGTTAAGGTTGCTTTTAGAGGCTTCTGTTTCAGCCGGATCTTCTTCATTTAAATCACGCATGGCTTCGTAATCTTTATGACGGAATAAGGCATTGTCATCCAAATTAACTTTAGAATCAACGGCTAATATCAGATTGTCGGATGTTTTCAGTACCGGATTAATTTCAAACATAGAAGAATCCGTACCTACATAAGCATTGTAAAGAGCAGTCACAAATTTGGTCATTTCTTTAAACGCTTTACCTGATAATCCCAGGTTGAAAGCAATTTTTCGAGCCTGAAAGGCTTGTAATCCAATTCCAGGTTCTACCTCTTCTTTAAATATTAGTTCGGGTGTTTTGTCTGCTACTTCTTCAATATCCATACCTCCTTCGGTTGAATACATGATGATATTTCTTCCGGTTTGACGATTTAATAATACACTCATATAAAATTCAGAGGTATCAGTTTCGCCGGGATAATATACATCTTGAGCAATTAAAACTTTGTGTACTACTTTTCCTTCAGGGCCTGTTTGGTGAGTAACTAAAGTCATACCCAGAATTTCTTCTGCTTTCTCTTTTACTTCTTCCAGTGACTTGGCTAGTTTTACACCTCCGCCTTTACCTCTTCCACCCGCATGAATCTGGGCTTTCACAACCCACCATCCGGTTCCGGTTTGAGCTTGTAGGTCTTTAGCGGCTTCAACAGCTTGTTCAGGTGTTGATGCAACAATGCCTTCCTGAATAGATACTCCAAATGATTTTAAGATTTCTTTTCCTTGATATTCGTGAATGTTCATGTAAAGGGATTTAGTATCTGAATTATTGTTCTTTATATTTTACGCATATGTTTTTGCGATTACTATTAAAAACAGGAATAGTGCTATTTTTGTTGTCAAAATTCTGATTAATGAGAAAATTAAAGAATATAGAACTTAACAGGTTAAGTGTTGAGGAATTCAAAAAGGCAGATAAGATGCCCGTTATTGTGGTGTTGGATAACATCAGAAGCCTGAATAATGTTGGATCGGTATTTCGTACCTCGGATGCATTAAAGGTTGAAAAAATAATGCTCTGTGGAATAACGGCAACTCCTCCGCACACTGATATTCATAAAACTGCTTTAGGAGCAGAAGATGCTGTTGAATGGGAGTATTATGAGAATACATTGGATGCTATAAAAGAATTAAAGAAGCAAGGTGTAATGGTTTGCAGTATCGAACAGGTTGAGAATAGCATTTCATTGCCGGATTATACTCCCGAATCTAACATGAAGTATGCACTGGTATTGGGAAATGAGGTAAAAGGGGTTCAGCAAACGGTGGTGAATGAAAGTGATGTGTGTATTGAAATTCCTCAATACGGAACAAAGCATTCTTTTAATGTTTCTGTCACAACGGGAATTGTATTATGGGAGTTCTTTCGAAAAATTGGTTTGTAGGGATACTTGAAATATGAAGGTGCAAATTATATAAGGTTCGATTAAGATATCTAAACAAAAAAAGGGTGACCATTGGTCACCCTTTTTATATGTTGTAATTTATTAATTACTGTACGATTGATTTGAATGTAGCATCTTCAAAATATTTAGCGAATTCAAGATCTTTCACTGCATATTCTTTGAATTTACCATCCAACTCAGTAGACTTACGTAATGCATCAAACATTAAGTCTTCCTCACCAGTTCTTGCACCAACAATAGCTTTTAAGTAGTATTTGAAACCAACTTCCATAGTGTTAGCATTGATAGTTGACAAAGCAGCATCGTAATCTTTAGCTAAGATTTTAGCTAAAGCAGCGTTGCAGTTTGTGCTGTTACCAAAGTAACGGATAGCATTGTCATATTCTCCTTTGTGGATAGCAACAATACCTAAGTTATTGTCAAGCTCAGCACCTGCACCGGCAGCTGATCCGAAATATTCTTCAGCTTTTGCAACATCACCTTCGCGAAGAGCAATAACACCTAAGTTGTTGTTGATTTCAGCAACACCACCTTTAATGCTGTTAGCTTTTTCGAAAGCTGATTTAGCACCAGATAAGTCACCTTTAGCATAAAGAGTAACACCAATGTTGTTAGCAGCTCTCCAGCATTTAGGATATTTTTCAGCAGCAGCTTTGTAAATAGCTAATTGAGCATCTACATCCTCAGTTAAAGTAGCAGCGTAAAGCAATTCTTCGATGTTTAACTCAGCAGGAGTGCTGGCAGCTAATTCCGAAATTTCTTCATCTGACTTACCAATAACGTCAACGTTAACAGTCATTTTAGAACGACGTAATTTAGGAAGAATCTCATCAGCAACTACTTTGAAAGTTTCTGACATATTCTTGATTTCACGCTCACGTACTTCAGGATCGCTGTACATTGAAAGAACACGTAAGATTAATTCTTTGTCTTGGATGTCTGATTTTTCCATTAAAGCTTTAAAACCTTCCCAGTCTTCAGGAGTGTTTTTCAAAGTGTAGAAATCATCTTCTTTAGCTCCTTCTACTTTAGCTCTCTTCAACTCACGAGATAAATAGTTTTTAGCAACTTTCTCACGTTTAGAAGCCAAACTTGTATTCAAATCAGTTGGTCCGTCAGGAGAAGCATAAGCAGAAATTTGAACGCCTTTGAATTCTTTGTTTTCAGCAGCTTCAGCTTCTTTGATGAAATCTTTTAAAGCAGCAATTTCTTCTTTACGTAATTCAGTTCCGCGAATACTAGCTTGTTGAATCAAGAAATAGATATCAGCTAATTTTTCTTCTGGAATGATACGTTGGAAGTTATCTGCTCCAATTGCAGCCTGTGCTCCTTGATCAGCAACTAATTCAGAAGTAGCAATTACACCATCAGCGATTTTGTAATCGTCAAAAGTAGTTGTGTTGCTTCCTTTTGTAGCTGTGATACGAACAACAAGGTCAGAAACTTTCATGCCATCAGTATACTCAACAGAGTTGGTATAAGTGAAAGAACCACCATTTGTGTACGAAATAACTTTTTCGTTACCTTCAACGCTTTCTCCTTGCAATTTGTATGATGGGAAAGCAGTTTCGCCTCCTTCATAAACCAAAACAGGAGTAGCTTCCAATGCTACCTTCTTGTCGAAATATTTTTCAGGAATCTGAACTTTAATTTCAACATCTACTTTACCTGCATGAGCTTCCAAAACTTCAGGAGTTACGGTATACTTAACTTCAGGTGCTCCTTTTTTCATCTTATCCAACCCAGCACAGCTAGCTAAAAGTGCTGCAAGAGCTAGAGTTGCAAATAGGTTGATTCTAGTTTTTTTCATAATGTTTACCCAATTATTTGTTTTTGAACTTAATTCATAGATGAACTCTACAAATTTAAGAATGTTTTTAAAATATAAAAGATCAGTGTAAGATTTATTGCAAATATAGATATTATCTGAATTTAATACAATTCAATGAGGTGACCAAATTGGTTTTATATCTAAGTAATCCTTCAATGTTGTAAAGAATTGTTTTTAACCTAATATTGTCTTTACGTTAACTCGGGTGATTCCTTTGGGGTATTCCTTGCTTATCAGTGTTATAAGTGAGTTGTAAACAGACTTATCTGTTTCGAAATTGATATCATCAAGGTTAATTAATAAAACAGGAAGTTCGGGGTGTTCTTTGAAAAATTGAAAATACCCTTCTTGAATACTCTTCAAATAGTCAGTATCTATACTTTTTTCGTACTCGCGCCCCCTTTTTTTTATTTGCTGTATGAGAATTTCAACAGGTCGATGAAGATAAACGTATAAATCAGGCACCGGAGTCATCCCATAGATGATGTCGAAAATTTGCCGATATAACCTGTATTCGTCTTCGGGTAGGGTTTTGGCAGCAAAAATAAGTGACTTGAAAAAGTGATAATCGGCCAATGTCAACTCATGAAAGAGGTCGGCAGTATCAAAATCTTTTTTAAGTTGTTTATATCTTTCAGCTAAAAAAGAAAGCTCCAGAGGGAAAGCATATCTTTCCTGGTCATTGTAAAATTTGGGTAAGAAAGGATTATCAGCAAAAGTCTCCATCACCAGTCTGGCATCAAAATCTTTACTGATCATTTGGGCTAAAGTGGATTTGCCGGTGCCTATGTTGCCTTCAATTACCAGATATTTTTTATTGAGTTTATTCATTCAGTTAAGATGCCTTACTATGTTATTCATTTCTGCAATGTATTTACTTCAAATTAATTATTGAAGTGAAGAATTTGATAGTCAAAAATAAAGAGAGATATGTTTTAACGATAATAGTGAAGCAAGATAAGATTGTTTAGTATAACTTATTCTCTTTGCTCAAGCGTCTTTCAACTATTTTGCCAGCGACATAGCCAGTTGTCAGGCCAATCAACCAGCCAACACTAACAAATCCCATATAGTTGGTTTCGGATGATAGCCATACATACATTGCTGGAAGAAGTATACCGGCAAGCATACCAACAGTAGAATAGGTGGCTCCAATTCTTCCCTTCACATGTAAATGATGCTCTTGTTTTAAGTGTTGTTGAGATTGTTCAACCCAGTTTTCAAAGGGTTTCAAAGCTCTAGGATCATTAAAAAGATCCTGTATATTATTTACATACTTTTCTCCTTCATCGTTAAACTTCTCACAGTGATGGCACTTTTCTTTTTGATTATCGATAGCACCCATCAAACGAGGCAGAACTGCCAAGCTTAAAGAACGAATTTGTGCTTTGGGTATCTTTTCAAGTTGGTCATTAAGCTTGTTGTATGTTGTCAGTCTATCCATATTTAATCTGAAAGTTGTTTAATTGAACCATTAAGATTGGGAAAAGTTTGTATGTATTAAAAAAGGCCAACTCATTGAGTCGGCCTTGATATATATTACTCAAATGCTTATTCTGCTTTTGGTTTTGGCTTGCGTTCCGGGCGAGGAAGAAGTACTTTTCTTGATAATTTTAATTTGCCAGATCTCTGGTCAACCTCAATTAATTTTACTTCTACTTCTTCACCTTCTTTCAAAGCGTCTTCCACTTTTTCAAGTCGTTTCCACTCAATTTCAGAAATATGAAGTAAGCCATCTTTACCAGGAAGAATTTCAACAAATGCTCCGAAAGGAACAATTGATTTTACTTTTCCTTTGTACACTTCACCAACCTCAGGAACAGCAACAATACCTTTAACACGAGCAACGGCTGCATCAATCGATTCTTTATTGCTTGCTGAAATGGCTACTTTACCAATATTACCTTCTTCCTCAATAGTAATAACAGTTTCAGTAACCGCTTGAATTTCCTGAATGATTTTTCCACCAGGTCCGATAACAGATCCAATCATGTCCTTAGGAATATCGAATGATACGATACGAGGAGCATGAGGTTTGTAATCTTCGCGTGGCTCAGTGATAGTCTCGGCAATCTTATCTAAAATGTGCATACGTCCCGCTTTCGCCTGGTTTAATGCTTTTTCCAGAATTTCGTAAGATAATCCGTCTACTTTAATATCCATCTGAGTAGCGGTAATACCTTCGCGAGTACCTGTTACTTTAAAGTCCATGTCACCCAAGTGATCTTCATCACCTAAGATATCAGACAATACAGCAAATTTACCAGATTCAGTATCGGTAATTAATCCCATTGCAATACCTGAAACTGGCTTTTTAACAGGCACGCCGGCATCCATTAACGCCAATGTTCCGGCACATACTGTTGCCATTGAAGATGATCCGTTTGATTCCAAAATATCAGAAACAATACGAACAGTGTATGCATAATCCTCAGGCATCATACCTTTAAGAGCACGGTAAGCCAGGTTGCCATGTCCAATTTCACGACGGCTGATACCACGTGCCGGACGAGCATCACCTGTTGAGAAAGGAGGGAAGTTGTAATGTAACAAGAAGCGATCGTAGCTCTTATTCATTACATCATCAACTAATTTCTCATCCATTTTAGTACCCAATGTAACGGTTGTTAACGATTGAGTTTCACCACGTGTAAATACGGCTGATCCGTGAGGTCCAGGTAAGTAGTCGATTTCACTCCAGATAGGTCTGATTTCGTCAGTCTTACGACCATCTAAACGAACCTTTTCTTCTAAAACTACTTTGCGAACAGCTTCTTTCTCTACATCGTGATAGTATTTTTTGATTAATCCTGTTGGGATTTCATCTTCTTCTTCGTTGTAGTTTTCTGCAATAAATTCATCGCAGATAGCGCCAAAGGCATCAATACGCTCGTGTTTGTTTGGATTGGCTGATTTAGCAACTTCGTATGCTTTGTCGTAAGTAGCTTTCCAAACTTTTTCACGTAATTCTTCGTCGTTATCTTCGTGACAGTATTCGCGTTTTTCGGTTTTACCCAACGCTTCCATCATTTCAATCTGAGCCTGGCATTGAACTTTAATAGCATCGTGGGCTACTTTCATTCCTTCCAATAATTCAGCTTCAGATACTTCATCCATTTCACCTTCAACCATCATAATGTTATCCATGGTTGCTGCAACGATGATGTCCATATCTGAATTTGCCATTTCTGATACGGTAGGATTGATTTTCATTTCACCGTTAATACGACCCACTCGCACTTCTGAAATAGGTCCGTGGAAAGGAATGTCTGAAACAGCCAATGCAGCCGAAGCAGCTAATCCTGCCAATGCATCAGGAGCAATTTCTTCGTCTCCCGAAATTAAATTAACAGTAACAAATGTGTCAGCATGATAATCTTCAGGGAAAAGTGGACGTAACGCTCGGTCAATTAAGCGAGATACTAATATTTCATAATCCGACGGACGAGCTTCTCTTTTCTGGAATCCACCAGGGAAACGTCCGACAGCAGCATATTTTTCTTTGTATTCAACAGTTAGGGGCATGAAGTCTACATCAGGTTTTGCTTCCTTTGCAGATGTAACTGCCGCCAATAAATAGGTATTACCCATTTTAACGACTACCGAGCCGTCAGCTTGCTTAGCTAATTTACCAGTCTCAATGGTAATTGTTCTGCCATCACCTAGTTCAATAACTTTTTCAAATGGTTTAATCATGACAATTTTCTTATTCTTTTTTTATCCTTCTATATTCCCGCCAAAGATATGCAATATCCTAAGATAATGTGTAAAAACTGTTTATTTTTTAACTTATAGCATCTTGACATCATCAATTTTTATTCAAAGCTCACTTGTTTGGCAATTCAGAGCACAAAAAAAGCAGCTTTCTTTCGAAAACTGCTTTCTGTTCTTTTAGCGTATTGCTTACTTACGAATTCCAAGTTCTGCAATAATAGCACGATATCTTGAGATATCTTTTTTCTTTAAGTAATCAAGTAAACTACGACGTTTACCTACCATTTTTCTCAAAGCGTGCTCTGTGCTATAATCTTTACGATTTGACTTTAAGTGCTCAGTCAAATGCGAGATACGGAAAGAAAATAATGCTATCTGGCTTTCTGGTGAACCAGTATCAGAATTCGATTTTCCGTACTTCTCGAAGATTTCTTGCTTCTTTTCTGCTGATAAGTACATAACAAAAATGTTTAATATATAATTTGAGGGTGCAAAGATAGATATTAATATTGAGATGACAAGTTGTTTGTCTTTAATTTTTTACGAGTATGTAAAAATAAAAAAATCCTGAAGCTTTTTACAACTTCAGGATTTTAAATGTTCTTTTTAGGTTTGCTCTAGTAACCTTGCTCTTCGGCTAGCTTCTGCATTTCCTGATTGAAAATTTCTTCAAACTTCTTTTTGTCGTAATCAACCTGAAGTTTCTGGTTTTGTGAAAGTTTATTGTTAATGCCATTCATGATATCTTCCTTGCTAACTTCAATAGCAACAAATCCACGGTATTTACCGTTGTCAAGAACACTGGCTTTTTCACAGGCAACCACAATGTTTGAGATGGTTTCGTCAGCTACTTCGCGGGTAAGGTTCTCAAATTTTTGTTCAAATTCAGAAGCGTCACCAAATTCACGTTCGTTTACATAACGGTCGGTAACCGATTTTGTGTTTGAATTAATTAGAGTTACCAAACGTTGCTTGGCATTTAACAAGGCTTTTTCTTTGGCAAGGCTTAAGTCTGAGCTGGTAGCCATAGCGCTGGCACGATAATAGTTTTTATCAGAGCGACCTTTATCTTCACAAGGCATGTCTTCTAAAATGGTTCCAACTTCACTGTTGGTGCTAACCTTCTCTTTTGATTTACAACTAACCATACTTGCAGCCAAAGCAAGTGAGAAGATTCCTATTCCTAAAATCTTTTTTGTATTCATGTTTTAAGTATTTGGGTTTTAAAACTGGTTATCATCTATCAAAAAGCGAACCAAAAATTAATTTGCATTCACATTTATTTAGAAAATTCAACAATTAGTGCTTATACTTCAACTTTGTAAAAAGGTTTGGTTGGGAATGTAAATTATTAGTTAATTTATTTCTATATCACATTGTCAATGGTAGTGTTTTCAATGTGGTCGGTATCGTTTAACAGGTCTTCAAATTTAGTTAATTGACCGGGCGCTCCTAATACAAATAATTTATCGGCAGGTGTTATTTCAATATCGGGTGATGGATTAAAAATATAAGCTCCTTCACCCGTTTTTATTCCCACCAGATTAGCTCCTGACTTTTCTCTTAGCTTTAATTCTCGTATTGTTTTCTTATAATTGGCAACCGCCAATTTTGAACAGCTTATTTCTTTTAACTGAACATCTTTAGAACGTTGCAGAAGTATGTATTCAATAAATTCAACCACATCGGGCTGAGTAACCAGTTTGGCCATCCGCTGACCACCAATTCTATCGGGCATAATAACATTGGTTGCTCCGGCACGACGCAGTTTTGTATCCGATCTAAAGTCACTAGCGCGACTAATTATTTTTAAAGTCGGGTTCATCTCGCTGGCCGTTAATACAACAAACATATTATCGGCATCATTGGGTAATGCGGTAATTAAGGCTTTGGCTTTTCTAATCTGCGCAGCATCCAATACTTCTTCCGAACTGGCATCACCCTGGACGTACAGGTTGTCGGGTTCTTCCAATATACGCGTTACTACATGATCTCTTTTCTCAATAATCACAAATTGTTCGCCGTGTTCAGCCAACTCAACACATGCCTGATAGCCGTTTCTACCGTAACCGCAAACAATAATATGATCCTCTAATTTGACTATCTTCTTTCTCAACTGATAAGCTTTATATGATTGATGTAAAACGCCTTCAAAAATAACACGTGTTATTTGTGTAATAACATAACCAAATATTCCTAAGCTAAAAATAATAAGAAAAATGGTAAAAATCTTTCCGGTGTCGGATAAAGGTACTACTTCACTAAAGCCAACGGTGGCCATAGTAATGACTGTCATGTAAATAGCATCAAGTAGACGATATCCTTCGAGTAGGGTAAAACCAGCTGACCCGGCCGAAATAGTTAAAACTAATAATCCGGCAGAGATTAGTAAAGCTCTTATGGTCTCGTGATATAATGATTGTTGGTTTTTCAATTTCTGCTAAGTACTTTATGTCCGATGCGGCAATTTAAACACTTTTTGTGATTGCAGTAGCGGTTTTTTAGAAAAATCAATGACTGTGCTTGTGCTTCATTCTCAATTTTAACGCCTGCCTTCTCCCAATTGATAGTAATGGAATTTTTTTCAGTAGTCTGTTTATAAAGTGATTCCACCAGAATTTCTTTTCTGTTTTGAAGGTTGTTTTTATGGAAATAAACAAATAAATAAGGATAAACAGTATTGTATAATATTCTTTGAGCAGAAGATGTTCCTAAATGCTTTGGAGCTTCTTTTTTACTTGGATTGCCCAGTTGATAATGATTGTTCCAATAGTCAGAAGCCTTTATGTTTAATAGGTTGACAAAAGTTTTTGCATTGATATCACTTAATATTTTTTCAAAAGATCCTTTATTTTGATGCAATAACATTGCCAGCTGGGCTAATCTTACAGTAGGGAAATTAGAAGGTCGCATTTTGGCAAATTTCCATATATGACCTTCGATTGGCTTTAGGTTATATTTATGTTTTAAAAACTCGTATTCTTTTTGAAGGTTGGTTGTATACTCATCTTTTGACTGAATATTTAACAGAAAGCCAGCCTGACCAAAGAGCAATGCTTCTGTTTGTTTAATATTATCAGAGTGCTTCAGGATAAATTTTAATGGAGTTTGCTTTGCCATCATTTCAAATGGAAGACCATTGACTCCAAAGCCAAAACTTCGTGACAACAATATAAAAAATACCTGATCCCAATTATTCTTATGGGTTTTTAGAAGTTGATTAATCAATTCATTTTTTTCTTCCAGGCGCTCAACAAGAATGCGGTCGATCCATTGCGATAATACCATTGGATCAATGGTTGATAATTGATCTTCGCAGGCAATCCATTTATCGTTAAAAAATAATGACTGATATTTTGCTGTCAGCTGATCAGATAGAGTCATTTGCCAAACAGGCACCTCTCTTCCTGAAGAGGTAAGGGTGTTTCCATTGCCTGATTGTACAACATGTAAAATAACATTATTGTACGCTCCGTCAGTATGGTGTTTGTGATTGTACCAATCTGTTTCGGCACTGTGAATTTCAACATTACCTGCCCATAAGGTATTGTTAATTTTAATTTTTGCATTGAAGAAATCTGGTCCGGCATCTTTGTTTATTATTCCCGGATGTATTATTTCCAGTTTTTGTCCATCAGTCGTTAGTAAATTACCCGGCTGAAATAGTTTGTTTTGCCAAACAAAATGCAGAAAGTCTTCATTCATAATGATGAGGATTGGTTTCGTAAAATATAAATCATTTTACATATAATTCCAAATAGTCAATTGAAGGATTGGTTTGAAATAGATTTTTATATGTGGTAGTTTATTTGCTTTTTCTACCTTTGCTCAAAATCTTGCACCTTGAATTTCGAATTATTTGTCGCACGAAAAATAAAATCAGGAGGAATAACCGGTAAGAAACTCTCAGGTCCGGTTATTAAAGTTGCCACCTTGGGTGTTATACTCGGTATGGTGGTCATGATTTTGTCACTCTCTATCGGTTTGGGATTTAAGCGCGAGGTTCGTCAGAAAATTATTGGTTTTGGATCTCATCTTCAGGTAATGAGTTATGACTATAATAACTCGTACGAAAGTAATCCAATTACTAATGACAGTGATTTGGTTTCGGAGTTAAAGACCATTGATGGGGTTAATCAGGTACAGGTTTTTGCTACCAAACCAGGTATTATAAAGACTTCAGAAGCCATTCAAGGTATTATTCTAAAAGGGGTAGGGGCTGATTTCGATTGGGAGTTTATGGAAGAGGTATGCGTTGATGGACAAATACCTAACTTTAAAGATTCTGTAAGGTCCAATGAAATATACATATCGGAAGAAATTGCAAACATGTTGCGGTTAAAGGTGAATGATCCTCTTCGAATGTATTTTGTGCAAGATCAGGTTCGAATGCGAAGGTTTACGGTCAGTGGTATTTATAATTCTCATTTTCCGGAATTTGATAAAACTTTTGCTTTCGTAGATATTCGTCATGTTCAGAAACTTAATAACTGGGATGATACCAAAGTCTCGGGTTATGAGATAATAATTGATGATTTTAAGCAGTTGGACCAAATACATCAGGAAGTTTACTATGTAACCAGTTCAAAAGTTGAAGAGAACGGTACCATGTTAAGAGCCAAAACAATTCGTCAGGTACAACCACAAATATTTACCTGGTTGGATATGTTGGATATGAATCTTTTAGTTATTCTGGTTTTGATTCTTTTGGTAGCTGGATTTAACATGGTGAGCGGACTGCTTATTTTAATTATCGAACGAACCAATATGATTGGTATATTCAAAGCTTTAGGAGCGGAGAACTGGAGTTTGCGTAAGGTTTTTCTCTACCTGGCTTTATATATTGTTGGGAAGGGATTAATCTGGGGAAATTTAATAGGAGTAGGTTTAGCTTTGTTGCAAAAGTATACTCAATTAATAAAATTGGATGCAGCCAATTACTACCTTGAAACGGTGCCCGTATATCTTCAGGCATCACATCTTATCATGTTAAATGTCGGTGTTGCTATTATTACTCTTCTTATGTTGTTAGGTCCCTCATACCTCGTAGCCCGAATTTTACCTGTTAAAGCTATCCGATTTAATTAACCGATTTGTAAGATCGTACATTTAGTGTACGATTATGAACACTTTATCGATTTAGTATTCCTTGATTAAATTATTCCTTAATTTTTAAATCGTCATTTAATCAGGTGTTTATAATTAAAGTCTTGTGATCTTCCTGTAATGTGCATCTTTTGGTATGGAGTTTGATTTGTTATTGGTGTAAATCTTAAAAGGTTTAAGTTAATAAATGGGACAAATGGTCGGGAACGCCCGACCTTTTTTTATGGTCATAAGTGAAGTGAATCGATGAATTTTAAAAACAATTTCTTAACTTTTAAGAAACCTTTTAAAGAATTCAGCAGTTATATTTGAAAGAAACAAAATGACCAGGCAAACACAAATATTAATTGAAGCATTTCAAAGGCCCTTACCAGGTGAAAAGGCACAGCTTATCATGTCTCCTTCTGTGAGGTTTACAGGTAAAGTTACGCCCCAACCTGATAAAGCAAGGGAAAGTAGTGTTTTAATTGTGTTGTATCTGAAAGACGGAGTGTGGCATATACCTCTAATGAAACGTTCGGTTTACAAAGGAGCGCATAGTGGACAGGTTAGTTTTCCGGGGGGCAAAACAGAAGAGGGGGATGCCAGTTACTTTGCAACTGCCATTAGAGAGGCAGAAGAAGAAATTGGTATTATTGGAAAAGATGTTGCCTTTATTGGTGAGCTGACTTCCTTATATATTCCTAATTCAAACTTTGTGGTATATCCACAAGTAGGAGTTCTGCCTTATGAACCTAAATTTAAACCAGATCCAAGAGAGGTTGATACCTTAATTGAAGTTCCGCTTGCAGAATTGACCAAACCCGGTAATATCAGATCTTTCTCAAGAAAAATTAATGATATATTAATTGAAGCGCCATTTTTTGCCTACCATAATTTTGAAATATGGGGAGCAACGGCTATGATATTAAGTGAGTTTCTTCAGGTTTTAAAAATAAACGAACTTAATCCATTATTACATTCTTATAGTGATCATAACGCTCCAGAATATCAGTAACATAGTGATAAGGTTCTTCACCTCGGCAATAACCATATTTAACCACCGGATCGTTATAAAATTCAGGTTTTGATTTATTAAGAAGGTAATAATCAACATTGTCTTTCCAAATCAATGGATTTTTTCCATTTTTTTCAGCCAGTCGCATAGCATCCTGTACATGCCCCAAGCCAACATTATAGGCGGCTAAAACAAATTTGATACGTTCTTCCGGATCTTCTATCGTTTTCTTTAATCGCCCATCAAGCCATGTTAAAAATTTTAACCCGCCCTTAATATTCTCAGAAGGTGATGTTATTTCTTTAACACCAAAATAATCGGCAGTTTCCGGCATTAATTGCATCAATCCTTTTGCTCCAGCCCAACTTTCTATCTCCGGATGGAATCGTGATTCCTGATAAATAAGTGAAGCAATCAAGCGCCAGTCTAAATCGTATTTTTTACTTTCCTTTTTAATGATGGCATCATAAATAGACACCTTACCACCTCTGATGGAATGAAAGCCTGCATCTACCAAATGTTTTGATCTTTCGTTGATAAAGTATTTTCGATAAATGCGTTTGTATTGCTTTGTTTTCTTAAAGTTGATAAGCCAATTATTAACTACATCTAGCAGGTCGTTTGAGGTTGGCCGAACAGCCCATGCTATTTTTTGAGGAAAACTAATAGCTGTTTCAACGTCAATATTATCATAGAAATTGGTGTTGATTCGAGCCATGTTTTCATCGCATACGGTATAGGGTATTTCGCCATTGGCTACCAAGTCAATTAACTGTTCTACTTCGTAATCCGGAATTTCAACAATATTGATACTATCACCTATTTCATTGCTTAAATTACGCAGACGTTCAACAAACGATGAGTTCTCCTGTACGTAAATAGTTTTTCCGGCAAGATCCAGTTGGTTTCTAATGACTTCGTTAAAAATAGTTGGTTCAGATCCGGTTGAATTTCGGTATTTCTGTTGCACCAAAACCTGACGTGTAACACAATGAGGTTCGGTAAATGCTATTTTATTACTTCGGTTACGGGTAACGGTGAAATTAGTGGCGATTAAGTCAATATCACCATTTAATAGATTATTTATATTCTCTTCAACGTTGTTTGAAACAGTAATTTCCAGTTTAAGTCCCAGTTGATTGCTCATCGCTTTCAGCAATTCAAACTGATAACCCAAAGGACGACCTTTATAAACGAAGTAGTTGGTAGAATTATAATCAGTTACTACTTTAATTTTTCCACGCTTAACAATGTCGTCAAGGTCTATATCAACTTCTTTGTTAGCGCGGTTGAATAGAGTTGGTTTTTTATCTGTTTTACATGATGCAAACAGACTTGCTATAACCAGTATTAGTATGTAGCTATGTCGCATAGTACCTTCTCGTTAATTCGGAGCAAATATAATTAAAATGAATTCAGCCAGCAATTTAAGGCGTTGCTGTTAGTCATAGAAATTCCATGATACGCCAAATTTGAGTGCTCTTGGATTGCCCGGATAATTGTAAGTTGTATAATATGGTTGATCAGGATATCCTTGATTGACGTGATCGTATTTTACGTAAATTCGAGCTCTTTTCAACTGAAAATTTAAGAAAACATCTACCCAGGGATAATCGCCCACTTTTTCATCATTTTGCACAGTAAACTGTCCGGTTGCAGGCATGTAAAAAGGTGCGTAATATTTAGTGAAATATCTAAAATCAAAACCGATTTGAAAGTGTAATACTTTAAACAGTGTATTTTGGTAATAAGTGGAATTGTAATACGCAAATAATGGCAATGGAATAACGGTTTCACTACTGCTGTATTGAAGTGCAGCATCATTATTAATCCGGAAATTACCTAGTTTAAATAGCTTCTTTACGTTAGCATTAAACACTTGAATTACTCCGTTAGTTTGACTTGGGGTGCCATCATAATTCCAATATATATAGTTGTTCATTAAAGAACCTCCGGCGCTTATTTCCAGTTGTTTGGTAGGTATTCTAATTCCTCCTTTAAACTGAATGGTTCGTTTTTGTCCAAAATTATTATCCCATTCAAGATGATTAGAGTAATATTTGGTTTCAAATAATTCGGGTGTTGTAAGGTAGATTCCTCCGTTAGCAAAAAATCCTGCTGTATCTTTTAAAACTCTGAAACTTGAGCTCATAGCTCCGGTAATTTCTGAATCGCCGGCACGGTATCCTTGAAAATAAATTTTTACGCCCGCATTCCACCAGAAATTTTCACCCAAATTTTTAAATATCTGTCCTCCTAAGGCTGTTGTTACTAATGTAGTATCTGTATTGACATAGTGAGGAGTTAAGAAATCATCACCTTCATCAAATTCCGTTGGTCTTTTAGGGAAGCGGTAAAAAGAAGCTTCGTTGGTTATAAAGGCTCTTAATCCAAATTTTAATAAAGAGTTAGCTTCTTCGTTAAATTTTATCTGAAAAGTATTTCGTAGTGAGTTTACTCTTACACTGTCTCTTGTTTGCAGCGTATCGCTGTTGATTATTGGATAGAACGGTGCTGTGGTTGAGGAAGCGTAGTAAGACGGCAAATTGGATATATTATATTCCATTTGATTTTGCTCAAACTCAAAAGTGTGAAAGGCAGTACCTACAGGTAAAACAGTTTCAACTGAATCTTTATCGGTAAAAGTAATATTACCAATATCTAGCGATTGATTAAAAAATAGTTTTCTTTTGGTAAGGATCTTTTCGGCAGTCGTAAATCGCATGATTACCTCTTCGGGCTCCAGATTGTTAAAATCATTACCAGTAGCATTTCTGTCAATTCCTCCATTCTCAAGAGATTTAAGTTTTGAGTACAAAAAGGCACCTTGAAAACTATATTTTTCTCCATCGTAGCTCGAAAAGAATTTTGCATTATCAACTTCTGCTTTCTGTGATGAATATTGCCCCAGTGATGACGAAAGGGAATAACTGGCTCCTACATTCAAATTCTTATTTACGTTTTGAGTAAATAAAGCACTAATGTTTTCCTCTGATCTACGTTTGGGCCCTCCAAAATTGTAGGTTAAGTTAATGTATGGAGTTTTGGTATTATAAAAATACAAATCGTCAATATCAGGCATATAAGCTAAAAATGAATTGAAAAACAGAAAGCCATATTTATTCTCTCTATCTTCAAATATCATTGATTGATAAGCGGTATTCATATTGCCCAGATAGGCATTGGCAATGCTTTTATTATATATGGGATTGAATATTTGGAAACCGGTTGAAATGGTGTCGACAACAGTTGTATCCGCAAACGTATATCCGTCTTTCAGGTGCCATGCTCTTACATCGGGCTTGATTGAAGCACCACTCTGTTGTTGCTGGTCAGGGCGGTCATTATCTCCCAATTGAGGTCTTCCTCCTTCAGCTCCGCCAAGTGTTCGCTGCCCATAGGATAGCACAGTTATAAATAGCGACAGAAGTAAGATTGGGTATTTTGGCTGAAAACGTTGCATATTACGATGTGTGATAATGGGCTTAAAAAATCAAAAAGGTTAAGTTGATACAAAAGCAAATATATGCATTTCTTTTAGTGCAATATTTGCTTTCGATCTTCTATTTCTTCTAGTATGACAACTGAACCTTATTTTTTACGCATAAAAATCTGCACCTGCAATCCATTAAAGTTCCAATGTTCACGAATTTTATTCTCAAGGAACCGTTTATATGGCTCTTTTACATATTGAGGTAAATTGCAGAAAAATGCAAAAGCAGGAGATTGCGTTGGTAACTGCGTTACGTATTTTATTCTAATGAATTTTCCTTTGATAGATGGTGGAGGATTTTTTTCAATCTCAGCCAGCATTACTTCATTTAGTTGTGAAGTAGTAATTTTTAAATTACGGTTATTGTATACTTCAATTGACTTTTCAATAGCTTTATGGATTCGTTGCTTCGTTAAAGCTGAGGTAAATACAATTGGGAAATCAGTAAAAGGTGCCATTGCACTTCTAATTTGTTCCTCAAACTTTTTAGTTGTGGTATGATCTTTATCTATCAAATCCCACTTATTAACCAATACCACGATCCCTTTTTTGTTTCGTTGTACCAATTGAAATATTTTCTGATCCTGACCTTCGAAACCTCTTGTAGCATCAATCATCAGCATACAAACGTCGGCATTTTCAATGGCGCGGATAGCACGCATTACAGAATAGAATTCTAAATCTTCGTGAACACGATTTTTCTTTCTTACACCAGCTGTATCAACCAGATAAAAATCGTGACCAAACTTATTATAGCGGGTGTAAATAGAGTCGCGTGTAGTACCCGAAATTGGAGTTACAATATTACGTTCTTCTCCAATAAAAGCGTTTAGTATTGATGATTTACCGGCATTAGGTCTGCCAATAATGGTGAAGCGAGGTAAATCAACATCTTCTTCCGGTGTATTTTCTTTTGGGAAAACTTCAACCAAACGATCGAGAAATTCTCCTGTCCCAGCACCGTTAATGGAAGAAATTGGGAAGAGATCTTCCAGACCCATTGAATAAAAATAGCTTGCTTCAGGTATGCGATCATGGTTGTCTACCTTATTAACCAATACCAATACTGGCTTATTAGTGCGACGTAATAATTCGGCAACACCTTCATCATAGTCGGTTACCCCGGTGATTACATCAACCACAAATACGATTACATCGGCCTCCTCAATGGCAATGAGTACCTGCTTACGAATTTCTTCTTCAAAAATATCATCTGAATTGGTGGCATATCCTCCGGTATCTACCACCGAAAATTCCACACCATTCCAGAAGGCTTTGCCATATAAACGGTCGCGGGTTACACCTGCTTCTTCGTTTACGATCGCCTGACGTGTACCTGTTAATCTATTGAAAAGCGTTGATTTACCTACGTTTGGTCTACCAACTATTGCAACTAAATTTCCCATGATATTTTTGTTTTATTCAAATTGGGGCTGCAAAAGTAGTGAAAATCAGCCCACACACCAATAAAATTAAGAAAGCTTAAGGTTTTAAATTACTTCAGATCGTAACCATGTCCTCTTAAAAAGTTTTCTTTATTCCTCCAGTCTTTCGATACCTTAACGTAAGTAGTCAGCATCACTTTTTTCTTAAGGAACGCTTCTAAATCTTTTCGGGCCTCAATACCAACCCATTTTAGCTTCACACCTTTATGGCCAATAATAATGCCTTTTTGCGAATCGCGGGCTACATGAATTACCGCACGAATATCCACTCTGTCAGGGCCTTCTTTAAACTCTTCCACTTCAACCTCTACCGAGTAAGGAATTTCTTTTTTGTACTGCAACAATATTTTTTCACGAATAATTTCAGTCACAAAAAACTTCTCGGGTTTATCTGTCAAGGCTTCTTTATCGAAGAAAGGAGGAGAATCGGGTAATAACTCAATAATGCGATCAAACAGATTTTGAACATTAAATTTATGTAATGCCGACATTGGGAAAATCTCAGCGCCAGGCAATTGTTCTTTCCAGAATGTCACAATATCATCCAGTTTCTCCTGATCAACTAAATCAATTTTGTTGATAACGAGCAACACAGGAATATTGGTTTTTTGCACCGACCCTAAGAAATCATCATTCTTATCAGGCTTTTCAAAGGTATCTGTTACGTATAAAATAATGTCAGCATCAGCCAATGCCGATTTCGAAAATCGCAACATCGATTCTTGTAACTTATAATTGGGCTTTAGTACACCCGGGGTATCAGAAAATACTATTTGGTATTCGGGTTGATTTACAATCCCAAAAATACGATGACGTGTGGTTTGAGCCTTAGATGTAATAATCGATAAGCGTTCGCCCACTAATTCATTCGACAAAGTAGATTTTCCAACATTTGGGTTTCCAACAATATTTACGAAGCCTGCTTTATGTGACATGATGTTCAACTTGAAAATTTGCTGCGAAGATACGACAATTTCCAACAGTTTTAGGTATTTACCAGAAAGATGAACGAGTGTTATTAATTACCTTTTGTTACATTTGGTAACTGATAGAATGAAAACCTAAAAAACACACTTCATGCTTAAGAACTATTGTGTGCTGTTCTTACTGATTAGCACTTTGTTTGCTTGTTCTGATGAGGATAAAAATACATTGATGATTGTTCCACTCCCTCAGTATGTGGAAGAACTTCCCGGGCAGTTTGAAATTACCAAAAAAACTCAATTGTTTGTTCATGATCAAATAGTGAAATACATTGCCCAAACGCTATCCGATAAAATAGAAAGTACTTCCCATTTTAAATTGTCATTCTCAGAGCTGTATCCAGAGAATAATTATGTGACTTTCCTTGTTGACACAACGCTTCAATTAACAGATGAAGGCTATGTGCTGGAGGTTAGTGAGTCGGGAGTTGAGATAAAGGGTAAAGATATGGCAGGTGTTTTTTATGGGCTTCAAACATTATTGCAATTGCTGCCAACTGAGGTTGAAAGCCCGAAATTTGTTCAACGCATGAAGTGGGTTGTTCCTTTTGTGAAGATAAAAGATGAACCACGTTTTAAATGGCGAGGCATGCATTTGGATGTGTGTCGTCATTTTGTGCCGGTGGAAAATATAAAAAAGCATTTGGATATGATGGCCATGGTGAAGTTAAATACCTTCCATTGGCACCTGACTGAAGATCAGGGGTGGAGAATTGAAATCAAACAATATCCTAAACTGACTGAAATTGGTTCCAGAAGAATAGAAGGCGATGGATCAGAATATGGAGGTTTTTATACGCAGGAGCAAATTAAAGAGATTGTTGCATATGCAACGGAACGAAATATTACAGTAGTTCCTGAAATAGAATTGCCAGGTCATGCTTTGGCGGCATTAGCTGCGTATCCTGAATATTCTTGTACGGGTGGCCCATTTAAAGTGCGCAATACATGGGGTGTTGAATCAAATGTATACTGTGCAGGTAAGGAAGCAACTTTTACTTTTCTCGAAAATATTATTGAAGAAGTAGTAGAATTGTTTCCATCGCCTTATTTTCATATTGGGGGTGATGAATGTCCCAAAGATCGTTGGAAAGAATGCTCTTTATGTCAGAAAAGAATAAAGGATGAAGGTTTAAAAGATGAGCATGAGTTGCAAAGTTACTTTGTAAAGCGTATTGAAAAGGTGCTGTTAAAGCATGGTAAGAAGATGATTGGCTGGGATGAGATTCTCGAGGGAGGGTTGGCCGAATCAGCAGCAGTAATGTCGTGGCGTGGAGAAGAAGGAGGAATAGAAGCAGCCAATCAGGGGCATGATGTGGTGATGACTCCGGGTAATTGGTGTTACCTAGATCATTATCAAGGTGATCATCGGGTAGAGCCGGTGGCTATTGGTGGCTATACTCCTTTGGAAGAAGTGTATAGTTATGATCCGGTTCCGGATCATTTGAGGGAAGATAAAAAACATCATATTTTAGGAACTCAAGGTAATGTATGGACTGAATATATGTATACTCCCGAGTTGGTTGAGTATCGTGTTTATCCGCGTATTTTGGCTTTAGCAGAAGTAAACTGGACAGCTAAAGAGCAGCGCGATTATGATAGTTTTATTTATAGATTGGATAACCTGCATCGAAGAATGGATATGCACAATGTTAATTACCACATTCCATTGCCGGAAGGTCCGGTTGATAAAATGGTATTTGTTGATAATATCAGAATAGAATTTTCGAATACCTGGAACTTAAGAATGTATTACACAACAGATGGTTCCAAGCCCACAGAAGCTTCTAACTTATATCAAAAGCCTTTGATTTTTGCAACTAATAAAACCATTAAAATTGCAACCGTGCTGAATACAGGAAAGCTGAGTCCTGCTAGAACCATTCGCCTGGTAAAGTCAGAGTATATTGATGCAGCTAAATCAGAGACTACAAAACCTGGTTTGGTTGAAAATTACACAGTTGGACATTTCAAATCATCAGAAGAACTGGATAGTATCAGTGATTGGACAGAAAGAATTAATCCAATGAAGCCTATAAAAGGTATGAAACGGGATGGGCATGAAGGTGAATCGGCATCAGTGTTTACTGGTTATCTGGAAGTGCCTGAAGACGGTATTTATGAGTTTTCAACTAATTTGGATCAGTTTTATATTACTAATCAACTGTTGATTGATAATAATGGGGAGGTCAAACGATTTTCACGTAACAATTCAACCATTGCCTTACGAAAAGGAAAGCACCCTGTAAAGTTGGTTTATATCAAAACAATAAAAGGAGGTTGGCCGCAAGCGTGGAATGGGCCACAAGTTCAATTCCGACTTTGGGGAGATGATGAATTTACCACCACATCAGAGGAAATGTATAGTCATTAATTATGCTGATAACCTAATAAGTAGGACGAATGCTAAGAAAATACCAATTGAAATAATTAGGATGATTAATTGTTTAAATAACACTCTTCTATTATTCCTTTTAGTATCTAGTATAATTTTATCAAGGACTAGTTTATTTGCTTTTGCTACTGGTTTATTGGGAGGAACGAATTTGCTCGCTTTTTTTATAACTCTAAAGTGTTTGTCTTTAATGTTATCTCGTAGTCGCCTATTATTGCGGCTTGTGTTCATTGAATCTTTAACAAAACCAGCTCCACCTGTCATGAATAGTATACTTTAAAAATGAGGTCATTAAATTTAATAAATAAATCTTTGTGATAATTAATTGTATTCTTAATTAATAGTATTGATGAAAATGGTTGTTCGTAAATACAATGTAAAAAGGCGATGATACCAGAGTCCCGCAGGGACGTTTGTAGCAGCATAGTACGTAAGTGCTGTGTTAAAAGTCAAAATGTATTAGAGTCCCAAAGGGACGACTATGTTCGCTTATAAATCACTCATCATCTTGACCTGTCTCATGTCTGCATCTCGCGAAATGGCAATAGCATCCTCAATAATCGATTTGGGATAATCGTTCATCTCCAATATTCGAATGGCATTTCTGTTCTTCAATGGGCCTTTCTTGAGTTGATAATCAAAATCAATAGAACTATTGTCAACCGTTTCGCAGAAATGATATAATTCATATTCGTCTTTGAGTAGTTCTGCCAATTCAATATCATGGGTTGAAACAAATACCAGGTTGTTGTTTTTTGCCAGATATGATAGCACGGCTTTACCCGATGCAATGCGCTCAATTGTATTGGTACCCTTAAAAATTTCATCTAACAGAAAAAGATTATACCTCTCAGTACTTTTCTTAATCATCGAATGGATGGTTTGTACTTCTTCAAGATAATAGCTTTTGCTGTTTAGTAAATCGTCGCTGATGCGAATAGCCGATTCAATCGCGAAGTATGAAAAACTTGCTTCTTTGGCAAAACAGGTATTAATGGTTAACCCGGTTAGAATATTAATTCCAACGGTTCGGATAAAAGTAGTTTTGCCTGACATATTAGAACCTGTTAGTAATATTGATCTACCATGAGTCGAAAGGTTATTGGGAATGCAATCCGGTATTAGAGGATGATACATTTCCTGTGCTTCAATTTCAGCTTCTGTTGTTATCTGAGGTTGGCAATACGAATAAAGACCATGGCGAAGAGAAGCTATAGATAGTAAAGCATCGGTTTTTCCAACAAAGTCAAATATCTTTTCAATTTCCCTGCCCTTTGATCTAAGTTGTTTTGATACACTAAAAAGAATGATGGGTTCCAACAGAAAAAGGATTTTATAAAGCTCTATAATAAACCAGAATAATGCCTGAAACTCACCTTGAACTTTAGCTTCCAATTGAAATAGTAACATCTTATTTTTGATGCTGTCAATAACTTTGGTTGATTGTAAGAGTTCTTTGTTAATTGCTTTTAAGGCGTGATATTTATACAAGTGTTTGGCAATTTCTTTCAATTTTATCAATTGTGGGATAGATGCTGAATAATGGATTAGATTCTTCTTGTTCCAATAATGTACTATTAGATTGAAAACAATCAATCCCATAAGTACAAAAAGAAATTGCGGTATATACGGAAACAAAATCAGGCTGGCAATGACTAGCAATGGAGAATAGCGAGCCAGTTTAAACCAAGTGGGTGCCTCAGGCTGCTTTTCCTGAAACAGCGAAGCAATATAATAGCCGTCATCATGCTTTAGTTTGCTTAGCAGGTATTGAATTTCAAATATCGAATGATCATTTATTAACTGAGAAATGATTTTTTCATCTTGTTCAAAATTATGTGATGACTGTGTGTTTCTTAGTTGATTATATAAGTATTGCTGACCGGGTTTGGAATGAGTTCGATCTAGGAACATGAAAAGTTCTTCAAAATCCAGATCGGCACATGTACGATCAGAAATGACAGTAGTAGCTGAATTCCTCTTTTTATTTTTGAAATATAATTTGATCAGATCAAAATTGTATTCTTCTTTTTTGAAGTCGCCAAATGAACTCTTGAGCTGTTCGATTTTTTTCTTGCGGTATTGAAAAATCATAGGTAAAGGTTGAGATTCTACTCGTAAAAGTAAGTCTTAAATTTCTTAACACGAACCTTACCTTTTAGATTTCTCAATACAATTGAATGATTATTTGTTAATGATAAATTTATGCTAGTCCCGCAGGGACGTTTGTAGCAGCATAGTACGTAAGTGCTGTGTTAAAAAGTCAATTCAATCTAAGTCCTGTAGGGACGACTTTATCATTAAATCTCAATATCATTATCATATGATTTTGATTGTAGTACTAAAAATGTAATTTCGTGGCTTGTTTATAAATCGATAAGACATTTTAAATGGAAAAAGTAAGTTACGCCTTGGGAATGAGCCTGGCAAATAATCTAAGACAGTCGGGTATTGAGAGTTTAGACTTTGCTAAATTAGCAAGTGGGTTAGAGGCTGCCTTTGATGCTAAAGAAACAGAAATGACAGCTGAAGAAGCTAACGAAATATTGCAGAAATTCTTTGGTGAGTTGCAACAAAAACAGCATGCTGCTACTATTCAAGCAGGTAAAGATTATTTAGCTGAGAATGCTAAAAAAGAAGGTGTTGTAACTCTTGAGAGTGGATTGCAATACGAAGTAATTAAAGAAGGTGACGGAGCAAAGCCATCAGCTACTGATCAGGTTGAGTGTCATTACCATGGTACTTTAATTGACGGAAGTATTTTTGATAGCTCAGTACAACGTGGCGAGCCTGCTACATTCCCTGTTAACGGTGTAATTCAAGGATGGGTAGAAGCGCTTCAGTTGATGCCTGTAGGAAGTAAGTGGCGTTTGGTTGTGCCTTCTGATTTGGCTTACGGTGAGCGTGGTGCAGGTCAGGCTATCGGACCTCATACAACACTTATCTTCGAAGTTGAGCTTTTGGCAATTAAATAATTGAATAAGTAATAATCACCAACTGTTAACCAAGTTGGTAATAGTTTTTAATCAGTAAAAAGAAAAAGTATGAAATTATCAAATCTACTTGTTGCAGCTCTTGCATTAGTGGTGGTGCTTTCATCATGTTCAAGAGTGCCACGCACGGGTAAAATGGATTTTAAAAATCAGACCGACAGTGTGAGTTATGCATTGGGTTTTGTTATGGCTAATAACATGAAGAAGGAATGGGAAAGACTTCCTTTTGAAATGGATTCTTTGGCTTACATTGATATGGCAAAAGCTATATCGAAACGTAAGTTAGATGAGAATTTTAAAAATTACCAGGTAAAGCAGTTCGAAGACTTGAACGAAGAAGCGTTTTTTAAAGGCTTCTTAAACCAAATGGCATATGGTAAATCTTATTTTACTGATATGAATGCCGATATAATTCTTCGCAAAGCTTATCAGGAGGTGAAGACGAAAAGAGATGAGGAACGTAAAGAAGAAGCTGCTAAAAACCTTGAAGAGGGTAAAAAGTTTCTGGAAGAAAATAAAAAGCGTTCTGAAGTAGTTGAAACTGAAAGCGGTTTGCAATACGAGATTATTCGTGAAGGTAATGGCCCTGTTGCTGAGAAAATGGATAAGGTAAGATGTACTTATCATGGGACCTTGCTTGACGGAACGGTATTCGACAGCTCTATTGAGAAAGGAGATACAACTCAATTTAGAGTAATGGGTGTTATTAAAGGCTGGACCGAGGCACTGCAATTGATGCCCGAAGGTTCGAAATGGCGACTGTATGTACCATCTGAATTAGCATACGGAGATAAAGGTTCCGGACAAAAAATCGGTCCGAACGAAACGCTTATTTTCGATATCGACCTGGTTGAGGTTGAGAAAGAAAAGAAGTAAAGTATTTTACAATATTGATATAGAGGCTGTCCCTTTTTTAGCATTCGGACAGCCTTTTTTATTTAGTTATACTTAGTGTTTTGTTAAATAATGTGTAGTTTAAAGGTGGTATTTACTTTTTAATAAAGAGCTAAAATCTACGGTTACTATGAAATATCCCAAAGAACTCACAAAATCCATTGACATATCATCAATTACCACTAAAAAATCAAGTAAACCTACTCAGCCTATTGCAGTGTTGGTTCAGGAGGCCAGTAATCTGTATGAATGGTGCCTCGATGATCGGGAGCAACTTCAATCAGTAGGATTAACGAAAGAGAAGATAAATGATTTACTTCCGCGCATTGAGAACTGTAGAAAAATTCAGGCACTTTGGACAAAGCAGGTTCAGACAATTAAAGAATCAAGGTTAAAGTGGAGGGAAGAACTTCCAAAAGCAATGCATTTGCGTAAAGAAGTGTTGGCAACCATGCGTTTCGCCTTTCGGAATCATGGAGAGTTAATTAATCGCCTTCCGGTTACTACAAAGGGAAAAGGGTATGCCTTTCTGATTCAAGCATTGAATGATCTTGCTTTTCTTGCGAAGAACAATACATCACTTCTAATATCCATCAATTTTGATTTAGCATTGATTGATAAGCTGGAAGAGACTTCTGATATGCTGGCAGAGTTGTGGGCTATTGTTAAAGTAGAAGAGAATTCAAATAATGACTTTAAGTTATTAAGAAATCGTTCGTTTTGGCACCTTTATCAATTGGTAACTGAAATACGAGAAGCAGGAAGATATGTATTCCGAAACAATCAAAGTCGCTATGTGGGTTATATAAGTCCGTTTTGGAAGCAAAAACGCAAGAAAAAGTCCAATAATTCCGCTTTGTAATTAACGGCATACCAATTATTATTTATAGAAATGTATTTATTTATATTGGCGAGCTAGTATTTTAATAGGGCGAGCCATTAATATTATTAAGCGAGCCGCTTCATTGCACAGGAGAGCTTGGCTCGCCTAAGTAAAGAAGCGGCTCGCCTTACTATAAAGGCAGCTCGCCAACCTAATAATATGGCTCGCCAAGCTATATTTATTACTTTCCTGTATTGAACTTCATCACTCCTCGTGAAAAATTGAATTTCTTAGCATAGTAATAAGAGTTATGAACCCAAAATTTCACTTCGAACTCAGGTAAATAAATCCAAGTCCCGGTAGGGACATTTGTAACTGAATAGTACGAAAGTGCTGTGTGTTTTAAACGAAATGTATAAGAGTCCCGTCAGGGACGACTGTGCAGACCGATGATTTTAGATAATTTAATAGATTATTTCAATCAAGCAGTAAATAAACTACTGACTATTAACTACTGACTAATCAACTATTTTACCGCTCTCAACATCTCGCGTTTTCCTTTGGGGCCGGGCAGTCGTTCAACAGTAAAGCCACATGCCTGCATGGTTCTTCGTACCACTCCTTTGGCACAATAGGTTGTAAGAATACCGCCCTCATTCATGGCATCATAAATCTTTTGGAAGATATCGCGAGACCACATCTCAGGTTGCTTCTCCGGTGCAAAGGCATCGAAATAAACCAGATCATACATACGGTTAAAGCCTGTTGAAAGTAGATCGGTTTCCTCCTTCAGCAGTGTGAATTGTTGGTTGATGCTAGTTTCTTTTTGCCATTCTGCCTGATGCATCTTTTCAAATAGTTGCTGTTCTTCGGCATTTTGGCAATAATTCAATTGTTGGGCAAGTGATATTTCAATAGGATATTTTTCTAACGAATGATAAAAGACTGATTTTTTCCCTTGATGGATGGCTGTAAGTAATGCATTTAAACCGGTGCCAAAACCTATTTCCAGCACTGATATTTGGGGTAGTGTACAGTATTGTAAGTTGGGTTCGATGAATACATGCATCGATTCGTTGATGGCTCCGTTTACCGAATGATAATGTTCCTCAAGCTCGGGCACATACAATGTGTGCGAACCATCGGCCGATACTTTCAACTCAATTTCTCTATTGCTATTTTTTATCATTAGTCATGTTGTTTCTAACCCATATGTTTTGACGTATACGGGTTGGTAAAAAGGCAAAAATAGATTTTACTTTAGGCGAAGTTGTTTTACCATGATTAGCCATTACAAAGATATACCATAATGATAAAACTGTACCCTTTACTACACTCGAAAGACTAATGGCCCACCAAATACCAAACATACCCAATACGCTTTCGGCCGAAAGAAGCATAGCCGCCGGCACACGAGCTCCGGTAAAAGTGATTCCAACAATAGAAGGAGGGATGGTTCTGCCAATACCATTAAATGCTCCTCGGGTAACAATCTCAATAATCATAAAAACCTGCGACACTGCAAGAATTTTCAGGTAGGTGGTTCCCATTGCCAAAGGTTCCGGTTCGTTTAAAAAGAGCGAGAAGAGCTGTTCGCCAAAAATGATGAAGCAGATAGTTACCAGCGTTCCTAAAAATATGCCAATGCCTAAAGTGGTAAAATAGCCTTGCCGGATGCGACTCCAGTTATTGGCTCCGTAATTTTGTCCGGTAAAACTACCCAGTGCAGTTGCAAAACCCGATGAGGTCATCCACGAGATGGCTTCTATTTGAGCACCTACACTTTGCACAGCTATAGGAATATCACCCCACTTGGTGATCATACGTGCCAGTATAAGGGCAAAAACAGCAAATAAACTACTTTCGGTTGCCACTGGTGTTCCCAGCTTAAATATTTTGATAGAGATATCTTTACTCAATCGGAAGCGTTTTAAATCGGGATCCATAATTTCTTTCATCCACACAAAACGGATGATGAAAATTAGAAATACCACCAATTGCGAAATGAAAGTAGCCCAAGCAGCTCCATTCACTCCCAAAGCAGGAATGCCTCCAAAGCCAAAGATCATAATGGGGTCTAGTAACATATTCAATCCCAGACCCACTAGTAAATAGTAGAAAGGTAGTTTGCTGTTACCCATTCCATTGTAAATACCCTGAAAAGTTGGATTGGTAAATGTGAATACAAAACCCAGTGAAACAATTCTGAGGTACGAGATAGCACCTTCTTCAACAACGCCTTCAGATAAACGGAAGATGCTCACCAGCTGTGGAGTAAATATTAAAACAATGGCCCCGATTACAATAGCCAGAAGAATAGCCCAGAATAACGAGTGACGCGCAAAACGCGCAGCTGTATCAGGATCTTTCCTTCCCAATGCCTGCGATACACCCACTTCAGCACCCACTCTGGTTACCAATAATAAAGACATGCCCAGCCAAATGTAAAAGCCTGCTGCACCCACCGATGCTACGGCATTACTTCCCACTTGTCCCAGCCAGATCATATCCGTTAAGTTATACGCCATCTGCATTAGGGAGGTACCAATAATAGGTAACGCCAATTTAATCAGTTGACTAAAAATGGGGCCTTGTGTTAAATCAACAGATTTCTTCATCTGCGTTGTTTTGTTTTTGTTGATGGTTATTCAGATGAATAATTAACCCATCTGATTACTTTTTGTTGCAGCCGCGAAGATAAGGGAAATTAATATAGATGTTAAAACGGATGATTGTATTGAGCCGAATTCAATGTGGCGATGCATTGTTATTGATGATTGAATGCCAGTCGTGTTAGAGATGTTTGTAACAGATAGTACGTAAGTGCTATGTGAAAAATGAAATCCCTGTTACCTTTGCATCGTGGTTCGGAAGATAATACATATTGATATGGATGCTTTTTTTGCATCTATTGAGCAGCGCGACTTTCCTGAGTTAAAAGGTAAACCGGTTGTGGTGGGTGGAAGTAGTGAAAGGGGCGTAATAGCTGCCGCCAGTTACGAAGCACGTAAATATGGTATTCATTCGGCCATGCCTTCACGAACGGCTCTTAAACGCTGTCCTCATCTTATTTTTCAACGCCACCGCTTTGATGTGTATAAAGAGGTTTCGCGACAAATAATGAGTGTTTTTTATGAGTACACCGATTTGGTAGAGCCTTTATCTTTGGATGAGGCTTTTTTAGATGTTACGGAGAATAAGAAAGGAATGGCTTCGGCAACGCATATTGCCCGTGATATTAAAAAGCGAATTAAAGAAGAAACTAACCTCACTGCTTCGGCCGGTGTGAGTGTAAATAAGTTTTTGGCTAAAATTGCCAGTGATCAGCGGAAACCGGATGGATTATTTGTGATTAAGCCGGATGAAATAAGTGACTTTGTTGATCAATTGCCCATTAAGAAGTTTTTTGGGGTGGGTAAAAAAACGGCTGAGAAGATGTATGCGCTGGATATTCATAATGGCAAAGACCTTCAGAAGTTTGAACTGAGTAGGTTGGTGCATCATTTTGGTAAGGCGGGTATTTATTTTTATCATGTATGTCGGGGAGAAGACGATCGCCCAGTGCATCCGCATCGCGAAAGGAAATCAGTAGGGATAGAAAATACTTTTCATAAAGACCTGCATGATTCTCAGCAAATCAAACATGAGATTGACACATTACAAGTAGGATTGTTAAAGCGCCTAGCCCGCTCCGAAAAATCGGGCAAGACTCTTACACTGAAAGTTAAGTTCGATAATTTTGAACAGATGACCCGATCCAAAACAGTTGAATACTTAATTAAGAACGAAAAGCAGTTAAACGAGCTGGTGCAAATGCTTTTAAGAGAAGCTCCCATTAATCGGCCCGTTCGTCTGTTGGGTCTCTCTGTTTCAAATTTTCCTGATGATCGTCAGGTGGATGCAATGCAGCTGAAAATTGATTTTAAAGAGCTGTAGTATTTATAATAGCTGCCATTAGCTCTGTTTTCTCTTCAATATCTTTTGAGATGCCGTTCACCGAGATGGTGGCTCCCGAAATGGAATCAATATTCCTTCCAACTTCAATGTTTCCATTCGCATTATGTCCTACAAATTGTTTCAGCCATCCTTTGGCAGTTACTTCATGACCATGGGTTGCCTGGTAATTAAAAACTTTAACCAATACCACCGATGCTGCCTTATCAAAACATACCATGTAATCGAAATATTCAGAAGTTCCACCTGTATTGTTATTATTGATTGAACAGCCACCTGCACGGCAGCTGTTCACTCTTCCAATGTATATTGTTTTAATGGCACTTTCGTTACTGTCGGCTACCTTAAAAAATTTACCTTGTAATGCGCAGGTATCTTCTATAGATTTCGGAAGAACCAATTCACTCAAGGATGGATTGGTCATTTTTCCATTCTTAATAAGGGTTTTAATTACAGCTTTATGGTTGTACTCAATTTCATCTATAGGAACCGTAAAAGCAACTGAGACTAATAAAACGACAGAAACAAATAATGCTTTCATAATGCAAATTTTAAAACATAATACCTACTCCGGCATTAAATACTTTATTGTACTCACTATTGGCTTTTGATTTGATAAACTGCATGTCAGCTTTAACTACCGCACCTTGCGTAATGCGCCATGATAATCCAGTAGTAATGGCTGTTTTGTTGTAGGCATCATTCTTTGTAATACTTGAATGAACCGTGTTGTGAGTATCAAATTGCTCGTAACGTACAAATGGAAGTAACTGAGAAGATGTATTCTGATTTCCTTTCAGAACATTGTATGCAGCTTCAACATAGTAGCCCATTAATGAACTGCCTAAATCATTTAAGTCTCCTGATTCAGAACCGTAAGCATTGTATTTGTCAGTATTAGAAAGAGCAGAATAATAATACTGACCTCTTAACTCTAAGCCACCCAGTGAATAACGGGCATCAAGGCCTAACATGGCTATGCCAACATAGGTAGAATCAGCAGATGCCTGAGCGCTATCATCATTTTTATCAAGACCATCGTAAGCCATGCTTTGCGAACGGCCAAAATATCCAGATAGTCCAACATTCAGTCCTCTGGCCCCAAAATATTCAACTTTTGCTGTGAAATTAGGTGAACTCATATAGGATTCAGCTCCTTTTTGTCGGCCTTTACGCAGTCCGTTGGCACCGTTAAATTTTAATGAGCCATCATAACCGTTAAAACCATTCACAATATATGCCTGATAGCGAATGGAGGCAGGCAGTATATTACCGGTAATACCAACTCCCACTTCGCGCCATGTGGTTGGAGCAATATACTTGTCAACTAAAGGTCGTTCCACACCATTAAATGTTGTAGGTTCGTGGTATTCGTTGATAATACCCATGGGGATAAGCATTAGCCCTCCGCGGAAATTAATTGAATTATTGAGTTTGTATTGTAAAAATGCCTGCTCGATATATACTTCGCTGACATGCTCATATTCCACTTCGGATACAAACTGAGTACGCTCATTAAAGTTATATCCAATTAGTATAACTACCCTGTGGACATCCAATGTCCCGTTACTTCTTACATCTGAGCTCAAAGGTTGGTTGTAATGAACTTCACCATAACCACCAATGGTTAATCCGGTATTAGACTGTAATAGTCGTTGAGCAGTGTTTAGGTTAAATCCATTGTTGTCTGTAACCTGCTGGGCATTAAGTTGCAAAAAAGCAACAGCCAGCAAGCATGTTAGCAAGATTTTTTTCATTGAAAAATGTATTAGATCAAAAAAGTGTTTTCGATGCAAATTTACTTCAATGAAAAAGTGCTTGAAATCCCCAAATGTGGTTAAACTATTCTGCTATAAAATTCGAATAGTTTGTTTTGAGAGAGGAAATTGTTGTTAATAGGAGGGAATACGAGGTTGTTCGAATGGTAAGAGTATAATCTATACCCCTATTTGTAGGGATAAAAAAAACTTCCGCTCAATTGGCGGAAGTTTAATAATTTAAATCTCGTTGATAGATTCTGAAATGGAAACAAATTTTTCCATCATATCTTTTCTAAGCTTTTTGTAGTAAGCTTTTACCATTTTCGGATTGTCTTTACCATCGGGATGGTTAGTACGAGCAATCAATTCATTTTGGTAAGTAATGGCATCAACCATTGTCTGGGCAATTTTTTCTTGATCAACGTCTTCAATCAGAAGTTGTTTTACATATGCTTCTGTCAGTAACTCTGATGCTAAGAAGTTAATATCCTTCTTTAAATCTTTTACGCTTGCCATATTTTTTGTTTTACGCATTTATTGAGTTCAAAGGTAAACAATTAAACTGAAACAACATGTTTATCTATGTTTGTGTATAATGTTCTTCTTTATGCAGGTAAATCATGTTACAAACTGCATTCGTTTTGTATTAAAGGCTGTTGGAGGGATGGCAATCATCAGACAGAAAATTTTCTGCGTTTATCTAAGGAATTTTACAGTTAATAAAAAGAAAGGAACATTATCACTTTTTGTCTTTAATTGCCAAGTGGCCTTTTATATCTTTGAGTACCATTAACCACTAAACTCATCCAGTTGTTAGGAAAAGCCTATATAATAAAATCCTGTGGAACGTGTAAACGCATTCTTAAAGGGGTAAAGGAATACGGAAATATTGAGATTATTGATATTAAGGTAGCTCCGTTAAGTGTTGATGAGGTAGATGGTTTAGCCCGAAAAGCTGGAAGTTATGAGGCTATTTTTAATAAACAGTCGAAAAAGTACAGAGAAGAAGGACTGGCTCATAAACAACTGAATGAAGAAGATATTAGGCGTTATATTATTGATGAATATACATTTCTTAAAAGGCCTATATTTCTTATCGATGAAATGATTTTTATTGGCAATAGTAATAAAAGTGTTAGTAGTTTGATGAATTATTTAAATATGAAGTCAAAGCAACAATAAGATACCCGCTATAATAACCTAACTCAAAATTATAGTAATTGTAAAGAAGGCTGAGCTATTGAAAAATAGCCAGCCTTTCTTTTTATATTTATTCTTCCAACCATTTTTCAAGCTGGGTTATAGCCTGCGATTTTTGTTCTTTGTTTAAGTTGTTAATGCGTGTGCGATGATTTCCGTCGGCTTTAACAATCTTAACTGTATTGGTTAGGTCGTCAGTAATAATACTTGTTGCACCCCAGGGATCTGTTCCTCCTACAATAGCCAGTATCTTTGGATTCGACTGTTTTAATCGCTCCATCACATTAGGCATTGCTTCATCATTAAATTGTAAGTTTTTGCTGTCCGGAGCAAATAAACTGCTGCTTATTGTATCCTGATCAAATCCTTTTAGAAGCGGTTTCATATCACCTGTAATATAACCGTAGTAACCCAATTCGGTATATGCCTGATAAAAGAAGGGTTTGATTCCTTCCCATATTTGATCCGCCGGATAGGAAAAATCGCTGTATTGAGCCAGATGATCAAATAGTTCCTGAGTGGTAGCAGTAGTTTCCGGAATATGATCCGTATCTCCGTGCCATTGCCAAAAAGAAAAAGGATATTCAAGAACAGTAAGATCAAAGGCTTTGTCTAACCCCATGCGATAGGTGTATCCTTTTTCTTCAGCTAACTGTTCAAAAAGAATCATCAACTCATCTCTATGGTTAAGAACGGCCAATTGAAAATCATTAATTTTTTGTCGATCTTCAGCTGTACCTACCTTATTAAAGAAATCAAATAAACGGTCTTCTTCTCTACCAAAATTAATAGGTGCCACATAGGGTACACTAATATCAACATCATCCGGAAAATAAGAACGATGGTATATTGAGGTTTGTCCACCTTTACTGATGCCTGTGCTTATCCATTTACCTGTATAAAATTGTTTGAAGAATTCAATAATCTTATGATGATCTTTAGCGGCTTGTTCTATGTTTAAATATTGCCAATCGTTTATATCCGGTTTCGAATCTTCAAAGTATCTGTGTTCAACAATTATTTGATTGGTTTTTAGCATTTGTGCCAATTCGGTAGTGTAGTTTCTATTGGCAGAATAACCTTCGGTTACTATCACAACAGGTGCATCAGCATTATAATGTGATAGCCATATTCTTTGTGTAAAGGTTCCTTTGCCGGGATCGTTGTGGTCAACAGGTTGCTTAAATTGTATCAGGTAAGCATTTTTAAAAAGACTTGTATCTGCCTGTACCGAATCACAACTAACGATGTAATCAGAATTGAGTAGTTGTTGTAAAGATTGTGGTTTAGAAACACAGCTACTAAGTGTTGCCGCTACCAACAGAGTAACTAATAATAGTTTGTTCATATGTATTTGAGTTTAAATTATCTTAATTTTTACATGCTTGAAAGTGATGCGCTGAAAGGGAGGTATTACATTAATAAATCCAACATTCATACAGACCTTTGTATGAATTATTAAATGTATTGTATGCTTTAGAATAGTTGTTCACTTGCAATTAAGAATGTGTTACGAAGTAAGAAATTTAAATTCAAGTATCAAGAAAAAATGTCAAAAAAAGGCTGACTATTGAAAGCCAACCTTTAGAAAATATATGTTTGTCAACAGAAACCTTAAGTTACAATTATTTTACTTCATGAAGGGCAATAAGAACTGGCTCTGCATCTAATTCAATGGTTTTAATTGAAGGAATATAGTTTATTGGGGTTTCATTATATACTTCCATGCATGTCATCCATGCTTCAACTTGCATTGGTTCTTCAATTTGTTCTGCAACTAACTGGTCAACATCAAAATTTACTTGTTCAAATTCGTTGTAATTCAACATCCAATCTTCAATTGCTAACAAAGGTTCTTCTGTATCATTGGTGAAAGCACTGTAGTTTAGCATCCAATCTTCAATAGCTAGTAAATCTTCATTGAAATTTTCACTTGTTGCAGGTGCTATTTCATCAATGTTAAGCATCCATGCTTGTATTTCAAGATCCTCTTCGATAATCATTTCTTCATTGAAACCAGAATTAAAAGAATCATAATCAGTCATCCAGTTTTCAACCTGAATTTCGTTTTCAACTACCACTTCGTCGTTCAAAAAAGTTGGTTGAGCTAATAAAGATGTTCCGAATACTACTAATGAAAGAATCATAATGCTTACTGATTTTACTGTTTGTTTTGTGCTTAAGGTTTTCATGACTTTATTTTTTTAATTGTTTGTAACTGATCACTGTAAAACAATCGATGTGCCAAAAAATATAAAGTAAAGAAAATCAAATATATAACATCAATAAGAGATTTGAAGGTCTTTTAATATCGTGCGGTTATGAAACAAAACGGTGTGCGAAAGCGAACATGTGTATCAAGAAGGTACAAACTGATATAATATTGACTTTTTGGTATTTTATATACACAACCAAATCAATTGATTTGATTATATTTATCAAGATAAGTTAGCGCGGTTTGATGACCATTTAATTGTGAGGCTTCAACAATTTATCGTATTTTTGTTTTAAATTTTTATACAATGAGAACAGCAGAGATTCATACCGAAAAAGGAATTATGAAAGTTGAGTTCTATGAGAACGATGCTCCCAATACAGTAGATAATTTTGTGAAGTTGGCTCAATCAGGATATTATGATGGATTAAATTTTCATCGTGTGATTCCTGATTTTGTTATTCAGGGTGGTTGTCCTGATGGTACCGGAGCCGGTGGCCCTGGTTATACTATCGATTGTGAATTGGATGGCGATAATCAATATCATGATAAAGGAGTATTGTCAATGGCTCATGCCGGGCGTAATACTGGTGGATCACAATTTTTTATCTGCCATAACAGAGAAAATACTCAGCACCTTGATCGTCAGCATACTTGTTTTGGAAAAGTAGTTGAAGGTTTAGACGTGATTGATGATATTCGCCAAGGTGATAAGATTTTAAAGGTGGTAGTAAACGGTTAGAAATTAAAAGATATTAGCGAAAGATGAATTTTGAAATTTCAGGGAATTTAATAGTAAAAGACGATACAGTAGAGATTAGTGCATCCTTCAAAAAACGTGAGTTTGTAATTGAAGTGGTAAATGAGCGTAATTCTGATTGGAATGATTTTATCAAGTTTCAGTTAACTCAGGATAAATGTAATTTACTGGATCCTCTTCAATTAGGAGATAAGATAAAGGTGAACTTTAATATCAGAGGTCGTAAGTGGGAAAAAGACGGAAGAGTTAATTATTTCTCAAACCTTGAAGCTTGGAGAATTGAAAAAGAAGAAGCTGTTTTGCCTCCAGATGCACCAGCCCCTAATTTCTCTGAAGCTGATATACCACCAGCCGGACCGGACGAAGATCTACCATTTTAAAGAATATTATATGTCCTGAACCGATTGGTTCAGGACTTTTTTTAACCCTAATTTCAAAGAAATGAAAATTTCCACATTAATTGTATTTTCTCTTTTTTATGTAGTTAGCTTTGGTCAGGCTTTTAGCGATTCATTATCGAATTTTGAGGTATATGAAGGACGAATTGGTTTGAGTGATGATCAATTTCCGGTGATGTACTGGGCCGGTTCTGCTGTGTCCATCCACTTTACAGGTACAGAACTGGGAGTTACATTGGACGATGATGAAGGAAAAAACTTCTTTCAGGTTATTATTGATGGACATGATGAATTTCCAATTTTAATAGACTGTGATCAGGGATCTAAATATTATCAGCTTGTACATGGTTTACCCAAAGGCAAGCATATTGCCAAAATGGTGAAACGTACTGAACCATGGGAGGGATCGACCGTATTTAAAGGATTTAAGGTAAACGGTGATATAAAGCCAATGCCAATGACCTTAGATGAAAAGTTAAAAATTGAGTTTTACGGAAATTCAATAACTTCGGGTATGGGTAATGAAGACTTGAGCGATTATGGACGGCAGAATGGCAATCCTCGCTTCAAAAACCATTACCTGTCTTATGCATCTATTGCCAGTAGAAAATTAAATGCCGAACATCGCAGCATTTCATTAAGTGGTATTGGTATCATGGTTAGCTGGGATGATTATATTATGCCTGAAATATATAACAGAACCAATCCGTTTGATGAAAATAGCCACTGGGACTTTAGCAGCTGGACTCCTGATGTTGTGGTAATTAATCTTTTTCAGAATGACAGCTGGATTGTGGAAAAGCCCGATTATAAGGAGTTTAAAAAGAGGTTGGGCGAGGAAAAACCCGATGCAAAAGCTACCATTAAAGCGCACATGAATTTTGTAAAATCGGTTCGTAAAGAATATCCGAATGCTGATATAATTTGTTCGTTAGGAAGCATGGATGCCACACGGAAAGGAAGTCCCTGGCCGGGATATGTGCAGCAATCTGTTGAGAAACTCCAGCAAAAGGGTGATAAAAAATTACACTTTATGTTTTTTCCTCATAATGGACATCCTGCTCACCCAACTGTTTTCCATGATTTTGAAATGGCCGATCAGTTAGTTGATTTTATCAATAAAACAATACTCAATAAATAATAGTGAATAAAGCCAAAGAAAAATTTGAAACGGGTAAGGTTTTACTAATCAGCCTTGCTCATTTCTTTCACGATGTGTATACTGCCTTTTTGGCTCCATTGCTACCTTATCTGCGCGAAAGTATGGGTATTAGCCTAACTTTTGCTGGCTTTTTATCAGTAGTTCAACGGTTACCTACTTTGTTTAATCCTTTGGTAGGGATATTAGCAGAGAGGACTAAATCGCGATATTTTGTGATTTTTACACCAGCTGTTACAGCCGTTTCAATGAGCTTGATGGCAGTGGCGCCTCATAAAATTTATTTGGTTTTATTGGTGCTGATCAGTGGCATCAGTAGTTCGTTTTTTCATGTTCCTTCACCCGTTATGATGCGTAAGGTTTCGGGTAAAAGAATTGGAATGGGAATGAGCTTTTATATGGTTGGGGGTGAGCTAGCCCGATCGGTTGGGCCCGTGGCTGTTGTTGGAGCTATTGAGTTATGGGGTCTAAAAGGAATAACTTATTTTATTCCAACCGGTATTTTGGCTTCTGTTCTTTTGTATTTTCGGTTAAGAAATATTTCAGTAGCTGAGAGTATTCAAAATCATTCAGGATTGGAGTATTTGAAGGTATTCCGAAAATTCTTACCATTGGTGTCTACTATAGCACTCATCCTCTTTTTCAGAGCTGCCATGAAATCAGCTTTGACTTTTTATCTGCCAGTATATATTACAAGTCATGGTGACTCTAAAATATGGGCTGGAATTTCTCTTTCTATCCTTCAGGCAGCCGGAGTAATAGGAACTATGTTTGCCGGTACCATTTCTGATAAAATTGGTCGCAGAAGTATGATGGTTATTGCTACCTCAGCTGCACCCATTTTATTTTTTGGATTTTTATATACAACCGGATTTTTGCAAATGGTATTTCTGGTTTTATGTGGATTGTTCTTATTTGCCACGGGCCCTGTTTTTTTGGCTATTGTAAACGAGTACAAAACAGAACACAGCAATTTTGTGAATGCTGTATTTATGACTACTACTTTTCTAATAGGCGCCACTATGGTTTTATTAGTAGGTATGCTGGGTGACTTTTTTAGTCTGGAAACAACCTATCATATTGTTGGTTTATTTGCCTTTCTGGCTATTCCTTTTTCGTTTCGTATTCCGAGAAGGAAATAGTATTCTCTATTTCTCAGTTAAGATAATTTCTATATTCATCTCATCTGAAGAGGCCATCTTTTGAGGTGTTATGGTAATTATTTTGTTTTGATACAGTTTTTTACGGATCAAGATTGTGTAAGAAGTATTTTTCTTCAAGTAATAGCTGAATTCTCCATTTTCGTCAGCAGTTATTCTGGTTTTAAAGCTTCCTTTATTACTGCTAATATCAATCCATGCATCTTTTAAAGGAGCATTCTCGGCTTCGTTTCTCACAAATCCTTTTATCTGGCAATATTCCAATGGTTCACTTATGATGAGGCTGTAAACATCATCACCACCATTTCCTCCCGGGCGATTAGAGGTGAAGTATCCGAAGCTATTGGTGTCATCCAGATAAAGACTAAAGTCATCTGAAGAAGTATTAACCGGGTAGCCCATATTAAATGCTTTTGAGAACTTACCATCCTTTTGTTTGGCTAGAAATAAGTCGTAACCGCCTAATCCGGGTAATCCATCAGAAGCAAAATATAAAGTGCCTGTTGACGAAAGAAATGGAAAAACTTCGTTACCAATAGTATTAATTTCCGGACCCAGATTAACAGGTTTACTTAAAAAACCATCTTTTATTCTACTTACATACAGGTCCATACCACCGTATCCGCCAGGCATGTCAGAGCTATAATAAATAAGTTCAGCTTCAGTATCAATAAATGCGTGAGCCATGTTATAATTGCCACTAAATAAGTTAATAGGCTGAACTTTTTTCGACCATTTATCTCCGTGTTTAAAAGCAATAAACAGGTTCAGAACATTTACGCTTCCATCAACACTTTGTGTGTTGCGTGTTAGATAGGCAGTGTTTAAATTATCTTCGAAGCAAATAGGACCATCATTAAATTTTGAGTTGAGGTTAACACTAAATGGTTCAATATATTTCGAATTCTCTTTATCTGTTTCTTTAATCATGTACAGATTATAAAAGGAAGCTCCGGTTCTAATGTCCTTATTTTTAGTGATGCCTGATGATGGACGGTTAGAAGAGAAAACAACTTTATCTTCATACAAAACAGGAGCAAACTCATCATATTGACTATTAAAGCCCAAGTGGCTGATTTTATAACGGCTGGAATCCTTTTTTTGCATTTCAATAAAGGCTTTCAGGTCTTTAAAAGCATATTGGTTATTGCTATTACTTTGCAAATAGAATTTTTCCAAGTATAATTCTGCTTCCTCATATTGTTTTTCTTTTTGAAGTTCTCGGGCAAGCAGAAAGTAATTGTTAAAATCAAATTCGGGGTATTCAATAACTTTTTTATAATATTCAGAAGCCTTTGAACTATTGCCTAATTTGCTATATGATTTGGCAATTTGCAGGTTAGAATAATATTCGTTTTTCCCACTCTTTAAAAGTTTTTTGTATTCTTTGATAGCTCTTTTGTAGTTGAACTCATTATAATAGCTGTTGGCTTTATCCAAGTCTTTGGACTGACCAGCTACAGAGAGAGAAATTAAGCAAAGTGCGATTATGAGTGATAGCTTCATATTTTAGAAATACCTTGGATTTTGTACTTTTTCATTTGTAAAATTAAGCTCATATGAAATCATAATTTCATGAGTGCCATTGTTGTAGTTGCGTAGCTCGTTGTTAATCATATCGTATGCATATCCTACTTTTAGTTGTTCTGTGATCTGGTATTGCAATATTCCACCAAATGAATCGCTCATCCGATACATGGCTCCAACCCAAAGTTTTTCTTTAAACAAAAAGTTAATGTTGGCATCTAAACTTACAGGTGCAGCCTGAGTTAATCGGGCTAAAATGGTAGGTTTAAACTTCACCTCTTCACTAATATTAAATACATATCCACCTGTTAAAAAATAGTGCCTTATCTCAGAACCAGACTGTCCTAAAATCTGAACATCTCCATTAACCAGTTTGTTTTCCAGGAGCTTTGGAGCTGAAATACCCAGGAAATACCTGTTTGAATACAGATAAAGTCCAAACCCAAAGTTGGGAAGATATTTACTGGTTGAACCAATATTAGACAACGAAGGGTCGTTAGGAGATGCCTGAAGCAGTTGTGTAACATCTAATTGAAAATGGTTAAAACCACCTTTTAACCCGAATGATAATTTACTCTTTTCAGATATCTTAATGCGGTAAGCATAATCAACATAAAACCCGGTTTGACTGGCCGGTGATAATTGATCGTGTATAATGCTTAAACCTAATCCAATACTTTTACCCAAAGGCATATGTCCAGTAAGCGTTTGAGTTGATGGAGCTCCTTCAAATCCAACCCATTGATGACGAGATAATGCCATTATACTAGTCATTCCTCGCGAACCGGCATACGCAGGATTGAAAGCCAAAGTATTAAACATGTATTGAGTATACAACGGATCCTGCTGTGCTTCTATTCTACCTACTTGAGTAGTGAAAAAGAGGAGTAGAATAAGGAGTGATTTTATGTGATTTATTTTACGCATCATTGATTAATTAGGGTGTTGGTTACTTCTTCAAATAAACGGTGCCTTTTATAACTCTTCCATCTACAAGTTTAAAGACATAGAAATAGGTTCCTTCAGATAGTTCGTCAGATCCTAAAGAGCTTTCCGATGATCTTCCATCCCATGTGTTGTTATAATCTTTCATGTAATAAATCTGAGCTCCCCAACGATTAAAAATATAAAGCTCATTGTTGTCATACTCTGCAGTTCCAATTCCGGGAATAACAAAATAGTCGTCAACACCATCGCCATTTGGAGAAAATACCTCAGGAATATTATCGGGAGCTTTTTCAATGGTTATATGCACTCTGGCACCAGAAATAGCTCCGGTTCCATCTTCTAATATGTAGTCAACAATTTCTTCATCACAACCACAATTATAAGCAGCATTGAAACGCAGCGTTTTTCTGTCCTCTAAAATCACCGCAGTACCTTTGGTACTTGGAGTATAACTTGCAATTCTTACCCAGAGTAGCTCAGGAGATTCAACATCATCATCGTTCAGTGTTAAATCTAACTCGGCCGACTGTCCTTCTATCACAGTCATGTAATCATCCTGTGCAATAGGAGGGTCATTCAAAGGAAGGATTGTAATGTATATGGTGTCAACAGAACAGATGGAAGCTTCGTTACAAATTTGATACGTCATCATATCTTGCCCGAAATAATTATCATCTGGGAAGTATTCAATAACAGAGTTATCAATGTCGATGACATAGGATCCGTTTTCTGGTTCATCAATTACAGTCAAAGAAGATGCATCTATCGGACTATTAGGGCTGGAGGCATTTGCAATCGGATAGATTGAAACAGATTCATCTTCGTAAGTTTCTGCATAAACACTCTCAGTAACCGGAATAGCATTTTCTCCTGAAATAGTTAAATAAACTGTTGCCTGACTGCAATCACCTTCAACATCGCATATTTGATAGGTGTATAAATCGGTTCCTTCAAAATTAGCATCGGGTGTGTAAATAATATATCCAGTGCCGGTTTCCACTTCGGTAGTTCCATTTTGTGGCTGAATAGTTACTTCAAGGGAGTTTAGATTCAAATCACTGTCAACATCATTGTCGTTCTCAACCACATTGGTTCTGATTGTTGAACTAAGTAGTCCGAAATCATTATCATCAACGGCAACAGGAGCATCGTTAACTGAAGCAATAGTAATGTTTGCTTTGGCCTGAGCGGATGCACCATCTTCATCTTGTACCGAATAGGTAAATGAATCAGAACCAAAATAATCAAGGTCAGGAGTGTAAGTAATGGTAAAGTCTGAATTAATTGACAGAGCTCCATTTTGAACATCACTAATAATTTGTAATGTTGATGGCACTATTTCATTATCAAGGTCAGAATCATTCTCCAGAATAGCAAAAGTAGCAGTTATGTCTTCCTGTGTTTCAATATTGTCATCCTGCAGATTTGGAGCATCGTTAACCGGATTGATGGTTATGGATACTGTAGCCTGAGAAGAGTAGCCATCTTCATCCTGAATTTCATAAGTGAAATTGTCGGTTCCGTAATAATTTTCAGTAGGCGTGTATAAAACAGTACCGTCCGTTTGTGGCTCTGCACTTCCATTTGTTGGTTCGACTACAATTGCAACTGAGCTTGCAATTATATTGTTTTGCTGGTCGGTATCGTTCTCTAAAACATTTAATGAAGTAGGTGTATCCTCATCAATAGAAAATACATCGTTAACAGCAATAGGAGCTTCATTTGAAACGGTAACGCTAATAACAGCAACATTACTCAAGACGCCATCGGTATCGGCTATTTGTAACGAGAATTGATCATTGCCGGCAAATCCTGCATTGGGTGTGTACTCTACCGTTTCGTTCTGTAGGTTTATATTAACTGAGCCATTTGCTGGGTTATTAATTACACTAAGAGTACTTAAGTTTAAGTTGCCGTCCACATCGTTTGTGATGTCAGCAATATTTATTGTTAATGCTACATCTTCAGCCGTTGTATAGGGCGTTTGATTTTCAATGATCATAGGGGCATCGTTGACGTTAATAACTGTAATAGAAAACTGTTGCTCAACAGTTGTTAAAGGATCAGTTGCCCGTATTGTGATTGAATAAGGACTGTTGGCAACATCATCATTTACAGGTGTTCCTTGCAGTTGTCCGGTACCGTCTTCATTGTCGGTGAATTCTAGCCAGTTAGGTATTTCAATTGCTGACAATGAGGGAATATCACCATCCTCATCAGAAGTGGTTACAACATAATTATATAGTTCATCCTGATTAATACTTGTAATTGGAGTAGATGTGAAAACAGGAGCAGAATCGTTATCAGTAATATTAATGGTTACCATCTGGTTGGGAAGAACCTGATAATTCGAATCACTATTGGTATTGACACTAATAGTAACAGTAAGTGTTTCGTTCTCAAAATTAGTATCTTCTATTGCTGCTATCTCTATTGATTGCGGTTGATCCCAATTGTCTGCATTGAATGTTACAGGCGTTTCTGGAACTGCAGAACTGGTTGTATTACTTGAGGTGATATTAAAAATTACAGGTGAATTGGGTTGAGTAGTCAATTCAATAGTAATTGAAGAACTATTTCCTTCGGTAATACTGAGTTGAGTTGCAGATAAAATATATTGCGCTATATCATTATCTTCAATATCTACTGCAATTGTTTTGTTATCAATATCAATAAAATTAGGATCGCTATTGTCAACGTCAACACTTAAAGTAATAGTGGCAATTTCGTCATTTGTATCTTCATCATCCAATCCCGCAATTGTAACTTGTTGGGCAATGTTCCAATTGTCAGGAGTAAAAGTTAAAGTGTTGGACGAAACGGAAAGAGCATTAGAATTTGAATTGCTAACGTTGATAATAACATCACTTTCTGGTTGAGCTTCAAGAACAACTGAAAAATTGTTTGAATCACCCTCGGTGATAATAAAACTATCAGTGTTGGGAGTAAAGTCGGCAACAGTAATATCTGATACATTAACGATAATCAACTGATCATTCACATTAATGTATGACTGGTCACTTGCAGCGGTTACAGAAGCAGTAATGGTTAATGATTCATCGGTAAGGTCAGGATCTGTTACTCCTGTAATGGTTACTGTTTGAGGTGTATTCCAATTTTGATAGGTAAACTGTAATGAGGATGGAGATACTGTGGCAATGTTTGCATTAGCACCTGTAAAATTAATGGTTACCGTATTGGTTGGTTGAGTATTTAATACAACGTTAAAGCTTTCAAATGAATCTTCATTGAAATTTAATTCTGTTTGTGATAAAGTAAAACCTGCAACATCGTTATCCGTTATATTAACAGCTAATGATGCATTGATATCGGTAAAACCAGTGTCGCTATTATTGTTATTAACAGCTAACGAAATAGTAACAGTTTCATTATAGGCATCATCGTCGTTAACAGGATTTACAATTACTGTTTGTGGGGTGTCCCAGTTGTTTGTAGTGAATGTTAAACTACTCTCAGAAATGGTTACAGCTCCTTCGTCAGGGTTACTTAAATCAACTACCACATTGCTTTGTGGTTGAGCGGATAGGGCAACAGTGAAAGAGCTATCTTCGGTATCACCTTCGTTAATATTTAGTTCGCCAGGTGTAACTATAAGCGAAGCAGCATTGTTATCAGTTACATTAATATTAATATTTTTGTCAGCTAAACTTGAATACCTTGAATCGCTTCCGGAACCAACAGAAGCGGTAATTATCACTGTTTCATTTACAATATTGCTATCATCTTCAGCTGTAATCGTTATAGTTTGGGCTTGATTCCATGTACTATTGCTAAATGTGACTTCGGATGCTGATAAACTTATGGCATTGGTATCATCGCTAACCAATTCGATGGTGACAGAGTTACTTGGCTGGGATGATAAAACGATGGTGAAATCGTTTGTATTTCCTTCAGTTATATTTATTTCAGAAGCTGATAAAACAAAATTGGCTGTTTCGTTATCAGTGATATTTACAATTAAATCCTGATTAAGACCATTAAAATCGGCATCACTTGATGGATCAATTGTTAATGATATGGTAACTACTTCATCATCTGCATCATCATCTTCCAATCCTGTAACTTCAATTTGTTGTGGAGTATTCCAGTTGCTTGTCGTAAATACCAAAGGAGTTAAGTCTAAGCTGGCTGCACTTGAGTTGCTGTTTGCAAGGTTGATACTAACATTGCTTGAAGGTTGTTGAGTTAATACAACTGAAATGTTACCTGTGTTACCTTCGGTTATACCTAAAGGATTAGGAGTAGCTGTGAAACCTGCTATGTCATTATCTAATACCGTAATGTTAATTTCTTTGGGGTCAATTGTAGTAAATGCAGCATCGCTTGACGCATCAACGGTGGCCGTAATTATGGCTGATTCGTTTGTAAGATTATCATCAAGTAAAGCATTGATAGTAACTGGCTGTGAAGTATTCCAGTTCTCATTTGTGAATGTCAGTGTTGCGTTAGAAACCGATATTGCATCGGAATTATTATTGGATAAATTAATGGTTACCGGATTAACGGGTTGGGCCGAAAGTGAAACTGTAAAAATAATTCCGGTTCCTTCATTGATAAACACTTCCGAAACAGATAGGTTTACATCGGCATTGTCATCATCATTAACAGTGATATTAATTGTTTTATCCTCAATTCCGTTAAAGTTAGCATCGCTACTACTATTATTAACGCTAAGGGTTATAGTTGCAGCTTCGTTATTTGAATCAGAATCGGGAACTCCAACTACATTTACTTGCTGCGCAGTACTCCAATTACTACTTGTAAAGGTTAACAGGTTGGTTGATACAGTTGCAGCTTCGGTATTTGAACTGTTAATGCTAATTACCACATTGCTGGATGGCTGCGCAGAAAGAGCAACTGAGAAATTACCTGAACTTCCTTCGGTAACTGTTAAGTTATCCGCACTAACGGCAAAGTCTGCTACTGTTACATCTAATACAGTAACATTAATGGTTTGGTTGCTTAACGATGTAAATGCTTGATCGCTAATGGAAGCTACAGATGCTGTAATAGTGAGTAACCCATCAGTCAAATTATTGTCTTCCACACCGGTAAGTGTTACCGTTTGTGGCGTACTCCAGTTTAGGTTCGTGAATTGTAACGAAGAAGTTGATAGAGTGGCTATATTAGCATTACCACCCGTAAGATTAATATTAACCGGGTTATTGGGTTGAGCGGTTAAAGCAACGGTAAAAGTTCCATTCGAATTCTCTGCAAAACTTAATTCTGATACAGATAAGCTGAAACCTGCAGAGTCATCATCAGTGATGCTTACAGCAACAGTGCTGGAAGTATCACTAAAATCATTATCACTATTGGTATTGTCAACGTTTAATGAGATAGTTAAATTTTCATTATAGGCGTCGGCATCGTCAACGGGAGTAATAATTACTGTTTGTGGGGTATTCCAATTACCCGATGTAAAAGTAAGGCTACTTGCTGATATGGTTGCGGCACCTAAATCAGAACTAACCAAATCAATAACAACATCACTCGAGGGTTGTGCTGAAAGCACAACAGTAAATGATTGTTCCTGCGCATCACCTTCTGTAATATCAAATGTGTTGGTTGAAAGGATTAAAGCTGCATTATCGTTATCGGTAACTGTTACAGCAATCAATTTATCAGCAATGCCTAAAAATCCTGCATCGCTACCAGAAGCAACAGAAGCCGTGATGGTTACTGCCTCGTTAATGAGATTATCATCATTCTCAGCGGTTATAGTAACAGACTGAGCTAAATCCCAAGTGCTGTTTGTAAATGTAACAACTGATTCTGACATACTGATGGCATCAGTATTGCTACTTGTTAATTCTATGGATACATTACTACTGGGTTGAGATGTTAATTCAATAGTGAAGTTGTCGGAATTTCCTTCTGTGATATCTATTGTAGATGCTGATAATACAAAATTAGCATTTTCATTATCCGTGATATTGACCGTTAAAGATTCGCTTAAATCATTAAAGTTAGCATCACTTTCAGTATTGTCAACCTCCAGAGTGATAGTAGCTAATTCGTCATCGGCATCAGCGTCATCCACTCCAGTCACAGTAATTGTTTGAGACAGATCCCAATCACTGGGTGTAAAAACTATCGGATCCAAAGAAAGGCTGGCAGCAGCAGTATTATTGTTGCTAAGGTCAATAACAACGTTACTGGAAGGTTGAGCAGAAAGTACTACTGAGAAGTTCCCAGAGCTACCTTCTGTAATTCCTAAAGGATTAGGCGTAACAGTAAAGCCGGCCACATCATCGTCTGTAATAGTAATGTTAATTTGTTTATCAGTTATACTGGTAAATTGCATATCGCTACCCTCATCAACTGAGGCAGTGATTATAGCTGCCTCGTCACTCAGATTATCATCATTTAAAGCAGTAATAGTAACAGATTGTGGTGTACTCCAGTTAGATGAATTAAAATCTAAAGCAGATTCAGATAGTGCAACAGCAATAGTATTGTTGTTTGATAGATTGATTGTAACCGGGTTAAGCGGCTGAGCGTTTAGTGAGACCGTAAATACTCCAGTTGAGCCTTCATCAATTGTTAGTATGGTGGTTGATAAGGTAAAATCAGCTTCATCATTGTCTGTTATATTGGCAGTTAGTGTTTTTGAAAGGTCATCAAAATAATCATCGCTATTGGTATTATTAACACTTGCAGTGATGGATACTGTTTCATTAATAACATCATTATCTTCTTCACCTGTTACAGTTATTTCTTGCGAAGTGCTCCAGTTAAGACTTGTGAAAGTGATGGTTTCATCTGATAAAGAAGCGGCTCCTGCATCGGAGCTTGAAAGATTTATTACAACATCATTGGATGGTTGAGCTGATAATGTGACGTTAAAGACATCGGAGGTATTTTCGTCAATTACTAATGATTCGGTATCAAAAAGTATTTCGGCCACGTCAATATCATTAACAGTAACCGTTGTGTTTTTATCAGCTGCCCCTGTAAATGCTGCATCACTACCTGAGTCAACAGAAGCGGTTATGATAGCCGTTTCGTTTTCAACATTAGCATCAATCTCACCTGAGATTGTTACCGTTTCAGCTGTAGACCAATTGGTGTTGTTAAATGTAATTGATGCAGGAGAAACTGTAGCGGCATCTGTATTGTCGCTTGAGAGGTTAATAGTAACAGGACTTGAAGGTTCTGCACTTAAAACGATTGTATAACTGTTGGTTGAATTTTCATCAACGCTTAATTCTTCAGATGAAATAACAAAATTTGCCGTTTCATTATCAGTAACATTTACCGTAAGGGTGTTTTCTTTACCCAGGAAAAAGGCGTCGCTGGTGTTATCTGCCGCCAGTGTGATATTAACAACCTCATTATCCGCATCATCGTCTTCCAAACCTTGAACTTCAACAGACTGAGGTGTATTCCAATTCTCAGAAGTGAAAGTTAGGGGTGTTGTTAAAAAACTTACAGCTGCATCATTTCCATTAGTTAGATTTATTATAACATCATCAGATGGTTGGGCTGTTAAAACAACAGAAAAAGATCCGGTTCCACCTTCGCTAACTCCCAAAGGATTAGGGGTAACTGTAAAGTCGGCTACATCGTTATCTGTAATTGTAATATCAACAGTTTTATCAGAAATACCTGTAAACCCTGAATCACTGCTTGCGTCAACCGAAGATGTAATAATAGCTGATTCATCAATTAAGTTAGCATCTGTTACTCCGGTAACGTAAACCGTTTGGGCCGTATTCCAATTGCTGTTATTAAAAGTGATACTTGCGGGAGCTACAGTTGCTGCATCAGTATTGTCGCTAGAAAGATTGATGATTACATCAGATGCCGGTTGAGTTGTTAATGAAATAGTAAAAGCAACAGAAGCTTCTTCATCAATAATTAAGGATGATGCAGAAATGCTTAAGTCAGCTGTTTCATCATCCTGAATAGTATAAATTGTTGATTTAGAAAGATCATGGAAAGGCGAGCTGGTAGAGCTTGTGTTATTAACACTAGCTGTAATGGTTACCGATTCGTCATATGCATCTGCATCCTGTACACCTGTTACAGTTATATTCTGTGGTGTGCCCCAGTTGCCATTGGTAAAAGTTACAGAAGAAGGTGAAAAAGATGCGGCATTCGCATCTGTACTTAATAAATCTATAACAACAACTTCATCAGGAGCTGGTTGGCTTGTAAGAACAACGGCTAATTGATCAGTATTTCCTTCGTTGATGCTGGTTGATGTTGGGGTAATTGTAAAATTGGCTGTTTCATTGTCTGTTATGGTTATGATTGCCTGATTAGTTGATCCAGCTGTTATACTTGAATTATTGGTTGTTCCTAATAGTAATGTAACCGTTTCATCTCCTTCGGTAAATAAGTCGTCAATTACTGTTACCGGAATGGTGGTTGATGTTTGATTAGCACTAAGAGTTATTGGAGACGAATTTGTTGTGTAATCTTCGCTAATAGTTGCAGAGCCGCCTAAAGTAAAATTTATTTCAGTGTCGGTTGTTGACGCTATCGTTGAGTTAATCGTAAAAACACCGCTTGTTGTGTTTTCTACAGCCTGAGTTGTAGCAACAATTGAGAGCTCTGACGTGTCATCATCCTGATTTATTACTACAACACTTGTTGATGAACCATTATCTCCATCAATTGAAATAGTAATGCTTTGGTTACCATCAATAACATTATCATTTTGCCCTGTAATGGTAATTAATTCTCCAGAATTATAATTGTCGGAGGTAAGGTTTACACTGGAAGGTGTTACAATAATTTCATCATTTACTTCAGCTGGAACAGAAAAAGTTACTGCTACGGTGCCTGAGGGATCAGCGTCAAGAGTTAAAGTAAAAGTTGCAGTGGTTCCGTCCTCACTCGTGCTGTTGCTAACAGCACTGGCAACTAGGTTTTGAGCAACTGAATTAATTGATAGTCCCACCAAAATTAGCAGGAGAGAGAGTATTCTTAATTTCTTAGGATTGGATTGCATCTGAATCGTTTTAAGTATATGACAATTCGAACACATAAAAGTATCACCCATTATTGGGTTTTGCTTTTATTTTTTGATGAAAAGCCAGATTTTAACTACGAAATCAGACGAGAGAAAATAGATTATGCCTTAAATAGTTGAATATTGCTTAAAAGATTGGAACAAAAAGTTTAATCTATTTCATTAGTGAGTCTTGATAATTCCTTTTTTACCTTTTTTCGTTCGTCTTTTATTCTTTTTACCTCCTTTAAAACAAATGAAATTTCGTATCCGTCTCTGATGGCTTCTTTATCAAATTTTTCCATTACGATGTAATAGTATTTCTTTCCAATGAATTGTACTTTTAAAGATTGATCCCAGTTTGATGCAATGAAATCAATTACTCCATTGTCTTTACCATCTTTATAATTAACAATCTCCCATACATTTTCACCGTCTTCAAATTGCCTGTTTTGAAAACCATCTTTTTCTACTTTTTCACTCAAAGCATGATTGCCGCTAAAGTACACTTTAATCTGATTGTGGTTAATGTGTGATGTTCCGGTGTAATGACTGGAAATATAAAATTCTCCATCCCAGTCGAGGTGTGCTCGTAGGTAAATCCTGTTATAAGAATTTTCTGGTTTCTGACGTTTGTGGATCAGTATTTTTTTTGACCCATAATCAGATGATTCTCGAAAGTTTTTTAATAGAGGTTCTAACTCTTTTTCTCTTGCAGTTAACAGACTATCAAGAAAATCAAGGTTGTTTTTTTGTTCGTCAATAGTAATTTTTCTTAACAAATCATTAGCCCGGGTTGTATATTCAATTTGGTCAGAGAAATCTTCATTGATAGTGTCAATCAGTAGTTTTGCATCATTAAATTGTTTGTCAGCAAAAAGTTCTTGCGCTTTCTCGAATTTATTTTTTGCTAATTTTTCCCTGTTTGGACCGCAGGCAATTAGAATGACAGAAATAATAAAGAGTATTGGGAGAATTTGTTTCATGCTAAAAATATTATACCTCAAAAATATAAAAGTTTATTCTAGAGTAATAAAAAAAGCCACCAAAGGTGGCCTAATGTTAGTGAAAAAAAGATTTGATTAAAAAAACAATGTTTCTTAATCGCAACATGTTTAAATTGTTTACATGTTCAACTTGTCCTGTTAGCAAAAGCCTTCAGGAATCCCCCGCAATTAATCTTAATATTAAAATAATGTTTTATCGATATTTATTTGTGCAATAAAGGTGTGCTTATTGCATTTGTTATCAATAACGTATGCTTATTCGGTTGGTTTCAGTTTTGTGGTTAAATCATTAAAACCATTGATCTACTTTCTAGATTAAACGATAATAGAATTTTACTATTGTAAAGAAAACAAAAATTATTGATAAACAAAACTAATTAATAGTCTTTTTCTGTATCTGAATTAATTAATTTTTTTGTTGATAACAATCCGCACGCAGCATAAATGTCTTCACCTCGGGATTTCCTAATTGTTGTATTAAGTCCTTTGTTACTTAGTTGGTCTCTAAACCATTCCATTTTTGATCTTTCACTTCCTCTTAATGGCGAATTGGGAATAGGATGAAAATGAATCAGGTTAATTCTGCATCTTATACCGTTTAATAGTTTAGTCAATCCTTTAACATGTTCCGCAGAGTCATTCACTCCTTTAAACATGATGTATTCAAATGAGATTCTGCGCTGTCTTCCAAAGTCATAGTCTCTAAGGGCTTCAATGACCTGTTCAGCAGAATAAACATTTTCAATAGGCATCAACTGTTTACGCTCCTCGTTAAATGGAGAATGCAAGCTTATGGCCAGGTGTGCTTCTGATTCTTCAATGAAGCGACGCATTGCGGGTACAACTCCAATAGTCGACACATTTATTCTTCTTGGGCTCCAGCCATATCCCCAATCAGAAGTAATTATTTCAAGGCTTTTAAGCACATTGTCAATATTATCCATGGGTTCTCCCATTCCCATATAAACCAGGTTGGTTAATTTCTCTCGTTCAGGTAAGCTAGCTATCTGATTGAGAATTTCGTTAGTGGTCAATTGTTTCTGAAAGCCCTGACGAGCAGTCATGCAGAACAAGCAACCCATTTTACAACCAACCTGAGAAGAAACACAAAGGGTATTGCGTTCTGATTCTGGCAAGTATGCGCTTTCGATAAACTGAGAATTGATAGTTTTGAATAAATACTTCTTTGTACCATCAATTGATTCCTGGTATGATTCAGGAGGTGTTAAGCCAACCTCATATTTCTCATCTAACAACGCTCTGGCTTTTTTCGAGAGATTACTCATCTCCTCAATTGAGGTAACATGTTTTTTATACAACCAATCAGCTAACTGTTTTGATGTAAAAGCAGGGAGTTTTAATCCAACTATTATTTCTTTTAGTTCACCTAAGGTTTTTCCGTACAATGCTTCTTTAGCCATAACTAGCTTAATTAAAAATAGATTTCAGCAATGATATGATCGAAAGGAATGCCTTTTTCAATAAGGATTTCTCTAACGTCTATAATCATTTGAGAATTTCCGCAAAGATAGTATTTATAATTGGTAGGTAATTGCTTTTGATTTTTGAGGTAAGTTGTTAGTCTGCCATTATATACTCCTTCTTGTTCCTCGGAGGTACAAAATCGCTTGTAATTTTCACCGAGTAATGATATAAAGGTTTCTTGATAATAAAATGAATCCAAAGTTCGTGATCCATGAATTAAAGTAACCTCATCAGCTTTATTTGAACGTGCCAATGAAAGAAATGGAGCAATTCCAGTGCCAGTTGCTATCCACATGGCTGGTTTATGTTCGCATAAAAATTTACCAAAGGGTTCAGAAATAAAAAGATGATCGCCTGTTTTCAACTCAGCTAGTGAAGGAGTTAGTTGACCTTGAGGATTAATATCAAATAATATCCCTAAATAATCTTCGTCAAGTCCTGATGCGATTGAATATAACCGTGGTTCATTATCGGGAGCTAATGCAACTGCTATAACCTGTCCGGGTTGAAAGTCAAATTTTTTATCGATTTTAAGATAGTAAACACCTTCTTTCAAAAGTAGGTTGTCGATAACACTTACCTGATGTAATATTTTTCGCTTACGGCTATTCATTCCAATTTTTTGAATTTAACAGCCTTGCCAGAGAAATGTTTATAAATAAGTATTGCTCTTGCTGATAAGAATAATAATGTAGTTATTTCAAAGGAAGGTAAACCTCTGTAATCCATTTAGCAGGATCAGTTTCTTTTGTTGGATCGGTTAAGTAAAACTCTATTGGATCAATAGATCTGCTAACTTTTAATTTTTTGCTTCTGGCATACATGTATGCCGCCGACCATGCATTTGACAGATGTTTATAATCGCCTTTAAAAGTAACTTTTAAAGCTTTTTTAGCTGGTAAAGTAGCCACGTAAAATCCATTGCTGAGGTTAAATTGCGAGGAAGTTATTATTCCAGCCGAATACTCACAAACAGGATTTTTTATATCGAAATTGTGATAAATAGCCAGTGCTTTTTCTGCTTGTATATTCTTGTCGTTTGCCAGGTTATTTAATTGATTAAATGCTTCTTTCATTGAACTGCTAATATCTTTCATATTACAGCTAGTTCTGGTAGCTATAAATTGGTCAGGCTGAATGTTTTCTATGCCATCAATTTTTATTTCAGAAGCAATAGATCCTAACTCCAGTTTATCTTTAATCATCTTTAAACCTCTTTCATAATCCATCCCAATCCACGGCTCCATATTTTTAGCCATAAATTTGAATAAAAAAGGCATTTTACCTTTCATTCCCCAAGTTAGTTCGCACATTTCACCTTTGCCGCTTAACATCCAGAATACATCAGAGCGAGATTTGAACGGTTTTAAAAATCGTATTTCCTGTTCAAGAGAAACATCTTTTTTTAAGGATTTGTGCTCAATCTCACCAACCCCCACCATTTTGCCGGTCCACTTATAAACGGCCCCAATGGCTTTACCATCTTTACTTACCGAGACATTAGCATCGGGTTCGAGACATAACCATGGCGACCATGATGTCCAGGTATTAAAATCAGAAATAAGTTCAAATGCTTTTTCTCTGGATACATCCAATTCTATCGATCGGGTTATGTAATACGATCCGTCTATTGAAGCTAACCATACTGTCAGGCCCAATAGTACTAGTATAAATATAAGTAGTGCGTAAATCATAATCGAATATTAGTTTGTATCAGGGCGGGGATATATGGCTTTCTAATTTAATCAGCTATTTTGTCAAAGTCAACAGGTAACTAATTATAGCTAAATTAAACGTGTTTGGAGTTTGTTAAAGTGTTACTTTAAAAATGTTGTTATCTTTAAAGATTCAATAGAAAAGCATATTTGATGAGACAATTGGGAGCAGGAGGACTAGGTAAGTCTATTCAAAGAAAAGTTATTATTGGTTTTGGTATCATTATCATGATTCTTTTTCTGGTTTCATTTATGAGTATCAATGGTATTCATCAATTGTCGCATGTGGTTTCTAATACAGAGGTGGTGAATCGCTTGCAGGATCAAATTTCCGATTTAAGATTAAATGAAAAGCGAGTTCTTATCTCAGGTAATTCTTCCCTTAAAATTAGAGTTGATACTATTTCCCGTAATATCACCAACCTTCTAAAGGAAATTAATCAGTCTGACATAAATGATGAAACCAAAAGTGAGTTGGAACCTTTTGCCGAATTGGTAAGTGAATTCAATAAGAATTTTAGTTTGTATGTTTCACTACACGAATTGTTGGATACAACAGATGATCAGAATGACTCATTATTTAAAAGTATTGAAACAATAGAAATCAATCAATTCGAAACAATTGGGAAATGGTTTCGGCCGGGATCAGAGAAATATAATAGTGTTACTCGAGAGTTTAATGATATACATTCAAATTTAATTTCCATCCGGGTTATTCAAACCCGAATACAGAATAGGTTAATTCAAGGCGGTGAGCGCGATACCCTTAATGTTCGCTTTGATAGGACCTTAAAAAAGTCATTCGAGATTGAAAACATTGTTAATAATGCAGAGGTTCGTGAGTTTATGAGTGACTTCCGAAATGTTTTTAGAGCCTATGAACAAACAACCATACAAATTCTCAATCTAAGTGAAAACATCAATACAGCCCAACGCGGTTTAATCAGTGCCGGAAGCGAAATGCAGAAACGCTCTAAAAAAGCATCTCTATTACAAAGTAAGCAACTAACTAAGTGGGGCGATTTAAGTATGAACTTCCTGATTATATTGGTAGTTGTTGCTATACTCGGAGCAGGCTTTGTACTGGCATTTTTTATATATACCATTACTTCTGATGAAAGAAAAAGGAAAGATATTGAAGGGGCAATTGAAGATAATCGTCGTTTGCTTGATGATATCATCAATAACAGTAAAGCTCTCATTTTTGTAAAAGATTTAGAAGGAAGGTACACATTGGTAAATCAAAACTGGTGTGAAGAAGTAGGGGTGACCGAATCGGAGGTGATCGGTAAACAGGCAGATAAGTTTTTTGATGCTGAGGTAGTTGAGCATTGGAATGAAGTTGATGAACAGGTGATAAAATCAGGTGTTGCTGTTCACTTCGAAGAAGGTATGGAATTAAAAAAAGGCAGAAGGTATTTTCTGTCTAATAAGTTCCCAATAAGAAATACAGAGGGCGAAATAACTGCAATTTGCAGTATATCAACTGATATTACTGAGTTAAACGAAGCTTTGCGCGACCTGGAAAGAAGTCGTGAGAATTATCGAAATATAGTAACCAATGTGCCGGGTATTGTTTATACCGGAACGATGGACGATAGCCGCTCGATGTCTTTCTTAAGTAGCGGATTTACGAAAGTAACCGGTTTTGATAAAGAGAACTTTTTAAATGGGGTTCAGTCGTTCACCAATATGATAGTTGAAGGTGATAGAGAAAGAGTATTAGAAACTATCAAGCAGGCAGTGGCCCGTAATCAGTCCTTCGAAATTGAGTATCGTATTGAAGATGTGAAAGGAGAGAAGAGATGGCTTCATGAAAAAGGAATGCCTATTAAGCAACTTGAAAATTCGGGGTATTACTTGCAGGGTGTAATGATTGATATGACAGCCCAAAAAGAAGCCATTTCGGAAGTAATGTTGCGCGATAGGTTTTTGGAAGGTGTAGCTGAGGCGGTTAAGGAGTTGATTGCCAATCAGGAGGCTGAAGAAGCTCTTCTGAAATCATTACGTATTGTAGCGCAGAGTGCCATGGTCGATCATTCATTTATTTTTGTAAATGAACCAATTGGGAAAGATGGTCAGCCAAGGTTTTCGCATCATTACGAATGGCAGAAAGATCAAATAAAACCAATTCAACGGCCGGAATTACAAAATGTAAGTTATCAGGAAATAGGCTCCAGATGGTACCATTCATTAGCAGATAAGAAAGAAATCAGCGGATTTAAAGATGACTTTATAAAAGAGGAGCAGGTGCTTTTCGAAAAGTTAAATATTCAGAGTATACTTATAGTCCCGGTTTTTGCCCGAGATGAATTTTGGGGTTTTATAGGCTTTGGAAATATTAATAAAGGATTACCTTGGGTTGAATCGAACAGGGCTATTTTTAGAGCTTATACGGTTACTCTTGGTATTGCCATTGCAAAAGAGCGTGATTCGGTGCTGCTTAAAGAAGCAAAAGATGCAGCTGAAGCAGCTACCCAGGCAAAAAGTGATTTTCTGGCGAGGATGAGTCACGAGATTCGCACTCCAATGAATGCTATTGTTGGATGGACTCATCTTGCTATTGAGAAAGAAGCAGCTCATTCTCATAGCGATTATTTGCATAAAATTCAGGCAAGTTCTAAGTCCCTCCTGGGAATTATTAACGATATACTTGACTTCTCAAAGATTGAGGCTGGCAAGCTTATTTTAGAAAATATCGATTTTGATCTTGAACAGGTATTTGATGATTTAAGTAATATGGTGAGTTACAAAGCTCACGAAAAAGGGCTTGAATTTATTTACGCTCTGGATGCCGATGTTCCACTTAATTTGGTGGGCGATCCTTTACGACTATCTCAAATACTTATCAATCTGGTAAATAATGCCATTAAATTTACCAATGAAGGAGAAGTGGTTACGAGTGTATTAGTATTGCAGGAAGACGATAATGATGTTGAATTATTGTTTGAGGTAAAAGACTCAGGTATTGGTATTAAGCCCGATCTGCAACAATATTTATTTGAATCATTCTCGCAGGCCGATGTTTCAACCACCCGAAAATATGGTGGAACCGGACTTGGTTTGGCAATTTGTAAGCGACTTACAGGTTTAATGGGAGGACGTATTTGGGTTGAAAGCGAATATGGAATGGGAAGTTCCTTCTTCTTTACTGTTAAGGTTGGTAAAAATAAAGTTCAAAAACGCGATCTTCTAATTCCACCTAAAGACCTGGAGGGAATTGAAATATTGTTGATAATATCTCATCCAGTTACCTCCCATATTCATAAAGACATGCTTGAGCTGCTTGGTTTTAAAGTAACCATGGTGGGTAGTTTAGAAAAAGCAATGGTGAAGTTGGTTGAAAGTAATCAGAAAAAAGTCTTTGACTTGATTATAATGGATTGGGAATTGCAGAGAGAGAATAATGTAGATGCTGCTTTTGAACTAAAAAAGCATAATAAAAATTCAATTCCTTTAATCATTCTTATACCAGCTTTTAATCAGGATCCAATTCTCCTTAATTTTATTGAATCAAATCCTAAGGTGTGGTCGGTAGTAAAACCTGTCAATTACTCTACTATTTACGATGGTTGTATGGAAGCCTTAGGAAAGGAAAAATCAACTGTTTCATGGCGTAAGAAAGAACCGGATTTGTACCTTAAGGAACTGAAAAAGTTGAAGGATGTATTGGTACTTTTGGTGGAAGATAATGAAGCTAATCAGATGATTGGCATTGAGTTGTTGGAGCTTGCTAATGTTAGTGTGGAAGTGGCCTCCAATGGTAAAGAGGCAGTTACTCTATTAAAGAAAAGAGGTCCAAATTATTACGATCTTATTCTAATGGATATTCAAATGCCTGTGATGGATGGCTTTGACGCTACCAAAGAAATTTTGCAATCTTCGGGTTTTAAAGAAATGCATATTGTTGCCATGACGGCTGACGCCATTGATGGAGCTAAAGAAAAATACCTGAAAGCCGGAATGGTGGATATGATTTCTAAGCCTATCGATCCGGAACAGGTCTATAATAAGGTTCTAAAATGGGTTAACAAGCAAAGAGGTATTATGCAATCCAAGAGGAGACCTGTAAAAGTGATTGACCAATCGGAAAATCAAATTGCAGAGAATTTACCTGAAGTTAATACCTATCCTCCTATTGAAGGGATAAATGTGGAAGAAGGAGTGAAACGATTTGCGAATAGATGGGATTTCTTCAAGCGACTATTGCAGCGTTTTTATTTCGATCATCTCAATTTTGTAAAGGAATTTAATGAATTAAAAGTTAAGGATAGAGAGGCTGCAGAGCGTATGTTGCATTCGTTCAAAGGAATTTCCGGTACTATTTCTGCACCTAAGTTATATGAAATGGCTATAAAGGTTGAAAAATATTTTAAAGAAGATAGTCCGTCATTTAGTGAAGGCTTTATTGCTATGACAAAAGAGTTGGAAACAATTTTAAAGGAATTAAGTATAAACAAAGAAGTGGATATTGAGGGGGTAGATAAACAAAATTCTAACTAAATGAGGATTCTAAGTATTTTTCTCTTTTCACTTATTCTTATCTCGTGTGAAGATGCTCTTCGTTCTCCCGGGAAACCTCTTATGCAATTTGATTTCAATAACGAAATTGTTAACAAGGGGATGGGTAAGCTGGATATTGAGGGGGATGCAATGGTAAGTTATTACTATGGAGAAAAAGATACCTGTCTCGATTTAATGGCTTCAGCAAAATATCGAAAACCCATAATCATTAATTATCAGGATGACTTTTCGTTTGAAGATTACGATGGATATACCGTTTCTGTTTGGATACAAAAAGCTCGCAATGATAATGAAAGTTATAGTGTCCTTTCGCAACAAACCTATTTAGATGGTAAATGGCTAGGTTGGGAATTACGAGCTGAAAATTGTGGCTCATGGAGCTGGGTTTATCGTGATAGTATACAAACCTGGAAGTATCAACCTACTTCTTTGAGGCAACCTGTAAATGATGGTAATTGGCACCAGTTAACGTATAGCTATAATAAAAACTCGCAAGAAGCTCGCCTGTATTATGATGGAGAAAACGTGGCTGTTTACTCTTTGTTTGGGAATACATTCAGTATAAAATCAGTTCCGTTACGTGTAGGAGTGAGTCCTGCTTCAGCTTCTGAGAATATAGATATTTTTAATGGTAGGATTGATAATTTAGCTGTTTGGTCGCGAACACTGGAATCAGAAGAAGTTCATACTGTCTATAGATTAAAAGAAAAAAAGAAGTTTAAACGACCTGTTAGCGGTGATGTATTTAAGGTTTTGACATGGAATATCTGGCAAGGAGCAATTCATGAGGGGAAAAGAGTAGGGGCGGAGCGTATCTTAGATGTTCTTCAATCGTCAGAAGCCGATTTGATTATGTTGCAGGAAATGGCAGGTGAGGGGCCTTATTTAGCTGATGGTCTTGGGTTTTATTTATATCAGAGAAATAAGGACTTGGGAGTGCTTAGCCGATATCCATTGGAAGAGGCAAATAACGTATTTAGAGTACATAATTCTGGTTGTATAAAAGTTGATTTGGGTGCTGATCAAAAGGTTTTTGCTTGCCCAATCTCATTGACAGAAGAGCCACGACTGGATTCATATATAAAAAGTGGAAATGCGGACGTTGATACAATCATATATCGTGAAAACGAATTCAGAGGAAGAGAAATAACCTTTATTCTGGGTGAATTAAGGCATTTGATGTTTACCAATAAAAATACTCCCATGATTTTAGGTGGAGGTTTTAACAGTGGATCACATCTGGATTGGACGGAACGGAATCAAGATCTTCATATGGGGCTTGTTGTTGAATATCCGGTGACTAAACAGGTTGAAAAGGCTGGGTTTACAGATACATATCGCAGCTCTCATCCTGATGAAGTTGTAGACAAAGGGTATACCTGGTCAACTAAATTTAAAAGTGCTTTTCCTAATCGTACAGACTTTATCTATTCATTTGGCGAAGATATTCATATTGAAGAAAGTTATGTGTTAGATGACCATCAGGTAAGTTTCCCTTCGAGCCACGCTGCTGTGGTAACCGTATTTAATTTAGAAAAAAAATAATAGCGGGTAAGGGTTTTTATTTCTTAAATTGTCCTTGATAAAACCGAAGTAAATGGGTACATCTTATGATTTAGATGTTAATGAGCAATCTCTTTTGAATAGTATTAAAGAAGGAGATGAGAAAGCTTTTGAATATTTATTTAAAAGCTATTACCCCCACTTGGTTTTATTTGCGCAAAAATATTTAAATGATCGGGATTTGTCTGAAAGCTTGGTGCAAGATGTATTTGTTAATATGTGGATGAAGCGTGAAGATATGTCCATTCGATCATTAAAGGGTTTTTTGGTGGTGGCTGTTCGAAATAAATGTAACAACGAATTGAAGCATCAAAAAGTGGTTAGAGAGTTTGAAAAATCAAACGAAACGACTCCAATAGAAGAATTACCTCATTATAACGATGAAATTTATTTAAATAAAATTAATGAGGTGATTGACCAGTTGCCGGCTCAGCGGAAACGTATTTTTCGTATGAGTAGGATGGACGGTTTAAAATATAGAGAGATTGCTGATAAACTGAATATTTCGCCAAAAACTGTGGAAGTGCAAATGGGTAAGTCACTTAAGTTTTTGCGAGAAAAGCTTCAGCCATTAAAAAGGCAGTTGCTAGGTTTATTTTTGTGATTAATAATAAGGGTAAATAAAGTGTGAAATGTCCTTAAGTTGAATGATGAAACAGAAAAGATCACATAGTATCGATTGGGATTTAATAGCTAAGGATATAGCTGGTGAGTTAAGTCAGAATGAGCATGATAGGCTGAATAATGAATTATCAGCTGATAATGACTTGCTGGGACAGCTAGGTGAGCTATGGGGTGATGCCAAGTATGCGCAGGAATTAAAAACAATTGATACCAATAAAGCGTGGTCGAAAGTTCAGAATGATATACATCACAAGCAGAGGTACCGTTTAATGAACGGTTGGAAAAAAGGTATGTTAGTAGCAGCTACTGTAGTTATTGCTTTAGGTGCATATGTACTGATTAAGAACTTGGTTTCGGATGACAAATTTACCAGTGTTATTGCTCAAAATGAAGTAACACACATTCAACTTACAGATGGAACAAAAGTGGATTTAAATATAGGTAGTGCACTTAAGTATCCCAATGTTTTTGATGCTGAAACAAGAAAGGTAGAACTTCTGGGGGAAGCATTTTTTGATGTTGCCCGAAATGAGAATCAACCCTTTGTTATAGAAACCAATAATCTTCGGATTAAAGTTTTAGGAACATCCTTTAATGTAAAAGCAAATGTTGAAAATGGCAACGAAATAGTCACAGTGTCATCTGGCAAGGTGGAAGTATGGCATAATACAAGCCATGTTGTATTGGAAAAAGGAGAGGCTGTGGATTTTGATGTAGAATCTAAGGAGTTGGTGAAAACTTCAGTGGTAAACGTTAATTACAAAGCCTGGAAAACGCGAGAAATAAAATTTGAAGATGTTTCGCTGAGAGAAGTAATTGCCATTATAGAATCGGTTTACCATATTACAATTGAGGTGGATGAAAGTGTTGAGGTGGATAGTTTAATTCTTAATGCTCAATTTAGTCATGATAACCTAGAGCATGTTATGCGAGTGGTTTGTCAAACATTCAACCTGCAATCTAGTCGTGAAGAAGATAAATATCGAATAGAATCTGTTAGATAGCTGGGAAGAAAATTGTATTTTAATGCGGAGTTCCATTAAAGGACCTTTCTCTTTCAATGCTTAGTACTAACAAATGAAGATATCCATTAACAAGAGAATAAGTGTGTTTGTGTTGATTTTCGGATCACTTCTATCATTGCATGCACAAACATTTAATTTCCATTATAATCAAATTTCTCTCGGAGCTTTAATGGATACTATATCCAACCAAACAAATATTAAAATTTCCTATGATGCAAAAGCTGTTCCGGTTGACAGTATTATTGCAATAAACAAGAGTCAGATACATCCTTATGCTTTGTTACAATCAATTCTGAAAGAGAGAAATTTAGTATTGTCTTTTAGTAACAACCAAATTGTAATAAGTGAATCCAATAAAAAGCAAGAAAGTCCATTTCTAAGGATCAAAGGAAAAGTGTGCGATGATGCTGATAGTTCAGCAATGCCGATGGTTAATGTTACCATAAAGAATAAAGCATTGGGCACAATAACTAATATGGATGGCAAATATGAATTCGTTGTTCCATCGGAATATATTAACGACACACTGGTGTTTTCTTATTTAGGGTATTTAAACAGTTTGTTTAAGGTTAATGAAGTTGATAGTCTGTTAACGGTACGAATGAAAAGTCATGATATTAAACTAAAAGAAATTGAAGTTCGATATCAGGAAGTAGATGATATAATTGAAGGAATTAAGAAAAATAAAGCAGATAATTATTTCAATACTCAAACCATTTTAACCGGTTTTTTCAGAGAATCAATTAAGCAGGATAATAAGTTCGTGCAAGTGTCAGAGGCTATTATCCAAATTCAAAAACCTTCGTATAAAAATCTTTTAAGTCTTGAAAGGGTAAGGTTTATAAAAGGTAGAAAGCTTTCAGGTTTGCACGCAATGGAATCGATTAATTTCAAACTCGAAGGAGGTCCTTATCAGTTCTCAAGAATTGATGTAGCCCGATATTTCGAATTTTTACCCAAAGAGGAAGATCAAAATACCTACAGGTATACCTATGAAGGTGTTAATTACATGGATGATGAGATGGTATATCAGATTGGTTTTGCACCTGTTGACGATGATGGAGAGTTAAACTATCAAGGAAAGATAATGGTTCATTCACAATCTTATGCAATCGTACATGTTGATTTTGAATTAACTAAAAAGTCACTAAGACACAGTAGAAAAGCCTTAATAAAGAAATCAACCAGAAGGATTAAAGCTAAACCTCTGAAGGCAAAATACTACATTGATTATAGAAGGTTGAACAATAAGTGGATACTCAATAAGGTTGGCGGAGAAATTGCCATATTTATCAACGATAAGGATCAAAAAATAGATTCAGAATTTGTAGGAATATCAGAATTATTAATTAGTAATTGTGAGTTTGATAAGGAAGAGCGTTTTAAGGCATCAGAGTTATTTAAACCCAATTATGTTTTGGCTGATGAGATTGAAGAAACAGATGAAAAATTCTGGGAAAATTATAATATTATAAAACCAGATGAGGAACTGGAGAAAGTATTTAAAGCCAGAAAAACACAAGAGAAAGAAAAATAAGGTTGCTCTCAAAAAAGTTGATGGGACGATAAAATGAGTGGTTTTATTGCCTGTTCCGAAAGCAACCTCATGGGATTGGTCATTGAAAAAATCCTATGCGCAATGTCTCTGTAAATAATCAATAGTAGATTTTACAGATGTTAATTGCACTACTTCGTCGTTTTTAATATCAAGATCAAATTTCGTTTCCAAATAAAAAAGGAAACAATTCATGTCTAAATCATCAACAAAAAGCTCATCACGAAAGCTAGCTTCTTCACTAATTCGACTCTTAGGTACACCAGTTTTTCTTAAAACTTTGTACAAATTTCGTCTAATCGCTTTTGCATTCATAACTATAATCAATTATTAATTCATCTATAAGACAAACTAAATTCTTTTTGGACGTACGTTTATTTTGAATTTTTTTCAAAAAAATTCAAAATTATTAATAATAATGGCGTAAGTGATTGTTATACAGTGTGAATAATGCTAAAATAAAAATGTACATTTGTAGCTTCTAATAATAAAATAACAAAGAAGGATTGAGGTGAGTAAGTGTTGGCGGAAAATGACAATAATAGTCATTGTGCTTTTGCGTGTTTTAATTTCTGTTCATGGTCAGGTTGATTCAACTAGTTTGATTATTAATAATCTGGACTCTCTTCGTTTTGCAAAAATCGAAAACAAAAATTTTAGGATTATGCCTTATCTGGCACCTTCCTACACTCCTGAAACTGAATTTTTACTGTCTTGCGGAGGTTTAATAACCTTTAAAACCCAGCAATTAAATAGTCTTTTAAACCGGTCTTCAATACCTTTCTCACTTGGATATAGTTCAAATGGGGCTGTAACAATCAATATCCAGAATGTAATTTACCTTGCTGATGATAGACTACGAACTTTAGGTGAGTTTATTTACAGAGATATGCCTGATAACTATTGGGGAGTTGGATATGAAAATGGATTGAATGTTCCTAAATCAAATCAAACAACAGGGTATAAACGCATGTACTGGCGTTTTTATGAAAGGTTTATGTTTCGCACCTATAAAGATCTATTCATAGGAGCTGTAATAGATATGAATGGAACTGTTGCTTCAGAGCTTAATGATTATATGAAACAGGATGAATATGTGCAGGCCAATGGAACTGAAATCAGTAATACCGGCTTTGGAATAGCTGTAGAATATGATACAAGAGATTTTGTGCAGAATGCTTATGAAGGAGTGTTTGTAAGTGCTACTATGTTATTATTTCAACAATATTTGGGTGGAAACACGAGTTATAGAGTGGCTGAGTTTGATTATCGACAATACTTTAAAGTGCAGCGAGAAAGACGTACATTAGCTTGGATGATAAAAGCTCGCCATTCATTTGGCGATGAAATTCCATGGTCGGATATGGCTATGTTAGGTGGGCCGTTTAATATGCGAGGGTATACATTGGGGCGGTTTAGAGATAAAAATGCTTGGAGTCTAACGGCAGAGTATCGACACATGTTTAAGCGCAAAACAATTAATAAACGAGGAGACTATAACAGTCGATTGGGTTATGTTACATGGTTGGGAGCTGGAACTGTATCGGGTCAAATAAAAGAGTTTAATGGCTTATTACCCAATGCTGGTGTGGGCCTTCGATTTGAATTGCAGCCTCGTATGAATGTTCGGTTTGATTATGGTATAGCTAAAGGTGAAAACGGGGTGTATATTACTTTTTCTGAAGCATTTTAGAGTATCATTGACTTTGCTTGAGCTGTTAATAACTTTTACAAAACGGACTGATTTATTAATTTTTGCACTTGCGTATCAATCTTATATTTGTAGCCATAAAAATAAAGAAGTATGCAAAACTTATTTGAGTGTAAGGTAAAGTACGAAAAAATAGATGAGGCGTCAGGTAAGGAAAAGAAAGTGAGTGAAACCTATCTGATCGATGCCGTTTCCTTTACAGAGGCCGAATCTCGTATCTACAAAGAGATGGAGATGATGGTTCGTGGCGAATTTGTTGTAACCAATATTCGTAAGGCCAACTATACTGAGATTTTTGATAATGAAGATGGAGATCGTTGGTTTAAGAGTAAAATATCGTTTGCTTCGGTTGATGAAAAATCGGGTAAAGAGAAAAAGGTAAGTAACCAGATTTTGGTTATGGCAAGCAACGTAAAAGATGCTTTCGATAAAATCCATGAAGGAATGGGTGGAATGACTGTTGATTTTGATATTAATGCCATTTCTGAAAGTCCGATAATGGATTTCTTCCCTTATTTTAATGATGATGTGAACACCGAAATACCAGCTCACCTTAAACCTATCGAACGTAACGAAGAAGTAGAAGAAGAGCAGGTGGTTGAAGAAGAAATCATCGAAGAAGATGAAGATACAGATGAACAAGTATATGATGAAGAAATTGATTCATAATTTGTTTTTAACAAAATATTTAAAAAAAGGAGTCAGGGTATGACTCCTTTTTTTGTATCAGATTAGTTCCTTTTCTTAAGGACTATTAAAAAAATGTAAATCATACCTAAGTTGACAAAAGGCATATAATTTGTAATAACCTGCTCCTAATTTTGGTTAAATTTTAAGAGCCATGATGGAGTCGATTAAAGAGATTTATAAAATCGGAAGCGGACCTTCGAGTAGTCATACTATGGGACCGAAAAAGGCAGCTGAGATGTTTTTGAAGCGTCAGCCTGATGCGGCTCGCTATGAGGTTACTCTGTTTGGTAGTCTGGCAGCTACCGGAAGAGGTCACCTGACTGATTGGGCCATTGAAAAGGTTTTTAAAGAGAGGAAGCTAAAGATTAATTGGAGGCCGGATGTTTTTCTGCCTCGTCATTCGAATGCATTATCGTTTACCGCTTTTAATGATATGGGAGTTGAGCTGGATAGCTGGACTGCATATAGTGTTGGAGGCGGCACTGTAATAGATGATTTTAAGCAGGAAGAAACTAAGGCTATTTACGAACTAACCACTTTGGATGAAATTCTTCAGTATTGCGATGATAATGGATTGCAGATTTGGGAGTACGTAGAAGAGGTTGAAGGAAAGGAAATCTGGGATTACTTAAGCAAGGTATGGAGAGCAATGTCAAAAGCTGTTGAAAAAGGTTTAGATGAAGAAGGAACTTTGCCAGGAGCACTGAAGCTTCCACGAAAAGCAGCATCGTATTACACCAAGGCTAAAAACTTTAGTGGAAAAATGGAGCGTAGATCCATGATTTTTGCTTACGCTTTGGCTGTATCAGAGCAAAATGCATCCGGAGGAACCATTGTTACGGCTCCAACATGCGGTGCCTGTGGTGTAGTGCCAGCTGTTTTAAAGTTTGTTCAAACCTATTATAATGCTTCTGAGAAGAAAATATTGCGAGCCTTGGCTACTGCCGGTTTAATTGGTAATCTGGTAAAATACAATGCTTCTATTTCAGGAGCAGAAGTGGGGTGCCAGGGCGAAGTTGGAACAGCGTGTGCAATGGCATCTGCTGCAGCTACTCAGTTGTTTGGTGGCAGTATCTTTCAGATTGAATATTCAGCTGAAATGGGACTGGAGCATCATTTGGGCTTAACATGTGATCCAATAGCCGGATTGGTTCAAATTCCGTGTATAGAGCGAAATGCTTTTGCCGCAGCGCGCGCGTTAAATCATAATACCTATGTTCTATTGTCTGATGGACGTCACCGAATTACCTTTGATGAAGTAGTACGCGCTATGAAACAAACGGGGCACGACTTACCAAGTTTATACAAAGAAACATCAACTGGCGGATTGGCTGTTTTTCACTCTAACAAGAAAGATTGTAAAGCATAAAAAAATCCCGGTAAATCCCGGGATTTTAAGCTCTAAAAATACAATTGTTGAATAAATCTGGTGATGACTCATTATGGAATGAATCATATGTGCAAATATAGATTTATAAATGAGACTGCCAAATGATGCATGTTAGTCTAATGGATTAAAAGCTAGGATTGTATTTTGTATTTGCCTAAAAATAGTAATTGAGAATGTTCTATAATAATAGTGGTAGCAACTGATCCAGTGCACTTATTTCATGAGTAATGTTCTTTTCGTGTTGTAATTGTTTGCTATTAAAAAAGACTTGATCGATTCCAGCTTTTATGGCCCCTTCGATATCTGCTTCGAGGCTATCTCCAATTACCAGTGCTTCTTTTTTACTTGTATTGCAGCTTCTAATAAAATAATCGAAGAAATAAGGATGTGGCTTTTGAACGCCTATCAACTCCGAGATATAAATATTTTTAAAGAATGGTGCCAGACCACTATTCTTTAATTTTTTGCTTTGCACTTCGCGAAAACCATTGGTGATAATATGCATTTGATAATGCGGTTGCAGTTTCTTCAATACTTCAATGGTATTCGGGAATAGCCTAGTTTTAGTTGGGCTAACAGCAAGGTATTGTTTTGCAAATTCCTGTGCAATGGCTATGTCATCAAATCCAACTTCAGAAAATGGCAGATAAAAACGTTGCGTATTTAATGTTTTCTTATCTACATTACCTTTTCTGTATTGACTCCATAAATACAAATTATGTGTTTCATAACGGGCATGAAAATCATTAAAATCATCGAAATATTTATTCAGATGAAAGGAATCGAAAAGCTCGATGAGTGTTTCTTCCGAGTTGGCTTCAAAATCCCATAAAGTATGATCTAAATCGAAAAACAGATGTTTGTATTTTCTTTCCATAACCGCAATTTGTTACAAAGATAGTTTAGCTTTCAGCAATAAAAAAGCGACCTCATATGAGATCGCTTTTTCAGTTGGAATTGAATCCTGTATTTTTTAGTTAACCTGTACAACTAAATAACGAGATCTGCTCCAGAATGCTTCTTTATCAGCAATTTTTAGTACTATACTTCCTTCTTCTACTTCCTCTAAAGTATAAGATGATTCGGGATGCACAGTTAAGATCTTAGCTTTAGGACGGAATAAAGGAATGGAATCAATCTCACGATAGTCGATGGTAGTGAAATAATCTTCGTCATAACCTTCACCTGTTACCGTTTTTTTACTGAATAGTCCATTGCTTTCAATAATTTTTTGATCTAAAAGTTCCTTTTTAGTTCCAAAGACATAGTGGGCTTTATACAATTCTTCAGTAGCTTCTGCTAATTGCTGTTGAGTAGCATTTCTAACATTCTCCAATGAGTCAACAACACTTTGCAAACCGTCAATAGTAAAGTTTAACTCGGTTATTTCAAGGCTTTGATTTTCCAGTTGTTGTTTAAGCTTGATAATTTCCAGAGTTTTTTCTTTTAACTGATTATTTAAGCGTGTAACCAGTTTGTTAAGATTTGCATTGTTGGTTCCTGATTGCTTCAGGTCTTTTTCCAGTTTTGAAATCTGCTCTTTATTCTGAAGCATTAAATCATAAATCAACTGAATGTCACTGTTGATTCGGTCTTCCAGAGCTTTTCCTGAAGCCTCGCCACTGGCAACGTTCATACTAATGATATTTTCTTTTTCTTTTATTTGCTGTAGGTTATCGTCAATTGATATCATAGCAGTAACCAAACTGTTCATCTGTCGATCTTTCTCCGCTACAGCCATCATTAAAGAATCTTTTTCGCGTTTTACATCGCTTGAGTCAGTCATATTACAAGCTGATGTAAGTATGATCAGAACGATAGGAATAAGTTTTTTCATACAGTAAAATTTTTGTGGGTGTTTACTTGTGTGCGTTTCCTTCAACTACAATTACTATTTCTCCTTTAACGGTTTTTGAAGAGAAATATTGTATAAGTTCTTCCAGCGTACCTGGCTTATTTTCTTCATGTAACTTACTTAATTCCCTCGAAACAGAAGCTCTTCTATCTTTTCCAAAGTGTTCAGCAAACTGTGTTAATGTTTTTACCAGCCGATAGGGCGACTCATAAAAAATCATTGTTCTGTTTTCCTCCGCCAACAATTCTAATCGAGTTTTCCTTCCTTTTTTAGGAGGCAGGAAACCTTCAAAACAAAAGCGATCGTTGGGTAATCCAGAATTGACAATTGCCGGAATAAGAGCTGTTGCGCCAGGCAAACATTCAACTTCAACTTCTTCATCAAGGCATTTGCGAACTACCAAATAACCTGGATCAGAAATGGCTGGTGTACCGGCATCCGATACCAAAGCTGCATTTTCACCTGCTAAGAGGCGGTTAACAACATTTTCAACCGTGGCATGTTCGTTGAATTTATGGTGCGACATCATTCGGGTGTTTACCTCAAGATGCTTTAGTAAGAAACCGGTTGTTCGGGTATCTTCCGCCAAAATAAAATCTACCTCCTTTAAAACCTTAATGGCTCGTAATGTAATATCCTCCAGGTTGCCGATGGGAGTCGGTACAACAAATAATTTACCCATATCAGCTTATATAAATCTGCGTTGAATATTCTTAATAAATGATTGGCTTACTTCGTTATCATCATCCCAGTTAAAATTTGATTTTAAAAACTGACGGGCTGAATCAAACGAGTCCATAGTGTTTAATTGATCAAGTGTTTGATTTAGTTTTTCCATGTTACCATCAAACAACTCTCGTTGGTAATAAAAACGATCGTTTATTCCAATGGCTTTTCTCACATCGTCAACCGGTTTGCCAATTTGAGAGATATGATTTCCCTCTTTCTTCACTGCTATTTGCTCATTTACCGACTTGGTCTCGGAATGCATCTTCTCTCCTAATACGGAACTTTTCTTCTCTTCTGGTTTCTCATTCTGTTCCTCGGGGGCAGCTTCTATTACAGGTTCTGATTTTTCTTGTACCGAGGTGGAAGGTTTTTCTTCTTTCTTCGGATCAATGTTTTTTTCAACTTCAATCTTTTTAACTTCCACTTCAGTTATTACTTCGTTAACATCAGTGGTTGCTGAAGAAGCTTCACCACTTACAAATTGTTCTGAGGATTCGGCAATTTCATCGGCCTCTTTTTCCGGAGTAATGGTTCTGACGGAAGAAGTTAGGCTCGATTCTGTAGGTATCTCAACTGGTTGATCTGATTCCTGCACCGATTCAAGCAACGAGAGTTCTTCGCTGATATTATTCAGTTTAGTCTTTGCCAGATTGATAAATGCTGGATTAACAGCAGTCTTGCCCTTAAATGTAGACACTAATGTGTGCATTTCATTTAGGTCGTTCAAAATTATGTCGATAAGTGCTTCTCTTTCCATGGTAAAAAACGTAGCATTTTACTTACTTTTGCAAAGGTAGTGATTGCAATTTAAAAAACTTCGTAGACTAAATGTTTCTTGAAAATAAGGCTAATAGAGACTCGCAAAGAGGTTGGATTGAGGTGATTGTAGGGTCAATGTTTTCGGGTAAAACCGAAGAATTATTAAGAAGATTGAAAAGGGCTGAGATAGCCAAACAAAAAGTTGAGATTTTTAAACCCATGGTTGATGTGCGTTATAGTGATACGGAAGTTGTGTCGCACGATTCTAATGCTATAACATCAACTCCGGTTGAGTCTTCAGGTAATATCTTACTGCTAAGTAGTAATGTAAACGTTGTAGGTATTGATGAAGCGCAATTTTTTGATAATGGTTTGGTAGATGTTTGTGAGAAACTGGCCAATCAGGGAATCAGAGTGATTGTGGCTGGTTTGGATATGGATTTTAAAGGCAAGCCTTTTGGTCCTATGCCGAATTTGTTGGCTACGGCCGAATATGTTACTAAGGTTCACGCCATTTGTATGCGATGTGGCGATCTTGCTCATTTCTCTCATCGATTATCAGAAAATGAAAAGCTTGTTTTGTTGGGCGAAAAGGCAGAATATGAACCTCTTTGCCGTAAATGTTATGCTAAATTAAAATAGATATGGCCCAAATTACGCTCCAACAGTTTGCCAAATATGCAGAAGCTGAATTACATGGAAATTCAGAAGCAACTATTGAGCGTATTGTTTTTGATAGTAGAAAATTATTATTGACTGATGGGGCTCTTTTTATTGCAGTAAAAGGAGCAAACCATGATGGCCATTCATATATATCAAATTTATATAGCAGGGGTGTAAGAGCCTTTTTGGTTGAAAAAGGATTTGACTATAGCGGTTTTACAGAGGCAGGATTTATTATTGTTGATAATTCAGTGCAAGCTCTTCATAAGGTTGTGTCTCAAATGAGGAAAGGCTTTCATTTTCCGGTCGTAGGTATTACAGGAAGTAATGGAAAAACCATTGTTAAGGAGTGGGCTGCCCGAATTCTTGATAAAAAATTGAAAGTAGGACGCTCGCCCAGAAGTTACAATAGTCAGCTGGGAGTCCCTCTGTCGGTTTTTATGTTAGAAGATGATTGTGATGTTGCTCTTATCGAGGCCGGAATTTCATTGCCTGGAGAGATGGATGTCTTGCAGAGGATTATTGATCCTCAGATTGGTATTATCACTAATATTGGTCAGGCCCACCAAGAGAATTTTCAATCAATCCAACATAAACTTGAAGAAAAGCTCAAACTCTTTAAAAATTCAGAATATCTACTCTTTAATATTGATGATGAAGTAATTCATAAAGGTGTTCAAGAGGAATTACCAGCCGTGAAGACTCTTACTTACGGAAGTTCTGCAGATGCTTCCTTACAAATTTTACATCAGTCAGAAGATGCTTCGGGAAAGATCATAAAAGTAAGTTTTAAAGAAAAGGAATTTGATTTAACTATTCCTTTTAACGATGAGGCTTCGGTTGAAAATGTGTTAGTGTCCGTTTTGCTTGCAATGCATCTTTATATAAATGTGAAACAGGTGAAAGAAGCGGTAAAAGCCCTTCAACCTGTGGCAATGCGTTTGGAGCAAAAAGAAGGCATTAATAATTGCATACTCATTGATGATGCCTATAATTCCGATTTAACATCACTTGAATTAGCTCTCGATTTTCTGGATCAGTTAGGTGCTAAAAAAGGGTTGAGTAAAACCTTAATTCTCTCAGATATTTACCAAAGTGGTATGGATTCTGATGAGTGGTTTGGTCAAATTCAACGCTTAATTGAACTGAAAGGAATTGGGCGATTCATTGGAATTGGACCAGAATTATATAAGGCTATGGGGGGTGTAAATGCATACCATGCAACAGAAGAATTCTTAAATAGTGTTCATATCAATAGTTTTAGGGATGAAGCCATATTATTGAAAGGTTCTCGATCATTTTCTTTTGAACACATATCATCTTTTCTGGAACAACGCCGGCATAAAACAATTCTGGAAATAGACCTAAATGCCTTGATGCAAAATGTCCAAACATTTCGCTCAATGTTAACTCCCGGAGTGAAAATGTTGGCTATGGTAAAAGCTTTTTCATATGGCAGTGGCTCGTTCGAAATTGCCAATGTGCTTCAGCGTCAGAAGGTGGATTATTTAGGTGTTGCCTTTGCCGATGAAGGAATTGAATTGCGTGAAGCAGGAATCAACTTACCCATCATTGTTATGAATCCTGAGTTGAGTAGTTTTCCGTTGATGCTTCAATATGATCTGGAACCTGAAATTTATAGTTTTCATTTGCTGGAAAGTTTTTTAGATGCAGCAGAAAGGCAGGGTAATCAAAATGTTTCGGTGCACATTAAGATAGATTCCGGTATGAATCGAATGGGATTTTTACCTGATGAAATGGATAAATTGATTACTCGTCTTAACCAAACATCGTTGCTTAAGGTATCAACTGTTTTCTCTCATTTGGCAGGTAGTGATGAGGATGTACATGATGATTTTACGCGACAACAAGGTCAGGTGTTTAACGATTGTTGTGCCAAATTAAAAAATGGCTTGGGATATAATTTTATTCGCCATATTTTAAACTCAGCTGGTATTGAGCGATTTCCGGAAATGCAAATGGAAATGGTTCGATTGGGTATTGGAATGTATGGTGTGTCATCGAATAATCAGGAATTAAAAAATGTTGCCACATTAAAATCATATGTATCGCAGCTGAAGCAGGTTAAGAAAAGTGAGACCATTGGTTATGGAAGAAAAGGAGTTGCCATTGAAGACAAAACAATAGCCATTGTTCCGGTTGGTTATGCCGATGGACTAAACCGATTGTTAAGTAATGGAGTTGGTAACTTGATTATTAATCATCAAAAAGCTCCCATTATTGGTAATATTTGCATGGATATGTGCATGGCTGATGTTACAAATCTGAAGGTCTCAGAGGGTGATGAAGTGGAAATATTTGGTGAAGAAAATACCATTGAGGAGATGGCTCAAAAACTTGAAACCATCCCTTATGAGATTCTAACCAGTATTAGCCGAAGAGTAAAGCGGGTTTATTTTCTTGAATAATACTTGTGATTATTAACCTAGTCGAGATATTTTCTCTAAAGTATCTTCATCCAATATTTTAATGACTCTGCCATTAACGGCCAGGACTTTCTCATTAACAAACGTAGTAAGGGTACGAATAGCATTGGATGTTGTCATGTTTGAAAAGTTGGCTAAATCTTCACGCGATAAATAAACACTTAGCGTTTGTCCATCTTCTTCATAGCCATATACCTCTTTTAATACGCAAAGACTCTCGGCCAATCGTCCACGAATGTGTTTTTGAGTAAGAGTTACTGTCCTATAACGAGCAAACCCTAATTCTTTGGCCATCGATTTCATAAATGTCATCGATAAAGCTGGATTGGTTTGCATCAATTTGTAAATTACAGTGCGGGGAATATGAAATATGGTGCAGGGTTCAATAACTTCGGCTGCTGCTATGTGTAAATCTTCAGCAAATAAAGCTCTATAGCCAATAAAATCAGGAGCACTTGCCATTCTTACTATTTGCTCACGACGCCCAACACCTTCTTTAAATATCTTAACCTTTCCCGATCCAAGACAAAGTAAACCTGTAGGTTTATCACTCTCACGATATATGATGTCATTCTTTTTGTAAGCTAAAGTTGTATGATTATCCAAAAGATAACTTCTTTCTTCTTCGCTAAGAATGTTATAAAGATTAGGAATGTCCTTAATAGTAGGAATTATTTCCTCCGACTTTTTTTTCGCCGCCATGTTTATGTTGTAAAACAGTGTTATATAACACAAATTTAATAAAAAATGGATTGAGCACCTTATTTATTAATAAAATTAGGTGTTCATCACATATTTTAGTATTTGGCTACAAGAGGCATTCTACGTCCCATGCCAAAGGCCTTGCCAGAAACACGCAGCGTGGGAGCTGTTTGAAAACGTTTGTATTCATTCATATTTACCAGTCGCACAGCCTTTTTAACGGTTGCTTCATCAAAACCATCGTTGATAATGTCAGCCGGAGATTCATGTTTTTCGATGTATTTAAATAGGATAGCATCCAAAACGTCATAATCGGGTAGTGAATCAGAATCTTTTTGATCCGGACGTAATTCAGCTGAAGGTGGTTTTACAATGGTGTTTTCCGGAATGATTTCAGTTTCTCGGTTGATGTATCTTGCCAGTTTAAAAACATCGGTTTTATAAACGTCGCCTAATACCGAAAGTCCTCCGTTCATATCACCGTACAAAGTGCCATACCCTACTGCTGCCTCACTTTTATTAGAAGTGTTTAGTAAGATGTGTCCGAATTTATTGGATAATGCCATCAATAAAGTGCCGCGAATCCTGGCTTGCATATTTTCTTCAGTAACATCTTCATTTTTACCTTCAAATAAAGGCCCCATTATAAAGTTGTAGGTGTTAAAGATCTCTTTTATCGGTACAATATTATACTCAATATCAAGATTATTGGCTAAATCAACAGCGTCTTTTATTGAATGTTCCGATGAATATTGAGAAGGCAGTAATAGTACCCGAATATTTTCCTTACCTAATGCTTTCTCGGCAAGAGCTACGGTCACGGCAGAGTCAATACCACCCGATAGTCCGAGAGTAGCTTTGGTAAAGCCCATTTTTGCAAAATAATCGCGAATACCACAAATCAATGCATCATGAATTAAACCAATGGTTTCTTTGCTGGTTTGAGACTGAGTAGCCGCCTTGTCTATGGTGTCAATGTCAACTTCAATTATATCTTCTTCAAAAGTTTGAGTAGATCCGATTATTTCGCCTTTTGAATTTACAGCCATGCTGTTACCATCAAAAATGAGTTCGGTATTGGCTCCAACCTGATTGACATAAATGAATGGTATTTGAAAGTTCTTTGCCTTATTTCGCACAATGTTTTGGCGAACATCTACCTGAGTATATGAAAATGGAGATGCCGCAATGTTAACCGCAAAATCAGGTTTTTGCTTATTTAACTCGTCCATTGGTGAAATGGTATACAATTTATCTCGGGCAAATGCATTGGCAACGGGTTGGTCATCCCAGATATCTTCACAAATGGTAACAGCTACTTTTTTGCCGTTTATGTTAGCAATTTTAAACTGTTTGTTTGGCTCAAAATAACGGTATTCATCAAAAACGTCGTAATTGGGCAATAGTGTTTTACGCACAATTTGCTGAATGCCACCATCGCTTAAAATGTATGCTGCATTGTATAAATTCTTGCCAAGAGGTTCGGGATTGATTTCCGGAGCACCCACTATGGCAGTTATACCCACGCAACTACTAGCAATCTTATTTATCGCTTCGTTACATTTTTCAATAAATTCTTTTCTTTCTAAAAAGTCATATGATGGATAACCACAAACAGCCAGCTCAGAAAATACAACTAATTCTGCTCCGTTTTCTTTAGCTTGCTCTATAGTCTTAATAATCTTTCCTGAATTGGATTCAAAATTTCCAATGTGATAATTCAACTGGGCCAATACAACCTTCATTCCCTAAATCTCTTTTATCTTGAATTAAAAAATTACTCCAAACTGAAAAGTAAAGCGTTTCAGGTTGGCTTTGTCATCAATATTATAATCAGATATTTCTTTTGTAATGTCAATAAATCCACCACTGTATATCAAACCGATGGTTAAAAATGTACTTCCTCCTAAAGAGTATTCCATTCCACCGCCAAGCTGGTAGCCCATATCAAAAAAGTTCACATCTTTGCTTAGGCTGTTATTGTCACCATCAGTAGCTTTTATATTGAATTGTGTATACAATCCAAACTGACCGTAGTAACGCGAACGGTGAAATTCGTTGGTAAGCAGCTTCAGGCTTAAAGGCACTTCAATATACTTTAATCGGTAGGTTGTGTTAAGATCATTATACAATTCAGGCTCAGCTGTTCCGTCATAGGTTAACTTTCCTCCTGTAGTATTAATTGTTAAGCCTGTTGAAAATGCGTAATTGGTATCGAAAAAGTTATCCATTAAAATACCAAAATTGTATCCAAACAAGCTTCCGTTTGAGCTAACGGCACTCTCATCAGAACTCATCCACGATATTTGTGGACTTAATAAAAAACCGAGTCTTGTTTTTTTCTCTGTTTGGGCGTTGGTCAATATACAGATAAGCAAACCTGCCAGAATTAAAAGCTTTCTTTGCATCGTGTAATGTTTAATTGGTTGAAATCTGTACAAACTTACTTATTTTTACAGCAAATAAAAGAATTGATTATGCAAGCTTTCAACAAAAAACACCTGTTTTATGTAGTTTTAGGTTTTATTTTGATATCCTGCGGCAGGGGTATAGATACTCCGGATGTGAGTGATATTGAAGTGGAAATTGATTCTCATTTGTTTTTTAAGGATTTGTTTGAGAATGGCAGCGAGAATATTGAGCAGAAGGCTGAGAATTTAAAACACAAATATGGAAGCTACTTTTATGCTTATTGTCAAAAAATAATTGGCATTGGTAGTCCTGATCATCCTGAATTTTCCGGTCGATTAAAAGCGTTTTTAGATTATGATGCCAATAAAGATGTTTTTGAAAAATGTAAGGATCAGTATGCTAATGTGGAGGAAATTATTAAAGGTACTGAGCAGGCCTTTCAATATTATAAGTATTATTTTCCTGAGGTGTCTATCCCTGATTTGTATTTTCACATTTCAGGGTTTAATCAGTTTGTAGCAGTTGATTCTGCATGGATATCGGTAAGTGTTGAGAAATACCTGGGTGAAGATTGTGAATTTTACGAATGGTTGGCCGAACCTCAGTATCTTCGAAAAAGAATGGTTCGCGATAAAATAGTACCCGATATTATCAAAGCCATGGCCTTGACTTCTTTTTCAGATCGTATGAAGAGTAATGATGTGATAAGTAGTATGGTTGAGAAGGGTAAAGTGTTGTATTTTGTTCATCTTATGATTCCAGATATTAAAAAACACCTTTTGTTTGATATGTCGAAAAAGGAAGTGAAATGGTGCGAAAAATTTGAAGCTGATATTTGGGCAAGCATGGTGGAACGAAAAGATTTGTTTAACACAGACAGGATGGTTATTCAAAAATATACAGGTGATAGTCCGTTTACCTATTACTTTGGGCAAGACTCGCCGGGAAGAGCAGCTGTGTATTTAGGGTATCAGATTGTATATGAGTATATGAATAATAATCCTGAACTTTCGATAAAAGATCTAATGAATGAGAAGGATGGTCATATGATTTTTCAGCAATCAAGGTTCCGACCTTAATACAAATAGAATGGTTAAAATAGGATTAGTTCAGTTTGCTCCTAACATGGGAGATGTGAAAGCCAATATTGAGCAGATAAAAGAGTTGGTTAATTCAAGAGAAAGGTGTGACATGTATGTGCTACCCGAATTGGCGAATTCAGGGTATCGTTTTCAAAATCGTAAAGAGGCTATTTCATATGCTGAGCAAACAACTGATAGTGTTTTTTTGAAAGCCTTGATTTCCATCGCTGAAGAAAAAGAGGCTTATCTGGTATCCGGTTTTTGTGAACTTTCTGACGATAAGCTGTATAATTCTTCTGTATTGGTTGGGCCTGAGGGTGTGGTTGGAATCTATCGTAAGCTCCATCTGTTTATGGATGAAAAAGATATTTTTGAGCCCGGTGATTTGGGTTTGCCCGTATTTGAAACAAAAATAGGAAAAATTGGAATGCAGGTTTGTTTTGACTGGATGTTCCCTGAGACCTGGCGTGTGCTGGCTATGAAAGGAGCTCTTTTAGTTGCTCATCCTTCTAACTTAGTTCTTCCATATTGTCAAAGTGTTGTTCAATCATATGCATTGATAAATAAGATATTTATTGCCACAACCAATCGTATTGGAGAGGAGCGAGATTTAGTTTTTACTGGTCAATCGGTATTGGTTGGTCCAGATGGGGAAACAATAGTTAAGGCTGATGATAAAGAGAAGGTGTTATTAATAGAGGAGGTGGATTTATCTGTGGCCCTCAACAAACAAATTACGCAAAGAAATCAAGCCTTTAATGATCGTCGAAAAGATGTTTATGGGAATTTAAACTTGACTGATGCTTGAAAAAAAAGAACTTAGAAAATATATTCGCTCATTAAAAAAGGAGATTCCAGAAGAAGAATATGCTAGGCAGGATTATATAATCAATAAAAAACTTGCTGTAGCAGAAGAGTTTGTAAATGCAAAGAATGTTTTGCTTTATTGGTCAATGGATGACGAGGTTTCAACTCATGATTTCATTCTTAAATATTATCAGAAAAAAAATATTTATCTACCTGTGATTAAAGGCGATGATCTGGATATCGTTTTGTTTTCTGGTAAGGATTGTTTGGTTGAAGGACCTAAATACGGAATTCCAGAGCCCTCTGGTGACAAGTTAAATGATGAAAAATTAATTGATTTGGTTGTTGTTCCGGGTGTAGCCTTTGATACGGAAGGAAACCGAATGGGTAGGGGGGCAGGATATTACGATCGAATATTAAAGCGTGTTCAGCAAGCTGCGAGAGTAGCTTTGGCTTACTCATTTCAGATGATTGAAAAGGTTCCGGTCGAACCACACGATATACAAATGGATAGAGTAATTTATCCAAAATAAAAAAGCCCCAAACGGGGCTTTTTTATATTTTCTTTTACTTACGCTGGATGAATTGCTTCAGTTGGGCAAACATCTGCACATGTACCACAATCAGTACAAGCTTCGCCATCAATTTTGTAGATATCTCCTTCAGAAATTGCATCTACTGGACATTCATCAACACAAGTACCGCAAGCAATACAGTCTTCATTAATTACGTAGGCCATTTTTTTATTCTTTACATGGTTATTATTATTCAAGCAAAATTATTTGCTTTTTTTTATATATTAAAAGAATTCGTTAGTAAACAACTTTATTTTTAAAGGTTATAAATAAGGCTTCGAGGTCTTAAATATAGTAAAGTGCAGAAATACAGGTGTTAGTGTTCTTTATTGGTCTTCTGTGTTATGGGTTTTCATAAATTTAAATCCTAAATAAGCCATTAGCCCAGCTGCTGTTTCCAGCGATTTTTCATTCAAATTAAACTGAGGAGTATGCAAACTACCCGTTTCTGTTTCATCTTGAGCTACTCCAAAGCGGTAGAAAGTAGATGGGTATTTTTGTGAGAAATAACCAAAATCTTCAGCTGTCATTCGAATGTCCATTAACTCTGTATTCTCTTTACCAAGGTATTCGTTTGAAAAGTCAATGGCTTGTTCTGTGATGTATTCAGTATTGTGTACTACCGGATATCCGTCTTTGATGTCGACTTCGCATTCTGCACCCATACATTTCGCTGTACTTTGTGCAATGTCGCGAATTTTCTCTTTTATTTTTGCACGCCATTCTTCATTCATTGTGCGCAGCGTGCCGGCAATTGTAACTTTTTCCGGAATAATATTGGTTGCTCCATCAGCAATCACTTTTCCAAAAGAAAGTACGGTTGGTATTTGAGCAGGTACTATTCTACTTACAATCTGCTGAAGGGCAACAATGATATGCGATGCAATTAAAACATTATCAGTTAATGCATGGGGCATAGCTGCATGACCACCTTTGCCTTTAACGGTTAAATGTACTTCGTCTCCAGATGCCATATACATTCCTCGTTTGAAACCAACATGACCTGTTTTCATATTGGGTAGTACATGTTGTCCAATTATTAAATCTGGTTCAATATCGCTAAATAATCCTTCTTCCATCATTAATTTAGCACCCCCGGGAAATACTTCTTCAGCTGGTTGGAATATTAATAATATGGTACCTTCAAATTCGGTTTTCAATTCGTTTAAGATCATGGCTGCTCCCAATAGAGCTGCGGTATGGGCATCGTGACCACAAGCATGCATTACACCTTCGTTACGAGAGGTGAATTCAAGATCTGTTGATTCTTTGATTGGTAGGGCATCCATATCGGCACGAAGAGCGATTGTTCTATTACCAGGATTTTTACCTTCTATTCGACCTAAAATTCCGGTTTTAACAAATCCGTCCTTATAGGGAATACCCATTTTATCAAGATTCTCTTTTATATAGGCTGATGTTTTGTGTTCTTCAAAAGATAATTCTGGATTTGAATGTAAATGCCTTCTTATGGCAATAATGTCTTGAATATATTTTTGTGTAAGTTCCTGTATTTTTGTTTTCATGCTATTTTCACTGATCCTTCCAAAATCCAAAATAATTGGTTTTCGGATTGGTTTATATTTTATATGGCAAAGATAATAGAGTTTACGTGAGATGAGAAAGGTTTGATTAATTGTGGGATTAATCAAAGGTGTAAAATAATAATTAGTGTTTATTTTTTAATCCCTCTGGAAAAATGTTGTTAGATTTGTCGGCAATGTTAAAATTATCTTAAAGTGGCTTGTTATTTGAACACTTTCTTATACATTTCGTATACATTAGAATAAAACACATAAACTAACTAGTTAGTATAAATTATAATTAACTATGAAGAGGATCTTTATAATATTGGCAGTTGCCATATTAGGCACTTCAGTGATGAGTGCTCAGCATGCAAAAGCAAATTTAAATTTTAACGAAACCATTTATGATTTTGGTGAGATTCAGGAATCAAAAGGTAAAGTTGAACACGTATTTAGTTTTAAAAACACTGGTGGTCAGCCAATGGTATTGCATAATGTAAAAGCTTCATGTGGTTGTACAACTCCGGAATGGACTAAGACACCTATCCCTCCTGGGGGAACTGGTGAAGTAAAAGCTACTTTTGATCCGCGAAATCGTCCGGGTAACTTCAATAAAACAATCACTGTTCAGTCAAATGCTCAGAACGGTACTGTTGTTTTGCGTATTACCGGTAAAGTGTTGCCACGTGAAAAAACAGTGGAAGATATTTATCCACGTAACATGGATTTAATTCGATTGGAATCGTCTCATATGGCATTTACCAAAATGACTCCCGATCAGAAAAAATCAGAACAGCTAAAAATAATAAGTACATCAGATGCACCTCTTAAGATTTCTTTTGCTAATGTGCCTAAGCATGTTACCATTAAATCGGTTCCTGAAGTATTGAAGCCTAACCAGGCAGGTGTAATTACAGCTACGTATGATGCATCTGTAAAGAATGATTGGGGATTTGTAACTGACAATGTTTTTATCAATTTTAATGATGAGAAAAATTACAAAAACCGCTTAACTCTTAGTGCTTCTATTGAAGAGGATTTTAATAGCTGGAGTGCAGAAAAACTAGCTGAGGCTCCAGTAGTAAGTATTGAAGAGAAAACCTGGAATTTTGGTGATATTACGCAAGGAGATAAAGTTACCCATAAGTTTATGGTTAAAAATGATGGCAAAAGCGAGTTAGTTATTCGTAAAGTAAAAGCATCATGTGGATGCACAGCTATAAAGCCGGCAAAAACGGTATTGGCTCCTGGCGAAACAACATCTATTGTTGCAGAATTTAATTCAGCACACAAAACAGGTCGTCAGAATAAGTCGGTTACTATTGTAACCAACGATCCTAAAAATACAACAACTTTGTTGCGAATCAGCGGAAACGTAACAATTCAGTAATAGAATTAATGATAATATAATCGGGAGAGTCAGTTTTTTGCCGACTCTCCTTTTTGTGTAAATAATACAGTTGTCATGTCGACATTTGATGAACATCATCATATTGAAAATGATCCTTCATATAAAGGGTTGAAAGTGAATAAAGGGGTAGAATCAGTACCTACAGTTAATCCGGATGCAGCCAAACGTTTTCTGAAAAAGAAAAAGCCACGTTTAGCGATTGACGATTATGTGAAGGGCATACTGGATGGAAATGTTACTGTATTAAGCCAGGCTGTTACCATGGTTGAGAGTTCAAAGCCCGATCACCAGGAGATAGCTCAGCAGATTATAGAAAAGTGTTTACCCTACGCCGGAAAAAGTATTCGCCTGGGAATAACTGGTGTGCCAGGAGCTGGGAAAAGTACTTTTATAGAGTCAATGGGTATGCATATAATCCGTAATGGTGGCAAATTAGCAGTGTTAGCCATTGATCCTTCAAGTGAACGTTCAAAAGGAAGTATTCTGGGAGATAAAACTCGAATGGAAAAACTTTCAGGTGAAAGCAATGCTTATATTCGTCCCTCTCCATCAGCCGGATCATTAGGAGGTGTGGCTCGTAAAACAAGAGAAACAATTATTCTTTGCGAGGCGGCCGGATTTGATACCATTTTTATTGAAACAGTAGGTGTTGGACAATCTGAAACGGCTGTGCACTCAATGGTTGATTTCTTTTTATTGCTTATGCTGGCCGGTGCAGGTGATGAGCTGCAGGGAATTAAAAGGGGCATAATGGAAATGGCCGATGCCATTACAATTAATAAAGCTGATGGTTCAAATAAAGAAAGAGCCAATCTGGCGCAAGCCGAGTATCGAAGTGCCTTGCATTTATTTCCACCAACTAAATCAGGTTGGACTCCCGAGGTAAAAACATGTTCGTCGTTATACCATGAGGGAATTGCGGAAATATGGGATATGGTACAGGAATATGTAGAATTAACTAAGAACAATAATTACTTTGAAGCCAATCGTAGATCACAAGCTAAGTATTGGATGTACGAAAGTATAAATGAACAACTTCGAAATCATTTTTATCAGCGAGAGGAAATAAAATCTGGCCTTGAGTTGAATGAAAAGTTGGTTTTAAACGATGAAAAGAGTTCCTTTATGGCTGCCAAAGATTTGTTGGATAAATATTTTAAAAATATTAAGTAACTAAAGCCGCGAGGTTATAAAAGAAAGAAGAAATGAAAAATTGGATGTTAGCAATCTTAAGTGTTGCTTTGTTGGCTTCTTGCCAGCCTAAAAATTATCAGATTACAGGAACGCTTGAGGGTGTGACAGCTGAAAACGTGATTTTAAAAAATCTTAGAAAAGGAAGGCCAGTAACAATGGATTCAGCCAAAGTAGTAGATGGTTCTTTCTCATTTACTGGTTCGGTAGAAAATCCTGAATTTGCAATTTTATTTGTTGAAGGCATACAACAACCTATAACTTTCTTCATTGAAAATTCAAAAATTACCATTAATGGTACAGTTGATGATTTAGCAAATGCTGAAATAACAGGTTCTTCATTAAACGATTTATGGGTGAAATTTAATGATGAAATTCCAGGAAAAGACCGTATGCAGGAATTGCAGAAAGAGTATGCGCAAGTTCAAATGAGCCCAGATCAGGATAAGCAGGAAAAGATGAAAGTGTTGGGTGAAGAGGCTAACACAATAATGGGAGAGCAACAAGCATATTACAATAAGTTCTTGGAAGAAAATACCAATAACGCAATTGGTGCTTTTATTGCTTTGTCAATGGGGCAGCAAATGCCATTGGAAGAAATTAAACCAACTTTTGAAAAATTGGAAGCTGCTATGCCAACTCATGCTTATATTGCTGAATTAAAAGAAGTAATTGAAGCAAAAGAAAAGCGTGAAGCAAGTTTGGCTGCTACAAAAGTAGGTGCTGCAGCTCCTGATTTTACTTTAAAAACCAAAGACGGAGAAGAAGTTAGCTTAAGCAGCTTCAAAGGAAAATATGTATTAGTTGATTTCTGGGCTAGCTGGTGTCAGCCATGTCGTCAGGAGAATCCTAATGTAGTGAAAGCGTATAACAAATATAATTCTAAAGGATTTGAAGTTTTCAGTGTTTCTGTTGATGATAATGAAGAAAAATGGTTAGAAGCTGTTGATGCTGATGGTTTAGTTTGGACTCAAGTTAGAGATGCCGAGAAAGAAGTGGGTAGACTATATGCTGTTCAAAGCATCCCTACAACCCTTTTATTGGATAAAGAAGGTGTGATTATAGCTAAAAACCTTAGAGGTGCAGCTTTAGAAGAAAAATTAGCTGAGCTGTTGAACTAGTTTTCAATACGAATTTATGAATAAAATAGCACTAGGGCTCTTATCAATATTATTGTTGGTAAGTGCCTGTAATACAAAGCCTGTTTTTACCTTAAAGGGAAAATTGACTGGTGAAACAGATAAAGCTCTTTTAGTTGGGGTGGTTGATAAAGAAGGATATCATGTGGTTGATACTGTCACTCTTAAAGATGGAGTAGTTGACTATAGCACTTTTCTTGATCAACCATTATTAATGATTGTTGGACTTGATGGAAGCCGTCAGCATAGTGTCTTCTTTGCTGATAATGGTGCTTATACTATTGAGGGAGATATTCAAAACCTTAAAGATGCAACGCTAACAGGAGGACAGCTTTTTACTGATTATGAAAAAGTAAAAAAGCTCGACTCTGAATTTAGTGTTCTTCTGCAAGACCTGAGAATGGCTTATGGTGAAGCATCTCAAGCTGGAGATGAAGCTAAGATGAAAGAAATAGATGAAACTTATGATGCGGCTTTTGAGAAAAACAATAGCGATAAAATGTCATTTGTTTCAGCCAATCCGTCATCGCCAGTAGCTGCTTATGTTGTTTATGATTCATATCGCCATCAACCATTAGAGGATATTAAGGTTGCAATGGCTGAATTGGATCAATCAATTGCATCGTCACCTTATTATCAGTTGATAAATGAGCGTGCTGCAAAACTGGAAACAGTTGCGGTTGGTCAGGTTGCTCCTGATTTTACATTGAACGACACAGAGGGTAATGCATTTTCATTGTCTTCATTAAAAGGAAAATATGTTTTGGTTGATTTCTGGGCGAGCTGGTGCGGACCATGTCGCAGAGAGAACCCGAATGTAGTTAAGCTATACGCAGAGTTCAAAGATAAAGGATTTGATATTTTAGGAGTATCATTAGATGAAAAAGAAGATGCATGGTTAAAGGCTATTGAAGATGATCAATTGGCATGGAATCATGTATCAGATTTAAAAGGATGGAAGAATGAAGCGGCTCAACTTTATGCTGTTTCAAGTATACCACATACAGTGTTATTAGATCCGGAAGGAAAAATAATTGCTAAAAATCTTAGAGGTGAAGAACTTCGTACTAAGATTGCAGAATTATTGAATTAAAAAAATATCATCTCAATGATATAGAAAAGGGAGCTTTTATGCTCCCTTTTTTTATGAACTGAAATATTTATCATTTTATTTCAAACCACCCGCCTATAAATTTGTTATGTAACAGATGCCTTTTTGTTTTTAGGCTGGAATGTTAAATAATAATAGAAAGTAGAATTAAAACACAATTATATGAATTACGATGTTATTGTCATAGGTAGTGGTCCGGGTGGTTATGTGGCTGCAATCAGAGCTTCTCAATTGGGATTAAAAGTAGCTGTAGTTGAGCGTTCTGAATTGGGTGGAATATGTTTGAATTGGGGGTGTATTCCAACAAAATCATTATTAAAAAGTGCAAGTGTATTTGAATATTTACAACATGCACAGGACTATGGCGTGACAATTGACGGCGAAGCAAAAGCTGATTTCGCTGCTATGGTAAAGCGAAGCAGAGGTGTAGCTGAAGGAATGAGCGGAGGTATTCAATATCTCTTCAAGAAGAACAAAATTGATGTTATCAAAGGAACCGGTAAGTTACTTGGTAATAAAAAAGTTGAAGTAACCACCGAGTCGGGAGAAAAACAGGAATATCAGTCAGATCATATTATTCTGGCAACGGGAGCACGTAGTCGTCAATTACCAAATTTGCCTCAGGATGGTGAAAAGGTAATTGGTTACCGTAAAGCTTTAGTACTGGATAAGCAACCAGAATCAATGATAGTGGTTGGATCAGGTGCTATCGGAAGTGAATTTGCGTATTTCTATAATGCAATTGGTACAAAGGTTACTTTGGTTGAATATATGCCAAATATTGTACCGGTGGAGGATGAGGAAGTATCTAAGCAATTGGCTCGCTCATTTAAAAAGGCCGGTATTAAAGTAATGACCGGAGCGGAAGTTACAAAGGTTGATACTTCTGGTGATAAAGTAAAAACAGTAATTAAAACGAAAAAAGGTGAGGAGGAGCACGAAGCAGATATTGTTTTGTCGGCTGTAGGTATTACACCAAACCTTGAGAATTTAGGCCTTGAAGACGTTGGCGTTGAAATTGAAAACGGACGTGTTAAAGTGGATGAATTTTACCAAACTTCTGTTAAAGGAGTATATGCCATAGGTGATATTGTACCTGGTCAAGCTTTAGCTCACGTAGCATCAGCAGAAGGTATTATATGTGTTGAAAAAATTGCAGGACACCATCCTGAAGGATTGGACTATGGTAACATTCCGGGTTGTACATACACTGTGCCTGAAGTGGCTTCAGTTGGAATGACCGAGAAAGCAGCCAAGGATGCCGGGTATGAGCTTAAAGTGGGTAAATTTCCGTTCTCAGCATCAGGTAAGGCTAGTGCTGCCGGACATAAAGATGGCTTCGTAAAACTAATATTTGATGCTAAATACGGTGAGTTATTAGGCGCTCATTTGATTGGTGCCAATGTTACTGAAATGATTGCCGAACTGGTAACGGCTCGTAAATTGGAAACAACCGGCCATGAAATTATTAAAGCAGTTCATCCGCATCCAACTATGTCGGAAGCTGTGATGGAAGCGGCGGCAGCAGCTTATGATGAAGTAATTCACATCTAAAAAAGATGAAGCTTACATATATAAAAAAGGGACTTTAAGTCCCTTTTTTTATATTAATATCTTAATCTCTCTAGCCACTCTTTGATTGTATTCAAATGCCAGGTTTTTGTGATTAACCAAATCAACAATAGTTCCAATCAAACATAACCCACCGGTTAAAAGGTAGAGAATGCCCATTCCTATTTGGTTCATTAGGAATCGATGTATTCCAGCTACCCAAACCAAGCCAATTAAAGCTGTTAATAAAATGGTTTGTGGATCTTTTCTTCTTCCCCGATAAATTAAAATAAAGTTCTGAACCTGCTCATCAGAACTGTCTTTCAGTAACGATTCAAGAAAGATGGCCTCTTCGCTGTCGGCCTCAGGTAATAAAGTAAAAATTCTATTCATTCTTCGTCGAATTAAAGGTTATAAGTTTAATGTCTGGTTTAAGTATTTTATAGGCTCTGAAAATCAGTATAACAATTGCTAAAAAACCCATAGGGTGCGAATGCCAGGATTCCACAAAATGTCCTTTAAAAAAGAACGAAATGGAATGTCCCAAACCACAGCCAGGGCAAAAATTTATACCCAGGTTTTTAAAAAGGCAAAGTGAATAATGGGATTCAGCTTCAGGGTTGGTAAATGCAAGCAATACTAAAGACAATATCCAGAAATAAGCTTCTAAATGACTCTTCTTAAATTGATAGCTGACTTTTACCACCAGATAGCTTTTAAAAAAATGAAATTAATGAATTTTTTCAGTATATCCTCAGGTAAAGAAGAAAAATGTATTTCCTATTGATTAGATATTGGTATTGTATCTAATATAGAGGTTAGTTGTTGCTCATTTATCTGTTCCAGTATGTCAATAACCGGAAAGTAACTATAGCTGGTTGAGTCGTTTTGTAAGATGTAATTAAATTTAAGCCCCATTTCAACTATCGAATCCTGTCTACTAGTAATATTTAATTTATACAATTCGGGTTTGAAAACAACCTTAGCAAAGTGTTTTCCATCCCGGCATTTTAAAAAGTAACCTGCTTCATTACCATTAATCCGGTAATTTTTTTGATAGCCATGTAACGGAGCATTTTCTATTTCAAGAAAAAATGACTCACTTATTTGATTGCTGTAAACCGGAAATATTCCACCTTCTTGTGTGGCAAATAGTTCAATTTCGTAGTTGTTCTGTTGCTTTTTAATATTCAGGCCGATGTCAAACTGGCTAAGATTGCTTTGTTGATTTAAAAAATCAAAACCTTTTTTTTGTGTCGAGGTTCCATATTTTCGTTTACCACTCGTATAAATCATTTGCTGACTAATGAATGGTGCATTGGAATGAAAACCTTTTTCATTTAATGACATCTGCAAATCAATACTATTATCAGAACGATGTAAGTAAATCGTATCGGGTAATTTGCTTTTACTAATAAAGTATGATTCATTAAAGGTCTGATGGCGGGTTGGTTCTACTAAAATGTTTACCCGGTAAGCTTTTTCAAATCTACAGAAGAATTGGCCATTTGCATCAGACAGAAGGTGGTGCTCCTCCACTTTGGATTGATCAATGTTGGATTGGAAAAGAGCTTTAGTTTGTATGCTCGTAAAAGGAACCGGTTGGTGTGTTTCGGAGTCAAGTATTACTCCATTCCATACAACATTATACGACTCCTTTGAGCAAGAATAAGACAGGAATACTAAAATTAGTACTCCTAATCTATATGTTATATGAAATCCATTCAGGTTCACATTAGCTTACTCTTTAACCCATCCCATGTACTCAAAATCGCAATTTACCCATTTTTTATCAATGGTGATATAGGTTTCTTTTTGTTTTGCCTTAATCCACTTATCAAGTGTTTCCTGTTGCTTTTGATTTTCCAGCATCATTTGTAACATCTGATAATCGTCGCGTAGGTTAGCTTTATGTGGGTCTGTTTTCTTTTTAAGTTTTACCAAACAGTAGGTTTCCTGACCTTTGGTTTCGTCAAGCATATAAAACGAAGGAGAGATATCATCTACACTCATTGTTTGTAATTGCTTGTTGATGGCCACAGGGATTTGAGATAACTCAAATTTAGCGGTTCCGGTTTGAGGATTCAGCATCAGCCCTCCACTGGTACGTGAGTCTTTGTCCATCGAAAAACGAAGTGCTGCTTCTTCAAACGACATGGTTTTGTCCATTATTAAGCCACGGATAGTATCCAGGTTAGCTTGAGTTTCTTCACGTGCTGCTGTTGAAACTTTAGGTTTAATCAGTATGTGTCTACAGTTGATACGCTCTCCTTTTCGGTCGATTAACTGAATGATATGATACCCGTATTCTGTTTCAACAATTTTTGATACTTTGTTTTTATCCTGCAGGTTAAAAGCAACACTGGCAAATTCAGGAACTAATCCCGAACGTGGCATCCAACCAAGTTCACCACCACGGGCTGCCGAACCTTTATCTTCGGAGTATAACACAGCAAGTGTCGCAAAGTCACGTCCTTCGTTTATCTGACGTTGGAAATCGCGTAATTGAGTTTTTACTCTGTCAATTTCTTTTTGTTCAACTTTAGGGTACAATACAATTTGTTGTAATTCAAATTGAGTAGGTACCATAGGTAAACTGTCCTTATCTGCATTTCTGTAAAAAGCACGAATTTCGGCAGGAGTAACTTTTACATCTTTAGTGATTTCACCCTGCATCTGCTGAGTCATCATTTTTGTACGAATCATCTCCATTTGGTCGCGCTTAATCTGAAGAAGTGATTTGTTAAAATACTCTTCCAGTTTTTCTTTACTACCAATTTGATTGATAAAATAATTGATGGTGGCATCAACCTGATTTACTACCTGGTTTTCGCTAACCTCAATACTATCTAATTTAGCTTGATTAAGTAGTAGTTTACTAATCAATTGCTGTTCAAAAATGTTGCATTTCAGGTCTCCCGGGAAATTTACACCTTCCATTAAAGCTTGTTCGTACTGATGCTCAATGTCTGATTTAAGAATGGCATTATCGCCAACAACGGCAATAACTTCGTCAATAACATTTGTTTGAGCATTGGTGTTAAAAAAAACAATGATAGAAGCGAACAAGCTGATTACTATATTTTTTCGCATGTTTTCGGTTTTGTATTCCTTTTCTAAAATTTAGGCATTTAAATGCCATTAGTAATATAAATAAAGGTGTATTATTGCCTTGCAAATATAAAAAAAAGATTAGCTTTTCTGCCCTCAATTAGTTAATTGCAAGCGATTGCTCTACTAATAGAACTTAACTGATTTCTTATCCAGACCTTCTTCATAAAGATCGTTCTCCAACTGTTTTAAAAATTCCAGTCGTTTTTTATTCACTAAAACGGCTTTTATTTTTTCTTCAACATACTCAATTGGAGCCAACTCCGAAGGTAATTTATATTCTTTAATGGATAAAAAATATTGGTTTAATGAATCTGAAGTTTTATAAAACTTGTTGTACTTCACAAACTGATCGGTACGCTTAATGGGTTCAGGTAATGCAATATTAATATCTTCCATGGGTAGCCATTGATCAAGAAAAATTTCATATTTCTTGGCATTCTGAAAACAATAGGTTTCCAGTTTTACCAAATCTTCCTGATCATCTGAACGATATAATTTCTCTAAGGTGTTAATGTTGGGTGCTGTTTTAGGAACCGTTACAAAAACACCTTTTATAATCACATCCTCCAATCGGAAATTATCTTCCATATCTTCATACCACTTTTTGATTTCGCTACTGGTAATGAAGGGGGTAAATTTTTGTGCCAGTAATTTTTGTTGGTATTTATGAATCAGCAATGAGCGACGATATTCCTCAAGAAGTTGTTCTACATTTTTTTCTTTCGGATTAAGATTAAGTTCTGCTTTGCGTAATAATAATTCAGAGCGAATCCAGCGGTTTATATAGTCTTGAACAAATACAATGCTATCTTCAGCTGATAAATGATTAGGTACAGCAGAACTAACCATTCCAATGGTTAATTGTCGGTTGCCAACCGATACCAACGGCCGTGAAGCTTCATTATCAGGTTTTGACTGACACCCTTGAAAAAGGGCGCCTATTGTTATAATAGTAAATAATAGATATTGGAAAGAATATCTCATTTTAAAATATTGGTTAAGAAGCGATTATTGCAAGCAAATATACAATTCTTATAAAGCTATCGAAATATTATTGTTTTTTATCTACGATAGCGGTTGTATTAATCTCAGGTTTATATTTTTCTCTCAGTTCTTTAATCCAGTTTTCTTCCATTTGCTTTTGGTAATCTGATAAAACCTGTCCTCTTACTTCGTTTAATTCACGCTCAGTCATAGGTTTTAATTCACCTAAAGTAACAAGATATTTATATTCCCCTTTCGCTTTAGTTTTGTCACCCCAAACTTGTTTGTCGAGTAATGGGTATTGACCTTTTGTAAAACTGCCTTCCTCAACATTAGCAAAAGTTGAAAGTACATTTTGTATTGAATCGGTTAAGGTAAAGTCAGGAGTTGATATCATTGACATAATTTTCTTAAGGTCTTTCTTCTTATTGCATTGTATCAGGGTTCCTTCAAAACGTTCCGGCAAAATATAATCAGCCTTGTGTTTGGCAAAGTAATTTTCTAATCCTGTAGTATCTTCCGATGCTTTATTCCAGATCTCTTTTTGGCTGATTTCAAATATCAATAATCCATCGTGATATTCGTTCATTAAAAAGCGGAATTCAGGGTATTTATCTTCAAGAATACTTTTTTCGTAGGTTAGAAGACCATCCTCGGCACATTCGTTCCAATGTTTTACGTAGGATTTTTCATTTAGTCTGCTTAATGCCACACGCTTTGATTTCAGGTATTCAGCAAAATCTTCAGAGCTTATTTCTTGCTTATTGAAGCTTGCAAGAGTATAGTTTTTTGCTGCAATTTCATCAAGTGTAAGGTCGCTTTTTTGTTCTTTATTAGCAGCAATTGTTTTATATATACTATTTAAAGCTTCACTATTTTCATTGTAATTGTACTCTTTCTTAAGCCTGTTGATCGTTGCTTTTTTACCGGCATAGGCACGTTCGTCGCGCTTAATTTTTTGCTCTATTTCCTCTCTGCTATCTTCCAGGCTCTTCATTGATTTTTTATCAACACGCTTAATGATATGCCAACCAAATGGAGTTTGTACCGGCTCCGATATTTGTCCGTTTTCGGTAAGCGCAAAAGCAGCATCAGCAAATTCAGGTACCATTCGCCCAGTGTTAAACCAAGGAAGTTCACCATTGGTGCTTAGCGAGTTTTTATCATCGGTATATTTTTTTACCATTTCGGTAAAATCTGCTCCGTTCTGTAAAAGAGCATAAATTGAGTCAATTTCAACCTTGGCTTTATCCTTTACTGTTTGAGGCGCATTCTGTGGATACATCTTCATTATATGCGCTACTTTTATTTCACCTTGATTAGGGCGCTTGTCTTTCACATATATAAGGTGATATCCAAATGAAGTACGAGTGATGTCTGAAGCCTGACCAACTTCAGTATTATATGCCGCCTTTTCGAAAGGATACACCATCATAAAACCTGTGAAATAACCTAAATTACCTCCTTTGGCTGATGACGGACAATCAGACTTTTCTTTAGCCAATTTTTCAAATGAATCTAAATCGGTTATCTGTGATTGTATCTCTTTAATTTTATTGTATGCGGACAGTGTATCTGCCGGACTTGGTGATTGAGGTAACTTAACAAGTATATGATAAGCATTCAGCTCGTAACTTAAGTGGTTGTATGCTTCTTCAATAACTGCTTCTGTAGCTTTTTTGTCGGTTAAGTATGGCTTTGCCAATTCGTTGCGGTAGTATTCCAGTTCGCTTTTAAAACTTGGAATTGTATCGTACCCCTGATCCATTGCTTCTAAAACTTTAAGCTTGTAGTTTACAAATAAGGGAATGTATTCCTTCTTGCTTAAAGGATTCTGTGAGAGTGAATTGTTTTTATTGTAAATGTAATTGAATTCATCTATGCTATACTGATGATCATCAACGGTTAATAAATTTGTATTTTGAGCCTCACTCACTAAGGTAGTTAGAGTAAGAATTGCAACTAATATGCTACGAAAGATATTTTGCTTGTTCATTATAACTAAAATTTGGAATTTAAACCATCAATAACTAACGGATGCAAATGTAAAATATTATTGATGGCTTTAGATAATATTGCAAAGTAAATTTTTGTGAGCGATGAGGCAATTGGCAGGTAGCTCAAAAAAAAAGCCTGAATCAAAAATGACTCAGGCTAAAAATATGCGTTGTTTTTATTTATCTTGAATAGTTAGGAGCTTCCCTTGTGATAGAAACATCATGTGGGTGACTCTCATTCATACCTGCATTGGTAATTTTAGTGAATTTTGCATTGTGAAGATCATCAATGGTTGCTGCCCCACAGTATCCCATTCCAGCTCTTAATCCACCAATAAGTTGATAAATTACTTCGTATAAAGTTCCTTTATACGGTACGCGAGCTGAAATTCCTTCCGGCACTAATTTTTTTACATCGTCTTCTACATCCTGAAAGTAGCGGTCTTTTGATCCCTTTTGCATCGCTTCAACAGATCCCATTCCACGATATGCTTTAAACTTTCTTCCGTTATAGATAATAGTGTCACCCGGCGATTCATCAACCCCGGCAAACATACTACCTGCCATTACAGCATGAGCTCCAGCTGCCAATGCTTTTACAATATCACCCGAGTAACGTAAGCCACCATCAGCAATTACCGGAACACCTGTTCCTTCAAGAGCTTTTGATACTTCGTAAATTGCAGAAAGTTGAGGAACTCCCACGCCTGCAATTACACGAGTTGTACAAATAGACCCCGGACCAATACCAACTTTTACTCCATCAGCACCGGCTTTAACAAGGTCTAAAGCAGCTTCGGCAGTTGCGATATTACCAACTACCACTTCCAAATCTGGATAGCGTTTTTTTGTTTCGCCTAAAGTTTCAATCACTCCTCTACTATGCCCGTGAGCAGTGTCAATAACGATGGCATCAACATTGGCTTCCACTAAGGCTTCAATACGCTCAAAGGTATCTGCTGTTACACCAACACCTGCTGCCACACGTAAACGGCCTTTTTCATCTTTACAGGCGCGAGGCTTATCTTTTGCTTTGGTAATATCTTTATAGGTAACCAGTCCGATTAATTTATTATTGGCATCAACAACTGGTAACTTTTCAATTTTGTATTGCTGAAGAATTGCAGCTGCCTTTTCCAAATCGGTACTTTGATTGGTAGTGACAAGGTTTTCGGTTGTCATTACTTCGTCGATAGAACGATCCATGTTTGGTTCGAAACGAAGGTCGCGGTTAGTTACAATACCAACCAGGAAACCGGCATTATCAACAACAGGAATACCACCGATTTTATATTCTTTCATCAAATCTAAAGCCTGACCAACAGTGCTACCGTGTAATATGGTAACAGGATTATAGATCATACCGTTTTCAGCACGCTTCACGGTTAATACCTGACGAGCTTGTTCGGTAATACTCATGTTTTTGTGTATTACACCAATACCACCTTCACGTGCAATGGCAATTGCCAAACGCGCTTCTGTTACTGTATCCATAGCAGCAGATACAATTGGTGTGTTAACCACAATGTTTCTTGAAAAAAGACCGTTTAATTTTACGTCCCTGGGAAGAACTTGTGAATAAGCAGGGATGAGTAAAACATCATCAAAGGTTAAACCTTCCGTAACGATTTTATCCTCAGTAAATGACATGGAACCTTGTTTTTGGGATTAAAAAATTTTGGCAAAAGTAGTAAAAAATAGTTCAGAAAAACCTACTGAAAATGTTAAACTTGGTTTAATCTTTTTGAGGCGACTGTTTGGTCTGTGAAAAATGATTTAAAAAGAAGTTTGTGTTATGTGATCTATCTTCTGAAAATCAGTGCTGATGTGAAAATATTCTCACATGTTTATTAAACTAAAAAATATCATTAAAATTAGGGATTACCCTAAGGCCACATCCAAAAGCATCATGGTAGCAAATCCAAGCATGGCTCCAATAGTAGATAAATCGGTTTCGTTACCTGTTTGTGATTCAGGTATTAACTCTTCTACTACCACAAAAATCATTGCTCCCGCAGCAAACGATAAGGCATAGGGTAGAATAGGAGTGATGGTAAGTACTAGGTAGGCACCAATAACACCTGCAATAGGTTCAACAATACCTGATAACTGTCCGTAGTTAAAAGCTTTTAACCTGGAAAAGCCTTCGCGTCTGAGAGGAATTGAAACAGCAGCTCCTTCCGGGAAGTTTTGCAAACCTATACCAAAGGCTAATGCTATTGCTCCTGCTAAAACTCCTGGCTCCGGTGTATTAGCTAATGCTCCAAATGCTACACCTACGGCTAACCCTTCCGGTATATTATGAAGCGTAATTGCCAGAACTAATAATATACTTCTTTGCCAGGTGGTTTTAATTCCTTCTGCTTTATCTCTTGATAATCCCATATGAAGATGAGGGAGTATCTTATCAACTATTAAAAGAAATGCACCTCCGGCAAGGAATCCGATTACGGCCGGCAACCATGCAATACCTCCATTACCTTCTTCCATTTCTATGGCAGGCTTTAGTAATGACCAAAAACTGGCTGCAATCATTACGCCGGCTGCAAAACCCAACATGGAATTTAAAATCTTTTTATTGATTGATTTAAAAAAGAAAACCATAGAAGCTCCGGCAGCTGTTACAAACCATGTAAAAGAGGTTGCAACAAGAGCTAATATAATTGGGTTGTATTCTAGTATCGATTCTAAGTTCATCACTGTCTGGTTTAATATTTATTGAATAAATATAAACAACCAATATAGTAAATGGTTTTTGAGTATTTAAATCTTAGCTTTTTTATCAAGAGCTTCCCATGTTTCTCGTCGAATAGCAAAGATTAATTCATCTTCAAATCGATTCTTTTTGAATATGGTTCTTTCGAATTTGGCTTCCATCTTAAAATGGTTTTTGACAAGAGCTCTTTGAGATGCAGTATTTGATCCAAATACACTAGCATATAATCTATTGATGTCAAATGAGGTGAATGCAAAATCGAGAACTTTTTTAATAGCCACGCTAATTATTCCCTGTCCCCAAAATGGTTCGGCCAGCCAATATCCTAATTCTGCATTTTTAATGTGGATATCTTGTTGTGGATGAACTCCAATACCCCCAATGGCTTCTCCATCTAAATCAATAGCGAAGATGTGAACTGGATTATCCTGATTGGCAAACTCAATAAATGCTTTCCCGTCTTCCTCAGTGTAAGGGTGTGGAAATTTGTTTGTCAGGTTTTTAGCAATGTTCCAATTGTTGGCATACTTAACCAAGCTACTTAAGTCATTGGGGTGCCAGGGGCGTAATGTTAGGTTCATTCTTGTAGGTTCGTTCTTCTAATTTTTATTTAAGGTGATATATTTCCATTACATTCTCAAGGAGCTGTTCAAAATCGATTTCTAAATCAATTAGTTTACCACTATGAATATCCCAAACCCATCCATGCACAGTAATATGACGATCGCGATATCCTCTTTGTACTTCGGCTGTTTTAATAACATTCAGACATTGTTCCTGTACATTAAGTTCCACCAATCTATTATATCTGCTTTCTTCATCTTCAATGGCATTTAACTCATCTTTGTGAATTCGATATACATCGCGGATGTTTCTTAACCAGGGATTAAGAATGCCTAAATCTTCAGATTGCATAGCTGCCTTTACGCCACCACAGTGATAATGTCCACATACAACAATGTGATTTACTTTTAGGTGAACAACTGCATAATCGATTACTGACATAGCACTTAAATCGGTATTAGGAACCATGTTGGCAATGTTTCGATGTACAAATACCTCTCCCGGTTTTAATCCCATTAATTCTTCCGCAGTAACTCTGCTATCTGAACAGCCAATGTATAGAATGTCGGGACTTTGCCCTTCGGTAAGCTTTTCGAAGAACTTGGAGTCTTTTTTCAATTTTTCCAGAACCCACTCCTGATTATTTTTAAAAATCTTTTGAATATCCATAGTTACCTGTATTTAAGAAAGTGCAATATAATATAAGATCATTGACTTATCATTTCTTTAGCTAATTCTATATAAAAAGCTAATTGATGCAAGAATGTTTAATCTGAGTTTAAATGTTTTAATGAATAAATGTCACTTCTTCTGTCTTTTAGGTTTTTAACGCTACCAAATTGGTTTAATTCGCGCAACATACCTATATCAACATCAGCAATCAATATCATTTCGGTATTTGGTGTAGCTTCAGCCTTAATACCATTGGTAGGAAAGGCAAAATCACAAGGTGTAAAGACCATTGACTGTGCATACTGTATATCCATATTGTGTACCTTAGGCAGGTTGCCAACACTGCCGGCTATCGCTACATAACATTCGTTTTCAATAGCACGGGCCTGAGCGCAATGTCTTACTCGGGAATATCCATTTTGAGTGTCAGTAAGGAAGGGAACAAAAAGAATATCCATACCTTCATCGGCCAGGAGTCGCCCTAATTCAGGAAACTCAACATCGTAGCAAATTAAAATACCAATATTACCACAGTCGGTTTCAAAAGTCTTTAATTGTTGGCCTCCTTGCAGACCCCATACTTTAGCCTCATCAGGTGTTACATGTATTTTTTCAAAGCGCTCAATTCCACCATCTCTTTTACAAAGGTAGCCAACGTTGTATAGTTCATTATCAACTAATTCAGGCATGCTTCCCGTAATAATATTAATGTTATAGGTTATGGCCAGTTGCGAGAATCGTTGAACCACCAAATCAGTGTATTCCGCCAGTCGTCGAATAGCTTCCGGCTCCGATAAATGGTTGTATTCCGACATCAATGGAGCATTAAAGAATTCGGGAAATAGAGCAAAGTCGGAGCGATAGCCGGATACCGCATCAACAAAGTACTCTACTTGTTGCATTACTTCGTCCAAATCTTTGTATAAGCGCATTTGCCATTGAATCAAACCCAGTCGAACAATTGTTTTGGTAGTGGTAGCACTCTCTGTTGGTTGCTCGTGGTAGATATTATTCCATTCTAATAATACAGCGAATTCATTTGATTCTTTGTCGCCTTCCAGATATCCTTTCAGTATTTTTTTGGGATGAAAATCGTTTGACATTTGAAAGTCAAGTACCGGATCGTGTATTTCTTTTTTGCGAACTTTTTCAATGTATTCTTTGGGAGTCATCTCCTCAGAATATTTATGAAAATTTGGAATGCGCCCTCCAAAAACAATACTTTTCAGGTTAAGCTTTTCGCATAATTCTTTTCGGTAATCATACAACCTTCTTCCCAGTCGCAAACCACGAAATTTAGGTCTGATAAACACATCTATGCCATATAAAACATCTCCTTTATTGGTATGTGTACTAAAGGTATAGTTGCCGGTTATATCTCTATAGGTATGCTTGGCATCGTATTTTTTATAATCAACAATGATGGAGAGGGCACAGCCAGCCAATTCATTATCAATTTTTATGGCTACTTGTCCTTCCGGAAATTTTTGAAGTAAAGCTTTAATATGGTTTTCTTTCCAATAGGCATTTTGCATATTGGAATAAGCTTCAATCATCGCATTCTTAATCTCTTCGTAATCTTCTATCTTCAGGTATACTAATTCAATGTTATCTATATTGTCCATAGACGGTTATTTGAGTTTATTTTTTCTGATCTTTCTTTTCAATGTTTACAACAAAGCCTTCGGGTTGATAGTTTTCCGATCTATATTCCGGTGGGATAGTAGTGGTGTTTCCATCGCGCGCTGCTCGGTAGTGAGGCGATAATATTTCAATACCTTTTTCATTACAAACATCCTGTATGTTTTGGTGAAGGTTGGAATAAATCAAGGCTTGTTTACTGGCCTCATTGGTATAGGCATTTATTTGGTAACTTACATAAAAGTCATCGAGTGCAGTTTGCAGAACATATGGCTTAGGTTCTTTTAAGATCATATCAGTTCGCAAAGCTGCTTCAATTAAGGCTTCATGCATATTTCTCCAGGGAATATCATATCCAATTGTAACTGTTGAATTAACAATTAATCCGCTCTTTGCAGCTATACTGGTATAGTTAGTTGTATTGCCGGTTAATACTGATGAATTAGGAATGGTGATAATCTCGTTTTTGATGGTTTTTATGCGAGTAACCAACAATGACTTTTCAACCACATCGCCAGAAACATCAGCAATTTTTATTCGATCACCAATTTTAAACGGACGCATGTAGGTAATCACCAAACCAGCTATCATATTAGAGATGGCCGATGATGATCCGAGTGAGAATAATATTCCGATAAAAACAGAAACCCCTTTAAATATATCGGACTTGGAGTTGGGTAAAAGTGGAAAAATCAAGACAAACATAAATGCATAAAGCAAAAATTTAACAATGCTATATGTTGGCATAGCCCAATCGGCATGGAATCCTGATATTTTGAGTTTTTCTGATTCTATTTCATGAAAAATGTATCGCACAAATTTGATTACATACCGCATGACCAGATAAATAACTAAAATACTGAACAGATCAGGCAGGTAATTCCATACTGCTATGATTACTCCTTTAAATGGCGACCATATTAATTGAAACAGAGCATCGGCCCAATGGCGTGAAAAAGGAAATATGCTGAAAATTATGGGCAGCGTAATATATAATAACAACACATAAGTGAACCATCGGAGTAATTTAATAAACACTTCAATGGTTTTTATTTCTTGTTCTACGGTTAGAAAAATGTAATCCTTGTACGAAAGATTCTTCAACCAATTATCTTTTTTCAGCATTATCAGGTTCATCAGCTTGGCATATCCTTTTCCTATAAGCCATATAATAAATCCGGTAATTAAAATAACCATTAGAACCAGTCCAACCCGAACTAACAGTTTTGAAATCTTATTTTCGTTTTTAGCATTGATGAGTGAAGTTTGTATCGAACTTTTTATCTGATTGGATAGTGTTCGAATGTCAAGACCATACCACATGGCATCCATCTCAGAAATGCTCATTAATATGGTTTTTCCGTATATAACATCGAATGAATTTTCGGAATCCTTAACTAAGATAGAATCGGGATTTAAAAAATCATTATCGTATAATTGCTCAATTTTCCTGTTGATATTAGAAGCTCTTTCTTGTGCTGTTAAAGGGCCGAATTTTGAATAAATGATAATAATGGTGTCATTTAAAATGCCTAAAACAGGAAAGCCTTCTGCCTTTTTTCGAAGCGAATTAATATGAGCCAATTTTTTCTGAAGCCTCTGATCTTCCTCTTGTTTAATGGTTCGTAATTGATTTAAAAGGGTTTCCTTCTCAATGTTATCAGTGGTTTTTAATTGTTTAATCTGATTTTCTAGCTCCAGTTTTTTTAATGAATCGCTTTGTCGCTGATTTTCCACCTCTTTTAAACGTTCACTAATGTTGAGTAATACATTTAAGTTTATAGTGTCGCTCGAAACCTGAAGGCTGTCTGAGGTTTGTATAGTGCTGTCTGGCTGGCCGTATAATAATTGACCTGTTATTGACAGAAGTAAAATAAAGGTAAAAACTCTGCTCATATTTACCATTAATTAATTGTGATAAATGGTCGTTTCTTCATACTAGGAACTAATTCAAGTTGAATAAGTTTAATGTATAATAAAATTTGCTCAATAAGTCTACATCTCAAAACACAGGTGCTTTTGGGGATGAAATATATGCAAACCTTTTTAAGTCTTCCATTCAAAGGGTAAAATTATTTTGATGACATAGAAAAGTGGCATGAAATGATGGCGGCTACCGTTCACGAATGAACATCAAATGTTCGTTCATGGACAGCAATTATTAATGTGTAATACTCATAAGTAGCAGTTTGATAGGAGATTATAAAAAAGGGTCTAAAGCTTGTTTTCTTTTGGTTGAAACTAAAAATTTTGAGTTATGAGAAGAGTTATTTTATTTGTAGGATTTGTTTTGCTTTCCGTTTGTGTGATGGCGCAGGAAGAAATGAAGCAAAAGTTTATCAAGGAAACAAAGGTGATGGCGCCTGTTTTTATTGGTGATGAGAATGTGAATGATACCAAGGCCACGTTTAATCAATACTTGGTTAAGGAATTGGATTATCTGAAAGATGACGCATATGTTTTAGATGAGGGAATTGTTTCGGTAAACTTTAAAATTCAAGCCGATGGTTCATTAACTGACGCAATGGTGGTGAACTCTGTTTCGCGAGCATTGGATAGAATTGTATTGAAAGTAGTTGAAAAAAGTAATCAATTGTGGCTGCCAGGTGAGATTAATGGAAACCCAACGGAAATGGATCAAACTGTTTATGTGAAGTTTGATTTGGAAGGTAATCCATCTCATCGAATAATGGCACAAAACAATCTGTTAATGGCGGTAAAAGATATTAGATCAATAGCTAATATTAATGAAAATGTTTTTTTGAATGCCAATAGGAAGGAAAACAAAATACAACGAAAACTTAATTCAGCAGAGCGGTTTTTGTGTACGGCAGAAAAATATAGACCTGATGAAACATCAATCGTATTTTGGCAAGCCAGATTGTATGAATTGCAAGGAGAAGAAGAATTAAAGAATGAACGTTTACAGAAGTTTAATGAGTTGGCTGAGCAGAAAATGTATGAGGAAGAGTTATTAAATTCGAATCAATTAGCTGTAGTAAAATTTTAAGGGTAGGTTTATTTATATTGATTATGCAAGCAGGAGTTGAAGCTTCTGCTTTTTTTATTGTTATAAAAATTATTTTCTAACTATTTTAGCCATTGATACAAATTACAATCTCAATCTTTTATGAAAAAATTGTTTGTTTTAAGTCTACTGCTTATCTCCGTTTTCAACCTTTCTGCGCAACGAAATAAAATAAGACAAAATGTGCCTCTGGATTCCATTGTGCTAAGTGATCCGTTTATATTGGCCGATGAAGCCAGCCAAATGTATTACATGACTGGAACTGGTGGCCGAATGTGGAAAAGTCCGGATTTAAAATTGTGGGAAGGACCATATAAGGTAGCTCAAACCGATCCTGCATCATGGATGGGGCCACGACCAATGATATGGGCAGCTGAGTTATTTCACTACCAAAACAAGTATTACTATTTTGCCACATTTACCAATAGAGAGGTTAAAATTGACACGGTTAGAGGTAATGTTATTGAACGCAGAGCTTCGCATATATTAGCAAGTGATAAGCCTGACGGACCTTATGTGCCTATGCAGGACTCTATTTATCTTCCTGAAGATTTACCTACTTTAGATGGTACTTTTTGGGTTGATACTGACGGTAAACCATACATGATTTACTGTGGAGAATGGCTTGCGAATTGGAATGGTACCATGGAGAAAATTGAATTGAAATCTGATTTGAGTGGTTCCATTGGAGAAGGTAAAATTCTCTTCAGAGCCAGTGATTCACCTTGGAGCAAAGAAAAGGATGAAGATGGGAATGATATTTTTAACAAAGTAACAGACGGACCTTTTCTTTTTAAAACCGAAACCGGTCGTTTGGGAATGATCTGGACCAGCTGGGTATATAATGTTTACACACAAGGTGTGGCTTACTCGCAAAGTGGAACACTTGATGGCCCCTGGATACATGAGGAAGAACCTATTACGCCACCTAATTTTGGTCATGGTATGTTATTTCAAACCTTAGAAGGGCAGTGGTTAATGTCAGTTCATAGTCATAAGGTTGTTGATGGTCGATATATTCGGGTTCCTCATTTGTTTAAAGTTGATCTATCGGGTGATAAATTGGTTGTTGGTGAAATTTATAATCCTTAAAACTATTTAAATGAAGCAGCTATCATTAATCTTTACCCTACTTGTAATGATGTTTTTTAATCAGAATACCGAAGCACAGGACTGGCCCAATTTGGGACGGTTCAAAGCTGAAAATGAGAAATTGGGTGAGCCTGCCAAAAAGGAAAAGAGAGTTGTGTTTATGGGCAATTCCATTACCGAAGGATGGAGTCAGCATTATCCCGAATTTTTTAAAGATAAGCCATATATCAACCGGGGCATAAGTGGTCAAACAACTCCACAGATGCTCATTCGTTTTCGCCCTGATGTTGTTGATTTGCAACCCAAGGTTGTTGTAATATTAGCAGGTATAAATGATATAGCAGGTAATACGGGTCCTTCTTCATTGAAAATGATAATGGATAACATTAAATCAATGGCTGAATTGGCTAAGGTCAATAAAATAAAAGTGGTTTTGTGTTCTGTTTTACCGGCCAATGATTTTCCCTGGAATCCTGGAACAGAACCAGCTAATAAGGTTATTGAACTAAACCGGATGATAGAAAACTATGCCGAAGAAAATAAAATGATCTATGTCGATTATTTTTCAGCGATGGTGGATGATCAGAAAGGATTGAGAAATGAATTGACTTATGATGGTGTTCATCCTAATAAAGAAGGGTATCAAATAATGGAACCATTGGTTGAGGCAGCCATTAAAAAAGCATTGTAATTCTGATAAAATAAAATATTGAGGACGTCTCTGGTCATTGTTAACCGAGACGTCTTTTTTTATGATGCGCAGGAAAAGATAAAAAATGGAGTCAAATAAAATGAATCTCCTTATTAGCAACTTTCCATAAATACAATTTAAAAAGTAGAAGGTAAAAAATGGATAAACAAAGAAAGTTTTCGATTAACAAATTAATGCGCTCACTGCATCGCGATATTGGATTTTTGGTGATTGGCATGACACTTATTTATGCTATAAGTGGTATTGTATTATTATATCGCGATACTAATTTCTTAAAATCAGAGAAAGTAATAGAAAGAACTATTGATGCGGGTATCTCAGAAAATGATTTGGGAGGTGCTTTGAGAATGCGTCACTTCAGAGTTGAAAAATCAGAGGGTGATTTAATTTATTTTAATGGAAATGGCACATACAATCAATCAACAGGGCTTGTGAAATATTCTGTAAACTCTTTGCCCGAGTGGATAAATAAGATGAATAGCTTTCATAAAACAATGAGTAGAAATGTTATGCATTGGTTTGGATTGGTTTATGGAATTGCACTTACCTTTTTGGCTGTTTCTTCATTTTGGATGTTTAAAGTCAAGACCCGTTTATTTAAAAGAGGGATGATTTTTACGGCTGTTGGATTGATTTTAGCAATTGTATTATTGTTTGTGTAAAACTAAATAAGTGACATGTTCTGAGTGGTCATGTCACTTATATTTTTATTCGGACTTAATGTGATTACTTATTTGTGTTTTGGTCGTATCATTTTTACTGCTGGTAACATCTCCGTTACAGTTGGTGAAATACACATAATTTCCATCGTCTCTAAAACGATACACTTTACATCCATCATGTTCAAAAAGATATTCTACTGTATAGGTTTCGTTGTTTTTAGGCGGCTCACTTGTTAAAGGTTGCTCAATAGAGCACGAGTGAAACATAAAAGCTGTGCAAATAATCAAGCCTGATTTTAAAAGAGTCTTCATTACGATCTGGTTTTAGTTATATGTAAAATTACTATACTAATTTATTCATCACAAAAAGCGAGTCTGTTTTATGGTGTTGAAAAATATTTTGAAATAAATGAATAGTTCAGAGTAACTTTATACTCGCATATGGACATTTTTCATCACATACTAAAACAATACTGGGGGTATACTCAGTTCAGACCCTTGCAAGAGGATATTATACGTTCGGTAGCATCGGGTAAAGACACGCTGGGTCTAATGCCAACTGGTGGAGGTAAGTCGTTGACCTTTCAGGTTCCCGGATTAGCCAAAGAAGGCATTTGTTTGGTGGTTACACCCTTGATTGCCTTGATGAAAGATCAGGTAGCTAATTTGCGTAGTCGTGATGTAAAAGCTGCAGCTATTCATTCTGGTCTTACGCGTGATGAAATAAATGTAATTCTTGAGAACTGCATTTTTGGTGGAACCAAGTTTTTGTATTTATCACCTGAACGGATTGGAACCGAATTATTCCTTGAAAAGTTACCTCATATGCCGGTTTCGATGCTGGCTATTGATGAGGCGCATTGTATATCGCAGTGGGGATATGATTTTCGTCCTTCATATTTAAAGATTGCAGAAGTAAGAGAACATTTGCCTGATGTGCCGGTTCTTGCTCTTACAGCAACAGCCACACCAGATGTGGTGAAGGATATTCAGCAAAAATTGCTTTTCAAAGAAGATAATGTATTTGAAAAAAGTTTTAAGCGCGATAACCTGGCTTATGTGGTGCGGTATGCCGAGGATAAAGAAGAGCAGTTGGTAAAGGTGCTGCAAAAAGTACCGGGTAGTGCTGTGGTATATGTTCGAAGTCGCAAAAAAACCAAAGAGTATGCGGAGTTATTGTTGAAGAATGGAATTTCAGCATCCTCATTTCATGCAGGGATGCCCCAGGAGGTGAAAGACGAAAAGCAAAAGCGTTGGACTCAAAATGAAATACGGGTAATGGTTTCGACCAATGCCTTTGGAATGGGAATTGATAAACCCGATGTGCGTGTGGTTGTACATATGGATGCACCCGATTCGTTGGAAGCTTATTTTCAAGAGGCTGGGCGTGCCGGCAGGGACGAGAAAAAGGCATATGCCTTGCTGTTGTGGTCCAATAACGATAAAGCGCGATTAAAGCGAAGCATCCCAATGTCTTTTCCTGAAAAAGAAACTATTTTAAATGTTTACAAAGCTTTAGGTAATTTCTTTCAATTAGCTGTTGGCAGTGGTTTTGGTATGGTATACGATTTTGATATGGGCTTATTTTGCAGCACTTACAAAATGAATGTGATGGTGGTGTTCAATAGCCTTAAGATTCTGCAGCGTGCCGGATATCTCGAATTCACCGAAGAGTTGAATTTATCATCCAAAGTAATTTTTATTTTGCGCCGCGATGAGTTGTATAAATTTCAGGTTGCTAATGAGGATTATGATACTTTCATTAAACTATTGCTTCGGTCATACACCGGATTGTTTACAGAGTATGTTTCAATTAATGAAGAGGTGTTGGCAAAGCGAATGAATGTTACCCGTCAGGTGATTTACGAATACCTGGTTACCTTATCAAAATTAAAGGTGATAAAATTTATTCCTCAGCGTAAAACTCCACTTATTACGTATACAACATCGCGCGAGGATACCAAGTATATTGAACTGCGTAAGGAAGTTTATAAAGACAGAAAAACGCGTTATGAAGATCGTATTGAAAGTGTAATTGAATACGGAAGTACCAATCATATTTGTAGGAGTAAGTTGTTGTTAAGCTACTTTGGTCAGAAAAATATTGAAAACTGCGGGCAATGTGATGTCTGTCAGCAAATGAAAAAGACTGATCTTTCGGTTAATACCTTTGATGAAATAGAGCAGCAGGTTAAAAAACTACTTAGGAATAATCCCATGACCTTCAATGAACTGTCGCTTCAATTGAAAGTAGATGAAAATGATCTTCAGAAAGTAATCCGATGGCTTGAAGAATACGAAGTGATGGGTGAGAATGAACAAGGGAAGTTTGAATGGTGGCGCAATTAGCCAATTATTTAAAAAGAGAGAAGACGGAAGACAGAATATCCATTTGCTTTTTGAATATGTCAATCACAATTCAACGATTTAACAGTTCAACAACTTAACAATGAAAGACGGAGAACCAAATTCCATCATTATTAATCCATAACCATAAACAATTTATACAGGTGAAAAAGGTGCAAGGGGTTACCTCTGAGGTACCCCTCCCCACCTTGAAGCTCGACGTTTCGACCTTTTACCTCGGGTGATGAAGCAAAAAGCTCGATGAATGGAGATTTTACCTTGGTGATATCACCTCTGAGGTACTCTTTTCCACCTCAAAGGTTAACGCTCGGCCCCTTAACCTCGAACGATGGAGCAAAAAGCTTGGTGTGTGGATCTTTTTAGTCGACGCTTGAACCAAAAAGCTCGGCGTTTCGACCTTTTAACTTGGGTATTGGAGCAAAAAACTTAGAAAGCGGATCTTTTTTGGCAGCGAATGTACCTTTAATGGTAAGGTATGATCTTCAAAGCCCGGTACATTCACCTTTTTTCTTCAGTGTTGAACCTCAAATACAGGAAAGCCGACCTAAAAGACCAGTGTATTGATCAATTTATCATGAAGTGACTTATTAGTATTTTGAACTCCGACTATAAAATTAGCTGAGTAGGGTAGGCCGGGGTAAAGTATTAATTAAACGATGTGTCGATTATTGCCAGAGTATAAAATTGCAGTTGCCTTCTGTTACAATTAATCATTAATGTATCGCTCATCACCAATCCTTTTACATAGTCATTAGCTATTCGCTTTTAGGTGCACTCTCCTTTTTTTTTCTTACTTTTGCTCGACAATTATTAGTATACAGAACGTAGCGAGGGAGATTATTAAATAGTATGGAAGAACCATTAAAGCATGTAGTTTATTCGAAAAATGTGATTGAATTTGTGACGGTAGCCAAAGAATATTGCGAATTTTTGGAAGGTGCCGAACAATACCCTCGACGCGAATTTATTACTATTGCCACCCGCATTATTCCTCTTCTTTATATAAAAGCCAGTATGTTATCAAGAGTTGAAGCTCAGATGGAAGATGAACTGGAAAAGACAGTGGATGAGATGACCTATGCACATATTCAGAATAAGATTGAACTATTATTGGGTCGCTTCAACGATTACCTGGAAGTATTTAATCAGGATATGCAACGAAGTGATACGCCGGTAATTTCGTATATTGCAGAGGATTTTACGGACATGTATCAGGACCTGAAAGATTTTATTTCATCGTATCGTATAGGAGTTACTGAAATAATGAATGATGCTTTGTCGGCGGTTCAGGAAAATTTTGAATTGTATTGGGGGCAAAAAGCCGTGAATACCTTGAGGGCTCTTCATGCCGTATTATATGGAGAAGAAGACCTGGATGAAGAGGAAGGTGAAGAAGAGGTGAAAGAGGAAAGAAGAAAGGATACCTGGTTCGATCGTTTTCAAAAAGAATGGTCGGATGAAGATGATGAACTTAGTTAAAACAACATTTGAATGCAGAAAACCATTTCGAAGGAAGCACTGAGTGAACTTCCGTTGCAACATTTCGAAGGTGATGTAGTAGTGGTTGAAGACGAGAGTAAAATAGAAGAACTGGTGCGTGAATTGGAACAACATTCCGTTATTGGTTTTGATACAGAAACAAAGCCTTCTTTTCAGAAGGGAAAAGTAAATAAGGTAGCTTTGTTGCAGTTGGCTACCTCTGATCAGGGATACCTGTTCAGAATGAATAAAACAGGTTTTCATCCTGCATTAGTTCGTTTATTAGAAAATCAGGACATTGCTAAAATAGGGGTGGGAATCAGAGATGATTTAAGAGGATTAAATCGCCTGGTTCCATTCAAACATGCAGGTTTTGTTGAGTTACAGGATTACGTAAAGCAAGTGGGTATTGAAGACACCAGCCTACGAAAATTGGCCGGATTGGTTCTTCATTTCAGAGTCAGCAAACGACAGCGTTTATCCAATTGGGAAGCGCCACATTTAACACCCAGCCAGGTTATTTATGCAGCCACTGATGCCTGGGTTGCCATTGAGCTTTATAAAAAGCTTACAGCATTATTTCCAAAAGAAGAAGTACAAACATTAAGTATCTGATAATATATGGCTAAGTTGCCAAAGTTAGTTTTAAAGCCCGGGAAAGAGCACAGTCTTAATCGCTATCATCCATGGGTGTTTTCAGGAGCCATCAAAAAAATTAAAGGTGATTTGATTGAAGGCGATCTGGTGGAAGTGTTGGATAGTCATGACAATTTTCTGGCTATAGGTCACTCTATCATAGGATCCATCTCAGTTCGGATACTTACTTTTACTCAGGAAGAAATAGATTATGAATTCTGGAAAAGCAGAATTCAAAAAGCTTTTGAACTGCGCAAAGCGGTTGGTTTGATTGATAACCCGGAGACAAATGCTTTTCGTCTGGTACATGGCGAAGGTGATTACCTGCCGGGTTTAATTATCGATTTCTATAACGGAACAGCGGTTGTGCAAATGCATACAGTAGGTATGTATCGCATTGAAGAAACCATTATAAAAGCTTTAACCGAAGTGATGGGCGATCGTCTGAAATCGGTTTTTAGCAAGTCGGAAGGCACCTTACCATATAAAGCACATGTAACGGCTGTAAACCGATATGTTTTTGGTAATAAATCGGAGAAAGTTGCACTTGAAAACGGATTAAAGTTTCATGTTGATTGGGAAAAAGGACAGAAGACCGGCTTTTTTGTTGATCAGCGCGAAAACAGGTCGTTGATAGAGCATTACAGTAAAGGGCGAGAGGTCCTAAATATGTTTTGTTATACCGGTGGATTCTCGTTTTATGCCATGCGTGGAGGTGCTAAGGTGGTGCATTCGGTTGATAGTTCGGAACGTGCCATTTATATAACCAATAATAATGTTGAGTTGAACTTCCCGGGCGATGAACGCCATCAGGCATACGCCGAGGATGCATTTAAATATTTGGGAGGCATCAAAGATAAGTATGATCTTATTATTCTGGATCCGCCTGCATTTGCAAAACATCAGAATGTGGTGAAGAATGCTATACAGGGATATCGCAGGTTAAATGCCAAAGCCATAGAACAGATTCGTTCCGGTGGAATTATCTTTACTTTCTCCTGCTCGCAGGTGATAAGTAAAGAGCAGTTCAGAACTATGGTCTTTTCTGCAGCGGCACGTGCTAACCGTAAAGTTCGTATATTGCAACAACTAACCCAACCAGCTGATCATCCGGTGGATATTTATCATCCCGAAGGAGAATACCTGAAAGGGTTGGTTATTTATGTAGAATAATACATTGAAAAAAGATACTGTTTGAAATTTAAAGAATTCAATTTTGCCAATGAGTTGCTTGATGGCTTAGATGCCATGCGTTTCGAGAAAGCAACTCCTGTTCAGGAGAAAACCATTCCGGTAATTAAGGAAGGGAGTGATTTAATTGCGTGTGCGCAAACCGGAACAGGTAAAACTGCTGCTTATCTTCTACCGGTATTGGATAAACTGATTCGTAACGGACATAAAGATATCAATGCTTTAATTTTGGTTCCTACACGTGAGCTTGCCATACAAATTGACCAGCAAATGGAGGGCTTTGGGTATTTTCTGGATGTGTCATCAACAGCCATTTATGGAGGTAATGATAAGGAAGAGTGGAACCGTCAAAAGAATGCTCTTACCACTGGTGCTGATATTGTTATTGCTACTCCCGGTCGATTGATTCAGCATTTGAGTATGGGATATGTAAATATGTCAACCTTGCAGCATCTTATTTTGGATGAGGCAGACCGTATGCTGGATATGGGATTCTTTGAGGATATTATGCAAGTAGTAACACATCTTCCCAAAGAACGTCAGACTTTGATGTTTTCGGCAACCATGCCACCTAAAATCAGGGAGCTGGCAAAAAATATTCTGCACGATCCCGAGGAGGTAAATATATCCATTAGTAAACCTGCTGAAGGTATTTTACAGGCGGCTTATATGGTTTACGATACCCAGAAAATTCCTTTGCTTAACGGTTTACTGAAAGATAAAGACTTACCAAGTATCATTATTTTTTCATCAACCAAAATTAAGGTGAAAGAGATCAGTCGTTCGCTGCTGAATAATGGTTTTAATGCCAAGGCTATTCATTCTGATTTGGAGCAGGCTGAGCGAGAAGATGTATTGCGCGAATTCCGTAATCGTAATGTACAGATACTGGTGGCAACCGATATTATTGCCCGTGGTATTGATATTGAAAAGATTGATTTGGTTATCAACTTTGATGTACCACGCGATGCTGAGGATTATGTACATCGTGTTGGAAGAACGGCTCGTGCTGCCACACAAGGGGTTGCCATTACTTTAATTAATGAAAAAGAAATATTGGAATTTTATCGAATCGAGCAATTGATTGAGACTAATGTATTTAAAATTCCATTGCCTCCCGATTTGGGTGAAGCTCCTGTGTACAATCCTGAGGAACTAAAAAAAGGACGGAAACGCAAAGGCGGATACAAAGGAAAAAAGAAAAAGAACTTCAAAAAGAAAGATCATAATAAATCGTAAAAACAACGTTTTATTGATGGGAGAAATTGTTGCCTGTTTCACTTCGGATCAGGCAATTCTTGTCTTTAATCTAATAATTAAATCATGCAAAACTTATTTGTTGACATCATATCCAAAGAATTAAGTCTGGCTGCCCGCAATGTGGCCAATGTTTTAACCTTGTTCGACGAGGGAGCTACCATACCTTTTATCAGTCGTTATCGAAAAGAGATGACCGGAAGTATGGATGAGGTTCAAGTGGGGGCTGTAAAAGAGCGTTATGAGAAACTTCAGGAAATAGAAAAACGCAAAGAGTCCATATTAAAATCGATGGATGAGCAGGGTGTGTTAACAGATGAGTTGGAATCTAAGATTAAAGCAAGTTACAATCTTACCGAACTGGAAGATATTTACCTGCCATACAAACCCAAACGAAAAACCCGTGCGGTAAAAGCCCGGGAAAAAGGTTTGGAGCCATTGGCTAAAATTATAATGAAACAGCATGAGCGTGATGTGGAAGGACGTGCGGCTTCTTTCGTAAATAAAGAGGTGGCTAATGTTGAGGAGGCTTTACAGGGCGCTCGTGATATTATTGCTGAATGGATTAATGAGCATAAGGTAGGACGTGAGATTGTGCGTTCGGTATTTGAGAAAGAGGCTGTTATTTCTTCTAAATTAGTGAAAGGAAAAGAGGAAGAAGCGGCTAAATATAAAGATTACTTCGAGTGGTCGGAACCTTTGAAAAAATGTCCTTCGCACCGTTATCTGGCCATGCGTCGTGGAGAGAAAGAAGGATATTTAAAATTGAATATTTCGCCCGATGCCGAATATGCCATGGAGCGCCTGGATCGTTTCTTTGTAAAGGGAGATACAGATTCTGCAGCTCAGGTGCAGGACGCAGTGACAGATGCTTATAAGCGATTATTGGCTCCATCTATCGAAACAGAGTTTTCTAATTTGTTTAAAGAAAAATCAGACGAAGAGGCCATAAAAGTATTTACCGATAATTTAAGACAATTATTATTGGCATCCCCATTGGGACAGAAACGAGTATTAGCTCTTGATCCGGGTTATCGTACCGGTTGTAAAGTGGTTTGTTTGGATCAATATGGCGATTTATTGGAGAATGCCACAATTTATCCCCATCCGCCTCAAAACGACTATAAAAAATCGAGTGATACTATAATAAAGCTGGTTGCCAAGCATAAAATTGAAGCTATTGCTATTGGCAACGGAACAGCATCTCGCGAAACGGAAGCATTTGCTAAAGGTTTGTCATTTGCCCATAAGGTAGAAGTATTTGTTGTGAGCGAAGATGGTGCTTCGGTTTATTCTGCAGGAAAAGTAGCCCGTGAAGAGTTTCCTGATTATGATGTGACGGTTCGTGGTGCTGTTTCCATCGGTCGCAGGTTAATGGATCCATTGGCTGAACTGGTAAAGATTGATCCTAAATCAATAGGAGTTGGACAGTATCAGCACGATGTGGATCAATCGCAGTTGAAAAAATCACTGGATACAGTTGTGGAGTCGTGTGTAAACTCTGTTGGAGTTAATTTAAATACAGCCAGTAAGCACTTGTTAACCTATGTTTCCGGACTAGGACCTCAATTAGCACAAAACATTGTTGATTACCGATCGGAAAATGGAGCCTTCACATCGCGCGATGAATTAAAGAAGGTAACACGTTTGGGAGCGAAAGCCTATGAACAGAGTGCAGGCTTCTTGCGAATATCATCTGCAAAAAATCCATTGGATAACACGGCTGTTCATCCCGAATCATATAAGTTGGTAAAGCAAATGGCCAAAGATCTGCATTGCGAAGTAGCCGACTTGATTAAAGATAAAACACTACGCAGTAAAGTTGATTTGCAAAGATATGTAACCGACAAAGTGGGATTGCCAACCTTAAATGATATTATGCAGGAGTTGGATAAGCCGGGAAGAGATCCCCGTGAAGCTATTAAAGCTTTTTCATTTGCTGAGGGCATTTATTCCATTGATGATTTACACGAAGGGATGGAATTGCCCGGACTGGTTACAAATATCACCAAATTCGGAGCTTTTGTAGATGTGGGTGTAAAGCAGGATGGATTAGTTCATATTTCACAGTTAGCCAATCAGTATGTGAGTGACCCTAACCAGATTGTAAAATTACAGCAACAGGTTAAAGTAAGAGTGTTAGAAATAGACCATCAACGAAAAAGAATACAGCTTTCGATGAAAGGACTTAATTAGTATACTTTTTGATTTACTGGTTCAGATACAGTGGGGAAGGCGATTGAAAAAATACTGCCTTTCCCTTCAGTACTTTCAACAATGATATCGGCCTTCATCATTTGGGCCAGATCTTTACACAGAAATAGACCTAAGCCTGTGCCTGGTTCATTTTGTGTGCCACGGGTTGATGTTTTTTGGCAGGGTTTAAATAAGCAGGCAATATACTCAGAGCTCATTCCTACACCTTCATCGATTATATCAATGTAGGTTAATTTCTCGTCTGTTCGTGTGCCAATTTTAATAGATCCATCTACATAGGAAAACTTAACTGCATTAGAGATAATATTTCTAAGGATAGTACTTAAAATACCTTCATCAGCTAAAATTTCAGTTTTTGGATTAATAAATGTATCAATCCTGATGCGTTTATGATTTAGGTTGTTGTGAAGTAATCCCAGGGTATTATTAACCACACTAAGTACATTAATAGCATGGGCTTGTGGATGAATAAGGTTGTTTTGTTGTTTCGACCAATCCAGAATATTCTCTAATAATTCTAAGCCTTGGTGAGAAGAACGTTTAATGGATTTTAAGATCGATATAATATCTTCATTATTATACGATTTATAGTCGGCAAGTAATAAATCAACAATGGATGTTTGAGCAGCAAAGGGTGATTTTAAATCATGTCCGATTATACTGAATAACTTGTTTTTAATTTCTATCGCCTCTTCCAGACTTTTTTTCTGCTTTTCAATTGTTATCTGATGTTCTTCCAGTTTCTGATTCAGTATTTTTTCTTTCTTTAACTGAAGTAAATTCATTTCATTCTTTTGTTTTTCTAAGGCTAAATCAAGTTTAACAGAGTTTTGCTGTTTTATGCTAACCAGTTGTTTGTTAACCAGTCTCTTGATCATCTCAGGTACTCCCAAAAGAAAATATCCCATAATTAGCAGGTAGGTGCTTTTATATATCTGACCGGCCCAGTTGGCTGAGGCTACTTGATCCAACAATGTAGGATCGATATGCGGTAGTCTTATAAAATAAATGAGATTAAAACAGAAAATGGAATATATGGTTGAGAATATTACCAATCTTCCATCGTACCTCAACACCGATAAAAGTATTAAAACCGGATATAGAAAAATAGAAGCTGCAGTTGTAACTGCTATGGGTTGGAAAAAATATGAATAATTAAAAATGTGTAGTGATAAGATAGAAATATCAAAAGTGGCAGATAAAAATCTTATCCAGGTGGCGCTTCCAAATTTTTTAAGCAAGAAATTGAGAGCTGCATTGTAGAAGATGTATATACTGGCCAGAAACAAAGATATTAAGGCTCTTTCCTCGTATCCTGCAAAATAGATGTACCCAACAAAAAATAAAATGACAATGATGAGAAACCATCGAAAGCGAATTACTTTTTGTTCGCCCCAAACGGCATCGTCTTTGAAAAGACTTCGGAATTGTTGTGTGTTAGGTTTTAGCATGAGTAGGATATACGAATTCAAATATAATACTTTGAAATATTATTTTGTGAAGAAAGACTGCTGTTTTTTTACAATTGGATGAAAGAATTACATGGAAATCTTGAAAAATGTTGTTAAAAAAAAGGTCAATCGGATAAAAATTCGTTTTTTAGCATTTCCTGAAAAAATCCGAATACTAATTTCGTTCATTCTAATGACCTAGATCTATGCAAGAGATTAACAGTTTTCTACAATTAATTGATTCTTATATTGGTAGTCACTTTTGGTTTGTGTGGTTGCTTTTGGGAACCGGTATTTTCTTTACGGTTTATCTTAAATTTCCACAAATCAGGTATTTTAAATATGCAATTCGTATTGTCAGAGGAAAGTACGATAAAGAAGGAGATGAAGGAGATACTTCACATTTTCAGGCATTAACAACAGCTCTTTCAGGAACAGTAGGTACCGGTAATATAGCAGGAGTGGCATTGGCCGTTCATTTGGGTGGGCCGGCGGCTTTATTCTGGATGTTGGTAACGGCTATGATTGGTATGACTACCAAATTTGTTGAGGTTACACTTTCGCATAAATACCGCGAGAAGGCAGCTGACGGTACAATAGCAGGAGGCCCGATGTACTTCATGCGCGAACGATTAAATTTTAAACTTCCTTCAGGTAAATTGGTTAAATCAGGAAAGTGGATTGCTGCTATTTTTGCTTTTGCAACGGTACTTTCTTCTTTCGGTACGGGTAACCTGCCTCAGGTAAATAGTATTTCCAATTCAATATTTGCCACTTTTGGTTTACCTCATGTAATTACCGGATTTGTTTTAGCAATTTTATTAGGGTTTGTAATAATTGGCGGAATTAAACGAATAGCCAAAGTTACCTCGCGATTGGTTCCAACTATGGCTCTTATCTATTTTATTGGGGCTATCTCGGTTATTGCAATGAATTACGAAAATATCTGGCCATCTATACAGGCAATTTTTGCAGATATATTTACAGGCTCATCAGCAACCGGAGGTTTTTTAGGAGCAACTTTAGCTTTTGCTTTTAATCGGGGTGTAAACCGAGGCTTATTCTCTAATGAGGCCGGTCAGGGGTCAGCCCCTATTGCTCACGCAGCAGCCAGAGCTCATGAGCCAGTATCAGAAGGAATGGTTGCATTGCTTGAACCCTTTATCGATACTATTATCATTTGTACGTTAACCGGACTAACGCTTTTGTCATCTGGTGTTTGGAATGAAAAGCTGGACAACCGTTTTCAAATGGCCGATTTGCAGATTCTGCAAGGGACTAATTACGATGATACAACTCAGGAAGGAAAGTTGGTTTTGGCAAAGCATATAAACGGAGATGAAACCTTACCTCTGTTTACCGGGGAGATGAAAGTAAAAGATGGTGAAATTACTTCTGATGTTCAGTTAATACACTCGCGATCTTTGGCTGAAAATGTTGTAGTAAAACAAGGCAAAAAGCCTTATAACGGAAGTATTAAAGTACAAAATGGACTTGTACAACTGCAAGAGGAACATCTTGGCATGATGGCCAGGTTGAAAGCTCAGTTTTCATCATCATCAGATAGTAAGAAAATTGTATTTGAGGGAAAATCACTTTTACATAGTGCACCATTAACAACCGTTGCTTTTACCAAAGGCTGGTTTGGTTCATGGGGCCAATACATCGTTTCTATTGGATTATTATTATTTGCTTTCTCAACCGCTATCTCGTGGTCGTACTACGGCGACAGGGCAATTACTTACCTTTGGGGCTCTAAAGCGGTTATTTGGTACCATCTGATTTATGTAATTGGATTCTTTTTAGCATCCTTTGTGGATACAACCATTATTTGGACATTATCCGGGATTACCATTGCTTTAATGACTATTCCAAACTTAATTGGGTTATTGATATTACACAGAGAGATGAAAGGGGAGGTGAAGTTATTCTGGAAAGAATATAAAAATCGTTTCCCTGAAGAAAAAGGAGTGCCGGTTGATTAAATGATTTCCTCATGACATCATATATTGTTATAGGTCTTTTTATTGCTGGGATATTTATCGGACGGCAATTAAAAAATAAAGAAAAAACGCGCAAAAGGGTAGATAAGGCAGTAAATTATGCAATTTACCTTTTGCTTTTTCTTTTGGGCATTTCGGTAGGTATAAATGAGGATATTATTCAAAATTTTTCAAGAATTGGATATAAGGCATTACTACTAACCATTGGAGCTCTTGCTGGAAGTATTTTATTGGCAAAAGTGATTTATATTTTCTTCTTTAAAAAGTATCAGGAAAAAGAAAGCTGATGAAAGGAAGCTTGATAATATTATCCTTCTTCGTTGCCGGATTATTAGGTGGCTTATCGAATATTTTCCCCGATTGGTTACTAAACGATGATCTTACCACTTATGCTTTGTACTTTCTAATGATAGTGGTCGGAATAAGTATTGGAAGTGATGCAAATGCCTTTTCGGTGTTAAGAAAAATGAATATCAGAGTTTTATTAGTGCCTTTGGTAGTTATTATAGGAAGCTTGGCTGGTGCAGCTCTGGTAGCCATTTTTTTGAGTGATATTACTATTCAGCAAGCAATGGCGGTTGGAGCCGGCTTTGGCTATTATTCTTTATCGAGCATTTTTATTAGTAAATTAAGTGGCGACGAGTTGGGTGTTGTTGCTTTATTGTCTAATATTTTCAGAGAGATTTTTACGCTTCTGTTAATGCCTTTGTTGGTGCGATATTTTGGAAAATTGGCAGGTATTGCCTCCGGTGGTGCTACCTCAATGGATACAACACTACCTGTTATTGTTAAATTCTCCGGGAAAGAATACGGAGTAATAGCCATTTTTAGTGGCATTATTTTAACTATTTTGGTTCCTGTATTGGTTACATTTATTCTTGAGATATAACAAACTTTTAAATATTATACTACTTTTATTCTCTTTGTGTAAAGAGCATAAAATCAATGTTTAGATGATTGCATGTATTGTCTAAATGTTATTATTTTGCTTTTCCCCCATTTGTTAATGCAACCTTCCTTTTATTTGTGTGACTTTGTTACAAAAGATGCACATTAAACCTAATTACTTAATAATGTTAAAACGTACCTTACTCTTTCTATTTATTTTAGTGCTTGCTGCATATGGGCAAGCAAGAGCTGAAGAAGATCCTGTTTCAAAGGATCTGATTACCATTAGTGGTTCTATTAAAGATGCTACAAGCGGCGAAGCCCTTATTGGAGCTACAGTTTATGTAGAGGAAACAAAAAGTGGTAATATTTCTAATCTATATGGATTTTATTCTATCTCGCTACCAGCAGGTTCATATCATCTGGTTTTTGCCTATTTGGGCTATGATGCTTATGAAACCAAAGTTGAATTGTCGGAGAATCAAGTAATAAATGTTGAATTGAAACCTTCATCAGAATCAATTGATGAAATTGTTGTTACTTCTGAGCGTAAAGATGCCAATGTAAGAGATCCTCAAATGGGAGTAGAGAAACTGAAGGGAAAAACCATTAAAAATGTACCTGTATTGATGGGAGAGACCGATTTGGTGAAAGTAATTCAATTGCTGCCGGGTGTGTCTCCCACAAGTGAAGGCTCGAGTGGTTTTAGTGTAAGAGGTGGAAACCCCGATCAGAATCTTATTTTATTAGACGAAGCAAGTGTATACAATGCAGGTCATTTAATGGGTTTTTTCTCTGTATTTAACAACGATGCCATCAAAGATGTAAAATTGTATAAAGGAGATATACCTGCAAGTAATGGTGGTCGTCTTTCATCTTTGCTGGATATACGCATGAAAGATGGTAATTCAAAGAAGTTCTCGGGGACAGGAGGGATTGGAACTATCTCGTCTCGATTAACACTGGAGGGACCAATCGCCAATGAGAAAACATCTTTTGTTGTTAGTGGCCGAAGAACCTATGTTGATTTATTCTTACCTTTTGCTTCCGATGAATCGGTGCGGGATAATAAGTTGTACTTTTACGATTTCAATGCCAAGGTTAACCATACCATAAATGAAAATAACCGCATTTACTTAAGTGGATATTTTGGGCGGGATGTTTTTAAAAACGATTTCTCAAAAATGGATTTTGGGAATAAAACGGTTACTTTTAGATGGAATCATATCTTTTCGCCCAAACTGTTTTCCAATTTCACTCTTATTGGTTCGCAATATGATTATGCATTAGGCACTGTTGAAGGAGGTGCCGATTCGTTTGAATGGGAATCAAATTTATACGATTTAAGTGCCAAACTGGATTTCGATTATTACATCAACCCCAATAACACAGTTGAATTTGGAGCGCAGACAATATTTAGAGAAATACTACCCGGACTAGCCAGAGGAACAGGCGAAAATTCATTGTATAACGAAATAAAAGTACCAGAGAACCGATCATTCGAACATGCTTTGTACGCGCAGAATACCCAAAAAATATCAGATTGGTTAGTATTAAAATATGGTTTGCGATGGTCCTTATTTCAGAATGTGGGGGCCGGTACTCAGTATTATTACAACGATAATTATGAATTTACCAACAGCGAACGATACGGAACCGGCGAGGTATACAATACGTATCATGGAATAGAACCAAGATTAGGAGCAAATTTCATTATCAATCCAACAACCTCAATTAAAGCTTCCTATAACAGAACCTTTCAGTATCTACATTTGGCATCCAATTCAACTTCGGGTACTCCGTTAGATGTTTGGTTTCCATCTTCCCCCAATGTAAAACCTCAAAAAGCAGATCAGTTTGCTTTAGGTTTATTCCGTAATTTTAATGACAATACCATCGAAACATCCATCGAAGGATTTTATAAAAAGATGTATAATACCATCGATTTTAAGGATCATCCCGAATTATTGTTAAATGAATATTTGGAAGGTGAATTGCGTTTTGGTGAAGCAGAAGCTTATGGTGTGGAAATGATGCTTCGGTTTAACCGTCCCAAATGGAATGGATGGATCAGTTATACCTTGTCGAGGGTTGAGCGAACGGTGTCTGAGATAAATGGAGGTAAACCATACTTATCTCCATATGATCATACCCATGATTGCAGTATCGTACTCAATAGAAAATTATCTAATCGGACAAGTGTATCTGCTAATTGGGTTTTCTATACGGGAGCTCCGGTTACGTTCCCTGTGGGTAGGTACGAAGTAGGAGGGGATATAATTCCGTTGTATTCCGAAAGAAATGCGGAGCGAATGCCAGATTATCATCGCCTGGATTTATCATTGATATTAAGTGGAAAAGATAAACCTAACAGAAAGTGGCATGGCGAGTGGGTATTCTCGGTATATAATGCTTATGGACGCAAAAATGCCTGGGCTATTAATTTTGTGCGCGATGATGATAATCCTACCATTACTAAAGCTCAAATGACTTATTTGTTTTCATTTATCCCATCTGTAACCTATAACTTTAAATTCTAGCCATGAAAAATCAAAATAAAAAATATGTAATAGCTGGTAGTTTAATGATTCTACTACTACTTAATGCTTGTACTGAAGATATAACATTAAAGCTTAACAATACCGAACCTCGATTAGTAGTAGATGGTTCTGTTTCAACTGATACCATGGTTCATTTTGTTCGGTTAACTGTATCTGCCGATTATTACAGTAATAAAGAGCCTCAAGCTATTTCTAATGCTTTGGTTACTATTGAAGATGATGTGCAAAAAATTGAATTATCAGAAAGTGATAGGTATCCCGGATATTATTTAACACCCAATGACTATTATGGTAGGGTAGGGAAATCGTATCATCTAACCATCGAAAATGTGGATATTGATAATGATGGTGTCTTTGAAATTTATGAGGCAGAGTCCGTTTTAAATTCGGTAGCACCTATCGATTCGGTTCGTTTGGAGTATGAGGATACCTGGGATTTATGGAAAGTGTTGTTGTATGCGCAAGATCCGGTGGAGACAGATGATTTTTACAGCTTTTCTATCGCATTAAATGATAGTTCACTTACTAACCGATATTCGGAATTAGGCTTTGTGGATGATCGTTTTTTTGATGGGAATTATGCGGCCGGTGTTTGGGTTCAAACCATTGATGAAGAAGATATGGAACTGGAATTAAAAGAGGGTGATTGGGTAAAACTAAATATGAATGGAATTACAGAGGAGTTTTACGATTACCTGGTTGCCGTTGATGAAGAAGTGAGCTTTAAGGCTCCATTATTTAGCGGTCCTCCTTCAAATGTAAAAGGAAATGTGAGCAATGGAGCGTTGGGTTTTTTTCAGGCATATAGCTATACAACTGATTCGGTTCAATTTAAAAGATAAAAAAAGAGCCACTAGCATCTGCTAATGGCTCTTTTTTTATTTGTTATTAATAATATTGAAAAATTCTTCTCGTGTAGCCTGATTTTTTTGAAATGCTCCTGTAAAATCAGATGTTGTTGTGATAGAATGTTGCTTTTGTACACCACGCATTTGCATACACATATGTTGTGCTTCAATTACCACCGCTACACCTAACGGATTAAGTGTATTCTGAATACAATCTTTTATCTGTGTGGTTAGTCGTTCCTGAACTTGCAGTCTTCGGGCAAAAGCTTCCGCAACACGGGCTAATTTACTTAGTCCGGTAATATGATGACGAGGAATATAGGCAACATGAGCTTTCCCAAAAAACGGAAGCATATGATGTTCGCACATCGAATATATTTCAATGTCTTTTACCACTACCATTTGTTGATAATCCTCGCGAAACATGGCTGAGCGCACAATTTCTTCCGGATTCATATTGTAGCCTTGCGTTAAAAATTGCATTGCCTTGGCCACGCGTAATGGTGTTTTTTCCAAACCTTCTCGTTTCGGATCCTCACCTAGTAATTCTAAAATGCTTTTATACTTTGAAGATAATCCATCAGTGGTTTCATCATCATAGGTTTCCACTTTAGAATATCCTTTATTTCCGTTTAAAGTAAATTCCATATTCTCTTATTTGAGCATTTATCTTCCAAACTGCAAAAATGCACTTTTCTTCAGAAAACTATGCTTATTTTATTCTGTTTTGTTGTTTTCTAACATTGATTTTACTTTTTCCTCATAAACTCTAAGAATAAGGTCAAGTTCATGTCGGTTTAATGGTTGAGCAATGGTGGTTTTAATTTTTTGCTTGTTTGGTGTTACAAATAAACTCATTGAACTTAAATTATCTGAAGAAATACCAATGGTTCTGTCTGGAGGAATTTGTGTTTTATATACAGTACCCCATCTTTGTTCGCGCAACACCATATCCTGATTCATTTCACTATCCATTCGCAAAGGAGTTTGGGTAAGTGCTTGATTGGTTGATGCCTTAATGTTGTTATTGGCATATGCCTGATCAGGCGTTATTATTAATGGCATATTACGTGCCCGTGCGGCCAGATTCTCGTAACGGGGAATAACAATTACCTCACTTATTTCGAATGTGTCGCGAGTTAAAAATACACCTAACATATAATTGTCCAGTTCCAATGAATCGTCAATTTGTATGTATGTATCTTTAAAACCAATGTGGGTAAATTTTATGATTTCACCTTTTTCGGCCCAAAAAGAAAATTGCCCTTTTTCATCAGATGAATAAATGCCTGAATGAACGTTAAACCTTGAGAAAGGAAGCGTGTTTAAACTATCTTGTTCAAATACAACACCTGAAATTCGTAATGAATCAATGTTTCTTCTTTGGGCATGGCTACCTATAGAAATAAATAGAATGCATATGAATAATAAAATTTTTCTCATGATTTTATTTTTGTTTGGTATATATTAATAACAATGCAGCTTTCGTTTGGTTGGCCTACTCAAAAAAGAAATCCGGCTGAATCAGCCGGATTGATATTAACTGATTATGATTTCATCAATTTTACGTTTAGGCACATGGTGTTTTTCATTCACATCACGCCAATAAATATGGTTATTGTCTTTCATTTCCTCCAATCCAACTTCTTCTTTAGGAAATCCAAGAGCAATTACATGAACAATTTTATACTGATCATTAATGCCTAATTCTCTCTGTAATTGAAGTCGATTGACTGAGCCAATTATACATCCGCCAAGGTCTTTTTCCACAGCTCCTAATAAAATGCTTTGCGATGCAATTCCGTCGTCGCAAAAGTAGTTCGATGAAATCTCAGTATCATTCAAAATAATGATATAGGCCGATGGTTGTTCGCCTTTTTCAGGACCATTCCATTCTTTTAAATAACCAGCCCACGATAGATGAGGAAATACTTTTGCATTAGTAGCCTCATCGTTTGAAATAAAATATTTTAAAGGCTGTGCATTGCGTGCTGAAGGCGAAAGTCGAGCCAAGTCAATCAACTCTATTAATGTTTCTTTCTCTATCATTTTGTCTTGATAAAAACGCCGATAGCTACGATTTTTTAAAATAAGTTCTTTAAGCATAAACTGGTATTTAATTAGTTGATATATGGATATTAAAAAAGAGACTTAATATACAAAAAATGCAATCAAGTCTCTTTTAAATTTCTTAATTTTTGAAGTGATTAGAATCTTTCCGATACTACATCCCAATCAATAATCTTCCAAAAATCTTCAATGTACTTAGGACGAGCATTTTGTTTATCCAAATAATAAGCATGCTCCCAAACGTCGCATGTTAAAATTGGAGTGTCGCCTTGTGTCATTGGGTTGCCAGCATTGCTTTCCTTAACAATAGCCAGGCTTCCATCGGCTTTTTTTACCAACCAGGCCCATCCTGAACCAAATAAGGTGGCTGCTGCCTGCGAGAATTCTTCTTTAAATTTCTCAAATGATCCAAAAGTGGAATCAATAGCTTCCGCTAATTTACCTTTAGGAGTTCCTCCTCCATTAGGCGAGAATGAGGTAAAATAGAAAGTGTGATTCCAAACCTGAGCGCCATTATTAAAAATACCACCATCCGATTTTTTTACAATCGTCTCCAAATCGGCATCTTCAAACTCAGTACCTTTAATAAGGTTGTTTAAGTTATTAACGTATGCCTGGTGGTGCTTTCCGTAATGGAATTCTAAAGTAGTTTTAGAAATAACAGGTTCTAATGCATCTAATGCATAAGGTAATTTTGGTAATTCAAAAGTCATAATTAGTTTGTTTTATAATTCTTGTCTGAGGTTTAAACAAAAATAAATAAATAGTGTTTTGAATCCATCAAAAAAAAGCAAAATAAAAAGGGAAACTCTCGTTTGAGCTTCCCTTTTTCCCAGACAAAATGAACAAACTAAACTTTAAAACGTGTTGCTACCTCGTCCCAATTAATCACATTCCAGAATGCTCCAATATAATCGGGACGTCTATTTTGATAATTTAAGTAATATGCATGTTCCCAAACATCTAAACCTAAAATAGGTGTTCCTTTAACATCAGCGATGTCCATTAATGGATTATCCTGATTGGGTGTTGAAGATACAACCAACTCACCGTTAGATTGTTTAACCAACCAAGCCCAACCTGATCCGAAACGTGTGGCTGCTGCTGCATTAAATTGCTCCTTGAACTTATCGAAAGAACCAAAAGCTTTATCAATTGCTGCTGCCAATTCACCTGTTGGCTGGCCGCCGCCATTAGGTGACATCACTTTCCAAAACAGGTTGTGGTTGTAAAATCCACCTCCATTGTTGCGCACTGCTGTTGAAAGGCTTGAAATGTTTGCTAAAATATCTTCAATGCTTTTACCGGCTAAATCGGTGCCTTCTACCGCATCATTTAATTTACTTGTGTAAGCTGCGTGATGCTTAGTGTGATGTATTTCCATCGTGCGAGCATCGATATGTGGTTCTAAAGCGTCGTATGCATAATCTAATTTTGGTAATTCAAATGCCATGTCTTTTGTATTTTATAGGTTATCAAATCAATTAAAAGACTTACGAATCCAAAAATATTATTTAATTAGATCCAGTCCAAATAATAAAGAGAAAAACATCCTAAAATGTTCAATAAAAAATTTGATTTTTTTGAAAAGCTACATTTAAACAGGTGTATAGCAGTGTTTTTTTTATTCATGTTTGTATGATTATCTTCGCAGCTCATTTATAAAATACAGCATGAATCGCGATATTTTACGTTTAGCCTTACCAAATATTTTAACCAACCTAACAGTTCCGCTCTTGGGGATGGTAGATATGCATCTAATGGGATATCAGGATAGCGCGTCATTTATGGGTGCTGTAGCATTGGGGGGTGTAATATTTAATTTCGTGTATTGGGGATTTGCCTTTCTAAGAATGAGTTTAAGTGGTATGGCAGCTCAGGCTTATGGAAGGGGAGATAAGTCGGAGATGGCAATGCTTCTGTTTCGTGGTGTGTTTTTAGCTTTAACTGCAGGTATTGTGTTATTGCTAATTCAAAAAGGAGTAATTCATTTGAGTTTAATAATATTAGAAGGAAGTGAAGAAGTTAAATTGCTTGCTGCTAATTACTTTTATGTTCGAATATGGGCTGCACCGGCAGCAATTGCTTTAATGGTTATTAATGGTTGGTTTTTGGGTATGCAAAATGCTCTTTATCCAATGATTATCTCTATTAGCATAAATGTGGTTAATATTGTTTCTTCCTTTATTTTTGTAAAAGGGCTTGGCATGAAAGTGGAAGGGGTTGCACTTGGATCTGTTGTTTCGCAGTATGTAGGCATCATTCTTTCTGCTATTCTATTCCTGAAGAAGTATAAATATATTTTATCATACTTTAGATTTAAAGAAATTATAAAACGTTCGGGCCTTATGGCCTTTATGAATGTTAGTGGTGATATATTTCTGCGTACACTATGTGTGATAATTGTTTTTACTTTTTTTACCTCTAAATCTGCCGGCACAGGTGATTTGATATTGGCAGCAAACAGTGCGCTACTACAATTTTTATTTCTCTTCTCATACTTTCTGGATGGATTTGCCTACGCTGCCGAAGCTTTAGTGGGTAAATTTACCGGGAGCAAAAATCATCTTCAACTTAAAAAAGTGGTCAAGAACCTGTTTTATTGGGGCGCTGGATTTGCTTTGGTATTTGTAGTTGTTTTTGCCCTAGGCGGGAAGTTTATTTTACTCCTTTTTACCAATCAGGATAATGTAATAGAGGTAGCCTTTAGATACTTGCCGTGGTTGATAATTCTTCCGTTAACAGGTTTTTCTTCCTACATATGGGATGGAATTTACATTGGGGTAACTGCTTCACGATTAATGCGCAATACGATGTTAATGGCTGCATTGGTCTTTTTTATACTTTTCTTTTCTTTGAGGTCAAGTTTAGGAAATCATGCATTATGGATTGCCATGAATAGTTTTATGCTTGGCCGGGGACTTTTTCAAACATTTCTTTATAAAAAGCTGCCTGTGTTTAAGGGAGGTAAATAGAAGATTAGTCATTCTGGAATTATTATTCGATTCTTAAGAGTTTAACAATCAATATGTAATTTTTTTCTATGATGTTTAGGGATATCAATTTCTCTATTTCATATTTAATATCTATGTTTGTATCGTAAAATCTAAATATGTAGATATATGGAGTTTAAAAAATTAGATATAAAGCCTCAAGGTTCCTGGATTAAAAGAATGTTACAGTCAAAGCATGTTCAGAAAACTATTTTGTACACTGTGGGAGGATCTGTTGTTGGACTGTTGGTCTATTATTTTACGGATGCACAAACAATTTCGGGAATGGAATTGAATGAAGTAATCAATCATGTAATTGTAGGAGGGCTGTTTGGATTATTTATTACTAATAGTCCATGTGCAAGAAATAAGTGTTAAAGTAATATTCTAATGAAAAAGGCTACTCGAATTAAATCGAATAGCCTCCTCTTGGTTTAAATATTTAGGTGCTAACCTCGAACAAATAACGACTTAATGATGTGGCTTGCCATTTTAGGATTCTCCTTTAAACGACGGGTACTATAGCCAAACCATTCTTTTCCGTAAGGTACATAAACCCTCATGCTATACGCTTTGTCAATAATAGATTTTCTTAAGTCAGGAGTTACTCCATAAAGCATCTGAAATTCAAATTGTTCTTTAGGAATATTGTGTTTGTTAATGATTTCATAAGCTCCTTCAATAAGCTTTTTGTCATGAGTGGCAATGCCTACAAATACTTTATTGGTTAATAAGTATTCTAAATTTTTCAAATACATCTCATTAACCTTTGCCGGATCTTTGAAGGCAATTTCTTTGGGTTCTACATAAATACCTTTACATAATCTATAGTTTAGAGGAAACTCATCACTATGCAGGTCCATTAGTTTTTCTAAATCAGAAGGCGTACGTTTTAGATATGCCTGAACTACTAAGCCAACATTTTTAGGATATTCAGCTTTAAGTTTTCTGTATAATTCTATTTCCAGATCAACACAGGAGGAATCCTCCATATCAACCCTAACAAAATTGTTATGTTCAGCAGCTTTTGCAACTATCTCAAGTATGTATTTGAAACATATATCTTTATCTATTAATAGGCCAAAGCTGGTAGGCTTTAATGAATAATTTCCTTTAATATTATTTTTCTCAAAGTGCTCTATTATTTTAAGGTAATCATTCTTATTCTCTCTTGCCTCATCTATGTTTTTAATAAATTCACCAAGTAGATCAATTGTAACTGTTATATTCTTGTCGTTTAGCTGTTTTGAAGCCAGTATAGCTTCTTCTATAGTTTCACCAGCGATGTATTTCTTCGAAAATATCCACACAAATTTCTTAGGGAAATAAGGTAGCGTTTGTGCAATTAATTTATTAATCATAGCTTGATGTATTTGTTGATATTATGAAAAAATTACTTTTAAACGGAACTATAATACAGTATATGCCGTAGTACAGACAATACTCTCCGCCTAAGAAATTTCTTCGGTTGGGTATGCTTGGTTAACTTGTGTAAAATTTGCAAGGAAACCGATTTTAAAAAATGATTTAACTCAGCGTTTTAAAGAAAAACACGAAACCTGACAAAAATCACGGTTAACGATAAGTTCATCCTTAAGCAATACAAAGGTGTGTTTAACGTTTGCCTAATTAAGTGCGTTACTAATATTAGAAAGGCTTTATGGACGGTAAAAAAAGAGCTCTTTTAATATTATTCTACCTGCTGTTCCTGTTTGTAAATGGGAATGGACAGGATTGTAATATTACAACAAAAGCAAATGCTATCATACCCGATAAGTTATGTGCTCCAGTAACTGTTGATTGGACAGTTACTTATGATGGTGTGTATAATGCTGGCACCAGTGTTGAGTTTATTTTTAGATGGGATGATGGAAGTGCTGAAGAAATTATACCAGCTAATAATACTACAGGAAATGAATGGACTCTTACCTATTCTCATGTGTACCCAATTGGTGGTGATAAATGTAATTATAAGCCAAGTGTTACGCTGGTTGTAAATGGAGTTGAATGTACGAGTAGTATTCAGGTTCAGAATGTAACAGTTTGGGATACGGATGAATATAATGGAGGGGAGATGATGATCGATCCATTAGTGTTTCCTATCTGTGTTGGTAACGATGGTACTGTTACTTTTCTTGATAATAGCCATTGGAATTGTACGCCCCCAGATGAAAATGATTTTATAAATCAGCGTAAAAGGTGGGTTCAGTGGATATATGGTACTGGAGGTACTAATATAACAACAGCTTTGGTTGCCGGAGTTTTGGAGACATATCCGATGACTGGAAGTATTAATGTTACTACAGAGCCTATTTTTGGTCCCGTACCACCTCTTAATACGTCTGAAGAAATATATATTCCGGATAATTATGATGTTGGCGATTACTTTGAAATAACACTTCGTAACTGGAATCAGTGTAATCCATATGATGATCCTAATATTCCAGGTACGCCTGCGGATCCAATTAATGGAGATCATCCGCCGGTAATTACAACGGCTATTGCATTAATTGTTGATATTCCTGATGGAACAGTAAATCCGGCGGGTCCTTTTTGCGAAAATGAAGATCCAACAACATTATCAGCAGTAACTCCGGGAGGTGTTTGGTCCGGACCAGGTATTGTTGATCCCAATTCAGGAGAATTTGATCCTTCTGTTGCGGGAACCGGATCGCATACAATCGATTATTATATTGAAGATGGCAATGGGTGTAGCGCAACAGGTCAGACTGTGATTGAAGTAATTGCTGCACCAAATGCAAATATTACCACTGGTTCGCCTGCTTACTTATGTCCAGGTACACAATTACATTTAAACGGTAATCCTACAGGGGGAGCTACTCCCTATACACACCTTTGGACAGGAGATACCGCACCATTAAGTGATACAGGTATTCAAGATCCGATTTTTACAACAATTACAGAAGGAAACTATGAATTGTTATACAGGGTTACGGATGATAACTCCTGTTTTGATGTTGATACCATATTGGTGGTGGTTGATTCGGTAGATATTAGTTTTACAAATGATTACATTGAATTATGTACCGGAGAAGATCAAACATTGCAGGCTAATCCAGTGGGAGGATCAGGAGTTTTTGTTCAGCACCGCTGGAGTGGAGACAGAATAGACTTACTTTCTGCTACTGATGTTCAAGATCCTGTTTTTACAGCCAATGAAACCGGGATATTTAAATTCGAATATTATGTATTGGATAGTCAGGGTTGTGAAGATGCAGATAGTATAACAGTTGTTGTGTATGAAACGCCTGTTGCTAATGCTGGTCCTGACAGCAAAGCATGTGGATTACGATATTATCTGGAGGCAGTACCGACTTCAGGATCGGGAACATGGACTCTTTCTTCCGGGCCGGGAAATGCTTCTATTTCAAGTGATGTTGATCCTAATTCATTAGTGGTAGTAGATACTTATGGAGATTATACATTTTTATGGACTGAAGATAATAATGGATGTATCGATACTGATGAGGTAGTTATCAGTTTTATTCAAATACCGCAACCTGTGGTAATGGAAGATGCTGATACTTGTGGATTGAATCATTTTTTAAGTGTAACAGCTGATATTGGTGTGGGAGAATGGCAGCAGGTAAGTGGACCGGGAACTTCTGCATTTGGTGATGTTTTAAGTGAGGCAACAACGGTGTCTGTGGATCTTGCAGGACAATATAGGTTTGCATGGATAGAAATGAATGATGTTTGTGAGGGGGGAGATACCGTTACAATAGATTTTTATCCGTTGGTAACAGCAGATGTGGCTCCGTTTGATAATGTTGGTTGTAGTCCTTTTGATATTGATTTTGAGAATCAGTCAACAAATGCTGATTATTACATGTGGGATTTTGGTGACGGATTTGGATCCAATCAAGTAGATCCTTCACACACCTTTTCTAATCCATTACAAGTACCTTCAGATTATAGTGTAAAACTTTTAGCCTATAATAGTTATGGTTGCCGCGATTCGGTTGAGTATTCGGTAACGGTCAATCCTAATACAATTTCACAGTTTAGTAATGACCCAACACCAGGTTGTAGTCCTTTACCAGTAGAATTTATTAATGAATCAATTGGGGCTACAAGCTATGAATGGACATTTGGAGACGAATCTCCTGTTGAATCGGATGAGAATGTAACGCATACATTTGTTAATTCAGAAACCTTTGTGGAATCATACGAAGTTAAACTGGCAGTTAATAACTCCTATGGATGTGCTGATACATCAAGTGCCTATATTACAGTTTATCCATTGGTCGGTTATGATTTTACTGCAGAGCCGCAAGAAGGATGTCACCCTATGAAGGTTGATCTGGTGGGTGATATTGGAGCTTATTCATATGATTGGGATTTTGGTGATGGAACAAAGGTTTCGGGTATCAGTTCTATATCTCATGTTTTTGAAAATACAACTTCATCAAGTGTTGAGTATGAAGTTAATTTATATACATCATCGGTATTTGGTTGTTTGGATACTGCGCAGGCAGTAATAACGGTTAACCCTAGTCCATCTGCAATGTATAGTTATAATCCAACCGAAGGTTGTGCTCCTTTAATAGTTGATTTTACTAATGAGTCAACCGGGGCAGAAACCAGTTATTGGTATTTTGGTGATGACTCTTCCCTTGAGGAGCAGGGGGCCGGATCGGTATCGCATACATATATCAATGAAGATTTAGATCTGAAAACATTTACAGCTAAGTTGGTGGTTGAAAATTCATATGGATGTAAAGATTCTACAAGCTCAGTTGTCAGAGCCTTTCCAAAAGTTATCGCTGCCATATCAGATGGAGGAGTTGGTTGTTCTCCATATGTTGAAACCCTTTTGAACGAATCGCAGGGGGCAGTTTCTTTTAGTTGGGATTTTGGTGATGGAAATATTGCTGCAGGTTATAATGGAATAAATGAATTTATTAATGAGAGTAATGAGCAGCAAATGTTTGATGTGGCTATGGTTGCTACTTCATCATTTGGATGTAAAGATACTGCTTATACTCAGGTAACAGTTAATCCAAGTCCTTCCAGTGTGTTTAATGCAACTCCAACTTCCGGTTGTTCTCCGTTAATAGTACAATTTAGTAATTCATCAATTGGAGCTGAATATAGTAAATGGTATTTTGGTGACGGAACTTTACAGGATGAAGCAGGAAGTTCGACCATAATGCATGTTTATGAAAATGATGAATATGCTATGGCAAATTATACTGCCCGTTTAGTTGTTGGGAATAGCTACGAGTGTAAGGATTCCTCTGAAACCATTATTCAGGTATTTCCTACTGTATCTGCTTCAATAAGTGATGGAGGAGCTGGGTGTTCGCCATTTGAAGAGAGTTTTATTAATAATTCAGAAGGGGCTAATAGGTTCTATTGGAATTATGGAGATGGTAATTCCTCTACTTCATTTACAGGTAATAATTTGTTTCAGAACTCATCTTTAGACGATGTGGTATTTGATGTTTCAATGGTTGCTGAGTCATCATTTGGTTGTACCGATACGGCTTATACAAATGTAGTAGTATATAAAACTCCAACTCCGTCATTTAATGTTGATCCAATAAGTCAGCAGATGCCTAACTCAACTGTTAATCTTGAAAATACCACTCCTCATTCGGGATGGGATTATACCTGGTTATGGGGCAATGGAGATCGTTATGAAGGACAAAATCCGTCAACATATACTTATGGTGAATCAGGTGATTTTGAAATTAAACTGATTGCAGAAGGCGAACATTGTGCAGATTCTGCCATGAAGGCTGTTGAAATATTGCCTATGCTTCCTTCTATTGATTATGGTCCTGATACTATAGGGTGTCCTCCGTTAAGAGTTCAATTTTATAATAATAGCGTTGATGCCACTAATTTCTTGTGGGATTTTGGAGATGGAAATATATCAACGGAGAGAGAACCTGTTCATACGTATTATTCAACCGGTAATTATACCGTGAAGCTGACTGCTGAGGGAGCAGGAGGAATAGTGGAGTCGGATGATGTTGTTGTGACAGTATTTGAAGTTCCGTATGCTGATTTTGAAGTGAGACCTATTAAAGTGAAACTTCCAGAGACTGTTTCTTTCATAAATAAGTCAGAAGGAGCTATATCTTATCTATGGGATTTTGGTGATGGAAATACTTCTACTGAGCATTCTGTACAATATTTATATCAGGAGCCTGGTACCTATGATGTGAGTTTACAGGTTGAAAATGATAAAGGTTGTATGAATGAACGGATTATTAGAAGCGCTGTAGTGGCAGAGGCTGCTGGAGAAATTGATTTTCCTAATGCATTTACACCAAATCCTAATGGACCTAATGGAGGTCAATACACACCGGGCGACCCTGATAACTATGTATTTTATCCATTTGTTCAGGAGGGAATAGTAGAATATAATTTAAAGATTTTTACCCGTTGGGGTGAGTTGATTTTTGAGAGTAAAGATGTGAATATTGGTTGGGACGGATATTACCGAGGCAAGCTTTGTGCATCGGGTGTATATATCTGGAAAGTTGTTTGTAAATATTCAAACGGCACCTTGGAAACCCATACTGGAGATGTAACCTTGTTTAGATAATGAGAAAAAGAGTAAGTATATATATATTAGTTGGTCTCTTTCATTTTCTTGGAGCAAAAGGGCAGGATTTTCACTTTTCCCAGTTCTATGCTAACCCATTGTATTTAAGTCCATCTTTGGCTGGAGCTACAGATGGAGGAAGGATGGTATTAAACTACAGGAATCAGTGGCCTGCTATTAATGAAGCGTTTTCAACAGCAGCTGTTTCTTTTGATAATTTCTTTTCACAGTTTAATAGTGGTATTGGTGTTTATCTTATTCAGGATAAAGCCGGTAGTGCGGGGTTAACGACCACTCAGGCAGCCTTTCAGTATTCTTATAACTTGTTAGTGTCTAGCGATTGGCAGGTAGTTCCGGCTATTCAGTTTACTTACGGTAATAAATCTGTTGATTTTAGTAAGATTGTTTTTCCTGACCAACCGCCAGGTCAAGGTGGTGGTTCTGGAGGATGGGATCGCCTATCAAATGATCAGGTCCAATATATTGATTTAGCTGCTTCTGTTTTTGTTTACAGTTCAAAATACTGGATAGGACTTACGGTAGATCATTTGGCTAAGCCTAATTATTCTTTTATGAATGAGCAGGCAGAGGTGGATCTGAAGTATGTGTTGTTTGGAGGATATAATATTTGGACAGAAAAACGCAGGAACAGGGCTATGAATAGGGCCTTTTCGATGTCTTTCAGATATCAGAATCAGGCCAATCAAAATCAGGCTGATGTAGGTTTGTATTGGTATAATGGCCCTCTTGAGTTGGGTTTTTGGTATAGAGGGCTGCCATTGTTTAATGATGTGAAGAGTGCTGCTATAAATCAGGATGCTATTGTAGCTTTACTGGGGTATGATTTTGGAATGTTTCGAGTTGGTTATAGTTATGATATTACCATTTCTAATTTGGGGTGGGCAACTCAAGGAGCTCATGAGCTTTCCTTAATTTTGGAATTTAATCAAAAAGGGAATATGCGCATGGGCGGAAAGCGTCCGTCCGTGCCATGTAGCGAAACTGCCAATCCCAGAAGTAGTGGTGGTAAATACAGAAAGAAAAGACGAAGGATATTTTAAATACAAGAAAAGCCGCGTAATTGTTCCGCGGCTTTTCTTTTGTCAACTAAATACAAATTATTGGATTTCTAAAATTCGTTTTGGTTTTGGCTTTGCTTCTTCGGTTTTCGGGATGGAAATATTTAAAATCCCATTTGTGTATTGGGCTTCAACTTTTGCTTCCTGAACTTTCCCTTTAGGAAGAGTAAAAGATCTGTTAAATGATCCGTAATTATATTCGTTGTGCGAATACTTAACGTTTTCGTCTTTTGTCTCCTCATTTCTTTCAACAGAAATGGTTAAAACATTATTGTCAATCTCAACATTAAATTCCTCTTTAGTATAACCAGGAGCTGCTAAGTCAATCTGATAAGTATCTTCAGTTTCTTTAATGTTAACTTTAGGTTGACTTTTTTTATTCTCGAAGTACTGATCTGGTTCAACAAAAAAGTCCCTTCCTAAAAAGTGGTTAAACCAATCGTTTGTTTCTGGTAGTTGTCCGTTGTATTTTCTTACTAGTCTCATAACTAAATCTCCTATTTTTAAATTATTTAATTTCTATTGTTTGACTTAGTTATTTCAATAAAAATGCCAATAAGAAATTCAGGTAAAAATGTCTTATTTATTACTTAAACAATGACAATATGGCTTGAATTAATTACTTATATATGACAATATGACAACTTTAAGTGTTCGTAGCTGCTGTAGTTGATGATGTAGTGTGTTTTTCACTTCATGTTGAATTAACAGAGGGTAATCTTAATTTAAAATAGAAATAACAAACCCGTAACGGGCATGCTACTCAAAAAGGAGACCTTTGGCATTGTTACGAGAGATTTTTCCTCCCAACAATTCCTGTGTGTAGAGGTGGCTTTCCTTCGGTTAGCTACCTCTTTTTATAGGAATAAAAAACGGAGCTCAAAATTCATTGGCTCCGTTTTTTGTTGTTTAGCTGAAAACTAATAATCCCAACTAAAACCAATATTTATTCCAAGCCAATTTTGTTGTGGTACATTTGAAGATTCAAATGTCATATTATAATCAAAACTACATGAGATGCTAGTGCTGTAATTTAAAGGAATAAGTATTCCTGCTTTAGGAGTAACAGCAAAGACCCAACCTTTTTCTTTAGATGAGAATAATCCGTTGTCGTTTCTTTGCTCCAGATAGTAAGTGCCGGTTCCTACTCCAATAAAAGGTCTGAATGGGCTATTGTCATCAGTAAAATAATATTTTCCGGTAAGTTGAATCGGAATTGAGTTGATGTAGCGATATTGTTTGCTGGTAATAGCTCCGTTCTCCAAAGGGTAGGTGTCTCGTGGCATTTCTTCATAAAAAGTGTTCCATCCAAATTGTAAGCCAACACCAATATTGGGCTGTATTAAGCGTTCGTATTCAAATAAAGCTCCTCTCCAACTTGCTTTGCTGATGAAGTCTTTGGTATCGCCCATTGGAATTCCGATGCTGTAATGCAGATTTGATTTACTTTGGGCGTTCATTGCTATTGATAGGGCAATAAACGAAAGTGTAAAAAGATATTTTAAATTTTTCATTGTACAATCTATTTGGTGGGTTAATGTTAGTTAAATGGTGCTTGGTTGAATAATTCATCAATACCTCTTTCAATGCGTTCTCCAATGTAGTCTGTACTTCCTTGAAGTAAACCATCAATAGCTCCTTCGTAAATTGGAGGAACAATTTCTTTGTCACCATCTTCAGTGCGGTTTTTAAAGTCGCCCATATGTATTAATACCGAACCGGTTTTAAAATTATAGTAAACCGGGTACCATGGGTAGTATCCCCATCCCCATCCGGGGCCCCATCCGGGATACCATCCGCCCCACCATCCGCCACCTGGAACCCAGGTTGAGCCGCTGTTGTTCTGTTCTATCATGGTAATAGCCAAAACAATGTCAATTGCATCTTCATCAGAGCCATCTACTAAGGTCATGCCTAGGCTTTGCATTTCGCTATTTATCTGACTGATGATTTCTGTATCGTAGGTATTATCGGGATCATCAATATCTTCACCGTCCTTAATGTGTCTGATTTCGTCAGGCATAGTGTAGGATAGTCCGCTTAAATTACTCCAATTGTAGTCGGGTGAATATTGTGAAATGGAGGTGTCTAATTCGTCAACATATTCAGCTCCTCCAGGATAACAAGAAGGTATTATCAGGGCAAGGGCTGCAATTAATACAAATTGAAATTTAGTCTTCATTTAAGTAAATTTTTAGTGGTTAAGTTTTAACTTGCGAATTATAATATAGCAAACATAAGAAGGTTTTCTATTTTTATCAATGCTTACATTAACGTAATTAATCTATGAAAAAAATTTATTTAACAGTACTTGCTGCTTGGGTGGCTGTTGTGTCATTGAGTGCTCAGGTGAGTGAACAGGAGGCAAATTTGATGAGGTCGATTTTAAAATCGGAAGTAAAAGTGTTTTTTGCGCAAAATATAAAGCTGAAATCGTCAGAAGCTAATATGTTTTGGGAGATTTATGATTTGTATGAAGAAGAGTTGCTACCCGTTGGGAATAGACGTGTTGCTATATTGCAAGAGATCGTTAAAGGAAAAGGTAAATTGAGTGAAGATGATGCTGATAGACTTATAAACGAAGCTGAAAAAATTGATAAGCAAAGAAAAAAGGTGAGATGGAAATATTATAAGATCTTAAAAAAGAAAATGAGTACTAGTATTGCGGTACAGTTTTATCAATTAGATGCATTTATACATTCTCAGGTGACGGCAGCTATTAATGAAGGTGGAGCTTTGGTAATTCCTGTCGGTGATAAAAAAGAAGAGTAAGAAAAAAAGTAAGGTAAAAATATAATGGGTAGCTTCAAATGGCTACCCATTTTTTTTACATCCATAATAGAAATAATAGTGGGATAACAATACCGGCAATTAAATACCATTTGCCTCTTCCTTTAATTCCTTTGGTGCCTTTTACCAGAAAAAGTCCCGAGAGTGCAAAGAATACTAGAGTAAAAGCAAAAATATCACTGATCCATGTCCAGTATTTTACCTTGTTGTAATGCAGTTTATTAAAAAAATAAATGATGGGTTTTTTAGAATATAGTTGATAGTCGATTGTGCCGGAATGGACTTCGTATATACCTACCCCTCCGTCAAGCATCAACCGATAATGGTCCTCATTAATTCTGAGGACTTTTTTTGCTTTTGGGTTATTTTCTAATTGATTCCATTCGGATAGCAATTCTTTTTGAGTTAAGTCTTTTTTTATTGTAATACTCTTATCTTCTTTCTTGAAAGCTGGATCGGCTCCGTTAATGTGGTTTAGAATATAACCTGAAACTCCATATATGATGGAAAGGCCAACCATTAAATAACCTAAGTCCCGATGCAGAATTCGTAACCATTTTCTAATCTCTTTATTCGACCACTTCATAATTCATTCCTTCAACATAATAAATCGAGTAGTGGTCTTTGTTGTGGTTTTTCATCCAGGTGCGCATATCTTTAATATTGTTCATTTCTGTGGCGCATGATTCAGCTGATCCGTCTTCTTCGGCTTTGTCTTTAAGTTCGTCTTCCCATTGATCGATATATTCTTTGGTTAAACGTCTTTCTTTTAATGTTCCGGAAACAACAAGTGTACTGCCAATTAAATTTTGATCAAATCCCGTAATTTCACCACCTGCTTCGACTCTTACAGTGAAATCTTCATTATCACCAACTAAAAAGGCTCTTTTGCCTGAGTGTTTGCACGTGTGTGTGACATGCCCCTTAATTGTTATCAGGCTGTCAATATTATCATCAGCCTTCTCGATTAGATGATCAACCAGTATAATTTCTTGCTGTTGGTTTGACTGTTTTGGAGTTGAGGTGCAGGAATTAAATATGGCTAGAGATATGGCCACGATAAATGTCAAATTTTTCATAGTATTTAGTTTATCAAATGTCTGTAGGCTAAAATACAAAAAGCAATTTGCTTAATATTTGTGTTTTATGCGATTGTTTTTGCTTTTGGGTTAATTTTAACAAGTGCTTAACGTTTTTATTATTGGTACGTTACTTGTAGTTGAATGAAACGTTTTAAAATGCTTTATATTTGTGTTGAACTATGCTCGATTAATAAATAATTAATAGTTATGAAGAAGAATGTTTTTGCAATTGTAGTTTTACTTGCTGTATCTCTTGTGTCAATTAAAGCTCAAATGAAAGAGCCGGTAAAATGGAAATTTGAATTAAAAGAAGTAAATCAATATGAAGTGCAAGTGATTGCATATGCAACTGTAGAGGAGGGATGGAAGTTGTATGGATTAAATGTGCCTGAAGGAGGTCCTGTTTCAACAGAAATAACTTTTGAGAAAGGAGATGGTTATCGACCATTGAAAAGTGCTACAGAGGTTCAGAAACCAACGGTGAAGCATGATGATGTTTTTAATATGGAAGTGCCATTTTTTAAAAAGAAAGCTGTTTTTAGTCAGAATGTTCGGGTGACTCAGAAGCCTTCAACAATAAAAGGGTATGTTACGTTTATGTGTTGTGATGATGAAACGTGTTTGCCGCCTACGGATGTGGAGTTTGAGTTTAAAGTTGATTAAAATATCAAAAGAAAACCCCGGCCAATCAATTAGTCGGGGTTTCTCTTAAAATGAATTAAGAGAGAATATAATTTTATTTAATATATAAATATGGTAAAGTTAATAGCTACAGATATGGATGGAACACTTTTAAATTCCGATAAGAAATTACCGGAAGGATTTGAAGGTGTGTATGAACAGTTGAATAAGCAAGGGATTAAATTTGTAGTTGCCAGTGGAAGGCAGTTTTATACTTTAGAGGAGGAGTTCGCGCATTTTAATCACGAAATGAGTTTTATTGCTGAGAATGGTGGTTTTATTAAAATGGGAGAAGATGTTCATTTGTTAAAGCCTATGAAAACAGCTAATGTTGAGAAATTAATTAAATACATAAGGTCGATTGAAGGCGCTGAGATTGTACTTTGTGGTAAAGAAGGGGCGTATGTTGAGTCAGATGATGAAAAATTCCTGAGAGAGGCGCGTCTGTATTATCACAGGTGTAAAAGGGTGGATGATTTGTTGAATGTGGAAGATGATATTCTGAAGCTGGCGGTAAATGATTTTATAAATCTTGAATCAACAACCCTGGAAGCGGTTCAGTGTTTTGCTGATGAATTTCATATTAGTACATCAAGTTCGATATGGTTAGATATTATGCCTAAAGGTGTGAATAAAGGAGAGGCGATTAAATTTTTGCAAAATCGATTGAATATTTCTGAGTCGGAAACGATGGTTTTTGGTGATTATTTAAATGATTATGAAATGATAGAAGCTGCCGGTTATAGCTATGCGATGGGTAATGCGCATGATAAAATTAAAAAAATAGCAAAATATGAAACGGCAACAAATGATGAGAATGGGGTGCTAATAGTGTTGGAGGACTTGCTGAATAAATAGGATAAGGAGAATCTAAAATTTATGGGAGGTAGCTGTGCTGCCTTTTTTTTTTGTGCCAATTTTTAGGCAAAAAAAGAGGACAGATACGTTTACCTGTCCTTACCCTTAAATCAGCTAACTAAATCCAAGTTATATGAAAAAATCCAATGCAATTTTAGTGGGATTTTTTTGAAGCCATGTTATGTGTGTGTTAACAACCGGCTAACTTATTGTAAAGCTTAATTTGTTATTTCTGATTTTAAAAAAAGCAGGACAGATACGTTTATCTGTCCTTACCCTTAAATCAGCTAACTAAATCCAAGTTTTATGAAAAAATCCATTACAAAGATGGGGGTTATTTTAAACTGTGCAAATAAAAAAGTGTTAAAAAATACAAAAACAGTAAAAAATACAGGGGTGTTGAAACGGAAATAGCAATAATAGAAAAATGCACCCTAAAAAATAGGGGGTATAAATAAAAAGTAACATTTACGGTATTATTGAGACAGAAATTTAGGGCTTTGTTACAGATTAAGTAAAAAATACCTGTTGAAATTGATATTTCACGATTTAGAGCTGATAATGATGGTTCCAATAATTTTATAGGATTGTAATTTGATTCCTTATGATACAAGTGCATTATTTCTTTTCTTAATAAATTTGAGTTTTACCCTTGTATATATTGTGGTTATGTACTCTACTTTTTAAGAATTGATTTAATTATGAAAGTCATGTGTCGATACGTCTTTTATGGTTTTCTAATTGACACTAAATGCATTTTTTGTTGTTAATATCTATTTAATAACTATTTTTTGAGTTGGTAGACATTTAAAATCACTATTCATTTCTTTGTATTCGTATTGGGTTCTTAACAGATTAAAAGGGAATCTTGTGAAATTCAAGAACTATCCCCGTAGCTGTAATCCTGTCTCGCTTTTGCGGGATGTATTTTTTCAACAAAAGCCACTGACTGCTGCCAGGCGGTTGGGAAGGGGTTGAAAAATCAGGAAAGTCAGAAGACCTGCCAAATACAAAAAAAAACCAGGCTTTCGGGTGAAAAGCAATAGGTGTAGCAATCGAATTTTCGTATCCCTTTGTTTGCACTTTACTTGCGCGTGTTTTCTCGCTTAGCCTTATTATTTATTTTCAAACCAATAAGCTATGGAAACATACATTATTAAACGAGATGGGAAAAAAGAGGCTTTTTCGATCGAAAAAGTAAAAAGCGCTTTGCGCAAGGCTTTTTTGTCGGTGGGTAGTTTTGCAACCGACGAGGTGATTACTAATATTTTATGCAGGGTAAATATAACCAACGATATTACTGTTGAAGGTATTCAAAATCAGGTGGAAGTGGCGCTGATGGCCGAGCGTTATTATTCGGTGGCCAAGGCTTATATGTTGTATCGTCAACAGCATTTAGAAGATCGAGAAGTGCTTGATAAGCTGGAATTTTTAATGGATTATTGCAATGCGCAAAACGCAGCTACGGGTAGTAAATACGATGCCAATGCCAATGTCGAAAGTAAAAACATTACCACTTTAATTGGCGAGTTGCCTAAATCGAACTTCATACGCTTGAATCGTCGTATGCTTACCGATCGTATTAAAGAGATGTATGGCAAAGAATTATCGGATCGATACGTTGATTTACTGAATCAACACTATATCTATAAAAACGACGAAACCAGCCTGGCTAACTATTGTGCTAGTATCACTATGTATCCATGGTTAATTGGTGGTACCTCGTCGATAGGTGGTAACTCAAAGGCGCCTACCAATCTAAAATCGTTTTGTGGTGGATTTATAAACATGGTTTTTATGGTTTCGAGCATGTTGAGCGGCGCCTGTGCTACACCCGAATTCCTGATGTACATGAATTACTTTGTTGGTTTAGAGTATGGCGACGATTATTACTTACATGCCGATAAAGTGGTTGATTTATCGGCCAAACAACGTACCATTGATAAAATCATAACCGATTGCTTCGAGCAGATTGTTTATTCTATCAACCAACCAACCGGAGCCCGCAATTTTCAGGCTGTTTTCTGGAATATTTCGTATTACGATAAGTATTACTTCGATAGTCTTTTCGAGCATTTTATCTTTCCGAATGGAAGCAAACCGCATTGGAATTCGTTAAGTTGGTTGCAAAAGCGTTTTATGAAATGGTTCAATGCCGAACGTACTAAAAATGTGTTGACTTTTCCGGTCGAAACCATGGCTTTGTTAAGCGATAATGGTGATGTGAAAGATACCGAATACGGCGATTTTACAGCTGAAATGTACGCCGAAGGGCATTCGTTTTTTACCTATATGAGCGACAATGCCGACTCGCTGAGTAGTTGCTGTCGCCTACGTAACGAAATTACTGATAACGGATTTAGTTATACCTTGGGTGCCGGAGGCGTTTCAACCGGATCGAAGAGTGTGCTAACCATCAACCTAAATAGATGTATTCAGGATGCTTCGCGACAAAATACGCATTACCTGTTCTTTCTCGAAGAGGTGGTTGATCTGGTTCATAAAGTGCAAAAGTCGTATAACGAAAACCTGAAGTATATGCTCGAAAAAGGGATGTTACCTTTGTTCGATGCCGGATATATCAATATGGATCGTCAGTATCTTACCATTGGAGTAAATGGTTTGGTCGAAGCTGCTGAATTCTTAGGTATCGAAATTAGTGATAATGATAAGTATACTGAGTTTGTGCAAACTGTTTTGGGGCTGATTGAGTCGTACAATAAAAAATACCGCACCAAAGATGTAATGTTTAATTGTGAGATGATTCCTGCCGAAAATGTGGGTGTGAAGCATGCTAAATGGGACAAAGAAGACGGCTATGTGGTGAAGCGCGATTGTTATAATAGCTACTTCTATGTGGTGGAAGATGAAAATACCAATGTGATAGATAAATTCCGTTTGCATGGTAAAAAGTACATCGAGCATTTAACCGGTGGATCGGCCTTGCATATGAATTTAGATGAGCACTTAAGTAAGGATCAGTACAAGCAATTGTTACGCATTGCCATACAAGAAGGGTGTAACTATTTTACTTTTAATATCCCTAATACTATATGTAACGATTGTGGTCATATCGATAAAAACAACCTGGGCGAATGTCCTAAATGTAAAAGTCATAATCTCGATTATCTGACCCGTATAATTGGTTATATGAAACGTGTAAGTAATTTTTCGCAAGCCCGTCAAGTGGAAGAAACGCAACGACATTATGCTAAAGTATCACAGTTATAATATTGTATTTCAAGAGGTGCCAAACGAATTAACGTTGGCTATCAATATTGCCAATTGTCCGAATAAATGCCGGGGATGTCATAGTCCCTGGCTTCAAAACGATGTTGGTGAGTCCTTAACTAAGCAAGTAATCGATTCGCTAGTGAACGGTTACGGAACGGGCGTGACCTGCATTTGTTTTATGGGGGGTGATGATGCTCCTGAACAGGTGAATTATCTGGCCGAATACATTAAGTTAGTAACTGATAATCGAATGAAAACAGCCTGGTACTCGGGCAAACCGAAGTTTTCGGAATTTGGTTCGCTCACCAACTTCGATTATATAAAGCTTGGGCCTTATATAGAGGTTTGTGGAGGGTTGGATAGCCCTGATACTAATCAGCGGTTTTATCAGGTAATAAATGAAACTCTAGTTGATAAAACCGGTATATTTCAAAAGAAAAATCATGGTCAGCAACATCAATATGATTCAACTTTTGATTCAATTAGATAAAAAATTCTGTATTTAAGTATCATGATTATTACTTTGATTATGTGCTTAATAAGAGGATAATCTTGTGGTGTAATTATTCTCAAACTGCCGGAGCTCACATTAATTGGGTTGGCGAATTAAAGAATTTTACTACATTTGCGGCTCGTTCATTCAAATGTTGACTTTAAGATACCCTGTAAAAAGGGTTTAATAGGGAACCATGTGTAAATCATGGGCTGACGCGCAACTGTAATCTCGTGCCGTTAATACGGTATGTGCTTTTAGCGTTGAAACCACTGTTCGGAAACACCGGATGGGAAGGTGCTAAAAGTCGGGAAAGCCAGGAGACCTGTCTTACTGTATTTGAATGATATTTGCTTTCGCGACATAAAGCAGGTATCGGATCTTAATTATATTCCTGTACTCATAGTGTCTGCGATAGCATATTATTGTTTCATTTTTTAATAATTGTAATATGCAAACATTAGCATTGGCTTCCACGCGTAAGGACAGCTGTTTCTTATCTTCTAACGCTTCTCAGTTTAAACAGAAGGTTTCCGTTCTTCAATACAAGTGTATCTCTTATCAGGAAAGTATCTTGATGAAAAGTTTTGTGTCAAACATGGGGTTTGATTGTGATATAATGTCACATTAAAATTGTCTGCAACTACTTCATAATTAATACTAATGTAAGGGGTGCCTGTTTGAGTTAAGCTATATGTTTTCAATAACATGTTGTTTTGTTCATAGACTCTTGTTGTTTCAGGCAACCCCTTTTTAAATTTAAAATCACGTATGAAACTTTTACATCTTTTTGAAGGAGTAAGCACCGGAGCTACTTTGCTTAACCTTTCAATTGTTGGCATATTAGGAATACTTATCGGAAAGATTCCTTTTGGTAAGATAAAATTGGGTATTGCAGGTGTTTTGTTTATGGGCTTATTAGCTGGCCATTTGGGGGCTTCATTCAATCCGCATGTATTGCATTTTATTAAAGAATTTGGGTTGATCCTGTTTGTTTATTCGGTTGGAATTGAAATTGGTCCTCGTTTTATTTCATCATTTCAAAATAACGGACTGAAGCTAAATTTGCTGGCGTCAGCAATAATTATATTGGGTTTTATAACAGCTGTTGTAATTAAGATTGGTTTTGATATTGATATGCCGGCTGCCGTTGGTATGCTTTGCGGAGCAGTTACTAATACACCCAGTTTGGGAGCTGCTCAATCGCTTATTTCTGATCAGCTTGCCAATGGTGATGCATTGGCACAAAATACGGGTATGGCTTATGCTATATCGTATCCTTTTGGTGTAGTCGGAATTATTCTGGTTATGTACTTGGTTCGGTTTGTTTTTCGGGTCAGAATTAATGATGAGATAGTAAATAATCAGAAGGAGTTAGGCGAAAAAGCTAAGAAAGCCATAGCTATCAATGTCACTGTTTCAAATCCAAATTTGGAATCTAAAAGTATTGCCTTTCTTAAGAAATCGTTGGGCGATAGTTTTGTGTTTTCGCGAATAGCTCGTGGTGGTAAGTTTCTGGTGCCGGATAAAGATGTATTGTTGAGAAAAAATGATGTGGTTTACGGATTGGCATACGAAGAAGCTTTTTCAGAATTAGAATTGAGTGTTGGTTCTGTAAATAAAACACCAAAGTTCAATCACTCTCTACCATTAGCTATGAGGCAGATTATTGTTACCAACCGCAGTTTGGTGGGTAAAACCATTGAAGAAACACAGTTTTCCGATTTGTTTCCTGCCAGTATCACACGTATTTTCAGGGGTGATACAGAAATTGTTGCCAGTCAGTCAACACGCGTTGAATTTGGTGATACGTTGCGCGTAATTGGTGCACGCGACAAAATGGAGGAAGTGGCTTGTTATATAGGTAATTCAATGCATAGTTTGTCACATCCAAATTTGTTACCGCTTTTTATTGGTGTTTTATTGGGTATTCTTTTGGGAAGTATTCCGGTTTATATACCGGGGTTGCCGGCACCTGCAAAGTTAGGTTTGGCCGGAGGGCCGTTGGTTATTGCTTTGTTATTGGGGCACAAAGGACGGGTCGGAAAACTTAATTTTTATATGACACCGGGGGCCAATAAATATATTCGCGAGATGGGTATCATCCTTTTTCTGGCATGTGTGGGTATTGGTTCTGGCGCAAATTTCTGGGAAACACTTACCGATGGAGGTTTAGGGATAATGGCTTTGAGCGCAATAATTACTTTTGTCCCTTTATTTATTGTAGGTATTTTGGGACGACTTCTGAAACTCAATTACCTCACTATATGTGGCGTGCTATCCGGATCTATGACTGATCCACCCGCATTGGAGTTTGCTAATTCTATTGCGCCCGGTCAAATTCAGTCAAGTGCCTACGCAATGGTATACCCCTTAACTATGTTTTTACGTATTTTATTTGCTCAGATTTTCGTCCTGTTTTTTGTGTGATAAACAAAACATTGTACCCATTCGTTATTTTGCGGGTTAGATCTGTTAATAGAGATTGTAATTAATTAGAAATTAAATATTAGAATAATCATGAAGGAAAACAGAAAGGCTTATAAAGTTTTTCATCAGAGAAAAGATAAGCTGAACGAACAATATACAGGTGATTATTATAAGAAGCAACACGATAAGGGCAAACTAACCGCTCGTGAACGTATCGACTTTTTATTTGACGAAGGCAGTTTTCATGAGATTGGTGCTTTTATCAAACCTAATACTGAAGCAAAAAAATACGGAGATGGCGTTATCTGTGGTTATGGCACTGTTAATGGGTGTAAGGTAATGGTTTATGCTCAGGATTTTAATATCATGGGCGGATCATTAGGTCTGGTACATGCACAAAAAATTCAGAAAGTGCAGGAGCTGGCTGCTAACATGGGGCATCCGGTTGTTGGATTAATTGACTCGGGAGGAGCTCGTATTCAGGAAGGCGTTGCCAGTTTAGCCGGTTATGCCGGTATCTTCCATCATAATGTAAAATCATCAGGAATTGTTCCGCAAATTTCTGTCATATTAGGGCCTGCTGCCGGAGGTGCCGTTTATTCACCAGCCTTAACCGATTTTCGCTTTATGGTGAAGCACACTTCGCATATGTTTGTTACCGGTCCGCAAGTGGTAAAAGAAGTGCTGAACGAAGATATTTCGTTTGAAGATTTGGGTGGTGCAGAAGTACACGGTTCGGCATCCGGTGTAACTGATTTTGTGTATAATGATGAAGAACATTGTCTTTTGGGAGTTAAAAAATTGCTTTCGTATTTGCCATCCAATCATTTAGAGCAGCCACCTGTTTTAAACTGGGATGATATACAGCCGCGCAACTCTGAAAATATTTCATATGTGTTGCCCGAAGATTCAAGCAAACCATACGATATGATTGATATCATCGAACGTATTGTTGATGTTGATTCCTTTTTTGAAGTGGCTGAAAATCATGCACAAAATATCATTACAGGTTTTGCACGTTTAAACCGAAAAGTGGTGGGTATTATTGCTAATCAGCCAAAGGTGATGGCAGGTACTTTAGATATCAATGCTTCACGTAAAGCAGCCCGTTTTGTGCGTTTTTGTGATGCTTTCAATATTCCTGTTTTGGTATTGGAAGATGTGCCTGGTTTTATGCCTGGTAAAAATCAGGAACACAATGCAATTATTATGCACGGAGCAAAGCTTTTGTATGCTTTTGCAGAAGCTACAGTGCCGAAAATTACGGTAATTGTAAGAAAAGCATACGGTGGAGCTTATATTGTGATGAACAGCAAAAATATGGGTGGCGATATGAATTTTGCATGGCCGTCGGCAGAAATTGCAGTAATGGGGCCTGAGGGTGCCATTAAAATATTAAACCGAAAAGAATTGAGCGAGGCTGAAGAGCCGGAAGAGTTGAAGCGTCAGTTGGTGGATGATTATAAAAATAACATTGCCAATCCGTTTATAGCTGAAGAAAAAGGATATGTTGATGAGGTGATTGAACCTTCAAAAACACGTGAGGTACTGATCTCTGCTTTTTCGTTGCTTGAGAATAAATTCGAGCCGAAATCGCCGCGCAAACACGGAAATTTTCCAATGTAAAAGAAGAAATCATGATTAAATCAATATTAATAGCCAACCGCGGAGAGATAGCCATCCGCATAGCACAGACTGCCCGCAAAATGGGTATCCGCTCTTATATGTTCCTGACGCATCAGGAGCCTAATGCCCATTATTTGTCTTTTGCCGATGAGGTAATTGATGTGTCGGGCGACACGTTTACCAACATTTTTCTTAGTGTTGAAAAAATTGTGGATGCCGCAGTCGATAATAAAATTGATGCTATCCATCCGGGTTATGGTTTTTTATCCGAAAATCCATTTCTTCCGAAAGAGTGTGAGACTAGGGGAATTATTTTTATTGGTCCATCGCATCAGCATATTGAAAAGATGGGAAATAAAGGTGTGGCGCGCGAAACAGCTAAATCGTGTGGTATACCTGTTCCTGAGGGAAGTAAAGGATTAATCAATACAGAGGAAGAAGCTCTGGAAGTGGTCGCCAATATTGGCTATCCGATAATGGTGAAAGCTGTAGCCGGAGGTGGTGGTAAAGGAATGCGTGTGGTTGAAAACGAAGAGATGTTGCCCAAAATGCTTCGTGCTGCAATGAATGAAGCACGGTCGGTATTTGGTAACGGTGCTGTTTTTATTGAAAAGTTCATTGCCCGTCCGCGACATATTGAGGTGCAGGTTTTGGCTGATAAGCACGGAAATGTTGTTCATCTTTTTGAGAGAGAGTGCAGCATTCAGCGTAAGCACCAGAAATTGATGGAAGAGGCTCCGTCACCAGCCTTGTCGCCCGACCTTAGGGAAACCATCTGTACTTATGCAGTTAATTTATGCAAGCAAACCGGTTACTTTAATGCAGGTACAGTTGAGTTTTTGTTGGATGTTGAAAACAATGTGTATTTCATGGAGATGAATACACGGATTCAGGTGGAGCATCCGGTTACCGAGGCAATCACCGGCATTGATATTGTTGAGCAGCAAATTATAATTGCTTCAGGCGGTGAATTAGACATCAAACAAGAGGATATTAAAATAAACGGAAGTGCCATCGAATTCAGAATAAATGCTGAAGATGTGCAGGCTGATTTTGCGCCATGTACCGGTATTATTGAAGATATTACAGTTCCTGAATCCAATTCATTACGTTTCGATACGGGTTATGTAGCAGGCAAAGTGGTTCCGGCTTGTTTTGATTCCATGTTAGCTAAGGCAATTGTTCATGGAGATGACAGGGCTAAAATGCTGAAAAAAGCCGGTGAAGTTTTAAAAAATTTACGTGTAAAAGGTTTGAAAACAACGTTGCCATTCTTTCGTAAAGTGCTGACAATTCCTTCGTTTTTAGAAGGTAATTACTATACTGATTTTATTGAAACCCAAATGGATCAGTTGCACTATCAGCATAAAGATGATCAGGAGGTAGCAGCATGTATTGCACTCACAGCATATCTACAGGAGGTAAGTAAGCTGGAAGAAACACAGTCGGTTGAAACATCAACAAATGCCTGGTTTTTAAAACAAAATCTTAAATCACATTAAGCCATGAAAGCTACAAAATACATATTGGTTAACGGCAAAGCAACTTCGCTTGATGTTGCCAATAATCAGATTGTTAAAATCAATAAAAAAAATGCGATTCCTCAAATTATCCGAAACGAGAATAATGAGTTTGAGGTGGAGTTAAATAATCACACTTTTACAGGTGAAATAGTTCGTTTAAAGCAAAATCAGTGTACGGTATTATTAAACGGTAATACTTACAATTTTACTATCGAAACAGAAAAATCATTTAAACGAATGAAGAAAATCGCCAAAAAGAATTTGGTTAGTAAAGTGGCTATTAATGCCATGCTTCCAGGGGTGATTTGCGATGTGATGGTTGAAAAGAATCAAGCTGTCCAGAAAGGAGAGGTTCTATTGATTTTAGAAGCCATGAAGATGCAAAATGAGATAGTTTCACCCATTGACGGGGTTGTGAGTCAAATTCATATAAAATCGGGTGATAATGTACTGAAAGATCAGATAATGATTGAGATTGATCCGAAAGTAAAAAAATAGTATGGATCATTTTAAGGAGAAATGCGAATCAACAGTTGAACCCACTTTGGGGTTCCTTTTATAATACGTTCATATTCCACGGGTTCCACCCGTGGCTATTTATATAAAATCCTTTCAGGATTTTAAAATGTCCAAAGGACATTAACAATAATAGCCTTGTGCGGAGCGCGGGGTGGCTATTTGACTAATGATACAACCCCGAAAGTGGGTTGAACTTTGCTATAAAACAATTTGAACTATTGATTCGCATGAGAAAATAAATTCAAATTAGGATCTGCCATAATCCATTTAAATAAGAACCTGTAATCAATAAAGATTGCAGGTTTTTCTGTAAAAAAGAATAATAGCATTCTTCGCTCAAGCCGCGTTCCGATCATTCGGAATTTCTTTTTTAGCAGTCAAATAAAACAAAAGTCCAACTACTACAGAACTCATCTGCCGAATTGAGCAAGGCTTCGGGAAAAATTTAAAGATTTACAGAATATATCTCAAAATCCGATAAAAAAATGATGACGAGGTGTTTTTGTTGTTACAAACGGTTGGTAAAAGTTTTGACGCCATGCTTTTTGATGAATAAAAGCACTTAACTACAAAAAAGTAAACGCTTTCTTTCGTTAAAAAGCATATGAAAAATAAAAAGCAGTCGTAAAGGTTTTTTTCGAATAGTATGTAATAAATAGTAATACTGCTAATGTTTCCGTTTTTATGATATCGAACAATTAGGTTTTTTCATCTGAACCCAAATTTTTTTAAAAAGGACAGAAGAGGAATAAAAAAAGCGACCAAAACATTGTTTTGATCGCTTGTAAGCTGTGATTCAGCTGGGGTTCGAACCCAGGACCCCATCCTTAAAAGGGATGTGCTCTACCAGCTGAGCTACTGAATCAACGCTGATAAAAAAACGATTAAAACTTTATTTTAATCGCTTGTTGGTTTGAGTGATTCAGCTGGGGTTCGAACCCAGGACCCCATCCTTAAAAGGGATGTGCTCTACCAGCTGAGCTACTGAATCATCCTTGTTTTTCTCAATTGCGGTGCAAAGATACGCGCTTTTCTTTTTATTCCAAATTCTACTACAAAAAAACTTTGCTGAATTACTTGCTTTGGTTGGTTTTTATGGGATATATGTGTCTTATCTAATTGTGTTTCAGGAGTACATTTGAGGATGTTAAAAAATCTTATTTGCGCTATATTCTTTGTATCTTTAATGAAGAACCGCATTGATATGGAAAGATTAGATATTCGAAAAGCATCGGTAGCGGGAATGTTTTATAGCGCCAATGCTGATGAATTGGAAAAGTCAATTGAAGCACTGATAAATCAAGTACCCAAAAAATCAGTTGAGAGCAACACTATAAGAGCACTGATTGTTCCTCATGCAGGATATGTTTATTCCGGACAAGTGGCTGCATCTGCCTATGCTCAATTAGATCAGGATGCTCAATATGATAGGATTGTTTTAATAGGTTCCAGTCATCACAACCGGTTTAATGGAGTGTCTGTTAACCTGCAAAACTTTTATGAAACCCCGTTAGGAAAGGTGAAAGTGGATGTTGAACTCGCAAAAGAATTAATTGCTAATTCAAAATACATTGTAAACATTCCAGAGGTGCATAAACAAGAGCATTGCCTGGAAGTACAACTTCCTTTTTTACAAAAATATTTGAACAATGATTTGACGATATTACCTATGGTAATGGGTAGTGATAGTGTGGCGGAAATAAAAGAAATTACAAAAGCTGTAAAACCATTATTTACAGAAAATAACTTGTTTATTATCAGTACAGATTTTTCACATTATCCTGATTATAATGATGCAGTAAAAGAGGATGCTTTGACGGCTGAGATGATATCAAAGAACAATCCCGAATTATTATTTGAGCATTTACAAAGGCTAAAAGAAAGAAATATACCCGGATTGGTTACCGGATTGTGTGGTTGGTCATCTGTTCTTTTATTGCAGTTTATTGTAGAAGATAAAGAAGGATTTGAATATGTTCCATTGCTTTATCAAAATTCAGGAGATAAATTATCTCATAATCATCAACGGGTGGTAGGTTATCAATCATTTGCATTGGTGACAAAGGAAGATTTAGAAATGAATGATGAAGCAAGAGAATATTTGTTGGAAATAGCAAGGCAAAGTATTTATCAATATTTTGATCAAGATTATTCAGTGCCGGACTATTCGCATGAGGGTATCGAAAAATATAGGGGTGCATTTGTGTCAGTTTACGTTAAGGGAAAGCTACGTGGTTGTATAGGTACATTTCAGCCAAATCGAAAACTTAAAGAATTAGTAAGAAAACTTGCCGTTGATGCTGCCATGCATGATTATCGCTTTAAGGTGATCACAGAAAAAGAACTGAATCATCTTTCATTGGAAATTTCGGTGCTTGGACCGTTGAAGATGATTAACTCTATTGACGCAATACAAATAGGTAAACATGGAATTTATCTGCGCAAAGGTTTTAAAACGGGTACCTTTTTACCTTTAGTCGCCATGCGAAATGGATGGGATGCTAAACAATTTGTTTTGAATTGTGCTATGAAAAAAGCTGGGATGTCTGAGCAAGAATTAAAAGATGCTGAGGTGTTTATTTATGATACGATAGTTTTTTCTGATAACCACGAAAAAAGTATGTAAGATGAAAGAAGCTGAGTATTATGTATCCCGAAACAAAGAAGTGACTTGTTTGCTATGTCCTCATGCCTGTACTTTATCCAATGGGCAAAGAGGAAAATGTCAGGTTCGGAGAAATGTAGAAGGTAAGCTTATTTCAGAATCATACGGTAATGTGTCTGCACTTCATGTTGATCCTATCGAAAAGAAACCTCTTTACCACTTTCATCCTGGGAGTAAATCGTTTTCAATAAGTACTAATGGTTGTGTGTTATCTTGTTTGAATTGTCAAAACTGGCAAATATCTCAGAGAGGCATAGATATTAAGCCAGATGAGTATTTGCATCCTGAAGGTGTGGTTAAAATGGCTGTTGATACAGATTGTAAAAGTATTGCATATACCTACACCGATCCGGTTGTTTTTTATGAGTATATGATTGATATGGCCAGAGTAGCACAGACACATGGATTAAAAAATGTATTAATATCATCGGGTTATTTAAATACAAAACCATTGAAAGAGCTCATACCTTTTATAGATGCGGCCAATATTGATTTAAAATGTTTTGATGATCAGTTGTATCGAAAGTTGAATGGAGCAACGCTTAAGCCAGTTCTGCAAGCATTAAAGAATTTAAAGCAATCAAATGTATGGCTTGAAATTACCAATCTAATTATTCCAGGTTGGACAGATGATATGGAGATGATACGTAAAATGTGTAGCTGGTTGGCTTCAGAAGGATTTAACGATGTTCCTTTACATTTTAATCGTTTTACCCCAGCATATAAATTAAATTCATTGCATATTACACCTGAATCAACATTACAGGAGGCAAAAATGATTGCAAAAGAGAATGGATTAAAGTATGTGTATATAGGGAATGTTTATGGCCACGATTATACTAGTACTTTCTGTTTTAAATGCGGAGAATTGTTGATTAAACGATTCAAAGGAGTTAGTTTGATAGGTTTGAGTGAAAATGGAGTTTGTGTAAATTGTAATGAAACGATTGTTGGTGTTTGGAATGAATGAAAAGTGTAGAAATTGTAAGAAGGGGTATTTAAATTAGGGGGATAATAAAGAAAAATACACTTTATGGTTCGTTTTGCTTTAAAATTGAAATTTAAAATAGATTTATTTGTGCATAATTGAAAGGGGAGTTGAAAAATAATGTTCTAAGTAGGATGTGAGTGTTTGATTTGGCAAGAATTACCCTATTTTTGTACATAATAAAAAGGATTTAATGCAAGATTATATCAGACCCAATAAAAAAGTTAATTATGGTCTTGATCTGAGTAAGGTTGCTGTAGGTCAGGAGATTATTAGTCAGTTTAATATTACGGTAGATGAATCGATTCATAGCTTATGGAGTGGTTTTATGCCAACCTCATCTTATACTGAGAATAGTCGTGAATTTGCTGGTATTCTGGGGTTTCATGAATTATTTCTTCCCTATGGGTTTCTATTAAATCTGACATTAAGTTTGGGGGTCGAGGACTTTGCTCATTCAAGTCTCTTGCATCTTGAGATAAGAAATGCCTTGTACTTAAATCCTGCTTTTGCTGGTGACACCTTAACATGCGAGATTACCATTAAATCTGTTCAGCCTACTTCTAATAACAGGTATTCTATTATAGTATCGGAACATGTACTGTCCAATCAAAAGGGTGAACCTGTGTTTTCTTTGGATAGAGTGACTTTATTTCCTTTTATTGAAGGATGTGGCAGTGGGATAGAAGGTAAGAGTAATTTTAAGAATCATCATTTTAAAGAAAAAATATTAGCTCGCGTTCGAGGAATTGAATTACGAAATAAGATTAGTGATTTTGAACACGGAGATTTACTCTTGCATCCTTTTGTAAGGCCAGTAGGAAAGAGTGAAAACCTTTATTGGGCAACTTACTTTAAAAATACACACCCTATTCATTATAATTACCAAAGGTATAAACCGGGTGAGATAGTTGTATCTGGAGGTATAGTTGTATCAATGGTTTTAAGTATTGCCAGCAGAGAATTTCGTCAATTACTCTCGCCAGAAATTGTCAGAGCGTTTCATGTTGTGCCTGTTGTTGCCGAAGATAGAATTGGAGCATTTAGTTTTGTGAAAGAAGTGGTGCAATTAATGCCCGGTTTCGAAGAATTAGTGCTTTTAACCTTTGGTGTAAGAAATATCGATACAGAAATGGATTTAGGAGATATCTCTTTTCCTAAAGAATTATTTGACGATGTTCAGCGTCCCTCTGAAGTAGAGAAAATATTAGAGGAAAAATGTCCATCACTACACGGAATTATCTGTTGTGTTGCTGAGTGGAAAGTGTTGAGAAAGGTTGAGTAGGAGTGCTGTATTACCTCTTTTATAAACAAAAAGACTACAAGCGGCCCCTTTACATTTATCAGATCATCTTAATGCTGTAGGTAATTACAGGTTGATAATCACAAATGTAAAGTATACAAAAAAGCAGGGGATATAAATTCCCCTACCTATTCTGTTTTATTTGCAAATAGCTGCAGAACGAGCTTCGTCTATTAATTGAGAAGTAAAAGCATCCAGCTGTATTTTAATGGAGTTAATATCTATTGTGCTGGCTGATGCACAAACTGTTGCAATATCAGTAACATCGTCATAGTTTGTTCCTTGGTAGATGTAATAGCACGAACCTTCATCGTCGCAGCAAACCGTAATATCATCTGCCGAACAAGTACCGATGTCCTGATCTGGTGTTTTACAGGATTCCGGATCATCTTCACTGCAACTATAGGTCGAAAAAGCGAATAAACTCATAATTAAGTAGGCTGATAATTTGATTTGTAGTTTCATAGCTAATTATTTTTAGTATTCTTTAATTATATTTTTTAGCTCTTCTTCAAAGAAAGAGTAGTTTTTGTATCCTATTATTTTTTTATTGTTAATTACAAAGGTAGGAGTTCCTTTTGTCTTAAGCTGCTGGAATTGGAAAATATTTTTTTTAATAGCTTCATCATCTGAATTTAAAATGCACTCTGCAACATTGGCATTTGTGTTGATGTAATCGTCAATAAGTTGTTGAAAATGTTTAGTGTATATTATTTTTGGTTCGTGTAAAAGCAATCGATGTAACTTATTAAACTGTCCAAATTTATTAATGCATATTACTGTTTGATATGCCTTTGTAGCAGCAATGTCATTTGATTTACATACAGGTCTTAATATCAGTGTTGCCAAATTCTTATCTAGAAAGTTTGATTTTAATTCAGGATAAACATTCTCAAAGAACTTGTTACAATATTTACAGTTATAATCAAAGTATAAAACAATAGTTGCTTTTGTATTAGGATTACCTAAAATTATATCATTATCATTTATTTGGATGATGGTGTTAATGAGTTCTGTATCGCCCTTTTTATTATCACTTAAAAAATAAAAGATAATTAAAGCAATAATGCCTATAGCTATTACAGAAATAGTTAGATGTATCTTTTTCATTCTTAATCTTCCTCCATGCCCGTTGAATACTTTATAATTAACGGATGAAATTGAAGTTTTAGCATAGCTTCTTTTAAATTTACATCAATTTTCATGTCAGTTCTAGCTTTTGAGCTTTCTTTTTCTAATGTGCTTTTAACTGTTTTGCCATCTTCTACTTTGTAGATGGCAAATAGAGATGTTAATCCTTTAGAGCCTTTGAAATCATTATTCTTTTTTGACTCTTTTTCTTGTTTTCTTTCTATTCGGTCTGTTTTTCCTCTTCTTAAAATCTCTTTTAGGTAAAAGCGTAAATGATATTGGCAATCAAGATCGAATGCTTGTTTGCCAAAAAGACTTATGTCGAATGTGTTTGTTTTGATGTTGGTAAGTGGGGCATAAATAACTCCTGAATAAATAAATATTTTAGTGTCGATGGTTTTAAACTGCAAACTGTCTAGGCCATCAATTTTATAATCGCGGCCCATTTCCTGTGCAATCGGATATTTATCCAATAAACCATCTTCAAGCAATAAGTCAGCACTCATCATAGTTGAATCTACAACCATTGAATCTCCTTTAAACAGGAGATAACCATTTAAGTTATCCGTACTGAATGTTCCACTTAATTGATCGTGATTGATGTAGTTATCATTTCCGTATTCTTTAAAGTCATCAAAGTCAACTAACAATTGATTGATGTCAAGACTATGAGTGCTGTTTTTAAAGTAAATTTTTCTGCTATTATCATGCATTTTTACCTTGACTGATGTGTTAGCATGTCCTTTAAAAGCATCAAATTTAAATTGATCTATTACATATTCATTATCTGTTAACTTGTACAAACTACTAATGTTTTCAATCACTGCGTTATCGTATTCAAAACGGTCAATAGCGAACTTACCTCTAATATCAAATGAGTAATTAGTTGGTTCAGCTGGAATAGTGTCAGTTAAGGCTATTTCACTTGTATCTGTAGCAGGTATTAATTTTTCCAACTCGGCATAATCAATATTGCCCAGATGAACAAATCCCAATATTTTAACTGTATCTTTCTGATTTAGAAGAACACTATTGTAAGCATTAATAATACTGGTTGAGTCAGCAGAGAAATTGATTTTATTAAAGCTACCACTAATATTTTCTAATGAAATAGAATCATTGTTCATGTATATTTCACCATTAAAAGCATCAATTTGATATAAATGATCAGGTGTATATAGAGTGATATCTTTACTGGTTAGTTGAAGTTCACTTTCCTTAAATAATATCCTCATGGCATCATCAGTGATGGAGTCCATGTTTATAGCTCCGGCTGACACAAAATCAGTAATTAGTTGGCCGCTGTAATTAGATATTAAAGTGTCAGGAATAAATGCACTCCAGTCGGTAAGGTTTATAACTGCTTTTGTTTTTGTTTTGTAATATGGTTTGGTGCCGTTTTTTAAATAAGCTGTTCCTGTTAACAAACTACTGTTTGCTTTTAGGTCAAAGGTATCAATTGAAACTGCCAAATGATCAATATCTGAAATACTTCCAATGTATTTTCCTTTAACATTGGATGGCAAAATGGATAGGTTATAATCAGGTAGTTGGCAACTTAAATTAGTAAGATCAAAACCTTGATTCTGATAAAATGCACTACCATTTAAGTTTTTAAGGTTGATAATTGAATCCATTTTAACTGAAAGATCAGTAAAAAGCAGGTTGGTTGAACTATGATTTAAAACAGTATTAATGTAGTCCATTGTAACAGAATCCGGAAGAGTTCCATTATGGTTCACATTCGCATTAATTCTTCCGCCAAGCATTGTTTTTAAATCTTTTGGAATAAGGTGGTTGAATTCATCCAACAGAATATCAGCATCAGCACTTAAAGAATATTCAGGCCTATCGAGATTAAAAATATTGACATTGGCCTTTATGCTACTGTGCTTGGTGTACAACTGTAATTTTTTAATGTCAACACCCGACGATGCCATGGTTCTTTGTTCTCCATTAGTAAAAGTAAACTCAGAACTAAACTTTTTTATTGCAGGATAATCCATCGCGGATAATTCTACGTCCTTAAAATTGATTGTTGTTGTAATTTGTGGTAGCATAATAGTGTCTAATAAATCACCATTTATATATGCTTCAGCTGAAATTAGTCCACCATTTATCAATAGTTGATAATCGTTAATTAAAGAGTCAGGGATGTATTTACTAAGTTCCTTCAAATTAAACTGGGCATCAGATATTTTTAAATCGGAAGGGAACTTTTCTTTCACTCCAATCCATCCTGAGGTACTTATTTGAATGCCATCGCTTTGTAATAGAGCTTTTTCAAGATGAAGTGTGTCGTTTAAAAATCTAGCTTTCACATCCATCTGTGTTTTATCCATCAGATTTATTTTTGTATTAGGGTAGTTAACCTTGCTAAGGGTAACAGTTCCTTCAACATTAGCAGATATTCCGGTTTGCTCTTTCAAAAAAACAGAAGATAAAGCATTTAGCATTACAGTTGCTGTTATGTTCTCATATTCATCTTTGTAATGTAGCTCAACTCCGGATATTTTAATCAATGGTGCTGAAATATCTAATGGAGTGGAAGAGGTGTCTGTTTCAACTTCTTCTTCTGATTTCGGAATTAAAAAATCAATATTTGATTTCTGGTTTTTATAAACTTGATAGTTAGCAATTCCCTTTTCTAATCTAACCTCAATAATGTTGACCTCACTATTAAGTAAAGGAATCATTTCAGCCACTACATAGAGGTCCTTTAAAACCAAAATATCGTTCAATCCAGTCGAATCACTTTTTAATTGTACATTCTGTAACTGAAGTTGAGCATTAGGAAAATCCTTTAACAGCGAAAACTCTATGTTCTCAACAATTAAATCCGCTCCTAACGATTCATTAATCTGGTTAATCGCAATTTTTGAAATTGGCTTTTCTGCAAATTCGGCTATCAAAATCAAGGTAATTATCAAAGCAAAAAATATAATTCCTAGATATTTTATGGTTTTCAAAAAGAGTTTCATCTATTTTAATTTGATGAGTTTGAGTAAAGTGTAATCAGTAAAATACGCAAATATGTCGGAAATCGATACTATGTAAGCGGCAAAATTAGTTTATTTTTCTTCTTTGGTAATAAGAAATTATCCGTATTTCTTGACATAGAAGCATTGTTTTTGTAATTTACTTTTGTCCTAGGATGTAGGCTGCGTAAGCAGGTTGGGAGCGAAAAGCTAGTGCGCCTCGCTATAATAAGGGTACGAGGATCCTGGCAAAGTTAGGCCATTTAATGGATAACGAGAGATGCAAAAGCTTTTCATCCCTTTTTACCACTATAGATAGTGGTTTTTTTATTGCCTCTTCTTTGAAACCCTAGACTAATTAAGGCGTATAGCAAGCTTAACTCTTTTTGTTATATTCGTATTTCAATCCAAAGTTTTATGATGAAGCTTAAGTATGTATGTCTTGTTGTAGTTTTGTTAATGAGTATTCATTCATTTGCTCAGTTGCAAAGCCATTACGAAGATTATCAATACTCTCCTTTTGAACGATACGTTTACCAGCCGGGTAATAATTTTCATTCTTCAGTTAGGCAATATCGGATGGATGAGTTGAATAAAATGTTTAATACCGACTCTGTTTTGTACGATGGTTTAAGAGTTCCTTCGGGTAATTTGAACTTCTGGAAACGTATATTCAATGATGATTTGATTCAATTAAAGAAGGATGATATTCATATTGTAATTAATCCATTATTTAATTTCGAATATGGAAAAGAAAATATTGAAGGTAAAACAACCTATTCGAATACTCGAGGATTATTTATAGAAGGAAATATTGGCAAACACCTTCATTTTTATACCGATTTTCTAGAAACTCAATCAGTAGTTCCGAATTATATAGATGACTTCGCCAATGAGTACAATGTTATGCCAGGCTGGGGTAAGCGCAAGAATTATGGTGAAAATGGTCATGACTTTGCAAATGTAACAGCGTACATAGCATTTGATTTTGCCAAATACTTTAGTCTGCAATTAGGAAATGGTAAGCATTTTTTTGGAGATGGACACCGTTCGATGTTATTGTCAGATGTGGCATTCAGCTATCCTTACGTAAAACTAACAGCTGACTTTTGGAAGATTAAATACACCGTTTTGTACAACAAAATGTTGGAATACGACGAAACAAAGGTGCCCAATGACTATAGATTTCCGGGTAAGTATGGAGTGTTCCAGTATCTTGATTTTAATATAGGTAAACGAGCAAGCTTAGGTTTCTTTGCCAGTGTTGTATATGCCGAACAGGACACTACTGGTTATAGAGGATTTGACTGGCATTATCTTAATCCGGTGGCTTTTATGCGACCTGTTGAGTATGCTTTAGGCTCGCCGGATAATATAACATTGGGTTTTAATGCCAAATACATTGCAGCCAAGTGGCTGACTTTTTACGGTCAGTTTGTGTTAGGTGAATTTAAAGCCGATGAAGTGTTTGGTGGGACTAAATGGTGGGCGAACAAAAATGGGTTTCAGCTTGGATTTAAGACCTTTGATTTATTTGGTATTAAAAAATTGGACGTGCAGGCCGAATATAATCAGGCGCGTCCGTATTTGTATTCGCATTATACAGGTGTTTATTCTAACTCGCATTATCAGCAACCATTGGCTCACATATTGGGAGCAAACTTTCGAGAAGGTTTTGGATTAATAAAATATCGTCACCGTCGTTGGATGTTTAAAGCTGAATTAATGACAACTATGTATGGTGAGGATTATGGCGATGGAGTAAGCTGGGGTAAAAATGTGATTGTGGGAAGTAACAATAGACCCAAGGACGAAAACGGAAGGTATATTGAGTATGGACATGTAATTGGTCAGGGATTAAAAACTTATGTTTACAATGCTGATTTTAATGTTAGCTTTTTAATTAATCCTCGAAATATGTTCAATATTGTGGCTGGAGCTCGCTTACGTAAACTCACAAATGACTTATATATTGAAGAAACCCAACACTTTTATTTTGGTGTCAGGACTTCAATAAAAAGTATCTATAACAACTTCTAAAATAACCTGGAGGATGAATTAATCATCTTCCATGTCATCCTCTTCAATTACTTCTTTCATGTAATCTACATCGGCATATTTTTCTGAGTAATCTTCTTTTGCGCTGCTTTTCAGATTTCCATCATCATTGTAGTCATCATCATCTTCAATGATTTGTTCTGCTTCAACAGTACTCATTTTTACCAGAAAATAACTATCATCTGTTTCAAAAGGAAGCGCGCTAATCATTTGGCCATCCTTGTAGGAAAATCTGATAAGATTTTCGCTGAAGCCATAAGGGTAAGTTAATTTTATTTGTTCCTTAATGGCATCGTCCAATTTTTTGTAGTCCTTTATTATTCTTGGTTTGTTGCTCATAGCTATACAATTAATCGATAAACATGTTTCTCTTTAACACTGAAAATTAATAGATTGCTCTCTTAGCTTGCCTTTCAAGCTTTTATTGTTTTACTATACTACTTTATAAAAGGTTTGTGATTTTATAAAATATTCAGGTAATCAAATCAAATTTAATTACCATTCATTTTGGGGTAAGGTTTCTAAATAAATTTAATGAATAAAAATCAGACATTAGTTAATTACAATTATGCGTTTAACTTAAAACATCACTTTCCTCTTTGAGTGAGGAAATAGTTAATCTTAATTAGTGTTTCGAACGTATTGTTGTATAGTTGTTTGACTATTACTAAAGTGTTTATTTAATATTAAATTTATCTATCAACAAGTAATAAAAAAAACCTGTAGCACCAAATAGGGCCACAGGCTTTTTTTGAAAAAATTATCAGTTTTTTTATTCTAGTTCAACAATGGTAATTCCACTTCCTCCTTCCTGAATATGGGCATCGCGGAACTTATGTACAAACGGAATGGTAGCCAATTGTTCTCTTATTAAAGTACGAAGTATACCATTACCTTTACCATGAAGTATTTTTAACTCGTGAGCTTCGCAAATGACAGCCTCGTCAATGTGATTAATAACCATTTGAATAGCCTCCTCGGCACGATATCCTCTCAGGTCAATATCGGGTTTAAAGCTAAGTTTTCGCTCCCGTACCTTGTTTGATACATTGGAAATAGTTTGATTATTGGTTTGTGAAGATGGTTTTTTGCCCGTTTTCACTTTTTTAAGGCGATTGACTTTTACCTTGGTTTGAATATTACCAAAAGCAACAGTTGCTTCTTTACCATTTACAGATAGAACCTCACCCGGAAGAGATTGGCCTTCGAGCTTTACTGTATCTCCTTTAACAATGGTTTCAACTACAATCTTTTTCGGTTTGTTGATTGGTTGTTCAGCTGCTTGTTCTTTCTCGTCTTTTCGTTTAGCCTTGCGCTTTTCGCGATCTTGTATCTGACGAATTTTCTTCTCTATTTTAGCATCATTCTCCTTTTTGTCTGATGCTTTTTCTTTAAAATCATCCAGTTTCTTACGAGCCAGCTTAGTTTTTTCTTTTTCAGCTTGAGTTTCTTTAATGGTACGGATGGTTTTTTCAATTTCTTTATTGGCATTTGACAGAAGCTGATCAGCTTCCAGTCGGGCCTTTTCCATTACATCTTTTCTTTCTTTCTTAATATTCTGAAGCTCGAGCTGGTAGCGTTCTAGAACATCGCCAAGCTTTTTTTCATTAATGCGGATGGTATTTCTCTTTTGCTCCCAATAGCGTTTGTCACGAACTATTTCACGCAAGTTTTTATCGTAATCAACATGCTCCTGACCAATTTTATCTTTGGCACTGCTAAGAATACTTTCCGGTAGTCCTATTTTACGTGCTATTTCAAAGGCAAAAGATGATCCGGGTTGAGCTATTTGTAATTTATACAACGGCATTATTCTACCGGTGTCGAAAAGCATCGCTCCATTTTCAATGCCTTCAGTTTGTGAAGCCATATGTTTCAGATTGGTGTAATGGGTTGTGATAACTCCATATACACCTTGTTGGTTCAATTGCTCCAGCACACTTTCGGCAATGGCTCCACCTAACATAGGCTCAGTACCTGTACCAAACTCATCAATCAAAATCAATGTTTCTTTTTTACTGTAACGTAAAAAATGTTTCATATTGAATAGATGAGAACTGTATGTACTTAGGTCGTTTTCAATGGATTGTTCATCGCCAATGTCGATAAAGATATCTTGAAAGAATCCCATTTTTGATCCTTCGTGCATGGGCACCAAGCAACCACATTGAAACATGTATTGAAGTAAGCCAACTGTTTGCAAACAAACTGATTTACCACCTGCGTTAGGACCAGATATTAATAGAAGACGCTGTTTGGGATCTTTTAATTCAATATCCAGCGGTATAACTTCTTTTTTTAATTCTTTAAACTGTAGATGCAGTAAAGGGTGCTTACTCTCGCGCCACTCAAAACTCTGACTATTATGAAATTCTGGTAGAGTTGCATCAATATTTAGGGCAAACCTGGCCTTTGCTCTAATGAAATCAATGGTTCCCATAAAACGGTATGATTCCAGTAGATCATTGATATAGGGACGTATCTGATCAGCTACTTCAATTAAAATACGAACAATCTCACGACGTTCGGCATATTCTAATTCACGTACTTCATTATTAATCTCTACAATTTCTGTTGGCTCAATAAAAGATGTTTTTCCGGTGGCTGATTCATCTTGTACAATCCCTCCCAGCTTTCGTTTGTTGGAAGATGGAATAGGAATAACAGAACGTCCGTCTCGAATGGCTACATTTACGTCTGCTTCAACAAGGCCATCTTTTTTTGCCTTCCGTAATATGGCACTTAATTTTCTGGAAATACTGTTCTGTTTCGAAAGAATTTCTTTTCGAATTCGAGCTAATTCGGGCGAAGCGTTATCTTTTAGCTTGCCAAACTTATTTAATAAGAAATCAATTTTATCCTGCAAAAAGGGAAAAACAGCGACATTGGCTACCAATGCTTTCAGTTCGGGATATTCTTCGTCTTCTTTTTTATTGAAAAAGCGTACAATATCGCTGATGGTTGTGAGTGATCGAAGTAAATCAAACAGTTCCGACTCTTCCATAAAGCGGCCTTCAGTGCGTATGCGAAGTAAGGGTTCGCGAACATCAATAAAGTAACTTAAGGGAAAGTTATCCTCTTCCAGACAAATTTTTCTGAATTCAAATGTTTGCAATTGATTCTGACGTGTCTCATCAAAATTGGTACTAAACTGCATTTCATCTACCACCTCTTTTCCAAGGCTACTCATGCAGTTGTTTTTGATGTACTCGCGAATGCGATTAAACTTTATCTTCTCTTCGAAATTAGCAGGATAAATCACTGTACTTATTTTTTTGCAAAAATAGAAAAATAAAACAGCGTTTAGGTAATCAATGTTTCGGCATTTAGCTGAATCAATAAAAAAGACAAAAAAATCGTATTTTTTTTGGATAAAGGTATTGACATCGCATCAGGAAGGCTTTAATTTTGATATTGCAACTTAAAAAAAAGGCTCTCCTGGTCCCCAAATATAGAAACATTCGGATGTGTGTGAGGTTTAGGTTAGAATTTTTTTCTTAGAATGTTTCTCGCCTGTCTCCCAAAGACAGGCTTTTTTTATGTCTAAATTTTAGTTTAGAGCAAAAAAAAAAGGCCCGAAGGCCTTTCTATTAGTCAATTAATATTTCGTTTTGCTGATTTGTTGAATCGCTGTTTTCAACCAGATTTTGTTCCAGCATCTCATCCAAATTAATGGTTTTCTTTTGATAAGGTTTGTAGTTTTTAGCATTCGGACCTTTCAAAGCCATCTTGTTTTCATCGGCTGAAACTTTTACAGTTTCTGATTCATTGTAATTCTTTGCCCAAACCTGGTTGTTCTTTGCTTTTCCGCCGGTTACTGTTTCATTATTATTGGTAACTACCTCACTTTTGTTTGATTTATTAATCCATACTTTTTCGTTTTTGGCCTTAGGACCATATACTCTGTTTTGATTCTGAGCAAAAGATAAAGATGCGATGCTTAATAAAGCTACTACTAAAATACTTTTCATATCTACTTATTTTTTATTGTTATTTTCTGATGTAAAAGTAGATGTATAAGGTGCGCACATCAATTCCACCTTTTTGGTATATTTTAATACGCGTAAGTCTGTAGGGAATTATCCGTATTTATACTGAGTTTAATTGTTGGGTGTATTTTAAGTGACAGATAATGAGTGTTATAATAATCCTAGTTGCGTAGCCTTGGTAATCAATTCTGCAGTATTTTGTACGTCAAGTTTCTTTAAAATATTGCTTCTGTGTGTTTCAATTGTACGTTTACTAACAAATAATTGATCGGCAATTTCTTTGGTGGTTAATCCCTGTGCAACCAGTTTTAATACCTCTTTTTCGCGCTTTGAAATTTTTTGAGTATTGCTTTCAATGTTTACCGCCTCAATCATTAGATGTGATACATCTTTATTAAAGTACTTTTTACCATTAAATACCTGTTCAATCGCTTCGGTTAATTCTTCCGGACCACAATCTTTAAGAAGATAGCCGTAAGCACCATTTCTAATGGCTTGAACCACATATTGTCCTTCGTTATGCATGGTTAATACAATGCTACGGATTGAAGGATGTGATTTTCTTAGTAACAATAAAGCCTCTAAGCCGTTTGTTTCGTTCATTGAAATATCAAGCAAACAAATATCAACTTCCGATTCATCAAGTTTATTCAGTAATTCTTCAACAGAAGCCGTTTGGTGCACCACTTCAATAGTATTTGACTTTTCAAGTAGCATAGCAATGCCGCTTCTAAATAAATCATGGTCGTCGGTTATACTTACTTTTATCATAGTGGTCGATTTGTTTCAAATTCAATTTCAATAGTTGTACCTCTTTTATCAGATGATATATCTAGATGACCTTTAAACATATGAACACGTTCTTTTATATTCATCAGCCCGTTACCCAGGGTAACCTTATTCATGTCAAATCCAATACCATTATCTGCAATATATATATTAACCTGGTTAACAAATTCGGTTATTGATAATTTTATTTCAGTGGCATGTGCGTGTTTGAAAGCATTGTTTATCGATTCCTGAATAATACGAAAGGCATTAAGTGATAATTCTAATGGTATATTCGATTCATCTTCTTTATCGGACATAAAGATGATTTGACATTGGTTGGTACTGGGAAGTTGGTCAATAAAACTTTGTGTAGCGGCTATCAGTCCGAAATCTTTTAATACGGATGGCATTAGATTTACAGATATTTTACGCACTTCTTCAATAATGTTTTGTACCCGTTCCTCAACTATTTTATTATTAATATCGGTTTGTGAAATCAAAAGCTTAAGGTTCGTAAGTAAAGGTCCAATGCTGTCGTGAAGCTCCTTACTTAAACGACCTCGTTCTTTTTCTTCGCCGGCCATTAATAATCGCTGACTTTTATTTTGCACTTGTCGTTCACGCTCTTGAATCTCAATCAGCTGGTTTTTCATGTTGTTTAAACTACTAACCAATCGATCATCAGCACTGCGCATTACCATGTTTTTATTGAATTGGCCATTTGCAATGTGATTAGCAAAATCAATTATTTCTTCGGTGTTGTTTATTAATGATTCAAGCGTTGTGAATAAACTACCAATTTCATCTTTTGCCTGGTAAACCGGAATAGTTGTTTTTTCTCCTTTTGATATGCTGGTAATAGCTCTTTTTATTTTTAGTACCGGATTAACTATGAACCATGCAATTATGCCGGATAAAATAAATATGCCTATGGCAATAAGCGCCGAGATAAAATAGATACGCCTTTCCATTTCCTTTAGCGGCATAAGAGCTTCGTTTACATCAATTTCGGATAGGACAATCCATTTTAATCCATGAAAATGAAATGGAGAAAAGGAACTGAACACTTCTTTGTTTCTGTAATCTAAATGTCTGGTGACACCTTCACCATTTGATTGAGCAGTGATAAAAGCTTCGGTTCGGCTTTCAATTTTTGTTGGAATAGAGTCTATCCAAAAACGAGATTGGCTTCGCATGAAACCATCATTACCCACAATGTAAGTTTCACCTGTTTCACCCATTCCGGTGCGTTCAAATAGAACATTCTGTATAGATTGAGGAGTAGAATAATATGTATAAATAAGATTTTGCTGTGCAAGATGATAGGCAAGATGTATTTTCCCATCATTAACCTTTGCACTAATATCTTCAATAATGATGGAATCGTTTATGAGAGTCATTTTCTCTGCCAGTTCATTATTGATGATGATGGAATCGATATGTATAAAACGGTCAGCTGCCAAAGCATCCAAATAATCGCTGTTATCGATATGTGAATGCATGGTTTGAATTTCCAGGATATGACTATTTAATATTCGTTCTATTTGAATGGTTTTTAAATGTCTGATGGAAGAAAGCTGCAATAAAATACGTTCCTGCAATGCATTTTTAAACTGCTGAGCTAAAACTACAGAAACCAATGCTATTATTGAGATAGCAAAAATATTTAGCAAAAGTGCTATCTTAAATCGTATGCTTAAGTTTCGTATTTTTCTTAGCATTGGGCTGTGTTTGTGGTTTTATTGTTCAGCTGTAACAATATAAAATAAAAAGTTGATATTTATAAGCAGTTGTTAGACTTGGCCCCATCATTATGGGTTTAAGATTCTACCGGCATAGTTATCGAGGGCTTCAAATAGCTTAAGAGGAGATAGTGTTCGCCATTTGACAGCTGATAACTGACCGCCGTATAGCATATAGTAGTTTAGGTTGATTTTATCGAATTCGGCCATTACATGTTCTCTAAAATTAACCGCCATAATCCAGCCATCTTCAATGTCATTGAACCAATCTTCGTAGTAGGAGTCGTCAGAGTAATGAAAGTTCAGGATGTTTTCTCCAATGAGTACAAATTTTTGAATTCCATTATCTTCCAGATGTTCAATAATATTACGTTTGAGGTGCATGATGTCGTTGTACAGGCAATCGTTCCATTCGCCCATTAATTCAATAATACAACAATTTAGTTCATAATTGATATATAATATTTTAAGGTATAAGGTGGAAGAACCAAACTCATCCCATTTGGGGTGGATGTAATGATCGTAAATAGTATTTCTGCATAAATACTCATCAAATACCTGACCGTAGAATGGTGAATTAACATCTTCGTTTGCCTTATATATATTTTCCCAGCGATTGTATGGTTCTATATTTTGCATATGGCAAAAATAATTAAAGTCAATGGGGTGTCAATTGGTAGATAATAAAAAAGCGAACCCCATAAGATTCGCTTTTCTATGTTTACTTTTTTAATTTACAAGTTGGCCAGGCGATTTAGAATTTTATCTAAACCTAAAAGAAATACTATTCCAATTGCCACGAAATAAACCATTGATGGTATTTGAGCGAAAATAGTAAATACCTGCTTAAAGCTTTTGTTTAAAGAGCTAATGTCAAGTGTTTTAGTGTTAATTCCAAATTCGCCTAAGTATTGTTGAATAACAGTAGCGTCAGCTAAAAAGGTAATGGCCAAAACAGCCATGGCAGCAATAATAACCCACCATCTGTTTTGCTTATTTATAATTGGCTGATAGGTTTGAGGCTTTTCAACCCAATCATGTAAAACCCGATTCATCGCGTTTTGCTTGATGGAGGCTGGAGCTTCCTCAGGAGTGAAATCCTTAAACAGATCCCGTATCAGCTTATCTTCATCGTTATTTATCTTCCTATTCATCATCTCAAATTTATAAAATTGAGTTTAATTCTCCTCTCAACAAAGTATTTAATTCGTTCTGCATTTGTTTTCTACCTCTGTGCAACTTCACTTTAATGTTAGAAACAGATAAGCCTGTTGCTTTGCTAATTTCTTCAACACTTTGTTCTTTATAATAGTATAGAATTAAAATAAAAGCATCATCTTCTTTTAACTTATTTAGTGCTTGTTTTAATACCTTCTTACGCTCCTGTAACTCCAGCCTATGCATATTGTTTTCTGCATAGTCAGCTTCGAATTGAACAGCTTCTTTGCTATCCAAATCTTTGGTGGCGGGTTTTCTGCCACGCAATTTTGAAATAGCAGTATTATAAACAATCCGATAGAGCCAGGTTGAAAAAGAAGCTTCCCCTTTATATTTATTTAATGATTTATATGCCTTAACAAAAGCATCCTGAGTAACTTCTTCAGCTTCTTCCTGATTTTTAACAATTCCCTTTGCCAGTGTAAATGCCATATGTTGGTATTTATCAATAATCTGTGCAAAGGCAGCTACATCACCTTTCTTGATGTTTTTTATAAGCTCTATGTCGTTATTGTTGCTCATTCAAAAAATAGGACGCCTTGAATTAAAAAATGGTTACACCTATAATGCAAGTTATTTGGATTTATTAGTAAGGTCAAGGTATTTAGTGGAATAGGAGATATTGGAATGGTAAAAGATAAAAAAACGAATATTTTTTGTAACCGGTTATTTTTAGCTGGCGTCATACGAATGAGCGCTCCGGGAGAGTAAACAAATAAAAAAATGTAAAACTTAAAATATTTAATCATGGAAGGACCATTAGCAATTATCTTTATTTTCGGCGGTATTCCTGCAATAATTATTGCACTGGCATATTTCAGAACGCGCAGAATAGAACGCACTGCTTTAATAGCTGCAGGAAAAGATGCTTCAATTTTTGAACAGTTGAATAGTAAACCCAAACATTATTTAAGTCTGAAATATGGCATTTTTATGGTTGGATTAGCAATTGGAGTATTGATGGGATCTGTACTACAGAATTATACAATGATGAATGATGCAGCTTCGTATTTTTCTATGGTATTGTTATTTGGAGGATTAGCTTTAGTGCTTTTTTATATGATTCAAAAAAAACTTAATGACGAATAAATTAAGGTATTATAAAAGGGTGTATGAAAAAAGACTGTTTGTATAAGACAGTCTTTTTTTATTTAATCAAAACTATTTTCTTCTTTTCTCGTATTCTGATCAGGAAAACAACAAACTATTAGTAAAATGAAAAAGAGTGTATTGGGGATTATTACTGTATTGTCATTATGGGGGCTGAATAGTTGCGAACTTGAGGAGAAGATTGAACAATTTAATTCGGTGGATGACGGAATAGAAGCTTTACAAGAATATGCAATTGTTAGTAAGCAATTTCAAAATGCATCTAATAGTTGTGATGAAGCAGTTTTAAGTGCAGAAGTGCAAGAGACAGCAGAATTAAAAGCCAATTTACAAGGGCCTGTCATTACTGTCGAAACCGATGGTGTTAATGAATGGCCAAAATATATAACCGTTGATTTTGGAGGTGGTATCACTGGCTTGGATGGAGTATTACGATCAGGTAAATTACATATTGAATCAACTAATTGGTATCGCACTGAGGGAAGCGTACATACTACTACTTTTGAAGATTATTACCAAAATGGCTATAAGGTAGAAGGTACACATATTGCAACTAATAATGGAAATGCAGAGGGAGAAGGCCTACAGTTTAATGTTGTAATATCAGATGGCAAGGTAACAAAAGACGGAGCTGTAATTGAATATCAACAAAACTCAACACGTACCTGGAAAGAGGGAGCAGATACTCCTTTTAATATTTGGGATGATGAATATGCGCTGGACGGCACACAAAAAGGAGTTAGCTCAAAAGGTGTTGAATATGCACTTTCTATTACCGAACCTCTTTATTTTAAAGTTTTAACAAGAGAAATTACAGAGGGGAAGATGGCAGTAGTTATTGAAGGATTGCCAGGTATTGAATTAAATTACACCACATCTACAATATGGATTGGAGAACAAAGTTTTCCAATGCAAAAATAAGTAAGGGAGACAGATGGATTAAGGAGAAAAAAGACTTGCCCGGCCGGGCAAGTCTTTTTTTATTGTGGTTACTGTGATTCTTCAGTTAATACAAGGAGTTTATTTAAAATGTCTTCCGATACTTTAAAGGCCGTTCCGTGACGAATACCTCTGGGTAGATTGATCATCTCGGAAATATCTTCCCAGTTCTGTCCATCTTTTGAACGTAAAGCACCGTATTTCTTTTCTCGATATTTATCGAAATAGATGTACATATACTCTCCAATTTGTAATGGAGTAGGACCTTCAACCCACGATTTTCCTGATATGCTTTCTGATACCTCAGTTGGGAATCCTTCTTTTAAATCTTTCGTTCTGGTTATGCGCAAATTCTTTTCAACCGGAACAGACATTTCGTTTTTAACAACCATCAGGTAATCCGAATCCGTTTTTAAGATAGCAGCATCAATCACACTAAAACCCGGATCGAAGAATAATTCCGTTGGAGCAAAAGTTTTGAAATCTTTAGTAGTTGTATAATATTGTCTGTGATTTAATCCTTTTTCATTGGCCGATGTTTCAATTTCAGGATACAACTCCGGAACAGTAGAAGCCCAAATAATATAGAATAAATCATCTGCTTCATCATAGAATACCTCAGGTGCCCAACTATTTCGGGTGCTTTCCAAATGCTCCATAACAGGAATATTCTGCTGTTCCGACCAATTAATTAAGTCTGTTGAAGAGGCGTAACCAATACCCTGATCCCACCAACCGGTTGTCCAAACCATATGAAATACACCATCTTTACCTTGCGCAATACTTGGGTCGCGCATCAAACGATCCTTACCAACCATTGGTTTTAGAAGTGATTGGCCGTTATTTATTGTTTCCCATTGATGTCCATCATAACTATAGGTAAGATGCAGGCCATCTTGACCGTTACCAACAAAATAGGAGAAAAGGTAAACATCTTTTGAATTGCTGGCGCAACCAGTCATAAAGATAAAAAGAATGACGCTTAGTTTTATTAAATTCTTCTTTAACATGTTTGTTATAGATTATAAAATTTAAAGTGCAAGGTACTTTTACATGCACTTTTATTCATGGATTATTATACAAAGAACTGAAAAAAATGACATATTCTTCGGCATGTTTATTATATTATATACTTTTATTTTTTCGTAATATTTGGAAGCTCATTTTATGTCCAAATTTGCATTTACTATGAATAAAATGGTGAAAAGGGAACGGTTCGGTTTAGCTTTTTTTATATTCTATATTTTTTGGGGATCGGCATTGTGTGCTCAAAAAACAATTACATTTAGTCAGATTAGTACAAAAGAAGGTTTATCTCAAAATACGGTGAGAAGTATTTTGGTGGATAATAAAGGCTTTTTATGGGTTGGAACACTTGATGGTTTGGTCAGATATGACGGAAATAGATTTATAACCCATAAACCTGATGCCAATGTTGCCAATAATATTCCTGATCAAAGAGTAAAAGGAATATTTGAAGATGATAATGGCTTCATTTGGATTTTAACCTATGCGAACTCGTTTAGTTGTTATAACCCCAATGATGAAACATTTATTGAGTTCTCATACGAAGACCGAAATATACCTTTACCCTATACTCACTTTAAGCAAACTTCTGATGGTGCCGTTTGGCTATGGGGAGGTAAAGGTTGTGTGAAGTTAATATTAGGAGAGAAGAATATTCCTGAAGTAGTCTTTCATTCCTCATATACTGAAGAGCCATTTACGAATGAGAATGTATACTTTCTGTTTGAAGATTCCTCTTCAAACATATGGATAGGAACTGAAACAGACATAAATAAAATAGATTCTAAAGGCCAAATTGAACAGTTCTTTAAAAACGATACCAATGGTATTTTCGGTCAAGCTATTGAGGATAATGGAATCGTCTATTTTTTAACTTCTAGCGGAACAATCTATCGCTATAGTACTACCAGAAAATCTTTTTTAGCACCGTTTAGAAGCCCGGTTGATGATACATTTCTTGATTTGAAGAGAATGAACAAACAATATCTTGTTGTTTCCACTCTTAATGAAGAGCTATATAAGGTAGATATTGAATCGGGTGCCTATTTAAAAAATGCTTTTAATCTGAAACAAGGTTTTAAGGGAGCACCTCAATTTGTTGTTGATGAGCGAGATGGTCTGTGGGTGTATGATTATTCAGGTAGAGTATTCTATTATAACTCATTAAAAGATGAAGTCAAACAGTTTCAGCTGATAAAACCTGAAGTAGCTAATGTGATTGACGATGGTCGTTTTAATATTTTAATAGATGCCGAGGGTATTTATTGGATAACGACCTATGGGAATGGATTGTATAGATATGATGTAGAAAATGACCAACTTCGCAATTATTCGTATGATCCGTTAGAGAATAGTCCTGCATCGGATTACTTATTGTCTATTGTTGATGATCAGTATGGTAATATATGGATCGGTAGTGAGTATGCCGGTGTTATAAAAGTAGTTAAGAAAAAATATCATACCGAATACATCAGACCGGAAAAATCAGGATCTATAGGGACCAAAAATAATGTTAGGATCATCTATCAGGATTCGGATTCTAATATATGGCTTGGAACCAAAAATGGTAGTTTATACCTGTATGATAGCCAGATGAATTTTAAGCGAGTTGTTGAAAAGAACATTAACCCATATACCGTTTGTGAAGATGACAAAGGTCGGATTTGGGTTGGAACAAAAGGAAATGGAATTTATGTAATTGATAAAAAAACATTTAAGCATTATCGCCATTTTACCGCTAATGAAACAGATGACGCAAGCATCAGTCACAACTCAATCTTTGATATCATTCAGGATTCCGAAAAAAGAATTTGGATTGCTTCATTTGGTGGAGGTATTGACCTTGTAGAAGAGGCAAATGGAAGAATTAAATTTAAGAATTTCCTTAGTGGAAAAGGTAATGTAAGCTATGTGCGTTGTCTGATTCAAGATAAAGAAGGCAAGATCTGGGCCGGTAGCTACGATGGTTTAATAAGCTTTACCTATGATGAAATAATTATCAATCCTAATGCTTATACTATATATTCATACAATACCGGACATCCGGTTGGCTTAAACTGTAACGATATCAAAACAATTTATGAGGATAGTTCGGGACAGTTATGGGTTGGTACTGCGGGTGGTGGTCTTAATTTGTTCGACCGTTATAGTCCCGACAGGCAAGGAGCATTTATCAAATACACTAAAAAAGAGGGCTTGCCTTCCGATATTGTTACATCTATTCTGGAAAGTGAAGATGGTGTGATTTGGGTAGGTACGGAAAATGGTTTGGCGCAGTTTGATCAGGAAACCAAGACATTTCTCACGTATTATTTCTCCAATAGTTCGTACGGTAATTTTTATGGTGAGAATGCTTGTTTGCGAAATAATAATGGAGATTTATTGTGGGGTACTTTGGATGGTCTATTAGTATTTGCTCCCGGTGAACTAGATAGTGATAACAAAGATGTTCCTCAAGTACAGTTAACTGATTTATTTGTGTTTGATCAACGTATTGAAAAAAAGCAAAATAAATCTCCTTTAAAGGAGTCGATTAGTAATGCTGATGAAGTAATTTTAACGAGTGAACAGAGAACCTTCTCGCTATATTTTGCTTGTTTAGATTTGACAGATCCGAAACGGAATAAGTACTCTTATAAGTTGGAGCCATACGATCAATTTTGGAGTAAGCCTAACAGTAATAATTGGGCAACTTATAAGAATATGCCAGCTGGTAAGTACACTTTTAAGGTAAAAGGTGCTAATGCGGATGGAATCTGGAATAATGAGGTAACTACCTGCCAAATTACAGTATTGCCTACTTTTTGGAGATCGATATATGCTATTATTATATATGTAACTGTAATTGCTTTGTTGGGTTTGATTTTTGTACGTTTCCTTTTTCGCATTAATAAACTGAACTCGGCGGTTAAGATGGAAAAGCAACTGACAGATTATAAGTTACGCTTCTTCACCAACGTTTCGCATGAATTTAGAACTCCTCTGACTTTAATAAAAGGGGCTTTAGAAAGTATTAACGATCAGAAAGACTTATCCCCAGTTGTTATGCGGCACCTTGGTTTGCTGAATAGAAATACTCAACACATGTCTCGTTTGATTGATCAGTTGTTGGAATTTAGAAAGTTACAGAATAACATCCTGACCTTAAACCTGGAAAAAACAGAAATAAATGAATATGCACTGAATGTGTATTATGAGTTTAAGGAGATTGCCTTTCAAAAAGAAATAGATTATCAATTTGAAGGATTGGATGATAAGTGGTATTTCTATGTAGACCGTAATAAGCTCGAAAAGATATTGTTTAACCTACTATCAAATGCTTTTAAATTTACGCCTGCCAATGGACACATTGTGTTTAGTTTGAAAAAAAATGAGAATGAAAACAAGTGTGTTATTTCTGTATCCGATACTGGAATTGGAATTCCAAATGAGAAAAAAGATATGCTCTTTAGTCGTTTTAAGCAGGTTAATTTTTCGGCTGAAGGTACGGGTGTAGGCTTAGAATTAGTAAAGGAATTTGTTGAAGCTCATCAGGGGAAAGTAAGTTATGAACCCAACGAAGGTGGAGGTTCTGTTTTTAAGGTTGAGTTGCCAACCAATGAAGAATTATATAAAGATGTTCGCTATGTGAATTCAAAGCCAACAGTTGAAAACTCAGATAAAATATTAGAACAAAAAGTAGAATCAGATATCAAACGTCCTTCAAGTCCTTCAAATTCAAAGTTGCTAATTATTGATGATAACTACGATATAAGGGAGTACCTGAGTGAGGAATTAAAGCATCACTTTAATATTGAATTGGCCGTTGACGGAAAAGATGGCCTTGAAAAGGCAATTGCTATCAATCCAGCATTAATTATTTGTGATGTTAAAATGCCAGAGATGGACGGATTGGAAGTAACCCGCAGATTAAAGGAGAATTTCGAAACCAGTCATATTCCTATCATTCTGCTTACTGCCATGTCGTCTGATACCATTAAATTACAAGGGAGTGAGAGTGGAGCAGATGCCTATATTATGAAACCATTTAGCCTTAAATACTTGTTGTCAAGAATTTATGGTTTGATTGATCAAAGAGAGAAGTTGAAAAAACGTTTCTCTGTAGATATTGATGTGAAGATTGGAGCACTTAGTGAAGAAAAGAAAGATAAAGAATTCTACACCTTAATTAATGATATTGTAGATCAGCACTTGGCAGATGCTAACTTTACTGTAACTGAGTTTACTGAGTTGGCAGGTCTTTCGCGAACTATCTTCTATAAAAAAGTGAAGGGTCTAACAGGCTATTCGCCAAATGAGTTAATTAAGATAAAGCGAATGAAAAAAGCCGCTGAACTACTGGTTGAACGTAAACACACCGTTTCAGAGGTGTCATGGCAAGTGGGTATCGAAGATCCGTTTTATTTTAGTAAATGTTTTAAGGCACAGTTTGGATGCGCTCCTTCAAAGTTCGGAATTGAGGATCTGAAGACTGCTAAAGCAAATGAAATGAAATCATCCAAAAAATAAATTACCAATGAACTTTAAATGCTTTTTATGGATCATCTCTTTGATGAGTATGTTTAGTCTTTATGCTTGCTCAGGTACTTATCAATCCGATTTTATACTCTCAGCAGAAGATGAGGTTCCTGTCATTGTTATTAATGAAGAGGAAGATGAATTAATCCATTGGGCGGCAAATAGTTTGGCTGATGATGTTGAATCTATTCTGGGAGTTAGACCTATAGTTCAGACTAAAGTGAATACAATATCGAATAATAAACCTGTAATTTATATTGGTCAGAAGGACTCTAAAATTGGAGAAGAAGAATTATCTGGTAGCGAGTCAGATAACGGAGAGTGGGAAACCTATAATATATTTAAGAAGAAAAATGCTTTGTATATTATAGGTAGCGATATTAGGGGGACTGTATACGGAGTTTTTGATTTAGCCGAGAAAATGGGTGTATCACCCTGGCAATGGTGGGCGGATGTAACCCCATCAAAAAGTAAGGAAATAAGAGTGGAAATTCCAGAAGAAGGTATCGTTTCATCACCATCTGTTAAGTTTAGAGGGATATTTTTAAATGACGAAGATTGGGGACTACAACCATGGGCCGCAAAGACTTTTGAGCCAGAAACAGGAGATATAGGTCCAAAAACATACGAAAAAATATTTCAGCTGTTATTGCGATTGAAAGCCAATACCATTTGGCCTGCCATGCACCATTGTACGCAAGCTTTTTTCTCGGTTGAAGGAAATAAGGAAATGGCAGCTAAGTACCACATTATATTAGGTTCAAGTCATGCAGAACCAATGTTGCGCAATAATGTAAGAGAGTGGAATAAAGAGGAGAGAGGGCAGTTTAACTACTTTGCCAATAGAGAAAATGTTAAGCAATATTGGCAGGAGCGAATTAATGAAATAAAAGATGCCAATAACGAGAGTATTTTAACCATTGGAATGCGTGGAATACATGATTCAAAAATGGAAGGTGCTAAAAGTATAGAAGATATGGTGTCAATAATGGGTACCATATTTGATGATCAGCGTGAACTAATCAGCACTACATTGGGAAAAACAACAGAAGAGATTCCGCAAGTATTAGTGCCTTATAAAGAGGTGTTAGATTTATATAACAGAGGTTTACATGTGCCGGATGATGTTACTCTTATGTGGTGCGACGATAACTACGGATATATACGTCGATTAAGTAATGAGGAAGAGCAGAAAAGAGCTGGAGGAGCAGGTGTTTATTATCATATCAGTTATTGGGGACGTCCACATGATTATTTGTGGTTAAGCAGCACACAGCCTGGTTTAATATGGTTTGAGATGAATAGGGCTTATCAAAATGGTGCGCGTGATATGTGGATTGTAAATGTGGGAGATATCAAACCTAATGAATATAACATGGAGTTGTTTTTAGACATGGCATGGGATATTAACAGTGTTACAGAAAGTACCATTCATAACCATTTAAAGGCATATTGTGAACGTGAATTTGGTAATAAAAATGGCCAAAAAATTGCTGGAGTATTAGAGGAATATTACCGGTTGGCTTTCTTGCGTCGTCCTGAGTTTATGGGCTGGAGCCAGACAGAGCCCACAACGCCTACTCATCTGTCAGATTTCTCATCAACGGCTAACAACAATGAGTTGATGCGTAGAATTGAATGCTACGCAACTTTGACGGAGATTATTGATGAAGTAAAATCCAAGATATCGGAAGAGAAGAAAGATGCATTCTTTCAGTTGGTTGAATATCCGGTAAAGAGTACTTCGTGGATGAATCGTAAGTTTTTATTTGCTCAATTGGCCGAGGAAGCCACATCAGCCAATCAAAAATCATTGTATAAGAATAAGTCTGAAAGGGCTTATGATCAGATACAGGAATTAACCATGCATTATAATACATTGGCTAATGGAAAGTGGAAAAATATGATGAATGCAGCACCTCGTAATTTACCTGTATTTCATATGCCTAAAATATCTGAAGAATTGGCCGTTGTGGATTCGGTAGAGGAATATAAAGGTGAAGAGCCAATATTTTTGCAGGCTGCTGACTTCAATAATGTGCTTGTCGATGATGAATATAGCTGGCAAGAGGTTAATGGTTTGGGGTATAGTGGCAAGGCTGTAACATTATTTCCACTAAAAAATGTAACTTTTAATGATGAGTGGCCATCGTTAACATACGATTTTAAAGTACAAGAACCCGGTGATTACATCGTAGAAATTAGGTGCTTACCAACTCATGCTAATAATTTCGATCATCAATTAAGTGTGCAGGCAGATGATGAAGAGGCTGTGGTTTATGATTTGAATACAAGGGGAAGAAGTCGTGATTGGAAAGAAAATGTATTACGAAACGCACAAGTGATAAAACATCAGATTACAATTAATGAAAAAGGGAAACATCAATTAATAGTAAAAGTAAATCAAACCGGTATAGTGTTAGATCAGATTGCTATTATTCCAGCTCAATATCCCAATTTTTATGAGATACCTGTCGAATAACAAGATTAGTATTGAGATACTATAAAGATGAAATCAAAAAAGGATGATAGCCGTTGCCATCATCCTTTTTTATTAACCTAAACCCAAATCTTGAAAAAAATCTACTGATAGGTATAATGCAAGTAGTGTGCCACAATAGTGTTGAAGAATCTTATCTAGTGTTAATTAAGGTTGAAGGCGAAAAGATGTGGCATCTATTTATAAATAAAAAAATCAATGGCAGCATTGTAATATCGTTCATAAAAAAAGGATGAAAGCCGTTGCCATCATCCTTTTTAATTTTTAACTAAAACTAATTTAATTCCTAAAATCAAAATCCAGTATCATTCGTATTCCTTCATCTCCAACTTTAATTCGGATATTACCCGGTTGGCTATGAGGTCCCTGATGGGCAATGGGTTTAAAGGATTGAATTGCTGGTATATCATACAAAAATGAAATATCACCTTCAGGAAAATGTGGCATCGTTCTTCTCTGTCTACCTTTAGGTTCTTCCGGAGTAAATACTCTCATAAATACACCATCGGTTTCGGCATAAACCGTAAACGGAGCATCATCTGATTGAATAGTAGCCCAGTATAGGTTCGCATGGTATCCTTTAAACTCAGGATATGTCAAACCATAATCACTTTCTCCTGTAATGGTGTTGTTATAATCTTTTTGCCAAAGGTTGTAATTGGTTCCTTTGATGCGGTTTTTCCATACCCGATATGGTCCACGACCAAACCACTGCATCCCTTTTGCTTTTTCTTCAGGGTAGGAGAATGATAAGCCAAAGTTACGTATCTCATCATCTGTAAAGGCATCATCAAATCCTTCTCCACCACGAGTTCTATTCAACATTACCGCATTCATATTTAGTAAGCCTTCAGAATCCATTGACCAAACAATTGAGTCGATGGCTCCCAGGTATTTGGCTACAAACATGGCAGAATTGTCTTCTTGACGAGTATAACATTCTTTGAATTGAATTTTCATACCCACAGCTACAGGACCATTGTTAAATGGAATGATGCCGGCATCATTTTTAACTTCCTCCAGTTGCCCATTTTCGTTGTTAAAAGTTACTCTTACTCCATTTGCCGATAAGGTGGTTTTACCTGTTTGTTCCGTTATGTTTACAGCGTTTGAGGGTTTCTTTGAAGAAGCTTGATTAGCAAAGTATTCGTGTGCATATTTTACAGGCCACGTCCAAGTACATATAGATTTACCATGTTTATCAAAAGCTTCAATTTCCAGTACATCTGCAGTAAAGAAATTGTCTGGTATATCTATTTTAGCCTTCCCGGTTTCGCCCGGATTAAGAGCAGGAAACTTAACCGTACCTTCACTGATGGTTGTTTGGTTTGCTCCTTTCAAAGGAGAATCTATTTTGTATAGTCTATACTCAGCCTTACAATCTTTCAGGTTAGTATATAAATAAGTGTTCGAAACAGTGAAATCACCTTTAAATGATGGAGTGATAAACAATTGCTTGAACTGGATTGGAGCCCAAACTTCACGAACGGTAAATACACTTCCTTCTTTTTCGCGATAGGGGCCTACAATACCATCCGGAGCACGGAAATCATCAGAGTCGAGTTTTCCATCTCTATCGGAACGAACTACAGCGTTATCGCAGAAAGCCCACATAAAAGCACCTGCAAACAATGGGTGAGAAGTCCAGTTTAACCAGAAATCTTCCAAGCCGGCACCGTGCCCTTGGTCGTACATGCCATGCATAAATTCAGTAGGCATAAACACTTTATAGCCATTTGTAAAACGAGCTACACCAGTAAGGTATGCAGGGTAGTGGTGAGCATCAACATCGTTAAAATCAGCCCAAGGGTGAATTACGTGTCTGTTTTGAGGATCGTAATCAGCAAAATGAGCATCTAACTCATAATTCCATCCCCCTTCGTTACCATTACTCCAAATCACAATACTAGGATGATTCACATCGCGGGTCACCATCTCTTTTTGTATTCCAGGACCAACTTTTGAGTCGTAACCGTTTTGCCAGCCACCTAGTTCATCAATTACGAATAATCCAATAGAATCGCACATTTCAAGGAAATGCGAATCCGGTGGATAGTGAAAACGAACCGCATTAATGTTCATTTCTTTCATCAATAACACATCCTGCTTGCTTATTTCGCGGTTAGTAGTTCGTCCTCCATCAGGATGGAAAGAGTGACGATTGATACCCTTCATCACAATTCTGGTGTCGTTTACATAGAAACCATCTTTAACGCGAAACTCAACGGTACGAAAACCAATACGTGAATTCCAGGTATGCAGTGTTTTATTTTCCTTGTCAACCAATTTTAGGTCTAAAACATATAAGTTCGGATCCTCAGGATTCCAGTTTTTTACTCCATCCCACTGTGTGTGGATGGTTTGTTTTAGCTGATTATCTTTTAATGGAAGGCTAACTTCTTTGAATGACCCACTTCCTGTTAATGGAGTGATAGAAGCTACTAATTTAGCATCGGTTAGTTCTTTTGAAAGTTCCACTTCAGCATTTAATGTGCCATCAGCTTTGGCATCCACTGCCACATGTGAGATTGCTTCCAAAGGTTTAGCTTCCAGATAAACCGGGCGATAAATTCCACCAAACAACCACCAGTCAGCCATTCTTTCGGCACGATTTATACTTCTGTTTTCTGAGTGTTTATGAACAATTACCTCCAGCTTGTTTTTCTTTCCAACAATTAGTTTATCGGTTATATCGTATGAAAAACGATAAAAGCCACCTTGATGTGTTTTACCGGCTTTATGGCCATTTATAAACACTTCAGTGTCAGTCATGGCGCCTTCAAAAACAATTGAAACCTGTTTATTACTCCATGATTTAGGCATCTTAAATGAGTGTCTGTAAGTACCTGTCTCTTTTGATACTTCCTCATTTTTTTTGTACCAGCGACCATATGTGTATTCTCCATAGCCTTGGATTTCCCATTGAGAAGGAACTTCTATTTTTCCCCATTTTCCACTATTGATACCATCGGAGCAGTAAAAATCCCATGTTACAGTGTTGCCTAATCCTTTCCCCGAAAGATAAAGCTGTTCGGTTTGCTGACCGAAAGCAACTAGAGGGAGTAGAAATATAGTGCAGATTATTAGTAGGTTGCGTTTCATTTTATATTATTTTGTTGTTGCTTGATTAACAAGATTAACGTATTCTATTTTTACTTTTTTATTATTCTCCAATTGAGGGTCGTCTAAAGCATTAATTGTTAATGTATTGGTCTCCCAATTTTTGGCGTGTTTAATGAATCCTGATTTTTCACCTGAAATGGATACATTCTCAAAGATAAAGTTATCAATGGTACTTTTTTTGATTCCGCCAACACGAATACAAACTTCAGCTCCTTCAGCGGTTAAATCTGAAAATGTAATATTCTTAAATTTAGGAAGACCATCTTTAGGATCAACAGGTTCTAACATTTTATTCCAGTGTACCGGTACTTCGTCGGCATTATATCCTTCAGGAAGAGTAGAGTAGCTGTATGAAGGATTCCAATTTAAATCAACTGATAATGGAAACCTAACACTTTTCATTGTAATATTAGAAAGGTGGATATCTTCAACGGTTCCTCCACGGTTGGTAGCACTCTTAAAACGTAATCCATAAGTAGTATTTTCGGCAGTAAGATTATAAGCCACTACGTTTCGAATACTACCTGATGTTTCGCTACCGCATGTGAATAATCCTGCACCAATGCCGGCATAACAGTCCCTGATAACAATGTATTCGCAAGGTCGATTAACTCGCAGTCCATCGGCATCACGACCCGCCTTTAAGCAGAAATTATCATCGTTACAATTAATCGTACTATTCTGAACCAATATGAAATCTGAAGAGTCAATATCTATCCCATCGGTGCTTGGTCCATGACCTTCAATATTATTGCTAATAACCATGTCATTTACCGTTACATGACTTGAATACAAAATGTGCAGACTCCAAAAACCTGATTGGTATAACACAATGCCGTCGATGGTTATGTCTTTGCTGTCAGAAACAAGAATTCCTCTTGGACGTTTGCAGTCATAATCAACAATCCAACGCAATCCTTTGGGTTCGTATTCTTTGCGCATTTTCCAGTATTTATCCCAAAACACTTTGCCTTTTCCATGAATAGTGCCCACACCTGTTATAGCTGCGTTGTTTTTACCAATGATATTAACTAAGGCAGCAGGCCATTCCATCTCAAGTCCGGCAACACGTGTGTCAATCAATTTATAGTCTTTCAGTTCCTGGCTACCCAATAACATGGTTCCTTTGGGAATATGAAAATTAACATTATCTCCAATAAATATTGATCCGGTTAGGTATATTCCTGGCTCAAATGAAACTATACCACCACCGGCATCTTCCGCAGCATTAATAGCCTTTTGTATTGCTTCGGTATTCATTTCCACAGCATCACCAACGGCACCATAATCATTCGCTAAAAAAAGCTTTTCGCTGTTGGGGAACGTTTTTGCTCCCACTTCTTTCATCCATTTATAATTAGGAATGGATTCTTTTTGCTGTGCAAAGCTGTTGAGACTTACTAGTAATAGTATGATTGATATTATTTTCATATTCCTGCTTCTTTTCGACTAATTAGATAAGTTAACTGGTACCAACTTCACTTCGCTGTTTAATCCCGAAGGCATAACTTCCCAATTATCATATAGGTTTCTTGAATAATTAATGTCTACTAAATTAATTTCTTTGAATTTCCTCCATTTGACACCATCTCTATCCATTTGTGCAATGCGGTTAGCGGGTAAATTGGTAACTTCTACTTCAAGTTTGTTAAGTCCATCTTTTAAATAGGATCCAATCCGCAAACTATATGGTACGCACCATAATGTGTCAATGGCTATTCCGTTAATTGAAATACGAGCAGTCTCACGTACATCGCCTAAATCCAAAATCCAATCATCCGCCATTTCTTTCCTGGTTGAGAAGGTAGTGGTGTATTTAGCAGTTCCCATATTAACTGATGCATTTTTATCAGGTAACATTGTCCATGATTGAAGGGCTGGAAGATTAAAAGTATCTTTTATTTCTGGTATACTTTGGGTAAAAGATAGCTGCCAGTTATTCTTCAGCAAAAATGGAGATTTTAACTCATCCACGTAAGCCCATTTTTCAATGGAAGGAGATTTATTATCAAATGTTTGTAATATCAATGATTCACCTGATGCCATTTGAAGACGGACCTGTTTTGTTCCATTATTATCCCGGGTGGCAGCTTTACCTATTTTACCACTTAGTGGGTCAAAGATGACTGCTGACTCAAATGGTACAGCCAGATTAATCCAGGTATCGGTATCTGAATCTTTTAATGCGCTAATAAAATAATGATGACCATTTTTATTGCTTCGGCGGATGTATGATAAGCCATGTTCTTTTTTAAGTTCTTCAGCTTGTACTCCGGTCTTACTTAAGGTTGATTTAAAATTGGATCCTGTAATGATAGCTCCTTCTCCAAACGAATACTTCTTACTTTCTTTAAAGGTACTTTGTGGAAGCTGCATTAAATTGTCTTGGAGGGCCTCGCGTCTTTCAGATAACTGATGAAAACCGGGGACATCCAAAGGGTAGTGATCCATAAATATAATCTCAGCACCATTTTTGGCTAATTGAATCAGGTGCTGAAGTACATCGGCTGGTATCATTTTGGCTGCAGGAACAATCAACGCTTTATAAGCCGAGTTAACAGATGTAACCAACTCTCCATTGATTGTTTTGGTACCTCTGATAAACTCATCAGAGATATAATCCATATCGTATCCGGCCTTATTAATTTCGTGTACTACCTGAATAAATTCAGGAGCTCTTTGTTGCATTTTATGAATGTCGAACATTAGCAAACGGCCGTCTTGCTCATGCCACATATCATAAAGGGGCAAGTATACCAAAAAGTCGTTATCGGGTTGTCCCATTTGCAGGAATGACTGAGTGCGGGAAATGTATTTGAAAAAAGAACCAGCATCTTCCCATAAAGGATTGGTTGGACTCATATCCACAGAAGCATAGAATTTCCATCCGGGCCATTCAGCTTCCTTGGGGCTGTATGTTGTTCCGTGAAAATAAACCCTGTTGACACCTGATACAAACATTAAATCCAAATCGGGTTTACATTGCGATAAAGAGGTTCTAAAATGCTCAGTTAACCATGTGAAGGTCTCGGATGAAGTATATTGTTTTCCTGAAATATGGGCTGCTGAGGAAGCATATTTCAGCATGGATAAATCAGAATCGTTATGACGAGTTAAAGAGTCATGCCTCAATCCTTTAATATGAAAATCAGACAAACCAAATCCCTCGCATTCGGGCACATCCACGGCAGCATACAAATCAATCAGGTTGCCGGGTGATCCATGTGCCTGACTTCTTGTCTGAGCTCCTATGTTATGGGCCCACTCAGTCCATTTCTGAGTAAAATTGGTAAGTAATAATTCACCTAGCAATTCACGATAATCAGTAATGATACGAGCTACCGTATCGTTTCTTTCTTTACTTAAAAAGTAGGGAAGATAATCTTGCAATCGGTACTGATACCTGTCTTCAAAAGACTTCAATAACCCAGGTGTCCAGTCGGCTTGATAGACTTCATAAGAATCGGTAAAGAAAAAGCCGGGTGCCGGAGCATTACTCTTTTTGAAAGATTCATCAAATCGTTCCAGATAGTTAGGTAGGGCTGTTTCTGAAAAGTGATCAATAACTAAACCTTTACCTCCCGGGGCAGCTCTTTTTACCTGTTGAAAAGTATGCCCTTCAAATAATGCTATGATATGCCAAGTGCCATTAGGAGCATTCCAGTTGAGCTGACCGTTATCCACATTACCTGTCAGATCTATGGGCTGGTTATCTTCTCCAAAAGCCATCACGCATATAAGCTTAGCATGCTCTGTCTGTCTTTTATCATCAGGTGCAATTACTTCATCCAATCTCTTACCCGATTTAAGTTGATATTCTTCAATGATAAGCTTAGTTGCAGCATCTTCGGGTTTTACCTGTGGACCGCCAAAAGGCCAGCCTGTACCGGTATTCATATCAACCTGCATATTCAGCCTTTGTGCTTCGGTTTGAGTGTGCTTATATACTTCCATCCATCGATCAGATAAGAAGTCGATATTGTTTTTATCATTGTTCTGAACACCATAAATAGGTGTTATTTCCAATGCTCCAATGCCTGCTTTTGAATATTCTTCGAGGTTATATGTAAGATTAGCTTCATCCACAGCACTACCTAACCACCACCATCTGGCTCCGGGTTTTGTAGTAACAGATTCTTCAGGCCACTTTACCTCGGGCTGACAAGAAGCACTTAATGAAAGAATGAGTGCTACAAGAAAGAGCTTATATTTTTTAAGGTAGTAGAACATGGGAAGAAAGATTATTTAAATTTAATTTCTTAATCTCTTCAGCTGCTAACTTAGCAATAGCAGTGGCTCCGGCTTCTCTTAAATGAGTGTCGTCTTCAGATCCATCCGGACGAATAGAATCCAACCCAGGTCCAAACCACATATACAATTCTTTGGATGGTTCATCACCTAGCATAATAATCATATCACGGCTTCGAGAGTAAATATCGAGTAAAGGAATATTTAATGAGTCTGCAACCTGGCGGGTAATAACAGGATAACCTAATAAGCGGTCATCAACTAAAGCTTTGCCTTTAAAAGTACGCATCACAATGGAAGTGGCTAATATTGGGTTGGCCTGTTTGGCTTTTACATCATTAACCATATTAACCAGATTCTGACGATATTCAGGATATGATGCATGGCGCTCGGGACGCGAAGAAGCATCGTTGTGCCCAAACTGAATAACTACGTAATCACCTGGTTGAGTTTCTTCAATTACTTTAGCCCATCGTTCTTCTGCAATAAAACTTTTAGTACTTCTACCGGCTTTCGCATGGTTTTTAACAGTTATGGTACTATCCAAAAATTGTGGAAGCATTTGAGCCCATCCACGCATAAGCGTTTTAGTGGTGTTGTAGGATTGAGCTGTTGAGTCTCCTGCAATTAACAGACTAACTGGTTGATCTTTCTCTTGCTCACAACTTAAAAACAATACGATCAGAGGAAGTATGAATAGAAATTTTGGTTTCATAATGGTTTTATTGGACTGTTATGCTGATTATTTGTTATAAACTAAGTTGATTTTTACAGGTTTGTTACGATCGCAAACTAACTCCCCATTTAAATATTTCAGTTCACCAACCTGTATAGAAGTGCGTCGGGTGTCAACAGTATTTTCTTTTGCTTTTTCACCTACTCTTCCAGGATGTGTAAAATAGAAGATATAAGCTCTGTCGTTACTAACTACTACATCACAGTGTTGGCCGTGTACTCCATCATCTTTACCGGTACCGGGTTGTTGAAGAATGTGATCTTTCTGACGAGTCCAGTTAGTTAAGTCATCTGATGAATGAATAGCCAAACCTCTCCAGGTATCAATTACCATAAAATATTTGCCTTTCCATTGGAATACTTTTGGTCCTTCGCCGCGTTCAGCTATAATTTTACCTTTGTCTTCCCATTTGTATAAATCAGGGCTGTCGGCATAATAAATGGTTTTACCATCTCTTTCGTTATTGTAGAACATTCTCCATGTTCCATCGGGCTTTTGAATAACACCGGCATCAATTACTTTATCTGATGTTAATTCTATTTTAGATTCGAATTCCCAATCCAATAAGTTTTTACTTGTTAGGTGTACAATGTGACGAGGATGACGCCAATCGGAGAAAATACCCGGAACAATAGTTAAATACATATGGAAAGTACCTTTGCTTTCAACAATATCAGGAGCCCAGTAGGTATATTCATTCACACCGTAATTGATATTGGCTTCGCCTCTGAAAGTCCAGGTTGCTCCATTATCAGCCGACTCGGCAATGTTGATTTTGGTTCCATGTACCCAATCAACGCCGTTTGGGTTTTCCATATTAGCTCTACGATTCGTGTAGAACATAAACCATTTTTGTTCTTTTTCGTTCCAAACCAGTTCTGAATCAGCAGCACCATCAAAAATAGGATCGCGATACAATGGTTTGGGGGCTATTTTACCTTCGCTGGCTAAAGTTTTAGCTTTGATATATTTTTTTAGATCACATTTATCAAGGTCTAGAATAGCTTTGGCTAGTGTTTTACCATGAAGGATAGCGCCGTCATAAGATGTGTGAACTCTATCTTTAAAATAGGGTTTTGTGGTTTCGATACCTAAGGCTTCGTATTGATCAGCACATAAGTCGTTATGGTCGATGTAACAGATGCCTTCTTCTTCTGCTACTTGTTTGGTCCAGGCTGCAAAAGTATCTGTGCAACGATTCATTTTATCATCAGTCCATGTATTCCCAGGCGTGTGTGATAAAGCAATTACATTAACACCGTGAGCTTTAGCCTGGCGTATATAAGTACGCATGTAGTGCCCATATGAATATACTGTTTCAGGGCCACCGGTACGTTGCATAATTACTGTTTCTGATTCTTCGCCGGCACTGTGTAACGAAGCTCTTGCACGACCTGTATTTAAAGGTCCACCATCGTTATGGCCAAATTGAATAATCAAATAATCACCAGGTTGCAGGCCTTCCAGGACACGTTGCCATAGTCCTTCCATCAAAAATGATCTACTACTGCGACCTCCAAGAGCGTGATTTTCAACTGATAATTTAGTAGTGTCAACAAAACGGTCGAAAAAACTTCCCCAACCCCATTGACCTCTGTCACCTTTGCCACTTCCGTTTTTAACAGTAGAATCTCCAATAATGAACAATACTGGATTCTTACCTTTACGAGTGCTTCCGGCTCTTAAATAGGGCGGACGTGATGGATTTTCAATATCGAATATAGCCTCGTTGTGGTTCTGAGCGATTTTATAAAAATGAATAGCGCTGTCATTCATTTTAGGATGCCAGTTCTTAAGTAGAGTAATCATTTCAGCACCGGCTAATAAAGTTGGGCCGTAGCCATGTGCTGCATTTGCACTTACCGGACGATGATAATAAAAAGCAGCATCGAAGCCCATGCCTGTACCGACACATGTGCCTTCCACTTTACCATCACTTGTTATTTTTTCATTCAAGGCATTCCATCCTAAAACGGTTGCTGGTCCGTAAAGAGTACCACTAATCCATCCTTTATTGATACCATGGGCTAAGGCATAAACAAAAATCGCTGTTGCTGAGGTTTCAAGGTAGCTGTCATCTTTATCTAGCAGTTGATGCCATAATCCGTTAGCTGATTGATGGCTAACGATGGATTGGATATGCTCTTGATATATTTTTAGTACATTGGAGTATTGAGGATTGCTTCGGGGAAGCTTATCTAGTGCTTCACACAGGGATAAAAGAGCCCAGCCATTAGCACGAGCCCAGTAGAAATCTGGTTGAGGGTCTTGTCCTTCCACCCATCCATGACGGAATAAACCTTTTTCAGGTACCCACATTCTTTCAATAAATTGTTTCAGTTGTTTGGCAGCTTCATTATTGAAACTAAGGTCTGTATCGTATGGTGCTTTTTGTAATAAAGCAGGAATACTCATAAACATATCATCCGTCCAAACCGAATTATGTTGCGGACGATTGCGGGCAAAAGTGCCATCGTATAAACGCTGTTGATGATACATGATATAATCGATATAAGTATCAATCATCGATTGGTAATTTTTTAAATTACCTGTTTGACGACCTGTTTTGATAACAGCGGCACACATGGCTCCGGCATCATCCAATGCTTGAGGATTAACCACCTTATTCATTAACGGATCTATTTCTCCTGTTTCTTCCAAAATTTCTTTGAAATGAGGAGCTGTTTCAGCTAAGAAATCCAATCGATCAGTTACATACTTAAGATATTGTGGATTTTCGGTTGCCTTGTTCATGTTAAGCATGCCAGCGTAAGTAACTCCCCACTCATAAGAAGTAAGTCTGAAATCGCCTTTTTGAAGTTGGCAATTACGATCAATTTGTGAATAATCGGTGATAGTTTGACCGCTCTGCTTATTTACGATAGCTGCAGGCGTTGAGTTGGAAAGATATTGCAGAATACCATCCATTTTATTTTCAACCTCAGAGATGGTTGGTACATGGTAATTGAAATTATAATCGGGTTGCAACAAATGCAACGGAGTATTTGAGTCAGTTATTTCAGCCTTCTTTTTTGAAGCTTTTTTTTGAGCTCTTGAGATGAGCGGAAGAAAGGTTAATGAGATTATTAATGCTATTAAAATTCCTTTGTTTGTTTTCATGGTATTATTTCAATATTCTCTATGAGCACTGCTCAATTATTTCAATGTAAAAGTACTTTTCAAAAAAGAAGCAAAAATGGAAAATAGTGCAAAGACCTTTAAATTTTGCTATCGGTTTTGAGCATCAAAAACAGCTATGATGCATTAGTATTGGTTTATTTTATTTTAAGGAGTTTTATTCCTGCGACTTTATTTGATGTAATAGTTCATTTTTCATCTTTTTTAATACCGGATTACCAACAGAAGTCGCATACAGATTATTCCATTCTTGTGGATCATTCTCCAAATCGTAAAATTCACCTGATATAATATCTTCCTCGGTATAATCGGAAATATTAGCTTTTCTATTCATTACCAGAATTAATTTATAAGGGCTGTTCCTCCACATAAAAGAAGCCTGATTCTTCTTTTCATGCAAAGCGCAAAAGGTTCCTTGCCTGTTTTGGGTAGTGTCGAGCAGATTAATGCCCATTGCCTTTTTAGGGTGATCAATACCAGCAGTGGAAAGTAAAGTAGGAAGTACATCCACCAGTTCAACATTTCTATCATCAAGTTTGCCTTTCAACTCTTCTGGCAAGGCATTTCCTGATAAAATAAATGGTACCCTAACACTTGATTCGTATAAACAATATTTATTAAATCGATAAAATCGTTCACCCAGCATCTCACCATGGTCCGATACGTAAATGATAATTGCATTATCCAGTATTTTTTTGTCTTCTAATGCAGCAAGCGTTCTCTCAAACATATGATCTATCCAAGAGCAGTTAGCTTTGTAACGCATGGTCATTTCTTTCCACTGTTCTTCATTGGCATCTTTCCAGAAATTGATATACATATCACGTCGGTTAACACCTTCGGCATGCTCCGAGTGGTCTTCTTCCCATGGAGGTTGTTGTGCATATTGGGTGTTTTTTAAATCGTAGAAGTCTTCGTAGCCTTCTGGAACATTATGTCCGGCATGTGGTTTAAGAAATGAGAGATATAAGAAGAGTGGTCTTTCATCATTTCTCTTATTGATGTATTTAATGCACTGGTCAAATACCCAACCATCACGATGATCTCCTTCGTCAATCTCACTTGTTTTACCAATGTAGCCAATAGGTCTTTCTTCGCCGCCGCCGTATTCTTTTACTTCTTCGTTATAACGCTCTTTCTTTGCAGGATCAGCATCAATCATCATCACTGCATTTTGTTCTCGGCACTCACCAATATAGCGTGTTTCAAATCCTCTGGTTGATGGAATAAAAGGCTGCGAACTGGTTCCCCAATGAGTTTTACCAAATCCGGCAGTTTCATATCCAGCTTCCTGTAAGAGTTGCATCAAGGTTTTTGCAGGCAATAAAGAATCTTGTAAACCGTGTTGGTTCCGAACTATTCCTACTTGGTTTGGATAGAGGCCAAACATCATTGAATTGCGGCTTGCAACACACATGGGAGCCTGGCATACAGCCTGAGTAAACCGTACACCTTCCTTCGCCAGTTTGTCAAGGGCCGGGGTGTGCATACTTGAATCAACCACACCTAATGCATCCCATCGATGTTGGTCATCCATTAAAAAAATGATATTGGGTGGTGCTGTAGGTTCTGATTTTTGCACTGTTTGACAACCGGGAAAAATAAGGATTCCCAAGAACATGATGATTCCGATATAGCTTTTCACTATACATTTCTTTGTATGATGTAGTTGTTTCATATCCTGGATTCGTTAATATTCTTCTCAATAACAAAGCTGTGTTGTAATGAGAGAAGTAAAAATAGCTGCAATTATCTGCTTTCGGAATGGATATAAATCCTTATCCATGTAATTGAATACAGTGCAAAAAAATAGGCTTTTGGTAAGTGTAATATCTCAACCAAAAGCCTATTAATATGTAAGAAATTCGACTTATTCTTTAACTATTTTAGTAATGTATGATTCATTATTGACTGTAATAGTTATGAAATATACTCCATTGGAAAGAGAAGAGAAATCAATTTCAGATATACTACTTTCAATAATTTGATGGTTAATTAATCTACCTGACATATCTCTGGTTTGAATTATTGCACTATTAAATGCAGAATTTATGTCGATATGTAATAGGTCTTCAACCGGATTTGGGTACACTGATATGTTGGCATTGTTTTTAACAGACGAAATGGCTGTTGGTACATCTGTTACTTTAATAATACCATTGGTATACAAATCGGAAGTATCCCAATATAAACCATCTCCCGGTGTTTCAGGACTGATAGCCTCAAAGCTTCCAGATATAATGTTAGCATCAATTACCTGATACGATTGACCATTAGTGAAGCTTCCTCTAAGGTTATTGATATTTAAAGTTCCGTTAGCAATGAGACTTCCATTTACAACCAATTTATCACAAGAGCCTGAAGATGCAAGACATTTTATAAAGAAGTTACTTCCGCTCTGCATAGTTACCGAATTATTGATAGTTAAAGAACCAATTTGAGTTAACAAACCAGGTCTTAGATTACCACCATTGCTAACTGTTACAGCTCCGGAAATAGATCCATCTCCAGCCAGCGATCCTGCAGATTCAACTGATACGGAACCTGTTCCAGTACCACTGCCGGTTGTGTTGGAAACAATTAAACTGCCTTCTTCAATGATGGTTCCTTGTGTATAAGTATTAGAATTAGTTAGAGTCCATCGGCCCGTACCAGTTTTTACGATGGCAGTTTGAGCGCCAGCATTTTTATAAGCAGTGTTAGTAATTCTACCATCAAATGTGGCATTAGTGCCTAAGTTACCCACTTTCCAGGTGATGGTTGTTGCTCCTCTTTCGCCAGAACCAAGTTCTGAGGTTGAAGCTCCTGATAGCTCTCCAATTTCAATTGTTGCATCGCGTCCATGTTGCCATACACCAAACACATTATCGCCTAAGCTAATTGAAGCCTGAGGATATCCCTGATCATTACCACATATAAACCATCCATTATTAGTGGTTGTAACATTTATTTGACCAGTGAAACCGGACCAGTTGCCTTGAAGGTGTGCCCGGTTGGCAGGGCTGTTTAAGTTAAGTGTTCCTTCTCCAACAAGAGTGCCGTACATATCGCAACGGCTATCAAGATTTATGGATGCAATATACCCATAAGGTACTTCAATATTCCAGTTAATACTACTGTATGTGCCTAAATTGTTGAGCATTGATAAGGTGGCATCTTTAATAACTACACTATTTGTACCAAATCCATCTGAATTAGCAGCCTCGGTAAGTAAATTTACGTTTCCTTCACTAATGGTGAATGTACCAGCTAATGTATTGGCAGAAGAAAGGTTAAGCAAGCCAGAACCTCGTTTGTTAAAATTACCATTACCTGTTATAACACCATCCAATGTTAATGTTTTACCTGTTGAAACATTTATTTGTCCGTTATTTTCACCTATAGTAATGCCTCTGTTTGTTGAACTGCTTGTACCGGAAAAATAGATGCCGGCACCACTCAAAGTAATACTACCCGGATCAGTACTTCCGTATCCAAAACAACTTGGATTTCCTATATTATCCAAATGAGTCACAAACGTAAATCCTGAGGTTAACTCCACATTACCTGTAAAAGTATTGTTTTCATTTAAGGTAAGGTTACCACTACCAGATTTGATTAGTCCTCCTGAACCGCTAATTGAACCTTTGCCTGAAAAAGTATAAGCAGAAGTAGAATTTACTTCCATACTGCCAATTGATACTTCATCGCCAACAACCACCTCATGGTTTCCTGTTTCATCAAATAAAACGTTATCACCAAAAGCAAAAAAGTCAATTACACCGTTATTAATCCAATTGGTATTTTGCAACAAATTCCAAGTGTTATTGTCACTGCCACTCCAGATAATAGAAGCAGGTTCGCGAGGTACCTCTGTATGCAAGACAATAGTTTGATCAACAACTTCAATACTGGTAATTAATTCGCGTAAGCCAATAATTTCAATATTTTCAATTGCCCCAGAGAATGTGCCGGTAAAGCTAAATAAGGTATATGTACCACCACTTAAAGTACCATCTGGCTTATTCACTGTGATGGTGATGTTATTGCCAATAGTTAAATCTCCGTTAACAACAACTTGATCATTGGTCTTAATTGATCCTGTTGGATCATCACTCAGATCGAAATTAAAATTGGCATTGTCCTCTGCAAGTAAATTACCATTAATAGTGGTAGTTGCAGCTTCGGTATATTTACCAGCCCATAAAGTTGCTTTCTGAAGTAAAGAGACATCTCCCAATACGCCAGATCCTGAGATTGCACCTCTGCTTTCAATAGTCGCTACGCTGGTTTCAATATTTCCTGAGACGATTAGTATACCTTCAGATACGAGTGTTTTTCCAGTATAATTGTTAGTTGTTTTTATGGTCAGGCTACCCGATCCACTTTTAATCAATTGCATATCACCGCTGAGCGATCCTGTTCCGGAAAAAGTGTAGTCATTGGGACTAATGATAGATACCTTGGATGGTTCAATGGTTTGATTGATCAGAATATCAGATGTATTGTTACCTGAGATAGAAAACAAAACATCATCTCCATTAGAGAATACAGAAGTTGTTCCGTCTTTCAAATTCCAGTTTGCTGAATTATTAATATCCCAGTTAAAACCTGATGCACCGTCCCATTTTAATTTAGCTTGAGAAATAGGGGCCAGGGGAGGAGTATCCATTCCTGTTCCTAGAAAAAATCCCGGATGAGGTGGTTGGTTGTAGCCAACATTCTGCCAGGCAATAGCTAACCGGTATTGTGGATCGTGCATTAATGTTCTGAAACGATGACTTGTTTCGTGTGTAGTTGTGTAAATTCGTAATTTCGTATTGTCTGATGTTCTGAAGATTACCTCTTCTCGCCAATCACCTAATATATCGGCAGATAAATTAGGGGTTGCTTTAGTGCTGTTATTTGATTCACAACCATATGCAGTTAATAAGTTTCCAACATTGTATTTGCTAATAGTAATACCATCTAATAATTCCCTGGTTAGGTCGCCATCCCACCAAGCTAAAAAGTTCATGGCTGTTTTTCCTCCTATTACTTCACCATCTACATTATATGTGCCTGCTCCGGTAGATGACCATCTTTCATATCCTCTGTGATCAGGGCTAATATCGGCCGCAACACCTCTACCAACATCTTCACCTGGTGCCCTTATTTGCCATAGCACTTCACCTGTGGCAGCATCGCGATAAGTCATTCCATTTCCTCCATCTTCATGAGGCATAAAAACTTCCAATCCAGGACGATCGGGATCCATATCTGAAACATGTAAGGCATCTCCATGTCCTAATCCAGTTGAATATAAACCAGTACCATCATTGTCAATAGTACAGGAGCCGTAGATAATTTCATCTTTCCCATCGCCATCAACATCGGCCACACTTAAGTTATGGTTACCTTGTCCGTAATATGCCCCATTACCCGGATTATTACTATCAAATATCCAACGTTGACTCAGCTGAGTTCCATTCCAATCCCAGGCAGCTAAAACAGAACGGGTATAATATCCACGAGTCATAACTATACTAGGTTTTTCTCCGTCGAGGTAAGCAACACAAGCAAGGAAACGATCTACTCTGTTACCGTAACTATCACCCCACGAACTGACAGAACCACGTGGTGGTTCGTAATTAACCGTAGCCAATTCAATTCCTGTTTCGCCGCTAAAAACGGTCAAATATTCCGGCCCGGATAAGATGTAACCACCTGAATTTCTGTAGTCGGCTAGGTGGTTGGTTGTAGCTGCCGGTCCGGTGCTTAAATAATTTCCCGAATTATCTTTTGTACCCGGGGCTGTCTTACAAGCCAATTCAGCTATGCCATCACCATCAAAATCATATACCAGAAACTGTGTGTAATGAGCTCCGGCTCTGATGTTAATTCCTAAATCAATTCTCCAAAGCTGAGTTCCATCTAATGTGTATGCATCTAAATATACATTACCCGTATAACCTGATTGAGAATTATCTTTTGCATTGGAAGGATCCCATTTGACAATAATCTCATATTGACCATCACCATTCAAATCGCCTACACTACAGTCATTAGGAGAGTATGAGTAGGAAACTCCATCAGGAGTTGTTCCACCTGTTGGTCGATTAAGGTTTACTTCTAAATATTGGTTGCCCCAAATAGGTGCAGCTGCTGATTTAGCCTGTTCAACACCATTTACTATTGCCGCAACAAAGTACTGTGCATCAGCAGATGAATTATCAATGTAATTGGTAGATTCAGAGATTGGTTCAGCATTGATTTTTGTGTCATCACGATACAGGTTGAATGAAACGTCATCATCTTCTGTTCCCAGCCACCGCCAGCTAACAAATACTTCACTGGTACTGGTTCGAACAGCAACTACTCCGCGATCAAGATCTTCGATTTGACGCTGAGCAGATGAAAAAACAGGAAAGAGTATTAAAAGCAATCCTGTTAATATTATCGTAAAGTTTACTTTCATAGATAAAATAGATTTAGCATAGTAAATACCCCTTGATTAAATCCTCAATCAAGGGGTAATATTCTTTAAGAGATGATGATTTTATTGATGTAATATTCGTTGTCTATCTGAACCTTAATAAGGTAAACACCTGCAGAAAGATTTTCTAATGAAACAGGCGCTATTTTGCCACCTTCAATATTATCGGTAAATACTGTTGTACCACTTAAATCCTCCACAGTGATGATACCATTTCCATAAATATTGGAAAGGTCTATTTGAATCTGTCCATCCGTTGGGTTTGGATAGATTACCAGTTCAGTATTGTATTCATTATCCAAAATTCCGGTTGGAGTATCAGAAACTTTGATTACACCAGATGTGTATAATTCAGATGTATCCCAGTATAATCCATCAGCTGGATTCTCAGGTGAGATAGAAGAGAATTGGCCTGTAATTAATGATGCATCCATTATAGTAAATGATTGCCCGGTAGAATAACTGCCTCTTAAATTATTGATTAATAAGTTGCCACTAATTGACATAGAGCCATTTACTTCTATTTTGTCTGAAGAGGAAGCAGAAGCTATTGCTTTGATGTATAAGTTACTATTTTGTTCTAAAATAAGGTCGTTACTAATAGTTAAGGTACCCAGCTGCGTGGTTAATCCGGGCCTTAAATTACCGTCGGCGGTTATGGTCACCAGACCAGATATAAAGCCGTTACCCGCTAATGAACCATTAGCATCAACGTAAACATCACCTGTTCCGGTTGCACTACCACTTGTGTTTTCGGCAATTAAGGTACCTTGTTCAATGGTTGTTCCTCCCGTATATGAATTTGAGTTTGTTAAACTCCATCTTCCGTTTCCAGTTTTTATGATGGCTGTTTGGGGACCCGAATTCTTATAGTATCTGTTAGAAATTTTTCCATCAAAAGTAGAATTGGTCCCTAAGCCCCCAATTTTCCAGGTTAAGGTTTCAGCACCTGCTTCTCCGGATCCTAACTCTGATGAAGCAGAACCTGTTAGTTCCCCTATTTCAATGGTGGCATCATACGAATGTCTCCACACACCAAAAACATTATCACCTAAATAAACCGATGAGTTGGGGTATCCATTACTGTTTCCACAAATAAACCACCCGTTGTTAGATGTGTTGACATTAATTTGGCCAGAAAAAGCAGACCAGTCACCATCTAAATGAGGACGCACATAGGGTGTGTTAAGGTTTAAAACTCCACCACCAGTTAGTGTTCCATTAATGGTTGATCTACCATCCAAATTTAATAGTCCTTCGTAGCCATACGGAACATCAATATTCCACTGGGTATTTGTTTCGGTTCCGGTACTATTGGCCATTGAAAGAGTTGCATTTTTAAGAGTAACCAGATCTCCCAGTCCGCTTATGTTTGCATCTTCGGATTGGAGAACAATTTTACCTCCATTTATAGAAGTTGCTGAATGTGTATTGATTTCAGTTAGATTTAAGGTTCCATCTCCATTTTTTATCAGGGTACCATTACCGGTGAAACTTCCCCCCATTGTCATACTTGTGGTACCTGACAGATAGAAGATGGCATTGTTATCGCCAATGGTAATATTTCTGTTGGTTGTAAAATCAGCATCGTTAAAAAATAGAGTAGTTCTATTTACAATAAAGTTGCTGGCTTCGCCTGATGCAGCCCCTAGTGGACCAGCTGTGTTGGCATTAGAAATGTATGGTACTTGTACATATCCTCCATCTAAAAAAACAGGGCCGGTAAACTCATTTGTATTATTGATGAATAATCTTCCGGTATTTTTCTTTGTTAATCCACCCTCTCCGGAGATGATTCCCTCACCATTAAATGTGTAGTCGTTACTTGCATCAATGGTCATATTTCCAATTGGCACATTCTCGGTTACATTTATTGTGTATTCAGCAGCATCATTAGTAAAGTAAACGGTATCGTTACCTAAAAACCACTCTTCAACATCGTTATTCAGCCAGTTATAAGCACCTGCAAAATCCCACACATCACCATTGTTCCCTGACCAAAATAATTTAGTATTTTCTCTTACTTCCAATACTTCTAATGAAAGTTTGTTATCAGCAACAATCAGTTGGCATGCAACATCATTCACTCCAAGTAATTCAATGTCCTCAATAGAACCATTGAAGGTTCCATCAAAAGTAATCAGGTTATATGTACCCGGGTCTAAAGTTCCGGCAGTTCTGTTTATGGTTAAAAATGTTTTCCCTGAAACGGTAAGATCACCAGTTACGTTTATAATGTCATTATCTCCAGAGGTTGTTGAAGATAAGTCAAAGAAGCATTTAGAGCCTTCAGTAAGTACTAATCCATTATTGATAGTTCCTGTTCCTATGGATGAAATGTCTGAACCGGCGTATAATTTGCCTTGAGACATAATAGTTACTCCATTAGCAACTGATCCATTCAAGAATAATTCGCCAAACATTCCAACTTCAACCGAACTTGCAGTTAAACTTTCGTTTACCACCAAACTTCCTTTATATACTTTGGTAGCACCGGAATAATCATTGGCATTGTTGATAATTAGTTTACCTGTCCCGGATTTTATTAATTCCATATCACCCGATAATTTTCCAGTACCATCAAATGTGTAATCATCTTGCGAGAATACAGTGAGGCTAGCCGGAGAAATGGTTGTGCTGATATTGACCGAACTGGTATTTTCTCCTGTAAAGTCAAACAGAACGTTGGCGCCATCGCTGTAATTAACCGTGTTTCCATCTTCATCTATCCATGTTGCAGTTCCGCTTCCCCAATCAGGTCCAGACACCCATGCTATTTTATTATTGATAATGGGATAGGGGACAGCTTCTTCTGTTTCCGTTCCTAAATAAATGGCTGTATGTGGAGGTTGGTTATAAGAATTGTTTTGCCATGAGATAGCAATTCTATATTGAGGTTCGTGCATCAGGGTCGGCATCCTGAAATTAGTAATATCCGTTGTAGTATATATTCTAAAGAATGAATTATTGGTACTACGAACGATAAACTCTTCGCGCCAATCACCAAGTATGTCAGCTTGTAAACAAGGATTTCCCTTGGTCCAGTTATTGGATGCAGTGCCAGTTGCAAGTAAAACTCTGTAGGCACTAAGAGTGGTAGGGTTGTATTTTGTTATTTCAGGTGTTCCATAGCCTATTGAGGTTGAGAATCCAGAATGATCGAGAAATTCACGGGTAAGATTGCCATCCCACCAAATCATTTGGCTCATTGCTACATTGTTAGATCCTACTATTTGGCCATCAACATTATACATTGGACATTCTGTAGCAGCCCAAAGCTCCCAGCCTGGGTAGTTTGGGTTGATATCACCTGCAGCAGCTCTACCACAATCTCGGTTTGACCGATAACGAATATGTAACTCTCCATCAGCCGAGCTTCTTAAGGTTGCTCCCCAGGTATTTCCACCTTCTAAGCATTGCCAGGTTTCCAATCCTTTTCTATCCGGATCCATATCACTAACATGAATAGCATCACCATGTCCAAAACGTGTTGAATATAAGCCGGTACCATCATTGTTAATAACCATTGCTCCATAAACAATCTCATCACATCCGTCATCATCAACATCGGCACAACTCAAATTGTGATTTCCTTGCCCAGTATACTCGGTGGCTACTCCGTTAGGATCACTATCCCAGGCCCAACGTTTGGTTAAGTTGGTTCCATCCCAATCCCATGCTTCCATCTTAATACGGTGGTAAATGCCTCGACCATTAACCATACTTGGAGTTTTGCCATCCAGGTAGGCAACTGTCCACATACATTTATTGGCTCGGTGTGCATATTGCCCAAGATGCATCCCGGGAGTACCCCATTGTGATATGGGTGCCATTGCTATATAATTATCCCAGGCTAATTCCTTTCCTGTTTCTCCTTCAAAAATGGAAATATAATCGGGGCCTTCTGTGCGATAAAGGGTAGAATTTTCAACCAGTGAGTAACGATAATTTATTACACCGTCATTATCCCGGTCACCAATATCCACACCAGTTCCATCAATCATTCCATCAGAAGTACGAGTTGCAATTTCAGCTTTGCCGTCGCCATCAAAATCATAAACCAGAAAGTTAATTTCGGTTCCATCGTTCATGTTAGGGCCTAAATTAATGGTCCACATGTGTGTGCCATCTAACTTATAGGCTTCAAGTAAATTGTAATCGGTTGCATATTGACTTTGATCAACAGCAAGTCTTTTAATGATAACTTCATATTGTCCATCACCCGTAAGATCACCGACAGAAGCATCGCTTAAATTATATTTATTGTAAGGATAATCGACACTTGTAATAGGAATATCCAGATATTGATTGGCCCATACACTTACTTCATTGGAAGGATCTTGTTCAACTCCATCAATAATAGCTGAAACAGAATATTTTGAAGAGGCACTGCCAGATGTATCCAAATAGTTGGTAGCTCCGGTAATAGGTGTAGTGTTTAGCTTTACTCCATCCCGATAGATATTGTAGGTAACTTGTCGTAATTCGGTTGCAAGTACACGCCATCCTACGTAAACATCATTTCCTGACTGAACGGCAACAACCCCTCTGTCAAGAGCCTCCATCTTTCTTTGTGCACTTGTATTTTGAAACAATCCTAAGATAAATAGTATCATAAAAGATTGAGTCAAGAGTTTGAAATTTTTCATTATTAATGATTTAGTTTTCATAAAAACAGGTAATGATAACACTCAATTTATTTAAGGACAGAGAGCTTCTCTGTTATATGCTGTAATTGTTGTTGTTACTTTATAATCGGTTGTTTTCTTTTCTTAATATTTTTAAAGCAAGAATGCCTTCTTAAAAGGCATTTCCCATATAAGTCAGGACTTCAGGTTATTTAAAGGTAGGTGGTTGGTTTTATATTGTACGTTTAGAGTTGTGTTTTTGTTTAAAGATTAAAAAGGAAAGCTCTGTGAAGAGCTTTCCTTTAATTGTGATAAATTATTTAACTATAACTCGTTCTACTTTAACGGCTGTACCGGCAGTAACTTTAACAAGGTATAAACCTTTTGTTTTTACAGTTACAGGAACAGCTCCTGCACCAGTTACTAATTGTTTACTAACTAAGGCTCCGGCAGTATTGATTATTTCAATGGTAGCAGGTTCGTTGGAATCAATTTCAATAAAGAAGTTACCATCAGATGGATTTGGATACATTTTAATACCAACTTCTTCATTAGGTTTGATACCTGTAGGTTCTTCATCAACCCAAATACCAACTTCGTTTGTGTAAACAAGATTGTTATCCGGATCGTAGAAAGCGCAAACGATAAAGTGAGTACCAATGGTTTCCCCGTAAGGTTGGTAGGTTTCACCGTTTTCAACAGAACCTGTAAGGTCAGACAAAGAGCTATATGTTTCTGTTCCTTTTGCTCTGTACATCCACTCTACAAGAGTGTAACCAGCTGCATAAGATGCAGTAAGTGTTGTACCTAGCTCTCCAGAAGCAATAATTTGATCGTCAGCTGGTGTGATTGCAATTGGTACAATTGTAATGATTGCAAAGTTTGCAGATTCATCACTTCCATCAGCAATACATTTTACAAAGTAAGTACCAGGATCAGCAAATGAAACTTGTGCTGTTGCTCCTGTAATAGGAGTGCTAAATGATTCGTATGGACCTTCACGGTCTGTTGACCAAACCCATTCAAAAGAACTATAGAATCCTGAATTTATTAATCGTAATGGTTCAGATAGTTGGTTAGCAGCTAATTGTTGTTCTTCAGTATTTTCAATGTCAAAAGCTGTTACATCAAATGCATTAATAATTGTTTGATCAGCATTTACATCATATACCATTTTTGCCTCATAACCATCAGGAACAATGAATTTAGGATATGAAGTATATCCACCTTCACCATCTTCAACTCCGTAAAAGAAATCAGCAATATCACCTCTGGCGTCACCTTCAAATATATATTGACCATTTCCTTCAATGTGCATCTCAGTTTGTCCTTCATTAGGAGAAACACGACCAATGCCACCCTGGAAAATTACAGTACCATTTTCAGAAACATAGATGTGTCCACCTGCAGCCAATGATTTTTGACCTAATAAATAGGTTCCTTCAAAAATAGCAGTACTATTATTTTTAACAGATACATAGGCATTTGCATTTTCTGTTCTAAAGAAGTTTTGTTGTTTAACAAATACTCCGTTTTCAACAATAATTCCACCATTGAACCAAATATCACCTCTTTGTTTCATAGTGTCCTGAAGTGAATTATTAATAGTGAATGTAGCACCTTCCCAAACATCCATACCGTACACTGTAAATACGCCACTTTCTTCCCATACAGGCATTGTTTCAGTATCAGTGGTAACCTTTATATTATTTAGGTTCAGGTGTGCGGCAGGTGTCCAGTTAAGCATGTAACTAGCTTCAGTTGATTCATCACCTTCCCAAACTAAATTTAATCTATCGCTGGCACCGATGATATTAAACTGAACTGCAACAGTACGTTCAACATTGCTATTAATTTCAGCTTCACATACTACGAAATAAATACCCGTTTCTGTAAAGTTGGCATTGAATTCAGGTCCTGTAACAGGTGTGTCAAATGATACAAATGGACCACTTGCTTCTGTTGAATATTTCCACTCAACTGATGTAGCTCCGTCAGTTCCGGAAGCTGTTAACATGATTGATTCCTGATCTAAACGTAAATATTGTGTTTCTGCAGGAGTAACAATTACCACGTTTGAAGCAACGGCAATTTCGATACTGTTACTGAAATAATCAGTACCACCCATGGTTCCTTTTAGTGCAAGGAAGTATTCTCCGGAAACAGGGAATACAGGTTTAATATAAGTATCAGTTTCTGCAGGATCAAAGGTCATTGTATAGTTTCCATCTTCTGTACCATAAACCCATTCAATACTTTCCATACCTGCATAACCATCATTTTGAATTACATATACTGAATCTCCAGCTTCACCTGCAATTAATGATTGTCTGTCAGTAGGTTCAATAACAAATGCTGATTTTAATCTGGTTGATAAAACAGTTCTGTTAGCAAGTGCATCATATTTAATTACAATATCGCGATCTTCTGAAGTTTGAATGTGACCAGCTTCAAAAGCTTCGGTCATAACACCACTTCTGTCGCCTGATGCAATAAGTTTAGCATCATCAGAAATGTAAGTGTAACTGCGATAGGTAGGAAAATCATTTTGCCAACGGAAGATATCTCCCACGTACAAAATGGCATCTCCTTCTAAAATCATTTTACCGCCACTTCTTCCGTTTTTACCCATTAAGAATGTTCCGGTTGTCATTGTACCACCGGTCATGTGTAATTCAGAAGTGTCATTTTCGAGGTAAAAGTTGGCTGAAGTTCTGAAGTTGATGGTACCTGAATTGATTTTGATTTTACCACCCAAGTATATAAACTCTTTATTTGGTTGAACAATGGTCATGGTATCAGCACCAACATCAAAAAGAATTTCTCCACGATCAAGGTAAACAGTCTCAACTCCGTCTTCAACGATTGAATCGTTAGCTGCAACGTATAACATATTAATGGATCTGTTTACACCTGTTTCCTTAAAAGTACAAATGTAGGTATAGTTCTCAGCGTTTGGAATATTAATAACGTTTCCTTCTGTGTCAGTAGCCGGATCCCAGTTAGCTTCAATTCCAGCATCGTCACTAGAGGCACCTAACCATGTTAGGTCTGATTGTGCATTTATGCTTGAGCCTGCTAAGAATAAGGCTGCTGCAATGCTTAAAGTTTTTAACTTGTTTAGATAGAGTTTTTTCATAATAAATGAAATTAGTTGAATAATAATATGTATTAATAGCATTAGCCTTTGCTAATGTTTATTCTTCTTCATCTTTAAGAGGTAACCACCAATTACTTCTGTCTGATAAATAAGTTCTTAATCGGTTTGCTGTGGCCGCGTCTCCTGCCAATTCAAATTTTCTTGCAATTTTCTCAGCCAGAATAGTGTTATCACCACGGCGAAGAGCAATGCGCACCAGGTCTCCCCAGCGATCTCCTTCGAACGCCATTTCCAGAGCATTTTCTTCCAATATTTTATCTTCAATGGTTAGCAAGGAATCAGTTGGTTCGGCCACTGTGAAATTTTGTAAACTAACTCTGTTTCGAAGACCTACATTTCGGTACCACAATCCTCTGTGTACAGGAGGTGTTTGAAGGTTGTTGGTTGTTCGTGCATCAAAGTCATATGGAAATGGAAGATGAGTCATCTCATAATTAAACTGACCGTAAATAGTGTCTTTATTTCCTTCAAAAGCATAATTTGCTTGAATACCATTATTAATTAATGCATAAGCAACTGTATGTTTTCCATCTCTGTTTGCAGCTTCGCTATAACGAAGATGTAAAGAGCTGGCACGCCATTTAAACCATTTACCTGGTTTTTGTAATGGGTTGTTTTCTTCATGATCTGATGTATATTTTGTAATAACAGGATTGTTACCGACCATCATATACGATCCGGTATTACCTGCTTCATCTTCGATGTTTCCTCTGAAGTCACCGATAAAACCATTTAATTGAGTCTGCGAATTCCAGTTCTTGATAGCAGCAGCAGATGGTTTCAGATAATACTCACCATAATCAATGGAAAATAATTCGTAAAAAGGTGAGGGTTCATATTGTTTATGAAAATACATTAACCAAATCCATTCGTTATCGAAATCTGATGTTCCGTATGTGGAGAACATTGTAGGCCAATTGTTCATTGCACTTTCCAGGTCATTTTCGAAGTATCTGGCGTATCGGCTATGATAATTATTACCTGTGAAGAAATCGGTTGGTATTTTATATCTGTCCATATTACCGGTACTACGTTCCATTATATTTTTGAAGTAGGAGGCTGAAGCCAGATAATTACCATTCCAAAGGTTTAATTCGCCTAAAAGGTATTCTTTATCAATAAATGCTAGATTAAATGAAAAACCATCAAAACCTGTAGTCATACCAGTATCGCTATAAGGAAGTTTATAAGGAAGTTCTTCCATAAATTGTAACAATTCGGCTAGCATGTCTTCAATACCTAACACAGGTATATCTGAATTACCAATATTAAGCAAGTCATCTATAGTTTCAACTGGCTCTGTAATATATGGCACTGAACCATAATGAATAATTAGTTGTAAGTAAACATAGGTACGTAATGCTCCCATGTCAGAATAGCGTTGATAGTATTGTTCGCGTGTAATTTTTGATCCTTCATACATAATAGTCAGGTTCTTCATTACATCGTTACAGTTGTTTATAACCTTGTAAAAGGGTCTGGGATCGGTCCATGGATTATCTAATGCTGTTGTATGTTTACTTACATCTTCCAAGAAGTGATCAGCATTGAAAGTGATGTCCATTAAATCGGCTCTTAACTCATTCAATACAACTAATTGCGGAGATAGTTCCTGAAACAGAGCATAGGCCCCAAAAACAGCACTATTAGCGTCAGCAATGGTTTTATAATGCTCACTGTCTTTCAACACATCCATGTCCTCCACTTCCAATATGTCGTTACATGCAGAAAAAAGTGCGATGAATGCTAAAAAGAGGACTATTATAGGTGAATTCTTTTTCATAATCTTGACTGTTTCTGTTGATTAAAGTTTTAGTTTAAGACCCAGTAAAATAGATTGACTCTGAGGAACTAGACCAACATCAATACCTTTAGTTAAAGTGCTATTGCCAGCGCTGAAGTCAGGATCTAAGCCTTTGTATTTGGTAAATGTTAGTAAGTTGTTGCCTGTCACATAAATCTCAGGACGCTCCATGAAACCAGTTTTGATAGGCAGTTTATAACTCAGGGTAACATTTCTTAGTCTGATGTATGAACCATCTTCGATCCAACGGTCAGAAAAACGATTGTTCATCATTGGATCATCATAGGTGGCTTTAGGCATAGTTGTTACTTGTCCTTCATAACGCCATCTGTTTCTAACTGCCTTGGTTTGATTGTTGTATGAATCCATGTTTTCAAGTTGCGAACGCATGTAGTTAAATACATCATTACCATAAGAAAAACCAACGTTGGCAACCAGTGTGATGTCCTTGTAATTAACACGTGTATTTATTTCTCCAAAAAAGTCTGGAGTTGGATCTCCAATAACAACTCTATCATTTTCATCAATAATACTTGTGTATTCTTCTCCCTCTATATTATCCTTATGGTGGTCAACAAAAATTACATCACCAGCTTCAAAAGGAACAATAGATGTGTTTGGTAATAGGTTCCCCAAATTTGCATTTGATGCTGCTTCTGTGGTTGCATACACACCATTTGTTTCGTATCCGTAAAAAACACCAATCGGTTTACCTACTTCTGTTAAGATGGTTGCACCATACATCTCCGTTTCAAGTCTGTTATCATTTAGAGCTGTAACTTCTGTAGTGTACTTACCAATAGCAAGACCTAAGTCCCAATTGACTGTTCCGCTTATAATTTTACCTGTAATACCCAAATCAATTCCCTGAGTGGTGAAACTACCGTTATTGAAAAAGTAATTTGCTTCACCCGAATAAATTGAAGCAACTTTGTTTTCAACTAGGTTATCGGTTGTATTTTGATAAATATCAGCAGAAATGATTAGTCGACTTCTAAGCAACTCCATATCCATTCCTACATTTACTTTAGTGTTTGTTTCCCATTGTATAGCCGGATTTGGAATATTACCCCTAATAATACCTTGTTGTCCCAGGTAATTAATGGCAGAATAGTATTTGTAACGATGGTACAAACTGTAATCATCATTGCCGGTTAATCCATAGCTAGCCCTTAATTTAAGCAGGTTGACAAAAGATAAATTGGATAAAAAGTTTTCAGAAGATAGCAACCAGGCTCCGGATATCGAAGGAAAAACTCCATAGACAAAGTCTCCAATTTTTAAACCATCAGCTTCGGATCCAAAATGAGAAGCTCCATCTAAAGCTAAGCTGGCTGATAGGAAGTACTTTTTGCTAAAACCATAGTTTGCCATAGCGTAATAGGTAATAGAACTCCAATCGCTTAAGAAACCACCTGATTGATTAAAAATCGCGTTTCCTTGTCCTACTGTAGTATATTGATCACTAGGAGTGTTTGCTCCGGTAGCTCGGTCTTCTTCAATACGATTCATGTTAATACGCGCTCCTGCTACAGCATTAAAATCATGCACCCTATTAAATGTTTTGTCGTAATTAACTCTAAAATCGTTGTTGATAGTGAATTGTTTAACAGTTCGGAATCCATTTCGGTTATAAATAACTCCTAAATCGGTTGTGTCCGGAACAATCCCGTAAGAAGGAATAAAAAATGTTTCGCGGTCTTTATCAAATACAACACCAATAAGGTTATGCACTGTCAGATTTTTATTCACTTTAGCGTTAAAGTTGAATGATCCTACAAAACGATAGTTACGCACTTGTTGTTCAAGTGGATTATTACTTTGCATGATAGATGCTGGATTGGAATTACCAAAAACATCATAATCTTCATATACCGGGCTGTAAACACCAGTTGAAGTGCGGTTAAACATGGTAAGAAGAGGTGATTTTACCATGGTTTGGTAATATGGATTATCAAGGCTGGTTAAACCAGTACCACTCATATGGTTTTGTTGACCTTGCATAAAGCTGATATTAGAGTTAAGGCTAAAAACCTTACTTATATTAATATCAGAATTAAAGCGCATATTAAACTTGCTATAGTCGGTGCCAGTAACAGTACCTTCATTTTTCAGGTAACCAACAGATAAGGCATATAGAGCTACATCGTCACCACCCGTAATGCGAAATCCAACGTTAGTATTATAGCTCTGGGCAAATAATTCTTTTTGCCAATCAGTATTATTGTGATATCGATAATACTCTTCATAACCAGGAGTATTAATCATGTAAGGTAAACGTCTAATAGAATCGGTTGACAAACCTTGACTTTGCAACATCTCACTTAAGAATAGAGAAAAATCATCAGCTTCCATTAATGGATAACCCTGAGGGGCTAAGTTGATTCCACCTGACATATTAAATTCAATCTTATTCGATTGTTCTGTAGCATGATTAGTTCTAATATAAACTACTCCATTTGCAGCCTTCGATCCAAAAATGGATACTGCATCTTTTACAACAGATATATTCTCAATATCGGTAATGTCAATGGCTGTAAACTGATTCTTACGTTGCCCATTAATGATGCTTGTACCATATTCTCTATCATCATAAATCATCCCATCCACCACAATTAATGGTCGATTATTACCATAAAGAGATGAAAAACCTCTTAGGAAGATATCAGATCCAACACCCGGAACTCCAGAACGGCTTAAAACTTCCATTCCGGGAACACGACCTTTGAAAGTGCTTTCTCCAGATTCAGCTCCGGTAAGGGCTGCATTGTCGTATGGTGTATTTACCTGCAAATTTGTAACAGCCTGTGTTGAGTAGGCCTGTTTGGTAGAATAAAAGCCAGTATGGTAATCTCGTTGAAAAGAAGAGTAGCCAAGAGGTGCCATGTAAATGTTGATCTCTGATCTACCTGCGATAACAATGTCTTGTGAGATATAGCCAAATGCAGATACCTTTAAAACTCCCTGATATGAAATAACTCCTATTTCAAATTTTCCTTCAATATCAGAAAAGGTAGAAGCAATTGAGTCATTATCGATAGCAACGAATTCAACAGGCTCATTTGTTTGTATGTCAAAGACTGTACCTGTAATCTTTTGGAGTTCGCTCTCCTGCACCTGGGCAATGGCTGCAGAACCTCCAATAAAGACAAAGATGAGTAAGTATATAAATTTAATTTTCGTCATGGTGCTTTTAATTTTCAGATTGTTCGAAAACAGGTACTAGTTTTATGTAATCGGCTGTTACAGCTTTGTCGCCTTCGTTTTGAAGCCAGACATAGAGATCTCGCATATAGGTAAAGCTTCTCATTCCAACTTCTTCCTCCACTGCCTCGTCGTACGATAAGGCTGTTACATCTGTAAAGTCAGATACACCAGTCATCGGGTTGAAATTAAAGACCTCGTTTGTTTCGTCTATTAAGGTGGTATAACCTAGTCTTTGTCTTAATACAAAATCTTCCGAAGTATCGGGTAGTCTGTATGATCCATTAAAGTCATTTACCGCCTTCCAATAGAACTTATACTTAGTTGCTGCAACTGTTCCGGCATGAAGAATTAAACCTGATGCCTGAACTCCTGAAGACCAATTATCCAATACATAATCAAAACCACCAGATGCTTGAGGGCGGATTCTCAGATGACCGCCCGGTGATCCGGCTATATCATTACCATTTATTTTGTAATTGTCGATAAAACGATTAATAGATTCCGTTTCAACAATAATGGGTAGTATCTTATTCTCTAAAGGTACCGGGCAAGCTGAAATATGATGAACCCACCCGTTGCTTGCATAAAAAGATTCAGTAATCAAGTTCTTATCAATTGGTACCATAATTGAATCCACTGAAAGTACTAGAGAAGGAATATCAGAAGCAGTATAACTAGTGCTAAATGCGTAGTCTTTAGTTATTTTGGATAAACACATTGCAGTATCTAGTTTAAGGGCTTCTTCAGTGACACTTGGACTTACCTTGTAATAAGGCAGATACTTATTAAATTCAGTGTCGAATGCACTATCATCAATAATTAATAAGGTGAATGTTGAGTCTTCTGCTCTTAAATCAGCAACCTCATCCAGAAAAGCATTCTTCCAAACCATTCCTGATAGAGTATCATAAATGGCTTGTCCATCATTAGTATAACCAATAATTTCAGCTACTTCAGGATCAAATACTTCTCCTGAAAGAGAGTTAAGATATTCAATATGCTTGCTGGTGCCTGAATAATTTTCTACATACTCCCAAATATTCATTCTGGGTTCAAGTGTATTGTCAACTAACTGAAGAAAACCATTTTTAGCAGGTATATCTACTGTACTAATGGTAACTTGATCTACCTTATTACCTGAGCCATCGACTTCAACATATTTACCATTAACCATTGATAGCTTTTGTATCTCGGTTAACTGTTTAACCTGCACCGCACCATAATTAATATGGTTTCCAACCAGAATTTTTAACTCCTCTTTGTCATCCGGTATATTGGTAAAAGCTTCGTTGTCAGGAGCCCATACTGTTAGCATTATAGGCTGATTAATGATGCTATCTAACCCACTTGTTTTAATGGCTGAGACAAAATTACTGTATTCAGATCTGGATTCCAGTAATTCCATAAGTGTGGCAGAAGCAGTATTGTCGGCTATGTCGGCATGGTCCTCCCAAGCGTCCTGACACCCCATGGTGAAAAGAACCAGTAATATAGCAGTAATTAGATTAATATATTTTTTCATACTTGTGTTTTTTCTATCCATTAGTTTCGTTAGGTTATTCAGGTACAGTCATTGGAGGTAATCCCTCTTTGTAGATTCTGGAATTATCAACAACATTACTTTTGGGCCATATCTGATCCATATCAGTTGGAATAAAATGGATTTGGTCTAACCATAAATGTCTTCCGGCAAAGGCAGTAATTCCAACAAATCGTACTTTATGACGGCCGGTTGTTTCCACGTTAATTGTACCTGCTAACTGTCCGGTAAATCGTCCGGAACCAGAGCCATCCACGTAACGATAGGCAGTTGAATCGCGCTCAGGCCAGAATGAATACCATTTTAAACCTTGCAGTTCATACTCTTCTTCACTAACATCGCGGCTTAATGTTGTATTGGTATCAATAATAACAGGTAATACTTCATCATTGAAATACACAAAGAAGATCGGATTTCGATATCCGGAAGAAGGATAAACGTTACGAGTACAAGTCCATAGTTTGTATTGTCCTTTAACTAAAACGGGAGTTGTGAATTCAATCCATGGAGTTACTTCCGGACGTAAATACACATTTAAATAATCACCTAAAACATAAGGATAAGGTGAGTTGGATGTACCAACGGTATATTCAATATCTGTACCATCAGGCCATACAATATCTTCTAATTGCCCTGGAGAAAGAGTTACACTCTGTTTTCTGTATATTCCAGGCATCTTTCTAATCTCCAATTGGTCTGTTACCTCCCAATAAACAGGGAATGGTTGGCGTACTTTAATTCCATAGTCACTATCTACCACATGTAAAACTCCATTATTGGCAGTTACGTCTGATAAATCACGATTGATAGGATAACCGGGTTCGATTTCACCGTTAAAGACATCTTCGTTGATTAATACTTCACCATCTGCATTTTTAATAGTGATAACTTCAAGAGGAGCGTAGGTTAAATGAGCTGCCTGCTCCTGAAGGTCTGAAACGTACTTAAGCTGGTGGTCAAGTATATGATAAGCCATGTACAGATATAAGCTGTCGGTAGCGAGTGTTGGATCTCCGGTATCAGAATATTTCTCAACAAGATCATTATAACTTAAAATCTCATCTTTTGCATATGCTTCATCAGGAATAGCAACAACTGTGAAATGACGAGGGTTTTCATCCTCTCTGCTTACTTTTAAACTAAGTGTATCGGCAAGTGTTGTCTGTACTAGCGCCTCATGGAAAATGCTATAATTTTCATCATCGGCTATTATTTCAGTCAGAGTTCTGGTTTCTGGTCTTAAAACATCATTAACTGAATAGAAAACTCCATTTAATAAACGTTTGTCTTTAATATCTATTTCTGCATACTTATTAATTAGATATTGTAAGTCATCACCATTATTGATTGCTTGAGTGGTAAGATATTGTCCATACATGGAAGGAGTCTGCATTCTGCCATCTATAAACAGGGTAGAGGCAATGGTATCTCTTATGGTATGAAACCTTACCAGATCTTTCAATTCTTCTTCTGTGAAGTCATTAACTCCACTTTTTCCTTGTTCTTCAAAATACCTGCTAAAGGCTTCGTTGTTTGGAGCAAATACAGTGTAAGCACCGTAAGCCTTAAGGAATGAAATAGAGTTGCTTTGTTCAAGAACTTCAACGTAGGTTGAGAATTGATCAGGATTTGTCTCCAGATATTCACCAATTAATTGTTCGTAATTGGTTCTCTCTGTATATTCTTCATTTTGGCAGTTAGTAAACATCATGGATACAACAACTGTCAAAATAAGTGAGCTCTGCTTAAATAAATATGATTTTTTCATGATTCTTAGATTTTCAAAAACATTTTTAGCAAACCAAACAGATGAAAGTAAGTGACATAAAAACTGGCCTCTTATTTTTTGAGATATGTCTTTAGTGGTAGTCATCTGTTATAGGTATTAACTCAATTTAATTTCTGTAAAAAGGATTCTGCTCCAATATAGGATAGCCTGCATTTATATCATCTTGATTTATTGGAAAGTAATGACTCAAGGTATCCTGATATTTACTCAAAATAGTTTGCGTACGGTTGCTGGGTGAACCCAGCAGTACCATGGTTCTTATTAAATCCATGCGTTCGTAATTGTTACGACGAGCATTTCTCAGAACATCTAACCAACGTTTACCTTCGAATGCAAATTCGCGAGCTCTCTCGTTAACTATGTAGGATATTAATCCATAGGTAGTTGGGGATTCATTGTCTGATATCTCCTGTGTTTCTTTAGCAGCCTTGGATCTGTTTCTAATGACATTGATAAGTCTAAGAGATTCTTCTAAATCACCTTCATTAGCTCTCATTGCTAATGCTTCAGCTTTTAATAAAAGAACATCGGCGTATCTATAAACTATAAAGTTTGATGTGGATTGATCATCTGTTTTAGCAACACTGCGATTCACTCCAATATACTTCCACAATTTATATTGACGAGAAGAACGGTAAGAACCGCGATCACCTCTAATATCCAAACTATCCGGATCGAGATAAATATCAATTGGGAAATAGTTTTCAATAATGTCTGCATTAGCAGTGAATAGTGGATTGTTGTTAAACATGCTATAAAACGGATTCAGATACTGATCTGTATATTGCAACTCAAAAATTCCTTCTATCGAATTGGTTTCGTGAAACAAAGTGGTAAGCCAAAGTTGACCAAAAGGTACTAATCCAAATTTACCGGTATTAATAACCTTATCGGCTGCTTCAATACTTTTGTTATAGTCGTTGGTCCATAAATATAAATTGGCTTGCATTGCATTAATGGCTGCTTTGGTTATTCGGCCTTTATCGCTTTCAATGTCATCAAAATTAACTACTGCAGTTTGTTCAGCCCGGATAAAATCGGCTTCTATCTGAGCTAATACTTCAGACATTGGACTCTTTGGTATTCTTAATTCCTGATCATCAGATAAAGTAGCCTCTAACACAAGCGGTACTTCTCCAAAAAAGCGAACCAAATAAAAATACATCAGTCCTCTAATAGCATAGGCCTCTGATAAATATACATCCAACATTTCTCTTGTAAACGAATCATCAATATCCAGTACCGAAGGGGCTTTTTCTATAAAGTTGTTGCAGAAGTTAATGGTTCTGTATAATGGAGCCCATCGCACTAAACCAAGAGTTGGTAAGATATCACCGTTGTTCACAAAAATATAGTCTCCATAATTAAGGGAGGTAACCATTTCAGCTCTAACCTCACCCCATCTAATAAATAATGAAGGGTGGTCCTGTAGCATAGATGAATACATTCCCATAGCGGCACTGTGAACTTCTTCTTTTGATTGCCAATAGTCTTTTACTGTAATACTGTTCTGAGGCTCCAGGTGCAACCAGTCATCACATGACAGGCTCACAAGAGAGACAAGCAGAGCCATTGCAACTACTTTTATTGATTTAGTTTTATATTGAAATTTATATAACATGGCTACTTACTTTTAAAATTGAACACTTAAGTTAAAGGTGACATTTCTGGTAACCGGGGTTTGAGAGTTATCATAACCTACGGTATACATGGTTCCATCTTGAGACTTAATACTGATTTCAGGGTCTTGACCGCTATAATTGGTAAATGTCAAAAGGTTATTTACAGTGGCTGACAAACGTGCTGATTGCATGCCAAGTTTTCTACAGAAGGTCCTAGGTATGCGATAGGCCAGTGTAATATACTTAAGGCGTAAGAAGCTACCATCTTCAATAAAACGATCAGAACCCAGGTAGTTATATCCATAAAAAGTAGCACGAGGCATATCTGTAATATCTCCCTCTTTTCTCCATCTTTTTAGAACTGCTTTGGTCTGATTGTCGTACCCGTCCATACTCTCACCATTCATTTTGGTACTATTAATAATGTCATTGCCAACACTGTAATAGAAATAGTAGTTAAATGAAACATTTTTGTAGGTGATATTTTGACCAAATCCTCCTGTGAAAGTCGGGTTGGCATTTCCCAGATAAACGACATCGGCAGCGTTTATATTACCATCGTTATTGACATCCTCGTACATGGCATCACCCATCTGAAATTCATAACCAATATTTCCATAGTCGTAAATCATGTAAACAGGTAAGCCATTTGGATCGGTGATAATGTTGCCTGCTGCATCGCGTGCTATTAACTGATCAGGATTAGTGTAAACTCCTTTATACTTATAACCATAGAACGATCCGGCCGGATTATCTATCTGTGCAAATCTTATGTATTCTCCATTAGTAGGAGCTTGATCCATAACTCCTGAAAAATCATCAGCAATCTCGCGAATGATGTTATAATTTCGTGCTATATTAAAGTCGAAGGAAACTTTCCAGGTTTTATTTCTAACCGGCCAGGTTCTTACTTGTAAGTCCCATCCGTAATTGTCTAATGTACCAATGTTTTTAACTGATTGAGATCCATAACCTGATGTTGATTGTGTGGCAACTCTGTATGATAATAAATCCTCAGTTCGGGTTTTATAGAAGTCAATATCTGTGCTAAGGCGTCCGTCGAACATTTCAGCTGTAATACCCGCATTGGTTGATTGTATGCTTTCCCACTTTAGGTTTTGTAATTGCATATTACCTGGGTAAACACCTGTAGTTCCCAAATAAGAAAAATCATACGTATAATAGTTACTGTAGAACATAGACTCGTTACGTGGAGGGTGTCCGTTTTCACCATAACTGAATCGTAGTCGTACATCATCTAAAAATGTAAACTGCTGCATAAATGGTTCGCCGGATATACGCCATGCAGCTGATACACTTGGGAAATTACCCCAACGATACTTTTTATCAAATCTTGAGTTACCGTCACGTCTGATTCCGGCAGAAAGGATGTATCGATCAAGCAAGCTATAATGGAACATTGCCATAGCACCCACTGATCTGCCGTTGCCTTGTACCGTTCTACCTCCATATCCCGAGATATTGTCACGACCACTTCCTGATGCATCCGGAAGGGAAGATGAAATACCATTCGCTTTCGTTAAATAAGAACCATAACCTATGTATTCGTTGGTTTGGAAATTTAAGGTTGCCGTTAACTTATGTTTTTCTTCATCAAAGGTTTTGAAATAAGTTAATCGGTTATTTGTGTAAATGTTATATGAATCATCATCTCTGTCAATCATTCTGTTGGCTAAGGTGCTTGTCATAGCAACTCCGGTAGCTTCCTGAGGTAGAAACTGCTTAAGTTTATTAGAGTTAACGTCCAGAGATAAATCAAGTGCATACCTAAGGTCATTAGTGATGTTATATTGCAGGTTGAACTTTGAATTAACACGATCGTTAATGGTGTTTTGGACTCCAAGTTCTGCCAAGGCTACCGGGTTATACATTATTGGAAAAATACCTTGAGCATTACTTTCAGGAGCAAAATAGTTACCTGTTAATTCTCCAAATGCGTTGTACTCATATATCGACATGTTAGGCATCATGCGATAAGCCGTACTTCTGATACTGGTAGAATTTCGGATTAAACCATTTTCTGTATAATTACCATAGGTATCACCATGTGCATAAGAGAAATCGGCGCGTAGCTTCAGTCGTTCAGATATATAATAATCAAGATTCAGACGGGCTGATAATCTGTCCAGGCCACTTCCAATGGTCACACCTTGTTGGTCTTGATAGTTAAGCGAGAAACGATAGGTTGCTTTGTCTCCACCACCATCAATCGAAAGGTCGTGGTTATGGATGTAACCTGTTTGTGAAATGGCATCCATCCAATTGGTATTCTGACCGTAATTATAGAAATAATAAGGTTCAGTAGGAAGGTATAAAAACTCTTTTCTGATGCTAGTATTTAAAGGTCTGTTATAGGTATTTTGGTAAGCTTCTAAAATAAGAGTAGAATATTCATCTCCATTTAATACGGGTAGCGCTTCCGGTTTTTCAGTAAAAGTACCTCTGTAAGTATAGGTAACTCTTGGCGCACGTCCTCTTACACCACGCTTGGTTGTAACCATTAGCACACCGTTAGAAGCTTTTGGTCCCCACATAGCTGTAGAAGCAGCATCTTTTAGTACAGTAATTTCTTTGATATCACTAACCGAAATATTCAGCATCTGCGAATATCCTTCTTCGTTGGCTGTTGCAAAATCAAAGTCAGCTGAAATATTTGTTTCGTAAGGTACGTTATCAACAACAATCATAGGACGAGCGTCAGCTGAAAAGGAACTAACACCCCTGATTCGTATTGACATACCAGCTCCCGGGTCACCCGAGTTGGCTGCAATGTTTACACCAGCTAATCTACCTTGTAGGGCTTCATCAATAGAAGAGGCCTGAACATCATCAAACTCTTCAGCTGATATTTTAGAAACAGCTACTGCCATATCTCTGGCATCCAAATTCATAAAGCCGGTATTGGTTTTTTGAATCGCAGTTACCTGTACGCCTTCAATTTCAACTACTTCCTCTTTTAAAACAATATTATATTGTGTTTTCTCTGCAGAAAAAGGAACGATTTGCTCTTTAAAGCCGATAAAGGAAAATTTCAGTGTAGCTGTACTTTTGGGAACATCTATAACAAAGTCACCATTTAGGTTGGTTATGGTACCATGAAGCATACGGTCGCTTTTGTCTAGAGCAATAACTCCTACTCCTGGAAGGGGACCTTGACTAATTTCATCTGTAACACGTCCGCTTACCGTTATCCGGTCTTGCGCAAAAGAGACAGTGCTTATTAACGTAAACACATATAATGTGAATATTGTGAGTATCTTATTCATGAATGGTTAATTTTTTGGGAAGCGTAAAAAATCATCTGCCTGATGAAGGACAGCTCGGTTAGCTAATACATTACTTCTTGAATTAACTATGTTTACAGGAGCGTCACGACCTTCTACATAAATTTGCATTTCTCCGCCCTGGCATATTACTGAAACATAAGTGTCACCATCTACAGTTTTATAAAGCGTTTTTACCGGAGCACCAAAGTCATTACTTGGAACAATAATATTATTGGTAAGAACATGGTATTTTACAAAGTTGTAAACCATCTGTTGCTCATCCTGAGTGAAATTTGCAACTGTTATTTCAGGTAAATAACCTTCATCTACCGCTCTTTGCATAGCAGCATCATTAGGAATGATAATAGTGTTAGGTACCGATACTTTTACGTCTGTTATAGCTTGTGTTAGTATGCTGTAAATAAACCCATCGTTTGATTCACCTTCGGAGTTAGGGCTAGTTGCCGACTTATATAGGTACTGATAAAACATACCAAAGCTGGCAAGATTCTTAGTAATGTGATAGCCCACATTCTCGGTTGAAAATAAAATTGGTTCTGCTACGGTGTATGATTGTCCATTAGATGCTTCGTCTTCGATAGGACCTAAATATTCAGGACCACTGTTAAATCGTTCATTACCTGACGAAGTAAGGAAGTATCTGCCGCGGTATGTTGCCAATCTAACATATTCACCATTTTCGAATAAACCTGATTTATAGATGCCGGGAACAGCAAAGTCGATATCTTTATTTAAGAAGATATGTAAACTTAGTAAGCGTTCTAATGCTACCAGTGCGTTATTTCCTAATGGGTTATTGTCTGATATCTCCCATGAAGCCCTTCCATAATTATACCTAATTCCGGTTGCATCCATTTGATCGTTATCTAAAAGAATCATCTGAATGTTAATATCCGGACTGCTGTTTTTAAGCAGAGTTTTTATGGTAGGAAAGGTGTTGATAGCATTAAGCATATTAGAGTATTTGGGATTTAATGATACATCGCCAAAAACAGTATAATATAAGTCTGATCCCTGAACCACATTAGTGCCATAGAATAGCCCGTTGCTACACATGGTTTTATCATCAATTTCTGTATCAGGATCAAAACGAGCCTCTTCACCATGAATATTTTTGTACAAATTGAATTTACTTGGCCACATGGTATTTTTCCAAAGGTGAGCATTAACAAAGTCCGCAATCTGGTCTGTTGTCATTTGCTCAATTGACTCGTAGTATTTTAAGAATTTCTCGTTAAAGAAAGTTTCAATAGCTGCATTATTAGGAGCAAACATGGTAAAACCTTCCTTCTGGTCATCATACCACTCGCCTCCGCCTGTACCTTTTAGGTAGTTCTCAACATTAGGAGAAAAGTAAGCTTGAGGATAGCCTTTAATAAAAACATCTTCATAAACGCCGGTAACTTCTTCATTCCTGATTAAAAAGTAATCATCAGCTAATCCATATTGTAATAAATAATCGTTTAATATGTTTTTGAAAGTACTGTATTGGTCTTTCTCTGCTAATGCCTCTTCTATATTGGGTAAAGGTAAAATAACCTTATCAACCACGTGGATAATTCCATTTTCAGCATATAAATCCGATTCTGTTACCTGTGCATCCGCAACATTAAATTCTCCTAAAGTGGTGTTTGGGAAGAAGTAGTTGTAATCATATGAAGATAAGTTCAGGGATTGAAGAAATGGAGCCGTGAAATAGGGTATATTCTTAAAATTATTATCATCGTATGATATATCTGCACCGGTGTATTCCATTGGACCAACACGGTTAACATCTATAACCTTTTGACTTCCCAGTCCTTCAATTTCTTCGTCATAAGTCCATTTGTAATAAGCAGTTTTTCTTTTGAATGCCACGTCTGGCATTTCAATCTCTTCATTTGTAGTTTGATAGTCGTCTATCTCACTAACAGAATATCTGTTTTGAACCAATGCATAGGAAACAATATCATTTGCCAATTCTGCGGATATATCATTCACTGAAGATAGACCTTGTTCTTGCAGAAATGTTGTAAAAGCTTGATCGGTGGGAGCAAATAAAGTATAGAAACCGGCTCCGTTCAGAGTCTTAGAATAACCCGCTTTTTCAATGCATGTTAAAAAAGAGTTGAAATTTCCTTTTTCCTGAAGTTGAACAAGTATGTTTGACTCCAGCCAATCGGGTCTGTCGTAGTAGGTGTCTTTTTCATTTTCGCAACTCCATAAAAGAAGTACGGTAATGAAAAAACTCAAATGAAAGATTGATATTTTTTTCATAAAAATGTGATTTGTTCAGCTGTTGTTTAATCCTCTATTTATATTTGGGTTAACAAGTGTTAAGAAGATTAATCGAATGTAAAATTATAAGAAGGCTGTGCAAATAAAATGGAGAAATATACAAAGGCCTGTAATATAGTACTTCAAGGTGTTATCGGTTTGATAATCAATGTTTAAAAGATGTGAGAATGAGGATTGTGAAGTGAATATTTTTGTTGGTTAAAAATTAAAAAAGATTAAAATAATCATGAGTGAGTAAAGTTGCTATCGGAAATGTGGGCGGAAATACAGGTGGAGAATGTTCAATAAAAAGGTTGGATTAGTCGCAAAATATATTTGATGTTTTACTGTTTAATAAAATAGTAAGTTGTGATAAAGTATTTGTGTAAAAGCAGTAGCTGTAGTAGTTATTAAATCAGTTTTATAGAGTACTTTGGTTAAGTATGTCAAGTACAAACTTCTATGTCTTATGGAGAATTTTACAGGGGATGAATCTAATTACTGAACTATATTCGCAATATTTCATTGATTTAATTTCAACATTATGATACAAGCAATAGGAAAACAAACTTTACGCATACTATTACTAGCAGTAATATTGATCTCGCATGATGGATTAACTGCCCAAACAATACCCAACCGCGAAGAAACATTAAAGACCGTTGTTTCGGTTAATAATTATTTCATGACCAAATTTGAGGACTACAAGGCTCCTTCAAATGTTGGACGATTACGACCTAGTAATATATGGACACGCGGAGTGTATTACGAAGGGCTGATGGCTTTGTATTCTGTATTGCCTGAAGAAAAATACTATGCATACGCTTACGATTGGGCCGAATTTCACAAATGGGATTACCGTAATGGTCCGTCAACACGTAATGCTGATGACTATTGTGCAGGTCAGACTTATATTGATTTATACAGATTAAATCCCGAACCTCACATGATCAGAAAGGTAATTGCTAACCTGGATATGTTGGTAAATACACCTCAGAATGATGATTGGTGGTGGATTGACGCAATTCAGATGGGAATGCCGGTGTTTGCAAAATTGGGAACAACCTTGGGTGAGCCTAAGTACTACGATAAGATGTGGGATATGTATGAATACTGTCGTAACCAAATGGCAGGAGGTCTTTTTAATCCGGAAGATAACCTTTGGTGGCGCGATGGTGATTTTATCCCTCCTTATAAAGAACCAAACGGTGAAGATTGTTATTGGTCTCGCGGAAATGGTTGGGTGTATGCTGCCTTGGTGCGTGTGATGGATGAAATTCCATTGGATGAAAAACATTACAAAGATTATCAGAAAGACTTTTTGGCAATGACCGAAGCTTTAGTAAAATGTCAGCGTAAGGATGGTTTATGGAATGTGAGTTTACACGATCCTAAAAACTTTGGAGGCAAAGAAGTAACCGGAACATCATTATTTGTATACGGAATGGCTTGGGGAGTGAACAATGGAATTCTTGATAAGAAAACGTATTTGCCCATTATTAAAAAAGCATGGGATGCTATGGTAAAAGACGCCGTTCATGATAATGGATATTTAGGATATGTTCAAGGTACAGGTAAAGAGCCGAAAGATGGTCAGCCAGTAAAATACGATAGCGTACCAGATTTTGAGGATTATGGAGTAGGATGTTTCTTATTGGCCGGAGTTGAAGTATATAAGTTGGAGGAATAACAAATGAATATAAGATTAAAAGCCTACCTTAATTATATTGCTATTGTAAGTTTGCTTCTCTTGAGTATGTCGTGTACGTCTGAGAAGAAAGCTACTTACCGAATTGATAATCCATTGTCGGTTGCTGATAATGGATTTGTTACATTTAAAAATGTACCGGATGGAAACTATCGGGTTCATGTAAAAGTTGGATCAAAAAGTACAAATGGACATACTGTAATCAGAGGAGAATCGCGCAGGTTATTTTTTAATGGTATTGAAACCGAACCCGAAGAATTCAAAGACATTTCTTTTGTAATTAATAAACGCAATCTTCAAATTGATTCAACCAAGCAAGTACGCATAAAGAAACGAGAGATTGGTAAGTTGAATTGGGATGATGATATCACTTTTGAGTTTAATGGTGATTCTCCACAGGTTGAATATATTGAGATGGAACCTGCACCTGATGCCATTACAGTTTTCTTATGTGCTAATTCTACCGTGGTTGATCAGGACCATGAACCTTGGATTGGATGGGGGCAAATGTTTCCTTGCTTCTTTAATGATAAAGTAGCAGTTGCTAATTATGCCGAATCGGGTGAAACAGCTACCGGATTTATTGCTCGTGGTAGATTAGAGAAATTATTAACTCAGGCGAAAGAAGGTGATTATATCTTTGTTGAATTTGGTCATAACGATCAAAAAGAGAAAGGAGAAGGTCGTGGACCTTATCTTAATTTTACCGATCGCTTAAACGAATTTGTTGATAAAGCAAAAGCCAAGGGAATGCACTTGGTGTTTGTAACTCCAACGCAACGTCGTAGCTTCAATGGTGAGGGTAAAATTATGGATACCCATGGTGATTATCCGGATGCCATGAAGAAAGTGGCCGAAGCGGCTAATGTTCCATTGATTGACTTACATAGTTATACGCGAACATTGTACGAGGCAATGGGTGTTGATGAATCAAAAAAGGCTTTTGTACATTATCCGGCTAATACCTTTCCAAATCAACCAAAGGCACTGGCAGACAATACGCATTTTAATCCTTATGGCGGGTTTCAGATTGTGCAGTGCGTGGTGTATGGTATGAAACAAATTGATTTACCCCTTGTGAAATATTTAAGAAGCGATGTTCCTGATTTCACCCCGGAGCAACCCAATAATTTTGAATCATTCAAATGGTATCCAACACCATTTTTTGAAATAGAAAAACCAGATGGTAACTAAAATAAAATATCTAATTCTTAGTTTAATCTTCTCTATAAATGGACTGCTTTTGAAAGCGCAGCAACCTGATGTTACTTTTTTAACACCCAAATTGGCCGGCACTTTACGATTAGGCATTGAGGTGAATGGAGAAAGCAAATGGCTGGCTGATTTTTCGTCGGTTAAGAAGAAGGAAAAGAAAGAGGAAACTTATTATATTTTAAAAGATGCTTTTATCGGTAAAGGAGAGATTACATGGATGGTAAAATCACTGGTTGATAGTGAAGGAGCTGTTATGAAATGGTTCTCTGAAAAAATGCCGGATGGAGCAAAATTGATATGGGCATATGGTGGTGCTTCCAATGAAGAAAATGTGCTTCAGCCTAAAAAGAATATGTTGTTACCTGAATATTGTTATCAAAACGTGTTCAGTATAGAAGGGCATTCGTTCACTTTATATTACGGTACAAGCCGATCGTTAAGAATTCTGGAAGTTGAAACGCCACCTGGAGATAAACTAAGGTTGTGTGATGCTAACAAACAGGCAAATCCTTTGCAATTACTTAATTCAGGAAAGGATAATAATGCGCATGTGGTGGGGGCAAGTGTTCCTTTAAATACAACTGACGAGTTGTATTTCTGTGTTTATCATCTGAACCCTAAAGCTGATTATAATTATTTTATGCTTCCTCAGCTGTTTGAGGATGGATATTACAGGGTGAATGAAGAAACCGAATGGATGAAATCTACCCCAGATTAGATTTTAGTTTATTAGTTATTAGGCAGTAGTCAGAAGTAGATTATACCACAATGTAAGATTAAATTGAAACCAATTGAAGTCACATTCTCATGATAAAAAATAAACCATACTATATACTTTCTTTATTGGTAATCCTTGTGATAACACAGGGTGCTTTTGCTGAAACCTATAATATTCGTGATTTCGGAGCTGTGGGGGACGGAAAAACAATAGATTCTCCTGCTATAAATGCAGCTATTGATAAGGCGGTGGAGAATGGTGGTGGTCGAATATATGTTCCTGCCGGTACATATGCCTGCTATTCCATTCGATTGAAAAGTAACATTACTCTTTATCTCGAATCAGGAGCTACTATCCTGGCTGCTTTCCCAACGCAAAATGATGGTTACGATGCTGCTGAACCCAATCCGGATAATCCTTACCAGGATTTTGGTCACAGTCATTGGAAAAATTCATTGATGTGGGCCATTGGTGAAAGAAATATCACCATTGAGGGGCATGGTTTGATACATGGAGAAGGTTTAACCCGCGAGGAAAGTCGCTTGGCCGGGGTGGGTAACAAAGCAATCGCATTTAAGGAATGTCATAATATCACTCTTAAAGATTTCTCGATGCTGCATTGTGGTCATTTTGCATTGATTGCTACAGGTGTTGATAATTTACATGTTCTGAATTTAAAGGTGGATACCAATCGCGATGGTTTTGATATTGACTGTTGCAGAAATGTCCGCATCACCGATTGTTCGGTTAACTGTCCCTGGGATGATGCCATTGTGTTGAAATCGAGTTATGGACTGGGGTATTTTAAAGATACAGAAAATGTAACCATCAGTGGGTGTTTTGTATCGGGGTACGATAAAGGAACCGCTTTAGGAGCAACGTGGGAGACCTATGAAGATGTGGCACCTGATCATGGAACCAATACAGGCCGCATTAAGTTGGGAACAGAGAGTAGCGGAGGTTTTAAAAATATAGCCATCACCAATTGTATTTTCGAACGTAGCCGTGGTTTGGCAATCGAGGCTGTTGATGGCGGACATCTGGAAGATATTGTTATCTCTAATATTACCATGCGTGAAGTGGGTAACTCACCTTTTTTCTTCCGTTTGGGAGCCCGTCAGCGCAGTCCTAAAGGAACACCGGTTGGCAAAATGCAGCGTATTCTGGTGCAGAATGTAAATGTATATGATGCCGAATCGCAATTCTCGAATATCATTAGTGGTATTCCCGGTCATGCTATTCAATCATTAACATTCAATAATATCAATATTTATTTCAAAGGAGGACATCCGGCAGAGGATGGCTTGATTTCGCCTCCGGAGAATGAGCGAACTTATCCCGAGCCGTGGATGTTTGGAATTATTCCGGCTTCTGGTTTTTACGTCCGTCATGCCAGGGATGTAGTATTCGATAATATTCGTTTTTATTTTGAGGAACCTGATGGTCGTCCACTTTTTAAGTTGGATGATGCTGAAAAGATTTATATCGATCGTGTTTATGTAGAAGGAGAACTGGTTAAAGATCCCTATTCTGCAACTGAAAAATAAAATCATGAAGAGAAAACTTCTGACAATAGCACTTATTTTGACTTTTGGTTGGATAGGTGCTTTTGCACAAAATAATAGTCAGCTTAAAGGATCGGCTTATTCGTCAAGTATTCAAAAAGAAAAATTAGGTAGAGGCCTGATGGCGATTCGGCAAGCCGATGAAAAAGTAGCTGTAGGCTGGCGTTTTTTGCCTGAAGATGATGTGAAAATGAGTTTTGATCTTTACCGTCAGGATGGGAATAAAAAGCCAAAGAAGCTGAATGAAGATGGACTTTTTAAGAGTACCTATTTTATCGATTCTTCTGCTTCCAATTCTAATGATATCACCTATATACTGAAGGAGGCAGGTAAGAAAGAAGTATTGGCACAATACAAGTTAGATGCAAAGGCTGTAAAACCTTATTTGACTATTTCAATGAAAGAAATACCAGGTGATCCTGATTTTCGCTACTCGCCCAATGATGCCTGTATTGGTGATCTAACTGGGGATGGAGAGATGGAGATTATCATAAAACGCTCAAATAGCGGTAAAGATAACTCGCACCGGGGTGTTTGTAACGGTGGTCCAATCATTGAAGCTTACAAGATGGATGGTACTTTTTTGTGGCGTGTTGATTTGGGTGTGAATATCCGTCAAGGTGCGCATTATACGCAGATGATGGTGTATGATTTTAATGGTGATGGAAAAGCGGAACTGGCTGTTAAAACAGCAGAAGGAACCGTGTTTGGCGACGGAACAAACATAGGAGATATTAATAATGATGGAATTACCGATTATGTTGATAGAGATGAAAACTCCAGAACATACGGTAAGATAATGTCGGGCCCTGAGTTTTTATCAGTAATAGAAGGGGCTTCGGGTAGAGAATTGGCCCGCGCTGATTATATCGAACGTGGAGCACCGGATAGTTATGGTGATCGTCATGGTAACCGGGTAGATCGTTACTTAGGTGGAGTTGGTTATTTCGATGGTGAGCGCCCCAGTATATTAATTTGCAGAGGATATTATGCACGAACCGTGTTGGAAGCCTGGGATTATCGGGATGGAAAACTGACCAAACGCTGGCGTTTCGATTCGCATAGTGGCGATCCAAAAGACAGAGAATACGCCGGGCAGGGAAATCATAATCTGAGTATAGGAGATGTTGATGGTGATGGGAAGGATGAAGTGACTTACGGTGCTTGTTTAATCAATAATGATGGAACTCGTGGCTATAATACAAAATTAGGTCATGGTGATGCCATTCACTTAACAGATATCGATATTGATCGTCCGGGACTGGAAGTGTGGGATTGTCATGAAGAAGTACCCACCCGTGCCGGAAGTGAATTGCGCGATGCAGCAACCGGTGAGTTGCTTTGGGGTATTCCGTCATATGAAGATGTGGGGCGTGCTTTGGCAGCCGATATCGATCCTCGTTTCAGAGGGTGCGAGGTTTGGACAACTCATTCGCACGGCGTATATACTGCCAATGGTCGTTTGATAACCGAGCGCACTCCATCTATTAATATGGCCATCTGGTGGGATGGTGATTTAAATCGTGAGTTGCTGAATGGTTCCGGTGTGCCTCGTCGCCCGTTTGTGCGCATTGAAAAATGGAATGGCGATGGAGTTGACCGATTGTCTCTTCCTGATGAAGAGGATTTAATTGCCAACAATTGGACCAAGGGAAATCCGTGTATCAGTGCTGATATTTTTGGTGACTGGCGCGAAGAGTTAGTGGTTCGAACCAAAGACAATAAAGAAGTTCGAATTTATATGACACCTTATGAAACAGAGCATCGTTTTTATTCACTTTTGAGCGATGTGATTTACAGAAATAGTGTGATCACTCAAAATATAGCCTATAACCAACCAACGCAGGCCGGCTTTTATCTGGGGTCTGATCTAGGGCGTTTCTGGCCTGAATATTATACCAGAGGTAGTCAGGTTCATTCTAAATCCGGTCATGGAGAAGGTGGTCGTCCCAACGGGATGCATATGCGATTACAAGGCTCAGAACGAAAAGTAGTAAAAGAATTTACTTGTGATGATGAAGTGTTTGAATTAGATGCACGATACGACTATGATAGTTATAGCTGGAAGGTAAACGGAAATGAAGTAAGTAATCAGCGAGTTTTGAAACTCAACGCAGCAGATTATCCAAAAGGAGAGTCTTTAAAACTGGAGTTGGAAACGGTAATTCACGGAGGTGTGTTTAAGGATGAGGCTAGATTGGTTTTTAAGTAATAAGTATGAAAAGCCTCTGCGGCTTGAGCGGTGAACTCGAATAAAAAAAAGTGAGCATGAAAAAACATAAATCTTTATTCATGATATTGGCAGTGATGTTATTATCATCCTGCGCTGTAGAAAAGAAACAAAATGTAGATACCTTCCCCGATGGAACTGAAATTCCTGCATGGTTCTCCGATGCTTCAAAAATTAAACTCGATGATCAGGGTAAGCAATATAATATTCTGGATTATGGAGCTATAGCAGATAGCTCTGCACTACAAACTGAAATCATTCAGAAAACAATTGATGAAGCTTCTGCAAATGGAGGAGGAGTAATTGTAATTCCAGAAGGCACTTTTTTAAGTGGAGCTTTGTTCTTTAAGCCTAAAACTCATCTGTACCTAGCAGAAGGAGCTACATTAAAAGGTTCTGATGAAATTGAAAATTATCCTTTTGTAAACTCTCGTATGGAAGGGCAGAGCATTGATTATTTTGCTGCTTTGGTGAATGCATACGAGGTGGATGGTTTTTCTATCTCGGGTAAAGGAACCATCAACGGTAATGGATTAAAGTATTGGGAGGCATTCTGGCAACGAAGAAAAGAGAATCCTAAATGTACCAATTTGGAGGTGTCACGACCTCGCTTGGTATTTATATGGAATTGCGACAGTGTGCAGGTGCAGGATGTAAAGTTGGTGAATGCAGGATTTTGGTCGAGCCATTATTATCAGTGCAACTTTGTAAAGATATTAGATCTTCATATTTTCTCGCCTCATCAACCGGTTAAGGCTCCTAGTACCGACGCTATTGATTTGGATGTATGCTCCAATGTGCTGGTAAAAGGTTGCTATATGTCGGTGAATGATGATGCCATTGCCTTGAAAGGCGGTAAAGGTCCCTGGGCTGATCAGGCGGATGAGAATGGTGAAAACACCAATATCATTATCGAAGATTGTGAATTTGGTTTTTGTCATTCTGCTCTGACTTGCGGTAGCGAATCTATTCACAACAAAAACATAGTGATGCGCAACTGTAAGGTTGATGAGGCAAAACGTTTGTTATGGTTGAAGATGCGCCCCGATACTCCACAGAAATATGAATACATAACAGTTGAGAATATCAAAGGACAGGCTCATAGTATGATTTTTGTAAAGCCCTGGCGTCAGTTTTTTGATTTAAAAGGGCGGGAAGAAGTGCCGCTTTCTTATTCCGATCATATTACCATGAAAAACATAGAGCTGGATTGCGAGATATTCTTCGATATCAATATTACAGAGTACGACAAGCTTTCGAATTTTACTTTTGAAGACCTGGCCATCACAGCCGCTAAAGCCGATTATGAGAAAGGGCTTATCGATGGAGTTACTATCTCGAATGTGTTGGTTAATGGTAAGGAGATTGAGTAATAGACTGATTTATAATTTAAAAAATAAACCTGGGTAGTTATTCTCTATCCAGGATTTTTTTGAAAGAATTTTTCTTATTAGAAGATGGATCGGAAATCAGAATCGATAAACATTTGGTCTTGTGCTTCTTTGATGGCTTTTTTCATGGTTTTAGCCATTAACTCGCCCACTACAATACCCTTTGTTTTATTAACTTCTGCCATGTAGGCTCCATTAGTGGTTTTTCGAAATGCAATTGTGTTATTTTTAATATCCAAAAGTGTCCATCTGATTTGAATGGATGCGGCAACAAATCTAGGCTTGGTATAAACCGATCTGATTTGATTGCTATTTAAAATTTCAGCAGCCAGTTTGTATCTTATGTCTTCTTTTTCAGAAATATCCACCTGGAATAAATTCAGATCTTGTCCAATGATGAAATTATTATTTCTGAAATTCGTGTTCATTACTTCCACTAATTCTTTTCGGGTGAAGTTGGTTACAGTTTTAGTAATAACCAAAGTGTCAGGAATCAGGAATTGTTCCTTTTCTTGTTTGGTGTTTGAATCGATGGGTTTTAGATCAATGTTTAATGATGCATATGGTCGGTCTGAATCAACTATTACTGTTTGACTGTAATAACCTCTTTTTATAAAGTACAGAACCTTATTGACATCAAAATTGATTTTGACATCGCTTGGGTTACTTTTTAGATACGTGTTATCTAAAATCACAGAAACATCATCTTGTTTATAATTTACTTTTACTTTAGTTGTTTGTGCGATTGTGCTAATTGAACAAATTAATAATGTAACGAGTAAATATTTTTTCATTTGTACCAGATATTGAAGAACCCACCCTAAATTAAAGGGTGGGTATATTATTGTTCTATATAGATTCGAGGGTTAAAGTGATTTTATTCAGCTTACGTTGATAATAGACATTGACCATCTTACCTTGATCATTTTTCATCACATCAAAATAACTCACCTTTCCTTTTTCTAAATTAAGTTTTGACTGATGTTTGAGGTCAATTGTATTCTTAAGGTAGTTTTGGGTCAGGTTGAAAGAATAAACAACAGGCTTATCTCCACTGGAATTATCTTTACAAATTAGAATTACCTCGCCATTATCATCCAGAGTGTTAAATGCATAGTCAAACCATCCTGCCGAGTGTAGTTGTTTTGCTAATACCATTCCAGGCAGATTAACGTAAGGATACCAACAGGTTATTTTATTGTTATCCTCTTTTAAGCCAGGTTGTATTTCCTCCAGTTCTCCTTCCTTATTAAAAACAAAGAAGATGTAATCCCTGATATCCATAACTACTTTCCCTTTTTCGCTGGGTTGAGATCCACCACCGGCATAACCAACGTATTTACCTGTTATTAGATCCCTGGTAGCTTGCACTGCAGCTGGTGTAATATTTGTGTTTTTTCTGAACATTTCAGAAACTACTATTATTTTGTCATCTTTTAGAATCAAATCTTCCACCAGTACTTTATCCTTGCTTCCTAAAGAAAAGCTGGTGTTGGTCTTTTTTAGTACCTCTTGAATGTTTTCTTTGTTATTAACTTTTGTGTATAAGCCTTCTTTTCCAGTGTTTGTCAATTTTAATAAGTAAACTCCTTCGTTATTAACACCGTTTATCTTTTCTCCTTTTACATAGGCACCCCCGGCAAAGACATTGCCCTCCTCATCCAGTCTGATATTGTTATATAATAGAGTGTTTGTTCCATCATAACATTCATATTCAAATCTTTTGTCGCCATTGGATGGATCGAAGGAGATAATTGTTGGCTTAACTTTGTTTCCATTTTCAAAGTTTTCCCAAACCACCAATTGATTTTTAGTGCTAATAATGTCGCTTACTGTTTTGAGTCCTTTGGGAACTGTTTGTTCTATTCGCCAGATATTTTCCAGTTTGTTATCTACCTTCGAAAGTGTATAGCCATTTTTCTTTTTTTCATCAATTGGACTTACCACATAAAATCCTTCTCCTGTTCTGTCTGCAAAAACCGTACTGGCTGCCAATCGTTTTTTGTCCGTTTCAATTGTTTTTTCGGTTACAATTTTGCCCGCCTTATCAAGGATGTATAATTTAATTTGTTTGTTTTTTCTGTCGTCCACCGATACCAGTGAATATTGTCCGTTAAAAATAACATTGTTGACCTCTGCATTTTTATGAATAGAGATGCTGGTTTGGTTGCTGGAAGATAGGTCTTTACTTATGATGTTAAATTCAAATAAGCGGTTCCCCTTGGATTCTTTTTCAAGCATGTAAAAAGCACAGTAGCCTTCTACTTCTCCGTCAATGCCACTTAAAATTGGGTTGATGTCTGTAAATCGCGAAGTAACAATGTCGTTTATTTCAATTGTTTGAGAATAAACACAGTGATAGCATAAAAGCAATGAAATTGCTAAGACAATTTTTTTCATAGTTGTTTTCAAATATTAATTATGAGTCTTGTTTAAACAGGTTGTTAAATTGTTTAAATCGAAGTTCAAAATAAGTAATTAATATTTTTATTTACTAATGATAATGATAGTACATGTTATATGTGTGTTGGTTAAATAATTGTCTTAGAGTAATTAAATATGTAATATAAATGTTTTAAAATATTATATTCTGTATTATAAATAGGTAATTTTAAAAATGTGATTTCAGTTTAATGTAAAATAAGAATAGATTATTAGGTTGTCTGCAACCTTTTGAAATATATTAAGATGATGTGAGTACTATACTGGAAGGTATTCTATTTTCTTCTGCTATCAATCACAACAAAAGGTACACTTAATTTTAAAACGCCCTCTTGTTCTGCTTTTTTATTGAGAGCTTCTTCAACTTTAGAAAACACCTGCTCGTATTGCTCTGGTGGAACCAACTCCTTCCATGAATCAATAAAGGCAAGACGGATAAAGAAATGGTTAAACATAGCAGTGGCATCGGCAAAATGGTAATTGAACTGATCGTGGGTGACTGATTCAACTGTAAAACCAGCATTTTCAATCATCTTTAAATACTTATCCAGCGGTTTGCGCTTTTTGTAGATGTGTTGATGCATCTGTTCAATAGAGTCTGTCAGATTCAGTTGGTTAAAAACTTTTTCCAGGGCTGAATAAAACTCCATCATTGTTTCATGCAGGTTAACCGTCTGAATAAACTGAGCACCCGGCTTGCTGATGCGAGCACATTCCATCAATGATTGCTCCAGATCTTCCACATTGTTTAATCCGTTATTGCTAACCACTAAATCGATGCTATTGGATTCGAGTGGAATATTTTCGATATCACCATGTATGATTTCAATATTGCTGATGCCAAAGATTTTAATCTTTTTCTCCGCTCGTCTGATGGCTGCTTCCCACGGATCAATACCATATACTTTTGAGGTAGTGCCCAAACGCATGGCCAGTTCTGTAAGAGGGAAGCCGGCTCCAAAGCCAATGTCCAGTGCTTTTATTCCTTTTTTATATTTAATATCTTCCAATAATTTTAATCCGAATGGTGCCGACCATAGTGGTGTCTCATCAAATACCTCAATTAGTTCATCAGATTCAAAATCCCAGTTGGTTTGCAGATAGGTTTTCATCAGAAAGGTATTGGTTCTAGTTTATGGCAGTAGTCCAAATGGGTACCATGGCAGCTACAATAATAACTGTCATTTGCAATAAATAATTGGTAATGAATAAGCCGCACAGTATAAGAGCATCGTTCTCAGAGTTAAATTCTATCATGCCACTGCTCGTTTTGGATTGGCTTTGAAGAGCAATCCCATCAGGTCCCAGTATAGACCATTTAGTATTCCATGCATTGTCGTACTGCCAATGGTAAGTTTTGCCTGATAAACTAATGGTTGCTTTTGTCATCCAGGTTCCGTACGAAATATTTCCAATTAATTTTTGACTGTCGGCATCAATAATATTGGTTTGTGGCTTAAATAAACTGGTTGTTTGAAATATATATTTATGGTTGTTGATAATTCCGTTTGAGGTTTTACAAAAAGCTTTGTCTTTTAGGGTGCCAACTAGGCGGTTGTTTGTATAAATCTCGTAGGTGGACGAGAATAGTCCTTTTTTCCAATTGTAAAGGGTTTTCATAGATAACAGATTAAGTTGCCTAAAGATAATAATACCTATGCGATTATCGATAACACCCCCAATAATTAATGATATTCATTACAAAACGATTCTTAATCATTAAAGAGTGCTTCTTGTTACTTCAAAGTGACTTCCTGATGATGCAAAATAATTTAGTATTTATTTAAAAGCAGGTAGCAATGCTTCAAAGCAGATGAGCGACCCTTCAAAGTGGAAGAGCGACCCTTCAAAGTGAAGGAGCGATGCTTTAAAGTAAAAGAGCAATATTATAAAGTAAGCTAGTAGTTATTAAAAATTAAATAGAACGATATTAAAATTAATAACATTAATTATTAACTTAACAATGCGTTAAAATCTAAAATGCTATGAGTAAAAATCCAGTGCCCATTAATTGTCCCAGTTGTAAAGAAGTTCTTCAGGTTAAGCAAATGATATGTCCGGCTTGCGAAACAAGGGTAGAGGGGCAGTTTGCCTTTTCAACGCTACTGCAATTGCCTGCTGACGAACAAGAGTTAATAGTCAATTACTTTAAGCATAAGGGTAACCTTATTAAACTGCAGGAAGTGTATCAAATTAGTTATCCGCCTTTGCGAAAAATGCTGGATAAGTTACTTAAGAAGTTTGAGGAAGAGGAATAGCAAATAAGGCAAAAGTTAAAAGCCAAAAGGTTAAAGTGAAGGATGTAAGCTGCTCAAACGATAGATACTGATAGCTTCGACCGGCCTTTATTCCTATTGCCCTGTAGACTTACGTCATCGGTCTTCCGACTTCTTAACAGTGCTTCTTATTTCCGAAGGATTTTGTCCCACTTTTTTCTTAAAAAGCCTGCTGAAATAATGGATGGATTGAAATCCTAAATCATAACTAATTTCCTTAATACTTTTATCGGAGGTTAAAATAAGCTCTTTTGCCCGCATCAGTTTTAAGTCAAGGTAATACTGGTGAGGCGATATGCCAGTATACTTTTTAAACATCTTTCTGAAATACGAGTAACCAATGCAACTATCCTGAGCTAGTTTTTCCAGGTCTACTCCGCCTTCAATGTTTTTGCGCATTTGAAAACGTGCATCTTGTATTAGTTTTTCAATCTGTGTTCCGGCAAAATTGCGGTGCTTCTGGCGTGCTGCAATATAACCTAATAGTTTAATAATAAAGCCTGAAGCAATATGCTGGTTACCCGGGGCTTCGTTTTGGGCTAATTCAAAAATTCGAAAATAAGTATCAATAATGTCTTCATGGTCACCACATTCAATCAACGATTGTCCTTGTAGTACCTGGTTGTCTAATAAAAAATGCTTGGCCAATGTGCCGTCAAAACCAATGTAATGTTCCTGCCAACCCGAGTTTTTAGCCGGACGATAGCGATGCCATTCGCCTTTTCGTATAATCATTAACGAGCCTGGCTTTACAGTAAATTTACCCCGGCCGTTTTCGAGTGTTCCTCTGCCTTCGGTAATATAATTGATTTGATACTCGTTTAGTACACGGCCGTTTTCCCAGGTAAAGTAATAACCGCTAGGATGTTCGTTAGGTGGGTAGGCTGAACCTGATTTTATATTCGATTTTCCGGCAACGGTTAAATATAGTCCCCAGGCTCTGTCTTCCGCTCCTGCTGTGAGGTATTTGAAAAAGTCTTTCATAATTGGTCCAAAAAGTGCAAATCAAATGCCAAAAAGTGTATTGATGAATTTGATTATGACGTTTATTTTTGGTTTCATAAGCAACTAAATTTATTGAATAAAATTATTCAATTTTCCCTTAAATCAAATTAGTTATACTATTATGCAAGTTATTTTAGGAATTCTTTTTCACTCGCTGGGAGGAGCCTCTTCCGGGAGTTGGTACATGCCTTATAATCTGGTTAAAAAATGGAGATGGGAAGTTTACTGGATTGTAGGCGGTTTGTTTTCGTGGCTCATAATGCCATTTATCGCTGTTTTATTAACTACCCCCGGATGGAGTGATATTATTGGAGCTACCGATAATTCGGTTGTTCGTCTTACTTATATATTAGGTGTTTTGTGGGGAGTAGGAGGACTTACTTATGGTCTGGGAATTCGTTACCTGGGCATGTCTCTCGGAAATTCAGTTTTACTGGGAATTACCTCATTGGTTGGATCCTTAGGTTTACCCATTCTGCGTAATATTGGCAACCTGGCTGATGTATTGCCTGCAGGCGATTCTTTTACCGATATGCTTAGTAGTACTAGTGGCAGAATCATTCTGTTTGGTATTCTGGTTATGATGGTTGGAATCATTTTAAGCGGAAAGGCCGGGTTGATGAAAGACAAAGAACTGGCAGACGTAAAAGAAGGAGTGAATAGTGAGTTTAAACTTACCAAAGGTTTAATTATTGCGGTAATTTCGGGTGTTTTGAGTGCTTTCTTTAGTTTTGGTATTGATGCCGGAAAGGAAATGGGAGAAGCAGTTCGTTCTATTGCAGTAGAAAATAATTTCTCCTTTGTAACCGATGGAGTTTACCTGTTTGAAAATAACATTATATTTCTGGTAATTCTTTGGGGTGGATTAACAACTAACCTTATTTGGAGTTTGGGGCTTATCATTAAAAATAAAACGGGTAAAGATTTTGTTGATGCAAAAACTCCGTTACTGAAAAACTACCTGTTCTGTGCACTGGCTGGAACTACCTGGTTCTTACAATTCTTCTTTTATGGAATGGGCGAAACAAAAATAGGTAATGGTGCCAGTTCATGGATTCTGCACATGTCTACTATCATTCTTACAGCTAATTTTTGGGGCTTCTATCGAAAAGAATGGGCCGGAGTTTCCAAAAAAACCAGAACCACTATTTTCCTTGGCATTGGTTTAATTCTGTTGTCTGTAATTATTATGGGTATTGCCAAAAGTGACTTTGTAAATTAAATTATCTACCATGACTAGATTAGCATTTAAGATGCACCTCAATGAGGGGCAGAAACAAGAATACATAAAGCGTCATAACGAAATATGGCCTGAACTAAAGAAACTCTTGAAAGATGCCGGAGTGTCGGAATATTCCATATTCCTGGATGAAGAAACTAATACTTTATTTGCTTTTCAAAAAGTAAGTGGTGACGGAGGATCGCAGGATTTAGGTAAAACAGAAATTGTAAAACAGTGGTGGAATTTTATGGCTGATATTATGAAAGTTAATCCTGATAATTCTCCGGTTACTATTCCTTTAGAAGAAGTGTTTTATATGGAGTAAAGACAAGTCAAAAGTGAAATTTTAAAAGTCAAAATACCGAAGCTCGATAAGGAACGGTTCTCTATTTGAGAGATAAAAATAAAGAACCGTTCCATAATAAAATTTTAAGTAGTCCCGTAGGGACGTTTGTAAGAGCATGGCATGTGAATGCTATGTGAATTAGAAGATAAAAATCCAGTCCCGAAGGGACGTCTTTGCCAACATAGTATGTAAATGCTATGTAATGCGAAAAGTAAATCATAGTCCCGAAGGGACGTTTGTAGCAGCATAGTACGAGAGTGCAATGTGAATTAGAAGATGGGAAACCAGTCCCGCAGGGACGACTTTACCAACATAGTATGCAAATGCTATGTAATACGAACGGTAAATAACAGTCCTGTAGGGACGTTTGTAAAAGCATAGTACGTAAGTGCTATGAGAGAGAGAGAAAAAAACAAAAAAGAAACAACATTAAAAAATTATACAATGGCTAACGAAATCATTAAAAAAGCATACGAAGTTGCAAAAGAACAATATGCAGCATTAGGAATCGATACCGACAAGGTGATCGAAAAAATGAAAGATGTGGTAATCAGTTTACACTGTTGGCAAACTGATGATGTTGGAGGTTTTGAAACACCAGACGCTGAGTTGGGCGGTGGCGGTATTCAAACCACAGGTAACTATCCTGGTAAGGCAGGTAGTATTGCTGAGATGCGTCAGGATTTAGATAAGGCAATGTCCTTATTGCCAGGTAAACAAAGATTAAACCTACATGCAATATACGGTGACTTTGCTGGAGAATTTGTTGAGCGTAACGAGATTGAAGTGAAGCATTTTCAGGGATGGATTGATTGGGCTAAAGAACGTGGTATGGGATTGGATTTTAACGCTACCTTCTTTTCTCATCCTAAATCAGATGATGGATTTAGCTTATCAAGCAAAAACGAAGAGCATCGTCAGTTTTGGGTTGAGCATTTGAAGCGTTGTCGTGCCATTGGTGCTGAAATGGGTAAACAGTTAGGTACTCCTTGTGTACACAATACCTGGGTGCACGATGGATCAAAAGACACCCCTATCGATAGAAACGGATATCGCGAAATTCTTAAGAAATCATTAGATGAGGCGTTTTCTGTTGAATATCCTAAAGAACATTTGAAAGATGCGGTAGAAAGTAAGTTATTCGGTATTGGTGCTGAAAGCATGACTGTGGGCTCGCACGATTTCTATTTGGGATATGCCATCAAAAATAATAAACTGATTTGTTTAGATAACGGTCACTTCCATCCAACTGAGCAGGTGGGTGATAAAATATCAGCATGTTTAAATTTTGTTGATGAGGTATTGTTACATGTTACTCGTCCGGTGCGTTGGGATTCTGATCATGTGGTGACCTTAAATGAAGATATTCAATTAATAGCTTCTGAAATTGTTCGTAACGAATTTCTGAATCGTGTTAATATTGGTCTCGACTTCTTCGATGCTTCAATCAACCGCATTGGTGCTTATGTAACGGGTACTCGTGCAGCTCAAAAAGCCTTTATGATTGCTATGTTGGAACCAACAGCAACGCTGGTTGAATACGAAGAAGAAGGTAAGAACTTTGAACGTTTGGCATTGTTGGAAGAGTTGAAAACGAAGCCTTTTGGTGCTGTGTGGGATTATTATTGTATGCAAGAAGGTGTGCCTGTAAGTGAGGCTTACATTGCCGATATCCAACAATATGAAAAAGACGTTTTGAGTAAAAGATAAGAATGACTAAAATCCCTTAATTCAAATGATTTTGTTGCACTAGGGTGGCCTCATTAAAGATGTTTGAAGCGAAGAGGAAGAGTTTTAGAAAGACCGGGAAGCTGAGAACTTGTTCGAAGATCACCCGGCCGCACTTAAGCTCTTCAAATAAGCATCAAGCATCTTTAATGTAGCCTTGATTTTCTTTGTTTCGTTTCTTGTATCAAGACAAGAAATGAAAAGCCTCGCGGCTAGAGCGAAGTAATGAAAAGAAAATTATCTGGGTGTAATAAATAATCATTCAAAATCAGTTATTATGAATCCAAGTCTGAATGATTTAATTGAAATATCCCAGCAATACGGAAAAAATCCCCTTTATGTGATTGCCGGAGGTGGTAATACCTCTTACAAAGACGAAGAAAAACTTTGGATCAAAGCTAGTGGAACGTCACTGGCTGTAATCGAAGAAGATGGTTTTGTGTGTCTTTCACGAAGTAAACTCAAAACCATAGCTGAAAAATCGTATAGCACCGACAGTTCAAAGCGAGAAGAAGAGGTGAAAAACGATTTGCATGCAGCCATATTATTCCCGGTTGATAAGCGTCCAAGTGTGGAAACATCAATGCATGAAGTAATCGATTATGCATACGTTGTTCATACGCATCCAACCTTGGTAAATGCTTTGATGTGTTCAGTTAATGCCAAAGAAAAATGTGCAGAGTTGTTTCCCGATGCATTATTTATTGAATATACCGATCCTGGTTATGTGCTTTTCAAAAAAGTATATAATCGCATTAACGATTATAAAGCAGAAAAAGGAGAATCGCCAAAGGTAATTTTTCTTGAGAATCATGGGATTTTTGTAGCAGCAAATAATGTTGATGAAGTAAATACAATATACGATAATGTAAACGAAGTGTTATTAGCTCAAATTGAAGAAGAACTTCCTTTTTCCAATGCATTAGAAGTGATGGATTTTGATTTGAATGCTATTAAATCTGTTGTTGATCCTGCCAGTCAGATGATAGTAAAGTTCTTTAGCAGCGATTTGATACAATACTTTGTGAATGATGAGCAGATGTTTCAAAAGGTGGCCGCAGCTTATACGCCCGATAACATTGTTTATGCCAAAGCTTACTATCCGTTTTTACAATCAGAAGAAAATGCTGATGTGTTAAAGGAATTTATTGCTCAAAAAGGATATGCTCCCAAGGTTATTGCTATTAAAGGCAAAGGGATTGTGATAGCAGAGGAAAGCGAGAAATCAGTTGCTACGGTTTTGGAGGTTTTTACCGATATGTTGAAGATTGGTTTTTATGCCTCGGGTTTTGGTGGCCCAAAATCAATGACAGCAGAGCAAATTGCGTTTATCGATAATTGGGAAGTGGAAAATTACCGTCGAAAGATGGCTAAAAAATAAAATATTATTGGGTAAAGTTGTACAGATTGGCCTAATTGGAAATGAGGAATGTTTTGAAGTTGAACATTAGTAAGACCGGGAAGTTGAGAGCTTTGCTCGAAAATCACCCGGCCGCACTTAGGTTCAATAAAGAAACAAGAGTCATTGCCAATTCAGCCTTGATTTTCTTTGTTTCGTTTCTTGTATCAAGACAAGAAATGAATTGAAAATCGGCGAAGCCAAAAGCTTCCGCGGCTTGAGCAGCGAAAAGCAGGTGAGAGGATGTCTCAAGATTACAACGAAGATTCATTAAATAAAAAAGGAATGAGTATACCTGTTATTGCCGTTTTTGATATAGGTAAGACAAATAAAAAAATATTGCTCTTTGACGAAAAGCTGCAGATGGTTTTTCAGAAAGAGCAGAAAATGCCAACCATTGTTGATGAGGATGGATTTGAATGTGATGATATTGATCTGATTGAAGATTGGATGAAATCGACCCTCAAACAATTGGTTGATGAAAAAGATTACGATGTAAAGGCGGTTAATTTCTCAACCTATGGAGCTAGTCTGGCTTTCTTGGATGAGGCAGGAAAACGTTTGACGCCTATTTATAATTATCTGAAGCCGATTGATGAATCGATTCATCAGGCATTGTATGAAAAGTATGGTGGCGAAGCGGAATTTTGTCGCCAAACAGCCAGTCCGGCTTTGGGTGTGATGCTGAATTCGGGCATTCAAATATTGTGGTTGCAAAAAGAACAGCCTGAGTTGTTTGTAAAGGTGAAGGATATACTTCATTTTCCACAGTATCTATCGTACTTGCTAACGGGTAATGTTACTTCGGAAAGTACTTCTATTGGTTGTCACACTTTTATGTGGAATTTTGATGATAGTAAGTATCATCAATGGTTGACTGACGCTGGAGTAAAGCTCCCTGATCCTGTTTCAAACCAGCTTTGTTTAGATAGTAAGCTGGATGGTGTTGATATCAAAACGGGCATTGGCATTCATGACAGTTCATCTAGTCTGGTGCCTTATTTTAAGGGCAGCGACGAAAAGTTTGTGTTGGTATCTACTGGAACGTGGTGTATCAATATGAATCCTTACAATTATAGTCCGCTGACTGCCGATCAGTTGAAACGCGATTGTTTGTGTTACATCAGTAGCGAACAAAAACCGGTGAAGTCATCGCGTTTATTTATGGGGCACATTCATGATGTGAATACCGAGCGATTGACCAACTTCTTTAAGGTTGAAAGTAATCAATACAAAAAAGTAAAAGCTGATGAGGCATTGATGAATCAATATCTTTCAAAAGGCAAGGAAAGAATGTTCTTTAAGGATGAGATGTCGGCTGATTATATTGATACTTCGATTGATCTGTCTCAATTTTCATCGTTTGATGAGGCCTATCATCGCCTGATGTTTGATTTAACCTTGTTGGATGCTGAATCGCTGGATTTGGTAATGAGTGATGATGTTAAAACGATTTATATCTCAGGAGGGTTTGCCCGAAATGAGATGTTTATTCGATTGATGGCAAATTTCTATCCGCAATGTAAGGTTTATACATCAGAGGTAGATAACGCCAGTGCATTAGGAGCTGCACTGTTGGTATACGATCAACTGGACTCGAAAGAAAAGCCATCGGTTGATTTAGGTTTAAAATATTGGAAAGCATTTGGATAAAAAGGGGTAATACTCCTAACTTGCATGTTTAAATAATTAGTTTTTGAAGTGAGCTACTGCCTACTGTCTAAAAACTAACAAGCTAAATTTTGGATTTTTTGATTTAAGGATAATGAAACAAATTGACACAAAGTTGATGCACCCCAAGGTGCAGATTGTAAAAATTATTAGTCGTATCTACAAAAGTGGAATGACGACTACTTCAGGTGGAAATATTTCCATCTGTGACGAGAATGGAGATATTTGGGTAACTCCATCGGCTATTGATAAAGGTACGCTTACGGAGAAAGATATTATCTGTGTGAAGCGCGATGGAACCATTGTTGGACCTCACAAGCCGTCATCTGAGTTTCCGTTTCACAAGGCGATTTATGATTGTCGTCCGGATATTAAGGCGGTGATTCATGCGCATCCACCTGCATTGGTTTCTTTTAGTATAGTTCGCGAAATTCCGAATACCAATATCATTCCTCAGGCAAAAAATATTTGCGGACCAATTGGTTATGCACCTTATGGATTACCGGGTAGTGATGAGTTGGGTGATTTGATTGCAGCTGAATTTAAGAAGGGTGATAGCATGGCTGTTATCATGGAGAATCACGGAACTGTATTAGGTGGTAGCGATATGCTGGATGCATATGCCAGATTTGAGACTTTGGAATTTTGTTGCCGAACAATTATCAACGCAAAAGCCATTGGTGAGCCAAAATTCTTAAGTGATGATCAGATTGATGTGTTTGAGAAACAGGTGCCACATGATGTGCCGCGTAATACCGATGTATCTTATCCACCTGAGGAAAGAGCTATTCGACAAGAGATTTGCGATATAGTACGTCGTGCTTGTGATCAGGGATTGATGATTAGTACTTACGGTACGGTATCGGTGCGTTGGAAAAATGATGATTTCTTGATTACACCACCAGATGTGGCCCGTTGGGATATTTCACCGGAAGATATAGTGCAGATCAAAGGAGGTAAAGCAGAGCCGGGTAAAACACCTAGTCGTTCTACTTTCTTGCATCAGAAGATCTATCAGGAGAATCCGCATATCAATTCAATTATTCTGACTCAGCCACCAAACCTGATGGCTTACGGAACTACAGGAGTTAAATTTGATGTTCGTACTATTCCTGAAAGCTGGATTTTCTTACAAGATGTACCTTGTTTACCATTTGGTGTACATTTCCAGGGAGATGAAACAATTCCAAAGTTGCTAAGCGAAAATGTTCCTGCCGTACTAGTGGCGAATGATTCATTTATTGTGACCGGAGATAAGCTTCTGCAAACATTTGACCGTTTGGAAGTAGCTGAATTTAGTGCTAAATCGCTGGTGATGGCTGCTCCAATGGGTGATTTAGTACCCATCAACGACGAGCAGGTTGAAGATTTGAGAAAGAAATTCTTGTCTTAATACTTACAATGAGGTTTAATGATAATGCTGGTTTAATAAGGCATAGTTTTTAAATCAGTATAACTTGCATAGATTTGGATCCCCGCAATCAAAGGATTGTGGGGATTTTTTTATCATATAAAGATTAATTTTGCTACATGTAAGTTTCGTAACCTTTTTAGAAGGTGTAATATAAGCCTCCATTTTTTAATATTTTATTTTTTTATACTTTCGTATTCAATCTCTGACTATTTCCTGGTGAATTTAAACACAGTTATGGATAATTTTCTTGCAGAAATATCCGATGAAGCTCTTCTTAGAGGAGTGAGGATGGGTAATGAAAATGCATTTGGTTTAATTTTTAAGACATATTTTCCTCGTTTGCTTGTTTATGCAAAAGGGATGATTGGCGACCAGGAAGTTGCAGAAGATTTGGTTCAGGAGTCCTTTGCTTCTGTTTGGGAAAAACGTTATTTGTTAAAAGATAAGGGGAATCTCAAATCTTTCTTATTTCGGACAGTTAGAAATATCTGTTTAAATTATTTGGAACATAATCAAGTGATTAATAAATATGTTGATGCTTTTAAGTGTGAAAATGCATCTCAGGGCTTGTATATGTTTAATTTTATGGATGAACAAGAATACGAAGATGCTTGTAAAGATATGATGAAGGAGGTGTATCGTATATTGGATACCTTGCCACCTACTGTAAAAGAAGCTTTTGTGTTAAGCAGACTCAAAGAATTAAAAAATAAAGAAGTTGCTGAACGGATGGGGCTAAATATTAAAACCGTTGAAAAACATATTTCAAGGGCGCTAAAAACACTTAGAGAGGTTTTGAAAAGTAAAGATCTTCGACTTTATACCCTGTTTATATTGATGTTTTTCTGAAAAAATAGAAAAAAGTAAAAAATCTATGCGGGTTTTTTACACTACTCCCTGTATTACTTATATCATTTAAATTACAATGGAAGATAAACAACTAAAAGATTTAGTTGAACGCTTTTATAATGGTACCATTTCGGCTAGAGAAGAAGAGGTGCTGTTTAAAAAGGTAAAAACTGATAAAGGGTTTGGACTGTACTTTAATAAGTATGATGACCAATATTTGTTGTTGCAAAATAACGAGAATGAGGCAGATGTCTATTGGAAATCATTTAAGAGTAAGTACTTAAAACGGACAAAAGACTCAAAAGAGAAAAGAATTTTACCATGGATTAAATATGTTGCAGTTGCAGCTGTTACGTTAGTAATGTTTAATGTCGGACAATATTTTTACAATAAAGCATGTGAGGTTGATACTTATGCCAATTGGTGTGAGATGATTGTGCCAAAGGGTGAAAAATCTCAAGTGATTTTGCCTGATGGTACACATATTTGGCTCAATTCAGAGAGTTATCTAAAATATCCGACTCACTTTGGAAGTAAAGAAAGAAAAGTGGTTTTGGAAGGTGAGGCTTATTTTAAGGTGGCCAAAAATAAGGATGTACCTTTTCTTGTTAAGACAAAAGATTATGTAACAAGAGTGTTGGGAACTGAATTCAATGTGATGTCATATTCTGATTTTGATAGAACAGAAACTACATTGAAGGAAGGATCTGTTTCTATTGAAGTAGAAAGAGGTGAGAAGATAGCTAAGGTAGCGGTTTTGAGGCCGGGTCAAAAAATTTCTTATTCAAAGCTGACTAAAAAATACAGTGTAATTGAAACTGATCCGGATCAGGTTATTGCTTGGAAAAACAATGTGTTTGAGTTTGATAAAATTACGTTGAAAGAGTTGGTGTTGAGGTTGGAAAGATGGTATGACGTAAATATAGAATTACAGGATGCCGAGCTGGCTGTTTTGCGTTATACTGGAAAATTTAAAAATGAGGAATCAATCAGGCAAGTGTTGGATATTATTAAAATCACTACGCCTATCAACTATGTTTTTAAAGATAGAAAAATGATAATAATAAAAAAGAAAACGCCTATGTAGCATTTGTTCTCTACAAATAAACCCAATCTCAGATGCATAGTTATCTGAGGTAATTATGAAATTAAATTAATTCTATTAACCTAAACGGAAAGAATCTATGAAAAGATTGACCTTTTTTAAGAGAGGTTCTGTATCTCCTATGATCCAACAATACATAAAAGTAGCTAAGATGCTTGGTCTATTTTTATTTGTTGGTTGTTTGCAGATTAATGCTGCAAGCTATGCAAGTAATAAACGATTAAGTTTTGAGCTTCAGAATGCATCATTAAAAGATGTATTTGAAGCAATTGAAGAACAATCAGAGTTTACTATTTTTTACAAAGAAAATGATGTAAATCTTGAAAATAGATTTAATTATCAGGCTCAGGAAAAATTGGTGGATGAAGTTCTGGATGAAGTTTTGGATAAAAGTGAAGTTACCTATGAAGTTAAAGATAAGGTGATTGTTATTTATTCAAAAGAAATGGCTAACAATTCGATGCAACAAGAGGTAACAGTAACTGGTAGAGTTATAGATACTCAAGGCTTTGCCTTACCCGGAGTTAATGTATTTGAAAAGAATAATCCTACCCATGGGGTAATTACAGATATAGATGGCAATTATTCTATTAACTGTTCCTCAGAAGGATTGTTGGTGTTCTCTTTTATTGGGTTTGACACACAGGAAGTTGCAATAGCTGGTCAAACTACCATAAATATCACCATGGTAGACGAAGTTACAGATTTAGATGAAGTAGTAGTTACGGCTTTGGGTATTAAAAGAGAGACCAAAGCTTTAGGTTATGCTGTTACTGATCTAAAAGGTGATGATTTAAATAAAAATGTCATTAATCCTGTTAATGCGTTACAAGGTAGGGCTGCCGGAGTTGATATTAGCCAATCAGATGGTGGTATGTTTGGATCATCTAGAATTTTGATTCGTGGTGCATCTACATTAAAACCAGATAACCAACCCATCTATGTTATTGATGGAGTGATTCTGGAGAATAATCATGCCGATGTTGGCGATGCTGACTGGTCATCCACTGCTGGTGATTTTGGTAGTGAACTAAAAAACTTAAACCCTGATGATTTTGAATCAATTTCTGTATTGAAAGGTGCTGCAGCAACAGCATTGTATGGTTCTCGAGGTTTAAATGGTGCCATTGTAATTACCACAAAAAGTGGAGAGAACTCTCAAGGATTAGGTGTTTCTGTTAATCAAACATTTGGAATTGATTACGTTTATCGTCAACCTGATTTACAAAACGTATACGGTGATGGTGCGTTATCTGGTTATGTTGATTATGGTGAAACCAATAGTAGTGGTAGCTATTATCAATGGCAAAACCAGGAGCAGTTCTACTTGAATACAAATGGTGATGCTAAATTTAATAATTGGCAAATGGGTTTTGGACCTCGCTTCGATGGTCGTTCAATATTAGGATATGATAATAAACTTACCAATTATAATGCTGTTGATAATAACTATCGCGACATGTATGATCTTGGTTTTAATTCAAACACTAATATTTCGGTACAGGGAGGAAACGAAAAAACTACTTTTTATACATCAATGTCATACCGACATGCAAATGGTACATTAGGTAAGAATGAGTTTGATCGTTTGTCTTTTTTAGCCAAAGCGTCTCATCAATTAAATGATCATGTTTTGGTTGAAGCATCTATTAACTTTGCTAATTCAACACCAAAGAATCCGCAACCAAATATTGGTGAGTATTTTACAAGTGGAGTATTAGGAAGAGAATATGATCCTGATTATTATAAAGATAAATACAAAGGAACGCACGGTGGCTTAGCTAATGGTAACTATGGAGACGAATATGCAAATGTTCCAGGTATTGGTTTATGGTGGGCTTTAAACGAAAATTCAGATATTCAGCACGAAACGTCAGTACGCCCTTATTTAGGTTTAACAGTTGATTTAACATCTTGGTTAAAATTAAAGGCAGAAGCTAATTATAACTACTATTTTACCGATCGTGAAATAAAAAATCCAAATAGTGGATATGGTCGTACCTATGACTCCGGTGCAGGACAATATGCCATGATTCAAACTACCAAAAAGCAAACCAATGCGAGTGCTTCTTTCTTGTATAACAAGAATTTAACTGATGATATAGTATTGTCTGGTTTTCTAAGAGGCGATTATTATGATAACAAACAAACTTACATGAGTAATTCAACAAATGGAGGATTGGTTGTTCCTGATCAGTACTTTATTAATAACTCTGTAAATTCAGTATCTTATAACTCGTATGTTACCGGATATAAACGTATTCTTTCTACTTCTGCAGCCATAAACTTAGCATGGAAAAGTCAGATATATTTAGATATTACAGGAAGGAATGACTGGTCTTCAGCTTTGGTTTATGCCGATGGAACAGGTAATAACTCTTATTTTTATCCATCAGTTAGTTTATCAGGTATTGTTAGCGAAATGGTAGACTTACCAACGTGGATTTCATTTGGTAAGGTGCGTGCTTCTTGGGCGCAGGTAGGTAATGATACTAACCCTTATGATATTAATACTGCTTATTCTCTGAATACATCTAGTCAAAATGGTTCCAATGTAAATTCTTTGGTTTTAGATAGTCAGATGACATCTTTAGATCTTAAACCTGAGAGAAAGAATTCATGGGAAGTTGGTTTAGATTGGAGGTTTTTCTCTAGTCGTATTGGTATAGATGCTACTTATTACAAGGAGAATACCAAAGATCAGATCATGACCATTGATGTACCAAGTGTTTCTGGTGTTAGTCAGCAATTGGTTAATGCTGGTAACATTCAAAATCAAGGGGTTGAGATTGCTTTAAATACAACTCCAATTAAAACAGCTGATTGGCGATGGGACGTAGACTTTACTTATACACGTAATGAAAGTAAAATTATCTCATTACATGAAAATGTGGCGGATTATATATTGTTAAGTGGTTATACTAACTATGGTAACTATCGTATTGGATCAGTTGCCAAAGTGGGTGGAGAATATGGGATGTTAATTACAGACTCTAAACCTATGATTGATGATGCAACCGGTTTACCTGTATTGACTTATTCCGATACACGTAGAATGGCGTTTCAGCAACGAAGTGGTGAAGAGGAAGAATTAGGCTCTATTCAACCAGATTTCTTAGGTGGTTTAAGAACAACCCTTAGTTATAAGAATGTGAGTTTAACAGCTGGATTCGATATGCGTTTTGGAGGAATGGTTGCTTCATATGGTGCTAAGTATGGTACCGCTTATGGTTATACCGAAGCTTCTTTACGTTATTCAGCTCCTGAATACGGCGGTATTACCTGGACTTCTGCTTATGACGGTATTCAATACCAAGATGGTTATGTTCCAAATGGACTGTTAACAGCCGGTACTAATATCACTCAGGCAAACGGAACCGTTTATACTGTAGTTGAAGGAGGCGAAAGTTATCAATCGTTGTATGAAAGAGGAATTCTTGAGCCGGTTCATGCTTCTGCATGGCAATATTGGAATAATAGTTGGGGTTACGGTACCACCAATAGCGATTGGGTAAAAGATCTAAATTATATAGCATTACGAGAAGTAACAGTTAGTTATCGTTGCCCAGGTTTAGCTGATAAATTAAGCCTAAAAGGTTTATCATTTAGCTTGTCGGGTTATAATTTAGGATACTTACTAAATAATGCTCCAGCAGGTGTTAATCCAGAATCTGTTAGAGGAACAACACCATCTAACTTCCGTATGCGTTCATTTGCTGCTTACACTGCAAACTATATGTTCTCAATTAATGCGAAATTCTAAGACCTAATTGTTTGAAAAAGATGAATATGAAATATAATAAAATAGCATTATTGCTTCTTGTTGCCATATCTATTTTATCGATAAATGGTTGTAAAGAAGACTTTGCTGAAATAAATACCGATCCGGCAGCTGTTGTTGTTGGTAATGTAGACTTTTTGTTTACACAAGCAGAATTGGAATTTGAACCTTCTGATTATACATTTTGGTTTTATAATGCGCCTATGATGTATAAATGGGGGCAAGTAGGAATTGGTTCAGGTGGTTTTTCGCCAACCTATCAGGAAACAACTGAGTATGGTGGACAAGGTGAGCAATTTATCAACGTATTAAAATATACGCGTGAGATTGAATATTTGGTAAGTCTAATGTCTGAAGAAGAAGCCGCCGGATATCAACAACAAGTTGCAGCATCTCGTGTATTGTGTATATATCTGGGAATATTCGATTCAGATATGTACGGTGATATTCCATTTAATGAAGCGGCTATGGCACGATATACTTCACCTTCATTATTAACTCCAGAGTATGATTCTGTTGAAGGTTTATATACGCAATGGTTAGAGGAATTAGAGGAGTATATGACTATTTTAACAACAGCTCAAAACCAAAATTGGATTGCAAAACAAGATTTAATCTATGGAGGCGATGCTACCAAATGGGCTAAGTTGGCGAACTCTTTACGCTTGAAAATTGCTGTTCGTTTGTTAAGTCAGGATCAAGCTAAAGCTTTTGAAATTGCAAGTGCAGTAGCAACAAGTTCGGTAGGAGTATTAGATGGAGCTGATGACGATTTTCTTTATAATAAGTCAAGTGCTATTGTTTCTAATGACGGTGATAAAGTGTATCATTTTGGTAGTTCTGTATTAGGATCCTATATTTATCCAACTCAATTAGTTACTGATTTTATGATGGAGAATGAAGATCCTCGTATACGTTTCTTCTTTTCGAAAAACAGTTATAACTCAAAAGTAGTTCAGGCTTTTTTTGATCAAGGAGTGGATCTTCCTTCATTTATTGCAGATAATGTTGAATATACTGAAGATGCCGAAGGGCATAAAACATTTGCAGGTTGGGCTGGATTAGGTGAGCCTTGGGTTCGCTATTATGGTTTGCCTGTTGTAATGAATGCAAATCAGGATAGTCAATATGATGGATACTTTAAAACAACTCCATTTACTATTACTAATAGCGACGGTGTCGAGTATACCTATCGTGCAACTTCTCAGTTTAGCGAAGAAATGGTGAAAGGAAGAGTTGACTACACCATTCCTTCAGCTCCGGATGATACACCGGTTACCGATACTGAAGATTATCCTTGGTATGGAATGTATATGTCAACTGCAGAGGTTAATTTTTACTTTGCCGAGTTAAAATTGCTAGGTGCTAATTTGCCATTGACAGCTCAAGAGTATTATAATCGTGCAGTAGAGACTTCTGTCCAAGAATATGACCGCTTGGCTTCATTAAATCATATTCCTTATTATGGAACAACCTATGGTTATGACCCTTTTGAGGCAACTATTGATTTGAAAGAAGGTGAAATTGAAGCAATGATGGATAAGCCAAATGTTGCATTAACAGGTTCAACTGCCGAAATGCTTGAGAAAGTATATGTTCAGGAAATGCTTCACTTTATGTATTATCCGACCGATCAGTTTTGTGTAGTCCGTCGTTCAGGTGTTCCATCAAGGGTAAGTTCATTTTTTAAGTGGACTGACTTTAGTGAACCAACATATAATGAAGTTCCGAGAAGATTTGAAGTGTTGACTCCTTCTGTAACAGATATCATGTTTGAAATCAAAACAGAAGCTTATAATCGTCAGGGGTATACCAGTGGTACTGGAATAAACACTGAATTATTAAACACTGAAAGAGTTTGGCAAGATAAAGGCGCACCAAATTTTGGTGAAGGTCCCCAACAATAGTAGTGATATTGTGAATTTTTAGATTTAAGTGAAAAGAGGCTGTCAAATGATAGTCTCTTTTTTATGTATATAATGTGATATAGACAAAGGCATCAGGTGAATTCTGGGCCATATCGACAATTGCTTCCCATGGTTCTTTGGGTAGTGCGGTTTTTTCTTGTGCCCAATTGAATTGATAAACTAGTACAAAAAGAATTAAAATTAGGTTTGATTTCATTGCAGTAAATTTAATGGTTTTACACTGCAAATAAAGGATGGCTATTTTTAGTTATAAAGGTTTTTCCGACGAGGTGGTCAATGGATTGAATGAATGGGTAATTAGAAGTTAGGGGCTGGAAGTTAGAAGAAAGCTGATGGCTGCTAGCTTCTGGCTCACGAACTATGGACTTTGCACTTCGGACATCGAACTTTTCGTTAAATAATTTAACATCGCAAATCAAACATCCCACAAGCCGGGCAATTTCCATTTGGTTCCGCAGATGGGGTACCCGCAGAATGAATGAAGGAAGAGAGAAATTTGGTTGGGAGCTGTCATCATTAAATTTCTACCGTAATGAATTCGTAGCGGGTCATCGAGGAGCCATGGCTGCTTTCTTTGGTCCTTTCTGTAGCTGAAGACAGAAAGGACGGAATAAATTTCTTTATCCTCTTCCTTTTTGGGAAAAAGGAAGCAAAAATCTTTCTGATTGAGGGGCTTGCTATGCACCGTTGACGAACTTAAGGCTTCAGGTACAACTTTTCGTACCTCAAAGCCACCATTCCGCCTTGTTCGCAACTAGCTCTGGCAATCAGAAGTTCGAAACTTCGTTTCGAGTGGGGAGTTATTGCTCTTGTTAGTTGTAGTTTATAACTTCAATCTTTATACTTTTAACTTCATGTTGTTCGGATCGTATCTTTAATTGACATGATTGATAGTAAGATGCGATCCGAAAAGGATTAAAATGTTCCATACAACCCATAATCATTAGTATTACAAAATACCTGACTGTACAAGAAAAAGCCTTCTTTTGAAGTTTCCATTTTTCGGTCTAATTGTAAAATGGGATGACCAGGTTTTACATTGAAATATTGCTGCATGGTTTCGTTGGCTGTAATGGCCATTAATTTTTGTTCGCCACCAACAATCTCAATCTGATAATTGGTTCGCATTATTTCAAATAAAGAACGGTTCTCGAAATTTCTGCTGGTAAATCTGGGCAGATTAATGTTGGGAACCATCGTGATATCATAAAATACCGGTTGTTTATTTATAATTCGCAGGCGTTCGAGTTTGTAGCATCCTACCTCTTTCTCGTAATTCAATAGAGGAAAACCAAAAGCATCTTCCCAGGTTGTTAAGTAGGGTTTGATTATAATTTTTGTTTCCAGATTTTCTTTACCAATAGCTGAAGTTGTACCTGATAGAGAAAGAATGCCAACACCCTGAGGTTGACCTTGTACAATGCTTCCTTTCCCTTGTTTTTTTCTGATATAACCTTCATGAACCAGTCTGTCCAGAGCTTTTCTTACGGTTGGACGGGTAACATTGTGAGTAGTGCACAGTTCGTTTTCAGAGGGAAGGATGTCTCCTTTTTCATATAAGCCATCGGTAATGTGTCTTCTAAGTTGTTCGTAAAGTACTTTATAGGGAGGTAATCCTTTTTTGTCTGTCATCTTTGTAAATTTTTTGTAAAGATAAGTTGTTTTAGATGTATATACAAGTAACTTGTAAAAGGTCTAAAGAGGTTAATAAACAGCGATTTGATATAAAATGCAATATTAACTTGTATATACAAGTATGTTCAAATAGATTTGTAAAAAAAACTAACTAAATCATGGCTAACGCAATTATAATGCCTCGCCAGGGGCAATCAGTCGAATCCTGCATATTTACCCAATGGTATAAAAATGTGGGCGACGAAGTAAAAACAGGCGATATACTCTTTGCCTACGAAACCGATAAAGCATCTTTCGAACAAGAAGCTGAAGCAGATGGTATTTTGTTAGCAGCTTTTTGTGAAGAAGGAGATGAAATTCCCGTTCTACAAAATATTGGCGTAATCGGTCAGGCTGGTGAAAGTATCGATGAATTCCAGTCGGGTGAAGCTGTTGAAGCATCATCAACCGAAACAGTAAAAGAAGAAAAGGTAGAAGTGGAAGCTGAACCAGTAGCTGAAGTAGTTCTTAAAGAAAGAGCTGAAGGCGAAAAGGTGAAAATTTCGCCGAGAGCTAAAAAGCTGGCAAAAGCAAAAGCGGTTCCTTATGCAAGTTTGGAAGGTTCAGGACCAGAAGGACGAATTATTGTAAGAGATGTGGAAGCTTATCTGGCTTCAACTCCGAAAACAACTCCACTGGCAAAAGAAATAATGAAGCAGGAAGATCTTCAGCCGGCTGAAACAGGAACTGGTTTGGCAGGAACTGTTAAAGCATCGGATCTTACAGCTACCAATCCTGTTTATAGTGGTGATTTCGAGGTTAAGAAATTACCTAATATCCGCAAGCTGATTGCAAAAGCAATGCATGCATCGTTGCAGAACTCGGCTCAGCTGACTCACCATTTGGGTGCCGATGCCCGCCAATTGCAAGCTTTGCGCAAAAAAGTAAAAGCAACAGAAGGAGCGCCTAATATTACCATTAACGATATGGTTTGTTTTGCAGTTATCAAGGCTCTGAAGCAGTTCCCTGATGCAAATGCTCACTTTTTAGGCGATAGTGTAAAATATTTCAATAAGGTTCATTTAGGATTGGCGGTTGATACCGATCGTGGTTTGATGGTTCCGGTAATTAAAAATGCCGATGATCTATCAATCACAGGTTTATCAAACCAATTTAAAGAAGTGGCTGAATCTTGTCGTGCAGGTAGTATCGATCCTGAATTATTATCATCTGAAGCGGCATCTTTTACCGTATCCAATTTGGGTAATTACGGTGTGGAAATGTTTACGCCTGTTATCAATTTACCTCAGGTGGCAATATTGGGTGTAAATACCATTGTGCCTCGTCCTGCTGATTTAGGCGGAGGTGTTTATGGCTTTGTTCCTTATATGGGCTTGAGTTTGACTTACGATCACCAGGCTATCGACGGAGGTTTGGCAACCCGCTTCCTGAAACAAATAGCTATTGAAATTGAAAATCTAACTATCGACTTCTAAAAATAATTACATGTACGATTTAGCAATTATAGGAGGAGGTCCTGCAGGATATGTGGCAGCTGAACGAGCAGGTGCCAAAGGTTTGAAGGTGGTCCTTTTCGAGAAAAAAGATTTAGGCGGAGTTTGTCTGAATGAAGGATGTATCCCAACAAAAACATTGTTGTATAGTGCTAAGCTGTATGATAATGCCAAAGGTGGAAGTAAATATGGAGTCGAAGCCAATGATTTGTCTTTCAGTTTTGATAAGATGATGGCGCGCAAACAAAAAGTGGTAAAAAAACTGGTTGGCGGCGTTGGTTTGAAGATGAAACAGCATAAAGTAGATGTGATAAAGGAATCTGCGTTAATACAAGGACGTACCCGCGAGGGTATAGAAATTTCAATTCAAGATGGAAAAATTCAAGCTTCGAACCTGTTGATTTGTACAGGTTCTGAAGCTTTTGTTCCGCCGATTCCGGGGTTGACCAATAATGACGCAATTCTTACTAATCGTGAAATATTAGATTTAAAAGCACAGCCCGAATCATTGGTGATTATTGGAGGTGGTGTGATAGGAATGGAGTTTGCCAGTTTCTTTAATAGCTTGGGAACAAAGGTTACAATCATCGAAATGTTGGATGAAATTCTAACAGGTATGGACGTAGAAATGAGCGCCATGCTTCGTCAGATGTACGCTAAAAAAGGAATTGAATATCATTTATCATCAAAAGTAACAAAGGTTGATGGTCAAACCGTGACATTTGAGAAAGATGGTAAATCAACTGAAATAAAAGGCGATAAGATTTTGGTAAGTGTGGGACGTAAGCCTGTGGTTACCGGTTTTGGTTTGGAGAACCTTGGAGTGGAACTTTTCCGTGGTGGCATTAAAGTAGATGAAAAGATGAGAACCAACATCCCGAATGTGTATGCCGCAGGTGATGTTACAGGTTTTTCACTGTTGGCTCATACTGCCAGTCGCGAAGGTGAAGTGGTGGTAAATAATCTGGCAGGAGGAAATGATCAGATGCGTTACAACGCTATTCCGGGGGTAGTGTACACCAATCCTGAAATTGCAGGAGTGGGGTTGACAGAAGAAGCTGCCAAAGCAAAAGGCATCGAATATAAAGTTGCCCAATTGCCAATGGCTTATGCAGGCCGTTTTGTTGCCGAAAACGAAGGTGGAAGCGGACTATGCAAAGTTTTGGTTGGCGCTAAATATGGTGAAGTGCTCGGAGTCCACATGTTGGGTAACCCATCAAGTGAAATGATCTACGGAGCCTGCATGGCTATCGAAGCCGAAATGACCCTGAAAGAGATGGAACAAGTAGTGTTCCCTCATCCTACTGTATCAGAAATATTCAAAGAAACCGTTTTTAGTTTCGCCCATTAATCAGAACAATAATCTCTTAAATATAGAAAAATGCCTAAGTCACAATTTATAGATCCCGTAAAAGTTAGAAAAGCAGGAGTTGTTAAAATTCAAGATATTCCTGTTAATCAGTATGACAAATCAATTGAAGATGAAAAAGTAAACTTCTCGAAAGAGCAGTTTATAGATATATATCACGATATGGCTTTGATCAGAGAGTTCGAAACCATGTTGAATCTTATTAAAATTAAAGGTGAATACGAAGGAATAGAGTATAATCATCCGGGGCCTGCTCACTTGTCAATCGGACAGGAGTCAGCTGCAGTTGGTATGGCTTATAATTTAGGAGTTGAAGATTTTATCTTTGGTTCGCACCGTTCGCATGGTGAAATTCTTGCTAAAGGAATGTCTGCCATTCATAAAATGGATGATGAAGCCTTAACCGAGGTGATGAAGAATTTCTTCGACGGAACCATCTTGAAAATTGTTTCAGAAAATCATAAAGGCGATTTGAAATCATTGGCCCGTCGTTTCCTTGTTTATGGAACACTGGCTGAGATCTTCGCCCGCGAAACCGGTTTTAACAAAGGTTTAGGTGGTTCGATGCATGCTTTCTTCACTCCGTTCGGTGTGTATCCTAACAACGCCATTGTTGGTGGTTCGGGTGATATTGCAGTTGGTGCAGCTCTCTTTAAAAAAGTAAATCAGAAAGATGGTATTGTGGTTGCCAATATAGGTGATGCTTCTATGGCTTGTGGTCCTGTTTGGGAAGGATTATCTTTTGCTACCATGGATCAGTTTGAACAATTGTGGGAAGGCGCTTATAAAGGTGGATTGCCAATCATCTTCAATATAATGAATAACCAATACGGTATGGGGGGGCAGACTTGTGGCGAAACCATGGGTTATGATGTTGCAGCTCGTATTGGTGCAGGTGTCAATCGTGATAACATGCATGCTGAGCGTGTAGATGGTTACAATCCGTTGGCTGTTATTGACGCATACAAACGCAAAATGGAGCTGATTAAAGATAAGAAAGGACCTGTTTTGTTGGATGTACTTACTTATCGTTACAGTGGTCACTCTCCATCTGATGCTTCATCATACAGAAGTAAAGAAGAGATTGAAGCTTGGGAAGCTCAGGATTGTATTGCAAGCTATGCTGCAGAATTAGAAAAAGCAGGTGTGGCTTCGGTAAAAGAGTTGGAAGCAATTAGTACAGATATTAAGGAGTTGATGAAATATGCCATGAAGCTGGCTATTGACGAAGAAGTTTCGCCACGAATGGATTTGGTGAAGCATCCTGAAATCATTGGTGATATGATGTTCTCCGAAGGTAGTGTTGATAAAATGGAAGATCGTCCGGTTGAAGTGAATCATCCGATGGAAGAAAATCCACGCGTTCAGCAAATTGCCAAAAAAGAGCGTTTTGCCTTTGATGCCAATGGTAAGGCCTTCTCAAAAATCAAACAATATCAATTGCGCGATGGATTGTTCGAAGCCATTGTAGATCGTTTCTATAAAGATCCAACTTTAGTTGCTTACGGTGAAGAAAACCGTGACTGGGGTGGTGCTTTTGCTGTGTATCGCGGATTAACAGAAGCTCTTCCTTATAACCGTTTATTTAACTCGCCTATTTCAGAGGCTTCTATTATTGGTACAGCCATAGGCTATGCCATGTGTGGTGGTCGCGTTATTCCTGAAATCATGTATTGCGATTTCTTAGGTCGTTGTGGTGATGAGGTATTCAACCAGTTACCTAAGTGGCAGGCCATGTCGGGTAATGTAATTAAAATGCCGGTTGTTATTCGTGTGTCGGTAGGTTCGAAATACGGTGCTCAGCACTCGCAAGACTGGACTTCATTGGTGGCACATGTGCCTGGCTTGAAAGTTTGTTTCCCAGTAACTCCATATGATGCAAAAGGATTGATGAATGCTGCCCTTCAGGGAACCGATCCGGTTGTGTTCTTCGAGAGTCAGCGAATTTATGATATAGGTGAGCAATTCCACGAAGGTGGTGTGCCAGAAGAATATTACGAAATTCCTTTTGGTGAGCCTGATGTGAAAAAAGAAGGTAAAGATGTTACCATTTTAAGTATTGGAGCAACTCTTTATCGTGCTTTGGAAGCGGCGAAAGAATTGGAAGAAAAGTACGGCATGACAGCAGAAGTGATTGATGCCCGTTCGATTGTACCGTTCAACTATGAGCCGGTTATCGAAAGCTTGAAAAAGACTGGTCGAATTATTCTTACTAGTGATGCAAACGAGCGTGGTTCGTTCCTGAAAGATATGGCTCAACGATTAACCGAACTGGCATTCGACGAGTTGGATGCACCTCCTGTGGTTGTTGGATCGCGCAACTGGATTACCCCTGCATATGAGTTGGAAGATTACTTCTTCCCGACTAAAGAATGGATTTTAGATGCTATTCACGAGAAAATTGTGCCTTTAAAAGGACATACTGTGAGCAACAACTTTACCAATGCAGAAAATATCCGCAGATCGAAATTAGGAATCTAAGAAAAGAATATGCTTGATCTTAATTGTACCGGAATAGCCTCATTAGGGATGATGAATAATATGAAGATGAACTTTAGTAAGACCGGGAAGCTGAGAGCTTGTTCGAAGATCACCCGGCCGCACTTAAGTTCAGCAAATAGAATGAGATCATCCATAATGCAGCCTTGATTTTCTTTGTTTCGTTTCTTTTATCAAGAAAAGAAATGAATTGAAAATCGGCGAAGCCAAAAGCCCTGGGGCTTGAGCAAAGTAAATTCAACATGATTCTGGCTAAAGAAAGAAAAAGCAAAAACTAAATCCAGGTTTTATGAGTTTTATAGATAATTTAAAAGATTTTTCACCACAAATCACAAGCGGCGATTTAAAGCCGCTTAAGGTGAATAATCACTTACATACACCACATTCATTCAGTGCATTTCAATCGGTTGACGAAGCTTTGGATCAGTCGGCAGAAGAAGGTGTAAAAGTAGTTGGAGTCAACGATTTCTTTAGCTTCGATGCTTATGCTGATTGGAGTGATGGTGCTTTTAAAAGAAATTTATTTCCTCTTTTTAATGTTGAATTCATTGGTTTGAATGAAGCCTATCAAAAAGAGGGTTTGAAAGTGAATGATCCGGGTAATCCCGGTCGTACCTATTTCAGCGGAAAGAGTTTAGCTTATCCACTGACTTTATCGACTGATACGAAACAGAAGATAGACGATTTGGTAACCAATGCCAACGACTATGTTCGCAAAATGACAGAAAAGGTAAACGAGCTTTTTGCAAAGAAGCAATTTGGTTTCCGATTGGATTACAATCAAATAAAAAAGGATTTGGCAATGGGGCAGGTTCGCGAACGTCATTTAGCTCGTGCAATTCGCCAATTAGCTGAAAAGCATTACAAAGATGCCAACCGTTTGTTGGCTTTTTATAACGAATTATTAGATGTCAACGGAATGTCGTGCAGTCTGACAGATGAAGCCGGTGTTGAAAATGAAATCCGGAATGCTTTGTTGAAAGCAGGTAAGCCGGCTTATGTGCCTGAAGATCCGAATGGATTTTTAAGTGTGGCAGAGATTCGTTCTATTATTCTGGAAGCAGGTGGGATACCAACTTATCCGTTTTTGGCTGATGCAGTAAAGGGATACACCGATTTTGAGCGGGAGTTGAAAAAAGTATCTGCCGAATTAAAGGATTTAGGTGTGTGGTCGGTTGAATTTATCCCAACCCGAAACAATCATGCTATTCTGAAGGAATATTCGCAATATCTTAAAAAAGAAGGATTTGTTGTTTCATTCGGAACGGAGCATAACAGTCCGGGCAAGCAGCCCATTGAAGTAGAGGCGAAAGGAGCAACAAAGCTTGATAAGGATTTGATGGAAATCAATTACGAAGGTGCTTGTATTTTAGCTGCTCATCAGTATTTGTTTGCCAAAGAGGGGGTGGGTGTTTTGGATAATAAAGGAGTTTTTAAAGCTGAAAAAAGAGACGAGTTTACTAAATTAGGTGATTCTCTGATTCAGTTTGTAACAAATAAAAATTAAGAAATGAATTTTACAGATTTAGTGCCCGTTGTACGCATTCTCTTTTCAAAAGAAGGCTTAGTAACAGCTAAGGCACTTCTGAATATTGATAATATTGAAGGATTAAGAAAGGTGGGATATGATTTGTCGGATGATGAATGTATTACCATTTTACCTGGTGACGATAAAGCTGATTTAGTTGCTCTTTTGAAAGAGCAGGTTAAATCAAACACCAAAGCGGTTGTTTTTGATGGTTTAGGTGCAGTGGTTAAAGGTAAAAAAGTTGATAATCCGAATCCTTACAATCCGGTTGAAGGACGAATTGTTATTGTTACCGGTGGTGCACAAGGCTTTGGTGGTGGTATTGCCGAAGAGTTGTATGCAAAAGGTGCACATGTTGTGGTGGCCGATTTAAATCACGAAGTAGGAAGAGGTTTGGTTGAAAAACTGAAAAGCAGTAAGCAGATGAATAAGGCTGTTTTTATTCCTGTTAATGTGGGCGATTCTGATTCGGTGAAGAGTATGATTGAAACAACTGTTCTGGAACTGGGTGGTTTGGATGTCATTATAAGTAATGCCGGTATTTTGCGAGCAGGAGGATTGGACGAAATGGATCCGGATACTTTTGATCTGATGACCAAAGTGAATTACGCCGGTTATTTTTATTGTGCCAAACATGCTTCAAAAGTAATGAAATTACAGTCGCAGGTTGATGAGAATCATTATATGGATATTATCCAGATTAACTCTAAATCAGGTCTGAAAGGAAGTAATCGAAACTTTGCTTATGCAGGTGGTAAATTCGGAGGAATTGGCTTAACCCAGTCTTTTGCACTGGAGCTGATGCCAAATAGAATTAAAGTGAACTCAATATGTCCGGGTAACTTTTTTGACGGACCTTTGTGGAGCGATCCTGAAAAAGGATTGTTTGTGCAATACCTGAATGCAGGAAAAGTTCCTGGAGCCAAAACCATTGAAGATGTGCAGGCGCATTACGAGAAGCAGGTTCCGGCCGGAAGAGGATGTCGTGTTGCTGATGTTGCTAAAGCAATTGTATATGTAATTAATCAGGAGTACGAAACAGGTCAGGCAGTTCCTGTGACTGGTGGTCAGGAGATGCTGAATTAATTTAAAAGAAGTTAGAGATTAGATGTTAGGTTCTGGATCGATTTATAAACAATAATAGCCCAGTACGGAGCACGGGGTAAACGTATAAATAATGATACAACCACGGAGTGGGTTGAATTAGATTTGCATAATATTAACTGTATTGTAAATAGTCTTGATACTCATGTCTTGCTACTAAATACTTAAAAATATGAAAACAAAAGCGGTACGATTATACGGAGAAAAAGATCTTCGCCTGGAGGAATTTGAATTGCCTGCCATTAAAGAAGACGAGATTTTAGCAAAGGTTATTTGCGATAGTATCTGTATGTCGTCATATAAAGCGGCCAATCAGGGAACGGCTCACAAACGTGTTCCAAATAATGTGGCTGAAGAACCTATTATTATCGGGCACGAATTTGCTGGTGAGATAATTGAAGTAGGTTCAAAATGGCAAAGTAAGTTTAAGCCTGGACAGAAATATTCTATCCAGCCTGCTATTTATTACGAAGATGGACCGGTAGGTGTATTAAGTGCTCCCGGGTATTCATACAAATACATTGGAGGAGATGCTACTTATGTTATCATTCCTAAAGATGTGTTGGAACAGGATTGTCTGTTGTCGTACGATGGACCGGGTTTTTATCCGGCTTCGTTGGCAGAGCCACTTTCTTGTGTAATTGGTGCTATGCATGCTAATTATCATACAACACCCGGCTCGTATGTTCATAAAATGGAGATAGTGGAAGGTGGAAAAATGGCTATTCTGGCAGGTGTTGGTCCTATGGGATTGGCTGCCATCAACTATGTAATTCATCGGTCAGATCGCAAGCCTTCCATTTGCGTGGTAACGGATATTGATCAAACCAGACTGGACAGAGCAGCTGAGATATATCCTGTTGAAGCGGCTAAAGCAAATGGTATTGTGTTGATATATCTGAATACCGGCGAAGGCGATCCGGTTGCCAAGTTGAAAGATCTTTCAGGAGGTACGGGGTATGATGATGTGTTTGTTTTTGCTCCGGTTCCGGCTGTAATTGAGCAGGCTGATGATATCTTAGGTTTTGATGGCTGTTTGAACTTCTTTGCAGGGCCATCAAACCCTCAGTTAAAAGCGCAGATGAATTTCTATAACGTACATTATGCCTACACGCATATAGTAGGTACTTCCGGAGGAAATACTGATGATATGAAAGAAGCTTTAGAGGTGATGACAAAAGGTTTAGATCCTGCAGGTTTGGTTACTCACATTGGAGGAATCGATGCTGTTATTGATACAACACTTGATTTGCCGAATATTCCTGGTGGGAAGAAGTTGATATATAACCATATTGAAATGCCATTGACTCCAATTGCTGATTTTGCTGAAAAAGGAAAAACGAGTCCATTCTTTGCTGAACTGGCAAATCTTTGCGAAAAGCATAATGGCTTGTGGAATATTGAGGCAGAAGAGTATTTATTGGCTAACTTTGAGGACTTAAACCAATAAGTTATAATCATGATATATTTAGCTGATACAGCCGATATAGACGAGCTAAAACAGTTGTTTTATTATTTCCCAATCGAAGGAGTAACAACCAATCCAACGATTATTGCGCAGGCAAAAAAGCCAATGTCGGTAGTTTTGCCAGAGTTGATTGAGATTGTGGGGGATAAGATGTTGCATGTACAAATGATTAGTAATAAAGCAGAGGATATGTTACGCGAGGCCAAGGCTTATAAAGCAAAATATGGCTTAGGAGATAATTATTTTGCAAAGATACCGGTAACTGCCGAAGGTTATAAAGCAATGCCGATGATTAAAGATGCGGGTATTAAAGTTACGGCAACGGCAATTTTTACCCAGCAGCAAGCATTGGTAGCTGCCAGAGCAGGAGCAGATTGGGTGGCACCTTATGTAAATCGTTTGGATAATATTTCATCACACGGTATTGAGGTGGTTGGTAATATTGTTGAGAATATCGAATGCTTTGGTTTGGATACTCAGGTATTGGCAGCCAGCTTTAAAACAGTCGATCAGGTGCATCGTGTCAGCATGATGGGAAGCCAGGCGGCAACGGTTAACTTTGAGATACTTGAACGTTTAAGAAGTCACCCAATGACTGATATGAGTGTGGAGTGGTTCGAAAAAGATGCAGAAGGACTATACGATATTGAATTTTAACTATTATAAACAGTAGATTTTAGTATTTAAACCGAAAAGCATTCTTAGTATTTACTGAGAATGCTTTTTTTGTGATTTATTTGGCTCTCTTACATGTTTAAGTAATAGCTTGGTTTTCTCTCACCTGTCTTATAGTCATTCTATAGATTAAAGGAAGTAGTGTTTGGCTTAAAATTACCAATCAGTTTTTATTTGCTGCACAGGTGAACTACAAATAATAAGTTAAATGTGTCAATGCCCAGCTGAAAAGGTTTTTATGATGTTTTCAAATCTTTAATTGACATAGTAATATTACAGCTAATCGACGAATAGTATGATTTCGTCAAAACACTAACTGTTCTCATATATAAAAGGTATACTTTAGGGTAATCTTTTCGTTTTACGAATATAACCCAAAAGTATATCAAATTATGAAGTGCTTCCAAAAGAATGTAATAACATTCGTTTTATTGTTTTTTATAGGCATTAATCTTGTAAATGCTCAAACCGATTTAATTGTTTATAATGGTGAGGATATTGAAGAAATTGGAACTTCTTATACTTCTATTACAGTTAATTCAGGTGGTAAAGTAACCTTTACATCAGAGGTGACTACCGGTCTGTTAACAATTAATGAAGGCGGTGTAATGGTTGTAAATGGCAATTTAAATGTTGTTACAAACGGAGCGGCTAAATTGGTAATTGATGGTACTCTGATTGTTACCGGGTCATTAGATATCAGTAGTAGTGGAAATAGTGAGAGTATAACTGTGGAAACAAGCGGTGTTTTGGTTGTTGGTGGTAGTTATACCTACGGCGGGAAAGATAATAAGGAAGTTAACTCTGGAGATGTTTATTTAAGTGATCCTACGGATTGGGATGGTGGTAATGGAATTGAGGGATCAGGTGGCGATATTGCTGATCTGATCGATTCAGGCGTTCTACCAGATGAAATACTGGAAGATTTTATAGATAATTATGATGGTAGTGGATTGCCAGCATATGATTGGAATGGATCTGCTGGTGAAGATTGGGATGATGTAAGCAACTGGAGTGATGGACAAATTCCGGCTACAGCTGATAATGTTACAATAATATCAAGTGCAAGTAACTGGCCTAAACAGTGTACTGGTAAGGTTTATTATATGTGGAATCTGACCCTTGAACCAAATTCTCAAGTTGTTATACCAGAAGGTAGTCGAGTTACAGTTTATGGAGATATTACTATCCCTTCAAGTGCGTCGCTTACTGTAATTAATTCGGATAGTTCGCCAAGTTCATTTATACACTATGGTGATGTTTTGGATGAAAATGACAATCCTGGAGAGATAACTTATTCCTGGACATATGCATCAAGAAGATATTGGTATGTTGGACACTCAATTCAATCAGCTGATATAAGTAGTTACGAGGATATTGTTACCAGGGATGCGAACGCTTACTTTCTATATAAGTTTGAAAATGGTTCGTGGGTTAATGTAAATGGAGGTGCTTTGGAGGCAGATCCGCTAACAGGATATTCTTTAATAGTAAAAGACGATGGATCCTATATTAATCATACCGGAACACCCAATTATACCGATCTTTCAACGACTCTGTCCGATGGATGGCAGCTTATTGCAAACCCATATCCGGCATATTATCAATTGGCAGTAGAAGATCCTGCAACAGGAGATTTTAGAAACACGAGTGGTTCGGTATATGTTAGAACCGGTGCTGATGCTAATAGCCGAGACTTGGCTACCTATAATGTATTAACAGGTATTAGCACTCCGGCAACTTTTGATGGCGTGTTGGCACCTGGTCAGTGTTTTTGGGTAAAGAAAGCTCAGGACGGTGATGTTTATATGAAGGCAAATAAGCGTATACATGGCACTGCCTCATTAAAATCTACTTTAAAAGAAGATAATGTTTTACGTATTAACCTGCAAAACGACTTTGCTACAGGAGAAGCGGTGGTTGCTTTTAGAGATAATGGTCAGACAGAATTAAGCAGGAAGGACTCAGAACTAAGGATGGATACCAGAAATAAAATATCATACCTATATTCTATAAAGTCAGAAAAGAAGGTTGTGATAAATGTTCAGCCTTCGGAGTACGATACTTGCAGTATTCAGTTGGGGTATAAAGCATTTGCTGCAGGTGTTCATCATTTGAGTTTAAACAATATTAACAGGTTTGATGCGGAGAAAGAAGTTGTATTAGAGGATAAAGAAACGGGTGCTTTTATCAATCTTAAGCAAACTGAAGGATATACATTTAATTGCAAACAAGGAGTCGATAATAATCGATTTGTTTTGCATGTTTATGCTGGTTCATTGAAAAGCCAGGAGGCTAAACAAGCTGGAGTAAATGATATAGATGATAAGGTTTCAGTAACTACTCTTCAAGAAGGTACTGTTTCTATAAAATGCAATTGGGATGCACAGCAGAAAAGTATTTCGTTGTATAGTATAGGTGGTGAGTTAGTGCAGACAGAAAGTTTTGAAGGAGCTGAAAAAGTGTTGAAGTGCAATGCTTCAGGATTGTATATCTTAAAACTTACTAGTGAGGATAAAGTGTACACACAAAAGATATTTATCGAGTAGAGATTATTCTGAAAATCATAGAAGATCCATTGGCTATTGTCGATGGATCTTTTTTTTGATTTATATAAACCATATATGCGCTTTTCTATTGCAGAAAGCTAATAAGGTGTAAGTAAACAGCCTCCATGGTGAAGCAAGAAAAAAAGGTCCATTGTAAAATGAACCTTTAAGTAAATTCAATTCTATGAAATAACTACCTTGTGTTTTTCTTGTATTGACTAATAAGCGAGTTTAATTCACCAGAAACAGCGTCGAATAAAGAATCTTTATTGATGGTAGCATAAGCCTTTATCAGGTTAATTAAATCGCGGTAATCGCTGGTAGTTTGTTTACGTAATTCTTTTAGATTTAAGTCCAGTGGATCAGCTGTTTTTTGAGTACGTTCAGTATATGTTTTATTAAATTGTGAGTTTTCTTTATTAAGTACATCAAGCCATTCTGCCAGAAGTAAATTGCTTACAGCAGCAAGGTTAGGCTCTGTTTTCCATTTATTCACAATACTGTCAATAATACTGGTTTCAGCAACTCTTTTAATGCGACTTATACTAGATCCAAAGGTTTCGATAGAATGTAACAGCAGCTCGGCACTTTCTACAGTGCTTGGCTTGTAGTGGTTAGTGTAGGCTTCAAGCAGCTGAATAATTCCATTTAAGGTTTTGTCTCTTTTTTTATCCAGTTCATCTAATACCTCAGTAAGCTCAGAACTTTTATCTTGCTTGTATTTGGTTATGATTATTTCAAATCCTGCAGATAATGTGTTAAGCTGACTGCTTATGTATTCCTTAATTTCAGGATGTGCTTGAATAATCTGAATACTGTTTTTAATAAATGGAATAAATTCACTGTTTCGAAGTTTCTCAATTTTAATTCCTTGAATCATATTTATTTGGATTTTTAATTAACTAATGAATAAATATATAAAAATAAATTACACGTTTTTGTTTTAACAAAATATTTTTCAAGGATATTATCAAAGGACATAAAATTATGAGGTTGCTACTAATATGCAACCTTGTTTGGAGTTGTCAACCCTTGCCGAAAGTGTCGTGCACCCTTGTTTGGAACTTTCGGCAAGGGTAGAAACAATGAAGTAATGCTGTTTGGTGGTTTCGGCATATGTCAATGGTTCCAAACAAGGGTGTTTCTTCGTTTCGGCTATGGCTGATGCGTGTAGATAGTCTTGTTTCCTGTTGGAATATAATATTATAGAGCTTTATTGCCTATGCTTAGAGTATTTTTGTGGTTTGTGTAAAACAATCTTTTTCCTTCGGATTTAATACCAACGTACTATTATTTAAACAGGGAATTTTTAAAAAAAATGGATAAAAACTACGATAGGAATATCGCTTGTTTGTTTGAACAATTTGTATGTAAATTTGCTATATGAACTTATAGACCTAATGGTTAGTTGATGCTTTAATTATGTTTATATTGATGTAATCTTTTTTGTGGTTTGATCATAGCAAACGGCTTATTTAATCAGAAAAAAAACACCCTTTGATCCTATATTTGGATTTTTTAACAAAAATGTATGAAACTTTTACGCTTCTATACGTACAAATGCGCAGAATGAAGACATAACCTAATGTCTGCCTTGATTTTGAAAAAATATCGATATGAAAAAAATATACTCTTTATTATTTGTTTTGCTTGTGATGGGTGGAACCGCCTTTTCGCAGGATACCTGGTATACATTGGCCAGTGGAGATTGGGACGATCCGGATATATGGACCCTTGATCCCGCAGGTGCAGTGCCGGTTGGTAGTCAAGTGCCAATTGCCGGAGATAATGTTGTTATTTTAAGTGGTAAAACAGTAACGGTACCCGATGGGGTATCGCCGTATGACAGTCCATTGAAGAATGTTACTTTAAATTGCGGTAGTGTAACCATAAATGGTAGTCTCGATCTGCGTCAATCAACAGGTCATAACTTCACATCATTAAAAGGTAACGGACGCTTATTAATGGCAGACGATAATTATCCTACCATTGGAGTAGGTGGTGATGCTGATTTTACCAGCCAGGATGAAGACGATGGAACAGTAGTGTTTTATGGAAACAGTTTTAATATTACCACTGCCTACAGTTTTAGTAACCTGGAGATAGACATGAATGCTGGTCAGGTGGTTACCATTGAAGATGATCTTACGCTAGACGGTAACTTAATTGTAACAGCCGGTACCATACAAATTAACAATGCAGGAACTACACCTTTAACTACTACGGTTAACGGAAATGTTTATGTTGAGAGTGCCGGAGCCATAACGGTTGGTACAGGGGCAGCTTTTCACTGGTTAAATGTATATGGTGATTTTACCAATGAAGGATCAGTAGATTTTTCAAATTCGGCACAGTATGCTGAAGCTACTAACGGAGCCGTAAAACTAAAATTCTCAGGAACCACCGATACCGAATTTCAATGTAACGGTACTGCCGATTTATACCGTTTGTTTGTTGATAAAGGGGTAAATAAAACTTTTAAGGTTGCGGTTACGGCTGATAATACTGCTAATTTTTCGTTATACGGGCCTGTTGATTATCTCGCTTATAATGGTATAGATGGAACGGATGGAGCTTCAGGAGCAGAGCGTTTGCCTGTTGTTATCGAAAATGGGACCTTAGAGTTAGGTTCTAATATTGTTATTGATCGTTTAGGAGAAAATATTGATGGTAATGCTCCCAATGAATTTACCATACCTTCAACAGGAAGACTTTATGTTAATGGTGCAGATATTACAACATTTGATGCCTCGGCCTATGTTAATGCATGGGAAGTACCATCAGACTGGCAAGGATTAACAATATTTGGTGAGCTTAAAATGGCTGCAGGAACATTTACTATTCCTGAGGATGCAAATGGTATTAGATATTATGACAACACATCAACTTCTGCCACTATAAAAATTGAAGGAGGAACTATTAACACTACCCAATTATGGCAATATAATTCAGATGGACGTTTGAATTATTCTCAATCAGGTGGTACATTTCATATTCACGCATTGCCAACAAATAATTGGGGATCACCTTCATTTGATATTGCCAATGAGGAGCAAATATTTGAAATGACCGGTGGTATAATTGAATTTTCGGCTGTAAATAAGCATAATTTTACAGCTCTTAGAATTCAATCAGGAGATGGAAATTATAATGTGACTGGCGGAACCATTCAATTTAATACACCAACTGCTTCGCCAGAAAGTAATCAGGCGGAAATCTATTCTACGGTACCTTTGTATAATATAGATATTCAAGCATCAGCAACCGGTCAGGAGGTACAGGTGGTTGATCAGTATGGTAATTCCGGAGGTAGTTCTGAATTAACTGTTTTAAATGATTTGACCATTGCTACAGATGCTACTTTTAATGATAATGGATTTGATGTATCTATAGGAGGGGAATTAAACATCGCCGGAACCTATACGCAAGCTGGTAATTTGGTGTTTGATGGTGCGCAGGATGGAGCGATTAATAATCAAACCGGAGGAGTTTTAACCTTTGGAAGTGGATTAACTATTAATAAAGACCGTCATTCAACAGCTGGTAGTTACTATACAGTTAGTTTAACCGGTAATCACAACATTAATATAGATGGTTCCTTACGTTTAACACGCGGTGCTTTAGATGTAATTGATTATTGGCCAACCGTAAGCGATAGTGTTAAGATATCGGACGGAGATTTAACATCGTCGGGCAACGGAGGTTTGGAACTAACCGGTTCTTCTCCTATTTTACAAGGTAAGTTTGGGAAAGAATTTAACTTCGGTAACATCCGCTTAAATAATACAAATAACGGGGCTGCATTAGCCACTGATGTAAATGTAGAGGATTTTACATTTGTTAGTTCAGGCACTGGCAAAGTAAGCTTGGGAGTGCATAACTTAACGGTTACAGGAAGTGTAACCAATAGTAGTAGTGACAGGTATTTTTATACCAGTGATAATGCCAGTGATGGGGGGGTAACTTTGCCTGTAGTTTTAGATCAAAGTTATGGTTCTGGTACCTTGGTTAAAACTTTCCCGATTGGTACAAGTGCTGGATACACGCCCGGCTATATTTATGCGCAAAATTCTCCTGCTACTAGTGGTACTGTAACAATGGTACCTGTATTTAGCAATCATCCAACAGTTGCTGACCCGAATTACGCTCTGGATTATTTCTGGAGGGTAAGCTATACCGGGTTAGAAACCATAGGTGATGATATGAGATATAGTTTTGATAACTATGAAACTATTAATGTACCAACTTATGGTACCTGGCCATTTGAAGTAGATCCTGTAGCTTCCGTTTTTAATGATAATGTTTGGCAAGATAGTGGTCAAGGTTCGAAATCAGGAAACAATCTAGATTTTGTTTTTGGATCATATCTTAGTAAGGATTACAGTTATGTTGTTCCAAGTAGTGCCTGGGGATGGTCAATGCCTGATCCGAGAACTTTATATAGTAGAAACGCAACAAGTGGTGGTAGCTATGATGATAGAAATACATGGTCGTTAACAGGACATGATGGAAATAAAGTTAATAATAATCAACGACCAACTGCCATTGATTATGTTATAATAGCATCAGGTCACACAGTAACCATTGATGCGAATGGAGCAGAAGCATCGCAATTACAAGTAGATGGAACCCTTTACGTTGAAGATGGAACATCAGGGCATGACATTACAGCATTAAGTGGTAGTGGAACTATTGTTTATGAGGAAAACAATAACTGGAGTAGTTACGTTATAATAAATGCAGATCACTCAGAGTTTTTAGATACAGAAACGGCAACCATTGAATATACAGGAACAGGTGACCCAAGGATAATGCCTTCTGATTCTGATATTGCCTATTATCCAAATTTAAAAATTTCAGGTTCTGGTGAGGTAAGATGTCAGCAGACAGAGGATGTTTTGGTTAATGAAGATTTATTAGTTGAGTCTGGTACAATGAATTTTCTTTCCTACAATGGACAAACAGTCACTGTTGGTGGAGATGTGAATATTTCGGGAGGTACACTATCTTTCTATACAACCAATAACAGTAACCGGTATTTCGATATTGAAGGAGATATCATTATGTCAGGTGGTACATTTAGTGATGCCAACAACCAAGAAAGTAAAATATACTTAAGGGGAAATATTGCCCAAACAGGGGGAACCTTATCCTTCTCGTCAGCAAATATTGTATTTGAAGGTACCGAAAGTGTTACGTATAGCAGTACGGGTACGCCGGCCTCATTTTACAGGGTCAGAATTGATAAGCCCGAAGATCAGACAGTGGCTTTTAATTCCGATTTTGATTTAACAGCCTGGACCAATGGAACAACTAAGTCGTTGATTTTAGAATCAGGTATTTGCCATTTAAACCATTCGGATATTAAGCTTAATTTAACAACCGGAGGTGCTGATTTTCAAATTCCGGCAAGTGCAACTTTACAAGTCACTAATGGAGCAACCGTAAATACATGTGCTAACTACGGCCTTCGTTTAAGTGGAGCTTTAGTTGTAGATGGTGGAATTGCCAATATTGATGGAACCAAGGTTAATGATGTAGGAGTTGAGAGTTCTGATGGAACCAGTTTTATTGAGTTTACAGCTTCGGGTAGTTCAAGTATTAATGTTACTGGCGGTGGAGAGTTACACGTTGGCGATCAAATAAGAAGAACGACTAATACTGAAGAAGGAATCTTAACTTTTGCGCAAAACGGAGGAACGGTTAATATTGGAACCGTTGGATCTGATATTAAGGCTACACGTGGTATGTTTGAGATATTGGGTACAGGTAGTTCTTTTAGTCAGGCAGATGGTGATGTAATTAATATCGTTCGATCAAATACCAGTTCGAGCATACCTTCACTCTATTTTTCTCCGGAAACAGTAAGTTATGGAACTGGTTCAGGCTTTGCCTTTGATGGTACTAACGAAGCCGCAGCTACTTTTGTAATGTATGCTGATCAGGCCCTTAATAATATTGAAATATCAGGCGATGATTCAGATGTTATTCAATTACTAACGTTAGCGCATACCGTTGATGGAACTTTAACAATTGGAGCGGATGCTGTTTTTGATGCCAATGGTCTGGATCTGACACTAGGTGGAGATTTAATTAATAATGGAGCGTTCTCTGCCAATAATAATACCACCTATTTTGTGAGTGATGCCGATCAAACTATTTCAGGATCGGGAACGACCACCTTTGCTGATGTAATTAAGCAAACCGGTACTGGAGCTTTGATTTTGGATAGAGCCATCACTGTATCAGATGATTTGGTTTTATCAAGCGGAACATTAAATACTGCCGCTTATGATTTAACAGTTGAAGGAGACCTTACCAATAATATTACAACCAGTTCAACCGGAAATGGAATTATAATGGCTGGTTCAGATGTGCAACAACTGGGCGGGAGTGGAACTTTTTCAGTGTTAACCATCAATAACTCAAACGGCGTTGTGTTACCTACACAATCAGGTGCCATTACCTTTGCCGATAAATTAAGAATGGTAGATGGTGTTTTTGATATAGGACGAAACTTATTGGTTTTTGGTGAGTCTGCTGCTATTGAAGAGGTAAATCCATTCTCTTCTTCAAATATGATTCAAACCAATTTATCGTTTACCGATAATGGAATCAAAAAAACATTCCCTGTTATATCGGCTTCTACCTTATTTACCTATCCTATAGGTTCTCTTGGTAAATATACTCCTATAGAATTTGATATTACGGCTAATGGAAATAATACAGGTTCTATACGTGTAAAAGCAGCTGATGAACCTCATATTTCAATATTACCTGCCGATCAGGGTAGTGTGCTACAGTATAACTGGACTTTGGATGCAGATGGAATATCAGGCTTTACGGCTGACGCCAGTATGTATTCTAACGATGGTGATGCACCGGGTGATACAGCTCAATATATTACAGCACGAATATTACTGGGAAGTACGGATTGGAATAAGTTTACAACGGATGATTTTCATGGCAGAGATGGTGCTAATGATATTTCACTGTTTACATTCTCGGATACTGATGATTCGGGAATTGATGGAGATTACACTGCCGGTGTATCCACTGCTATACCTGATCAGGTACCTGCTTTCATTACGGTTACAGATGGAAATTATTCCGATCAGAGTACCTGGGCTACTTATGACCCCGACACTCAGGCAACAGGTACTCCAGGAGTTAATGTTCCAGCCGGTGGGCCGCGCGGAAGTATTATTTATGTAGACAATACATTATCATTCCCTGATAATTTTGAGGCTGCTTACAGAACGTATATTAATGCGTCAGGAATTGTAAATATCGGTACATCTATAGGACATCGATTGGGTGATGTATTTGGTACAGGTACTTTAAAACTTGAGAATGGAGATTTACCTGCCGGATCGTATGATACATTTTTCTCAGCCAGCGGAGGTGTTTTGGAGTATTCAGGTTCTTCAGATTATGATGTGCTGAGTGAGATTCCTAATGTGAATAGTGTTCTGTTTAGTGGAACAGGAGCCAGAAGGTTGCCAAATATAGATGTTCAGTTATATGGCGATTTAACCTTTAATGGACCTGCGTTAGCAAATACCCACGACAGTAATATTTCAATTCAGGGTGATCTGGTATTTAATGCCGGAACTTTTGATGCAGGTATTAATAACTCAACCATCACATTTAACGGAACGGCATTACAAACAATTAGCGGAGCTGTTGATTTTACTTCTGCAGGAGGAGGAACGTTCTATAATCTGGAAGTGAATAATGGCGTTGCAGTAGATATGCAGGTTAATGTTGAGGTTGATAATGATTTGTATCTTACTGATGGTAACTTCCAAACTGCTGCCGACAAGAAAATAACTCTGTCAAACACATCAACCAGTGCAGTTGTGGGCGGTGGTGAAAATAGTTTTGTGGCAGCCACCATGGAGAAAAATATTTTGAACTCAAGTTCATTTACTTTCCCAATCGGAGATGCGTCTCGTTACGGTGAGATCATTGTTTCTCCAGATGCTACTTCTGGTGGTTTTTGGCAGGCAACTTATTTTAATAACAACCCGGATAATGAAGGGTTGGATCCAACTGCGGTACAGGCGCCGGTTGCATTTGTAAGTCGAAATGAATATTGGAATGTATTGGCACCGGCTGCGGGTAATGCACAATTAACTTTGCGCTGGGATGCCAGTAGTGGAGTAAATCCGGCAGAAACAGATATGAGAGCTGTTCAGTGGGATACAGATAAGTGGTATGAAGTGGCTTTGGGTGTAAAATCAGGCAATTCAACAGGAGGGACAGCACCTTTGCTGCTTCCAATGAGTTTTAATACCAATGCAGGAGGTAACTACCTTACATTTGGATCCATCTCAATACCAACATTTACTTGGCTGGGTCTAAGTAGTGATTGGTTTAGTATTACCAATTGGGCCGGAGGAATAATCCCTAGTGCAGGTGTAGATATTACGATTGCTGATGTTGGAGCAGCTCCTGTTATTAATAGTACGGCCGTTGCTCAGGTAAATGATCTGATTATTAATCATACTTCAGGTTTAACCTTGCAGGCCGGGGCACAAATGACTGTTAATGGAGCTCTGACTACAAATGACAACTTAATTATTCAGAATAGTAATACCAATCCATCTTCGTTTATTACGCATGGAACAGTAACTGGTGATGTAACTGTGGATTGGACGTATGATAGCAGAAGATATTGGTATATTGGTCATTCTATCTCTAATCCAAGTATTGCCAATTACGATGCTATAACAACAACCAATGCGTATTTCTTATATGATTACCCTGCCGGTTCGTGGAATGATATAACAGGATTGGGTGATGGTTTTACTGATCGATTGAAGGGATATTCTTTTATTGTAAGGGATGATGTAAATAATACCATTAGTCATACTGGCTCTTTAAATATTGATGCCGCTTATACCCAGACTTTATCAACGGGTTGGCAATTAATAGCGAATCCTTATCCTGCGTATTATCAATTACCAACTCAGGATTTATCGGGGGCTGATTTTGAGCACACAACAGGTTCAGTTTATGTTCGAACCGGAGATGATGCAAATAGCAGATCGTTAGCTACTTTTAATACTTTAACGGGTATTTCAACTCCGGTAACTTTTGATGGTATTATCGCGCCGGGGCAATCGTTCTGGGTGAAAAAGAATACGGATGGAGATGTTACAATGAGATCATTGAACAGAATACATGATTCGAATCGATCATCTTTGAAATCCTCTAAACAAAAAGATGCAGATATTTTACGATTAACTATGCAAAATGAATTTGCAAGTGATGAGGCCGTTATAGCCTTTAAAAATAATGGTTTAGAAAGCAAGAGTCGTATGGATTCAGAGCAAAGATTTGAATCATCTAATAAGATATCATACATCTATTCGATAAAGGATGAGGATAATATGGTAATTAATGTGCTTCCTCAGGATGGTGTTGAGCGATCTGTTAAACTGGGATTAAAAGCTATGGCTGGTGAACATCGATTTACTATAAGTAATACCAGTTTATTAAGTATGCCTTATACTATTACTTTAGAAGATAAATTGATAGGAACATTAACCGAAATGAATGATGGTGTTGAATATGTATTTGAATCGGTTGAAGGAACTTTTAATGATCGTTTTGTACTTCATTTTACTGAGGTGGCTACAAATATAGATCGACCTGATTCGGGAGAGTCAAATCAACTGCAGGCTGATGTTTGGGTTAAAAATGGTTCGGAAGTAACTGTGACTTGCAACTGGGATGAATATGAGAAAACATTATATATTTACTCAGTTGATGGCGTTTTAATGTTGAAGGAACAGATGTTTGGAGATACATGGTCTGAAACCCTTAATTATAAACCAGGAATTTACATTGTAAAGATTACAGACTCAAATAATGTTTATCAGGAAAAAGTGATGATAGGAGAGTAAATGGTTTTAAGCTATTTATAAAGAAAAGGGCGGTCTTAAAGATCGCCCTTTTCTTTTGTTTCCTCTTCTATTACTTTTATAACCTCTTTAAAGTCTTCTAGTACAATAGGTTTTTTGAGGTATGCTTTGGCCCCGAAAAAATTACAAGTGGAGATAGTTTCTTCATCTGTGTCACCCGAAACAATAACAACCGGAATTCCCATCCACTCTTCTTCTAAATCTTCTAAGATTGAAAATCCATCTTTTTGAGGCATGTGCAGGTCTAATAAAATCAGATCCGGATGATCTTTGACTATAATGTCCCATCCTTCTACACCGTCTGCAGCTTCAAGAATTTCAACGTCTTGTTTTTTAAGAAGTGCCTTTAGCGTTGTTCTTGTGTCAGAAGCATCATCAACAATTAGAATTTTTTTCATATTGGGTGAGTTTGTTTTATAAACTAATTACTGTTTCTATTATTTAAAAGTTACTGATTGGATATGGATTGGTCAATCGAATTACATTAACGGTTTAAATTAAATGATAAAACGTATGAAAACAAATGTTAGCTAATAACCACTAAACGATATTTCAGGGAAATAAATTGATTGTTTTTTATCAATTAATCAAGTTGCTTGATCAAAAAATACATATAATAAGTAAAAGTAGTGGGCTTTTAGTACTGTTTAGTTATAACAAATTGATGAATATTGCGTACTGAAAAAATACTAATCATATTACGGGATGTTGAAACCTTTATGTCTCGTAAAAGTGCACACACATGAAAAAAAATCATCTGCAATTTCAGACCTCTTATAGTCTGAAATCTGTCTTTATTGTATTAGCTGCATTTTTTGTAATAAATGCATCAGCCCAAACCGATGGCGATTTTAGAACATCTGCCACAGGAGTTTTTAACTGGTCAGATGCCGCCAACTGGGAAGTGTATAATACAGGAGCCTGGGGGATAGCCTCAGAATACCCGGGAGAATCTTTAGGTACAGGTGACGTTCAAATTAACGATGGTGCACAGGTGGCGTTAGATGTTAGTCCTGCTAACCCTATTGGTAGTTTGACTTTTGCTGATGGAACCTTAATATCAACAACTCTTAGTTTTTCTAGCGGTGCTGCTCTTGAAATATCGGGGAGTGTTGTTTTTCAAAGTCCGGCAGCTGATGCAGGAGATCAGTTTTTAAATATCGGGGATGGTTCTATAATATGTTCAGAAATTATAATGGCGGACCCGGGTGATAATTTATTTGATACCGAGATTACATTAAGTACCGGTACCCTCACTGTTTCTGGCAATATAACCATGACCAATGGAAATAGAAATGCGATACGATATACTGACGCAGGCTTTTTGAATGTTGGCGGAGATGTTGCTGGCGGAACTTTTACCAGAGGCACATCAACTGTCAATTATAACGGAGTAGGTGATCAAATTGTACGAAATTTTATGTATCATAATCTTACAGTATCAAATGGCGGTACAAAAACATTAAACGGTAATACCAATATATACGGTCTACTTACTTTAGGTGCTATTCTGGATATTGAAAACAGACAATTGTATTTTAGTAATACTGCCTCAGTAGCACCTGAAACCTCTTATAGTTCGTCTGCAATGATTAATATTTCGAATAATGGATATATCAGACGAGATGGAAATGAAAGCTCAGACTATGAAATGACTTATCCTATTGGGATTGGTAGCGACTATACTCCAATGATACTGACCTCGGTGAGTGGTTCTGATGTTAGTGGAAGGCTATATGTTAGAGTTTATAATACAAGACACTCTTTAACCGTTGGTTCGGATAATGTGTTAACCCGATATTGGGCAATTACAACTTCAGGATTAACTCTTACTTCATTAGATGGTTCTTTTAATTATGCCGATAACGATGTGCTTGCTCCCATAACGGAAAGCAACTTAACTACAGTTGGACATTTTGATGGAGCTACTTGGTTACAGAATGAATCAACCACAGGTTACGATCATGCTACCAACCAGATATCATTTAGTAATATAGCTCAACTGGAAGGAGAATGGACGCTTGGTGAGGCAAGTGGTTGTTTTGATGGATTACCCACAGGTACATTTACAATTACAGATGGTAGCTGGAATAATACAGCAACATGGAATACAGGTATTGTTCCTGGCCAGGGAGGAAATGAGGATGTTACCGTATTTCATAATGTAGGAGATTTAAATATTGGATTTACAGTAAATAGCCTCACTGTTGAAGAAACTGGTCAATTAGACTTCGATGATGATGATGTTACAATTAATAACGATTTTGTTATTAAAGGAAGTGTAAACGATGATAACTCAGGAGGGACGGTTAATGTCTTAGGAAATTTGCTAATTGAATCAACCGGAAGTTTTAATTTTCAACGTTGTAATTTAAATGTAACAGGATTAACCACTGTTGATGGAACGGTTACTGATACAGATGGGAATGGAACTTGCACATTTAATGGAGTTTTTACTGTTAGTGCAGGCGGTACTTACACATCTAATCAGAATGATTTTGACTTTGTTGGAGGTATTCATAATGAAGGATCCTTTACCAATTCTTCTTCATTTACTGTCAATCAGGATTTATTGATCACCGGATCATCCGAAGTTCAGTTTACAAATGATATTTATATTGCCGATAATGTTACCCTAACCAATGAAAATACCGGAGGACTAAGTGTTATTGATCAGTTAGACGGTTTGGGAGCTAATTCAATTTTAGTTAATAAAGCCTTGATAAATCATGGTGATACATATAGAATACCTATGGTCACCGGACAGATAGACTGTGGCTCTTTCCCAAATACTTTCAACTATTCAAGGGATGGAAGACAATATATAAATCCAACAACTTATTATAATTTAATTGTATCTAATAATAATGATAAAGAGTTGCAGGGAGAAACAACTGTGTTAAATGATTTAACAACATCTGGTACTGCTGATTTTGAATGTCAGAATCACAATCTTAATATTGGTGGTGCTATTCTTCATACCTCTTCAGGTTTATTTGATACAGGTACTAATACAGTAACCTATAATGGTACTTCAGATCAGATAATTAACAGTAGTATAGCATATGACGGTAATCTGGCTGTTGACGGATCGGGAATAAAGAGTTTAAATGGAACTACATCAATATCAAGTGATATAAATATTCTGGGAGCCACACTGAATGTTAATGGACAGACCTTAACACCGGGTGGTAATGTCACTGTGAGTAATGGTGCAACTCTTGATATTAATGACAATTCAACTCTGGAATTGGGTGATGCTGCTGTTCTTACCAATAATGGTATATTAAAAGTGGTTGGTACATCCGGTAATCGGGCAACAATAACTACATCGGGTAGCGGAGGTTACATTATTAATCAAAATGATGCTGCTGCAGAGTTTCACGCTCTTTATGGTGTTGTTGATGCTTCCGGTGGAATCACCATTGCTGATGGTACGGTTGATGTAACCAATAATTTTAGTTATACAACCTTTAGCAATGGTACAGGATCCGAATATCTGAATGTTACAGGTCTTGATCCTGTTGGAGGGTTAACATCAGTTCAAAGTGCAGTTTTTGAAAGTGGACCTACGTACAACGTAACACGTACTTCAGGTACAGAAACTATTACTTTTAATCAGGCAACGGGAGATTTAGCCGGAGAGAATTTTGATAATGACAATGGTAATCCTGGAACATTGATTGAATGGACTGATCCAACATCTGTTTTTTATTCAACCGGAGATGTTTCTGCCGGTATAACTACCAGCTGGGCGCGAAATCAGGATGGTAGTGGAGGAAATCCTTCAAGTGTGACAGATGGTTCAGTTACTTTAATTGTTCAGGATGGTCACACTGTTACCTTGGATAGTAATGGTGATATTGATGTTAAAAAATTAATTGTGGGTGAAGGTGGCTCTGCGGCATATTTTAATATTGGGGCCGATGCTACTGTGCAAACATTAACTATACAAGAGTTACTGGAAGTAAAAGCACAAGGTGAGCTTAATGTTGGCTCTAATGCTTCACATATATTAAACCTATATGGTAATTTAATTAATAATGGTACGGTTGACCTTCAGCAATCCTATACTTCGGTAGTAAATACGCACTTATATGGAAATATGGAGATTACAGGCTCTGCCATTCCCGTATTTAACGATGTAGTGATAGAAGCCGGTTGTAATGCTTTAACCAGAGTTTCAATTGATGTTAACAGGCACGTTTATCTACAATCAGGTGCCGTTTTTGACGATGGAGGACAGGATCATACCGTAGAGTTTAACTGGATAAATAACGGTGGAACCTACAATGCTACAGGATCGTTAAACTTTGATGGAGGTACTTCAGTAGTAGCTTCAACGGGTAATTCTACAACTTTTAATATTGTACAATTTACAGGTGGAGGATTAACATCTGTATTGGAAAGTATCAACGTAAATGGTGATTTTTCAGTTAGCAACAATACACGTCTATCTGTAGGTGACATTATAGTTACCGTTAATGGTGATTTTGATATAGAGAGTGGATCTGAATATATTCAGAATGCTAATTCAACTAACTTTGAAGGTGCTTCTGCCCAAACCATTAATTTTTCAGGATCAACGGCTTTTGATGATGTCACCTTCTCAAATGGTGGAGCCAATGCTAAAACAATTAATGGCAGTTTAAATGCCCTTGGAGATGTAACCATTAATAACGGGGCAACGGTTGACGGAGCAGGTACTCATACTATTTCAGGTGATCTTAGACTGGATGGTACCTGTAATTTTAGTGGATCCATCACAATGAATGGTACAAATGTGTACATTGAATCATCTAATGTAACACCTGCCACAAGTACTTTAGGTACAGCTGAATTGATAATTGATGGTCGTATCTTTCTACGTCATACAAGCGGCGGTGTTTTTAATCTAAATGTTCAAAACAATGTTACAGTACAAAACAATTATTTGGTACTAAATGATAATACATCCTTGACCGGACAAATAGGTAATACATTAACACTAAGTCCTTCCACATCGTTGTATGTAAGAGGATCTGATAATTTCCCCGGAGGCTTTGGAACCTTTGATTTTGATCCAACTGCTTGGGTAAGATACGATGCCAGTATTGATCAAACTGTAAGAGGTGGTTTCTCTTATGGAAACCTACAGCTTAGATATAATAATAGTAAAACTGTAGACGGTTCAGTTACAATAACTGGAATTTTAAATTTATCGAATGAAGTCACCTTTAATTTAGGGGCTTTTGATCATACTTTCTCAGGTACTGATATTCAGAATGGGAATAGTACTATGACCGGAACAGGTTCTTTTACCATTGGTGGTTATGATGGCGACCAGTATATCAGATCAACTGGTACTGGATATTATGCTTTAGGAGATCTGATTTTAGATCAATCCGGTGCAACACAAACCCGCACGCAAACATTTTATTCAGGGGTTGATGTAAGGTTATCAGGTGATCTTACTATTACAAATACTGGTGGGAATCAGTCCATCGGACACGTTGTTAATTTGAATGATAACAATATTACAGGGCCTGCAGGTACTCTTTCATTGGGAGCATACTGTGAATTGCGAACAACAAATACAGACTTTGGAACGAATGTGATAAGTAGTTTTGCAACATCAAGTGCCAATGTTAATAGTAGTATCTATTACAGCTTAAATGGGGCTCAACAAATAGCCAGTGGTATAACATATGGTAACCTTGATTTAGGCGGAGGAGATAAAACAGCTGATGGTGATTTAACAGTATTGGGTGATTTTAGCCAACGTTCCGGAACACCTGTTTTTTATGATGCAGGTGGAACACATACTATCTCCGGTGACTGGAATATGGCAAGTGTCAACTATTATACTTCAACATCCGCAACCGGAACCATTGTGTTTGATGGGGTTGATCAGGATATTGATGGATATAATTTTAATAATATCACAGTATCTAATACAGGTTCAGCAAATGTTATAAGATCGATGTATGTGTTTGGTAATTTAACTGTTGATGACGGAAGTGTTGTTGATATGGCTGATATGAACCTGAACATAGGAGGTAATATTCAGGCAATAGGAGCTGGAGTTTTCAGCCAGACTGATGGAACCACTACATTTGATGGTACTGGAGCACAACAAATTGTTTTGAATGCAACCAGTCAAATTGGACATCTTACCATTGATAAAGTGTTGGCAAGTGCTGAAGTGGTAAGTGTTCTGGATGAATTGCACATTAGCGGAAATACAAATATTAATGCCAATGCTGGTATTCTCGATATCAGTGGGCAAAATGTATATTTTGGCGATAATTTATATGTAAGACAAAATGTTGATGGTTCTGATAACCCGGTTACAAATTTTGTAGCGGCCAACTCAACAGCTTATTTTAACGGTTCAGCTGCACAGAGTATTCGAAATTTCAATGAGAATGATCTGACTTTCTACAATATTATATTCTCGGGTGCCGATAAAACATTTGAGTATAGTAATCCGGATGTTGATCATCCAGCATCAACAAACGCAATTATTGAAAATAACTTTACTATAAGTGGTGCTACGGTAAATGGGTACACCTTTGATTTTTATGTTCAGGGTAACTGGACCAATACTGGTACTTTTCAGCACGGTAATAACCGTACGGTTTATTTTAACGGATCTGCTGATCAAACTATTAGTGCCTCATCGTTTGGAAGTGTAAAATTTGAAGGTAGCCAGAATAAAATTCTGGATGGTAATATTACAGTATCCTACGATTTAACTATAGATGGAACTGCTAATCTGGATGCCAATGGAAATAATATTACAGTTGGTCATGATTGGGATAATCAATACAGTGGTACCTATACTCCTAATGGAGGTAAGGTAATTTTTAATTCGAGTTACAATTCTAATATATATACAGGTACAACTACAGGTTCCATAGCAGGTAAAGATTTTTATGCTGTTGATTTTAATAAATCCGGTAGAATGGATCTTCAGGGTGATTTGGTTGTAGCTACTAATCTCAATATAAATTCCGACCAGATTGATACCAATACATTTGATGTTTATGTAGGGGGCAATTTTGTGAATAAGGGCACTTATAATGCAAATAATTCGGCTTCAACTTTAACATTGAACGGAAGTGGAGGTACTTACATCTTTGATCCAAATGGAACCACCTTTAGAGAGTTGGTTATTAATGCTCCGGGTTCAACCTATGAACAAGGAAGTGATTTTGGAATTCAATCCGTTGATATGAGTCTGACTGCCGGTACTCTAAATGTGAATGAGAATCAAATTCAGGTCAATAATTATGGGCGTGCTATTAATATTAATGGAGGTACGCTAAATGTTAATGCTGGTTCAACCATTCAGTTTACTGATGATCAGTATTTGAATATGACTTCAGGTGCTCTTTTGCTTATTGGAGAGACTGGCAAGCCGGTTACATTGGAGAATACTCATACAACTGCAAATCGTTTGGGTAATATCGTTATAACAGGTGGAACATTGCATGCAAACTATTATAGGATCCAAAAAGGAACTTTATCTATTTTAGGAACAGCAACAATAGATGTCACTAACAATCTAAGTAATGGTACTTTTACCAACGGTTATTCTTCAGATCCTTATATTTACCTTGCAACTGATTTTTCTGACTTTGCCATTAATGATGTTATTTTTAATGCAGGAGCTCAATATAATGTTTCCAGGCCAACTGGAACTAAAGGTGTTTTAACTATTCAGGATGCTTCAGGCGGATTGGCCGGTGAAATTTATGAAAACGATCCGGATAGTAATGTAGACTGGACCTTTCCTTCAGGTTTCTTCTGGGATGGTGGCGGTGATGGAACATCATGGAATGATGCCATTAACTGGGATGGAAATACCGTGCCGGGAATTAATAATATTGTTTATTTAAATCACGATCAGTTGGCAGCTGCCTATGATGTTGTCATTCAGAGTGGCGATGCAACATGTCGCAGATTGAACATAGAAACACAGGGAGGTAATCCGATATCTGTAACAGTTGGTAGTAGTAGAATTTTAACAGTTCAGCAGCATGTGAGTATTGCCACCAATACGACTTTATCTCAGCAGGATAATACTGCTTTAATAAATGTTGGACAGAACTGGACGAACTTGGGGACCTTTAATCATGGTAGTTCTACTGTAACATTTAATGCTACAGGAGGTAACTATATTATAGCTACCGGTGGAACTGGAGCAGGTAAGGATTTTTACAATGTTACCATCAATTCACCATCAACAGAGTATACTGTAGATGCGCCAATGTCGGTATTAAATGATTTAACGTTGACTGACGGGACCTTTGATCTGGTATCCCCAAACAATGATTTAAATGTTGGCGGTAATTGGTATCTGGATCAAGCTAATGGAGCAGTATTCGTTCCTTCTACTGCTGATGTAACTTTCGATGGAAACAATCAAAGTATAACCAATGGAACTTTTTATAATGTTATTATTGGAGGAAGTGGAACAAAAACATTTAACTCAAACATAGCCATCGATAATGATATTTTATTGAATGCGGGTGCTACTTTGGATGCCATAGAGAATAATGTTTATGTTAGAGGTGATTGGACTAACGATGGAGGTACCTTTACTCAAACAGGTTTTGGTAATGTTATTTTTGACCGAACCGGAGGTGGACAACAAATCGAAAATGGATCGGGAAGTACAACATTTAATAATTTAATTTTCTCTAATAGCTCATCAAAATCATTTAATAAGGATGTAGATATAAATGGAGATGTTCTGATTAATAACGGAAGTGGTATAGTATATTTCAGAACCTATACGTTAAATGGACTTGGAACCTCAAATACTTTTACAAACAATGCAACATTCCAGCTGGAAGGTACTTCAAATTTCCCAACAGGCTTTGAAACATTGGATATTGCATCTGCAGGTGAGGTGCGTTATTATTCTGACGGGCCTCAGGATATTTATTCTACAGAGTATTATAACCTGCGAATGAGAAGTCTTTCTGACGGTATTTCATCTGTAAAAACGGCTTTAGGTGATTTAATCATCAATGGATGGTTGGCTATAGATGGTAACCTGAGAGAAGCTGTTTTGGATATGTCTGTTAATGATGCGAATATAACGCTTACCGGCAATTTGAGTGTGACGGCCAATAGTGGTATAACATGGGGTATAGGTGATGCTACTCTCACTCATGTGGGAGGCGATTGGGCTATTGATGCAGATATTTCGTCTTTTAATAATTTGATACTTGCAGGTACAGGCGATAAGAATCTAAGAGGTAGTTTAACTATTACAGGTGATTTAATTGTTAGAAGTAATGTTGATCTGGAATTATATAATAGTAACGATCGTACTCAATTCCAGTTGTTAACAGGTACTACTACAGGATCATTTACAATGGAAACGGGTGCCAGAACTCTTGATTCACGACCTTCTTTAGCAGATGATCCTGTCAATGGCGGACCTGCAATACCCGAAGGCTTCGGAACTTACGATTTTAATGAAAACAGTACTTACTTTTTGTACAGCCCCAACGGTGTAAGTCAAACTTTATATACCGATAATGGGATTGATTACGGTAATCTGTATTTCAGAGGAACGAAAGATGTAACCTCAGATGGAGTTGCTGATCTTGATGTAGACGGCGATTGGGATATTGAATCATCAACTTATTACGATGGAGGAAGAGATAGCTATATAGCCGGTTCAGATATTTATTTAACGGACTATGTGTTTAGTGATAATACAAGAGCCGTTGTTTTAAATGGATTGAGAGATCAGACCATACGTGATGATATTGACAATTCATTAGATGTAGCTCAAATAGTCTTTTCCGGAACTGGAACCAAGACACTTGGAGACGGTAATGATGTGGTAAATATAGATGGCGATTTAAGCATTGACGGTGGTGTAACTGTTGAAACCGCAAGAAACATAACCTTTAATGGTTCCAATTGGACAAATAATGGAATTTACACTCAAACAGGAGGTGCTTTAACATTTAATGGTGCATCCGATCAAACCATTAACCCTGGCGCGGTCAATGCATCAAACTATTTTAATAATGTAATTTTCGATAATGCTTCTGCAAAAACCTTTGTTACCAATGGAGCTGACATTAATGGCGACCTAACTATTAATGCAGGCACCGTTGATTTGGGTGCATTGGAGCATTATATTTATGATGAGGTAACTAACATTTTAGGAGGTACCTTAATTAGTGCAAATGCAGATATTATTCTTGATGGAGGAACTCAGGTGATTAATACTCCAAATTTTGAAGTGAATAATATTACTTGTGGTGCTGTGGGTACACCAACCAAATATTTGGTTTCAGATTGGACAATAAATGGTGATTTAGTCATTGATGCAGATGCAAGACTTAATACCCGATATTCATCAATTGATTATGATATTTACATTAAGGGTAACTGGACTAATAACGGAACATTTATAGATAATGCATCAAGGGTAACTTTTAATGGTTCATTATTATTTACCGACATAACCAGTGGAGGCGATGATTTTTACAATGTAACTTTTGCTCCATCGTCGGGTGTAACTTATCGACTACTAAGCACCGATACACGTTTTGCTAATACAGTGACGATTGGTAGTAATGCCAATTTGAATTTGAATAGTCAAACCCTTTACTTAGGTCGAAACTATGCGGCCGAAAGAACTCATACTGTAAACGGAACATTAACTGTTAATGAGAATGCAAGGTTGATAGTTAATAATTATCCAAGCCAAAGTACTTTAAATATTGAGAGTGGAGGTACACTTAATGTTATAGGTTCTGATAATTCAAATGTTGCAACCTTAACAAGTGAGAATTCAGATAACAGGGATAAAACGCAGATTAATGTGTTATCGGGTGCAAACCTTGGAGCCCGTTATTATGTAATGGAATATCTTGCTGATGCAGGTATTAACATGGAATTAGGATCAGTGCTGGATGCTGTTAATAACTTGTCTGATGGAACCTGGTTAGGAATGAGAGATGTAGCAGGTGCAAGGTATCTTGTTCTGGAAGCTAATTATTCCGGAGGAACTATATCAAATGTGGCCTTTAACTACAGTGCTGGTGTTCCGGTTCAGGGAAGACATTACAATGTTCAGCGTATTAATGCAACTGTTGGAAATCCGGTTACTTTTGATAATGTAACAGGTTCAATTGGTAGCTATCGCTTCGAAGAAGATGATCAGACACCGTCTGATGTGGCAGGTAAATTGCGTTGGCCGGCTATCACTGAAACCTATTGGACTGGGGCTGTTGACGTAGATTGGCATAAAGATGGCAACTGGGATAATGGTGTACCTACCTCTTCTATCGATGCTATCATTCCGGATGTGAGCAGCACAACCGGTAATAATCCATTTGTACTAAGTGCTGATGCTGTTTGTAAAAGTCTGATCATTACCGATGGACGATTGAGGATTGAAAACGATTATGATTTGACAGCTAACGCTGATGTTTCTATTTCTGATGGTTTGCTTTACATTAATTCATCTGGTTCGATAATTAATGCTGGTGGAGATTGGTTAATAGATACCAACGGTAACTTTACCCATGGTGGAGGAACGGTTAACTTTACTTCAGGTACAGGTTCTGCTTCTATTTCACCAGGAGGATCTGCATTTAATAATGTAACTTTCAATAATGGATTAACCGTTTTTGATATTTCGGCCTCATCATTATTAGTTGATGGTAATTTTACCATTCAAAGTGGTACGGTTTCTCCGTCAACAAATAATTATGTATATACTTTTAATGGAGATTACAGTATAAACGGGGGTACATTCTCAACGTCTTCAGCTTCAAACGGAACAATAGTTCTTAATGCTGATGGCGATCAGTTAGTAACTAATGCAATTTTCGATAATCTGAGAGTTGCAGGAACAGGTAATAAATTGTTTAATGGAAGTGTCGTAATAAAAGGTTCCACCGAAGTATTCTCTAACTTAAGTGCTCAGAGTGGAAGTGATATTTCATTCGAAGGTGATGTTACTATTGATGCTTCTGCAACCTTCATAGATGGGGATGAACATCATATTTTTACAGGAACAAACTGGTATGGAGATGGATCATACTCTGGGAATGGTACCATAACATTTGCTAATACCAGTGCAAATCAAAATTTATATGGGGCATCGTTTAATAACCTGGTTGTATCTTGTACGGGAAGAAACTTTACCTTATATGGTGATGTAAATATTAGTGGTGACTTAACTTTTGAGACTGGTATTAACAGGGCCGATTTACAAATCTACACATTTACCGGTGATGGAACGGGTGATTTTGTTGTTGAATCAGGTGTTTCAACCTATGTTTACGGCAACGATAATTTTCCTAAATCTTTTGCTGCTTATACAATGGACCCTACTAGTAATACTTATTATGCAGGATCATCCGATCAGAATATTGATGGGGTGCAATATGGTCATTTGAGATTAAATAATGCTAATACCAAAACTCTAACAGGAGATGCAGTTATTCAAGGTAATTTATATGTATATGATGCTACAATAGATGTAAGTACAAATAATTATTCAATAACAATTGGTGGAAATTGGTATAATAACAGTGGTACTCCCGGGCAATTTATTTGCCGAAATGGAGAAGTTATATTCAACGGTTCATCAAATCAAGGTATTTATTTTGGAGGTAGCAGTACAAACGTATTTTACGACTTAACGATTAATGCATCAGCTGATGTGATGGCTTATAATAATACATCAAATGATTTTATTGTTCAAAATGACTTAACCGCAAGTAGCGGAATTTTTGATGCTGAGGGAAGAACAATATATGTTGGGGGTGATTTAGTAGCATCTGGTTCGGGTAGTTTCCGAACTTCGGGCACTTATTATTTGAATCAACCTTCCGGAATGGCAAACATTGGTATGAATGGTTCTACTATTTATAACCTAACAATCAATAGTGGTGCTACCTATACTGTTCTGGATGAAGTTAATCTGAACGGAAGTTTTAATCTTCTTTCAGGTGTTTTCGATGGAGCTGGGAATACCGTTAATTTAGGAAATGGAAATGTTGATGTGATTAATATCGATGGTACCTATATTGTTGGTCCGGGAGGTGTTCTTGGGCTAGGAAACGGTAGTTCGTTAAATGTACATTCCGGCGGACGAATTGAAGTAGTTGGGAATTCATCATCATTAGCTAAGGTATCGAATAATACTTCAGGTGGGCGCTATAGCTGTACAATTGAAGGTGAAATTGCAGCTGAGTATTACCTGTTTGAATACATGGCTAATACCGGAGTTTATCTTACACCAACATCAACTATTGATGCAATCTATCACTTTAGTAATGGTACTTTCTCCAATGGAAGTAACACGGGACAAATGCTTCGTGTTGAGAATACTCAAAACTTTACTGATTTAGGAGGTAACAGGATTGAAAATGTATCCTTTCCTCAAAATCCTGGAGGAAGTGCAATTAACGTTGCAAAATATTCAGCAGGATCAGGAAATCTGGAATTTTATAATTCAACAGGTGTCTTTGCAGGTGAGGCTTATGAAAATGATCCGAATAACTTAATTGATTGGACAGGACCGGTTCAACTGACCTGGAATGGTTCAGTTAGTACCGATTGGAATACGGCAAATAACTGGACGCCTAGTTCGGGGTCTCCAATTGTTCCAACATCAGCTAATAATGTAATTATTGCTAATGCTACCAATCAGCCTATATTAACAATTGCCGGTCAGCAAACAGGTAACCTTACTATTAATTCGGGGTCTGAAATAAGAATTAATACTCCGGAGGATTTGGGAGCTATCGATTTAGATATTGACGGAGATATTCAAATTGATGGAACTTTAAGAACTATTTCTGAGGCTGACTATATCACTGTTGGAGGTAATTGGGTAAGAGAATCAAGTGGTGTTGTGTTGTTAAATGGTAACGTAACCTTTGATGGAACCGGAGGCGCCAAAATAATTAATAACCGGGGTACAGATTTCTATAGTTTAACTATTGGAGGTACTACGCAATATCAATTGGCAAGTAACACTGCTGTTAAAAACGATGTGGTCATTAATTCAGGTGCTACTTTTGATCTTTCATCATCAAATTACACTTTAACTGTAAAAGGTAACTGGGCAAATAATGGAACTTTATTGGCGCAGCAGCGGAAAGTAGTATTTGCCGCCACTTCAGGTACAAAGAATATTTATGGCGGAACGTCAGCATTCTATGATGTGGATATTAATGCATCTGGAGTGATATATACTTTAACTTCTGATATAACTATAAATGAGGAATTAAATATTCTTGACGGAGAACTGGATTTGGGCGCTAATAAGTTGACGATTGGTGATGGTTCAGGAACGGATGAGATTAATATTTATGGAACATTGTATGTTAATGAAGGAGCTACTCTTGATATGGCGGATCAATCCAGTTTAATTGTAAACTCAGGTGGTTTAATTGAATTGTTAGGTACTGATTCAGGAAATAGAGCTACTTTAACAAGTAGTACAGGTGGAAGGTACTCATTTGATGTTACCTCAGGTGCTTCAATAAAAGCAAGATATTATCAGGTTGATTATACCGATGCTGATGGTTTATATATGCATCCGGGTGCTAATATTGATGCTGTTGATAATTTATCCGATGGGATATTCTCAAACGGTTATCCATCTTCAGGAAGTTATATGACGTTGTTACATGAAATGGGAGCTGATGAAACCTTACGCAATTTGGTATTTAATGCTGGTCCTGCTTATAATGTTCAGCGTACAGCTGGAACAACCATTTTTCACTTTGAGGATGCCAGTGGTGATTTGGGGAACTACTTGTATGAAAAAGATGAAGAGGCTACTCCTAGTCCGTCAAGTGGATTGTTACGTTGGCCATTTGTTCAATTGTATACTTGGGAAGGTGATGTTAACAATGATTGGTTTGAAGCTGATAATTGGTTTAATAGTCAGTTGCCAGTACCAACATCTGATGTTACTATTTCAGCATCAGCTCCAACGCAGCCTATTGTAAGTAATAGTACATTAGTTCAAATGAATGATTTAACAATTGAAAGTGGAGCAAGCCTCATAGTTCAAGAAGGATCACAGGTAACTGTTGATGGAGATATGATAACAAATGGAGGTTTAACCATATTAAATACAGCTGATAGTCCTGCATCTTTTATCAATAATGGTTCTCAGACGAATGATATTACTGTGTCCTGGATTTATCCGTCAAGAAGGTATTGGTATATAGGTCATTGTATCAGTCTTCCAAATATATCTGCATACGATGCATTAGTATCCGCAGGAAATGCGTATTTCTTATATAATTATAACGGCAGTTGGAATGATATAACGGGAGTTGGAGATGGATTCTCAGATCCATTACAAGGGTATTCATTTATTGTTAGAGATGAAGGATCAACTGTTTCACATACCGGTATATTAAATGTTGGAGATTATAGTACAAACCTGATTTCGGGATGGCAATTAATTGCAAACCCTTACTCATCATACTATCATTTGCCAACAGAAAATGTTGCAACTGGTGATTTCAGGAATACAACCGGCTCTGTTTATGTGCGAACAGGTACAGATTCGGAGAATAGATCGCTTGCAACATTCAATACCTTAAACGGTATTTTTACACCAGAAACTTTCGATGGTATTGTAGCTCCAATGCAGTCCTTCTGGGTTAAGCGTTCAAATGCAGGTGATGTTTATATGAAGCAAGCCAATAGGATTCATGATCCTTCAAAATCGCCATTGAAATCAAAAGCTTCAACATCTTCCAATAATCTTTTGCGAATAACTCTTGATAATGGTATTGCAACTGATGAAGCAGTGGTTGCTTTACGTTCTTTTGGTAGTTTCTCTTATTCTAAAAATGACTCCGAACAGCGAATGGAATCGAATAATAAAGTTCCATACATTTATTCAATGAAAGATAATAATATGGCAGTTATTAATGTTTTACCAGAGACAGTAGAAGGAAACACTGTTGAACTTGGGTTTACATTACCTGAAATTGGAGATAATAGTTTAAAGGTTTCAGGTTTGGATAATTTTGATTCAAATATTGCAGTCTATTTAGAAGATATGCTAACAGGTGATTTTATTGATCTGAGATCACAAAATCGATACAACTTTACTACAGCAGAGGTGAATAATAATTCCCGCTTCGTTCTTCATTTTAAAGCTAATCAGGCAACAAATGTTGAAAATATAAAGAATATAAACCTGTTTAAAGTGTATGGTTACAAGCAGAATGCAATTGTTGAAATTGATGAATCAATTTTGGGAGAAGCAATGAGCTATGGAGAAATTAGAGTATATAGCATGCAAGGAGATCAAATACATTCAACAAGTTTTGAGGGTTTAAAAACAACTGTTGAATTGCCTGATGTACATGCTGTTTATATTATAGAACTAAATGTTGGAAAATACAGATTTAATAAGAAAATAGTTAAAACAGCTTTGTAGTAAAAGCTTCTTAAAATTTCTAAAAGGTCAACTTAATAGTTGACCTTTTTTTTGTGGTTTTTGTCAATAGGTTTTGTCAACTTTTTTAAAACGTTAGTCAAAGATTGATGATTTGAGGGGTAAAAACTCTCTGATAGCGAATTACTTTTGCGAAGTTATATTCAAAATATATGAATATTAACGTCGAATATTTAAGTAAATCTAAGGAACAATATTCTTGTAATGGCAGGATTTAATTTATCAAAACAAATCAATTACCTATTTTTTATAGGTATTTCTTTTTTACTTCCGGTGCAAATTATTGGACAAACAGGTCCAGGTAGTATCGGAAATACAACTGGAACTAACGGTAATCCAAAAATAGTATTATGGTTAGACGGTGAATCTCTAGAGTTATCTGAAAATGATAATATATCAACTTGGCTGGATCAATCAGGTAACAATAATGATCTTTCACAGACAGACCCTACATTAACACCCATTTATAGAGCAGGAGTTTTAAATGGGAAAGCAATAGCAGAATTTAGTCAGAGTAATAATCGTATACGAGGATTAAACTTTGATATGCCTGCTGATGAGATTTCAACATTTATTGTAACAAGAACAGCTAGTTCGGGAGAAGCACTTATTTCTTATGCTGTATCATCACAGGATAATGAATATTTAGTGCACGATGCTTCATCGCTAACATCAATTATTCAAGGTAGTAGTTGGGATAGTAATGAGACTTTTAATGATGATAATTGGCATATTATAACTCAAACTTGGGCAAGCTCCGATGGAGGAACATATCTTTATAAAGATAATAATACTGCGTTAAGTTCAACTACTGCTAATGGAAGTATTACATCATTGGGGTGTTTTGCTATTGGAGGAGAGCAAGATAATGTTGATGGTGGATATCAGACTAATCAGGCATTTGAAGGTGATATTGCAGAAATTATTGTTTTTGATAGAAGGTTGTCTCAAGCAGAGGTTTCAATTGTTAATAATTACCTTAATTTAAAATATGCAGCTTCAGATGGTGATTTTCCTATAGCTAAGGATGGATTCAATAATGTAAATGCTGCTAATCACATCAATAACTTCGGAGGTACAGGTGTTGAGAGTGATGGTGCTTCTCAACTTTATTCATTATTGGGCATTGAACTTCCTGCTGGAAATCTGTCTGCCGGTGATTATTTGATGACAGCACATAATGGAATTGAAAATAATTTATTAAATATTGAAACCGGTCTGACCAATGCTGATGGTGCATGGGGACGAAGCTGGTATATTCAAAGAACAGGAACGTTTGATCCACAAATAACTTTCGATCTTTCAGAATTCGAAGATGGTAAGTATTTTTCAGGTACAAATAACTATGTGTTATTGTATAAGAGCACAGAGGGTGGAACGTATACAGTAATGCCTACTGTTGCAAGCCTTAGTAGTGTTACAAAATTAACATTTACGGTTAACAACGCAGATTGGTCTGACGGTTTTTATACCTTGGGCTCAACAGATCTAACAATTGCTCCTTTACAAGGAGTAGCCGGAGTAACCTATTATGCATGGTTAAACGATGATTGGGATAATCCGGATACTTGGTCAATTCAGGAAAATACGCATGTTCCAAACGGTTATACTCCAACAACGTCTCCAACATCGGACATAGATAAGGTGATAATTAAGAATGGTATTACGGTTAATGTTAATAGTAATAGCAAATCAAACGCTTTACTTGGGATTAGAGGAACACTTGACTTAGGATCAACATCGGGACATAACTGGAGTACCATTAACGGTAGTGGTCGTTTGGTTTTGGAGTCGGATGAATTTCCTGTTGGAGATGCGACTCGATTTATAACAAAGGGGTTAGATGAAGGTACTGTAGTATATGAAGGAGCTGGTTTTACTTATCTAACAGAAAGGGAGTTTTTTAATCTTGAGGTGAATTTAAATAGTTCTACCAATGGCATTACTCTTTTGAACAACTTAAAAGTTAACGGTAATTGTTATATCAACCGTGGAATTTTAAAAATAAATGATGATGCTTCAACAACGGGTATTGATATAGGTATTGATGGAAATCTTTGGATTCAATCAAATGGTAGTATTTCAACAGGTATTGGAAATGCTCGTCATGAGTTGAATCTTATGGGAGATTTTACCAATAACGGAGTTGCTTATTTTACAAATCGAACATCTCAGATAGCAAACAGTGAAGCTACAGATGGTATTGTTGATGTAAATTTATTAAACAAATCTTCAGATCAGGTAATACAATTAAATGGTATCACCAACTTTTATCGTATTGAGATAGATAAAGGAATTGATCAAACTTATGTTGCCTCCATTGATGCTGATGATGCAGCTTATTTTAATCTATTTGGTTACGCTAATGAAAGTCATGATGGAGATCAACCATATCGCTCTTCAAATAATAATGCATTAGGATTGATTGCGGGCACTTTTAAGTTAGGCGCTAATATTAATGTGTTAACGTTAAGTAATAACCGTAATTTTGATATACCCGAAAGAGCAAGACTTTGGGTAGATGGTGCTACCGTGTTAAATAACAATGGTAATGCAACTGTTCCATACGGAACACTTCAGGTTTCCGGTGGTCTTTTTGAATCAAAAGTTTCGAGTGGTATTACAACTCGTAAAAATGGGTTAATTAAAATTGAAGGGGGAATTGTAAATACCAATGTAATCCGCACATCGGTTCGTGGAGCCGATAATGTTGGAGGATATGTACAAAGTGGTGGTACCATGAACTTGATTAGTGGTTCAATGAATAGTGATTATTATCGGTTTTGTATGACATATCCGGGTAATGTTTTTAATATGAGCGGTGGTACTCTTAATATTCAGCAATCAGGAGGATTAGGAGGTATTTTTATAAACTCAGATGCACAAAACATAAATGTTACAGGGGGAACTGTTATTTGTAACGTAAGCTCAAATAGTGATTTTAATATTACATCAAAGGCACCATTTTATAATCTTCAATTAACTAATTCAGCAGGTAATACTTATAATCATGTATTAGCTGATGCGTCAAATGTTGCGGGTACAGAAACGGTAAGTGCTCAACCATTGGTAGTATTAAATGATTTAAGTATTGAAACTGATGCTTTTCTACATCATAACGGACAAGATATTACAGTAGGTGGGAATTTTTCTATTGCTGCCGATGCTCAAATTCAAAGCGAAAATGGAACTAATAATTATGGTTTGTGGTTCCGCAACAGAGAAAGTGCTTACAATACATTAACATTTAATGGTAATAATGATGCTGAATTCTATATTGGTCATAATGTAGATGATGGATATGAACTCTATTTGTCTAGTGTTGTCATCAATAAGCCAGAAGGAAAAAGCTTAACTTTAAAAGGAGATCCTAATAAAGAGGCTTCTAATGTGAGTCATGATTACTATGCGCGATTATTTCGTGTATTCAATAATATGACTGTTGAGTCTGGTATTTTTAATCAGGGTGAACATGCCATTCGTTTATATGGGCCGCTAAATGTAAAATCTGGCGCTCAGTGTGGTGTTTACGAACATGGTACAACACATATTGATGCCTTAATAATGTTTAAGGATGCCGATATTGAAATTAATACTGAAAGCGGTGCTGTTTTAGGTAATATTAAGATGAATCCTGCTCCTGATACTGAAATTATCAGTCTGACCAGTGATGTTACCATAAAGAGGATTAGTTATTATCATGGTCGAATTAATATGGGTCCATATAATTTAAAGCTTGATTATTTGCATAGAGGAGGAACAACAAATCCGTACAGAGTTTCAGATGGTAATGCCGCAACAGAAATGTTTTATGGAGATGGCAATGCTTCGGACGGAGGTCTGACGCGTTATATCGAAGATGGACTTGCTGATAATACTGATGTTGTATTTCCAATTGGTGTTCCGGGTAAATATACACCGGTAAGTATTAACTTGGCAAATGTTCCTGTCGGGGGTGGATATATTACAGTTGTCCCTGTTGATGGGGAATTACAAACTACAGATGTTCAAAATGGAGGAAATATGCTTTCTTATTATTGGAAGTTAGATAATTCTGATTTTTCCGATATGCCTGATGCCAAATTTCTGTTTTATTACGATGAGGATGATGTAACTTCTCAGGAGAACTTATATGTACCCGGTAAAGTATTGTCGGTTGATCCCTACTCCAGGCTGTATATAGATGATACAGGAAGAGTAGATGATAATATAAACGAAATCACCTATGATGATGGTTCAGGAGGTCGTTTTCCCTTGGATATAGCTAACTATACAGCGGGTAGAGAGAATCGATTTACCGGAAGTGTATCCATATTTTATACGCGAGACCATGGTTCATCTACAGGAGGAGCTGCTCGTGAACCTCGTTGGAGAGACCGTTATACATGGACAAGAAATGATTTATTACAGGATCTTGATGGTAATGGAACAATTGATGACTATGAATATCACGACAGTCGTCAGCCTGAGTGTCCAAATGGTAATAATGATTATCCTGAAGCCGGTGATGTTGCGGTTATTGGTTGGGTACCATGGACCGATACTCAGAAAACATCACTTCAGGGCCAACCCCATGGTGTATGGATTGATAATACACAGGATCAGGTCGCTGAACTGGTATTTACTCAAATGAAAGATGCTGGTGGCAACCCAACAGAAAGAGTATATAGATCGGCATTTCAATTCAGACCAACTTTATGTATTAACGGTGGGTCCGGTCAGTTAACAGCTGGCTTAGTAAGGGGTGAGGGTTTATTTTGGAATCGTTATAGTGATCCGGATTTTACCCTAATGGATCTTGGCGAATTTGTAGCCAATGACTCTTCGTACATAGCTTATGAAAACAGTGTTAATCCAAGAACAATTAACAATATTCCTGATGAGGTTCCGAATCTAATGTTAGCCAATAGTGGCTGGGGAGCTAGTGATTATGATATTACTATAGAAAAAGACTTGATGGTGAACGGTAGTCTCGAAATTCTTGGGAATGCTAATTTGTTGCTTCATGATGGGGCAACAGGAGATATCACAATTGGAGATAATTTGTTGCTTTTTGAATCTAATCCTTCTGAAGGTTCCCCTTCGGGTGGAGGAGCACAATTATTATATCCTAATAATGCAGTTAGAACTGTAACGGTAGGAAAAGATATAATAATGGCGAATGCGTCAAGTTTATTGGCAATAGATAATCCATCATCTAATGGAATAGAGCATACATTAAATGTATATGGAGATATTTATCAGGCTTCTTCAGGAGTAGGATCTAATGGTATTCAATTGTGGACTGCAGCAAATGAAGATAAAATTGTGTTGAACCTGCTTGGTAATTCAAGTATGACTTATTCATATGTTAATGGTGATATTCCAAATTTATATAGGTTAATTGTTGATAAAGGCACTTCACAGGATGTAGAGGCAACTTTTAATACGGATTTTAATCTTCACGGACCAACCTCAGGAGTGGGGATTGAAAAGGCATTGGAACTAAGCAATGGTATGTTCATTGTCAATAACGCAGATGTTAATCTAGATTTAACAACTGGGGATGATGATTTCTATATTCCAAGTACTGCAGGCTTAAGGTTGCTGCAAGGTGCTGCATACGCCAATGGCAATTCAAATATTATTCTTGATGGAACAATGGATGTGAATAGCGGGTTACTTGATATGTCTGGAGGTAATAATAATATTGAGTATTCGGCATCAGGTAATGCAGTATTAGCTATTGGTGCAGGAGGATCTTTAATTGTTGGTGGTCAGGTAAGAGGATCGTTAACTGCAGATGAAGGAATATTAAAATACAGACAAACTGGTGGTTCAGTAATTCTTGGAGAGAATTCAGCTACAGAAGGAGGAAGAGGTATTTTAGAAGTGCATAATACAGGTAGTGAGTTTACTTTCACTGCAGGAACGTTACAGTTTGTCCGACAACAATCTTCTCCTATAAGGGCATCTTTATATTTACAGCCCGATGAAAGTACAATAGGTTCGGATGTTACCATACAATTTGGTAATGCTTCAACACCAGCATCTCAAAATATGGGGATTCATTCTTCCATAGCTCTTGAGAATATTGTAGTTGATAATTCAAGCTCCAATAATCCAACTGTTACTACATGGGTTGAGAACTTGGATTTAAATGGTGATCTAATTATAGGTGCTAATTCAGTTTTTGATTGTAATGATCTTGATATTTCTATTGGAGGTGATTTGCAAAACAATGGTTTGTTTGATGCCGGATCAAACATTACGACTTTTACTGGAGATGTAGATCAGAGTATTACTGGATCATCTGCAGTAACATTTAATAATCTTTCAAAACTTGGCAATGGACAGCTTGATTTGAATGGTGACATTTTAGTTAGTGGAGAATTTAACTTGTCAGGAACTGTTATTGATAATGATCATACCATTGAGCTAAAAGGTAACTTTATCAACAATGGAATGCATAATTATGGAGGTGTTGGTTCTGGAATAATAATGTCAGGTTCAACTTTACAATCTCTATCAGGTAATGGAACCTTAGGATTGTTAAGGGTTAATAATAACTCAGGTGTAAAAGTTGCAGATGGGTATAGTGTTAATGTAGAGAATGGATTACAATTGGAAGATGGAGTATTTGATATTGGAGGAAATCTGCTCACACTGAATAAAGATGCGGTTATATCACCAGTTAATCCGTTCGGTGAAACAAATATGATTCAAACAACAAAATCATATGTTGATGCTGGAGTAAAACAATTATTTGGATCATTTTCCGGACCGGGAACCAAGGATCTGATTTTTCCAATGGGATCAAATGGAGTGTTTACTCCAATTGAAATGTCGATTAATTCTGTTACATCAACAATTGGAAGCATTACAGTTAAGGCTTCTCATGAAGTACATCCAACTATTATTGAAGATGATGAATCTCCGGATGTTGAAATTGTTGATGATGAGAATGCATTGCAGTTTTATTGGATACTTCGAAGTGACGAAATTACCAATTTCGATGCCACAGTCCGGTTTTATGCAAATGATGATTTAGCTTTGTCGAATAGTCCATCGTATGATCAGAGTGATTATATAACAGCTCGCTTATTAAATGATGGTACGTATAAATGGACAAAATACGGTCAGGATACATATGATGAAGCAAATGATGTGTTAACTTTTACTTATTCAGGAACAAATGACCTCGGTATTTCGGGTGATTATACAGCTGGAGTTGAACCTCAAACAGCGACAAAAAAAGGAGCAATTCCTGATGAAGTACCTGTATATACGACTATTGCTGATGGAAATTGGTCTGATGCTATTTGGTCTCCAATAGCGCCAGCAGGCGGTCCGAGAGGAGCAAGGGTAGAGATTAATCATGATGTAACGATGGCGTCAAATTTTGTGTCGGCCTATACAACTACCATAAATAGTTCAGGTAGGTTAAGTCTAGGAGCTACTTATGGTCATCGTTTAGGAGATGTTTTTGGAACAGGAGTTTTACATATATATGATGGAGCCATGCCTTCAGCATCGTATAACGAATTTATAACCAGTTCTGGTGGTACTTTTGATTTTGATGGGACACAGGATTATTCAGTATTAAGTAATTTTGTTGAGGTAAATAATGTTGTTTTCACTGGAACCGGTGAAAGAGATTTGCCCAACGGTAATCTTACGATTCATGGTAATCTTATTATAGATGGAGATAACGCTAATCTTGATTTAGTTAACCTATATAACATGTCATATTTACTCGAAAGAGATCTGATATTAAATATGGGTGCATTCTCAGCAGGTATTGATGATGCTACCATTACTTTTAATGGAATAGAGCCACAAGAGGTGACAGGTGATTTCACTGGAGCTAATGGTTTCAATAATCTAGAAATTAACAATGTTGCTGGTTTAACACTTAATAATTCTACTGAAGTAAATAATAGGTTAATATTAACGTCAGGAGTTATTAATACGTCTGATCTTAATACGCTTACAATAACAAATCCAGCATCTGCTGGTGTTCAGGGCGGTAGTAGTAATTCGTTTGTCAACGGACCTTTACGAAAAAGAATACCTAACAATGATACATTTGATTTCCCGGTAGGAAACAACGGGCGAATTGGATATGTTGGTTTGTCAGGAATTCAATCAGGTACAACCGGAATTTGGGAAGCAGAATATATTGCTTCGAACCCATTATCAGGAGGGTATGATCCGGATGAATTTACTAACCCTTTGAATTATGTAAGTCATGGAGAATATTGGCGTGTGAAAGGACCAACCTCGGCAGAAGCTAACATTACAGTACGTTGGGATGGTCAAAGTGGTGTGTCTGTGGATGAGGATGAAAGAAAGAATCTGCGAATTGTAGAATGGACTGCAGGCACCACTGATAGTTGGAATAATGCCGGAGATAATATTGTTGATGGGGGTGCTACCAATGGAACAATTACTACTACTGCAACAAGTATGTTCAATGCTTTTGCCAATGGAAATATTTTTTCATGGGGCTCCATAACACCAAGCGCAGTTTATGGATGGATTGGGGGTGCTGTTGGATATGAAACAGACTGGTTTACGGCAATAAACTGGAGCCAGGGATCGGTACCAGATATTAGTTCAGAAGTAGAAATTTCAACAGCAACATATCAGCCGGTCATCAACGGTAATGCTTTTGCATTAGATTTAACTATTAATGCAAGTGCCAATCTTACTGTGTCACCAGGAAGTCAATTTACAGTAGATGGAGATATTATTAATAATGGTCAATTAATTATTCAGAACAACAATACTGATATGATGGCCTCCTTTATTAATAATGGAACGATATCAGGCTCTGGAACTGAAAAGGTTGATTTCTCTTTTGATTCTCGTCGCTATTGGTATATTGGATCACCGGTTGATGGAGTAACTGGGGCTGATCTATATGTATCAGATAATGATAAAGCACGTGTATATAGGTACAATGGAAGTTGGATTGAAATGGACAATGACTTGTATGATTTTGATGCGGAACCACTACAAGGCTATAGCGTAATCTATCGCGATCCTGAAACCATTACTTTTGAAGGAAGAGCTAGATATGGAGATTATACATATAGTATTCAAAAAGGTTGGGAATTGGTTGCCAATCCTTATCCGGCCTTTTTAGATGTTAGTATTGCTAATGAATGGAACTTTTCTAATATTAGTGAAACCATTTATACAAGAACTACTTATGGTGGAGAACGTGATTTGGCTACCTATAATAGAACCACCGGTTATGGTGTAAACGGAGGAAGTAAATACATTGCTCCAATGCAGGCATTTTGGGTGAATTGTACAAATAGTGGAGAATTTGGAGTCAATAAAGGTGCTCGAGTTCATCATTCTGCAGTCTTAAAGTCGAATTCATCAGAGAATAATGTTTTAAGAATGAAACTTGATAATGGATTGTTTGAAGATGAAATAGCAATGGTGTGTTTACCAGAAGGTAGTCATATCTTTAGCAAAGTAGATTCAAAGAAGAAGTTTAGTGATAATGCTAATGTGGCATATTTATATTCTTTAAAACAAAATAATAAGGTTGCAATTAATGTATTGCCAGAACCAGAAACAATAGAGAAGGTGCTGGTTGGATATCAGGTATCTAATGAGTGGCAAGGAGATTTAATATTAAAGGCGACTAATTTAGGCGATTTTGATGCCTCACCAATTGTTTTACTAGAGGATAAAGTTTTAGGTGTGTTCATTGATTTAAGGTCAAATCAAGAGTATAAATTTACTCATGTCGTTAATCAAAGTAGTGACCGCTTTGTAGTTCATTTTACAGATGTTGCAACAGATATTAGTGATACAGATGATATATACCTAAAAGAAAGTAGTAATATTAGTATCTATAAGGAAAATAAACATGCAGTTGTTAAGGTTGATAAAGCCTTAATTAATAAAACAACAAATAAAGCAGTTGCTTTATTGTATTCACTTGAAGGAGTTGTGTTGGATGAAAAAGAAGTTCTTATGGAACAAACAATGCTTGATTTACCGAAACAGACGGGTATATACATTGTAAAAGTTCAAATAGGAAGTAATGTAAAAACGGCTAAGATATTTGTTAGTCGTATGGAGTAGAATTAGATTTTGTTTTAATAGATAGCCGGAGTAATTTCTTTATTCCGGCTTTTTTATTGGAATACGATTGGGTTTTTCCGCCTTCGGGAAAGTTGTGTCAGGAATGGATGTTCTTTTAAAGATTCACGAGCTCAAAAATGAAGAACAATACTTGGTAAATCCGGTCAAGATTCTGGCAATTGAAAGAAACTGATAAATGCTTCTGAAATATTGTTGCCCGTAACCACCTCGTGTTTAATCCCGAAACACAAATTAACACTTTCTACCTTCAAAAAGATTGGATTTTGATTTGGAGGTTATAAAAATAACCGCTTATTTTGCATCCGCTTTTGAGAACAAGGGTTCTAAAGAAAAGCAGAACAGACGGGCGATACAGAACGTTTGTACATGTTGAAAGCAAAGAAAGAGAGAAGGTATTTTGAACCATTTTTTACTAGCTGCATTTAAAAGAAAGCTAAGTGACGGCGAAGAAAAAAAACTTCAAAAAAACTTTTGGAATTTAGAAATTAAATTCTTTATCTTTGCAGCCGCTTTTGAGGATAACG
>NZ_JAGUCO010000040.1 GCF_018271995.1 Carboxylicivirga linearis
GGAGACAGACGAGCTAAAAAAGAACAGGTGGCTGTTATGGCAAAGCTATTTGATGTAGAAGAAAAGGAATTGATGACTTTATGGCTTGCAAGTCAAATTAATGAATTAATAAACAGCAATATATTCGCAATAGAAGCATTAGAGTTGGTGCTAAAAAAACAAAAAGAAATGGCGAAATAGTGCAATAGATTTGGGTTTATACCATGACAACATCATTACCTATATTAAAGACCAAATTAAACCGTCCAAAGTGCTTTCAAAAGTATTACAGAAGGGAGCGCTTAGAGCTACTTTTAGACAAGAGCTTATCTAAAATAGCAACACTTGTGGTTGCTGGAGCCGGTTATGGAAAAAGTACTTTAGTTAGCCAATGGTTAAATAATAAAAAAGCAGTGTGGGTCAGTTGCGATGCTGAAATGAATCAACCACAGGTTTTAATTAGTTATATTATAGAAGGTGCTAAGTTGGTATCTATTGATGCTTTTAAGCATACTTCAAGCTTATTACAAAGTCATAACGATATTAGTTATGATGTTTTAACCAAAGCTTTTTTTACTGAAGCAAATGAAATTGAGGCTCAAACTATTGTAGTACTCGATGACTTTCATCTTTTGAAAGATGATGGCATTAAGGATATGCTTAATACCTTTTTAAATTACCCTCCAAAAAATATTCATATAATTGCAATAACAAGGCATGACCCATCAGTTAGCCTTGAAAAACACAGGCTAAATAATACGTTAAGCGAGATTCGCATGCAGGATATGAATCTATCTCGAAACGAATTGATTGAATATGCAAAAGAATGTTTTAACCGTTCCCTTGCCAAACAAGAAGCTGACTTATTATTAGAAAAAACAGAAGGTTGGATATTAGGATGCACTCAACTTATTAACAACAAAAGCCTTAACCTTACCAGTAGCACATTTAAAACAGAACAATTTAATAGTTATTTCAAGCAAGAGGTTATTACACGACAAGAAGAAGACAGCCACCTGATATTATTTGTTTGTTCTTTGTTTAATAGATTTAATATTGAGCTTATTAGAGAATGTTTGTCTTGTTTTGAAAAGGAGGTTTCCAAACACAAAATTGTAAGTACATTAACCAATAGAAGCAATTTCACTATTTCACTCGACAGGAATGATGAATGGTTTAGGTTTCATCATCAGTTTCAGGAAGCTTTAGCTGATTATTTCAACCATACACTTTACATTAAAAATAGAATAAAATGTTTAGATAAGGGTGGGAAATGGTTTATTCGGAAAGAACTTTATGAAGAAGGTATAATTAAATTATTGGAAGGAGGTTTTACTGAGGAGGCCATTAAAGAATTTCAATGCTTTAGGTATGCTCTGCTTAATACTGACCAATATTCACGACTAGACAACATTTTAGCCTTATTTCCTGAAATGGAGCAGAATTCAAATATTGAGTTAATTCTTGCCAAGGCTGTAATACTTGAAAACCAAGGGAAATATGCTGCACTAGCATCTCATATTAAAAATCTGCACCTACAAATAAATGTACAAGAATTAACGCCTCATCAAAAAGGTGAAGTTAAAGTGTGGGAAGCAATGTTACTTTTCTATGCAGGTAGTTTTAATGAAAGCCTTCAAGTAATTGATCAGGCTATTCATTTGATGGAAAGTTATGCTTCTTCCATAATAACATTTGCTTATGCATACAAAGCACTATCACTTAATGCTCTAGGCAAAGGCACTCAAGCCATTAAAATGCTGAAAATAAGACTAGATAGCCTGCATATAAATAACCATCAAAGCATAGCAAGAACATTAATCGCAAAAGCGATATTATATAGCATGCAAAGCGATTTGCAAAATCGACAACATGTTGTGCCTCACGTTATAGATATAAGTGAAAAACATAATTTCTATGAAACATTAGGTATGGGGATTTATTTTTTTGCAGAGCAGAATTACCGAACCGGATTATACATGCAATGTGAAAAATATTATGAAAAAGGACTTGAAATTAAGCATCTTATGCGCCCTTCCTGGTTTGTATACTTACTTGGCATTCACGTTCATTGTAATTTAATTATCCATCCCGAAAAAGTTAAGGAAAATATAAGGCAACTGGATATTTTCATCAATGAACTCAACTCTGAAAATATGGCGCAGTTTAAAAACGCGTTACTCATTGAAATAGCCTTAAGAAATAAAGAGTTCAATAAAGCATTGGAATTAAATAAGATAACAGATTATAATGTGTACCCTCCCGTATTTTATTATTTTCTGCCTCAAGTAGTTCAGTTAAAGCTTTTATTATATACCGATAATACAACAGAATTTAAAGATTTTTATAAGACAGCTGAACCATTCTGGGATTACGCAAAAGAGCAAGGCCACAAAAACTTGCTTATTAAACTCAACATTCTTACAGCAGAATCAAAATATAAACAGAACAGAATTAAGGAAGCCAAAGATTATATGCAATCTGCAATTAGCATTGCGGAATCAACTGGTGATGTGATGGTTTTTTGTGAGTTTTCAGATTGTACGATTAATATTCTAAATTTACTATCGAAAGAAACCAAACCTACTTCATTCATACATTACATATTAAAAACAATACCTATAGACATGAAAATCAGCGAAATCGTTTTAAAGGAACGTGACCTGAAATTGCTTGAATTGGTGTCAAATGGTTATTCTAATGCACAAATTGCTGAAGAAATGTTTTTATCACCAGATTCAATTAAGAAGTATTTATATAACCTCTATCAGGAATTAGGGGTTAAAAACCGAACTGGTGCCGTTTTAAAAGCGAAAGAGATTGGATATTTAGTATAACATTCCAAACCATTAACCTTTTCTATAATTCTACCTGCTAAATTACTTCCATTACATATTAGGTTAGGCATCATAAGGTTATCTATAATATCTAGTTTCCTTTTAACGAAATCATAGGCTTGTAGTTATTTGGTTACCTGTCTTTTATTGTTACAAATCAGCTATTTAAGTTGATACAAATTATCCACTAAAGTGGATTGACTCCGATTTTATATTGCTATAGTTTTGTTAATACTTAACTAATGGCATGAAAAACAATAAATTCTATAGCTTTTCATTGGAAGGCATATACACTTTTAAAGTTTATGGCGACTTAATGGCAATAAATTCACATGAGCTAAAAGTAGAAGCTTTTGATTCTGTGAAAACGAATGGATTTGGTCAAGTGTATTCTTTTTATAAGCGTTTTAAAGATCAATCCCACCTTTTTAGTTTTCTGGAAAAGATTTACGACTTGCACTTAACAATATTAAGTATCGAGAAAATAACTGAATCCGAAATAAATAAATTAATTGTATGAAAAACAAAATGTTATCTACCGTAATGGCAGTTTTTCTAGCATTATTAATGCTAATATCCTGTAACAGTAAAACTCACACAGGTGAATTTGATATTGTAATACTGAATGGCAGGGTAATGGATCCCGAAACCAACTTTGATGCCATAAGCAATGTGGGAATCAAGGATGGTAAAATTGCCATTATTACTGAAAAAGAAATCAATGGTAAGGAAGTAATTAATGCGAAAGGACTTGTTGTTGCCCCTGGGTTTATAGAAGAGCATAATCATTGGTCGCGCCCTTTAGGTTATAAGCTGCTTCTACGTGATGGTGTTACCACATCAATGGATATTGAAGCCGGAGTTTTTGGACCTCGTATAGATGAATGGTACAAAATGCATGAAGGTAATAGTCAGGTTAACTACGGTACTGCATCGAGCCACGAGTTTGCCCGTAGTATGGTTACCCAGGGAGTAAAAGCCTTAGATACACCAGATGGTATCGTTAAAAGTCGGGGAGCAGGTACTGCCTGGGCTAATGATATTATGGATATTGATAAGGGCAATCAAATGCTGGAAGCTATCGACGAAGGTTTGCGTCAAGGTGCTATCGGTGTGGCCTCAACAGTAGGATACCTACCTGGATGTACTGCTCGTGAAATGTACGAAGTACAAAAAGTAGGTGCTAAATATGGTCGTTTTACATCAGTTCATCTAAGATATACACCCGGCAACCCAACCACTGAAGCAAATGGCGCTCAGGAAATATTAGCCAATGCTGTGGCACTAGATGCGCCGGCTGTTATTTGTCATTTCAACAACCCGGGTTGGCAATTAGTACAAGAGCTAATATTGGAAACCCGTAAAAGAGGGTTTAACGTATGGGGTGAGATTTACCCGTATGCAGCGGGGATGACTACCATTAATGCTCAGTTTGCACGTCCTGAAGTGTGGGTGGATCAGCTAGGAAATAAATTGGAAGAAACTATGCAAGATCCGTTGACATTAGAATTTTATACGCTTGAAAAATACAATAAAGTATTAAAAGAGGCTCCGGCCACACAAATTATCCTGTATAAAATGCCACCCGATGATATCATCAACTGGGTAAAGTTAGATGGAATTGTATTTGCCGGTGACGGTATGCCTGTGCCACATGGTTGGAACGAGCCACCATTATGGGACACCCCTTACAAAGAAATACCAAATACCCACCCACGAGCAGCCGGCACCAGAGGGACTTGCTTCCGCATCGGTCGCGAAAACAATATACCCTTAATGCACTTGATAGCCGCCTCAAGCTATAACCCTGCAAAATATCTGGGCGATATGGGGCTAAAAGCCATGCAAATGAGGGGTAGAATGCAGGAAGGAAAAATTGCCGACATAACCATCTTTGATCCGGAAACTATTACTGAAAACTCAACTTATGCCAAAGGAACAATACCCACAACCGGCATACCTTATGTTTTGGTTAATGGAGTAACAGTTGTTAAAGATTCTAAAGTATTAAAGGATGTAAACCCTGGTCAGCCTATTCGTTTTGACGTGGAAGAAAAAGGTCGCTTCGAAAAACTGGCATTAGATAATTGGGAAAAGGAATTCTTAACAGCCCCAACAGGCTTTGGAGGTCTTGACTGCTGTCTGGAACCTGATCATGCACATAAACATTAAAACAATCTAAAATTATAAGCAATGAAAAGAACATTTTTATTATTAATCGTTGTGGGCTTTATCATTTCAAGCTGTCAACAAAATCAAACTTCTAATTCCAAGCAAGAATTTGATGTAGTAATTCTTAATGGGCGAGTAATGGATCCTGAGACCAACTTTGATGCCATACGTAATGTTGGTATTAAAGATGGTAGAATAGCTCTAATTACAGAAAGTGAAATTAAAGGTAAAGAAACCATAGATGCCACCGGACATGTGGTTGCTCCCGGGTTTATCGATACCCATTGGCATTACGATCGGCCTTGGTCAAATAAGCTCGCTTTGCGCGATGGACGTACAACCGTATTGGATCTTGAAATCGGTACCCATGGTAAATACATTGACCAATGGTATCGTTCACGCGAAGGAAATAATCAGGTAAACTACGGTCAGGCAGTGGGGCATGAGTATGCCCGCGCTGAAGTACTCGATGGATTTACCGAAAGTCAGGACGTACGTTCAGCTGCGGAAAGCCGAAAAGGAAATGGTTGGTGCTGTGTGCGCCCGAGCCTGGAACAAGGTAACGAAATCCTCAAGATTCTCGATCAGGGACTGGCCGCAGGAGGTCTGGGAATCGGTTCAACCCTCGGCTACATGCGCGACGGTGTATCTGCCCGCGAGTTGTTCGAATTGCAGAAGTTAGCTGGTCGTTATGGCCGACAAACCGGTGCCCATTTTCGCTATACCCCAGGAAACGATGTCATGGAAGCCAACGGTATCCAGGAGTTACTCGCAAATGCATCTGCATTACAAGCGCCGGCACTGGCTTGTCATTTTAACAACCCTGGCTACAATCTAGTACATGAACTGTTGGTGCGAATGCGAGAGCAAAACCTCAATGTCTGGGGCGAAATATATCCTTATGCTGCCGGATCCACTGCACTGAACGCAGTTTTCCTGGAGCCTGAGGTTTGGGTGAAGCAACTTGGTTATAAATACGAAGAGACACTTAAGGACCCGATTACCGGCGAATGGTATACCGAAGAAAGCCGTGCAGAAATGCTTAAGAAAGACCCAACCCGTGTAATCCTTGTCTACAAAATGCCTGAATCGGCAATTCTTGATTGGCTGAAGATGCCAGGAGCAACAATTGTCACAGACGGTATGCCTACGCTTCCTGATGATAACCTAAGCTGGGATACACCATACGAAGAAATACCCAATACCCACCCTCGTGCATCAGCAAGTTATGCAAAATCACTACGCTTGGCCAGAGAGAACAATATTCCTCTTATGCAGATCATTGCCATGTCCAGCTACAACTCAGCTCTACCTCTTGGAAAAATGGGCTTGAAGGCTATGCAGGTGCGCGGACGCATGCAGGAAGGGATGGTAGCTGATATTACCATATTTCACCCGGAGAAGGTAAAAGATAACGCAACCTACGAAAAAGGTAATGTCCCCTCTACAGGTATTCCATACGTTTTAGTTAATGGAACTGTTGTTGTTAAGGATTCAAAGGTGCTCAAGGGCGTCAATCCCGGACAACCGATACGCTATGAGCTGGCTGAATCTCGTTACGAACCTCTTACTGAAGAGGGCTGGACACAAACATTCTACACCTCGCCGGTTGACTTTGGAGGTGCGTCTGATGATATATGGGATTGTTGTGACTTTACTAATGAGTCGGGGCACAAACATTAAAGACAACTATAGGTAATTAATATACATAATTCAATTATTGACTTTAAAAAATTAATAATGAAAATTTTAATCAAAAAAATGAAGTTATCAAATATCACTATAGGAAAAAATTGGTCTTCGTCCAACTTTAAAAGTATGGCAATAATTGCAATCAGTTTTGTATTCTTAAGTGCAGCTAATGCTCAAAAACAAAAGTGGGATGCTGCCTGGGATAAAATTGATTCAAAGGCCACTAAAGTAGCCGAATTTGAAGGCGGCCAACTCTACGAACAGAACGCCATACACATCGTAGTGTTGAATGGAACATACTACGAAATGGGTCGTCAGTATGGGCACTTGTTGAAAGAGCAGATCAACTGGCATTTCAACGAAATTAAGAATGATTTTATGGTTAAAATAGCAGGGAATAACCCTGTTGATCAGCCAGCTCCGCTAATGGATCACGACGTGGTAACAAAACTACTCATGGAAGGCTTTTATACCGCTCTACCCAATCATCATAAACAAATGATTAAGGGAGCAGCAGAAACTTCCGGTTTGGCTTTGGAAGATATGGTGTTAATGGATTGTATGCTTCAAACAGTACTCTATTCCGCAGGTATTGGAGGCGGTGGTTGTACTAGTGCCGCTGTTTGGGGTGAAGCAAGTGCCGATGGGCGTTTGTATACCGGACGTAATCATGACTTTGGTAAGGCATGGCGCGAACGATTGGGTAAAATAGCTGTTGTTCGAATTACCAATCCATCAGATTCAGACATTAGCGTGGCTGCTTTTACACGCGCAGGTCAGGTTACTTCTGCAATTGATTTAATTAACAGTAAAGGGCTATACATTGAATTTAATAATGCCGACAATATCCGTCCATTGTCTTTACCCACTAAAATGAGAGCGACTGACAACCTCGCTTTCTCTTTGGTTTCAGATTATCAATCGGTAAAGGAGCTTGATTTGTTAATACCTGCTTTAAAGTCAAACGATGCTTTGCTGATGTTGGTAGCTGACCCGAATCGGGCCAGGTATTTCGAAATAAGTCCGAATGGCTCTATTAAAACCGAGCCTGAACTTATGAATGGAGAAATGACATCCCGTGCAAATCATGCATTGTCGACGTACTGGAACTTGGATATGGAAAGTGAGCCTGACAGAGCAATTGCTTTTTCTAAAGCTCGTCGTAGGAATATGGTTAACTACCTTACTAAAGACCCATCAGCAAATGACGATGCCAAAATGCGCGCATTCCTTAGTAAAGAAATAATTGTAGATGGTAAAGTTTCTGATGGAGCGGCTTGTATCCTTGAGCCTGCTGTAAAAGTAGAGGATTGGACTTCTTACCAGACTGTAACGATACCAGCCGAACTTAAGGTATTTTGGAGAATACCTACTCATACTCCATGGTTAGAAATAGACTTAACGAAGTATTTTAAGGTTGATTGATACAGGTTAACTAAAACATATGAATCAAGCCCCGGTTAGTCGGGGCTGTTTCATATTATAATTAAAGACTAAATTAAAGGCTCATGAAAGAAAAACTAAAAAACTGGTGGATGTATCTGCTAAGAGGCATACTTTTAATATTACTTGCACTTTTTGTCTTGTTCAACCCTATTGAAGCAATAGTTGGGATGACAGTTTATATAGGTATCGGGTTACTCATGTCCGGAGCATTTATTACAACTTTAGCATTGTTGTCAAAGAAAACAGTCGTTAATTGGGGGTGGAGACTTACCGAAGGGATAATTGACATCCTGTTTGGGTTTATTTTACTATCTAGTCCGGTAATTTCAGCCTCGGTAATACCTTTTGTGGTTGGTTTTTGGATTATAGTTTACGGCACATTGTTGTTTGTTAATTCTTTTTCGGAGAAAAAAGAAGGTGTTGCAAGTTGGTGGGTCGGAATGGTAGGCGGATTATTATCAATTGGTATGGGCTATATAATAATTAACAATACCCTGTTTGGTGCCATTGCAATAACTTCATGGCTAGGCATTGGCTTTTTACTTGCCGGTATTCTAAGTATTAATGTTGCATTAAGGATGAAACAAGTTTACAAACAGAGTTTTCAATAATTAGGATAATTATGAGTAAGGAAAAGATACAAAAAACCGAACTTCAGGAACGGTTGCAAATGATTACATCAGGTAACCATGGCCGGAAGGCTGCCATCATATTTGATGGTGATGTTTTAATACAAAACAAACCTTTTAAACGATTGAATTATGACCCTGTAAATAAGGGAAATGATTTTGTTATTGAGCTTGAGGAATATACTCATACAATTGATGCTCCTTCAGATTTCTATTTATCTAAAGATGAAAATGGAGTTTTGACTGCTATCGAAGTTATTGATAACGGTGGTAAATCTTGTTCTTTAGAATTTCTTTAACAACTCGGAGCTTAATTAGAAAGTGAATAATCTAGTTAACCTTTTCATCAATATAAATAACAAGGCTTATGAAGAAGATCTTATGCTATATAATTCTCACTTGTATAGCTGTAGTTGCTAATCAGGTAAATGGTCAAAATTGGCAGCAAGGAGACTCGCTCAAAACAATTAGCTCAGATACAAACCGGATTGATCAATTTCGCGATAATGTAATTGATTGGACAGGTCAGGATTTAGTTGATGCAAGTTTCCCGAATTCCTGGCCATTATTTGGTTCAAAGGCACGTATGGCGATTGGAGGTTTTGTTAAGTTAGATTACATACAGGATTTTAATGGTAGTTATGACCGCTATCAATATGAGATACAAAATGTACCTATTGACGGCGATGGACGAGTATCTCAGTCTGGATATATGAATATGCATGCCCGCGAATCAAGAGTAAATATTGATGTACGAAACATAACTGAGTCAGGAATGCCTCTACGTGTGTTTTTCGAATTTGATTTTTACAACCTGGATCGCGGACCTTTTAATCAATCTGCACGACTTAGACACTTTTATGGTGTGTTAGGCCGATTACTAATTGGTCGAACCTGGGGAACACAAACCGATTTGTTTGCGGTTCCATCAACAATTGACTTTGCAGCAGGTGATGCGTTAACCGGTATACGCAGGGCGCAGGTGCGTTTCGAAGATAAGTTGAATAAAGACATAAACTATGCTTTTGCATTGGAAATGCTTGAATTTCCTGGAATAGATGGAAATGGATTTGACGGACAGGAAAGCATGTTGCTACCCACGTTAGTAGGTCGAATAACAAAAAATACCAGCTCAGGTGGTCGGTTATTCCTAGGTGCTTCTGCTTTTCAACTACGCTGGGATGGTCTTACTACCGGACCTGATGCTACCGCCTTTGGCTGGGGAATTAGTTTTAGTGGTCGTGAGTATTTTGGACAAAACAAACACTATTTCAGGTGGATGTCATCGTATGGTCAGGGCTGGGGATGCAATATTGTTGCGACCATAGGTTCAACAGCATCGGCTATTTTAACTCCCGATGAAAAATTAGAAACCATGCCCGCATGGAATTTAGGAGGTGGTTTTGCTTTTAATTTATCACCCATATTAACCGCTAATATAAATACAAATTGGTTTGGCTTAAGCCCTTCTGATTATAGAGATTTAGATAAAATTAAATTGGGTGGATCTGGTCATGTCAACTTAATATGGGCGCCCTATGAATCTGTGAATACCGGTATTGAGTTTATGACTCTATACCGTGAAAATGGAGATGGAAAATCGGGTATTGGCAACAGACTGCAGATTATGTTTAAGTATTTGTTTTAAGTAAACCTGTAAGAAAATGCGATCACCCGATGCATTTGTATTTCTATTGTTTATTTATTAAGCAGATGCATATTCTATTTATAAGAAATGATTTCAATACACAATTGATGCTGTTTCTAAATTTGCGATTTAAATTATAACTATCATGAATATTAAAGAAAAAAAAGAGAAGGAGGTTTCCTATAGGAGAAACATTGCCATCGTATGGGTGTTGGGTCTATTACTAAGTATTCAATTTGATTGCTTTTCGCAGCAATTTAACTCCGACAATTACCTCACTATGCCTCATGGTACAGGTACTTTTTGTATTACTGCCGGTGAAAGAAACTCTACCCTACTAATGTCGTTTGCCTTAATCGACCGCTTTGAGTTTTTTGCTCAGGGGAATTTATTTAGGGACTATAGAACAGAACAAACCCCTCAGCATTTTACCACTACCGTATATGCTAAATATATGTTTTGGCAGAATCAATCCAAAACTGGTGGAGGTGGTGTTTTTTTAGGCTTTGGCCGTTCGCCTGGTTATTTTAATGAAACTCAGTTTACCGAACTGCATAAGAATGTTTGGACAGCTGTTCCTATTACTATTCCCTTTTTCAATAATATGTTGTCTTGGGATATTATGCCGGGAGCTATGATCGATTTCAATTATGGCAACAATAAAGAAACTGCAATGGGATTTACCTGGACTACCCGTTTAGCTGCTTATAAAATAATTCCTAAAACGGCTATCGTTGGTGAATTATATGGCACTGAAGGTGAAGCATATTCCAAACCTGAATTTAAAATTGGCTTACGTTGGGAACCCAACGACTTTATTGTTCCTGCAATAACTTATGGAGCCTGCTTGGATGGAAGTAATGGTTCTGGTTTCGAAATTGGCGTGGTTATTTTCACACCACAATATCTAACTAAAAATTATATTAAGAGTAACAAGATAAACTTTTAATCAACAAATAAAAGATTGTAACCTAGTATTATGAAATGTATTAATTACACAGAAAAAGTCAAATGGTTATATTGGCTTTATGCCTTTTTAATTGTTTATCCAAGCTCACTTAATGGGCAAAACGTGAACGATTCTCTTAAAAATGATTTAACGCCTTATGAGCTAATGTCCAGCTATTATGAAAATAACTTTCACCCTTTCAAAAAGAAAAACATTTATGTAGGCTTGTCCTTTTCTTTAGAAGACAAGAAGTTAGAAAATACAGATTATCTCATTCAACAGGTAATTGAAGGTGAAATGTTGGATTACAATATTGTAGCTAAAGTAGGCTATTATACAGGTAATTATGGTATGGCCGGGGTAAACTTCAATTACTATCAAAAACAATTTGAAGGAAGTATTTACCGTGAGCCGGACACCTTACAGTCTAAATCAATAACCAGGGGCTTTGCCATAACGCCACATTTTAGGTCGTCAGTACCTCTAACCAAAAACGAAAGGTTAAGCTTCTTTACAGATATTGGGCTTTCTTTTGGTATGGCCAACAGTTTAAAACGCGAAATTAAATACAACGATGAAATACAAAAGCAATATGGCACCGATTATTTATTTGGGCTAGGTATAAGCCCAGGTGTTACATTTTTTGCAATGGAAAACTTTGCTTTTGAAATTCAGCTAAATGTATTGGGGTATAATCTGAAAGTTTCTGAAAATAACATGAATGATGGACCTTCTTCAAAAGAAATAAGGCAAAATGTCGATTTCAATATAAACATATTGTCCCTTGAATTAGGCTTGGCATATTACTTTGGTTCAAACAAGTAAAGATGGAATAATGAAAAAACATAGTAGTAAAATAACAGCCGTTCTTATAACGCTGCTTATATTGGCATCATGTGTTAAAGAAGATTATTTTGGTCTTTCTCCTTATGGCAATATTAAAGATATTGTGGTTAGCAACCAAGCAAGCAACGCCAAAATATTAACTGATAGCAATAAAGTGATTGTGGAAATTCCGGGAGGGGTTGATTTATCAGAAATTCAGATACAATCTATTAAGTTCTCATCCTTTGCAAAATCGGAAACAAAAGCTGGTGATGTTTTAGATTTAAATACACCGCAAAAAATTACTGTTACAGCCGAAGACGGAAGTATACATGTTTGGGAGATTGAATCTTTTATTGCCTCGGTAACACCGCCACTCGATAACGGAGATTTTAGTTTATGGTATAAAACAGCGTCTGATTATTATGAGCCGGGCGAAAGCGCCTCAAACACCATTTGGGGTACAGGAAACCAGGGAACACAAATTTTAGGCAAGTTGGCTACTACCCCTTTCGACATTGGCGGAGGCAACTTAGCTGCAAAAATGGAAACATTGGATAATGGTAAGCTGGTTGGAACATTTGGAGCTCCCATTTCGGCAGGTTCAATTTTTACAGGTGTATTTAATCCGGATAATATTGACCCTTCAAATCCGCAAGCTGCTATTGAATTTGGGACACCATTCATAGGAAGACCTTTAAAATTAAAGTTTAAATATAGTTATACACCCGGTACCGAAAACAAAGACAAGAAAGGCAATATACTTGCATACGGCGATGCCTGCGATATTTATGCTTTACTGGAAGTACGATTGGGTGGAAAAACCGAACGATTGGCAACCGCCTGGTTCAGAAGTGACCAAAATCAGAATGATTTTACAACTCAGGAAGTAACTTTTACTTATGGCGAATTGGATAATACGTACCCCGACTATATGTTACCCATTGGCCACGACTTTGTAAGTACAGACTCTGCTGCGTTTATACTACCAACGCATATTACCTTTGTAGCTTCTTCAAGTTTCGATGGAGCTAATTTTGCCGGAGCAATAGGCAGTGAATTAATTCTTGACGATGTTGAATTGATATATGAATAAATATCAGATAGTTATCAGGCAAGCAGCAAACCTGAAGAAAACACTATTTCTATTGCTTTTTTTATTAAGCTATCAAATAGTCTCTTCTCAGGTGCTTATTGCCTTTTTATTTGGAGATAAGCTAAATGCCGATAATATGGAGTTTGGTATTGATGTTGGACTGAACCGTTCTTCTATTATTAACCTGGAACCATCACAACATAGCTATAGTTTGCATTTAGGCATTACCTACGCCTACCATTTTAATGAAAAACTTCATATAAATCCCAGCTTGTATTATAGTTTTCCGATGGGAGCAGAAGGTGTTTCAATTTACGAAACCCCCGACACTAATTTAAATGCCATTTTAAAAGGTGCAAAAGTTGAACGTAACTTGTCGTATATCAGCATCCCCGTTCTGCTGCGATATAAGCTGTTTAAGCTAACATTTTTAGATTTTGGTTTGCAGGGCAATTTTCTTACAAAAGCAGAGGATGTTTTTACTGTATCATTATTTAATGATAACGACATTACCTATAATGCGGATATTAAGGAGCAGTATGAAACGTTTGATGGAGGATTAGTCATTGGTTTTAGTCAAAGGTTAAAGAAGGAAAAAGGGGTAACTCTTGCCCTGCACTACTATAACAGTATTAGTAGTATTTCTAAAGCTGACAATCAATACAATTCTGTTTTTTATTTTAATGTTGGCATACCCATAGGTGTTGGTAAAGAGTGACATAACTAAATGTAGTAATATTATGATTCAAAATATTTCAATCAGTTTAGCATTAATGGTTATAACTTGCTTTATTCATACCATAGCTTCAAGATTAATTCTAAATCGCTTTCGTAAGTGGACGAATAAATCACATCCGATTAAGAGATTATTGCGAATTGATTTAACCGTAACGATACTGATTCTAGCCGTTTTGCTGGAGGTAATTGTATGGTCGGTTGTTTACCTGAAAATTAATGTTGTAAATAGCTTTGAAGAAGCTCTGTATTTCTCACTCGTTACCTTTTCAACACTTGGATATGGCGATATTGTTATAGCCGATACCTACCGTTTAATAGCTGCAATGCAGGCAGCTTGTGGTGTAATAATTTTTGGCTGGTCTACCGCTCTATTAATTGCTTCGTTACAAAAAAACTATATCGAGAAATAAGTTTTTTCTTATATTTATAGCGCTAATTGTCAGGGGTATAATGTGTAAATTATGCCCAATATTCTTATCAATTCATTAGAAATGAGCCTCATATTGGGGCTTTTCGTGTTTGTAGCCATTAATGGCAACGAAGTTTTTGCTTCATTTCTGGTCACCAACTTCAATAAGCTGTCAGAACATAACCTTCAAAAACTACACCATTCAAAAAAGCCTTTAAAATATTGTCTTAAAGTCCTCAAAAGCAGTCTGTATAAGCTAAAAAGTATTCAAAAGCCTTCAAAAGCAGTTGAATTATACTCTACAAGACTGTTTTTTTCCGTATTTCAGTTACGTTATCATTCATTTTTTAATCCAAATCCAACGTTATGAAAGTACGCAGAACCATATTGAAACAGGATTTGGTAAAAAAGCTGTACCCTGATAGTGTATCGGTTGATGCAGCCATGCAGCAATTAAGAAGAGAAATTGAACTGTGTCCGAAATTGAAAGAGCAGATAGCAAATACCGGGCAAACCAAACGCCATTACTATAACAAACAACAACTTCTCTTAATCTTGGA
>NZ_JAGUCO010000041.1 GCF_018271995.1 Carboxylicivirga linearis
TTTTTTATTTTTCAATTCATGTGATAATTTTATTGTAAAGAAATTTCACATGTTTACTGTCTACGTATTATTTTCTCCAAATTTCAATAAAATATATATTGGATTTACCTCTAATCTCAACAAACGCTTATTATCTCATAATGAAAAAGCAACCAAAGGATGGTCTATCAAATATAGACCTTGGAAATTAATTTACAAGGAAGAATCTATTGAGAAGTCGGATGCGATGCGAAGAGAGAAAGAACTTAAATCCCATCGCGGAAGGGACTTTATCTAGCAAATTATTCATCAAAAAGAATAGGGCTCATATCCGGCAGCTGCCGGACGTCCGTTCGAGTCGGGCCTCCACTACTACAAGCCTTGAAGATTTTTCTTCAAGGCTTTTTTATTTTACTACAATCACTTCTTAACTCTAGATTAAAGTTCATAGAATTAACACCTCTATTAAAAATAACAATTTATTTTCTTGCTAAAATGAAATAATCTCTTCTACTTTGTATTTCAAAGTTCTTTTTAATACCATTCACTATGAAATCAAAATTAAGTTCCATCCAGTTAATAGGCATATTCCTATTCATTGCTTCAATCTCTATTTATTATTTAACTTCATTAGCATCTAACAATGATGCTCCTGTCTTTTTCATCAACTATATCATAGCTGCTTTTTACTTTCTGCTTTCATTTGGAGATCTAAGAAAAGGTTCGAAAGTATATAAAATAAAAATTCCCAGATTAAACTGGCATATATTACTCTCTATCCTAACAGTGAGTTGTTTTACATTAAATAAAACCATTGAAATATTTACAAGTATTCCATTGTGGCTTGAAATTCTACTATTCATCGGCCTATGTTCTTATATGATAATTGGAAGTCACATTGCAATGCCAAAGTTTGCCAGCTATACATTCTCATTCTTTAGCGGCATTTCAATAACTATATTCCTCTATTATTCCATTATTCTAATCCCGTTTACTCCTTTTGCTATTATTGGACTATTTCTTCTTGGCTTGAGCATTCACTTTTTGATTCCTTACTTCCTCTTGGCAACAACAATTGTTACCTGGCAAAAAAAATTTATTAATGCATATGTTAAGCCAGCCTTATTTGGAGTTTTGTTTGCCTTACTTTTCACAATCACTTACGTTTCCATTTACTCCTATCATCAGAAAAAAATTGAATCATCCATCATCAACATTGTTCTAAACGAAAGTGAAGAAATACCTGACTGGATAAGCTATGCACAGAATTGCCAATCAGAATATTGGACCAAAAGAATTATTGGTCACGAATTATTATACGATGTGATTAAAAATTCTTGGTGGAGCCTTGGATTTAACACAGGATCATTTTCAGAATTAAAAGTTCATGATCCATTGGTTTCAATTGCAGCTGCTTTCAACAAAACAATTTCATTAAGCAGAAAGGAACGAATAAAAATAATCAACTCCACAACAGACTCCAGACATTACTCATACGAAAAACTATGGTCAGGTAAAGACTTACAGCAAAGCAAGAAACTAACAGATATTAGAATATATCCTGAATACAGAATTGCCTATACAGAACTTAATATCTGGACAACCAACAATAACAAATGGATAAACAATCGACAAGAAGCCTTATATACTTTTCAATTACCCGAAGGTGCCGTTGCTACATCCTTATCACTATGGATAAATGGTAAAGAAGAAAAATCAAGGTTAACAACCCGAAAAAAAGCTGCTAATGCATACAAAACAATTGTAGGTGTAGAATTAAGAGATCCTGTTGTTTTACATTGGCAGGAAGGAAACAGATTAACTGCCACCATCTTCCCTTGCACTCCAAAAGAAGATAGAAGATTAAAAATTGGATTTACTATTCCACTTAAAAAAATTGATGACCAAATATTTTTTGAGAACATCAGACTTAAAGGCCCCGACAGAAAATTTATGAGTGAAACTATTCATCTCAAAATAGTGGGGAAATCAAACAATCTTGAACTTCCTTCTTTTTTCAAACAGGAAAATACTAACCAATATATTTTTAACGGCAGCAAAAGAAATGATTGGAAGCTAAGCATGTCAGCACCCTTTTTATCAGACAATAGCTTTAGCTTTAATAACAAATTATTTAAGATGGTTCCATTGCAATTTCAATCAAGTTTAAAACCTCAGTCAATATATCTCGACATAAATAAGTCGTGGAGTAAAAGCACCATTAACACTATCATTAACAAAGCGAATAACATACCCATTTTTGTGTATGATAATGAAATGCTTCAATTAACAAATGAAAATAAAGACCATATTATCGATAGGCTGTTGAAAAATAGTTTTTCAATTTTCCCTGTTCATAAAGTTACTCATTCCAATGCATTGTTAATTACAGAAGGAGATATCCACTCTCCTGTTCCTTCCGAACTAAAAGGCTCTACTTTTAACAAAGCATTAACAAATCATATTGGACAAACGGAAAATAAATTAAAAACGATTGTTATTGATGGAGAAAAATCAGCTTATATAAGCACACTAGAGCAATACAAAGCTTTGAGTTGTCAAAATGTATCAGAAAAAACCATTAAAGAGCAATCCTTTGACAAATGGTTTAAAGAATACAACATAGAAGATAATGCTGTAACACTGTCTATGTCAGAAGTACAAATAATTCCTGTTGATAAATCAGAAGAAGATAATACAAAAAACGAAGCTCCGTCTCATCTTATGCGATTATATAATTATCATTCAATACTTCAACAGGCAGGTCATCTCTTTCTTCAGGAAGACACCGAAATACCTGAAAAAATTTATGACTTGTGTCAGGAAGCCTATATTGTCTCTCCGATTTCAAGCCTTATCGTTTTAGAAACCATTGAAGATTATAAACGATTTAATATTGAGAAGAATAAAAACAGTTTACAAAATGCAACATTAAAAGATTCCGGAGCTGTACCTGAACCTGAAGAGTGGGCATTGATTCTAACATTGGTAGTAATTATAACCATATCATATCTGAAATTTAGAAAATAAACCTTTTGCCAGAATGATAAAAAGCACAATAGTAAAATCACTCATTACCGAGCAAAAACATCTAATTACGCTGCTCTTAATTATTTCCGTATCCATTCCTGTTATTCAGAATTTTGGAGGATTACGATTTGAGCAACTTTTGTTTCTGTTGGTACTGCCGTTTACAACGCAAACCAATGAAGATCTGAAAGGGCCTGCTATTTTTATTGCTGGAGCCATTCTATTCTTCTTCATTTATTATTTAACACATATTTATACCAGCTTTTATTTGGCGATATGTTTTTCTGTTTTTTCAGTTATATATTATTTAGGATTCTATCCAACTAAACTTTCGGTTCTTTTAGCAGTAATTACAGCTCCTGTTGTGAAGTATTTATTAAGCATCTTCAGTTTCCCGATCAGACTAAAAATTACTGAATTTGCCGGAGGCTTGTTAAATTTCATATACAATGATATTGAAATATCGGGGAACTCTATATATAAGTACGGTAACGGATTTACTGTAGCCGAAGAATGTTTGGGGCTGAACATGATTATTACCAGCTTAGTATTTTCAGTCTTCACATTAGCTCTGTTTTCAAAAAAGTATAAACAAAAGCCGGGCATTTCATTAATTGCAATTATTTTGATACTAACCTTGTTTCTTGTGGTAATTTCAAACCTATCAAGAATTGTTTTGACGGTGATATTTGAGGTTTACCCTGGTACTATTTTTCATGATTTAATCGGTATTATAAGTATTGTAACCAATAGTTTTATTCCAATTATAATAATCACTTTTTCTCTAAGAGGTTTATATATTAATAATCGTAAAAACACCCCATATTATTCAAAATACAATCCAATTTTATATTTACTTCCTTTATTATCAATAGGTAGCAACTTTGTATATGCTAACAGCTTGCAATCTTCTATTAAAACCTCTGAAATTAATATAGAAGGATTCAAGAAATCATTGAGTAAAGATGGTGTTTTAAAGTTTGAAAACGGAGATCATCTAATCTACATCAAGCCACCCTCTTTTACACTCGGTTCAGACCATAGTCCTTTTATCTGTTGGAAGGGATCTGGATATAAAATTAAAAACGAATCATATATAAATATCGACAACCATGATGCACTCTCTTTTGAATTAATTAAAAACAACGATCATTTATACTCGGTATGGTGGTACAGCAACGGAGAAACAAACACAATTAGTCAATTTAACTGGAGATTAGCAACAATAAAGGGAGAAGCTCCTTTTTATCTGATAAATATTACAGGAACATCAAAAGAATCTGTACTTAAAGCATCTAAAGATTTTTTAAGTAAAAGAATTATAGATTTATCACACCAACATATCTAGATTTGAACATATATTATTTAATCTTGTTATCATTAACAACATCTAAAATACAACACAATGAAAAGATTAATAACTTTAGTAGTAATCCTATCAGCGATTACAGTTTCAAATATAAATGGTCAAAAAATGGATAAATATTATTTCAGCAAAACGTTAAACTTGCCTTTTGAAGAAGCAAGTGACAAGATAAAAGCCGCTTTGGCAGAACAACAATTTGGTATTGTTACAGAAGTGGATATGCACAAAAAGTTTATTGAGAAAGGCATCGATGCCAATGCTAAACCATACCGGTTATTAGGCGCTTGTAATCCTAAATTAGCCTACGACACTGTGTTAGCTGAAGAAAACATTGGTCTATTCCTTCCTTGCAAGGTTCTGGTTAAATACATTGATGAGAACACTACAGAAATTGTAATGATAGATCCTACAGTAGTTATGGGCACATTGGGCAATCCCGAATTAATTCCGGCGGCTGAAAAAGTTACAAAAAGCTTTAAAGCCGCTTTAGATAAAATTTAATTTCAGATTACACTAACCAATTTGAATAGAGCACTCTAAAAAGGTGCTCTTTTTTAATTCCACAAATACCATTCAGCTTTCATTCCCACATAAGTACCCCATCTTTTTTCACCCATATAATCAAGGTAAGGCGAATACTGATTCTTCATCGCTGCATCGTTATATCTGGCCAACGACATTACAAACCTTAAATGCGGACGCGCCCAGTAATCTTTATACCCGGTTGGTACTATAGTAGGAACTAAACTCACCTTAAACATCGAGTTAACATCATCAACACCATCTTTTCGTTGAGAGTAATGCGCCTCTGCCATTAATTGTACAATATTTGACAAGTAATAAACGTTTCGCATTCCTATGGTAAAATCAATTTTACGATTATAAACCTCTTTGCCTCTGTAGGTAATTGCCATTCCATTAGTATTGGCACCTCCTTTTGAATAAGTAAAAACAGAATAGGCATTTAAAGTATAATTCGATGATAAGTTAAGCAACACCTCATCAACCATAGCCAGCGAATAAGCACCTGCATAATTTTTATCATCCCTGTTGGGAGCTCCATAGGTTAACCAGGTGCGCGATAATCCTCCATCGCCCCCATTAGCCAGTCGGTTGCCATATCGAATGGCCAGCTGATTATAACTTCCTTCACTAAAATTTGTAAGCTGGCTAGCCAACCTTGCCCCCAAAACAAAACCAAAATCGTATGGATAATCCACGATTACTTCCTCATCATCTGAAACTTCCAAGGTATGAGCTTCTCCCATACTATGATATTCTGCTAACAATGTGAGTTGATTATTAGGATTAATATCAATATCATGCTCATAAGCAAGAACCAAACGCTGTCTCAATCCAATTTGCGGTGTACCTGTTTCAATATTTAAATAAAAATATGGAGGCACGGTAGCTGAGGTATCACTGGAAGCTATAAACAAAGCACAAAACCGTGACTTTTTATATTCCACTCCAAATCCTTGTCCTGAATGATCATTAAAATAAAAATGATCGGCAATATGTACATCTGCCCCTCTATATAAGCGAGAACCAATCCAAATATTCACACCTGAATTACCGATATTAGTACCTTCAGCATAAATTTCAGGAATACCGAATGTAAGACCACCTAAACTGGATGACGTTGAATTACCCAGTAATGATAAACTTCTTGAGAAAGCCGCTATCCGAAACTGAACATTTACCTGACTCGAATCATATTCTGGGTTGGTATTGAAATGCAGGGTGGGTACCAGCTCCATATAATCCTGTTCTTCCAACCTTCCTCCAACACTCCCCATATTATTCAGGTTCAACCGACGCCCAACAGATGCTCCGTTTTCAAAGGACCAGTCTGCACCAACTCGTCCATAAGAACCTAATGAAAAATTTTTATTCGAAACATTTTGATACATGATTTGGGCTTCAGCATTACACACCCAAAGAATCATAGCAATTAGGCAGACTTTATTCATTTGTCATTACGGTTAAGTTATAACCATAAAGATACATTAAGATTTACATTTAACTAGTACTCCGGCTGCGTTATCACTTTCCAGTCATCCGTTCGAAAAGGAATTGCAGGTAGTTCCTCTGAATTAATAAGGTTACAAACCGGGTTGTTACCCCAGGCATATCTTACCGCAACAGGATGGCTTACCTGTTTGGAGCTTACAACCACCTCATCGCCTTCAATAACAGCATCTGCCCAATAAAACTTTTGATCCTCACCAGCTATTGCAAAACCTTTTATCGCCCCTTCATCTTTTACTTTTAAACCATCAGCCAAATTTGAAAATGCAATATGAATCTTATTTCCACGAACTGAATAATCCTTAAATACAGGACCCGAAGCAACTAGTTTTTTTCCATATACATTTTTAGCTACTACATTAGCAAGGCGTTCCCCAACTACTGTTTTATTTGTTGGATGAATATTATCTGCAATACCACAATCAATAATACATGTCATATAGGTATTGGGCAGTTTTAAAGTCAAGGCTTGAGATTCCCGTAACACGGCCCACTTTCCATCTGTTGGCTCATCATCAACCTTCATATAGTTGGGTAACTGAACCAAGGCAAAAGGTAAATTACCTTGCTGCCACTGTATACGCCAATCATTTATCATTAGTGGAAGCATTTCTCTATAACGATATGCCTCCCCCTCGTTATGTTCGCCCTGATACCATATAAATCCTTTCAATCCATATGGCTGTAACGGATGCACCATGGCATTATGAATGTAGTATGCATACGTTTGATAGTATTGTACTTTGGGAATTTTATCTTCCAGATCCTTTTTATATTTCCAGTTTCCTTCCAGGCTTAATTTTGTTTTCCCGTTCGTCAGATAGATTTCATCACCAGGCCCGTTTAATCCTCCACCACCCCAAAGAGCAGCAATTCGAATAGCTAACACATTCTCACCCTTTTTCACCAAAGAAGAAGGAATCGTATATAAGTGCTTCAGATTTGCATTCCACTGATTTTTACAAATCTCCTTTCCATTAAAGTACAATGAGTAATTCATCTCAGGGTGTCCCAGATTGATGGTTAAATCCTTTCCGGCATAAGGCTTTTTTAAATCAATGGTTTTACGTAGCCAAATCATTCCCTCATAAAAATCAGCTTCCCAATCTTTAATCACCCCAGGAATAGAAACAAGTTGCCATTCTGAATCATCATAATTCGGATCGGAAGCAATTGAATCCATACCATTCTTTGGATTATAAACAATATCCCAAAAGGTATTTAAATCAAGGGTATCTTTTTGAAAATGAAAATACGTAATGGTATCATTCTTTTTAACCAGCTTGCGCCCAAACTCATTGCTTTTCAACATCTCTTTACTTGTCCAGGCTTCAACAGGAGTTCCTCCCCATGTACTTTGAATTATTCCAACAGGTACATTTATATCCGCTTGAATATTTTTTGCGAAGTAATAAGCCACGGCTGAAAAACCTCTTACACTGCTTGAATCACACACCTCCCATTGTGTTTCTTCCGTATTATAAAGAGGATCTAAACTAACTGCATGAGGAATCTGACACAAGCGAATCTTCTTATTTAAAGCATTAGGTATTTCTGCCTTGGCTCCATCAGATTGCTGAACCTGCCACTCCATGTTTGACTGACCTGAAGCAAACCAAACGTCTCCTATCATAACATCTTTAAAAACAATAGCCTGATTCTTATCTTCATTTGAGATTCTCAGTTCATAAGGTCCGCCGGCTTTCATTGCAGGGAAATAAACCTTCCACTCACCATCTGTATCGGCTTCAGTTTGTACTAAAAACCCATTCAAGTCAAGCGTAACAGTTTCGCCACTGTTAGCAGTTCCCCATATAGGAATAGGTTTATTGCGTTGCAAAACCATATGATCACTGAAAACATAAGGCAAAGTTATTTGAGCGTGCATGGTAAATGCGAACACAAAGACAAACAAAGATAGAAGTAGCTTTTTCACATCAATGGGATTTTATAAATGATAATAGGATCAAATTTAACAGAAATGAAGCAGATAGGAATTTCCTTACACCAAAACATTCATTAAGGGATACCTAAACATCATTCATCATAAACCTGAAATACTATCACTTACCCTAATTTCGTAAAAACTAGACGAAACAAAAAGCACAGAAATTAATAACAAAAAAGGCATCAGTATTTTACCGATGCCTCTCTATCAAGTTAATTTGTTCTTTTTAGAATTTATATTGTAAGGTAGCTCCTATTCGTGCATAAGAGCCATCCATTACGGTAAATCTAATTTCAGGTGCTAAATTTAAATTATCAGATAATGCGTAGTTTCCACCTATACCAAGATTTAAACCTACATCACTACCAGATTGATCAGGCACAGTAAATCCCATTACATCCATTCCTTCAACCTTCCAAAAGGTTATTCCTAACCCAGCTAATCCATACAAATTAAAGCTCTCATTCACATCGTAAAACACATAATGCGCATCAAAATCCAATACATTATATGATACATAGTCTTTCTTGAATATATGTGTGAAGCCAACAGCTCCCTCCCATTCATTTGTAAAAGAATACACACCATTAAAAGCTATACCAATATTATTAATATCAGTAGCATAAACCAAACCGGCACCGGCACGTAATTTTGAGCTGTCAAAAGATTGAGCGTATAATCCTGATGTCAGAATTAGAGTAGTTAATACAAGAATAATTTTTTTCATGTTCTATTATTTGAATATTAATTAGAGGTACAAAAATAAAGAAATAAACAGAATCTTAATTAACAATATTATAATATTCACACAAAACCCACCAAACACCAAATTATGCAAAGTAGAGAAAAACAAATAACCCTGTTCTTTGTCATACCTTTTTGTTACAAACTAATGTAAATTTGCTGATAGGCTCATATAAAAATCATATCACCATGAAAAAAATACTATTTATTTATCTCCTCACCCTATTTACAACATTAGCTTCGGCAAACAATAAAGTGGAGTGCTTGCAGTGGAAAGTATCAAATATTACACAATTATCTAAACCGGCTTTTTCTGAATTTAATTCTGTTGACAATAAACCTTTTAAACTTGCCAGCTTACTTTCAGGTGCCCAATCTGTAAAATCGTTAAACACCAATCAATGGAGCCCATTAACTATTAATGAAGATAGCGTTATTACCGGCATTACAAATGAAACCCAGTTGATATGGCTAGAAGGGTTTGTAACTTCAAATCAATATGCAAAAGTAGATTTCTCATTTTTTGCCAATGGTTTATTTGAAATCTATCTGGATGGTGAAAAGGTAAAAACACAATCAAAGACATCGGAAAAAGAAATCAATACTGAATTAACGCTTTATACAGGCAAACATCAAATACTCGTAAAACTGCTAAGCACTGAAGAAGATCTGAAAATAGCTGCAAGCCTTACAGTAAAAGATGACACCGATATTGCATTAAATTGGACCACCAATAGTACTAGAGAAATTACCATTCATGATGTTATAGAGGGTAAATATATTCAAAGTGCCCGCATCTCTCCTTCCGGCAAGTACATACTAATATCGGAAGGTGAAGTTTTGGAAGAATCGGGCAAAAGAGAAAGAAGCATGCAGGTATTTGACATCTCTAAAAACAGAACTCTATATTCTTATCCTGGCAACAGTTTAACAGCAGCAAAATGGCTTCCCAAGAGTGATAAAATATCATACACAGTAAAAAAAGATAAACTAGCCGATCTTTACGTATTGGATGTAACTACCGGTGAGGAATTACTTTTAGCTAAAGGAATAGATGATTTAGGCAGTATAAATTGGTCGCCCAACGAAGACTATGTTATTTTCAGCCGCTCTAAAAAAGCTGATAAGGTTGGTCATCATAAACGTATTTTTGGTAACGACGATCGCTTACCTTACTTCCGCACACGTAGTTTTTTATATAAGCTCGATTTAAGCAATGGCGTTATTCAGCCTCTTACAACCGGATTTTTATCTACCAGCTTACATGATATTAAACCAGATGGTTCCAAAATATTGTTTTCAACCAGTAGCATGGATTACACGGTTGTACCTTTCTCGAAACAAACCTTGTTTGAGATGAATCTGGAGACGCTTGAACTAGATACTATATGGAAAGATAAAACATATGGCGGAAGCTGTGATTACTCACCTGACGGCAAAAAGCTTTTGGTTAGCGGTTCACCTGAGACCTTTGGCGATTTAGGCGTTGATGTTCAAAATGATCATTTACCTAACTCTTACGACAGGCAATTGTACATTTTTGATTTGCAAACAAAGGAAGCTGAAGCAATTACCAAAACATTTGATCCTTCTGTAGGCTCTGCTTTTTGGAAGACTGATAATGAAATTTACCTGACAGCAAGTGATAAAGATCTGGTAAAGCTTTTTAAATACAATATTAAAAGCCAATCGTTTACTCCTTACTCACTACCTGTTGAAGTGGTAAGCAGAATTGACTTTGCTAAAAACGGACCTATGGCCGTATACAACGGAACCAGTATCTCAACACCTGAAAAGCTTTTTACCATCAACCTAAAAAAAGGTGAATCAAAACCAATTATTTTCCCCAAAGAAGAAACATTCAATCATATAGCTTTTGGAGAAACAGAGCGATGGGATTTTGAAAATAAAAACGGAACTAATATTACCGGTACGGTTTATTACCCAAAAGATTATGATGCCTCGAAAAAATACCCGGTAATTGTTTATTACTATGGCGGAACCTCACCTACATCACGCAGTTTTGGCGGACGTTACCCTAAAAATATTTGGGCAGCTAATGGTTATATGGTATACGTATTACAACCTAGTGGAGCAACCGGATTCGGCCAGAGCTTTTCAGCCTTACATGTAAATGGGTGGGGAACCGATGCGATTGATGATATTATTGATGGAACTAAAAAATTCCTTGCTGCTCATCCTACTGCCGACGCCAATAATGTTGGATGTATTGGGGCTTCGTATGGTGGATTTACAACGATGATGCTGCAAACACGTACCAACATTTTTAAAACCGCCATTTCTCATGCCGGCATCAGTGATATAAGCAGTTACTGGGGCGAAGGATATTGGGGTTACTCATACAGTGCCGGAGCCACCAAAAATAGTTATCCATGGAATCGTCGTGATATTTATGTTGATAACAGTCCGTTGTTTAATGCTGATAAATTCAACAATTCTATTTTACTGCTTCACGGAACGGCTGACACAAATGTTCCGGTTGGAGAAAGTTTGCAATATTATGCTGCATTGAAAATTTTGGATAAAGAAGTTGAAATGGTGCTAATTGAAGGCGAAGATCACCACATTTTGGATTACGACAAACGTATTCAGTGGCACAACACCATTATTTCGTGGTTTGACAAAATGCTTAAAGATCAACCAGCACAATGGAACGAACTATATCCCGATAAGAATTTGTAGTTTTAAATAAGGTCAAAAATGCGAAGGCTGGTTTTTCGGAACCGGCCTTTTTTATGGTATCATACCTATCTATCAACGCTAAACACAATGTCCAATGACATCAAGCATAAACTTAACAGGAATAAATACTAGCATATATCTTATACTATGTTCTTCTATTGCACATCGTGTAATACTCATAATTATGGCTCTGTATGGTTTATAGTGGGTAATCATTAAAATGGGGCTTTGCCCCAATCCCCACTTCATTTTCTTGCCTTGATACAAGAAAACAGAAGCAA
>NZ_JAGUCO010000042.1 GCF_018271995.1 Carboxylicivirga linearis
ATAACACCCACTAAACGCAAAAACAGAAACCGCTCTTATATTCACATATAAGATCAGTTTCCATTTCAGCGCCTAGTTAACCGTTGTGGGTAATGCAAAAAGAGCATCGTACATAATGACAGAGATTGAAATAAATATTAATAAGTACGCTCAAAATAAATTGACTGATTCCGAGATGTTGGATTGGTTTGACCAGTTTGATTTGACTGGACAAAAAGAGATTCGTGATAAGTTAATAATGTTTGCACAACAAGCACATCCAACTGACGAATTGATTTTAACTGCGATAAAGACTGCGCCGATTAAAGAAACAATGACGCCTGTGGTTCTTTTCAAAACACAGACATTTAAGATAGCAACTAATAAAATTGTGGACTTGCCTGATTCAGAATTACGAAAGTCTTTAATAATCATGTTGAGTATTTTCAAAACAGCTGATACATACAGACGTGAAACAGAATGTAGAAATGGTTGTGGACATGAATGGCATAATATAAAAGACTAATGAATACTGATCTGATTATAATAAAAGCAAAATTTAAACTTTATCGAACAGATATTGGTGGTCGAAAAACTCCGATTATTAGTGGCTATCGACCTAATCATGTATTTGAGTACAAAGAAAATTCGAATGATTTTATTGCAACATATATCGGAGATGTAAATTTTGAAGGACAAGAGTTTTTGTCCCCTGGAGAATCGATTATTGCCACAGTCCGATTTCTAAGACATGGTGACATTGAGAGATTTATCCAAATCGGTCGGATTTGGTGGATTCATGAAGGAAGAAATAAGATTGGAGAAGCTGAAATAATAGAAATATAAAAAGCACATACCCACAACACTAAATATAAGCAATAGCGGTTTCGGTGGGTATTTGGGCGGTAGTGGTTCTAATCAGCCCCGCCAAATCTACCGATTTGACTATTTAATTTTGTGTAGCTTTGGCTACTTTGTAACTCGATACGAAACCGCTTTTAATACCGCTACATGCTCATATTATTAACGTTGTACCCAATTTAAGTACACAATAAATACTTTCACAAGTAATGCAACAAATCGAATTAATTAAAATAGCATTATCAAGTTCTGTAATAGCAGGTATTGTATCTGCCATTGTTTCATATTTCATTACATTAAAACTTAAGAAATATGACTTTAAAACAGAATACTTTAAAGAGATTCTAAAAAAAAGATTAACAGCATATCAATATATAGAAAATCAGATTGGTATTTTGAAAGGTGTTGTTATAGATGATGATAGAAAAAGTTATCATCTGATTTTTGATAACGGTGAAACCAAATTCCTAGAATATCAACAAAACTTGTTCATTGCGATATCATATAGTTTGTGGATTGACGATGAAACTGTTAAGGATCTCGAAAAATTAAATAGTCTTTTCTTTAATCTAAACAATCATGTTCATGATAAAAATAATGACGAAATTGTGATGATTGGAAAAGAGTATTATCAACGAATTTCTGATTTAAGATTTAAGCTTGAAAATTCTGTTAAACGTGGACTCTATAATCTCCATGACGTAAAAAAAGCTTTCAGGACAAAAAAGAAAAATGAAAAACGATTTGTTTATGAAGAATAAACTGGGTACAACACGCTAGAATAGAGCTTGGCTCAGTCCGCCTCGTCCTAGTCCCCCTATCGGGTGACACTACACCACGACTAGCACGCCACGAGTGAATCTGGAATATGGGAATTAAATATTGATACGTTGTATTTTTCAAAGCAAAATGACTTTGGAAATTATATAGAAGATAAATATACTGAGCATATTGAATGGTAAAACCTTTTTTACAATTAACTCATTGAAATAATTAAAAACCAACAAAAACATAAATTATGGAATTATTTATACTAATAGCAATTATTGTTTTCGGCGGAGGAATTTCGATTATATTGAAAAAAGGGTCTAATGAAGTTATCAGTGGAATGCAATCAATAGACACTCGTTTAAAAAACATAGAAAAGGAATTAGAAAAAAAATAAACCACGAAAGCACAACGATGGCTATTAAAGTATAAGTGAGCCGACTCGTTGGGTCGCCTTTGTCTAGTAAACTTCGAATGCCACTTTGCAAAAAACATATTAAATGATAATTAGCAAATCATATTCAACCAAATTATCTGTTGTAGAAATTGACAATTGGATCAAATCTAAAACAGAAGAAAGATTGAAAAACAGATTGCTAAAACCAAAGCGATTTAAAGCTAAATTAAAGCAATCAATTTTTATGATACGTGAAATAAGACAAAGCCAATATGATTCTTTTAAACCACGAATTATTGGTAGATTTTTAAAGTCGACCAACCATACTGTTATTAAAATAAATATTTTCCCATCTATTTCTGGGACACTTCTTTTTTCAATCTTCATAATAGTTGTTCCAACTATAATATTAAGTTCTGGTGTAACAATTAATAATGTATTAGCTACAAGTCTTATGGAGAAAATAAAAGTAGTTGGAGTAATATGGCTAATCGGTATCCCAACGATGTACTTTTCTTTAATAAGACCCATTTATAGGACTCAAAAATGGTTAGAATCCGAGTTAGAACTTAGAGAAAATTTAAAAAAATGATGATATCGATGTAACATTATCTGATTTCTGCATCTAAAGCGAAACTTAAATACAGAAATCATGAAAAACATTATTTTAATTCTAGCAGTCTTTTTTTCGTTAAACACTCAGGCACAAACAAGTAATCAAGCTATTGATGTAAAAGTTATGGGTAAAGGTAAACCGGTAATGCTGATACCTGGCTTTACAGTTCCCGGTGAAGGTTGGGATGCGGTAGTTAATCAACTAGAAAAAAATTATGAATGTCATGTTGTTACTTTGGCTGGTTTTGGTGGTAAAGCACCTATTGAATTTCCATGGCTCCCAAAAGTAAATGAAGCACTCGAAAACTACATCCAAAAAAATAAACTTACAGACTTAACCATAATTGGACATAGCTTAGGTGGCACCATAGCTACGTGGTTGGCCAGCAGAGAAAACAACACCATTAAACAACTTATATTGGTTGACGCTCTACCTGCAGCAGGCGCCCTTATGATACCGAATTTCAATCCTGATAACTTAGTCTACGACAACCCATATGGTAAACAACAATTGGCCATGAGCGATGCTGATTTTGAACAGATGGCTGCTGGTATGTCGCAAGGCATGAGTCTGAATCCTGAATCTCAGAAAAAAATTAAAGACTGGATGATTCAGGCTGATAGAAAAACCTATGTGTACGGATATACCGACTATCTTAAAATGGATGAAAGAGAAGACTTGAAGAATATTTCCATCCCGGTAACTATATTAGCTGCCGATAAGCCATTCGGAAAAGAAATGGTGAAGCAAACTTATCAAAACCAATACGCTAATTTGTCAAAATACGAATTGATAATTGCCGATAATTCTGCACATTTCGTAATGTTCGATCAGCCCACATGGTTTATGGAGCAAATTCAACTAATCTTAGCCATACAATAAATGAGAATAGAAGAAGAATTCGATCAAATATATAACACCTATGCTCCTAAAGTTTTCAGGTTGTGTTTGGGTTATGCATCCGGTAACGAAGAATTGGCTAAAGAGTGGCAACAAGAAACGTTTATAAAAGTATGGAACCACCGAAAATCCTTTCAGGGAAAATCATCGGTAAGTACCTGGATTTTTAGAATTGCGGTAAATATTTGTTTGAGTGATTTGCGAAAATCATGCAAACACACTCAAATCAACGAAAGCATACTGGAAGACACCTTTACTGATATAGATAACGAAAACAAGGAAGTGCCCATTGAAAAAATGTACCAATGCATCGATCGGCTAACACCTAATAATAAAACCATCATTCTATTAGAATTAGAGGAAACTCCTCAGGCTACAATAGCTGAAACAATGGGAGTTGCACACGGAGCATTGCGCACACGATTAAGTAGAATAAGACAATCACTTTTAAAATGTATTACCAATGAAAAATGATATATTATCTCAAACATGGAATAGTCAAAAATCCGATTCTGTAATTGCCAGTCCGGATCAGATTATTAAAAAAGCCAATAAACAACGCAATAGTCAATATATATCCATTGCTGTAATGTCGGTAACTGTAGTTATTTTACTGACTTATGCAATTTATTATGTGGGCAACAACTGGAATACCTTTACACTTGGAATGATATTAATGATTTCGAGTCTGACTTTTCGAATTGCACTTGAGTTTCTTTCAATCTACAAAAAGGAACATCAGCTTATCTCGTTAGATAACCATTCGTTTAAAAAATACCTAAAAAAACATTATCAAATAAGATTGAAAGTGAACTACATCATTACACCGGTGTGTTTCGCTATCTATACTTTTGGTTTCACTCTATTATTACCTTATTTTAAACAAATGTTTTCCAGAGGGTTTTACCTTTATATCGTAATCTCCGGAGTTGTTTCACTTGTAGTAATCGCAGTAATTATTGTTAACACCATCCGAAAAGAGCATAGTTTTCTGAATAGTTTGAATAAAAATAATGGTAGTAACAAGACGAAATAACCTAAATGTAATCTAAAAAAAATGTCAACCCTTTATATAGAGATGACATTTAATGTTTTATACTTTTCAAAAGTAGTCCCGACGGGACTATTTTCACACCTTCAATAATAATTAATCAACTTTAAATAACTCAACTAACCCCCTATTATTAAAGGATTAGCTATATTTGAACTTTAACAAAATTCAATAGTGTTAAAATGAATTAAGGTTAATTTGACACCACATTTGACACCACTTTAATTTTTAGTTATGGGATATCAGACCAAATCACTTGTAAAATTCAACCTTAAAAAGGTTGCTAATACAAAAAGGCCATTTCAAATATTTCTAGTTGTCACTTACAAGGGTAAAAGACTACGACACTATATTGGTAAGCGTATTGAAGAAAAAAATTGGTCACCTAATAAGCAAAGAGCAAAATCACAATATTCAAATGCCACAACCCTAAATGCCTTCTTAGATAAATTAGACAAGTATACTGTAGATGAATACAATAAATACTTAGTAGAAGGTGAAGTAGTTAATCTTGACAAACTGAAAGAAAAAATCAATGACTTTCTTAATCGGGAAGATTCAGCTAATATTATTAGTCACTTTGAAGAGTATATTAAAATATCTAAGAATAGTAAAAAGCCCAACACAATTAAGAGTTACCAAACCACACTCAATCATTTGGAGCAATTTGCAACTGCAACAAAGTACAACTTGACATATAACACTATTAACAACTCTTTCCATGAAATTTATGTTGATTTTCTTCTCAAAAATGTAAAGCTGGCAAATAGTAGTATTGCAAAAGATATTAAGAAGTTGAAAACCTTTTTAAATTGGGCAACCGATAAAGGCTACAATAAAAATATAAATTATCAAAAGTTTAAAACTGCTACCAATGAAGGTCAAATATTCTTCTTAACGTGGGATGAACTTATACATCTCAATAATTATGACCTTGAAGAAAATGAAAGGTTAAAAAAAATAAGGGATGTTTTTTGCTTTGGATGCTTCACGGGTATGCGCTTCTCAGATATAATGAATCTTAAACATGAGAATATTAAAGATGATTACATTTTCATTACAACCATCAAAACAAGCACCCCAAATGCTATACCCTTAAATCAATACTCTCGTTCCATTTATAATAAGTATAAAGGCAAAAAAGGAAATGTTTTTGAACAAATAACAAATCAAAAATTTAATGAATACCTAAAAGAATTAGGAAGACTTGTAAAACTAAAAACACAAGTTCAACTTGTAACCTACAAAGGTGGAATTAGAGAAGAAAAGATGGTTGATAAGAGTGAAATATTATCTTCGCATATCGCTCGAAAAACCTTTATCACAAATGCTCTTGCAAAAGGCATGAAAACCGAAGTGATAATGGACATAACTACACACAAAGATTATAAGGTATTTAAACGATACTTTAAAGTAGTGGATGAGCATAAGAAAAGTGAAATGGATAAAATATTTGGATAAGCATGAATAATAGTAATATTTATGGCCCATCTATGGATAAAGTATTAAAAAAAATGATCCAAGATGGAAAGGATAAAAAGCAAAATGAAAGAATTGAAAACCTTGAAAAGCTGATAAATGATAAAAACAAACCCCAAGAGCAAAAAACAGAGGAAACAAAAGGCACTATTAGACAATCTGTGATTGCATTATACTTTTTACGTCAAGCTAATTGTTTTCCAAAGCAAACAGGTGAAAATACAAGAGACGCTAATTTTATTTTCTTTTTAACCGGTCTAAACCCAGACAAAGTGCGTAAACAAATCTCTAATCCTTTCAACCGTCCAGATAATTCTTCAAAGAAAGCCGTACTAAAACTGATTCATGATGTTACTATAGTTAGAAACCAGTTTGAAATGATATCCTTCACTGCAGGTGTTGAACTAGCAGACATGAAACTCTCGGAACTTCATAATGACCTAGGAAGCTTCGACTAATTCTCCAATATTCCCCCTCCTCTAATATTTTTCCTTTTTCAACTTTCAAAAACATAATGAATAATTGATGAGGGTTCTGTCAAGGGCGGGCTGTGTTGCGCCTGCGGCAGTCCGTTTATATACCCTTGACGGGTTCAGAGTCAATATTATTTTTGTTTGAAGAAATTGAATAAACTGTAAATCAGAACTAATACACTATAAATAATAACTCCTAAACACGTGTTCAAAGAATTTTTTTTCACGTTTGGGTCGACCCAAACCCCGACCCAAGCATGATTTCATAGTGACTTTTGGATCAAAATAAATTTAAAATTTGATTCATTATGAAAATGGAATTCACATTAACACAAGAGTTTAAAGAGGAAATTATAACTCTATTACGACAAACTATTCAAGAAGAACTTAAAACTATAAGTTCGAGACAAAATCAAAAACAAACAGATAGTAAAATGCTGTCACGTGAAGAGGCTAGTCAATTCTTAGGCTGCTCACTCACCTCATTATGGCACTACCAAAAGAATAATCTTATTCCATATCACCAAGTTGGAAGAAGAATTCTATTTAGCAAATCCGATTTAGTTAACCATTTAAAAGTTGAGGCAATCAAGTAAAGGACTTCTGCGTGCTTATAACATAGCAGAACCTGCGCAAGATTTTCACTCAAAGAACAGAGGGAGGATGAGCAATGGTAGATACAATCGTCTTAAGAATACACAACTTACACCAATACCCAAGAATATTAGAGGCATTGCGAAAAGAAGGTGAAGGACAATACACTTCTGTATTGGACACTCCGCATGACAAAGAAGCTGTGGATTTTGATACAGGTGAAATAACTAAAGACCGTTTTCTTCAAGTAAAACAATTACACTATTCTGATACTGGGAATACATTCACTATTTATAAAAACAAAATCCTAACATCATCTCATTACTATTTGGCATATAGTGTAAGGGTTGACAGAGATTTCATAGAAATGAACTTTTCTATTCCCAAATATATATATGGTACTAACATCATGCAGTTTGTACCTCATGAATTTGAGGATCACCCATACAACAGTAATGATTTAAATTCTTTAGAATTTAATACCAAAATAACATATGACAGGCTAATAGTCTTTATCGATAAGTTTATAAACACTTGGTTTAAACATATACAAATTAGTAAAGAAGATATTGAGATTAACCGCTTAGATCTTTGCTACAATCAATACTTTAAATCAAAAGAAGATGCTCTTAAGTATCTCGATTATCAAAAGCGTATAAAAAAGAAGTATTTAAAAAAAACTACTAAAAATAAGGTTGATTGGGGTACTTCTATTTTTATTCAAAATGCTAGGTATGCCGCAAAAATATATCATAAAGGCTCGGAGTATGCCAGCTCAAAAGGTGAACGGAAACACCATTTAGCTATGAATAAAAAACTAGGCAAAGAATATTTCGAAGTTGAAAGCAAATATCAAAATGGTGTTATGACTTGCGAAGGATTAGAAGATACAGCTGATCGAATTCTACGTTATGAAATTACCTTTAAAAAGCCTTACATGAGTTACTTGTTTAAAAAACACTTATTTGCTAGTAATTGCGAAACATGGCAACAAGCTAAACTTGATTATAAAGAAGTTGAAAAGGTTGTAAAGAAAATTAGAGATAACAGAATTAAAAGCTTAAGCGTTCATCACCTTGAAAGACAATATAGGTGCTTTTCACCAGAAAAGAAGGTACATCACAAAGCCTATTCAAAAATTATTAATCGTACTAATACATTTAGACTAGCTATAACAGAAGAAGATGAATTTAAGAATACTTCACTAAATGCTTGCCTAGTGGATGACAAAGGCACTTTTAAACCGCCAACAATAGCACTTTTCACTAGGGAATTGTTAGATGAAATGTTTAATGTATTTCTCAACTTCAAAGAGGAATTTCGAATTAGCTCATTAGATAAATTTACAGATACAACCAAACGAGTGATAGCTTACAATAAAGATGTAGAGAAATACAACAATAGCCTTCCCGAAGGCTCAAAAGAACGTAAAACACGCATTTCTGAAACCTATATCAACTCTATTTTAATGCTGCTTCAATCTCATTCATTTGATGAGTTAGTACAATTGAAAATAATATCAACGCGCACCAAATACAATTACATTAAAGCACTTGATAAGATTGGATTAAGCAAAAATCATTTGGCTATTGATAGTTTAGAAATTAAAAAGAGTGAATCATTTGAAGAGTACCACCTACTTTTCAACTAATCTATAGAATAATTATTTATATTTAATAACAATTTGAATTTATGAGTACTACCAGAATAATTAAGAGGAACAAAGAATTAGAAGTATATTTTTTAAGATATATACGAACTGCATATTATCAAACTCTTTTAGGTGAGGTAGATGAAACCGATATTGACGATATATTAAAACAAGAAAGAGTTCTAGAAAATTTTAAAGACGCACTAAATGAGTTAGCAGATATCTTAGAACAAAAATACAATCTAGTAATCGATTATAACACTCATGATTGTATAGCCAATAAGATTATTATTGAGGTATCAGAATACTATGTCCAAAAGTATTCCATTCATAAGATTCTTGAAATGACAGAAAAGTACTATGAATTTCAGGAAGCAAATAAACAAGAAAATTTAATGAATGAAATACTTAATATTAGTATTACAGAATGCTCTAAATGCGGAAAAAGAAGAGACAAGGTAAGAGAGTCAAAAATCCCTCCCGAAATGTTAAATCAAATAATAGAAGAAAAAATAGAAGTAGATTACTACTTACATTGCCCTAATTGTAATGAGTATTCTATGATAATAAAAGAATAAATAGTTACTCCCTTGTTAGTTTTAGCAAGGGAGTTTTATTAAGTTTAATATAGAACCATAAAGTTGATTAATGTCTTTTTTTTATTCAAATTTCATACTACATTGAGTTATCAGTACTAGTAAATGTAAAAAATCAATTTAATTAACAAATTAAAATTAAATGAGTACGGAAGTTATAAGTTATCTCGATAAAATTGAAAAATCAAATTTAAGAAACCACAAAGAAGTACTACAAAAATACAAGGACGGTCTTAATAATGCTATTGGTTTAAAGGGAGATACGCCAATCTTTCTTGATACTAATGTACTATTAAAATCATATAGCATTTCTTTTGAAGCAAGAGAAGAATTATTGAAATTTTATAATCATTACAAAAATAGGATTTTTCTTACAGAACAAGTACAAAAAGAATTCACGAAAAATAGGGAAGATATTATCGAACGTTTTTTCGAAGATGTAACACAAGGATTACCCAATAGTTTCACTAAGGAAATTTTGAATCATTTTAAGTCATTTCTTGAAAAAAACAAAACGATATTAGTTGATTATAGAGAATTCGAAAAAAAATTGAATAACATAAAAGTTGAACTAGAAGATCTAAGTAAGGAACTTAACAATAATATAGAAGTAAAGAAAGAAGAAAATAGTGACATTTTACTCAATGATAAATTTTTAGAGCTTTTTTATTCCTGTAATTGTATGTATACCGATGCACCTATTGCGGAAAAAGCTATTAGTGACTTTGATATAATGAGTAAAAAAATTTCAAAGGAAAAAATTGATTCCTTAATAAAAAAGCCTCATGTGGCTTTCCCTGGTATGGGGGATTTAAAAACGAAACCAGATAATCCATATGGGGACTTCATTATTTTTTATGAAATGATGGAATATGCATCAAGCCAAAAATCTGATATAATCTTTTTGACATATGACACGACTAAAGGTGATTGGATGAAGCAAAATAAACAACCACATATTCATTATATTGAAAACTTTTACTATAATACTGGTCAATTAATATATATACTGGATGCTCAAAGAATATTTGAGGAAACTCTTCATATAGATTTTACTTCCCTAATAAAAATTAACCCTAGCTCAGTATACAACAAATGGGAAATAACCCCATTAAACCTAGATGAGTTGTTAAAAGAGAAATATCCAAAAGAACTTCCTGATAATGAGGACACCATAGAGGAACTTTGTAATGAATTAATTTATAATGGTTATGATGATCTAAATTTTATTTCTCGAGAAGCGGACAAGGCAAATGTAGCATTTCTGCAGTATGTTATCCATAATTCAAAAAAAGGTGGACCGGTAAAATTTACAAAAGTTGGAAATTTACGTGTTCGACTTGATATGCTGAATGAAAACTACGCAATCTTTGATAAAATTGGGGAAGGTGACGGTGAATATACTGTTCAATCGCTTGATCGTTATGCAAATTATCATCATCTTATAAATAACTAAGCAGAAATTAAGAACTACAATAAAACTATATTTTGACACCCAATTTGCCACTAATAAAACACAAAAGCCTGACAATCAATCGATTGCAGACTTTTTAGTAGTCCCGACGGGAATCGAACCCATATCTACGGTTTAGGAAACCGCTATTCTATCCGTTGAACTACGGGACCAGTAATAAATGTGGCTGCAAAAATAATGAATTTAGTACAATATAAAAATCGCATCTTACCTATCATTTCCTTCT
>NZ_JAGUCO010000043.1 GCF_018271995.1 Carboxylicivirga linearis
CTGGCGTTATACCGAGACATTATTCTTGATATAACAGGCTTCTTCCCATTTTTATTCCTGTTTGGTGACCAGGGAGCCGGAAAGTCCAATTTTGTTAATTTCTTTATGCATCTGTTTGGAGAACCTAATCATGGAATCTCATTGCTTAATTCTACGGACAAAGGTTTTTCACGCTCATTAACTCAACGAAGTAATGCTTTATACTATCTTAAAGAATACACAAATGCCATTGATAAAAAAACGGTCGATATATTTAAGACAGGTTATGATGGAGAACTGTATACCATGGCGCAAAAAAGCAACGATAATAAAACCACAACTCTTGAAATTAGCTCTGCCTGTATGGTAGATGGTAATGAATTGCCAACATCTGAGGCAGCCCTTTTTGCTCGAATGATTGTATTGCATTTTGAGGATAATAAATTTTCTGATGAAACCACAGAAGCCTATAAAACCTTACTAAAAGAGAAAGAGAATGGATTTTGCAATATAACACGTGAACTCTTTAAATACCGTAGCTATTTTGAAAAACAGTTTAAAAAGGTATTTAATGAGGTTTTTCAACAGGTTAAATCGGTCATAAATGCTGAAACAGAACTCGCAGACCGACAAATAAGACATATCGCATTGTTGTTGACTCCGGTTAAACTCCTTCAAGCTAAATTGGCTTTCCCATTTGATTTGGATACGTACAAGGATGCAGTAATCGAAAACGCAAAAATGCAGGATGAAATGGCAAGCGACTTAAAGGATGTATCTATTTTTTGGAGTGCCATTGCCTATAAGGTTGCAGACCCTTATGGTGATATACGTAAAGATATACACTACGTGAAAGACCCGATAAAGAAAATACTATACATTAAATTCAAACTACTTTATCCTTGCTATACCGACTACGTGAACAAAAACAAACTACATTTTCTTGAGATGAATTCGTTAAGAGAATTGTTGACCGCAAAGGGTAATAAAACATTTATCCCCAATAGTTCTCAAAAAAGTCGCAAAGTAAAGAGCTATACGCATAGTGCATTGGGATCCTGTTACATGTTTAAATATGAAGATGCCGAAACAACAAATGGAATTGTCATTGATGACGTGGAGCTGGCGATCTGAGTTAGTTTCTCATTTTTTCTTTATAGGGTACTTTATGGTATCCTTTTTTTATGCTCAAAAATTCATCTAAAAGGAAATCGATGTTTTTTATAGTAAATGAAGTAAATAATGTAAATCAAATACAGTAACTTATCTATTAATAACATTTTAGATATTTACTTCACATTTACTTGATTTACTTTCCACCAGATTTGATAGTTCATTATCCTGAGATAATGGAGTTAATAGCTTACACAGCAAGAAGGTAAGATATATTACTACATTTTGGTAACTTATGCTTTTACAGATAACAGTCTTAATTCTTAATTAAGCTGTAAATTGGTTTAATGATTAGTGTTTTAATAGACTCAAATCATTCCTCATAATATTTTTCATCTTGTAATATTTCCATAGGATTGATCTACACTAATATTTGTTTTCTTGAAAATAAATATGTTTTTTTATGATTCGTAATTAATCCGAAGTCTGAATTATACAAAATCTGTTAGAGTGGTAGAATGATTAGTGATGATGGGAATTTATAAGTATAGTCCTTGACTTCAGAAACATCGGCTTACTCGTAAAAAGTATTGTGAGTGAGACGGCGAAGCATTTCATAAACCTAATAAAAAGGTTTTTAACATCAACCATTAAATACTTGAAGTTGATAACTATAACTGGTATTAATAAGTTATTTCATATAATCCTGTTGTTGGATCACTAATACCTTACCTACTTCTGAAGATTGAGTATAACCATAGTCATAACAGAAATAATAAAGATTACCTCCCTTACTTTTCCATGTATGGGTAAGGTGTTTAAAATCCATGCCCAGTTTTTTAAGAAATTCCTTTCGAACGGTGGCTTTTCCTTCGGGACAGGCCCGGTGCATCGCACTTCTGTTGGCACGAAGCTGCTTATTAACTGATCGTACATAAGCTTCTATTGAACTGGTCGATTGATTGTGATAAGAACTCTTACATTGTACACAGCAAAACTTTTTATCGCTCCTACCCTTCATCGGTTCATGGCAATATAAACAAGTTCTTTTTTCCATAGTCGTATTATTAGACGTTTAATTACGTAAGTAGACGATTAATAAACTCTTAAATTACAAATTATCCTTATGTTAGTCAACAAAAAAGATGAATCAGAAGGATGTACTATATCTCAACCAGAGAACTTATGAAGGATCTGACTATTGTGTGCTTTATTTCAAGAGCAATGAGGCACTGCTTGACAGAATTGCCAATAATAGTTGGATTAAATGGCATCCGGAGATGAAAGCCTACACTACTCCTATTAAGCACAACACCATTGGATTGCTTCAGGATGTATTTGAAGATATTGCCCATGTAAGTACAAAATATTATCAGGCAGAAATAAAAGGCTATACCGAAAAAACGGTCATTGGTGACAAGATATATTTTAAAGGAATTCTTGAACCTAAGAATAAGGTAGGTGGCATTATGCTGGTTCCTTACAAGAAGAATAATGAAAGATTGATAATCATTAAATACAAGTATAACAAGCGAGCAAACCAAGTACTAGTCAAAAATAAATACGCTCGATGGAATGCCATCGTCAAAGATTTTACTCTCTTACCCAAATTAAGTATTCTATATCATTTTATTGATTCAGTTTCGGAAGATTTAAAGATACGACTTCACAATGAGTTAAAGATTACAGATCATCGTATTATTCAGAAATTATATGAACAGGAATATGTCAAGGATCGCTTCTTTAAGAGTGTTCCACTAGCATTTCTGAAGTTCATGCAGCTAAAAGGGTATAGTGAAAATACCATCAATACTTATTACTATTTTGTTCTACGCTTTATTAATTGTTACAAACATAACAGCATTGATGAGATAAATAGTTTTGATTCCGAGGTGATTAATAAGTACCATGAATTAATGCAGGGTGAGAAAGCATACTCTTTTGCCACCATAAATCAATCGGTTAATGCGATTAAGCTTTATTACAGAGGTTATGTAAAAAGAGAATTGGAAGTTAATGAAGTGATCCGTCCAAAAGTAGGAAAACAATTACCTAAGGTATGGAGTAAGGAAGAAATCGGCCAAATATTACAAAGCACTGAAAACAGTAAGCATAAAGCCCTTCTGTCTTTGCTTTACGGTAGTGGATTAAGAATTGGTGAGGTATTGAATCTTAAATTAAATGATATTGATTCGAAACGGATGCGTATTCGCGTACTGGCCGGCAAAGGCAACAAGGACAGGTACAGTATTTTGGGTTCATCAATTTTAGATACATTAAGAGACTATTACAAAGAATACAAACCAACCAATTATCTGTTTGAAGGGCAGTTTGGCGGTAAATATTCAGCTACCAGTGCAGGAAAAGTTTTGAAAAAAGCAATTGAGCAAAGCGGAGTACAAAAAAGAGGGGGATTACATTCGCTAAGACATAGTTTTGCAACCCACTTGCTTGAATCGGGAACTGACATAAGATACATACAGGAATTATTGGGGCACAGTTCATCTAAAACCACTGATATTTATACGTATGTCAGTAACAGATACCTGGAGATGATAAAAAGTCCGTTGGATGATTTGATTATCAAAAAAGATGTTAAATTAGCTTCGGAACAACAGACAAAGGAAATATAACCGTCATACAATGACGGTTACAGAATAGTTGCCAATAATACATAATTGCCAGACTAAATATCTTAAATAGAAAAAGAATGACTATGAGGAAATATTTGATTTTGTCTATGATTATATTGTTATCTACAAGTTGCGCCTATAAAAAGACAGGATATATCATTTATTCTTATCCTAGTGGTGAGAAAATGATAATGGTGAATATGTTAGAGGATAGATTTCATGGTGACTTGATTTATTTTAACAAAAATGGCGACACACTAGATATTCAAAAATGGATTAACGGAATAAACGAATCTGAACATTTTAACTATGACTCTACATTAGTATCTTTTTATAAGGAATTTGTATATGTGGATATTGACAGTGTACTATTAATGGACAATAATAAATTAAATATTTACAATGCTCCGCAGTATACGCTAATATTACAAGCCACAAACTGCAAATTGAAAAGAGATAGTGCGACCACTTATATTATTCCTAAATCTACCAAGGACTCAGTTAAATTATCCATAGTAATGGATAGTGGAAATGAAAGAACCTTAATTAAGACATTGTCACGGAAGGTTATTTGGGAATAATCAATATGTAAAAAGTACTATTGGCAACACGTTGCAATAGCGCATAAGGGGTTCGTAATCATTGGGAAGGCCTCAGCAAAGGCTACCAGTTCCAAATCGCAGATTTGGCTTAAAAAATGAAATGTAAAACAAATATGCGCTTTGGCTTAGCGCTATTATGAAAGTCTGTGAGGTTAAATCCCCTTACGACGCCATGCAACCACCGTTGGGCTTAATACAAACGAGATGTTAAACTGGAAAGAAAATTTAAATAAGGAATCCAAAAGTGTTCTCTTTGACCTATTTTCAGAGACAAATAGAATTAATTTAGAACCTCAATTGTATGCAGGAAACCTACTTTTTGAGAAAAAATATGACATTGAATCTCTTATAAAAGCAAAGACTAACTTGATTGAAGCAATAGAAAAATCTTTCACTAGAAAATATCATCAAGACCCTAAAAAGATTGCTAAGGAAACCATAATTAGAGAATTATTTTTCAGATTTCTTTTAACCATTATAATTGTTCTGACTTTTCTTCAAGGAATTGAATTTCATTATGAATTACTTAACCTTAGAATTGACAATAGAATAATAGCATGGTTATTAGGACTTATAAACCTTATCCCATTAATCTGGATCAAAACCACAATTAGAAAAGCTCTATCAAAAGTCAAGAAAGAACTTACGAAAAAGGACAATATGATTGAACAGATTAATACTACCTTGAAATTTTAAAAGAAAAAGTACTAAGCCCAACACGCTGGAATAAAGCATGTCTAGGTTTGCTCGTCCTGACGCCTTTGTCTACTGTCGGGTCATCGCTACCGCGTGACACGACACCACGACCAATTCGCCACGACTTCATCCAGCAAACGTTGGGCTTCATGCGAATAACCGCTTCCTAATTCAGAAAATGCAATGAATTTATATAATGACTTAGGCAATTTTTACCTCGGAGAAAAAACAACACAATTATTTGTTAAAGTAGACTCCGAAATTTTGGAACAGGAATTATTAGAAGCTCTTAAGGAGATGAAAGTCAAAGTAAAAGACCTTAATCAAGAGTTTGATTATTTATGTAATACTGTTGGTGGAGAGAATATAAATAAACTAACAAGAATTTCAGAACCTAATTGTATTTGGAGTTCAATATTGCTTCATCATAATTCAAAATTAGGAGAAGACTTAGCTCTGCGACTTTCTAGAGTTTTGGATTGTCCAATTTTAACAATATTTGAGTTTGGGCATTTTGCTTGGGGATTTAAGATTTATAAAAAAAGTAAAATGGTAAACGGATTCTGTAGTAATCCAAATATTATCAATCAAAAAACTGATTTGTCGTGCAATTTTGAAAAACTGGCGAAAGATTTTGAATTAAAAACAGTAATCAATAAACCAACAATTTATTCATTTCAGGCAGCGGAAATTACTAAGGAATTAGTTGAAAAAATTAATAATGAGAGAATAAGTTTTTTAAGTAGTTTAAAGATTGATTTTGGTGATTTAAAGAAATGGCTTTATTTGAAAGAGAAAGATGTAAATTATTAATTAAGCACGAAAGCCCAACACGCAATATACGTAAGCCGGGGTATGTGGGTAATTTAAACCTTTGTTCATTTAATGAAAATTGTAACGGCCTGACAATTTGGAGCTTTGAAATCCCGGCCTCCGCATATTGCCACCGTTGGCAACCATAAGAAATAACGTAAAAAACTTCAAATGCAATTAATACTGTATTTTTTAGCAACAATTGGAGGACTTACAATATTATTTGTAATATTCAGACTTAAAATATTTCAACACCTTGGATTAATAATTCACCAAAATCTGGACATATCATTACAAGAACTAATGTTTATGTACTTCAGAAACTCTAATGTTGACCTAATTTTAAAACTATTAATCATTTCAAAGAAAGCAAATATCATTATTGACAAGTCAGAAATCGAAGCATACATACTAGGTGGACTTGATACTGAAAGTGCTTTACAAGGACTAATATATGCGAAAGGAAAAGGTTATCAGCTTGATTTAAAAGAAGCAATCACTTGTGTTGCAAGTAAAAAAAACATTTTTGATTCAATTAATAATTGGACAAGAGTAAATCCTAATAATAGAACTATTACACAATTATAATTACGGTTGCCAACACGCTGGAAATAAAGCATGGCGCGGGTTGCTCGTCCTGACGCCTTTGTCTACTGTCTTAGCCCCCCTATCGGGTGACACGACACCACGACCAATTCGCCACGACTTCATCCAGCAACCGTTAGCAACAACCAGCACAAAATTCCAAAATGACTGAAATAATAGACAAATTAAATCGATTCAGAGAAAAAGAAAAGTTCGCTGATTCAGAATGGGATAAACGCGGATTAAATCCTTCTGATTCTGATTTATGTTTAAAAATGGAAACTTTATTAAATAATTGCACAGACTCTTTAATTGCCTCCGTTCAGCAAAATAAAAATGGACGGATTTCTAAAAGGATACTTAAAAACGGACTCCAAAAATTTAACAAACTTGATTATGATACGGAGGAAAAGGAGTTCATATGTGATTATTTTTTTGAGTTATCTCAAATATTAAACATTGATATAAAGAACGACCTGAATAATTGGCTATACGGATTTGGACTTAGCTCAATGATTAAAGTTATGTCTGCACTTAAAAAATCTGATAAAATAATAGAGACGTTATCACAGAATTGTACAAAATGTGATTCAAAACTTGAGACTTTTATAATGGAACGCCAATCTGATATTCCTGACTTGGCATATGATATTGTCAAATGTAAAACCTGCGGTGAATACAACATGATTGATAAAGGCCCTGGAATTAAAAGGTTAAAATTTGGCAATTACGATTGGGTTGAACAGTTGCTAAAAGAAGAATATGACAGTGAACAAGCAAAAACTCGATTAGAACAAATTAAATTTTTTAGAAAATAGAAATTGGCAGTTGCTAACACGCAATCATAAAACATAAGCGGGACAGTGGTTTGCAAAGGTTTTACTCCTAATCAACACCGCCAAATCTACGATTTGACGATATTGATTTTCCAATTACCAAATCGTAGATTTGGCTAATTAAAAACTTGAAACGTTTGCTCATTTAATTCGCTTACGTTTCATATTGCCATTCGTTACCGCCTATTAAAAAGCACCAAATCCATTAATATGAAGAAATCACTATTAATTATTCTATTGACATTATCTTTTTTAGAATTATCAGCACAGAATACAACAGAAATAACTGAGAAATCATTTCCTACCAATATTAATCAAGACAACTTCAAATATCTGGAAAAATATAAAGGTAAAGTCATAGCATATGACGGACAAATTGAAAAAACTGTGAATAGTAGAAATAATACTCCTTTTTACAAACTTAAAGTCGGACCTAAAAAATATATTTGGACTGTTTTAATGTTTAATAACAAATCGAATAAAGTCGGTGATAAAATAAGAGTAGTTGGTTATTTAAATCTTGCAGAACCTGATGAAAAAGAAAAAGAATTTCTTGATACTGAATATATGGTAATTGCATTTGGACTTGTTGACTTAGAAAAATCCAATTTCCTCTTTTTAGGAGGTGCCGAGAAACAGAAGCAAGATTGGATAAATGGCTTAATTCCTCGTGCAAATTAAAACAAACAGGCGGTAACACGCTGGAATAAAGCATGGCTAGGTTGGCTCGTCCTGACGCCTTTGTCTAGCGTCCTGTCATCGCTACCGCGTGACACGACACCACGACCAA
>NZ_JAGUCO010000044.1 GCF_018271995.1 Carboxylicivirga linearis
CTCATTGAGCACTTTCCTTCAAATTCCTGCAGAGCCTTAAACCGAAGAACATGAGGATAATGTTCCAATGGCTCCGCAAGCAGCTTTTCTGCATCTCCCACCTGAACATATGAAATGGTGTAATGACACATCAGGTGCACAAAATTATCAGCATTCACCTTTATTTTATTTCCTGCTATCATTGATGAAATCATTAGAAACAGACTGACTATCAGGATTAAGTTTTTCATAGCTTCAGAATTAATTATTTTTAAGAATGATTAGGGTGTTTTGTCTCAAATGAACCTTTTTCTCCCGGACTGATTTCGTCATGTTGCGTGCCATGTCTCCTGCAGCATTCAGCCCCATATAAGTCAAAGCCTCTCCTTCTGGTGTAAAAAGGACTGAGGGATTAATATCTCCAACCACGTCTTTGTATATTTTTCTTGCTGCACGATCAGGGACGTACAACCCTTTTATTCCATCTGTATCATAAGCTGCAAGATCTACCGGTAAAAAGGTGCCTCTCGCAGGTATGGATGTAACCTGTATCTGCAAACGTTCATTGTCGGATTTACACAAACCATAGATAAGAGTTCCTGCTTTTATATTGATTCCGTCAATCAGAATATCTTTTTCCAGGCATATCATAACCCTGTTCCCGCTTCGGACGGTGCAATCATTCATTACGGATACCATAATTACAGGATCGTCAGTGACAGACTGTCTTTGTAATTTTTCCGAAACTTTCACTTTGAGAACTTCATTTTTATCTTCCGGTTTTCTTTGATATTGCATTTTCTGTAATTCTCTAAGAAGTGAATCATTCTGTCTCGCCATCTTTTCATGATTGTAAATAAGTGTCTCCATGGCTTCAAATGAGGAGAGTGACGGATTTACTTCTCCCACATATGGCTGAGCCTTTTTCTTTTGGGAGTATTGTGATTTTTGAGTTTTAGTCATTTTTGAATTAACCGTAGCTTCTGACTTTGTCACCACTTGCGTTTCCTGAGAACCGGGTTCTGTTAAGGCGTCCTTTACCGATTCCTTCTGTTGATTCATATGTCGGTTCATAATATCCCTGGCTTCTTCTTTGCCTAACTCATCAGACAATTGTATCTGTTCCGGACCTGACAATGAATCGAAGGAAAAGCTGACAGGTCGTTCTTCATTCTGCTTTTCCTGCCTTTGGTAAGCCTCTTTCTTATCCAGTATACCGATCTTACGATCAGCCTCCGGTAACTGATAATTGGCTCCGTCCACCTGTTCTTCAGGCTGTTTAAGATCTGTTCCCTGTCCTCCTCCTAGCACGTAAAATATCAGAAATAAAAAAGGCAGAACAATCAGAGGAGGTACCAGTAATTGCTTGTTTTTAATCAGTATTTCTTTCATCGATCTTCTGTTTTAATAGTTGTTCAAATGAATCTGCGGGCAGCTCAAACGGATTGTTGGATAAGGAAACGGAGTCACAGGTATGAGTCTGTCCTGATTGAGCCTCTGGCATGGAATAATGATTGAATTCCGGTTTCAACTGCTGAATAAAAGACAGGATAAAAAGAACTGCCAACATTCCGGTTATGACTATCCATTTACGAATCCGGCTTCTCCTTACCAGTCGTTTATCCTGATGATCTGCCAATTCAATCCATCGCTTTATCTTTTTCCTGATGTTCATAATCCGGTTTTAATAGTTTTTTCTTCGGGTGGTTCGTAAATCGCTGTTATCCTCTATGATCCAGTTTTCAATCAGGAATCCGTGAGTATTATTGTCTGTTCGGGAAATGTTCCTAAGCCATCCTTTGGTAATCAACTGACGTATGGTGGTATTGCTTTGGCGAACAATTTTCTGTCGTCCGTAATAATGAAACTGATAAGGATAAGATGAAAAATCAACTCTGACAGAATCCGTTTTCAAGGTCATACTCACATTGGAAGCAATCAGACGGTTATACAGATTACTTTCTTTAAAGCTTCTGTATTGTTTCATGGCACTTTGATCAGCCAGATACAATGCTTCCCTGATATTACTTTCGATATATTCGTTATCTGGTTCCAGGGTAAAAAAGAGTTCATGGAATCGTTTCACATGATTTCGGGCTTCCGCCTCCCTGTTCTCTGATATATCAGAACGTAAGGCAAGTAAAAGTGACTGACCATTATCAAGTACATAGATCTTTTGTCTCGAACGTTCTGCCAGTTGTAAAGCCATTAAATAAGAATAGGCTCCAAACCCTATTGATAGAATGGTTGTTATCAAAAGCACATACACTGTCCATCGAAATTTTTGTTGTATATCAAATAGTTGTCTCATGTGTAATCGGGTCGATTTAAGTGATTAGTAATCTATTTCAATGCCCCTTTGCTGACAGCCATCATGGCAGCTGTTCGAAGCATTCTGCCGCCTCCTGTACTTGTTCCTGAAGTATTTATTATCCAGCCTGATATTTTTGGCACCATAGCCAGTCCGCAGATACCACACACCGGAACGATAAGGCCTGTGACAAAGAAAAAAGAAGCTTCATACTGCCCCATACTGTTGATCAATTCTATTTCTTTGCCCAACACATAAACCAACAATTGTTGAGTCAGTGAGAGTACAATCAAGGCGATGGGTAGATACAGATTCACACTGATAAAACGTGCAATCCATTGCAGGTAACTATCCTGAAAACCATCAAAGATGGACAGGGCAAAGACCAACGGACCAAATACGATCAATAAAACACAAAACACGGTTCTCAGAAAAGCAATCAGGTAAACCACCACTTCGAAAGCTACTTCCGTAACATATCTTAATCCTTCCATTGTATAATAAGTAACCTGGTTACGAATGGCTCTCCCTGTAATTATGTTGTAAGTGGTTAATAACACATTAATTCCTTTATCCCATAAGTCAGCTTCTTTGTCAGGATTCTCCACAAAAGCCGGTACATCCACTCTAAGGATGGCCTCCTGCTTTTCAATCAAACGTTGACTAACCAGCTCCTGACGATCAGCATAAATCTCTTCCGATAATTGTGTCAAACCATTGGTGGGTACCATCAGCAACTTTATAAAAGGACCCCAGAAAGTAATTACCAGTACCAGTGCAAAAGGTCTTAACAGAGGTAATATCATAATCGGATTATCAGCTATCAACTGTTCAAAAATCCTTTTGGAGATAAAAAGTAAAGCAGCTATTCCTCCTATGGCTCTTGCCAGTTCTACTAATAGTCGAGCATTATCTATCCCTGCATCAATCAGCAATTCAGTAAAATCAAAGAAGTCCTGTAAATCCATTATCTGTATTATTTATTGAGAAGTGATCTGTTTCTATCTGCCTGCCAGAAAATCCAGATGAGTTTCTTTCATTTGGCTGTAGTATTGCCAATATTTTACTTTTTGAATGGTATATAAGATGGTACCATTCAACTCACCCAAGGCCTTGTTGATTTCTGCATCTGCTTTAATCTTATCTTCCTGAAGACAGTCCATCTTATTGATCATCGAATAGTCTTCCTGTGTGCGTTGAATCTCACTGATAAAAATCTCTGTTAATTCAGCCGGCAGATCCACATTTGTTTCCAGAGATACCTGTGAGTTTAAAAATGCACCCTGATTGGCATATAAATCAGGTATCTCTTTCAGGCGACTGTCTCGCAAAAAAGATTCTATGGCTTCCTGCCCAATTTGATTCAATTGAATGCCTTCAACCTTATTCAGCGTTTTTTCGAGGGTGCTTCTGTCCAGCTCTTTTAACACCAGTTTTAGTCCCTGATAAATCACTTCTTCCGTATAACTCTTCACATCATAAACAGGAACTGAATTCAGGTAATAATAGTAGTGAGACGGATACAACCGAACAAAGAAATGAGGTACCGGAGGTAACCAACCTTTCCAGCATAAGAAAGTGAAGGGATAATCGTTATTCATCGTCGGATAGCGTCCGCTCCATTTCTTGACGGCAAAGGCATCCTGGGCTTCTATTTGTACTCCACTGAATACGAGCAATATCAATAATATGAATAGATTTTTCATCATTCAGTTATTTAAGCCATTGTCATATAAGCTATAGTAAAACGCAAAACTCCTGAGGTCTCCGATTGTATAGCTCTTCATATAAGAAGCATAAAGTATCTTGTTATAGAGATAGCAAATGGTACCATAATGCTGATTAACCTGCCTGTATATCCCGTTGATCACGTCATAGCGGGCTTTATCATCCATCAAAAAGGCTTTATCAATGGTTATGGTATTCAGAACATTAATCACCAGATCCCTACTATCAGTCAGTATAATATCAAAAGCCTGTAGGATAGCCGCGGCCTGTTGCGGTGTAAAATTTTGGTCTTCGAGTAAATGAGGTACTTTCGTTGTATATATCTCGAGTATCTTACTCAAGAGCTCACGTGTTTCCTGGATGCGTTTATAATCTTTGATCAGCCCGGATACATTTTCAACAGCATCCAGTAATTCCTGATCAATACCCAGGAGTTCTCCCGTAAGACCTTTAATATCTCCGTTCAAGGCATGAATCAGCATATTATACCAGTTCATTTTACTGAGTATGCCTTTTTCCTGTGTCCATAAGGCTTCTCTTTGTATTCCTCCTCCAACATCACTAACAGCCAGCTGAGCCTGCATAATCTGATTGCCCGAAAGTAAATAGGTGAAGAGGATAAGTGTAATAAGCTTTTTCATGATGATTGATTTTAGTTTTATATTGTGTTGAGTAACCCGATAAATGATGTGTGATCTTTCATCTTCCCTATCATGCTTTGTTTCTCTTTTTCCTCTGACGTATAACACCAGTATTCCTGACGACTGGTTTCCAAAGCATACACACGAGAGTGGCTTCCCCAGGCGATAAAGCATTCTTTTAATTTTCTATTGGTCGGTAAGTCACTGTTTACCGATAGTATTTGTTCTTTTTGAAAGGAGTTTAATCCCAACACCTGGCTGATGGAATCAAACTTATTGGCAAACTTGCTCATGTCCAGAAGAATCTTGGTATCTGCATTATTAACAATGGCATCCCTGATCAGCGGACTGGAGATTACATCTTCTATCTCCTGAGTAACGACAATGGCTTCTCCAAAGAATTTACGAATGGTTTTAAAGAAGTACTTGATATAAGCTGCCATCTGAGGGGTAGCAATCGCTTTCCAGGCTTCTTCAATACAGATCACTTTTCTGACTCCTTTTAACAATCGCATCTTTTGGAGGAAAATATCAATGATGATTAAAGTGGCTACGGGAAAGATAACCGGATGATCTTTGATATTATCCAGTTCAAAAACAATAAAGGGACAGTCAAAGAATTCATCTGTTTCCATCTGCCGATTTAACAGGTAGCCATATTCTCCATCTCGGTAATATTTACTCAGAATAAAAAAGTATTCACCGCTATTAAAACACAATCCTTTTTCTTTGATCAGTTCGGGAATCCATTCCCGAGCAAAATCATAATAGGTATCGAAAGAATAATTGCTGGTACATTTCTTATAATAGGCCAGCACCGATTGTGCTATCACATCTTTATCTATCTCTGACAACTGAGGTTTATAGATGGTATAGAGTACCGATAAAATGGTTTGCTTACGTTCGGTTGATAGTCCATCGGTCAGAACAAAAGGATTAAATGAGATGGGTTGTTCCTCGGTAAATTCTATATGCATGGCTCCTCCCTGCATCTTTAGTTGCTCATCCAGATAGTGCACCAACATCTCATAACTTCGTCCCACATCCAGTAGCACTGTATGACAGTTATTACTTTCTCCATAATGCCTTAAAAGATGGTTGGTTAAAAATGATTTTCCGGAGCCAGAGCCACCTATGATGATCTTATTCCGGTTATGTACCCAATGCTTCTCCATGGGTTCATCCGAAACATCTACTTTAACGGGACAAGCGTTTTGACGATCTGAAAAATGAATATAAAATGAGGAACGGCTGTTAGTGATACTACCCTCAAAATTCATCAGACAGCAAGCCTGTGGTGCCTGCAATAGCAGGGTTTCTGTTTCCGACAGTTGTGTACTCCCCGGCAAGGAAGCCCAGAACATCAAAGGCAAATCAAAACTATGACGATAGGGAAGACAATTAATGGATGAAAAAGCCGTACCTGCTTCACTTCTCTTCTGCTTCAGCCCCCGGAGTGAATGATCAAAATACATCAGATTACAATGTGCCTGAATAATGGGTTCTCCTGTTTGCTGTACATCTTCCAGAAAATCACTCAGTAAAACAGCATTCAGTTTGTTCTCCGTTGAAAAGCGGGATAAGGAATAGATCTTTTTCTGACTGTTTTCCAGACGAGTCTTAATACCTGACTGGTTACCCATATACAAAAAGGTATTGACAATATGAGAGAAGTTCAGTCCATGACTGACCGGGTAGAGCATGGATACCGGTAAGTGGTTTCCCGGATGACGGCTTACCGGACTGATCTCAGATGGCAGATGGGCATAATCACTCAGACTGCAAAATTCAACAAACTGTCCTCCAACTTTCAAATGATCCCTGAAGTCCGGATTACTTAACATGTTATTGTCCGTTTTAAATCCCAATGTCATATATCGGTTGATGAGTAGCTTCATCTCTTCTTCTCCAAGCTGCTCACATTCAATTCCTGATTGACGAAGTTGCCCGCTGATATTGCAGTGTATTTCTTTCAGCTGATCTCGTTGCCCGGTAATTTTTCTTTTTTGCCTGGTTGGTGTCAGAAGACTGTTCCCCAGCCAGTTTTTTAATAAACCATTGCTCATTATTGAGATGAAGAGATAACTTTCCTGTTTCAGATAGGATCTCCCGTTAAAATGATTCAGGTAACAACTTGTCAGAAACGATTGACTCTGATCTTTTGTAGATTGATAAACGGAATCGAGAAAGACATCCTGTCGGTGCAATAAAACACCCGCAGGTAACATTATCACAATTCGTTTAAAAGCATCATGGATATTGAGCAATTCTTCCCTGCTGCAGGAATAAAGCTCCGGTAATTGAAGTCTGATACCCAATGTCATATCCATTCCCGGTGAGATCAGAATATGATCCTCAAATCCCAAGACAGGTATACAATCAGAAATTGTTTTAGTCTTCATTTGGTTTGATTAATTCAGTGGTCGTACTTTATTATTCTTTTAGGAGACAATCGCATGGATTGCAGCGAACAATAATGAAATCAGGTAATCTGCCTGACATGCGTTTTTTCATATATCCATCGGGACCATATTTCTTCTGCAGCTTATTTAATCTGTAGAGTGCAATCAATAATGATGGCACAATCAGGAAAACTGCAATTAAAGGGCCGGTCAGCAGGTAGAGAATCGTAAATCCTCCAAAGGCTGCCAAAATAGTGTACAGGGCCTTATACACCAGCACACCTGAAAAGCCTTTAATATAGATTCGATCATCTACCTTGCTGATATGATAGTATTCCTTACCCTTCATCTTAACCAAAGAAGGCACCAATAACCACACCCACCAATATCAAAAACAAACAAGCTCCAAACCAACCCATTAGTGCCTTCTGGGTATCCTGATCTCCACTCTGCCACTTTATATACACCCTGATTCCACCTATCAATCCAATGACGGCTCCCAAGGCAATGATCAGATTGGAAATGGGATCAACGTAGGATCTAACTTCAGAGGTTGCCTGATCAATCCCGTCCGATGATTGTGCAATTACAATACTTGTGGCAACAAACAGCATTATCAATGCTGAGTATCCTTTTCGAATAATATTCCTAGTTTTCATATTATTATAGGTTATAGTTAAATGCGGAAGAAGTTGATTTGTCTGCTTTGGATTGTAGCTCCTTGATAAAAGCTTCCCGGTGTTTACTATCGGGATGATCCAGCTCATCTAATGGATAACCGCTTAGATCAGAATCTGAGGACTTACTGACTTCCAGTGCTTGTCCGGCAGACGTTTTTGTAATGGTTTTATCTAAAAGCAAATCGGCTGAATGAATGGTTTTAGTTTGTGGATGACCTGTCTCTTCCTCCAATTCAAAGATCTCAGGTTTGCTTTTGAAT
>NZ_JAGUCO010000045.1 GCF_018271995.1 Carboxylicivirga linearis
CTCATTGAGCACTTTCCTTCAAATTCCTGCAGAGCCTTAAACCGAAGAACATGAGGATAATGTTCCAATGGCTCCGCAAGCAGCTTTTCTGCATCACCCACCTGAACATATGAGATGGTGGAATGACACATCAGGTGCACAAAATTATCAGTGTTCACCTTTATTTTATTCCCTGCTTTCATTGATACAATCATCAGAAACAGACTGACTATCAAGATTAATTTTTTCATAGCTTCAGTATTAATTATTTTTAAGGATGATTAGGGTGTTTTGTCTTAGATGAACCTTTTTCTCCCGGACTGATTTCATCATGGTGCGTGCCATGTTTCCTGCAGCATTCAGCCCCATATAAGTCAAGGCCTCTCCTTCCGGTGTAAAAAGAACTGAGGGATTAACATCTCCAACCACGTCTTTGTATATCTTTCTGGCTGCATGATCAGGGATGTACAACCCTTTTATTCCATCTGTGTCATAAGCTGCAAGATCTACCGGTAAAAAGGTGCCTCTCGTTGGTATGGAAGTAACCTGTATCTGCAAACGTTCATTGTCGGATTTGCACAAACCATAGATTGGAGTTCCTGCTTTTATATTGATTCCGTCAATTAGAATATCTTTTTCCAGGCATATCATAACCCTGTTCCCGCTTCGGACGGTACAATCATTCATTACCGATACCATAATAATAGAATCATCACCAACAGATCGTTGATGCACTTGCCCCGAAACTTTCACTTTGAGAACTTCATTTTTATCTTCCGGTTTTCTTTGATATTGCATTTTCTGCAATTCTCTAAGCAGTGAATCATTCTGTCTTGCCATCTTTTCATGATTGTAAATAAGCGCCTCCATGGCTTCAAATGAGGATAGCGCTTGATTCACATCTCCGTCATATGGCTGAGTCTTTTTCTTTTTGGAGTATTGTGATTTTTGAGTTTTAGTCATTTTTGAATTAACTGCAGCTTCTGACATTGTCACCACTTGCGTTTCTTTAGAACCGTGCTCTGATAAAGCTTCCTGTACCGATTCCTGCTGTTGTTGCATATGCCGGTTCATAATATCCCTTGCTTCCTCTTCCCCCAACTCATCAGACAATTGTATCTGTTCAGGACCTGACAATGAATCAAAGGAAAAGCTGACAGGTCGTTCTTCATTTTGTTTTTGCTGCCTTTGGTAAGCCTCTTTCTTATCCAGTATACCGATCTGACGATCAGCCTCCGGCAATTGATAATTGGCTCCGTCCACCTGTTCTCCAGGTTGTTTAAGATCTGTTCCCTGTCCTCCTCCGAGCACGTAAAATATCAGGAAGAGAAAAGGCAGAACAATCAAAGGAAGTACCAGTAATTGCTTGTTTTTAATCAGTATTTCTTTCATCGATCTTCTGTTTTAATAGTTGTTCAAATGAATCTGCAGGCAGCTCAAACGGATTGTTGGATAAGGAAACGGAGTCACAGGCATGAGTCTGTCCTGATTGAGTCTCCGGCATGGAATAATGATTGAATTCCGGTTTCAACTGTTGAATAAAAGACAGGATAAAAAGAACAGCCAACATTCCGGTTATAGCTATCCATTTACGAATCCGGTGTTTCCTTGCCAGCTGCTTATCCTGATGATCTGCCAGTTCAATCCATCGCTTTATTTTTTCCCTGATGTTCATGATCCGGTTTTAATAGTTTTTTCTTCGCGTGGTTTGTATATCGCTGTTATCTTCTATGATCCAATTTTCAATCAGGAATCCGTGAGTATTATTTTCTGTTCGGGAAATGTTTCTGAGCCATCCTTTGGTCATTAGCTGACGTATAGTGGTATTGCTTTTACGCACAATTTTCTGGCGTCCGTAATAATGAAACGCATAGGGATAAGATGAAAAATCAACTCTGACAGAATCCGTTTTCAAGGTCATACTCACATTGGAAGCAATCAGACGATTGTACAGATTACTTTCTTTAAAGCTTCTGTATTGTTTCATGGCACTTTGATCAGCCAGATACAATGCTTCCCTGATATTACTTTCGATATATTCCTTATCCGGTTCCAGGGTAAAAAAGAGTTCATGGAATCGTTTCACATGATTTCGTGCTTCCGCCTCTCTGTTTTCAGATATATCAGAACGCAGGGCTAGTAAGAGGGATTGACCATTATCAAGTACATAAATCTTTTGCCTCGAACGCTCTGCCAGTTGCAAAGCCATCCAATAAGAATAGGTTCCAAAACCGATTGATAAAACGGTTGTTGTCAGCAGCACATAAACTGTCCATCGGAACTTTTGCTGTATATCAAATAGTTGTCTCATGTGTAATCGGGTCGATTTAACTGATTAGTAATCTATTTCAAAGCCCCTTTACTGACGGCCATCATGGCAGCTGTTCGAAGTATTCTTCCGCCTCCTGTACTTGTTCCTGAAGTGTTTACTATCCAGCCTGATATTTTAGGTACCATTGCCAGTCCACAAATACCGCATACCGGAACGATCAGGCCTGTGACAAAGAAAAAAGAAGCTTCATACTGACCCATACTGTTGATCAACTCTATTTCTTTGCCCAACACATATACTAACAATTGTTGAGTCAGTGAGAGTACAATCAGTGCAATGGGCAAATACAGATTCACACTAATAAAGCGGGCAATCCATTGGAGGTAACTATCCTGAAAACCGTCAAAAATGGACAGAGCAAAGACCAACGGACCAAATACGATCAATAAAACACAAAACACGGTCCGTAAGAATGCAATCAGGTATACTACCACCTCAAAAGCTACTTCAGTAACATATCTCAATCCTTCCATTGTATAATAAGTCACCTGGTTACGAATGGCTCTGCCTGTAATTATGTTGTAGGTAGTCAACAACACATTAATTCCTTTATCCCACAAATCAGCTTCTTTATCAGGATTCTCCACAAAGGCCGGCACATCGACTCTTAGGATAGCTTCCTGCTTTTCTATTAAACGCTGACTGACCAGCTCCTGACGATCAGCATAAATCTCTTCTGATAGTTGTGTCAAACCATTGGTGGGGACCATCAGTAGTTTAATAAAAGGTCCCCAGAAGGTAATAACCAAGACCAATGCAAATGGTCTTAACAAGGGCAGTATAATGATTGGATTATCAGCTATCAGCTGTTCAAAAATCCTTTTGGCAATAAAAAGCAAAGCGGCTATTCCCCCGATGGCTCTTGCCAGTTCTACCAATAGGCGAGCATTATCAATCCCTGCATCAATCAGTAATTCGGTAAAATCAAAGAAATCCTGTAAATCCATTATCCGTATTATTTATTGAGAAGTGATCTGTTTCTATCTGCCGGCCAAAAAATCCAGATGAGTTTCTCTCATCCGGCTGTAGTATTGCCAATATTGCACCTTCTGGATGGTATATAAGATGGTACCATTCAGCTCACGTAAAGCGTTATTAACTGTAGCATTTGCTCTGATTTTATCTTCCTGAAGACAATCCATCTTATTGATCAGCGAGTAGTCTTCCTGTGTGCGTTGAATCTCCCTGATAAAAATCTCTGTTAATTCAGCCGGCAGATCCACATTTGTTTCCAGAGATACCTTTGAGTTTAAAAATGCATCCTGATTGGCAAATAAATCAGGTATCTCTTTCAGGCGACTGTTACGTAAAAAAGATTCTATGGCTTCCTGCCCGGTTTGATTCAATTGAATGCCTTCAACCTTACTAAACGTTTTTTCCAGGGTGCTTCTATCCAGTTCTTTTAATACCAGTTTTAGTCCCTGATATATCACTTCCTCCGCATAACTCTTAACATCATAGACAGGAACTGAATTCAGATAATAATAGTAGTGAGACGGATACAACCGAACAAAGAAATGAGGTACCGGAGGTAACCAACCTTTCCAGCACACAAAGGTGAAGGGATAATCATTATTCATCGTCGGATAGCGTCCGCTCCATTTCTTGACAGCAAAGGCATCCTGGGCTTCTATTTGTAGTCCACTGAATACTATCAACACCAATAATATGAAAAGCTTTTTCATCATTCAGTTATTTAAGCCATTGTCATATAAGCTATAGTAAAAAGCAAATTTTTTGAGGTCCCCAAGTGTATAGCTCTTCATATAAGAAGCATAGAGTATCTTGTTGTAGAGATAGCAAATGGTACCATAATGATGATTAACCTGCCTGTATATCCCGTTGATCACATCATATCGGGCTTTGTCATCCATCAAAAAGGCTTTATCAATAGTTATGGTATTCAGAACATTAATCACCAAATCTCTGCTATCGGTCAGTATGATATCAAAAGCCTGTAAGATAGCCGCTGCCTGTTGGGGTGTAAAATTTTGGTCTTCGAGTAAATGAGGTACCTTAGTTGTATATATCTCGAGTATCTTACTCAAGAGCTCACGTGTTTCCTGAATGCGTTTATAATCTTTGATCAGCCCGGATACATTTTCAACGGCATCCAGTAATTCCTGATCAATACCCAACAGTTCTCCCGTCAGACCTTTGATATCTCCGTTGAGTGCATGAATCAGCATATTATACCAGTTCATTTTACTTAGTATACCTTTCTCCTGTGTCCATAAGGCTTCCCTTTGTATTCCTCCTCCCACATCGCTGACAGCCAGCTGAGCCTGAATAACCTGATTGCTAACCAGAATATTCATAAATAAGACAAGTGTGATAAGCTTTTTCATAATGATTCATTTTAGATTTATAATGCGTTGAGTAATTCGATAAATGATGCGTGATCATTCATCTTCCGTATCATGCTTTGTTTTTCCTTTTCCTCCGAGGTATAACACCAATATTCCTGACGACTGGTTTCCAAAGCATAAACCCGAGAGTGGCTTCCCCAGGCGATGAAACATTCTTTAAGTTTTCGATTGGTGGGTAAGTCTCTGTTAACGGAGAGTATCTGTTCTTTTTGAAAAGAGCTTAATCCCAACACCTGACTGATGGTATCAAACTTATTGGCAAATTTGCTCATATCCAGAAGAATCTTGGTATCTGCATTATTGACAATGGCATCACGAATCAATGGACTGGAAATTATATCTTCGATCTCCTGAGTAACAACAATGGCTTCCCCAAAGAATTTACGAATGGTTTTAAAAAAGTACTTGATATAACCTGCCATCTGAGGTGTGGCGATGGCTTTCCAGGCCTCTTCAATACAAATTACTTTTCTGACTCCTTTTAATAATCGCATCTTTTGCAGGAAAATATCAATGATGATTAAGGTGGCTACGGGAAAAATAACCGGATGATCCTTAATATTATCCAGTTCAAAAACAATAAACGGACAGTTAAAGAATTCATCTGTGATCATCTGCCGATTTAGCAGGTAACCATATTCACCATCTCGGTAATATTTACTCAGAATAAAAAAGTATTCACCGGAATTAAAGCACAATCCTTTTTCTTTAACTAGTTCCGGAATCCATCCTTTAGCAAAATCATAATAAGTATCGAAAGAATAATTGCCGGTACATTGCTTATAATAAGCCAGCACCGATTGTGCTATCACATCTTTATCTATCTCTGACAACTGAGGTTTATATATGGTATAAAGGACAGATAAAATGGTCTGCTTTCGTTCGGTTGACAGACCGTCGGTCAGAACAAAAGGATTGAATGAGATGGGGTGTTCCTCTGTAAATTCAATATGCATGGCTCCTCCCTGCATCTTTAGTTGCTCATCCAGATAATGTACCAGCATCTCATAACTACGCCCTACATCCAGCAACACGGTATGGCAGTTGTTGCTTTCTCCGTAATGCCTTAACAGATGATTGGTTAAAAATGATTTTCCGGAGCCGGAGCCGCCTATGATGATCTTATTCCGGTTATGTACCCAATGCTTCTCCATGGGTTCATCTGAAACATCCACTTTAACAGGACAGGCGTTTTTCCGATCAGAGAAATGAATAAAAAAAGAGGAACGACTATTGGTAATACTCCCTTCAAAATTCATCAGACAGCAAGCTTGTGGGGCCTGTAACAATAGGGTTTCTGATTCCGGCAATTGTGTACTTCCCGGCATGGAAGCCCAAAACATTAAGGGCAAATCAAAACTATGACGATAAGGTAAGCAGTTAACAGATGAGAAAGCAGTACCGGCTTCACTTCTCTTCTGTTTCAGTCCTCGTAACGAATGATCAAAATACATCAGGTTACAATGAGTCCGAATAATAGGCTCTCCTGTTTGCTGAACATCCTCCAGAAAATCACTCAATAAAACAGCGTTCAGTTTGTTTTCAGTTGAAAAGCGGGATAAAGAGAAGATCTTTTTCTGACTGTTTTCCAGACGACTCTTAATATTTGTCTGGTTACCCATATACAAAAAGGTATTGACGATATGAGAGAAGTTCAGTCCATGACTGACCGGATACAACATTGATACCGGCAGATGATTTCCGGGGTGGCGGCTTACCGGACTTACCTCTGAGGGCAGATGGGCATAATCACTCAGGCTGCAAAATTCAACAAACTGTCCTCCTACTTTTAGATGATCCCTGAAGTCTGGGTTACTTAATATGTTATTTTCTGTTTCAAACCCCAATGTCATATATTGATTGATGAGTAGCCTCATCTCTTCCATTCCTATCTCCTCACATTCTATTCCTGATTGCCGAAGTTGCCCACTTATATTACATTGTATTTCTTTCAACTGATCACGTTGCCCGGTAATCTTCTTTTTTTGCTTAGATGGTGTAAGGAGACTATTTCCCAGCCAGTTTTTCAGTAAACCATTGTTCATTGCTGAGATAAAGAGATAACTTTCCTGTTTCAGATAGGATCGCCCATTAAAATGATTTAGGTAACAACCTGTCAGAAACGATTGACTCTGATCTGTTGTACATTGATAAACCGAATCGAGAAATACATCCTGCCGGTGCAATAAAACACCCGCTGGCAACATCATTACAATTCGTTTAAAAGCATCATGTATACCCAACAATTGTTCCCTGCTGCATGAATAAAGCTCCGGTAAGTGAATTCTGATACCCAAAGTCATATCCATTCCCGGAGAGATCAGAATATTATCCTCAAATCCCAAAACAGGCATACAATCAGAAATTGTTTTAGTCTTCATTTGGTTTGCTTAATTCAGAGATCTTGCTTTACCATTTTTTTTAGAGATAGTCGCATGGTTTGCAGCGAACAATGATGAAATCTGGTAATCTGCCTGACATGCGCTTTTTCATATATCCATCGGGACCATATTTTTTCTGTAGCTTATTTAATCGATAGAGTGCAATCAATAATGATGGTACAATGAGAAATACGGCAATTAAAGGGCCGGTCAGCAGGTAGAGAACCGTAAATCCTCCAAAGGCTGCCAAAATGGTATATAGAGCCTTATACACCAGTATACCTGAAAAGCCTTTGATATAGATTCGATCATCTACCTTGCTGATATGATAGTACTCCTTACCCTTCATCTTAACCAAAGAAAGCACCGATGACCACACCCACCAATATCAAAAACAAACAAGCTCCAAACCAACCCATCAGTGCCTTCTGGGTATCCTGATCTCCACTTTGCCACTTTATATACACCCTGATTCCACCAATCAATCCAATGACGGCTCCCAAGGCAATGATCAAATTGGAAATGGGATCAACGTAGGATCTCACTTCTGTGGTTGCCTGATCAATTCCGTCTGATGATTGTGCAATCACAATACTTGTGGCGACAAACAGCATTATCAATGCTGAGTATCCTTTACGAATAATATTCCTAGTTTTCATATTATTATAGGTTTTAGTTAATTCTTGAAGAAGTTGATTTGCCAGCTTTAGATTGCAGCTCCTTGATAAAGGATTCCCGGTGTTTTGTATCGGGATGATCCAGCTCATCTAATGAATAACCGCTAAGATCAGGATCTGAGGACTTACTGATTTCCAGTGCTTGTCCGGCAGACGTTTTTGTAATGTTTTTATCTAAAAGCAAATCGGCTGAATGAATGGTTTTAGTTTGTGGATGACCTGTCTCTTCCTCCAATTCAAAGATCTCAGGTTTGCTTTTGAAT
>NZ_JAGUCO010000046.1 GCF_018271995.1 Carboxylicivirga linearis
GCTCGGTCGGCTCGTCCTGACACTTTAGTCTACCGTCTTAGTCCCCCTATCGGGTGACACGACACCACGACTAACGCGCCACGACTTCATCCAGCAAACGTTGTGGCTAATTTTGAAAAAGATGTATAGAATAAGTATAATATTGATTCTTGGACTAATTGCTTTTGGTTGTAATAACAGTCAACCTGTTAAAGCTCCAATTCCTGAACTTATGAAACCAGATTGGAATGGAATTGATACTTCAGTACTTCCTATTAAATTCGGACACTGTTTGAAATTTAATTTAGATAGTATACAAAGAACTGCAATTGTGATTGATTTCAAGGAAGAGGGAAGCGGAATTTGGATTGGTCTGTGTTTTTTAAATAATGACCAAATATTCGGAAGACAAATACCTAGCAGTATAATTAATCCAGATTGCCTTGATTTGCTAGACTTATCTTATTTACATATTAATGCACTTGAAAACTTTCAGATTATTGAAAGCTATGATATTAATAAAGATAAAATAGGAATTGGTTCTGTTAGTCCAGTAACAAGTTTATCTGAATTAAATAGGGACTATCTCCTAGGAATTGAACAAAGGAAAAAACCTCAGATTCCTTACAACAAAAATTTAACAGGAATTAATGTTGTTCGAGAATGCTATTTTAATATCGAAAAAATAAAAAACTAGCCACAACCCGCTGGAAATAAAGCATGGCTGGTTTTGCTCGTCCTGACGCCTTAGTCTACCGTCTTAGTCCCCCTAACGGGTGACACGACACCACGACTAACGCGCCACGACTTCATCCAGCCAACGTTGTACACAAGCATATGAGAACCATAATATTAATAGTAGGACTTCTAATTGTTTATTGGAATTGTTATGCTCAAAATGATACAATTTACCTTGAAAAAGAATACATAAAATTAAATGACAAAATATTTAATCAAATTAATTCTAAAGGGGAAAAAATTGGAGATTGGATCGAGTATGGACTAACAGAAGAAGTTTACAATATTGAAATTGTACATTGGGATGGAGATACTTCTGCAGGAATGGAAACAATTAATTATAAATATAGGCCTCTTGAAGATGGAGAACATTGTGGTATAAGCATTCCAATATCTAAAGGTATCGACACAATAAAATCATATTCTGAATGTGTCTACAATGTAATTATCAATAAAATTCCTAAACAGAAATATTATATTAAAGCATCAGGACATTATATTGATGGACATAAAGACGGTAAGTGGAATTACTTGCATGAAAATGGTGTCACAAAAAAAGTAATTCATTATTCAAAAGGCATACCAAATCAGGACTTTCAATTATTTGCAAAAGATAAATCATTAATGATGGAATTTAGGAAAATAAGAGATAATGAATGGGAAATAATAAAATATACGAAAGAAGGTTTAATCAAGGAGATAATGAAACTCGAAGAATTTAAAACAATATATGAATAAATGCCAGTGTACAACACGCTGGAAATAAAGCATGGCGCGGGTTGCTCGTCCTGACACCTTAGTCTACCGTCTTAGTCCCCCTAACGGGTGACACGACACCACGACTAATGCGCCACGACTTCATCCAGCCAACGTTGGTAAGCATTTCACACATTTCACAAAAGACATGATTAAATCATTAAGGTAACATGCAGATATATAGTGGAATATAAAATAAAACGTTAGTTGTAAACTACGCAAAAAGAATATTTGGATTGCTTTAAATTTGATACAAATACATGAATATATATTATAAAATACTGATTGCTAATATTGGAAGTGAGAATGAAGTTCCACCTAGGATGAAAAGCAAGAGGGAACAGGTTCAAGCTCTTATATATCTTTTAAACACATGTCATTTCGCTAATTTATTCTTTATTCATGTTCTATTATACTTATGCACATTAATGATTGGGAAACCGATATCTCTTTATTTTCTTGTGGTTCTGGATACAATTTTGCTTGTAATTTCCTTAATTATTCACTTTTATTATTTGATAACCAAAGGATATTATAAAAAGATTTCAAGAAAATATGGTAATGACATGAATATAAGGAAAGTCGGTAAAAAGTACTTCACTAATTATCTAATAATGACATTAATACTTTTTGTTCTTGTTGTTGTTTTCTCAATAACTAGAAGTATTATTTTAAAACAGTAATAATATAAAGTATCCATGGTAGGTATGTTGGAAAGTTTAAATCTATTCTGGATTTGTACTCTTTATTGTTTGAAACAATTATGCCTGCTAGACTATTTTTCACAAGAGAATCGTTTATGTTAAAGCATACTAGTAGGAATAACGGGGCCCAACAATAGCTCATAAAGCATAAGTGAGTCGACTAATTTTGGTCGGTTCTTAGCTTCGGCTGGCAGCGCCAAATCGTTGATTTGGCTTTTGAAATAAAAAAGATAAAAACAAATACAACGCTTTGGCTCGGTGAAGTTCGAGAGTGAGTCTGGTTAAATTTCACTTACGCTTCATAGCCTAGCCGTTGCCAGCAATTGGGTACGTTAAAGGGACATTCTTTACAAAGTTAAAGGGACATAGTTTACACTTTTTAGGACGAAATTTGATTTAAAAATCAGATTGCCATGCCTTGGAAAGACACAACGATTATGGAACAGAAAATTGAATTTATTTGTGAATGGCGAACCGGTAAATATTCCATTTCGGAACTTTGTAAGAGATTTGTCATCTCCCGTCCAACGGCTTACAAAAACATCTCCCGATTTGAGGAAGATGGTTATGAAGGATTACGGGAATTATCAAGAAAACCCAGAGGCATACACCCTAATGCCACTAATGAAAAAGTGGTAAATAGGATACTTAAGCTGAAAGAAAATCATAAGCTTTGGGGTGCCAAGAAAATATGGAAACTGTTGTATAGTGATTTCCCCGGAGATGCTATGCTAACTGTTTTGATAGTACATAATATCCTCAAAAAACATGGTTTAGTTAAGCCTCAAAAACGTCTGCGAAGAGTTAAGCCCATTACAACGGGTTTGTCTGTATGTTGCAATGGGATTGTTAATTCAAAAAGAGCGCATAAAATCAAAACTGAATTGAAATTATGCGCTAAAATGTTCAGAATTTTGAATTCTTTAATACAAACTTTTAATCTTCTCCATATTCCTCTTTATTAACTTCTGCGTTGTTCGCGCATAATGTTGGGTGATTTTAATATTAGAGTGACCAAGAGCTTTTGATACTACTTCTATTGGAACATCATTTTCTAACAAAACAGTAGTTGCAAATGTATGTCTGGCGGAATGAGAAGAAATATTTTTGTCTATTCCGCATATATCTGCAATTTCTTTTAGATACTGGTTTGTCTTTTGGTTGCTGATTACTGGTAATAACATTCCCTTTTCTGTAACGTCAGGATGGTTTTTATATTTTTCAAGCAAGCGCTTAGCTGCATCAAGTACTAAAACGGTACTTAATTGACCTGTTTTTGTGCGCTTTTTATTTATCCAGGTATCCACGTCATTTTCTAAAGAAAAATGCTTAGATCTTAATGTTTTTACATCAGAAAAGGCTAAACCGGTAAAGCAACAAAACACAAATACATCTCTAACTTGCTCAATTCTTTTTATTGTAATCTTTTTATTGATGATTGTTAGTAGCTCTTCGTTAGTAAGAAAAACAGGATCTACAGGCTCTAATATTAATTTAATATTTACAAATGGGTCTTTCTTTATCCAATCGTTACTTAGCGCAATCCGAACAATTTTTTTAAAGTTTTTAAGGTATTTGACTGTTGTATTATGCGAGCAGTTTCTTACTGTTTTAAAGTATAGTTCGTAGTTACTAATAAAGTGAGGGTTGATTTGATCTAACGGCATATCTTCACGCTTGTACTGCCACTTAATAAAGTTTTTTGTATGCATAAAACTAGTTTCGTAGCGTTCGACTGTATCTTCAGCGAAATCTATACCTATCAGTTTTCGTGCATTTTCGTTATGTGTCTTAAATATTTTGAGGATTGTGCGCCGATCCTCTTTTTTACCAACTATATTCTCTTTTATCAATTCAGATGTTAATTCGACATCTTGCATGGATAGGTAAGTTGTGGTAGCCTCAATTTTTTTGATGGTTTTCTCTATTGCAGCATTAATATCTTCTGCAGATGTTGATTTTCCCTTAACGCGCTGTTTGGATTCATTCCAGAGGTCTGGAACAACACTCTTTTTTAAGCCAAATTCAGCTCTCACCTTATTCACAGTTATACGTACGAAGATGGGTGCATCACCGTTTTTAAGAAGTTTAGATCTTTTAATGTAGAACAAGATCCATGTGTCATTTTCTAGCTTACTCATAATGTTTAAATTTTGATGTAAAATTATACCTATGAGTTCATCAAGAAGGAATCAAAAACTAAGACATAGCAAGCATTACAGCGCATTTTAGATTTTTTCGAGGTGGACTAAAATCGTGAAATATAAGTCCACCTGAAGTCCACCGCGAAATATGCTTTGTTCTGCTTTTTTGTGCACACATTTGCGCATTAAAAAACCCTGTAAGTATTGACTTACAGGGTTTTGCTTTAAATTGCTTTCGCTTTCAGCGGAGAGAGAGGAAAACGAACTATAGATCTATTTTGCCTATTCTCAGTGCTTTATGTCGGTGTAATTTAAAGTCCTCGGTAAGTCCTCGGCACAAGGTTCAAAACACGACTGTTTTTACATGCTCTGTAATGACCTCTATTGCTCAAATATAATGTTTTATATTGGATTGGTGATAACCTTTTAAATAGAGTCCGGTTAAATGTCCAAAAAATATGCAGTTGAAAGAAAATCAAACTCAGCTTATAAATATCTCCTGATAATACTCCTCAATAATGGCAATATCTTCATCTGTAAGTTCATCAAAATGATTTTCTTTCTTTTTCTTAGATAATCTTCCATTACTTTGATTTAATAGCTTAATAAGTAGGTCTACTTTTGAGTTTGGTAGATTATAGAAAGAGTTAATTCTATTCGTTAAATTATCATACTTTTCCAGGTAATTGATTTCGTCTGGAATAATCTTATTAATTGTTTCTTCAACACATTCGTAAAGAAATTCCGCCTGAGGCGTTAAATCAAAGTAACGATACAAATCAGCGGTATCATTTAATATTTTTATATTATGATCGGACGTAGGCTCCCACTCAATTAAATCGATTCTTTGAGATGAAAAATCTTCTAATACATCCTGGTAATCACTTATCCTATTTAAAATGGCAGATGAAACAGGGAATATCATATCTCGTTTTGTATAGCCCATCCATGTCAAAATATGATGTATTAAATACCTGTGTATCCTTCCATTTCCATCAGAAAGCGGATGGATAAATACAAACCCAAATGCAATAGTTGTAGCCGTAAGTATTGGATCGTAGGTGCTATTCTGAAGAAGATTGTTAGTGTTTAATAATCCATTCATCAATGAGTTGAGATCCTTTGCTTTAGCAGATATGTGATCGGGTATAGGTGAAAACGTTTCACGATCATGTTCTCCAATAAAGCCTTCTCCTTGCCTTATACCCATGTTTTTTAATTTCTTTGAGCCAATAACAACATGCTGAAGGCGTTCTATTTCAGATAGAGTCAAAGGTTTTTTGCCAGCTTGTCCTATTGCTTTACCCCAATTTCTAGCTCTCATATTTGGAGGATATTCTCCTTCTATGGCAAAGGAGGCCTTTGAATCTTTTAATAGCAGGAATGCAGCTGTTCTTTTTATAAGATCCTTATCCCTATTGTCCAGTCCGTTATCAATTGACTCTCTAATATTAGAAGCGATATATTCTTCTAGTTTTTCGCTTTTTCTAATCAAAGGGCAAAATTCAGGTGTGCCAGGTAAGTTATTTTTTATTCGATGTCTGGTAGAGTTTTCTGTAGGTCCAGGATACTGCTGGCTGGGATTTATTAATTCAGCATAAGTGCCTTTTTTTAAATCAGGTATATCAAGTTTAACTCCTAATAGCCATTCGTATAAGAACCAAATTTTTCTAGCGTATTGTCCGGTTGGTTCACTTAGTATAAATTCTGTAATTTGCTTTTCACCAATATATTGAAATATTGACTTTAGAATTAATAAATCGATTCCTTCGTGTTTTAAAGCAAAAACAATATGACTAATTAGATTGTCATTGGGTTTGTGTCTTTTGGTAAACACTTGCCAATTTTCTGTATTATATCTTTGATGTTTATCTGTAATGATGGAAAGTTGCCTTGGAAGAGGCAATGTGATATTTGTATTTTCTTCTAGTTCTTGAAGTAATAAAGCATAGCCAGCTAAGATTCCCTCTTCAGGAAGTGTTTGACCGTGAAAAATGCTTACCTTTTGTGAAAAACGATTACTCATGCCTCTTTAGTGTGAATTTTGGTTACTAAGATAATATGAAAAACAATTACTTCTTGTGAAAAACGATTACATTTTATGTTGTATCGTGAAAAATAATTACTTTTTATATCACTTTGGTATGAACTACTGCTTTGAGTTGTCTTCTATTTTGTGATAAAGAGGCTGCTAGTGGTTATATACTAAAAATGATACATAGATATATACTAAAAATGCTTCAGAATTGGTTTGTTGCAGTATTTAATTATGCTTTCTCCTTAAATGTATCATGTATATGAGATGAATCGTTTGTACCCTATCGGGTATAAATAGACCAATATGGTTACAAATTATACCCGAACGGGTATTTTAGATGCAATTACAATCCTACAAACTCTTCCTTGCTGATATCCAAATGTTCCAGAATAATCTCCAACTGCTTGTGTGTATAATAATGTGCTCTCCTATTTCTGGCTAATAAATCGAGTTTGGAAGTTAATTCTGGTGATTGTTTTATTTCTTTCCTTAAGAATTGCATGGCAGAAGTTGTATTTGAACTTTGTGGGTATAGTTTTTTAGCTAAATCTTGTTTTAATATTGTTCGGGGTAATATCATCCTATTGCGTTTAATATTATTCTACTTCATTTTGATGGCTGTAAAATTATATTATTAATCACAAAGTTAACGACTTACAGCTGTGCCAATTTCGGACACTGCTATGCCAATCACTACCAGATAGAACATTTTTTTTGTCTTCATACTCTACAAACTCTAAAAATCACCTTAAAAGCATTTAAAATATACTCCCATAAATGAAGCATTTTCACCATTTAATAATAGCTGTTGTTTTCATATTGGTGGAGATTTATGTCAAGCACTATTGATACTGAGAAAAGCATCCTAAATGTACCCTCATAAATTTCGCAAGCATTCAAAAAGCACTCTAATTATACCTTACAAAATGGACAAAGCTTATAAAAGCAAGTGCAATATATTCTGGATATAGTCTGTATATACTATGAAAGTACTCTGAAGCATAAAGAAGCACTCAAAAGCTATCTGTTTATTGTTATAGATAGTTCTTTTGAGCCTGTTTTCGCAAGTTTTTCAGTACATTTTGCCATGATTTCCCAAAAGAAGTTCTTATAACAACTCAAATTCTTCCTGACTGATACCAAAATGTTCCAGGATCACCTCCAACTCTTTGTGTGTATAATAATGTGCTCGTTTATTTCTTGTCAACAGATCAAGTCGGTTATTTAATTCCGGAGACAGTTTTATTTCTTTCCTGAGTAGCTGCATCGCTGCATTTATATTTGAGCTTTGTGGATATAATTTAATGGCCAAATCTTGTTTCAATATCGTTCTTCTAAATATCATTTTAATGAGTCATTTTTGCATTTTTCTGATTCAATTATAGAGAAATAGAATGCAATTTCAAAAGGAATGTAGAACATGGTAATAAATAGTAATAAAAGTA
>NZ_JAGUCO010000047.1 GCF_018271995.1 Carboxylicivirga linearis
TTTATCCGCAAGGTCAGGAACGCATTTACATCAACAAGTGCTTTGATAACCTGATTTATGCCATCAAGGAGCATTTATCCATTAAATCATTTGAGGCATTTACTGATAAACGTGCCGATGAGTACATCGACCTGACCGAAAAAGGTAGCGTGAATAAAGGTGTAATAGTGGGCAAAGAGCGCAAACTGAAACTTGCCAAAATCAGGGCTAAAGCAATTCGCATTAAACAGAAACAATTAAAAATATCGTGATATGAAACTTACAGTTAAAAACTACAAGGAAGCCACCAAAAATATTGACTTCAAAAAGTTGCCGGAAGCAGCACAGGAAGCACATAAAGAGTTCGATTCATTTGCCGATTTCTACAATGAGGATAAGGACATAAAAGAGATGCTTGATAATCATTTCAAAATCGTTGAACCTTACCTAAAGGATTCAGGAAAGAAAAGTCCTGCACCTAAGAAAGCACCAGCGAAGAAGAAGACCGCTTCGTCACAAAAATCGACAAAAAATGTGACAAAGAAAGCTGCACCAAAACGGACTACCACAAAGAAAACGACAGCACAAAAAAAAGCACAACGAAAACCCATCGAGGTTGATTTGATGCCGTTGGAGATTAAGGTAATCAGACGTTATCTGAACTTCCACAATAAGAAGGTAACAGAACGTCAGGTATCGCTTTTGTACAAGGTTATTCAAAAGGCTGCTACCGAAAAGACTATCCGTAAAACAAGCAAGTATGCCTCTGAAATAAAAAGTATCAGCAATGACCTTATCAAAACTTACAAGGATATGAATGGTACTTGCAAGTTTGAAGTTCCTGATTCCTTATACACGAAACTGAAAAAGATTGTGGATGACTACGGTGTTACTCCGGCAGTTGCATTGATTAAAAGGTTTATCAATCTGTATGGCAATATCACAAAGACAAAAGCCCAACGCTTGCTAACCACAGTTACCAACTCATTAAAAAACGGTAAGGTTGATAAAGCCGACAAAGAATTTGAACAGGTTAAAAACGTTCAAAAGCATTTACACGATTATCTGGAGAGTGACAAGCTGCTTGTTACCAATGTTCAGCTAAAAGGTTTACAGGGCATTGCCGGATTGGGAAAGTAAATGCCACTACTTCTATGCCCAAAAGTAGTGGCTCACCATACAGGGCATTCAATCCCGGCACCACAAGAACCACAGTCATCGCATCTGACCAGGTTGTTTTGGCAAACGACCTTGCCAAAATGAATTTCAAGACCATCTCTATCAGGGGAAAGTTCGGCAAGCTCTTAGGCAAGCTGTATATCCCATTCTATATAATGATTTACGGCTCACGCTTTCATGGCAAAAGTACCGTAGCCTTGATGTTTGCCGATGAATTGGTAAAGCAATACGGTTACAAAGTCCTGTATGTCGCCAATGAAGAGGGTGCAAAAGGAACGATGCAGGAGAAAGTGATAAGGCTCGGAATTAACAGCCCAATAGGAATCATCGAGGACTACAATCCGAAGTTATTCAAAGATTACGATGTGGTATTTATCGACAGTACCCAAACAACCGATATTTCCAACGAGGAATTTAAAGAGCTGAAGAAGCAGTTCCCAAACACCTCATTTGTAATCATCAATCAGGCAAACCGAGATGGAAGCTCCAAAGGCGGAACTAAGTGGGAGCATATTGTGGATGCCATTATGCACATCGAAAACCAAAGTGCAACAATGGAGAAAAACCGCTTTCCGGAGGGTAGTACAGAAACCATTAAAATCTTTTAGCATGGAAGAAATGACAATTAAATTCTATTGGCTGATAATTGGAGCTTTCAGTTCGCTTATCGTTGGTGTAGTTTCTTTCATCATCCGCAATGCCATTTCAAAGAACGCCACAAAAGAAACGGTGGATGCTAAAACCGATTTGTTGGAAAAGGATATTCAGCACTTGACTAAAGAGCTTGCTTCATGCGAAAACAAGTTTACGGTACTGCATAAACGAATATCTGATTTAAGGGACAGCTCCAAGGAGATTTATGTGAGCAAGGAACTATTTCACCAAACCATTAAACAACTCAACGAGAAGCTCGATACCATATTAAAATTTGTAGAACGATGAGAAAGATATTTGGAAAGGTTATCAATGCCGGAGCTGCGGAAACCTTAAAAGAGGGAACGAAGCTCATAGATGAAATATTCACCACTCAGGAAGAAAAGCTCCAGGGGAAAATGGAACTCTTTAAGATGGCAGTAGCTGATAGGAGTTCGGCCAGGGAGATGTATCAAAAAGACAGTTGGCTTCAAAAAGCCTTTGCAATTTTCTTCTTGATTGCATGGTGTGCATTGACTTTCGTAATGCTGAACTACTTCATTTTCGATACTATTCAGCTTGATGATTGGCAAATTGCATTTGTAAGCAGTATCAACGGTGGAATATCCACCAAACTAAGCACCATTATTGATTTTCTTTTCGGTGGTGCAATATCAGGAGTTAACGATGTCAAACTTAAAAACAGACGTAAAAAATGAAAACATTTGATGAGTTGTTTGATGGCGTAATCAAACACGAAGGCTATTATGCCAACGTAGAAGGCGACCGAGGTGGGGAAACCTACATGGGTGTTGCCCGGATTTTACATCCCGATTGGGAAGGTTGGCAATATATTGATGCCTACAAAGAAACCTACGGTGAAATACCTTGGAACTTTAAGATTGATGTTCCTCAATTGACACAGCTTGTAAAGTATTTTTATCAGCAGACCTTTTACAAAAGGTTTAAAATTGATGAAATCTCCAATGGTTCACTACAAGAAATCATTTTTGACTGGTGTGTTAATAGTGGAGTATGGGGAGCCAGAGGCGTTCAACGTGTATTAAACCAATTCTTTGATGCAGACTTGAAGATGGATGGTATTATTGGTAAAATGACACTTGAAGCGATTGCAAATTGCCAACCAAAGGAACTATTTTGGGAAATCAAAAAAGCTCGAATCCGCTATTACCACAAGATTGCCAAGAAAGGCAAAAATCATTTATTCCTTGAAGGATGGTTAAAGCGGATTAGCTCGATTGAATTTGAAGTATAAATATCACCTCTCCCGAAATTTACTATTTGGTAAGTATTTATTCCGATATAGGCACGAGCTTATTTTCTCTCATCCAATTGATGCCTTTTTCTACACTACTTTGTGGAAATTTGCTTTTTTCTTTAGACCACTTATAAAACCTCTCAATTAATAGTTTTTCAGAGAAAATCTCAGGTGATTCTTTAATCTCTTTCCAACAATAAAATAGGGTTGCTATCAATTCTACATCGTCAGTCTTTTGCTTTTTAAAAGTGCTAATGAGCCATTGAATTTCTTTATCAAAAATTGAAAAATAGTTGTTATAATACTGCTTATATTTCTCAACACTTTCAAGTGGGCAATAATTGTATTTTGAATACCTTCCTTTCTTTTCAACTTTTACTTCAAACCATTTTTGGCGTTTAAACTGACTGTCAATACTATGCATAAATTTTCTATCGTAAGGGCCAGCAGCTTGTTTTGAATAGTATTCATCAGCTTTTAACTCACAAATTTGTTCTCCTAAATAAACCAATTTTTGAAATTTGACATGCCCAAAAGTTGGTTCATTGTGTAGCTGAGATGCTATCTCGGCAGCTAAAACAGCTCTTTTGAAATATAAATTACTCTTAGAAGATGATTTACTCTTAGGAGTTAATTTTCTTGAATCATTTTTTTTTGTTAATGATTCTATTTGACCTAATCCTTTTGCGATATATTTATCAATATCTATTCCTTCTTCCGCAAAAAATAAATCAGCAGACTCCTCATTATAACTAACCGATTCAGCAATATCATGTATTAAAGACACGTATCGCTCTTTATTATCTTTTTTATTCATGACCATTTGCCGTTTGAGTGATATTTTTAACTATTCGTCTTAATCTTTTCATTCTATTGTCATACTCCTGCGATGAAATTGATAAATCATCACAAATTTCAGAACGCTTAGAATCTTCATAATACTTACACTTAAATAAGGGTAATAGTTCATTATCCGTAGCTAATGTTTCTTCAATTTGAAGAACAATTGAATTTACATCAATATGCTCTTCCAGATAGTAGTCCTTAATGAATGTTTCCTTTGAAATAGCACTGCTATCATTAACATCTTCATAGCTATCCTCATATTTGTACTTCCCACTAGTTTTGCCATTTGAAATAATTTGACGAAGATAATTGTATTTTAAAAAGCTTATTAAATCCGGATTCCTTGAAGAATCGAATTTAGACTTATCGCTCAAATATTTGGATATTGCTTCCATAGTATAATCATAAGCGAGGTCTGCTCTTGATTTTTCCATCTCATTATTATCTCCAATTAAAACATAGGCATAAGCCATTAATACTTTAATGACTTTTTCCCATTCAATATTGTCATAATCGGAAGTGATTTTTAACTGTTCCAAACTACTCACTTATAATGTAATGCTAAAAACTTTAAAAAAATTGCCTTGCTAATGGCAATTTTTTATTTCCCATTAGCATTAATCAGTAAAGCTAGTAATAAACAGTAATATATAGAAAAATATGGCAAAAGATTCTAGTGGACGCAAGTTCAATCGCATACCCGGTTACACAAAAGTTGTCAACGGAAAGAAAATAGAGGTTAAACCTCATGTTAGGAGTAACAGAAAAGACTCAAAAGGTAAATAAATATTAACATTTAATTTTTTTAAGATGAACGACAAAACCGTTTTTTTTATTGAGAAGAAGAAGTTTGAAACTTCTGAAACACAGTTAACAGTAAAGCAAATACTTGTTGACAATGGTGGTTACAATCCACAAGAAAATGTTCTTGTATTAAAGCAAGGACATGATTTAGATGAGTTAAATGACCTCGAACAGGTTATTGAGATGAAAAATGGGATGCACTTTTCCATTTTTAGTAAAAAACCTAATCCAGTCTCATGAGTGTTTATGGGAAAGAGAGATTATACAATGATTTAATCTCAGATGATTATTCCGTTGAGTATTTGACCGATAGCAAAGGGATGGATTATGTTGCTATTACTGAATATGAAATTCAGTTTGGAATCTTTAAAGGACAAGGAATTGCGTTAGCTATTCCTGTCCCAAAAGATTACCCAAGAACTGCTGGAGCTAGTATTCACGTAAAATCTAATCCTCACCTTCTTGATTGTAAAGATACGATAGCAGGAAAACGAAATATTATTAATAGTAATCTTGGAAATGAGTGGAGATATTGGAGTTTTCGATTTAATCTTTCTGCTGAAAATCCAACAAAAGATTTAATGTCACAAATAAATGGAATATTTAAAAATATTTAAGCAAAAGAGTTTTAGCTGTGCTTTAAGTGAACCTATTGATGCAACCTTAAAGCAACATCTATTAAGAGAGGATGGACAAGAGGATTTAACTTTTGCCTTATGGATTCCTTCTGAAGGCAAAAATAAATTCACCGCAATCATCAAAGAGGTTATATTTCCAGAGAAGGGAGATAGAAATGTTCATGGCAACGTAAGTTATAATTACGAATATCTGTTACGAGTTTGTAGAATTGCATTGAAGAAAGGCTATGGTGTTGCATTATTGCATAGTCATCCTATTTCATTTGGATGGCAAGGCATGAGTGATGATGATAAATCGACTGAAATGAAGACATTTGTAAATGCTTTTTCTACAACCGAACTGCCTTTCGTTGGAATGACTTTAGGAAATGATGGATATTGGAGTTCCAGGATTTGGTATTATGGTGAAGACGAAGATATAATTTACAAATGGTCAGAATCCGTTAAAGTTGTAGGAAAAAAACTTCAACCATTTTTTAATGATAAAATTCTACCTGCAATTAAACCGAACGGACAAACAATCAGAACTGTAAATGTGTGGGGCGAAGAACAAAATGATGATATTACTCGCCTAAGAGTTGGTGTTATAGGACTTGGTAGTGTTGGTTCAGTTGTCTGTGAGATGCTTGCAAGAATGGGAATTTCCAAGTTTGTTTTAATAGATTATGATACCGTTGAAGAACATAATCTTGACAGATTGTGCGGTGTATTTAAAGATGATATAGGGGAGCGAAAAATTGATGTCATAAAAAGAAACATTGAAAAATCATCAACCTCAAACAACTTAGAAATCGAAATAGCTGATAAACATATAGCTAATGAAGTTGCCTATCGTTTATCACTTGATTGTGATGTTCTTTTTAGCTGTGTTGATAAGCCTTGGGGTAGATATATTCTAAACCATATCGCTTATGCACATCTCATTCCGGTAATTGATGGAGGTATTAGTATTGAATTTGATGATAGTAAAAAGCTAAACTTTGCGGATTGGACGGTTCATACAGTAACACCGGGAAGACCCTGTTTACATTGTTTAAATGCTTATCATTCTTCGGATGTTGAATTGGAAAAGCAAGGGCTTCTTGAAGATACATCGTATATTCAAGGTTTACCGGATAATCATCACTTGAAGAATCGTGAAAATATTTCTCCATTCAGTTTTAATCTGGCGTCAATGGAGGTGTTACATTTCATGGCTTTAGTAGCAGACCTTGTTGAACCTGAATATTATGGTGAGCAAAAATATAGATTTAAACATGGTTTCCTTAGTCGTAACTATGATGTTGAATGTGAAAAGTACTGTGATTTCGCAAACAATGTTGGTGTAGGAGATTCGATATTTGAATTATTTATTTCTGAAAATGAAGAGCCTAAATCTGCTTAAAGTAGATTAGGCTTTTACTTTCCCGAATGCCGTTAAGTGTTTAGCCACTTCTTTTTTAGTTTCATCTTCAAAGCTATCAAGGTAAAGCTCTGTAGTTCTAAGATTATTATGTCCCAAGCTTTCTCCTATATATTCAGTAGAAACACCTGAACGTTTTAATACAGTCGAAAAACTATGTCTTGCTGTGTAGGTAGTAACTGTTTTTTCAATACCAACCTCAGATGCAATTTTCTTCATGTGGTCATTTGTTCTTTTGATTAGTCTATCCAAACATCGCCTAATCTGTTTTTCGGTCATATCTTCATTTATGAAACGAAATATATAGTTTTCCGGAGAACGGTCTTTATTCCCCCACTTGTCAATTAGTCTTCTTAAATCATCAGTATAAGCAACACTTATTGGCTTAGATGATTTGCTAGTTTTTCTGGTTTTTCTACGAACAAATGTTATGAATTCATCATCAACATTCTTATACTTTAATCTGATAATATCGTTCATATTAGCCCCATTTAAAAGGTAACTAAATAGCCATAAATCTTTAGCTTCGTCACGATATGAAAACTCCTTACATTCGTAGTTATATATTTTTTCAATTTCATTCATTTTCAAAGCTCTTTTCACGTTTTGACTTGATGGAAGTTTGTAACCACCTTCACCAAAAGGGTAGTAATCTTTTGATATTGCACCCTCACGTTGAGCAATCTTGAATATTGTCCTTGTCGAAGCCATATAAGTATTGATTGATGACATTGAAAGATTTTGTGTCACCATCCATTGCTCATA
>NZ_JAGUCO010000048.1 GCF_018271995.1 Carboxylicivirga linearis
CGCCTTTTAAATCCTCACGAATCCTTGATATGTAGCCCTTTTTATCCATGAACAAACCAGAACTACATGATTGTGTGAGCCAAATAGAAAAGACCTATGAATATTTCTGCTGCCATTGTCAGCTCTAAACACCAAATTCGCTTATCGGCAAAGCCTGTTGCAATCAAAGCCGAAATAGCAATAATGATAGTGTATTCGATATTTCCAAAACTGAAATAATAGCTTAATCCAAGGAGTGTAAAACCGCCAATTGCCGATATATAATGAGCAATGCGGATAAACAGGTTTCGCTTAAAGTCGGAGAATACACCGACTAAGAAGATTCCGATACCGCCTCCGACAACCCAATAATCGGCAGATTCTTTAATGAAAAGACCTGTTATGATGATGGCCAGCCCACAAACCCACATCACTATCTCAAATACAAGCTTGTAGGGTTTGCGTAAAAAGTAATTGCTATCGGAAATGGATTTGCGGATGCCATGAACCGCTATGATTGAGGTTAGATAAACTACCAATGCTATAAATGCCGTGAAAAGGCTTGCTATTACTAATGCTTTCATAATTATTGGAGTGTAATGGTTTTGTCTGTTTCGTCTTTGAAAGTGAGCTTCAGGTTGTTTCCTGCAACATCTACCGAAAGGCTATCCACATCGGCATCCACGAAGTTTTTCATAAAGTTGATTTGGAAGTTCAGTATCTCAGCCAGCTTTGCTTCCCAATCTTCACCTGAGAAAATGCCGGAATCGGCATACACCTGTAAGAACTTTTTCAGGAAATCAGGAATGTTCTGTAAGTTGACATCCCAATCAGCCCCAACGGTGGCATTTTCTTCAATACCCGAAAGCTTGTCTTCATCTGCTTGTGGGTAACTGCGTTTAGCATTATTGGCTTCAATGGCTGCTGCCTGTTCTACAGAAATAGTTGTCGGTTTATTCTGAATATTGGTGTCCCAATCAGCTCCAACAGTAGCACCTTCTTCGATTCCTCCAAGCTTGGTTTCATCCGCTTCGGGATAAGTGCGTTTTGCTGTGTTCGCTTCAATAGCAGTGGCTTGTTCCGCTGTTATGGTAGTTGGCTTATTGGCGATATTCGTATCCCAATCAGCTCCGGCTGTGGCGTTTTCTTCAATGCCCGAAAGTTTGTCCTGGTCAGCTTGTGGGTAGCTTCGTTTTTGGGCATTGGTTTCAATGGCTGCTGCCTGTTCTGCTGAAATGGTAGCAGGTTTATTCTGAATATTGGTTTCCCAATCAGCTCCAACAGTAGCACCTTCTTCGATTCCTCCAAGTTTGGTTTCATCGGCTTCGGGATAAGAACGTTTTGCCGTGTTTGCTTCAATTGCGGTTGCCTGTTCCTCTGAAATAGTAGTAGGTTTATTAGCAATATTTGTCTCCCAATCTGCCCCGGCAGTTGCATTTTCTTCTATGCCCGAAAGCTTATCTTCATCGGCTTGTGGGTAGCTACGCTTTTCGGTATTTGCCTCAATAGCTGCTGCCTGTTCTGCCGATATGGTAACAGGTTTATTCTGAATATTGGTTTCCCAATCACCTCCAACAGTTGCACCTTCTTCAATCCCTGCCAATTTGTTTTCATCCGTTTCGGGATAAGAACGTTTTGCCGTGTTCGCCTCGATAGCGGTAGCTTGTTCCTCTGAAATAGTGGTTGGCTTATTGGCAATATTCGTTTCCCAATCAGCCCCGGCAGTTGCATTTTCTTCTATGCCTGAAAGCTTGTCTTCATCAACTTGCGGATAACTACGTTTTGCGTTATTGGCTTCAATATCGGCTGCTTGTTGTGGGGAGATGGTTACAGGTTTGTTTTGCACATTCGTGTCCCAATCTGTGCCCACTGTACATATATGCTTATTTTGTATTTAATTGATTAATACTATATTTGTAGAGGGTTACAGCGTTTTTAAAATCTCATTATTTGTAACAATTTGTATCTATTTTGGGTAATATATGGAACAAATGTGTAACCAAAAGGTAATAAAACGAAACAAAATCAGGTATTGAAAAAGTAGACTTCTATGAAAAAATATCACAGATTCAAGCTAAGAACAGACCGATTAGATGAGAATGGAGCTTGTCCTGTAATAATGGTTATTACCAAAAACCGGAAACGTCAGTTTATCTCATTAAAAATATCGGTTTGTCCTGAGCATTGGGATAGTGATAACGAACGCTTGATTATTTTGGATAACTGTAGCGACAAAACTGAAAAAGCAGAAAACCAAAAACGTAAAGAGGTCAATGCCAAAATCGATGATTACGCAAATCGAGCAATGGTAATAGAATATGACTATGAGAGAGAAAATAATACCCATTGGACACCATCTCAATACAAGGAAAAAATAAAAAGGCAACCTGCAAAAGGTAAAGTCGAACCTTTTCTGATAGAACATATTCAAACTTTGAAAGAAACACACCGATACGGAACTGCCAATACCTTCTATTGCCTGCATCGAAAACTTTTGAAATTCTCTCCTGATTTATGCAATCTAAGTTTTAATGATGTTGATGTTAATTACGTTGAGCGTTTTAATCAATGGATGGAAAAAGACGGTATATCATCCAATACAAGAGAAGAACATATTAAAAGGCTACGTGCAATTTATAACAGGGCAATAAAGAACAGACAAGCCTATAGAGAAAACTATCCTTTTGGCAGGGATGGTTTTCAAGTATATGCTCTTCATCGGGAAACAGAAAAAAGGTATTTGCCTACTGAATTTCTTGAGAAGCTGAAGAATCAAAAATCCGATAACCCTCAGAATGAATATGCCCGACTATTATTCTTGTTCTCTTATTACTGTTATGGAATTTCTTTTAAAGATATGGCGGTATTAAAAACCAGCAACATTGTAAAATACAATTCCGGAGAATACATCATCTATAAACGCCTCAAAACACAAGAGAAGAAAAGTTCCCCTATAAGCATTAAAATAACAGATAACATTCGGCAAACGCTTAAAGCTATTACAGACCATAAAAAAAACATTGAGGATTATTTATTGCCAATAGTAACGATGCACAAGGATAATTTTTCAACACTGTCCAGGCATATCGAAATCATACTACGACAACATAACAAAAACCTGCAACGACTGGCTGATGAGTTTGATATCAAAATGAAACTTACCAGTTATGTCGCAAGGCATACGGCTGCCATGCAATTGCAGGAGAATCATATTCCCGAACACGTAATCTCTCAAATGTTAGGACATAAGAAACTGGAAACGACCAAGGTTTATCTTGACAGTTTGGATACAAGTGTCATAGATGAAGCAGTTAAGGTTTTATAAAGCATTCACCATTAATATCCAAAGAAAATGAGCAAAAGATACCATAGATTCAAATTACGCACCGATAGAAGACTTCAAAACGGAGAATATGCTATTATGATGGTTGTCACCAAATATGGTAAACGTCAGTTTATTTCATTAAATATATCCAGTACCGAAGAGTTTTGGGATGAACATCAGGAACGCCTTGTGGTATATAAAGGATTAAGAATAGCAGAAAAGCGTGAAGCTAATGAGAAGCGCATAAAAGAAAATGCTCTTTTGGAACGCTATAACCAACGTGCTTTGGATATTATTTATGAATATGAAAAAGAGCATATAGACTGGACCCTGAAACAATTTAAGGATAGCTTTCTTAATCGCATTGTACAGGGAAAAGTAAAACCCTTTCTTGAAAGCTTTATTAAGACAATGCTTGATACAAGGCACATCGGCACTGCGAAGAGTTATGAAAAGACACTTCGGGTTTGGCAACAATTTGATAAAAAACTGCATGACAGGCTTTTTGTTGAAGTTGATTTGGCTTATGTGAATGATTTCAACAACTGGCTTATTAAAAGAGGATGCGGAGGCAATACACGTTTTGGTTACCTGAAATCCGTGAAAGCCATCTTTGTAAGAGCTATTCGTGATGGTGCAGCGACAAAAACTAATTTTCCATTTGAAAATAACCTTTTTAATGTTTCAGAATTAAAAGAGGAAACCATCAAACGATACCTTCCAACAGAATACTTACAAAAGCTAAAAGATACACCCTCTCAAGTTCCGCAACAGGAATTTGCAAGGCAACTGTTCTTGTTTTCCTATTACACCTATGGTATGTCATACATTGATTTGGCTAACCTGAAACAATCAAATGTGGTTTATCTGGAGAAAGGTACTTACATCGTTTATCGTCGTCAGAAAACCCGTAACACCCGGAATTCAAAACCAATCAGTATTCGCATTACTCCTGAGATTGAAGGAACAATGCAAGCTATGAATCAATATCGAGAACCTATTGGAGACTATCTACTCCCGGTCGTCACTAAAGAAAAACCGACTCCACTTGAACATTATAATCATGTTGGAATGCTCCAACGATGGTATAACGAATATTTAAAAAAGCTGGCAACAGAATTAGAAATAGATTTTCGTTTGACAGGTTATGTATCAAGGCATACAATGGCTATGCAGTTACAAGAAAACAATGTGCCTGAAAATGTCATTTCTCAGGTCATGGGACACAAAAAACTGGAAACTACCAAGGTGTACCTTGATAGTTTAAAAACAGATGTTATAGACAAAGCAGCGGAAGTATTATAATGAAAATAAAAATGGCAGAAAGAGCAGTATATATTAAATCAGACGGATTTAAACCAAAAACTTTTATCGATATACCGGAAGAAGCGCATTTCGATATTCTACATGATAACGGACTTCTGAAAGCTACAATTGAAGATGAAGAGCGGGAAAGCGATTGGCAGAAGATATTTTTTGATGTAAACCAGACTATCGGCCAGTGTGATTTTGGTTACACAACATGTAACCTTACAGAAAATGACGTTTCAGAAGAGATTCTAAAAACCATGCAAAACATTGGTAATACATTCATTTTCGTCTATCTAAATATTGACAAAAACGATTGGTTACACAGGATAACCGAATATATGGTTTACATGGAACGCAGTATTGCATCCATCGCAGGAACCGTAATCTACTGGAAGACCCTGATAGGCTTTTTTGAGCAAGATGGTGTTGTTAGCCCCAAAAGCAAACAACTGCTTCAATTTATCCTTAGAAAGAACGATATTATATCCTGCCATAACTACTATGATGAAGTTCTCAGCTTTTCTGATATCTTTCCTTTTAAACCGTTAGGAGTTGAAAAAATCCATATCCATGATATTGCTTCAGTATTGGAACTCTATCCCCAAGGTAAACTGAACAGGTATATATCAGCCCATTTCACGAAGATTCCTAAAGAACTTTCGCGAGAAAAGATAAAAGAATTACTACACACGCATTTAGAAACTGCTTTATGTGAATTTAGCACCGAAGACCTTTGGAGAAAAGGGGATTCAGATTCTATTATGGAGTTTCTGACCGAATGTGCCATCCAGGAGAATAAAAATGAAGAGCAAGAACTTTTACATCCTTATAAACACGAATACACTTCAATAATAAAACAATGGTTAGGTTCTCAAAAAAAGCTGATAAAGAATCTAAATGATATACAGCAGATGAATTTGAACCTTTCAAAAACAACAAGCGAGCCTGCAAAAGAGCCTGAAACACCAAAGTATGATGCCAAATACTATGCTTTGTATATTCGTATCCAGGAACAAACAGGACGAGAAATTCCATTTGTGAAAAATGAGTACGACAGGTTTCCCAAGGCTAAAATTGAAGCTTTTGCCAAAAATCGTTTTCCTGGAATTAGTACACTGCAATTCTATAATCATTACCGTGATTTGGAAGATATGGGTAATAAAGTAAAAATTGGCAGAAGCTATCCGAACTTAAAAGAAATTGTAGCTGACATAGCTAAAAATGATGCAGATGTACTGTTTCATTTGAAGGGTTTTCCTGATTAGCCTAATTAGGGTTAAATTTTTCTCATTCATATTTAGATAGTTACAAAGAGTTAGCCTAACTCAAAACTAACCGAGCTTTCATCATCTAATCTTTGCATTGATTAATCGAATAAAATTTAATGCAAACAGGTAATCTATTGGTATTGCCATAAAATTCAGATGTATGAAACTAATCGTTATAGAACAAACAGAGCTTTCTGAAATTATCGAAAACACTGTACGCAGAGTGATATCTGCAACAAGCCCTAAACCCATTGCCAAAGCAAAAAGCGACACGCTTTCCATTGAAGACCTGGTTGACTTGACCGGGTATAAGAAGAATACCTTATACAGGTTAGTTCACGACCGCAAAATTCCGTTTCGCAAGCCCATGCATGGTGGTCGCAAACTTGTATTTATCCGCACCGAAATCGAGGACTGGATGAAAGGCCGAAAACCTCAAAGTACCGATGAATATATTGGCCAAATGGAAGAAGAACTATTCCTTAAACATAGAAGGAAATAGCCACTTCACTGAATTATAAAGGCTTTCAAAAAAGCCATCACATATTTATTAATCTAAAATTTTAAAAGAATGAAATCAAGAACATTTAATGTTCCGGCAGATTCTAGTGTTGATTTTGCTGAACTATTGGAAGAGTATGGACTGGAAGGATTCATCACCGGAAGAAATGATGACAATGAACTCCTTGTTAGAGTGGAATATGACCCACAGGAAGACAGCGAAGCAATCCTGGAGATAATGGAACAACTGGAAGACTTTGATGAAGAAGAGGACGATGATGATGAATAAGGTAACCCTTAACTATGGGTGTTAATGCCCATAGTTACCCGTTTTTGGTTTAAACGATTTAAAAAAATGAAAGAGAAAATATTTTTCGTCCCAATAAATGAAATAGCTCGTTTTGCTGAATCAGCTTCTGAAAGTAGACTCAGAGCTGTCGTTTGTGGTACTACTTTTAAGGAAGTTGCATTTAGTGTAAAATACAACCCGGTAAAAGAAAAGCTGGCTATTATTGATTTGGAATCAACTTTAAACAAAGGCTACTGGGTAGAGGCTACTGATGAGTAAGGTAATAGTTCGCAAAGGATAACTGTTATAAGGATATCATAGCTGCACAATACCGGACAAATGCTTTTGTGTTGCCCAATATTTACTGAAAGTATCAAGGCTGTACATTCAAATCAATTTCATTATAAGAGACTTATAAAATAATTGGTTGATAGTAAGTGTTGAGTTCATTGATAATAGCTGCAACATAAGCCCAAATAGCTAAAAAGTAAGTCAGAATTGCTCTAAGTTGGTATTAATAGCTAATGCGTTGCTTTTTGTCGGTCTGAGTTTCTGAAAATAGAAGTCCAGTAGCTTTTTATACCCAAAAGAATTAGTTCATCACTAAAAAATCACAACAATGAAGGAAAAACAAAGCAATATGCAGGATGCGATATATAAAAACCTGCAAGAAAATAAGAATTATGCGTACGAAA
>NZ_JAGUCO010000049.1 GCF_018271995.1 Carboxylicivirga linearis
ACAGCCTATAACACCCACTAAACGCAAAAACAGAAACCGCTCTTATATTCACATATAAGATCAGTTTCCATTTCAGCGCCTAGTTAACCGTTGTGTGGCATTTGAAAAAAAGATGACGATAGACTTCAAAAACAATAGAATATATCATTTCGACAAGGACTTAAACTTGACCGAACACAAGCCTATTTCGACAGAATTTAAGGAGATTGAAGTTCTATCAAACGGGAAAATATTGGTCGTTGAAAATTACTACGAATACGAAAATGGTGACAACTCAAACTTATACTGCATTAACCAACAAATGGAAATTGAATGGTTCTTGCCTTATCCGTACGAAAACCATAACTCAATGGACAACTACGTTGGATTTACAACAAACGGAGACAAGGTTTTCGCAAATACATTCAGTTGTTACAGAGTAGAAATTGACATAGAAAAAGGAGAAATTAAAAATGTCCAATTCACGAAATAAGAAACTCAAAATTGTAGGACTTTATGTTCTGAGTATTGCCATGCTATTGGGTTATTGGTATATGGACAACTCGACAGAACTCAACGAGTTTTTAAAAAAAGCGGACAGAGTGAGAACTGATTGGGGATTTGGAGTTTATGCTGTAGTTGGACTTGTCCAGTACGTCCTTCTAATTGCGGGAATTTCTCTTCCACTTATCCTGACGACCTTATTGATAGTAAAAAATAAAAAACGCCACACAACAAAACCTATACGCAATGCGGGCTGAAGGAATAAAAGAAAGGTCGGTGCTTTTAGCCCGCCAAAGCTACGCTTTGACGTTTTTGTTGAATAAATTTAAAAACACAAAACGCAGCTTTGGCTACCGTTTGTGCAAGTTTGAAAGTTTCGGCTTTCAAACTCCGCACTGCGCATAGCCAAACCGTTAGCTGCAAGTTTGAAAAAAAATGAGAATACTTTTAATCATATCAACACTAGTCATAATTAGTCTCGATATAAATGGGCAGACTCGTACAATACATGGACAAATTGTAGATGAAGATTTACAATATATTCCAATGGTATCAATTTGTAATATTGACACTGTGGAAATTGCTAAGGCAAACATTGACGGTCAATTCAAATTTGAATTACCATTAGGGACTAAAAAATTATTATTGTCATTTGTTGGCATGGAATGGACAACAATTGAATTAAAAGATGGATGTGATACAATAGATGTCATAATGATGAATGAATGGATTTATGATTTCATATCCTTAAAAAGTGCTGATAGAAAAAGATTAAAACGATTTAAAAAACTACCTGAACTCCACAAATTAGCTTATGAGAAAGGTATTTTTACAACGTTGACACCATGTTATGACCGAGTATTTGAAGAATATAATTCTAAAAAACGAAATAGAAAGAATAGAAAAACCAGCAGCTAACACGCTGGAAATAAAGCATAGCGCGCGTTGCTCGTCCTGACACCTTAGTCTACCGTCTTAGTCCCCCTATCGGGTGACACGACACCACGACTAACGCGCCACGACTTCATCCAGCCAACGTTGCCCGTAATATAAAAACCGAGAAACTGATGAAATATTTAAGAATAGCTTTAATTTCAAACCTTGTTTTGTTTATGGTTTCATGTCAACAGAATATGAAATCAAAACAAACGGAAGAACAGAAAGAATTCACAATTGACACGTTTTCATTTCACACTTCGAATCAAAAATTTAAATATGTTGGTGAAAGAATATTTCCATCAGAAAGTCTTTCTGACAGTTTAATAAGCAATCACCTTTTGACTTCGGAAATATCAGCCATTGAAAAAGTAAAAGATTCACTATTTGTATTTTTTAATAATGGAATGCTTGACGATTTAGGAAATGAATTTTTTCCACCAGTGAATGAAAAGCTATTTCAAGATTATTATCCAAAATTTTATAATGTGGAAATAGACGATGATATTCCATATTTTGTTTATTTAAAAAACTCAAAAGATTTAATTTCATTAATAAAGGACAATGATGAATTTCGTTGGGAATCTGCATTTGTTCGCGACACTTTACTAAGCTTTATGAATGGAATTAAAGTTGGTCAGACCAAAAATGAATTATTTGAAAAGCTAGGAATGGAAAATATTGATTGTAGCTCTGAAAATTTAACAATGATTTTCTGCCATTCATCCAGACCATCCAAAATTTGGTTCAAGCAATTATTAAAGGGAAATTGTGGAACTGACCAATCGACAACTCAAATACTATTGAAATTTGAAAACAACAAGATTGACCATATTTATATTGACCCATGGATTTGTTATGGAAATAAAGGTTCCTATTCAAGATATTTAAGAAAATGATAAAATACTACGGGCAACAATGCATAAAGTCAATACGGGTGCGGGTTGCAGCCGATTGATAGCTGCTTTTAAGTAACACCGCAAATTAATTTCTCGTGGAGAAATTATTTGCTTAAATTGAACTCAAAATTAATTTGCTAAGTGCAATACGCAATAAAAAGTAGTTACTTAAACCGTACTGCCCTTATGCTCACGTTGGCACCCATTAAAGATTTATAAACAATGAAACTTCCTGGCTTCTTTATAACATTAGGGACAATTCTTCATATTTTATTCAAGGACCAACTTGAAAACTTTGAATATTTGAGAGAGACTCTGTTTATCACTTTTATTATTTCATTTTTGTATTTGTTGGAAAGAAGAATTAGGCTAACAAAAACTCACCTATTAATTAGAAATATAAATGACGTTGCAATACAAATTACATGTTTCTTATTATCGCTACTAATTTCAGTATTTCTATTTCAGCCATGGATTGCTGGACATCAATATTATTACTTTGGAATTTTCTTAAGTGGTATCTTTCTGATATCTGGATTGGTATATGAAAATTCAATGCAAATATCATACATGAACAATGTATTAGTTGTCAAGAATTTGTATAAAAACACCAAACAAAATTTCAGTTCATTTAGCAAAATTGAAATTGACCGCTCAGTTATCAGAATCATTGACAATGAGAAAATTGTAGAGATTAGTGGATTTCGGGACAACATTAAAGACAAAAAGAAAATATTTCAATATCTGACTCAAAAAGTAAATTTAGCAGAGGTAGAAATAATAAATAACGGGTGCCAACAAACCGCATAATGCATAAGGGAGGCAGAGCAATTTGAAAGTTTTGCGGCTTCGGCAAACAACGCCAAATCGTTGATTTGACTTTAAAAAAATGAAAATATAAAACCCAACCCAACGCTTCGGCTCACCGCAATTTGAAAGGCTAGTAAGGTCAAATTTCCCTTACGCACCATGCGGCAGGCCGTCAGACTGTCTAAAAACCCTTAGTAAGACAGAAATTATAAGATATCTTTTGTATCTTTAATTATGAAATTTATTCAAGGCCAAAATCGATCACAAATCCAATTATTTACCCTTACACTTGATGATGCCATAGAAGCTGACAATGAGGTTCGATTTATTGATGCATTTGTGTCAAGTCTTAACCTGGCAGAATTTGGATTTGATTTATCGGCTGGTGAAAATGGGCGCCCGTGCTACCACCCTGCCGATTTATTAAAACTCTTTATTTACGGCTATCTTAATCGTATTCGTTCATCTCGTTGCTTAGAGAAAGAGTGTCATCGAAATATTGAATTAATGTGGTTGCTCAAGCAGTTAAAGCCCGATCATAACACCATTGCCAATTTCAGACGCGATAATCCCAAGGCTATCAAAGGAGTATTCAAAGAAACTGTCAAGGTAGCTAAGTATTTCAATCTCATTGGAGGTCAACTATTGGCTGGAGATGGCACCAAGCTCAGAGCACAGAATAGTAAGAAGAATAACTTCAATCAGAAAAAGATTGATCGCCACTTGCAATACATCGAAAACAAGCTGAATGAATACAACCAGGCCTTAGCTAAGGAAGACGGTGATTCAGCAAAAAAAAGGAAATTGCAGGAAGAGATTAATAAACAAGAAGGGCGAAAAGAGAAGTACCATAAGTTGGAAGCTGAATTGAAGGCAACAGGAGAAAAACAGATTTCCACATCCGATCCGGAGAGTCGTCAACTGGCCATTCGAAATATTATAACAGAAGTGGCTTATAATGTACAAACCACAGTTGATGCCCAACATAATCTGCCGATAGACTATGCGGTTACTAATGAAAATGACAGCAAAGCCATGGGCCTGATGCTTACCAATGCTGTTGGTATCATTGGTCATAATCACTTCACAGCCTTGTATGATAAGGGCTACCATACGGCTAGCGAATTTGCTACTGCAGCAAAGTTAGGAGTAGATGTAATGGTGGCTATACCTGCACTTCCTAAAAACTCCCAGGCTCCTGATCCAGCTTATAATTTGGAGCATTTTAAATATGATTCAGAACAACACTCTTATACTTGTCCTATGGGGCAAACTTTGACCACCAATGGTAAATGGCATAAAGCCTCTCGTGGAGGCGATTTTCAGTTATTCAGAACACCGGCCTGTAAAGAATGTAACGCCAGGCCGAAGTGTACCAGTGCTAAGCATAATGGTCGAATCATCCGGTATGTAACCGGAAGCATTGATGTAGCAGCAAACAAAGCCCGTATTGAAGCTAACCCAAAACTCTATAAAAGACGGCAAGCCATTGTTGAACATCCTTATGGTACCATAAAACGTCAATGGGGCTTTGATCATATCATGACAAAAAAGTCAATCACCAGAGCCAGTGCTGATGTTGGCCTGATAATGATAGCTTATAATCTGCGCCGATTAATCAGTATTGTAGGAATAGATGCTTTGATAGGTGCATTAAGGCCTCTTTTACTCTTAAAACAAGTCAAAAAAGCACTAAGAAACACATTTATGCACCAGATTCAAGACCTGGAAGAAATGAATGTAAAAGTGCAATTCCTTTCTCACTATCAAAACTTAATCCTATTTTTAAACAAAAGCATAGCTGCCTAATTGGTTTTTAGACAGACTGCCGTTGTGTTTAATTCAAAAAAGTGAACTTATGAGATTATCGTTACTAGTTATATTTGTGATTTCATTATTTGGTTGTAAAACAAGCCAAGACTTAATTTCTGACAGTGACCTTTTGGAGATATTAAATATAAAGGTCTGGAAAGTCCCGTTACCTTCAGACAACACGAAACAATGGGGAATAAAAGTGATTGACGTTAAACCTGAGAAAATTAAATATAGTTCCTTTGACATAATCTCAAAAAACGAATCTTTGATTTCATTAAAACGACAAAGCAAGACAGAATTTGAATTTGTATTAAAGCAGAATAAAGGACTTGGTCGCGGAACTATTAGTATTCAAGAGAATTATCAGGCAATGACTTTATTTGATGAACCGAAACATTATGAAAAAAACTTGTATGCCATCGGTGAAATTGGAATTTGGGACGGTTATACGATAACTCCTACGCAATTAATTGTATTGAGATTAATAGATAAATAAAGAACTAAACACAACCCGCTGGAAATAAAGCATGGCTCGGTCGGCTCGTCCTGACACTTTAGTCTACCGTCTTAGTCCCCCTAGCGGGTGACACGACACCACGACTAACGCGCCACGACTTCATCCAGCAACCGTTGGGCTCCATTCTAAAAGGAACATAAAATGAACGAATTACCAGAAGAATTTGAATTAATGAGCTTCTTTGAAGTGGAACCTATAAAAGCAGATAAAGATTCTGACGTTCCTTTTTATTATAATATTCTGACCTACGTTATTAAAAGTGATTTAGAAAAAATTGAAATTATTATTTCACCATCATATGGAGACATTGAGATCTTTTGGGAACAAAATAACATCTTAAAGTTCAATTGGCGTTTTTATGACATTGAAACTCTAAAAATTGAGAAAAGAGATAATATAGAATGCATGAAAATCACGTTTGACTCAGAAAATATGTCTGATTGTTTTTTATGGGTAAAACCTAGCTTTAAAATAATTGGAGGAATGAATATTACTCATTAATTACTGAATAATAACAAATAAAAGCACGAGAGCCCAACACGCTGGAATAAAGCATGGCTAGGTTGGCTCGTCCTGACGCCTTTGTCTAGCGTCCTGTCATCGCTACCGCGTGACACGACACCACGACCAA
>NZ_JAGUCO010000004.1 GCF_018271995.1 Carboxylicivirga linearis
TTTGGAACGTCCAAATCAAAAACCAATCTTTTTGAAGGTAAGGTATGTTAATTTGTGTTTCGGGATTAAACACGAGGTGGTTAGGGGCAAAAATATTTCAGAAGCATTTATCAATTTCTTTCAATTGCCAGAATCTTGACCGGATTTATCAAGTATTGTTCTTCATTTTTACGCTCGTGAATCTTTAAAAGAACATCCATCCCTGATACAACTTTCCCGAAGGCGGAAAAACCTTGCCCATCTGGATTACGCTTTCCACCAAAATCCAATTCCGGTTGATCGCCTATACAAAAGAAAAAATCAGCTTGTGCAGTTCCTGGTTCATTTCGAGCCATACTAAATACACCATCTTTATGTAGAATTCCTGTTTGCTTCGTTGTTTCATGCTCTATAGGAGGTAAGTGGTTTGGATGCACATCATCATACAACCCTCCTTGCACCACTTCTATTTTAATATCATTATCCGGTTGATTATCCATTGTAACAACCCTATAAAAGGTAGCCCCCTCAAAACGCCCCTCATCCACATACTTTAGAAAGTTGCCAGCAGTAATGGGAGCATCCTTAATATATATGTCGCATACAATTTCTCCTAACTCCGTTTTTATAATAATTTGGGGATCACTCTTACACGACTGAAATAACAATACTATCAATAAACCGAATAAAACAGATTTCATATTCTTACTTTTTACGAATAAATGCTTGCCATAAGACAATAACTACAACTGCAAAAGTAACAATAAATGCCCACCAATTGGTGGTTCGATAATAACCAAACACCGTTTTATCGCAATACTGAAATTCACCTGCTCCCATTTCCCATTTCAAATTTTCATTATCAAGTTCGGCTGCATTGGTATCATAAACAAGTCCGGGTAACTCAAATTCTATTTTATAACTTCGAGAATGCAATAACAGCATTCTATCATTCACTTCTTCTTCAAACTGATCAAAGTATCCTTTCTTATAAAGCCTGTCCATTCGATCAATATTCAATAAACTATCTGTTATTACTGTCAACTCATTCAACTCAGGCCCATCATCCAATACATGATAGAAAATCTCATCAAGAAACTTTGTCTGGTCTTTATTAATTACATCAAACCCATTTAAAACAGCAGCAGAATCAACCAAACGAATATACTCTCTACACATTGATTTTGAAATAAACTCCCACAAATGAAGCTCTCCATTTTCAATCCAGTTATCTTTTTCTTTACCACTTAAATGGTTTATAACTGTCGTATCATCTTCCAGAAAATAAGTTCGTTCATCCTCACTTAAAAATTCACTTATATCAAAATGTCGATAAGGGAATCGTTGCAGAAACGTTTCACTGTATTCATGAAAAGTGTAGAACCATCTATACTTCTTATGATAATCTATCTTTATATTTTCTCTTTGGCCTGAATCAATCTGGGAATAAAACACATTGAAAGAGGCGTCAACAGAAGGAAATGTTTTTTCAGCAATGGCAAAGAAAACAGTGTCTGATTCATTTATTTCTTTTGAGTAACTTACATCCCAACCATCAGAAACATCAAAAGAGAAGGGATTTCGATGAACTTTTGCTGAGTCACCAACAGCTGTCACTCTTTTATAAACGGATCCATCATTATTAATCCGGGTAAAATATCTTAGTTCAGGCTCATCACAACTACTTAATAGAAGAAGTGCAAATAATATGTATTTGATTTTTTTCATTTGTCTGATTTTAGTAGTTAGCGAATCCAATCGCATAAACGGCTATCTTTTTGCAAATGCCAGGCATTGAACTCAACCATTTCGCCCGCACTAAACTGCTCATATTTTGTAGGGTAAATTTCTTTGACTACAACTAAAAACTGTTTTATATCTGATATATACTCTGAGTTATTATCTTTTAGTTGTTCAACATCCTGCCGCGAAAACTGAATGGCATTTTTACGACTATCTATAATAAATCCGGCTTTCTTAAGGCTTTCTATTAAGTCGTTTATCTGATATTGGCATTGCATATCAAGCTCAGGTGCTTTTTTACTATAATTATCTAATACTAAAATATTGGTTCGCAACGTATAAGTTTCGAATTCTAACCACGTAAACGATCCCACAGCCAACAAAACAATAACTGATGCCGCAATACGCCACCACACCATTTTTGAATGATTCTTTTCATCGGCCTCAATGGCTTTTAATACATTTTGCTGAAATCGATTCACATCTCTTAAACGAGGTTGTTTTTTTATTTCTTCCCAATTATTCATCATCCCACTTTTAATATTTTACTTAACACCTCTTTCACCTTTTTGCGTGCAACATAAAGATTATCTTTAATCTTCTTCTCTGAGTACCCTGTAATTTGAACTACTTCATCTACATCCATCTCTTCCAAATCTCGCAATACAAATACTAACTTTTGTTGGGGCGACAAATGCCCGGTAGCAGTGTTTAGTAACTCTCCTAATAGTTTCAGATCAAGATCTTTTTCAATATCATCATCCGATTCGATTGTATTTGGCAAATTGATTTGTGCATGGTTTGTTTTTAAATGATCTAACGCTATTCGGGTGGCTATTGTATATAACCAGGTGCTAAACTTTCCTTTTGCCTCATTGTATTTGTTAATATTTTGCCATGCTTTTACAAATACATTTTGCGCAATATCTTCCGCTTCTAACTCATTGTTTACCAATCTAAAAACAACAGAAAACACATAATCTCCCATCATCAACACTAACTTTCCAAAAGCATTTTGGTCACCTTTCTGGCTTTTATGTATTAACTGGTTTATTTCCATCAATCGCTTTTCGGTTTATTAATGATACGAATAAAGAGTCATTTGGTCGAAAATAAAATCTAAAAACGAATAAAAACCTATCATTTACCCAACACTTTGAAAATGTCCGCATACGAACAAGACGAACACTGTAACCTATTGAATACTACAAGTGTCCCATATAAAATAAGTAAAATAGGTAAAACGTCCGAATATGAACACTTTCGCCCTAATAAGCGATAATGCACCACTACCTAAAAAGTATTTACACTCTGATTTAATGTTATTTAAACTATTCGGCACGAGAGTTGATAACGTATTTTAACAATAAATCCATTGAATTCTATTCATCTTTGAAAAAAATATTATGAGTCAAAGCATCATTCGTGTTAATCAATTGCACAAATCTTACATAACCGGCAGCAACTCACTTCATGTGCTAAAAGGGTTAGACATTGATATTAAGCAAGGCGAGATGGTTTCCATTATGGGCTCATCAGGATCGGGCAAATCTACACTTCTGAACATTTTAGGCATCCTAGATAATTACGACAGAGGTGAATATCACTTAAATGATATTTTAATACGACAAATGAGTGAGCGCAAGGCAGCTGCATTTCGCAACCAGTACATTGGTTTTATCTTTCAGTCGTTTAACCTCATCTCTTTTAAGAATGCCATGGAAAATGTTGCTCTTCCTTTATACTATCAGGGAGTTAGTCGCAAGAAAAGAAATAGCATGGCTCTTGATTTGCTCGAAAAGCTTGGACTAAGAGAATGGAGCGAACACCTACCAAGCGAACTTTCCGGTGGTCAGAAGCAACGAATAGCTATTGCACGCTCACTGATATCTAATCCTAAAATTATATTAGCTGATGAGCCAACAGGTGCATTAGACACACAAACTTCATATGAAGTAATGGATATACTTAAAGAAGTTAACAACAGCGGTATCACCGTTATAATTGTTACTCACGAAAATGATATTGCAGACATGACTCAAAGAGTTATTCGATTGAAAGATGGCTTAATAGAAGCCAATCATACCAATGTTCATTTTGCAGAACAACAGGCAGGTAAATCCATTTTTGTAAACAATTAATTTTTTTTCTGATGATTGATTATTTACAAGAGATATTCTCTACACTCAGACAGAACAAGCTTAGAGCGATCATGACCGGATTTAGTGTTGCATGGGGAATTTTCATGCTAATACTTTTATTGGGCTCAGGAAAAGGATTGCAAAATGGCATGGAAAACAATTTCAGGGGCACTTCAAAAAATGCCTTGTGGATTTGGAGTCGCAGAACTCAGGTTGCTTATGATGGATTAAAAGCCGGACGTCGTATTCGTTTTACTGATCAGGATGCCACAACTATTCAACGTCAGTTTGCCGACGACATTGATAACTTCTCCGGTCGTTTCAGTATTTGGGGTAATAACGATGTGACCTACAAAAATGAATATGGCGACTTTCGAGTTGAAGGTGTAATGCCTGAATTTAAAAAAATATCCATTGTGGATATGCTCGACGGACGTTACATAAACGAACTGGATATTAAAGAATACAGAAAATGCGTAATTATTTCTGAACCGGTTAAAACACATCTCTTCAAAGAAGAAGAACCAATGGGTAAATACATCCGCATTGGTGGAGTACCTTTTAAGGTCGTAGGTATTTTTAAGAATCCAGAGAATCGTGAAGAGAAAAAAGTATATATCCCATTATCCACCACGCAACGTGTTTACAATGGCAACAACCGTTTAAGCGAAATGGCAATCGCCACCAATGCTTTAACCGTTGCTGAGAATAAACGAATTGAAGAAGCCGTACAAAACACGCTGATGGAACGACACAGAGTGGCTCCGGAAGACAAACAAGCTATTGGTATTTGGAATACGCTGGAATCATTTAAACAAGCGCAAGGCGTGTTTGCCGGCATCAGAATGTTTGTTTGGGTAATTGGTGTAATGACCATTATAGCAGGTATTGTTGGAGTCAGCAATATTATGATCATACTGGTAAAAGAGCGAACTAAAGAAATAGGAATCAGAAAGGCAATTGGTGCTTCACCGTTTTCCATTATCCGATTAGTACTATCCGAATCCGTTTTGATTACCGGACTCGCAGGATTTTTTGGACTGGTTGCCGGAATGGGGCTTTTATCTCTGGTATCTCTGATTCTTCAACAAGCCGCTCAAGGCAGTCAGGAGTTAGAGAGGGCATTTTTTAATCCATCAGCAGATTTAGGCGTAGCCATTTGGGCATTGGTAATTCTGGTTTCAGCTGGAGTAATAGCCGGTTTTATACCTGCAAGAAAAGCCTCGGCTATCCGCCCTATTGAAGCTTTACATGATGAATAATTGATAACCTTAGAACCTTATCTATGTTTGATAGAGACAGATGGCAGGAGATTTTTAATGCCATAAAAAAGAATAAACTAAGAAGCGTACTAACAGCTTTCGGTGTTTTCTGGGCCATTTTTATGCTGATTGTAATGACTGGCTCCGGCAACGGATTAAAAAACGGCATTACCGAAGGTGTTAAAGATTTTGCCACCAACAGTGCTTTTATGTGGTCGGAAAATACTACAGTAGCTTTTGAAGGATTTAAAAGAGGCAGACACTGGATGATTACCAACGACGACATTGTTGCCATTAAAGACCAAGTGCCAGAAGTGGAAGTGATATCACCCCGCCTGAACGGTTGGAACCTCAGAAGTGGTGAAAATGTGGTGAGAGGCAAGCGCTCAGCAGCTTTTAACGTAATGGGCGACTACCCAACTTATAAGAAGATAGACCCATGTACGATGCCTTACGGACGTTATATTAATGATGAAGATATACGCTTAAAACGCAAGGTCTGCATCATTGGAGAAAAAGTATATGAGATCATGTTCGACGAAGGTGAAGATCCTGTTGGAGAATACATCAGAGTGAACGGGGTGTATTTTATGGTGGTTGGTGTATTTAAAAGCAACAACCCTCAAATAAACATTGGAAGTAATAAAAAGGAAACGGTTTATCTTCCTTTTACATCTATGCAACAAACCTTTAACTATGGCGATCAGGTACATTACTTTGGAATAACTGCTAAAGAAGGAGTCAAGGTAAGTAAGGTGATAGATAAAATCACCCCTATTCTTCAGAAAAATCATAAAATTTCTCCTGAGGACCCCGATGCTGTTGGCAAGGTTGATATAGAAAATCAAATTCAAACCATGTTCTATATCTTTTTAGGAATTGATATTCTAATATGGGTAGTTGGAATTGGTACTTTAATTGCAGGCGCTGTTGGAATCAGTAATATTATGCTGGTTATTGTAAAAGAACGCACCAAAGAAATAGGAATACAAAGAGCCATTGGAGCGCGTCCGGCTGTAATAATTGGCCAGCTGTTAACCGAATCGGTATTTCTTACAACCATTGCCGGTTTTATTGGTCTGGCTTTCGGAACCTTCGTCCTTTATCTGGTCGATGCCGGTATTGATGCCTCGCGAGCGGGAGCAACCGGAGAAGAAGAAACCTTCTTTTTAAATCCTGAAATTGGATTACCTCTGGCTCTTTCTGCCCTGGCTATGCTAATATTTGTTGGGTTAATAGCCGGTTTAATACCAGCGATGAAAGCCATCAAAATTAAACCAATAGAAGCTTTACGTCACGAATAATAACAAAACGAACAAAATAACTTAAATCAATAATCATGAAAAAGGTATTAAAAATATTAGGTCTAATCATATTTGTAGGATTAGTAGGCTGGGTTGTATTTTACTTGTACGGCCAAACTAAAAAAGATCCGATTGTTTACGAAACAGAAAATGCCGAAGTCACTAATATCATTAAAAAAACGGTGGCTACCGGATCGGTTGTTCCACGAAAAGAAATTGAAATAAAACCCCAGGAGTCTGGTATTATAACAGAATTATATGTTGAACCGGGTGATATGGTTGAAAAAGGCGATTTAATTGCAAAGATTCAGATTATTCCTGAAATGGTGCAGGTTAACAATGCCGAAACCCAATTACGAAAAGCAGAGATCAGCTTTAAAAATGCTGAGATTGAATTTAAACGTAAAAAGGAATTATTTGACACCGGAGTGATACCAGAATCGGAGTATCTTGAAGAGTCTTTAAGATTTGAAACGGCAAAAGCCGATCGCGATGCAGCTGAAAATAACCTACAGTTGATAAAAGAAGGAGTTACATCTAAAATGAAAAACCAAACCAATACTTTAATCCGCTCTACAATTAACGGAATGGTATTAGATGTACCTATCAAAGAAGGAAACTCGGTTATTAAGAGTAATACCTTTAATGATGGAACCACCGTAGCGACAGTGGCCGATATGGGCAAAATGGTATTTGAAGGTAAAGTGGACGAGACAGAGGTAGGTAAAATTCGTGAAGGAATGGATCTGTTATTATCTATTGGTGCCATTGAAGACGAAAAATACGATGCCCAGTTAGAATCTATTGCACCTAAAGGAGTGGAAGAAAACGGTGCCATTCAGTTTGAGATTAAAGCTGCCGTAAACCTTAAAGAAGGTCAGTTTATCAGAGCCGGTTATAGCGCTACTGCTGATATTGTATTAGATCGCAGAGATAGTGTAATTGCCATTAAAGAAAAACTGATCACTTTTGCAAATGATTCAGCTTTTATTGAAATTGAAACCGGAGAGCAAGCCTTTGAGAAACGCCTAATACAAACCGGATTATCTGATGGAATTAACATTGAAGTGAAAGAAGGACTTTCTACTGAAGAAAAGATTAAAGTTCCCAAAAGCTAATATTCAATTATAATTGATATTTTTAATAGTTTTTTCATAAAAACAGTCGGGGTTAACTACCCCGGCTATCTGCTACTAATTTTTTTAGTGCACACCTGAGAGAAATAAAAATAACGATCCTAACGGAAAAAAATCTTAGCAATGATTCGAAAAGCTTTATTTGGGTTTGTAATTGCATTAGCATCCATTACCTCATCATCTGCACAAGAGGTAAAACAATGGTCGCTGCTTGAATGCATTAATTATGCCCACGAAAATAATATTACGGTAAAACGCCAATTACTAAATGCCGAATATCAGGCAAATGTATTAAAGCAAAGTAAACTTAACATGCTTCCAAACCTTAATGCCAGCGTAAGTGGCTCCTTTAATTTTGGTTATACATGGATTCAACAAGAGGCTCAAAACGTGGAAGTGAACACTCGCTCATTAAGCTCCGGCCTGTCGAGTAATGTGGCACTGTTTGAAGGGCTAACCAGACAAAATACCATTAAGAAAAACCAGTATTTGTTAATGCAGGCTTTAGAAGACAATGAGAAAACCAAAAACGATATTGCTCTTCAGATTACTGCACAATACATGCAAATTTTGTTTGACAAAGAGTTATTGGCTGTTGCCAAAGAACAATACGAAACCAGTAAACTTCAAGTGGATCGAACTCAAAAATTAGTAGATGCAGGTAGTGTAGCAATGGGTAATCTTCTTGAAATTAAATCACAGGCTGCTAAAGAAGCTTTAAATGTAACTCAGCAAGAGAATAATTTAAATTTAAATATTCTGACTTTAGCCCAACTTTTAGATCTCGAAAACCCATTGGACTTTGCTATAGAAACACCTACTATACCAGAACTTGAAGCTTTTACTCCTGCCGGACCTGAAAACATTTATCAAACGGCATTAGAAATCATGCCAGAGATCAAAAGTTCGGAACATTATGTAACAAGCTCAGAATATGATCTGAAAATTGCAAAGGGTAATTATTATCCTACCATAAGTTTAGGAGCAAATATTGGTGCTAATGCCAATTGGCTGGCTGATGATCCTGATGGTTACAATCGTCCATTATGGGAACAATTTAAATCAACCAGAAACACTTACATTGGCGCATCTTTGTCCATTCCTATTTTTAACAGATTACAGGCTCGTAATGGTGTAGCCAATGCTAAACTTGGTTTACAAGATGCAAACTACCAATTACAATCGGCTAAACTTGCACTTCGTAAAGAAATTCAACAAGCTTATGCCGATGCAACAGCTGCTTATAAGAATTTCTTATCAAGTGAAGAGGCTGTTGACTCTTACAAGGAATCATTCCGTTATACCGAGAAAAAGTTTAATGTTGGCTTAGTTAATTCGGTTGATTACAATGTATCGAAAACAGATTTTACCAAGGCTCAATCTGATTTACTACAAGCCAAATACTCGTATATTTTACGAACTAAAATTTTAGATTTCTATAAAGGGATTCCTATTGAACTTTAATGTTCACCTTAACCCTAACTTAATACCAGTTGGTTTTTTACCAATTGGTATTTTTTTATTATTTACTTAGATATGATAACGCTGCATAACAAATAAACAGCAGCCTACTACCTAAAAGTAGAGAACTATTATTAAATTAGCGCAAATCAAATATTACCCAGAGGATGAAGAAACCGGTTCTTTTAGCTTTAATTGCTCTTGTTGTCATTATCGTGCTTTTACTTATTGGAAAAAAGCAAGGATGGATTGGTCAGGAATATAGAGAAAAAGTATTGACTGAAAAGGTCACCAACAGAACAATCACCGAAACCATTACTGCCAATGGTAAGATAAAACCCGAGGTAGAAGTGAAGATAAGTTCTGATGTATCCGGCGAGATATTGGAACTTTTGATCAACGAAGGTGACGAAGTAACCAAAGGTCAGATCTTAGCTCGTATTCAACCCGATATTTATCAGCGAAACCTTGAAAAAATGCAGGCTGCTTTAAAATCAGCCGATGCAAATCTGGCACAAGCAAAAGCGCAATTGGTTCAAAAAGAGCTGAGCTTTAATCGGAACAAACAGCTTTGGGACGAAAAAACCATCTCTGAATCGGAATATGAACAGGCACTGTCGGAATACAACGTAGCTAAAGCCAATGTTGAATCGGCTCTGGCCAGTGTAGTTAATTCAAAAGCTGGATTGAACGAAGCGCAGGATAACCTAAATAAAACAACCATCTATGCTCCTATGGACGGTACTATTTCAAGGCTAAATGTTGAAAAAGGAGAACGTGTTGTGGGGACAGCCCAGTTTGAAGGTACCGAAATGATGACGTTGGCCAACCTTAACCAAATGGAAGTTTTGGTTGATGTGAATGAAAATGACATTATCCGGGTTAGCTTAAATGATACAGCTCTTATTGAGGTTGACGCGTATCTTAAAAAGAAATTTAAAGGTATAGTTACACAAATAGCTAATTCAGCTAAAGTGGAAGGAACCAGTGCCGATCAGATCACCAATTTTGAGGTACGAGTGTTGATCTTACCTGAATCATACGAAGATATGATTGATGAAACAAAATACAATAAATATCCTTTCCGTCCGGGTATGTCAGCTACTGTAGATATTCAAACCAATACCAAAACAAATATTCTAACCGTTCCGATTATTGCTGTTACAACACGAAACGATACCATTTCAAGTGATTCAACTATGGTAAACAAAGCCGAAAATGAATCAAAAATTGAAGTAGTATTTGTGGCCAAAGATGGAGTTGTTGAACAACGAAAAGTTGAAACCGGTATTCAAGACTCTAAATACATTGAAGTAACCGAAGGTGTTGATGAGGATGAAGAAGTGGTTAGCGGACCTTACTCTGCTATTTCAAGAAAGTTGAATGATGGAGATTTAATTGAAATAGTTGACAAATTGAACTCAGGTAAAAAGGATTAGTAATTCTCTTTTTTATATTTTTGTGCCATATTTTTAACTGATATGGCACGGATATTAAGCATTGAAACATCAACAGGCGTTTGTTCTGTTGCATATAGCATAGACGGGAAAGTAATTGATTCAAAAGAACTATTTGAAGCCAATTCTCATGCAGCACATTTAACCGTATTAATTGAGAAACTCTTCAAAGAAAATAATTTAACAGCCAAAAATGACCTTGATGCTATTGCTGTCAGCAGTGGTCCTGGATCATACACCGGACTGCGTATTGGTGTTTCAACAGCTAAAGGTATTTGTTATGCTGCAGACCTTCCTTTAATAGCCATTGATTCGATGCATATTCTGAGTTACCCTGTTGTCAATCAAGATTGGAATAACTCAGAATTACCCTATTTGTTTTGCCCATTGATGGATGCCCGCCGTATGGAGGTTTACACCGCTTTTTTTGATTCAGAGATGAACCTTAAAGAAGAAATATCGGCTAAAATAGTAGATGAAAACACCTTTGCCTCAACACTCGAATCGAATAAAGTGGTTTTCTTTGGAAATGGTGCCGACAAATGCAAAGAGGTTATCCAACACGATAATGCCATTTTTGTGGATGACATATATCCGCTGGCAAAAAATCTTGCTCCTTTAGCTGAAAAATATTTCCAGGAAGAGAAATTTGTGGATGTGGCTTATTTTGAACCTTTTTACTTAAAAGATTTTGTTGCTACAACACCTAAAAAAAAGGTACTTTAAACCTAACCAATAAGTGATTTCATACGTTTAATTGTCATAAGGTAACAGTACTAACCTTAAGACAACGTATATGAATAGATTTATTATTCTCTTTTCTGCTTTGATTACCTGTGCAACTATTTGGGCAGATGAACCGGAAAAGAACGATACTATTTTCATTCCCCCATATCCATTAACTAGCCATCAGGCTTATCAAGACGGAGAGCTCCTGGCTTATACACTTGATTATGGATTTGTTACCGGCGGAAAGGCTTATCTTTCGGTAAACGACACTGTAATTAATGGTACAAAAACGCATCATATTATTGGCCGCGGCGAAACTGTTGGTCTTGCCGATGTTCTATATAAAATCAGAGATCGCTACGAAAGTTTTATTGATGTAGAAACACAATGGCCGGTTAAAGCAGTAAGAAGTATTCGCGAAGGGAGATACAAATACTATAACGAAGTTTCATACAATCGTGATTCATCTCAGGTTATAAGCAAAAAAACAGGAGTTCATAATGTGCAAGAAGGAATTCTAGATATTCTTTCGGCGTTTTATTTTGCTCGAAATCATAAGTTTAATAACAATCTTCAAAAGGGAGAAGTAATTGAATTTATGACCTACTTCTCTGATGAGAATTTCCCCCTTCGGATTAGATACAAAGGTATTGAAACAATAAAAACCGAATTTGGTAAAGTAGAGTGTTACAAGTTTTCTCCGGTAACAGAAGTGGGTAGAGCATTTAAAACAGAAGATGACATGCAGGTATGGATCTCAAAAGACGATAACCGAATACCCATCCGTGTTCGATTTAATTTAAAGGTTGGTGCATTTACCTGCGATCTTGAAAGTTTTAATGGCATCAAACATCCTTTCTCCAGTATTCAATTCTAATTTTACCAAGAATCAATAGAAACATTGGCTGGCAAAGCGTTTCAAGTATAGTTGAAGAATGCTTTTGACACTACATTAGGCAAATATTTATATATTATGCTGATTTATTAAGCTTTTACACTATTTTTGCAGCGTTTTTTGAATTTTAATAGAATCAACACAATTTCAATATTATGGCAACTACGGCTGATTTTAGAAACGGAATGTGTATTGAGTACAATGGACAACTTTTTTTCATTGTTCAGTTTCAACACGTAAAACCTGGTAAGGGAGCTGCTTTTGTTAGAACTAAGCTTAAAAATGTTTCAACAGGTAAAGTAATAGAAAATACATTTAATGCAGGTGTTAAAGTAAACGAAGCACGCGTTGAACGCCGCCCACATCAGTTTTTATATAACGACGATATGGGATATCACTTTATGAATGCGGAAACCTTCGATCAGGTGCCTATCGAAAAAGACCTGATTGATAATACTGATTTATTAAGTGAGGGATTAGAAGTTGAAGTGGTTTATCATGCCGATACTGAAACACCTTTAATGGTGAATCTACCAGCAAACGTTTCTTATGAAGTTACCTATACCGAGCCTGGTGTAAGAGGAGATACTTCTTCAACCAACTCATTAAAACCGGCTACCGTTACAACGGGTGCACAAATTATGGTTCCGTTATTTATTAACGTAGGCGACAAAATTAAAATTAATACCGCCGACAATTCATACGTTGAGCGAGTTAAAGAATAAATTAAGCTTTGGCTTAATAAAAAACCTTTTCAAAAAAGTCCTGTTTCATTTTTAACCCGGATTATATTTGAAAGGGTTTTTTAGTTTTTCTCACTCCTTTACTGTTATTGCGACGAACTTTTTAATATCTTAGATGATATTTCATTCCAAAATATGGTAACGCAGATTAAAAAGAAAAGACTCAAGTTGTATAAGGATCGACTAAACATCATCCTTGACATTGCGCAAACCATCAATGAAGATCATAACATTGAAGATTTGTTATCTGAGTTTGAGATTTTACTGCGCGAAGAACTGGAAGTTGGTAAAGTGTTGGTTTTCACACTCACGAATGACATTTGGCACAATCTTTTAATTTCGGGTGTCACCAAAGAAGAAGCCAATCAAATTAATGTGGAAGAAGACTTACTTTGTTATAAAAACATTGAAAGCATAACCATCTCTCACCCACCTAAGCTTAAAGGTTTTGATGCGGTTATTCCTCTTTTTCATCGATATGCACCTATTGGATACGTACTAATTGGTGATATTGAAGAAGAACAACAAGGGATAAGCCCAACGATCAAACACCTGAAGCTTATTCAAATTATTTCCAACCTTATTATTGTGTTTGTTGAAAATAAACGAATGCAAAATGCTTTGCTGGAACAGGAAGTGTTAAAGAAGGAGATGGAACTGGCATCAAAAATTCAAAACCAACTGGTGCCAAGTGAATTTCAAATGCCCAAAACACAAAAGCTTAACATTCAAACTTTTTATCAACCCCATATGGGTGTTGGTGGCGACTATTACGATATTTTTCGACTGTCGAGACAGAATATTGGGTTTTGTATGGCTGATGTATCAGGTAAGGGAATTGCAGCTGCTATGGTAATGTCGAATTTTCAGGCGGTAATGCGATCATTATTCACTACCGGCACCAACTTTAAAAAGTTGATACACCTTTTAAACGAAAGGGTGAATGCCAGTGCTAATAACGAAAAGTTTATTACTCTGTTTATCGGTCGTTATAATGTGGTTACCCGAAGATTAACCTATGTTAATGCCGGTCACCTTCCGCCCCTTTTATATGATGTTAAAAAGAAACATCTCAGCCATCTTGAAAAAGGATGTATTGGTTTAGGAATGCTCGATTTTGTTCCTTCTGTGGAAGTGGGTAAAGTTAAAATCCCAAAAGGAGCTAAATTATTAGCTTTTACCGATGGTGTGGTTGAATTGGATAAAGGTAATCAGGTTGAATCCAACGCTCAGGAAATTGAAGATATCTTTAGTACCAATGAGAGTCTTGAAAACAACTTTAATGAACTGAGAGGTATCATTGATAAATTCGTGAGCAAGGGAGCTGTCTTCGACGATATCTCATTATTAGGATTAGAATTTAAATAATACAAAATAAAAAAAGCAGGCTCAAAAGGCCTGCTTTTCATTTTATGTTTTATCCGTTTATTCGGCAATCACCAAAAAGTAATTTTTCTTCCCCTTTTGAACCAACAGATATTTGTCGTTTAACAGCATAGATGCATCCATACTAATTTCAGCATCCGATACCTTCTCTTTATTAACACTAACACCACCACCTTTAATAGTACGGCGCAACTCTCCTTTTGAAGGGAAAACTTCAGTCTTTTCAGCTAATAAATCAACAATATTAATTCCTTCAGCAAATAAAGCTTTATCAACCGTAAACTGAGGTACACCCTCAAAAACAGCTAGTAATGTTCTTTCATCAATTTTGCGCAATGCTTCGGTAGTTGATTTACCAAACAAAATTTGTGATGCTTCCACTGCAGAATCATAAGCCTCCTGCCCATGTACCATAACAGTTACTTCCTCCGCCAAACGTTTTTGCAACGGTCGTAAATGAGGGGCATCATTTTGTTCATTTACTAACCCTTCCACTTCCTCTTTCGAAAGCATGGTAAATATCTTGATATACTTTTCGGCATCCGCATCAGATGTATTCATCCAAAATTGATAGAAATGATAAGGACTGGTTTTTTCAGGATCAAGCCAAACGTTTCCACTTTCAGTCTTTCCAAATTTACCTCCATCAGCTTTAGTAATCAACGGACATGTTAGAGCAAAAGCCTCTCCTCTTTCAATACGACGAATCATTTCGGTACCGGTAGTGATGTTACCCCACTGATCCGATCCTCCCATCTGTAAACGGCAATTTTTGTCTTTGTACAAATGTAAAAAGTCGTACCCCTGAACCAGCTGGTATGTAAATTCAGTAAACGACATTCCCGCTTTAGAGTCAGCTCCCAAACGTTTCTTTACCGAATCTTTAGCCATCATATAATTAACAGTGATATGCTTACCTACATCACGAATAAAATCCAGAAATGAAAATTCCTTCATCCAATCGTAATTATTCACCATTTCTGCTCCATTATCAAGACTTGAATCAAAATCCAGAAAAAGAGCTAACTGCTTTTTAAGACCATCCTGGTTTTTGCGAAGTGTTGCTTCATCCAACAGGTTTCTTTCGGCACTCTTCCCTGATGGATCACCAATCATTCCTGTTGCTCCTCCTACTAAAACAATAGGCTTATGACCACAGGTTTGAAAATGTTTTAACATCATTACACTTACCAAATGGCCAATATGTAAAGAATCAGCTGTTGGATCAATCCCTACGTAAGCCGATGTCATTTCCTTTTGCAGTTGTTCTTCAGTTCCGGGCATTACGTCATGGATCATGCCCCTCCAGTTTAATTCCTCAACAAAGTTCATTGTTAGCTATTTTATGCGTTTCGCTTGAAACGTTACTATTCAAAAATTAATTAAGCGACAAAGATAATAATTGAATGCTTATGATTCCTTTTTCAATGCTGGAAATTAGAATCTTTCAAACGAAGTGGCTTTAACCTGTAACTAACAGAATCACAAACACGTCCTACTTTAATAAAAATTAATTCATTAATTTAGCCTAAGCGCAACTCAATCCTAATTATGACTAGATTACTCCTTCCCATTATCCTGGTGTTTACGTTCATATCGTTACATGCCCAAAACAAAAAGACTGTTGAATGTTACGCTATCGATCAACCACTGAAGATTGATGGTATTTTAGATGAATCGTGCTATCAGAATGCATTTCCAGCGAAAGATTTTGTACAATTACAACCTTATAACGGTAAACCATCCTACCAACCTTCGGAAGTTTATTTTTTCTACGATCAGAATGCTATTTACCTGGGTGCCATGTTATATGACAGTTCTCCTGACAGCATCTATAATTTTCTCTCTGAAAGGGATAACATCGGTATGTCGGATTATTTTGGAGTATATTTTGACCCATATAACGAAGGTCAGTTAGCCTATGGATTTTTTATAACGCCCGCCGGTGTGCAAACCGACATTAAAGCCATCAAAACATCGTACGATTATGAAGACGGTAATTGGGATGCTGTTTGGCAAAGCGAAACAACTATTACTGATAAAGGCTGGACCATAGAAATGCGCATTCCGTATTCGGCACTTCGCTTCCCGCTAACTGAAGTGCATACCTGGGGTTTAAACATGTTCCGAAATATCAGAAGATATAATTCCAATAACTCTTGGAACTTTATCGATCGAAATGTAAATGGCTTTATTCATCAGCAGGGAAGTTTAACCGGAATTAAAAATATCAAACCTCCTGTTCGTCTTTCTTTCTCTCCCTATTTGGCAACCTATGTTGAACACAATGAAAGTTCGGAAGAAACCAGTTTTATTTACAGAGGTGGACTCGATTTAAAGTATGGCATCAACGAAAGTTATACATTGGACATGATGCTCATACCGGATTTTGGGCAAATTCAATCGGATGACAAACAGCTAAATCTAAGTCCATATGAATTATATTACCAGGAGCGCCGACAGTTTTTTACCGAAGGTGTGGAACTATTTAATAGAGGTGATGTATTTTATTCGCGGCGCATTGGCGGATACCCCAAATTCTCGTCTGAAGCCAATGATAACCTTAAAGAAAATGAGATTATTGATGAGATGCCATCAGAAACTCAATTGGTAAATGCAACTAAAATTTCAGGAAGGAACAAGAAAGGCTTTGCAATAGGCTTTTTAAATGCTATGAGCCTAAATTCTTATGCAACAGTTAAAGATACCAACACTAATTCAACCCGTGATATATTAGTTCAGCCCTTTACAAATTATAATGTTTCGGTTATTGATCAGTCGTTAAAGAACAATTCATACATTAGTTTAATCAATACTAATATGACGGTTGCTAACCATCCATTTATGGCTAATGTAACAGCAACTGAGTTCCAATTCAGAGATAAAAGTCTTACCTATGCCTTAAGCGGACAGGCCGGTATTAGTCACAGAGGTGAAGAGGATAAGGAAACCGGATGGTTTACGTCGTGGGAGCTTTCAAAAAACAGAGGAAAATGGCAATACGGCATTGAGCAAGACATCTACTCTGATGACTACAATCCTAACGATATGGGTTACCTTCAGCGTAATAACCGCTTTGACTCCGAGGCCTATTTATTATTTCAACAGGTGGAACCTTTTAGTATTTTCCGCCAGATGTTTACCCGAACATGGTACGAACAAAACAGGGTGATAGAGCCCTGGGATCTGAACAATCACGAAGCAGGAATTTATACCGAATGGCAGTTTATGAATAATTATGGTTTCGAAGCTCGTTTCACCTATGTTAGTAATGACAGAAATTATAACGAACCTCGTGTAGATGGCAGATACTTTTTCAAACCCGAAACCATCAACTATAACTTTTTTGCACATACCGATTGGACTAAAAAGATAAGTGGCTATGCCTATTATGGAGAATACAAACGACCGGTAAGAGATCAGAAAGGCAATTGGTTTGGTATAGGGCTGGGATGCCAGTTGGGGCAAAAATTAAATTGCGATTTTGAAATGAATTACGAAGGTGAGGATAATGACTATGGCTTTGTAAGTAAGAATGAGTCGGAAGACAGCATTCATTTTGCTCGCCGTAATGTTGGAACTATCGAGAACGTAATACAATTATCGTATACTTTTAATAATGAGTTAAGTCTGCGTTTACGAGGTCGTCATTACTGGTCGGGGGTTGAAAACAAAGAGTTTTATTTGCTGCAAAATGATGGAACACTTCAACCCGATGCTGAATACGATGAAAGTCACGACTTTAATTTTAATGCATTTAACATCGACATGGTGCTTCGATGGGTTTTTGCTCCTGGTTCTGAGATGACTTTAGGATGGAAAAATGCCATATTTAATCAGGGTGATATATCTGAAGAACATTACGGTAAGAATATTGATATACTCTGGAAAAGTCCGCAAACAAATACCATTTCGCTGCGGGTATTATATTATATCGACTACAACAATTTATTTAATAAACACATTTAGTTTACTGAGACAGAATATTGATTAACTTTGCGCCAGTTTTATTTGATACCCCTCCCCTCTCTTTATTATTAATTTAAAACCTAGGCAAATTTTATCATGAAAAAAATTTTAATTCTGGCATTAGCTTTAATGTCAATTAACGCATGGGCTCAACACTCAGAGCATCATTCGGAAACAACACATGAAACGCATCAGGCAGAGGAAGCTCACCATGGGAAACACAAATTAGCCTTTTACTATGGCTTTACTCATGTACCGTCGGCCTTTTACGAACACGAAACACATGTTGAAAGTACTGGAAAGTGGGTGCCAACTATTGGTATTGATTACTACTATGCATTAAATAAAAGATGGGATTTGGGTTTGATTGGCGATGCCGAGCTTGACCAATATTATATCCGAACATCTGAAGAAGATGAATTGGAACGTGCCAACGTAGTTGTAGTATCTGCAGTTGCTAAATACAAAGCCACCAAACGGATTGGTATTTTTGCCGGTCCAGGATTCGAAACAGAATTTAAAAAAGAAGAAGCTAAATCATTCTTTGTTTTTAAAGCAGGAATTGAATATGAAGTTGAAATAGAAAAAGGTTGGGAATTAGCGCCTATTCTATCATACGACTTTAAAGAAGAATATAGCTCGTATGCATTTGGTATTTCCATTGGCAAACGTTTCTAAAACACAGATAAGCCAGTTGCTTCAAAAAACGAGTAACTGGCTTTTTTCTACCCTCTTCCACTACCTCATTAGCTGCAAGTATTGCTGAGTCTTATTTTTTTCTATCTTTAAAATAAAATCAACACCACATGCGCACCTTTTATCTTCTTCTGTTTTCTCTGTTTTTTTTAGGCTCTGCTGCACAAAATTCAGAATTAAAAAATGTTTCTGCTACCATTAATATTAAAACGCTAAAAAAACACATTTCTGTTTTAGCTGCCGATAGCCTTAATGGTCGATACACCACATCTGAGGGTCAAAAAAAAGCAGCGAATTACATCCGAAATGAGTTTAATAAAGCTGGTTTACATCCATACAACGACACCAGTTTTTACCAAACCTTCTCTTTATGGTCGTGGAGATGGGGAAAATGTGAATTAAAAGTTGGAGATATTTTATTACAAAGTTATAAAGATTTTATCTATAGATGTAATTCTCCTCTTGACAGTATCAATACCGATTGTGTATTTGTTGGATACGGTGAGGATGACATCATCAACAATATTGACTTACAGGATAAAGTGGCTTTTGCATTTACCAAAAGTTATTCGAATTATTATCATTTAGCATATCGTTTAAAAAGCAAAGGAGTAAAAGCCATTATTCTGACTAATCCAAAAGATAAAAACAGCTTTACAAGATTAGTTAAAAGTGAAGACCCTGATCATGTAAATGTATCTAAAGCAAAACCATTCTTCTCAAAAACGGCTACTCGTATTTATATTGTAAATCCATCATTGACTAAGACATTTTTTAATAAGAACTCAAATGTTCTGAGTCAAATAAATACGTTAGAGGAAGCTAAAAAGATAAAATCACAAATTATTTCTGCTAATTGCCCAGCTATTGTTGAAAAAGTGAAGACTGAAAATGTTATTGGTTACCTAAAAGGGAAAAGTGACGAAACAATTGTAATTAGTGCCCATTACGATCATATTGGCAAAAAAGGTTCACTTATTTGTAACGGTGCTGATGACAATGCAAGTGGAACATCTGCACTAATAACTTTGGCAAATACCTATGCTCAACAAACAGAAATACCTGATAGAAGCATTCTATTTCTCGCCACTTCGGGTGAAGAATTAGGTTTATTAGGAGCTCTTCACTTTGCCGACCATCAGCAAGAATTGCCCTTTGATATAAAGGCGAACCTTAATATTGATATGATTGGCAGACGCGATTCTACTCATAAATCAAATTACATCTATATAATTGGTGGTAAAGAATACCCTGTACTAGACTCTCTTTGTAATGTTGCCAATAAAAAAGTTGGACTAACTCTTGATTATGGATATGCCGGCCGAAGTAGTTTTGGTAACATTCTTAATTTATCAGATCATTATGCTTTTCATAAACAAGGTATACCCATCCTGGGTTTCTTTAACGGACTGCATCCTGATTATCACAAACCCACAGATACCATCGACAAGATTGAATTTGACGAGATGCTCAAACGGGTCCAATTAATTTACCTCACAGGCAATCTTTTGGTTAATAAACAAAGTTATTCCAACAACTGATTTTTTACATGTAAATTACCATGTAAAGATTATACATTTACATACCTGATAAAACTAAATGTAAATACTATGTCTAACATTGGAAGAACATTAAAAAGCTTCCCCAAACTTTTTTGGGTTGCTAATACTATTGAACTACTGGAGCGTTTTGCCTGGTATGGATTTTTTATGCTGTTTGCGAATTACTTAACTAGTTCGCTTGATGCAGGTGGTTTAGAGTTATCTCAAGCGCAAAAAGGAATCATCATGGGATTTGGAACGGGCATTCTGTATTTTCTTCCCATTATAACCGGATCTATTGCAGATAAATTTGGCTATCGCAGGGTGCTTTTTGTTGCTTTTATTGTTTATACAACAGCCTTTATAGCCATGCCATTGTTTAAATCTTTTACAGGAGTATTTTTTATTTACCTGTATCTGGCTTTAGGAGCAGCGTTGTTTAAACCCATTATTTCGGCAACCGTTGCTAAAACAACCAATGACAGTAACGCTTCCATTGGATTTGGCATTTTTTATATGATGGTTAATCTGGGGGCATTCTTCGGACCTTTAGTTACTTTATTGTTTAAAAACTCATCGTATACCTTGGTGTTTTATATTTCGGCAGGTATTGTTGCATTAAATTTCATCCTTCTTTTGTTTTACAAAGAACCTGAACTTGAAAAAAACGACGACACACTTGCTACAGCCATAAGTAAGGTGTTTAAAAATATATTGGTTGTATTAAAAGATTTTAAGTTTGTATTGTTCCTATTGATTGTTGCTGGTTTTTGGACTATGTACAATCAGTTATTTTTTACTCTTCCGGTATTTATCAAACAGTGGGTTGATACCAGTTCGATGTTTGACTTTTTTGCCCAATATGCACCTTTCTTCAGCGAGAACTATGGTGCTGGAGACGGTCAGATGGAGGCAGAATTCATTACCAACCTTGACGCTTTATACATTATTATTTTTCAGATAATAGTATCTGCCATTGTTATGAAGTGGCGCCCATTGAAAACCATGATGACTGGCTTTTTGGTATGTTCAATTGGAATGGCACTTACTCTAACAACTCAAAATGTACTTTATACATTAGTTGCAATTTATGTATTTGCCATTGGTGAGATGGCCGGGTCACCTAAAATTACTGAGTACATTGGACGTATTGCTCCGCCAGACAAAAAAGCCTTATATATGGGATATTCGTTTATTCCTGTATTTATAGGTAATGTTTTTGCGGGTATTATTTCCGGAAATGTTTATCAAATAATGTCTGACAAAACACAATTTGTTCAACAAGAAATGGCTTCAAGAGGCATTACCTTGTCAGAGGGGCTTACACAAGATGAATATTTTAGTACGGCTGCACAAAAACTAGATATGTCAACATCCGAACTGACCAACTTTTTGTGGGATAAATACGATCCATCATCAATTTGGAAGGTTCTATTGTTTATTGGCTTATTTGCTGTTGTAGCCTTATTCTTCTACGATAAAAACCTAAGGAAATCTGAAGCAAAATAAATTTTAGGCGCTCATTAGAGCGCCTTTTTTGGCATACATATTGTTACATAGTTTCAGAACTTAACCCTGAAATATGAGACAATATTTATTCTTGCTTTTTCTTATTGTAACCTCAACTTTCAAACTTTCGGCTCAAGGTAAAGGGAGTTTTAAAATATTTACGAATCCAACTTCTGCCAACATAACATTAGATGGCTTTCCCGATATTCAAAAAACATCACCTGCCGAGTACACTCTTTATCGACCTCTCACTTATAAGATCAAAATTAGCAAGTTTAATTACTATGATTTAGATACAGTGGTTACCTGTACTCCCGACTCAATCACTGAATATCATTTTAATTTAACTCCTAAAATGAGCACGCTCAACATTACAACTATTCCAACAGCAAGAATTTACCTTGATGATGAATTTATTGGAGTTTCACCCATCAAAGATTATCAAGTAATATGCGGAACATACATGGTTAAGATAGTGTATGATAACAATGTTGAATTCAGCACCAGGCACTTTGTTTCGGAATACGGACCATGTGAAATTCACCACGAATACTCATCTACAATTTCAGCTAACAAAAAAGAAACTAATCATTTACCCGCTACAGAAGACTCTCTTTATTTTGAAAAAGCATTTGTAGATCAAATTAATCCATCTGCTTACAAAGAAGAAACTGAAACAGTAGAATCTTCTAAATCAGGTTTCGGACATATTGGTTTTTTTGCAATGACAGGAAGTAATGGGACGAAAGGTGCTTCCTGGAGATATGGTTTAGACATTTTGCATTACATTCGTTTTATTGGTGAGACTAATACTACTTTAGGAATTTCAGGAATTGGAGTGGAACTAATAATACCAGGCGATTTCAACAACTTTGCAGCATATTGGAAACTTGGTTTTATTGACAGAAATTATCATGATATAAATATTAATATATCCAATACTTTTATAAACATGGGAGGTGGATTAATTTACAAACCAAGTCCACATTTTCAGATCTTTAGTGAATTTGAGTTTAACTTGAACAATGAAAAATCTTCAGATGAAATAAATGAATGGACAGATCAGTTTCCAAATTACTCTTCTGTTGCTGGATGGGTGGGTTTAAGGGTTGCCTTCTAATAATTGAATTTTTACCCACATGGATGAATCACTTTTGTTATTTTTGAAAAAAACGATTCAATGACAAAAGGTTCTCTTAAATACCTTCCTCCGCTGGGTAAATTATTTACTGTTATAGTTTTAGTTTTAAGCGGGTCTGTACTCATCTCATTAATTAGTATACTAATTGCTAAACCTTTATTTGGTATTGATATTCAATCAGCAGAAGATGTTTATCACAATATTGATTTTTTAAGGGCGATACAGATTCTTCAGGGTATTTTGGTATTTATTGTGCCTTCCGCATTGGCCGTTTATCTTCTATATTCTTCAAAAGATAAAGTGATACCTGGTAAAGGACATTTTACTATTTCTTTTTTTCTGATAGCAGTTGTAGCCATCATATTAAGCCAATCATTTATTAGCTGGTCAGCTTATTTCAATCAACAACTTCAACTACCCGAAGCAATGAGCGGACTGTCAGATTGGATAGCCAGTAAAGAAAAAGAAACATTGGAGTTAACTAGCTTAATGATCAACACATCTGACTGGAAACAGACGCTCATAACTGTTTTACTTATTGCTATTTTACCAGCCATAGGTGAAGAATGGCTGTTCAGAGGATTAATACAACGCGAGTTAATGAATATCTTTAAAAGTGGTCATTGGGCTGTATTGGTAACTGCCATTATTTTTAGTGCCATACACATTCAGTTTCTTACCTTTTTACCACGTTTTATTCTTGGTATAATCTTAGGATACATGATGTTATATTCTCAAAATATCTGGATGCCCATCACTGCTCATTTTACCAATAATTTCTTAGCTGTTGTGTTATACGCATTCTTTCAAAACAAGGAAATGCCTCAACCACAATCTCAATCGCCCGGTACTCTTAGCATCATTTTTAGTTTGGTAGTAATTATCACTCTCATCATAACCACGCAACAGCTGGGTAAAAAACAAGCAACCAGCTTTAGGTGACTCTCAATTTCAAAATTTTAGCCTTCTAATCGCGTTAATAATTGCATAGCAATAAATTAAAATTGTTATCTTAATCATGATTTTATATTTGAGGTAGCTTACGCTTCTTCAATACAAACCTATTTCTATGCTAAGAGAGTGAATATGAATAACCACAACCAATCCAATATCATTCTAGTAAAAAACTCCTTGGTCAAACCTGGCCAAACTACAGATTTAGAAAAACGTTTTTTAAAATCCATTAACCTATTTAGCGACAATGAATTAATTACTGCATTATGCATGCAATATTCTATGCTCTCTGACAAATACAGAAATGAACTCATTGAGCAAATACACAAAAGATCATTGTCGAAACGAAAGGTCAGGCGCCTTTACAATACAAAAAAGTTTTATAAAGATCTAAACTCTGAAGATTGTCCTTGTTGTGAATCATCACAGCATGTCATTATTCGAAAAAATAAAGTGTCTTTTTGTTTGGTTTGTGGATACAACATCAAATTAGATAACCCCAAATCATATCTTAACAGATTAAAATGGAAGATGGGTGTTTACAGACAAAGAAAATTATCCTTAAACGAAGTGGAGAAATTATTATTTCAAACACCAAGTCATACATCCACCTTAAAGGATCTTGAATCTTCACACAAAGGTACATTTTAAACATTTCAACTATAAATTGAAGAAAAAGTGCAGGTAAGTGTTTCTTTACAATTATACATTTGCGAAACTAAATAACAAATTCACTAGAATAATTATGAATAGAAATTCAATTAAACTTCTTTTGACACTTACGGCTATGGTTCTGATAGCATCATGTAACACTCCTAAGAAGAAAGCAGAAAAAGTAGATTTCAAGCAATGGGCTCAAACCCCGCCTATGGGTTGGAATAGCTGGGACTGCTATGGCCCAACAGTAAAAGAGCATGAAATTAAAGCCAATGCCGATTATATGGCAGAGCATTTAAAAGATTTTGGCTGGGAATATATAGTAGTTGATATTCGCTGGTTTGTTGAAAACACTAAATCGCACGGTTATAATCAAGATGACCCGCGTTATGTAATGGATGAATATGGCAGATATTTACCTGCAGTTAATCGTTTCCCATCAGCTGCTGATGGTAATGGTTTTAAAGCTTTAGGCGAATACATCCATTCTAAAGGTTTAAAATTTGGTATTCATATTATGCGAGGTATACCAACACAAGCCGTTGAGCAAAAATTACCAATTAAAGGTACCGATGGAATTACGGCTGATCAGATTTACTCAACCGAAAACCAATGTAAATGGCTTCGAGATAATTACACCATTGTTGCAGATAAACCAGGAGCGCAAGAGTATTACAACTCTATTTTTGAGTTATATGCCGAATGGGGCGTTGACTTTATTAAAATTGATGATTTGTCAGCTCCTATCTACCATGCTGATGAAATTGAACTAATTCGTAAAGCAATTGATCAGTGTGGAAGAGAAATAGTTTTAAGTACCTCACCAGGTGAAACTCCGGTTGATGCAGGTCCTCATGTTAGCGAACATGCCAATATGTGGCGTATGGTTAATGACGTATGGGACAGCTGGTGGCACATTCAACACTTAATGAATGTTAGTCAGGATTGGTACAAATACATTAAAGCCGGTACATGGCCTGATTGCGATATGATTCCTTTAGGACGTTTATCAATAAGAGGTGAAAGAGGTGATGATCGAATGGCCAACCTTACAAAAGATGAACAGTACACATTAATGACTTTCTTTACTATTTTCCGATCACCACTAATGTTTGGAGGTGATTTACCAAGTAACGATGAGTTTACAAATTCACTTCTGACAAACAAAGCTGTTTTGAAGATGCATTCCGAAAGTTCAGACGTTCGTCAATTGTATCAGAAAGATGATATGGCTGCCATTACTTCTAAAAATGAGAAAGAAGGATGGACTTACCTTGCACTATTTAACCTATCGGATTCTGAAACGCAGAAAGTAGAAGTTTCATTGGCTGAACTAGGTTTGAAAGGTGATGTTAAACTTACTAACCTTTGGACAGGTGATGTTTTGGATGGAATAAAAGCTGATACATTCTCTAAGGAGCTAGCTTCGCATGCATCGGTTCTTTATAAAATTGAACCATCGAAATAATTACTATTATTAAAAAATTAAAAGGTGTACGAAATAGTTTTTGTACACCTTTTTTATTTTTTACTCCTTCAGCTTTTTTAAATAATCTGAAGGACTGATGCCAAATTCATCTTTAAAACACTGCCTGAAATAACCTGTACTGTTAATACCTATTCGGTACATCACCTCTGATATTGTATACTTACCGCTAAGAATTAATTGTTCTGCCACCCTCATTCGAATCTTACGAATGTATTCATTCGCTGTCATATCAGTTAATGCCTTAATTTTACGATACAGCGTTGAATGGCTCATATTCATGTGCTGGGCTATTTGAGAGATATTCATTTCCTCGTCTTCGAGGTTTTCCTCAATAATCATATCCAGCTTCTCCAAAAAGTCTTTATCTAATTTATTGGTTGCCTCTTTAAACAGTTTTTGCTTATCTTCAATCTTATTAGTATACGAATCAGATAGTTTTTTGCGGGTTTCTAAAATATTTCGCAAACGACTCTTTAACAGACTACTGCTAAATGGCTTGGTAAGATACGAATCAGCGCCGGCATCATACCCTTCACTTTTATCTTGTAAGGTATCTTTTGCTGTTAGTAAAATTACCGGTATATGACTGGTGCGAATATCCTGTTTCATTTTTTTACACATCTCTATCCCATCCATAACCGGCATCATTATATCACTGATAATAATATCAGGTACTTTTTCGCAAGCCACTTCATATCCTTTAAGTCCGTTATTAGCCGTGTAAACCTGGTACACATCCGATAAACTATCATAGATATACTCTGTTATATCCTGATTGTCATCAACTACCAGAATCACATCTTTATTGCCCAATACCTCTTCGTCCTCCAACTGTTCCGTATGAGTCGTAAGAAGTTTTACCCCCGGATAACTATTGTTAGTTAAGAAACGAACCGTAAAAGTGGTTCCTTTATCTAACTCACTTTTCACATAAATTTCTGCCTGATGCAACTCAACCAGATTTTTTACTAAGGCTAAACCAATTCCTGTTCCACTTATCGCATGCTTAGTATCTTTTGCCTGATAGTAACGCTCAAAAATATTAGTAAGATTATCTTCTGAAATGCCATAACCCGTATCTGACACCTCTATTTCAGTATAAGCTATGTCATATTCTTCAAACTGTTTCATTTTCATGCAAACACATCCTTCTAATGTGTATTTAAATGCATTCGACAGAAGATTATCAAGTATGATTCCTACCACTTCCGGATCATACAATATTTCTTTATTTTCCTTAGGAAGTTCTATTTCAAACTCCACTCTCTTATTCTGATTAAGCTCTTTATATTTTAGTCCCGTTTCATATATAAACTGACCTAAATCTCCTTTGACAACAGCTAATTCTCGTTTTTTTGATTCCGTTCTTCTAAACTCAAGAACCTGGTTTATAAGCTGAAGCAATCGATTAGCCACCCGATGCATCGAGTTTATTTTTTTGGTTAAGGATTCAGAAAGAGATTGTTCAGCGACCAAATCTTCGAGCGGACCAATAAGCAAAGTCATTGGAGTGCGTAACTCATGTGCAATATTGGTGAAGAACTTGATTTTTTCTTCATTCAAATCATGTTCCCTCTGCCGAATACTCTTTTCTAATACCAATGCATTTTCTACATCTACTTTATTTTTATAAAATCTTAATATAAACCATGAGCCTAACACAAACAAAACAAGATAGAGTATTTTAGCCTGCCATGTCTGCCAGTAGGGCGGTTCAATACTTATAGACATCATCTTTATTTCATCCGTCCATTCTTTGTTATGAAGCCTAACCTTAAGATTAAACTGGTAACTTCCCGGATTGAGGTTTCGAAAAGTAACGGTATTTTCTTCCTTCATTAAGTACCAATTATTATCGAGTCCAACCATTTGAAACATATAATCGACCTTATCTGTCAAAGAAAAGTCTGCTACATTAAAACTGATCCTGAATGAGTTTTCATTGTAATTGAGATTAACATTATCATTAAAAGGAAAATCAACAAACTCAGTAAACGTTTCATTGGCTTTTGAAGGAACCTCAAAACTTGTAATCATCACGTTGGGCAAATCACTGTATCCTAAATCAAGATTTTGATTGAAGAAGGTTGCTCCATTTTGAGTACCAAAATAGATTGTTCCATCTTTTGATTTATAACAGACCCCATTAATATAGTCACCGGTAGAAATACCATCGCCCATATTGAAATTAACAATCTGATTGCTTTGAATATTATAATGACTAATTCCATTTAGGGTACTAAACCAAATTTCATGATCACTATTGCCCTCAGCTATAGCTCTTACATCGGTCTCGGCCATACCATCTTCAAGGCCTATTCGCTTGGTTAAGGTATAATCTTCGAAGTAGAATAAATCATTCTGACTACCTACCCAAATTCTATCTTTAGAGTCACGATATAAATGGTTGACATTATAAAAGTCATACTGCTGCCCGAAATTATATCGTAACTGAAAGTGAGCATCAAATACACACAGACCTCCTACTGCGGTGCCCACCCATAAATCACCATTGGCATCTTCAACCACCGATCGAATGATATTATCGGTTAACGCCGAGTTTTGGGTGGTGTATACGAAATGTTTCTCCGTTTTAATATTGTATTTTAATAAACCGACATCAGTACTTATCCACAAATTCTTTTTTGAGTCTTCGTAGAAATTGTAAATAGGCACATTTTTAACCTGCGGGAAACTATTTAAGATTGAAAAACGATTGTGATCCGGCTCAAACTTATAAATAATACCATTTACCGTTCCAATCCAAAAGTCATTGTTGCTATCTTTAAAGATACTTTGCGCTAATAATGGTTTATTATTAACAGAGGTTATATCTCTGACTTTCTCTTTTCCGTTATATACGCAAACACCGCCGTCACCATTAGCAATCCAAATATTTGACTGACTCCCCTCTGCAAAACCAAATACGATTTGATTATTCAAACTATTAGTATTGCCAATAATGGGTAAAAAGCTCAATTTTTTAAAGAAGGATTCTTTAACCGGAATTAGATTAATGCCTCCGACAAAACCACCCAACCACATGTTTCCATGTGCATCCTGAAATATAGTTTGAACCGATAAGCTTGATAAACCATCTTCTGTATCGGAAGATCCGATGCTTTCAAATTGAATATCCTTAGGATCTTCGAATTGCTTTAAATCAACAATATTAACTCCTCCTCCTTCTGTACCAACCCATAAAACTGAGTCTTTGGTTTCGATAATGCTCTGAATAAAATTATGGGAGATAGAACCTTTTCTTTGGGCATCATGCTTAAAAACAGTCATTGAATTGGTCAAAGGATCAAAAAGTACCAGCCCACTGCGTGTGCCTACCCAAATATTGCCTTGAGAATCCTTAAATATATTTGTGACCGTATTATCTGGTAAAGAATTAGGATTATCAGCATCATGTTTAAAATTGACAGCCGATTGGGTTTTCAGGTTAATAATACTCATTCCATCATTAACATGTCCCACATAAACACTTTCATCACTTTCATACATTACACACCAATTGTAATTGGATGGCAAACCTTTTATATTCGACTGATTATAATGAGTAAACACCCCTGTTTTTTTGTCAAAATAATCTAAACCGTACTGATAGGTTGCTAACCACAAATTACCAATGCTATCACATGTTATATCTGTAATACCATCAGCTGCTAAACTATTCTTCTGACCACTGTAGTCATGGGTATAATGGGTAAATTCATGAGTTCGGTAATTATAGGCATCCAATCCATTTTTTTCGGTTGCTATCCAAATTACATCATCCTTTTTATCGGCAAACACAACGTTAAAGATGTTACTTGCTGGTGAATTATCCCCATTTTTTCGGAACACCTTAAATGAATGTCCGTCATAACGATTTAATCCATCTTTGGTAGCGATCCACAATATCCCATCATTATCCTGAGTAATGCTCATTACATTATTGTTCGACAGCCCGTCCTTAATACCAATCTTTTTGATATCGTATGCTTTTGCTGAGCCATAAAAAAGACTCATTCCTACAATCAACAAACAAATTTTTATTGGAATCCTCATTTCACCCTAATTCAATATTTACTTAAAAATAATATTAAAAAAAATGAATCTCGCATCTATAAATACTCTTGCTGAATTTCTGTTTATGTTTTGCCGAATAAATGAAAAAGTAATGACATTAATGAATATAAATTTGTAATCGTTAATGAACCAATCATGTGTTAAAACCAGCTCAAACTTGTAATCATCAATCACTAATTAAAGCTAAAAACAATAATAAAAATGAAACAAATCATTGCTTTTTTACTGGTAATCTGCAGCATTACTGTACATGCGAAGGATAAAAACCTGGTACTTCGTTATACTTTTTATTCTTCTAATGCTGATGAAATCATAAAAGATGATACCGGAAATGGCTATAATGGCGAATTAAAAAATCATGCATACATCGATCAGATGGGTGATTTTTCCATACTTAATTTGGGTTACTCAAACGGCTATGTTGATATGGGTGAAAAAGTGGGTACTTTAATTAATTCGTTAAAAGATTTTTCAATATCGTCGTACGTATGTATTAATGCTGAGGCCAACCTTAATGACAATGGACATTTCATCTGGTCGTTTTCAAATAGCAACGATATTATGAAAGACCAGAATGGTTGTATGTTTTTTTCTGCCCGAACACAGGGTTTTTCTATAAGCAAAACAGATTACAGAGCTGAATCTGGAATCAGTGTTAATTCGCCGTTACAAAAAAAGATTTGGAAGCATGTGGTTTACACTCAAACCGGAAATACTGCCAAAATATATGTAGATGGAGCAGTGATAGCAGATGGAGAAATTACAATTAATCCGAAGGACCTGGGCAAAACCTTATTTAATTTTATTGGACGATCTCCTTATGGCGCTGATGCCTATTTCAAAGGTCTGATTTCTGATTTTAGAATATACAAAAAAGCTCTTTCTGAAAATGAGATTGCTCCACTTCATGCTGATTTAGAAGTTATGAACAATGCCTATGCCGATTATTTATTAAAACCGGTTCAGCATGTAACGAACGGTAATCCTTTATTTTCTCACAAGCACACTGCTGATCCGGCTGCTTTTGTTTATGACGATACATTTTATATTTATGCAGGTCAGGATGTTGGTGACGGTTCGTACTATAATATGCCAAACTGGGTGGTTTTCTCATCCAAAGATTTAGAAACATGGGAAGAACATGCTGTACCCTTATCGGTTAGTGATTTTTCCTGGGCAAAAGGAAATACTGCTTGGGCAGCACAGGTGATTGAACGCAACGGCAAATTTTACTGGTATATCTCTACCGAACATGCTTCGATACATGGTAAATCAATTGGTGTTGCAGTATCCGATTCACCAACTGGTCCTTTTGTAGATGCCCGCGGGAGTGCATTAATCACAAATGATATGACTACCGAATATACAGGCATCTCGTGGGACGACATTGATCCAACAGTTTGGATTGATGATGATGGTCAGGCTTATATTTTCTGGGGTAATACACAATGTTACTATGCAAAATTAAAGGATAATATGATTGAATTGGATAGTGAGATTATGCCTGTTACATTACCTAATTTCACCGAAGCTCCATGGATTCACAAAAGAGGTGATTGGTATTACTTATCATACGCTTCATTGTGGCCTGAAAAAACATGCTATGCAATGAGTAAAGACATCAATGGTCCATGGGAATACAAAGGTATTTTAAATGAATTGGCAGGAAACTGTAACACCAACCATCAAGCCATTGTTGAATTCAAAAACAATTGGTATTTTGTATACCATAACGGTGGATTATACAACGGTGGTAGTTACCTTCGATCGGTTTGTATTGATTATTTGTTTTACAACACCGACCATACCATTAAAAAAATTCAAATGACGTCGGAAGGCGTTAGTAAAGTGGAATAACCACTATATTTAATATTATTTGATTTACTGCACTTTTAATTAAATATTTTAAAAGTGCAGTAAACAATCGAAAGAAGCTACCCTTGCCTTAAAACCTTTTGTTTTTGACAAGTTACAGCAGTTACTCATAGAACCTACTGCTTGAAATTGAGCTGATTCCGTTCAAATTAAGCTTGAGCATAAACAATTTCTCGAACATATTATTATATAACATACACATATGTTCAATATCTACCTCAACTCAAATACCTTATAAACCACATTAGCTATGCATTGCATAGTATTTTCATACTATTAATAACATAATTACTTTCTCCAAAATACATTATTAATTTTATAATATTGTATTAATCAATCATCTACAACACACTAAACCTGACTATATAAATAGAACCTATAGAATCAGCTTTTTAATCATGAGTCTGATAATTTCTTTTCAGCAAGCTTGAATTAAAATGGTATAACAAATCAAAAATAAAATCTATTCAAACACTAGAATCTTTATAATTCAAAAAATCCAAGTCTATGAAAACAAAATTATTATCATTTATCACTTTATTATTTGTCTGTCATGGGCTTTTGGCTCAAGATGGAAATGAATTACCCTTTCATAAATGGGCTCTTACGCCTCCAATGGGTTGGAATAGCTGGGACTGTTTTGGTCCATCTGTTGTTGAAGATGAAGTAAAAGCCAATGCCGACTATATGGCTGCTAATCTTAAAGAAACAGGTTGGGAATACATAGTGGTTGATATTCGCTGGTATGTTGATAATCAAACAACCGGACATTACAATGCGTATGATCAATCAGACTTTATCATTGATGAATACGGGCGCTATATGCCTTCACCAACCCGATTCCCTTCAGCCGCAGACGGTGCCGGGTTTAAACCTTTAGCTGATTATATACATAGCCTGGGATTAAAGTTCGGGATTCATATAATGCGGGGAGTTCCAAAAGAAGCCGTTTCCAACAATATGCCCATTAAAGGAACATCATATAAGGCATCCGATATTTACTCAACAGCTTATGAGTGTACCTGGCTACAGGATAATTACACCATAGATGCAAGTAAACCAGGAGCCCAGGAATACTACAATTCAATCTTTGATTTGTATGCCGAGTGGGGTGTTGATTATATTAAAATTGATGACCTCTCACGCCCCTATCACAGCAATGAAATAGAAATGATACGCAAAGGTATTGATCAAACAGGCCGTGCAATGGTATTAAGCATGTCGCCCGGAGCTACTCCGCTCACAGAACATGACCATGCCCGTACACATGCCAACCTTTGGCGCACTATAGATGATTTTTGGGATAACTGGGCACAGTTGAACTACTCATTTGGTGTTTGTGCCGATTGGGCTCCTTACATCACACCGGGTGCCTACCCCGATGCCGACATGCTTCCATTAGGTAAATTTATTAGAGGTGAAAGAGCCAGCAACCGATATACGAACTTCACCGAAGATGAACAATACACCTTAATGAGTTTATGGGCCATGTTTAAATCACCATTGATGTTTGGCGGCAATATGCCTGATAACGATCAATTCACATTAGACTTGATCACCAACGAAGAAATGCTGTATATCAATCAGCATTCGCGTAATAATCAGGAATGGTCAAACGAAAATGGTATTATCACCTGGACAGCGGAAGATCCTGCTAATGGTGATTTATTTGTTTCTTTGTTCAACAACGGTGGCGATGGATTTGTAAGAACCCAAAATCTTTTATACCGAAGTGGCACTGTTTCACGATTAACAGATGGCTTTGGGGTTGATATTGACATTAGTATACCTGAAGGGTCGGACCAACTCTATTTAATTGTCAACGATGGCGGTGATGGATACGCCTGTGATCATGCTGATTGGATAGATCCTATTGTTGAGTTATCTGATGGTAGCATTGTTGCCTTAACCGATTTGGATTGGGAATTTGCATCTGCAGGATGGGGAACTATAACTAAAAACAAAAGTATTTCTGGTGGCAATTTAAATATAAAAGGCACAGAGTACGATACCGGAATTGGAACTCATGCTCAATCAATTATATTATTCGGCATCCCGGAAAATACAGTTCGTTTTCAGGCTTTTGCAGGTCTTGACATTGGCGGAACCAGTCAAACAGGAGGAGCCACTGTAGAATTTATGATTGCCAATGAAGATCCCACACCTCGCGAAGTAGAAGTTAATAATGCCATTGCCAATACCGGTCGCATGAGTCGCACATTAACTCCTGAAGGAAAAAACATTGAAGCCGATATAACAGGTGCTGAAAAATTGTACCTTGTGGTGACCGATGCCGGGGACAATTTTAATTACGACCACGCCGATTGGATTAATCCAACCATCATAAAAGAAAATGGCGAAACTCTGTTATTAACTGATCTCGATTGGGTAAGTGCAACAAGCGGTTGGGCCAGTGTGGCAAAAAACACCAGTCTGGATGGAAATCCTTTAACTGTTAATGGTGTAACATATGATAAAGGATTTGGTGTAAACGCTTATTCAATAATAGAATTTAATCTGCCGGAGGGATATGTAAGCTTTGAAGCTTTTTGCGGAGTTGATGACGAGGTTAAGAATGCACCCGAGGGAGTAACTGTTGAATTTATGGTATTTACGCAAGATCCGTCCATCCTTTCATCCATTCCTGTTACTCTCGATTTAAATGAATTTGGTTATTCAGGGGCTTGTATAGTTAGAGATATTTGGGGGAAATCAGATGTTGGTGCGTTTTCCGGTGATGAATTTATTCCTGAAATCAGAACGCATGGAGTTGGCTTGTACCGCATCTCGGCAACTGACAGAAGTAACGATATAAGTGTTAGTTTATCAGCAACTGAAAGTGAGATTCAATCTGGAAGTTCGATCACTTTTACTGGTAGCATTTCAAATACCGGCCAGACAAATGACATTCCTACTGGTTGGGTACAAATTTATCAAGGTGATTCAATTGCCGCTTGCATCGAACTATCAGAAAACGGAGTGGTTCAATTTGAGACATCAGATTTAAAACCCGGCAACTATACTTTTAAAGCCAGCTATAGTGGCGATGCCGTTTTTAACACTAAAGAATCGAATCAAATAACGGTAACTGTAGTTGATAATTCAACTGCCATTGATGATAACACCAATGACGAGGATACAATTTATATAAGTAATGAAGGTGGAGCCAGATATCTTTGTGGAACAAGTAGTGGAGATGCTGTTTCAATTTATAGCTTAAACGGAAAACTAATCCAATCCTTTATTGCCAGTTCAGACAAAGAGCAGGTTCTCCTAAAAAATGGTATTTACCTATTTCGTGTCACGACTGATTTAAGAGTTTATGTTCTTAAAACTGCTATATAATCGGCTTTAAATAGTAAATTTTAAGGTTGTGCCATGTTTCTGGCACAACCTTTTTTCATTATTAAAACCTCATCCACAACCCATTAACCACATATCACCATAAACTTTTACAAAACGAACACAATCAACGTATAATTTTGACAAGTTTCAAATCACTATTTGCCGAATTATTGAAAAAATATAAATCTATTTCACCGTAGCTTTGCTATCATGTGCTAAAGAAAAATCAGTAATTTGATTTAGTTATTAAATATAGAAGAAAAGCTCATATTAATTCTTTGTCACAAAACTTATGAGCTGCCCTGAGAAATTTCAGTATAACAACTATTTAAAAAGAAAATATCAAGGTCATGAAATCCAGATTTGTAATTTTTGTTTCCCTTTTAGCATTGCTACAGGGAGTAATAGCTCAAACCACAAATGAATTACCTTTTCATAAATGGGCGCTCACACCTCCAATGGGATGGAATAGCTGGGACTGTTTTGGTCCTTCGGTAGTTGAAGATGAAGTAAAAGCCAATGCCGATTACATGGCTGCTAACCTGAAAGAATCAGGTTGGGAATATATTGTGGTTGACATTCGCTGGTACGTCGATAATCAAACAACCGGTCATTATAATGCATACGATAAATCAGACTTTATCATTGATGAATACGGGCGCTATATGCCATCACCTACTCGATTTCCTTCGGCTGCGAATGGTGCAGGTTTTAAACCATTAGCTGATTATGTGCATAGCCTGGGATTAAAGTTCGGAATTCATATTATGCGTGGCGTACCAAAGGAGGCTGTTTTCAACAACATGCCCATAAAAGGAAGTTCTTACAAAGCATCTGATATTTATTCAACTGCCTATGAATGCACCTGGTTACAGGATAATTACACTATTGAATCAGATAAACCCGGAGCTCAGTACTATTACAATTCAATCTTTGATTTATATGCTGAGTGGGGAGTTGATTACATTAAAATTGATGACCTTTCCCGCCCTTATCATGACAAAGAAATTGAAATGATACGCAAAGGAATTGATCAAACAGGTCGTCCGATGGTACTAAGCATGTCGCCGGGTGCAACTCCTTTGTCAGAGCACGACCATGCCCGAACACATGCCAACCTTTGGCGTACCATTGATGACTTTTGGGATAACTGGGCACAGTTAAACTACTCTTTTGGTGTTTGTGCCGATTGGGCACCTTATATCACGCCCGGTGCTTTTCCAGATGCCGATATGCTACCTTTAGGTAAATTTATTCGTGGAGAAAGGGCTCACGATCGCTACACCAATTTTACCAAAGATGAACAATATACCTTAATGAGTTTATGGGCCATGTTTAAATCTCCGTTAATGTTTGGAGGCAACATGCCTGATAATGATCAATTCACCTTAGACTTAATAACCAATGATGAGATGTTATACATCAATCAGCACTCTCACAAAAATCAAGAATGGTCGAACGAAGGTGGTATTATCACATGGACAGCGGAAGATCCTGCTAATGGTGATTTATTTGTTGCTTTGTTTAATAATGGTGGCGATGGCTTTGTTAAAACCCAGAACCTATTATATCGAAGTGGTACCGTTTCGCGCTTAACCGATGGCTTTGGTGAAGATATTGACATTGAACTTCCTGAAGGAGCAGATCAATTATTTCTAATTGTCAACGATGGTGGTGATGGTCATGCCTGCGACCACGCTAACTGGATTAACCCAACGGTTGAATTAGCTGATGGGAGCACCGTTGAACTAACCGATTTAAACTGGGAATATGCAACTTCAGGCTGGGGTAATGTAAGCAAAAATAAAAGTATCTCCGGTGGTAAACTTAATGTCAAAGGTACCGAATACGAGAAAGGAATTGGTACGCATTCTCAATCAATTGTTTTATTTAAACTACCTGAAAACAGTGTTCGGTTTAAAACATTTGCCGGCCTGGATTTAGGTGGAACTAATCAAACTGGTGGTGCAACTGTAGAGTTTATGATTGCCACGGAAGATCCAACACCTCGCGAAGTGGAAGTAAATAACGCCATTGCCAACACAGGACGTATCAGCCGTACATTATTTCCTGAAGGTAAAAAAATTGAAGCTGATATTACAGGTGCTAAAAAATTATATTTAGTGTTGACCGATGCCGGTGATGATCTTACATTCGATCATGCCGACTGGATTAATCCAACCATCATCAATAAAAAAGGCAAATCATTACCACTTACCAAGCTCGATTGGGCGAAAGCTACTTCAGGCTGGGGTAATGTTTCAAAAAATAAGAGTTTAGATGGAAATCCATTATCAGTTAATGGCAAGACTTACAAAAATGGTTTTGGTGTAAACGCATATTCAATCATTGAATTTGATTTACCTAAAGGGTATACCAAATTTGAAGCTTTTTGCGGCATTGATGATGAAGTCTTAAACGTAGAAAAAGGAGCTACGGTTGAGTTTATGGTATTCACCGAAGATCCATCTGTGCTTTCATCTATTCCGGTGACATTGGATTTAAATAAATTCGGATTTTCAGTACCTTGTACTATCAGAGATGTTTGGAAAAAATCAGACATTGGAACTTATAGAGGTGATGAGTTTACACCAGAAATCAGGACTCATGGAGTAGGATTATATAGAATTTCACCTGTTAAGAAAAAATAAATACAACAATAATTATATATACTTATGAACCGTAAAATGGTAAATAACTTAAAGTGTATTTTTCTGGCCACTCTTTTTTGGAGTGTTGGAGCAAGTACATTGTTTAAGTTGAACGCACAAAACCTGAAAGTGCATTATGCACTTTCTCAAGATCCAAACGGCAGTACCACTGTTATTGATGAATCAGGAAACGGATTTAATGGAAGCCTGGTTAATGGAGCTGCTATTTCTAAATACGATGGTCTATCGGTTATTGATTTAAAAACATCAAACGGATATGTAAACTTGGGTTCTTCATTCGGTGAAGCAGTTGAATCGTTGAACGATTTTAGTATCGCAACCAAAATATTCATACCAAGCACTACCAATATTAGTGGAAATGGAAATTTCGTTTGGTCTTTTGCTAACTCCAACGATATTGCAAACGATGCAAAAGGATGCCTTTTCTTTAGTGCCAAAAACACTTACTATTCTATCACTCCAAGCAACTGGACCAGCGAATCGGGTGTTAATAATTCATCTGCCATAAGTAAAGGAAGCTGGCAAACCATTGTTTATGTTCAGCGCAATGGCATAGGCAAGATTTACATCAATGGTAATCTTGTAAAGAGTAATGAAGTTTCGATGACACCTTCAGAGTTGGGAGCTACTCCTTATAACTATTTAGGTCGCTCGTGTTACAATGGTGATGCTTACTTGAATAATGCTAAAATTGCTGATTTCAGAGTGTATGATAGCCCGCTGAGTACTGATCAGGTTGAAGAGTTATCAGGTATCTCAAATGAATTTTATCCAACTACCACTCTGGCCAGATTCGATTTTAAGTCGACTCAGGATGCAGACGGTAATTATATCGGCACTTTGCAGAACGGTGCTGAAATCATCAGCTATGGCGATGGATCTGTTTTGAGCCTTGGCGATAACGATGGTTATTTTAATTTAAGTAATGATTTTGGAAGTATCGTATCAACTTTAGATAGTTTTACAATTTCAACAAACTTATTAATTCCATCTTCGGTTGAGATCTCGAGCAACGGTAACTTTGTGTGGTGCTTTGCTAACTCAGATAATATGGCTTCTGATGCCAATGGAAACCTGTTTTTCAGAGCTTCACAAACACGATATTCTGCCTCTAAAACTCACTGGACATCAGAGTCCTCGATTTCAGCCAACAAAGAGCTTCCAAAGGGAGAGTGGATAAACATCACTTACACCCAGAGATATAACAGTGGCCGTATTTATATAAATGGCGAGTTAGTAACATCTGGCAGCATGCCAATTAATCCTAAAGATTTAGGTGCAACAGCTTATAACTTTTTAGGCCGGTCGTGTTACGCTGGTGATGCCTACCTTAAAAGCACATACTTTGATGATTTTACCATTTATCAGGGAGTATTAAAAGAATCAGACATATGGACCTTATGCGAGAGCTTAACTGCATTGAATGATGTTAACGATTTAATCACTTTAAATGCAGCTATCAAAAGCCTAACCATAGCTGATGCTGATCAGGTAAGATCGAGTCTTATTTTACCTACAACAGCTGGTAATGGAGTATCTGTTACCTGGTCATCAAACAATACAGATGTGGTTAGTAACACTGGTGTTGTAACCCGCCCTGCTGCAGGAGCTGATGCTGTTAAAGTAACGATGACAGCCACATTGAGTTACAATAATGTTTCGGACACAAAAGAAATTGAAGTTACCATTTTGCCACAATACAGCAATGCTGAAAGTGTTGCTTTCGATATCGAGAACCTTAGCCTTTCTGGCAATATTGATAACATTAAAACAGCCATCAAACTACCAATCAAAACCAACGAAGGTTCAATGGTTGTTTGGGAGTCTGATTCACCGGAGTTCTTGAGCAATGTAGGTAAAGTAGTTCAACTATCACCTATTGGCGAAGGTAAAAAGAAAGTTACCTTAACGGCAACTGTTATTAAAGGTGATATATCTGTTTCTAAAACATTTGAAGTATATGTAGCTGAGAAAGAAGATCGTGCTGCTTACCTTTTCTCATATTTTACAGGTAACCATACTGATGGTGAACAAATTCGTTTTGCTGTAAGTAACAACGGAATTGATTACACACCGCTAAATAATGGCCAAAAAATTATTAGTTCCGATACCATTTCATTGAAAGGTGGGGTTCGTGATCCACATATTTTAAGAGGTCCAAACGGATATTTCTATATGGTGGTTACCGACATGAAATCGGCTGAAGGCTGGAGCAGTAACCGCGGTATGGTACTATTACGATCTGATGACCTGGTAAACTGGTCGCATTCAACCGTTCACTTCCCGGGTAAATGGCCTGAAAAGTGGGGTAATGTATTACGCGTTTGGGCTCCTCAGACTATTTATGATGCCGAAGCGGACAAAATAATGGTTTACTTCTCTTTATATTCAGGACAGTCAAATGCGCCATACGATAGAATCTACTATTGCTATGCCAACGAAGATTTTACTGATTTGGAAGGTGAACCCAAAATTCTTTTCGATCGCGGTACCGCTACTATTGATGGCGACATTGTATTTAATGATGCTGATGACTTATATTATATGTTCTTCAAGAACGAATCACTAGGTGGAATCAGCCAGGTAACAACTAAATCGTTAACTGAAGCCGAAGGCAAAGCACCCAGTTCACAGTGGAGCGAACCAACGCCTCCTAAGCAACAAACTGATAAAGCTGTTGAAGGTTCTGGTGTTTTCCAGCTAATCAATTCGGATGAATGGGTTTTGATGTACGATTGTTATGCCAATGGTCATTATCAGTTCTGTACTTCAACCGATTTGCAAAACTTTACATTTAAACAAGATAACTACAATATGAATGCTCGTCATGGAACAACCATCTCACTTACTCAGGAAGAGTTGGAAAGATTGGTTGCTAAATGGCCAAGTGAAGCATTATCCAACGAACCAGAGGGAGCACGCAGCATTAAGGTTAAAAACAACGGATGTAAAATCAACACAACTGATAAAACCATAGATATTGCGGTTTACTATGGAACAAATATCAGTAGTTTCAACCCAGAGTTGTATGCTTCACCAGGTTCGGTGGTTAGTCCCGAAGGACCTCAGGATTTCAGTCATGGAGGCGTTTCTTATTCATTCACTCAAAATGGGAACACAGTAACATACACAGTTAATGTAGCTGTTGAAGGCAACCCTGTATTACCCGATTTTCATGCCGATCCGGATGTTTTGTATTCCGAAAAAACGGGTCGATTCTACATCTATCCTACTACTGATGGATATCCTGGATGGGGAGGTTACAGCTTTGATGTATTCTCATCTCCAGACCTGGTACAATGGACCAACGAAGGAACTATCATTGATATGAGTACCGATCAGGTGAGCTGGGCAACAGGTAATGCATGGGCTCCCTGTATCGAAGAAAAGAAAATGGCCGATGGTTCATATAAGTATTTCTTCTATTACAGTGGCCATGCTGGTAGTAAAAAAGAGATTGGTGTAGCGGTTGCCAACGATCCTTCCGGTCCGTTTATTGATTCAGGTTCACCAATGCTATCGAATCTTCCTGCTGGCATCGGCGGTCAGTTGATCGATGGTGATGTATTTACCGATCCTGTTTCGGGTAAAAGTTATTTCTATTATGGAAATGGATTTGCGGCAGTGGCCGAACTAAACGATGATATGACATCGATTGATGAAAGCACGGTTACTGTTATCACTCCACAAGGAGGTTCTTTAAGTGACTATGCATTCCGTGAAGCTATTTATGTATTTTATCGCGATGGATTGTATTATTTCCTATGGTCGGTGGATGATACCGGATCGCCCAATTACCATGTGGCCTATGGCACTTCCACATCACCAATGGGCCCGATTGAAGTAGCTGACGAACCTATTGTAATTATCCAGGATGCCGATAAAGAACTATATGGAACCGCTCATAATTCAGTGCTTCAGATACCAGGCAGAGACGAATGGTACATTGTGTACCACCGTATTAATGCCAATTATTTGAATAACGACCCGGGTGTACACCGTGAAGTATGTATTGATAAGTTGGAATTTAACGAAGATGGAACCATCAAACAAGTCGTTCCTACTCGTGAAGGAATTGAACCTGTTATATTGGATCACCTTTCTACGGGTATGACTGACACTGTAAAACCGGGTAAACGCAAAGCTAAAGGCAAAGTGGTTTCGCAGGAAACATATGATCTTTCAGGTAAAAAGTTCAGAAAAAAAAAAGAAAGAAAGACATCTACATCATCAAAGAAACATATGAAAACGGAGTAGTTAAAACCTATAAACACTTCGAAGAATAATATTAAAAGCGGTTTCGATTCGGAACCGCTTTTTTAATGCTTCAACAGACTTCTTTCCCTATTCTTCCTTCTTTTCAACACGCAAGCTTAAAACAAACCAAAGAATTAAAGAGATGATGTAAATGATCATTCCATAAAGTGTTGTTATCATCGATACTTTAATACCTGCAAAAACCATGGCTGGAGAAACAGATCCCATTTTTTCAATGGCCGAAAAAGCATCGTAAAAACCAATTAATTGTCCCAGTATTCCGGTTATTAAAGCATACAATCCTATCGATTTCCCATATTTAAGGTAACGCAACTTTTTTTCTACAGTTGAATGTTTCGCTACTGTGTAATGATAAATCATCCAGGCCACAATACCTAATAATAATAAGGTTAGGACACTCATAAAAAGGGGTCCACCCATAAAAAATAAATCTTTCATTTCTCTTCTTTTTTAAGTGATTAATACTACCACCAAATAAAAAGGACAGACAGAAATATACCAAGGTCGTATCCGATTCTAAAGCCGTTGTTTATCGACAGACACTGGGAATATCTGAAGTTTTACCGAAATTAGCACAAATTTTACTATCAATATGTTTAAAAAATCATCTAATCCATACTACCATATTTTATATTGGATATTTGTAATTTTTATTCTCACCCTATTTTTTGGACGCTCGTGGGGTAACAATATAGCATCGTTCTTTTTTGTAAGCATGTTGCTTCCCATCACACTGGGCACTTCCTATTTTTTCAATTATGTACTGGTAAGCCTTTTTTACCTGAAAAAAAGTTATTGGAGGTTTGGCCTGTACAGTTTTTATCTAATGGTGGTTTCGTTATATCTCCAGTCGATTGTTATCATGTTTGCGTTTATTTACCTGGGAAATTTCAATTATCAAAATCTTCCACCCAATGCTTCAGACACCTTGCTTTTAGCTGTAGTAATGTATCTATTGGTATTTCTGGGTTCATTTTTATTGATGACGCGCCAGATTAAAGAACGAGAAAACTTAATTCAAAAATTATTAATCGATCAGGAAAAAAATAAGGTTGCCAGCCTTCAACTAAGGTCGAACCGAAAAACAATCCAGATCCCATACAATAGTATTATTTTCATCGAAAGCATGGCTGATTACATTAAGGTACACACAATAGCAGATACCGTTACCAGCAAAGAAAAAATAAGCAAATTAGCCGAGAGACTTCCTGAGCAGTTCATGCGTATTCATCGGTCGTTTATTGTGAATAAATCGCGCATCAAAGAAGTTTCGTACAACGAACTAACCGTTGATAACGTCACTTTAAATATTGGACGTAGTTATCAAAAAACAGTTCGCGAAGAACTAAAAGACAATTAAGCTATGGAGTGGAGATCGTTGTACAAATAATTTTAAAATTTACCTTTGCAGCAAACTGATAATGCTATGGAAATTAAGTTTGTTGAAATCATTTCAGCCTTTATTGTGCTTTTTGCCGTTATTGATATTTTAGGGTCTATTCCTATTATTCTTGATCTACAAAAAAAGAGTGGTCCGGTTAAAGCTTTTCAGGCAACTTCAGTAGCTTTTGCTATTCTTATTGCCTTTTTATTTGTTGGCGAAGCGCTGCTCGGGCTTTTTGGCGTTGATATTTCATCATTTGCCATAGCGGGTTCCATTGTCCTTTTTATTATGGCCTTCGAAATGATTTTTGGTGTTGAAATTTTCAGGCACGATTCTCCTTCCGGTGCCTCTATTGTACCCATTGCTTTTCCTTTAATTGCCGGTGCAGGTTCGTTTACAACGCTATTATCGTTACGAGCTGAATTTGAAACCATCAATATTATTATTGCTCTCTTTCTGAATATTATTGTGGTTTATATTGTATTGAAATCATCAAAACTCATCGAACGCATCATTAGTGAAGGCGGTATTTATATACTGAAAAAATTCTTCGGCATTATTTTATTAGCTATGGCAGTAAAGCTGTTTCTAACTAATTTTGGCAACATTGTGATGCAGTTTATTCAAACCATCCAATTTTAAATACGCTACGCAAAATCCATACATTCAACTGTTAATAAATTAATTGTGAAGAAGAACACCAAATTCAAAATAATTGCGATTTTACTGCCTTTTTTCTTTTTATTACTTTTTGAAATTGGACTGAGGTTATCCGGCTACGGGGTTACTTATAATGTTTTTAGCACAATTCCAGACGAAGAACAATCCGATTACTTAGTTATTAATCAGGATATCACCAAGAAGTATTTCAGAAATAATGTTGTTTCCTCGGATAATCCACAAGATGTATTTTTAGCTTCAAAAACGGATAGTACCTTTCGTATATTTGTTCAAGGAGCTTCAACCGTGGTTGGATTTCCTTTTTATCATGGAGGTTCCTTCCCAAACATTCTTAGACAAAGGCTATCTCAAACATTTCCTGATAAAAATATTGAGGTAATCAATACCGGTATTACTGCGGTTAACACATACACCTTATTGGATTTTACGGATGAAATTATTGAACAAAAACCCGATGTGGTTATAATTTATGCCGGTCACAACGAATATTACGGAGCGCTGGGGGTAGGTTCAAGTAGTAATTTTGGAAGTCACCCGGCAATTGTTCGAACCTATCTGGCCGCTAAAGATCTTCGCATTTTTCAGCTAGTAGAAAATACGCTAGTAAAACTTACAGGTAAAAAGAAGCAGCCAAAGGTTGATGATTCCACTGTGATGGAAAAGATGGTAAAACATCAGCGCATACCTTTCAATTCCAATTTGTATAAAAAAGGTCTAAATCAATTCGAAGATAATCTTGAAAAAATTCTTAGAAAGTATGCCAAAAACAATATCCCAGTCATTCTTTCAACGCTAGTTAGTAACGAGAAAGATCTTAAACCATTTATCAGCGATAGCCTTTCCAATGCAAATCTTTTTGCAAATGAGATCATAAAAGATACACCAGAAACAGTTAAGCTAGCTCAAAAAAATGCAAAAGCAGCTTATTTACTTGGTCGAGAATATCTCAAATCGAATACGGATTCGGCTAAGAAATACCTTCACCTTGCTAAGGAATTAGATTTACTCCGCTTTCGGGCTCCTGAAAAAATTAATGATATCATTCTTTCATTAGGAAAGAAATACAATTGCCATATGGTTGATATGGAAAAAATGTTTCTCAATCACACAGAACAAGATGTTGTTGGTAATGAATTATTAACAGAGCATGTTCATCCAAATGTTGAAGGTTATTTTGTAATGGCCGATGCTTTTTATAACAAGTTGAGAGACCTACAACTTATTGGATCGTGGAATCATTATATCTCATCTGATGAAGCGTTCAATAATATTCCTATTACTGCTATTGACTCATTACGAGGTGCCATTATGGTTGAGAACCTGAAAAAATCATGGCCATTTGATTTAAGCAGTGCGGGATCTAGGTTTAAGGACGCTGATTTATCCACTGAAAATAGAGACTTTGAACATGTAAAAGCAAGAGAACTTTTCAGGAAAGAAAGCCCCAGGAAGGATATCATGTTGCAGGCTTACAAATGGTATAAATCACAAGGTAATAGCGAACAGTGTCTACGAATTATTCAATCCGACATACTGGAAACTCCAGACTGGACGAATTTATATTTATATGCAGGAGATTTATGCATTGAACAGGATAATCTTAAACAGGCCATTTATTACTACACAAAATACCATCAGTTTGAAGACAATAGCCTTTCAGCACAAAGGTTATCATCAGCCTACATTAAAAATAATCAAACAGAGCTAGCCAGAAAAGTTATTACAGAAGCTTTAAGTAAAAACATCAATGATACAAAGCTGAACAAATTATTGAACGAGATTAATTAGCCTTTATAAGACCTACCAAGGATGTTCAATATCCTTTACAGAAAACCAATGATTACGTTTTTGGAAATAGGAGGTATCTTTTTTGCTTTGCTTTTTACGCATCAGTTTTTGAAGCAGAGACAAGGGTAGTAAAAACAAAAAGAAGATAATAAAGAGTATAATATGATTCATTACTATTCCAAAGTAATGCGAGAAACCAAACCAACTTTTACCAATTAGGTTAGTTATTTTTTTTGATGCTAAAGCAACAACCAAAAATCCAATAGATACATAGATTAACCAATGAATATCGCGCCATAAACTAATAATCAGCGATACCAATGCTAACACAATGATGGTTTCAAGTGATTTCTCCCTACTCATTAAAATAAAGTATAAATAAAAGGTGCTAATGCTGAACCACTTGTAAAAAAGATTAATGCTCCAAAAATCAGAAAAATGATAATTAATGGCATTAACCACCACTTCTTACGTTCCTTCAAAAACAAGAATAACTCTTTTAAAAACTCCATTATTTCTCCACTATATAATTCTCCAAAACTAATGCATCCATACCAGATTTCATAAAACAGGCGTATGCCTCCTCGGGCGTATTTACAATGGGTTCATCTTTAACGTTAAAACTGGTATTGATTACCACACCAATTCCGGTTTGTTTCTGATACGACTTTATTAAACTCCAAAAAACAGGATTAATATCTTTTTTTACTACCTGAACTCTGGCTGAATAATCGATATGTGTAATGGCCGGTAAATCAGACTTGATGAAATTACGTTTTTCGTCTAAGCCAAAACTGTGAAAACCCTCTGGCAATTCTTTTTTAATCGATTGCTTAACATTATTAGTAAACAACATATAATAAGAATGCTTACCCGCCTCAAAATATGTATCAAAATCTTCTTCACAAACAGCAGGTGCAAAAGGCCTGAAACCTTCCCGGAACTTGATTTTCATATTTAATTTATACTGCATTTCCGGATCCGAAGCATCTGCTAGTATGCTTCTGTTACCTAAAGCACGTGGACCAAACTCTGTTCTTCCCCTAAACCACCCTACTACTTTTTTTGATGCAATTAACTGCGCCGTAGCCTCAGTTAATTCTTCATTACTACTATAATATCGATAGTTGCATTTGTGTTTTTGTAGTAATCTTTCTATATCATTATCTGAACATCTCGACCCTAAATAAGGATTGAACGGCTTATGCAATCCATCGAAAATTCTATCCTCCTTAATATGAGCTACCGCCAATGCAGCCCCTAAAGCACCTCCCGCATCTCCTGCTGCCGGTTGTACAAATATATCTTCAAACAAATCCTGATTAAATAATACAGAGTTGGCTACGCAATTCAGGGCCACACCTCCTGAAAGACACAAATACTGTTCGTTTGTTTCTTGTTTTATAAATCGAATGATTTTAACCAGTATTTCTTCTAAAACAGACTGGGCAGCAAATGCGAGATCGGCATGTACCTGCTCCAATTTTTCTTCTGGTAGACGTTGTTTTATTCCAAACAGTTTTGCCCACTTTTGGGGATCAACCATCCTTAACCCAACCGGATATTCGAAATATTTTCGATTTAGCTGTATAGATCCATCCGATTCTATATCAACCAAATTATCTTTAATGGTTTTAATAAATTGCTGAGCCCTCTCTGATGATGAATTACTATAGGGAGCCAATCCCATCATTTTATATTCCCCTTTATTTACTTCAAAACCCAGAAAATAGGTAAATGAAGAATAAAATAGCCCCAGCGAATCTGGAAAATGCAGCTCTCCCATTATTTCAATTCCCTTCTCTCCACACGCAATGCCATATGAGGTGGTTGTCCACTCTCCTACTCCGTCGATTGATAAAAATGCACTTTTCTTAAATGGCGAAGTATAAAAAGAACTGGCAGCATGCGATAAATGATGTTCGGGAAATGAAATTGGAATATTATCAACATTGCCAATGGACTTTAAGCTCTTTCTGATATTCTGTTTGATAAACAACTTTTCTTTTAGCCACACCGGAATAGCCTTGGCAAAAGATTTAAAACCTAAAGGTGCATAGGCATAGTAGGTTTCTAACAAGCGCTCGAACTTTAAAAAAGGCTTTTCATAAAAAGAGATGATGTCAATATCTCCAAGGTCAATCCCCGACTCTGAAAGGCAGAATTTGATCGCATTCTCAGGAAAACTGGCATCATTCTTTACTCGGGTAAATCTTTCTTCCTGAGCTGCAAATAACACATTCCCATTTTCAATGATAGCTGCCGCTGAATCGTGATAGTATGCTGATATTCCTAGAATTTTCATTGTGCTAAATATATAAATATTCCGCTAAAGGATACTATCTTCAAAAAACAAAGAGCCGCTCCAAATGAGTTGAAGCGACTCCTTTAAGATTGCTTGCGTGAATAAAAGTTATAACTTTTTGCCTATATAAAAAGCATAGCCATAAAACTGCTTGTACTTGTAATACAAGTCTGTTTCGTGCTGTTGATTTTTTATAAAATCTTCGGCTGCGTTATTACCTGCATGTTTCTTTAGATAATCTTCCTGAGCCTGAACCTGTGGTTCATAAAAATGCTCAATCCAACAGTTTTCAGGTAACATAAAGGCAGCTATTGGAAGATAACCGGCACTTTGCATTTGTGCCATCTTATTTGGCAGGGTATCAATTTCCGGATATGCATCCATCCAGAAATCCTGAATTTCAGCAGGACGTTCATCCGTAAACCATGTAGCTTCAGAAACAGCCACATACCCTCCCGGCTTTAAAAACCTTTGCCAATACTTCAGGCCTTTTTCAAAACCAATATTATAAATAGCTCCTTCACACCAGATCAAATCCAATGATTCTTCTTGAAAATGCAAATCATCCATCGAACCTTGTTCTCCTTTCACTCTATCCTGAAGATTCAAATCGTTGGCATTGGCATTGAATAAATCAACAAATTGAGGAAACAGATCAATGCCCGTTACCTTACCGGGTGCATTTTGTGCCAATACCATTGTCTGTACACCCGCACCGCAACCAAAATCAACAATGTGCGATGACTCTGTAAGTCCATCAACAAAGCTAAGTGCCTTCTTAGTTATTTCTGGGCTTCCGGGCCCCTGACGCTTTACTGTAGTATAATATTCAACGATAAGGTTAACATCAAATTCGTGAATAGATTTTATGTTGTCGCTCATGACAATTAATTTTTATGATAACATAGAAATCCTATGCATCAAGTTATTTGTAATAAAGTATGGATATAAAAATTCCTCCTGGCAGATTTTGCCGGAGTTTAACGAAAGGATAACCAAGGTCGAAACCTAGGTTATTTACTTTACCAGATCCTTATTAGTTATAGTCATAAAGCGTTTTAAGCGATGCAAATATACAGATATTGAAGCAATCAAACCAAAGTTATGTGTAATTTTCTATATTAGTATCAACTTAATCAACCTCTAACATAATGACGATCTCAAATTCCAACTTCTTTTCACAATCTCTCTTATTAATTGGTGGATTTGCAATTGCATATAATACCTCCGTTGCCTTACATGAACTGGGCCATACTGTAGCAGTATTAATTGATGGCGGACAAATACAGGAATTTGTGTTAAATCCTTTCTCGTGGAGTTGGAATCTTGGTCAGAATGTTAGCAACATTACTTTCACTGCCTGGGGAGGCGTTACCTTTGGATTATTCTTTTCCATGCTACCTTTCCTATTAAATTTTATCATCCACTCTGGCACCTATCAATTTTTAAGCAAGATAACAGCCGCTTATGCTTTACTTTTTAATGGTGTTTATCTGGTTGCAGGAACCCTATTTGATTTTGGTGATGGAGGAGAACTGGCTGATTTGGGTATTAGCAAGGAATTGCTTCTTATACTTGGATCTATCTACTTAATCAGCTCCTTTATAATTTGGATCAATCTGCAATATCATTTGGGGATGAATAAACAAACCTCCTTTCTTCAACGTTTGGGAGTGATTACCATTGGATTTGCTCCCTATCTGTTTCTTATCTATTTGTACAATCAAATACACAATGCTCATCAAATATTGATTTGGGGTGGATTTGCTTTGGTAGGAATCCTCTTAGCATTTTTGATAGCCATTGCAGGTTATTGGGGAGTAAGAGGAATGATACAAAAACAACCAAAAGTAATCCCTCTCAACAAAGACTGGCTTATACTGGTAATAGCATTACTAATTATTATAGCTGAATTTGTTGTATTCGGAACACCTGATAATCCGTTTTAACCATAAACAGTACCAATGAAAAAGTTGAAAATACACTATTCGTTATTATTTGTGTTTATCTTCTTGATAAACATCTCAACAAATGCACAACAAAAAGATGTTAATCAAATAAAATCGTTGACCACTAAATCATGGCGACTTCTTGAAGAAAAACAATATAAAAAAAGCCGCGACACAGCCGAATTATTATTAAAAGTAAATAGCTGTTCAAGTTCTACCTATGCTTTATTGGGCACTATCTATGCAAAATATGCGGCAGAAGGCAATACCGAAGATGATCTTATAAACAGAAGCCTTATCTACTGCCTGGTTATAGATATGTACGAAAAGGCCAAACAAGTAGATCCGGGTTATACTCAACAAGCTGATACTTGGATAGAGGTTTATTCCAGCTACCTACCTGATCATCAATCAACATTTATTAATATACAAGAAAGAGATGAAGTTATTTTAGAGGGATGGATTAACCGCAAAACAAAATTTCGTTATAAACCTTAGCTTTTATACCATCAATTCTATAATTTTAATCTCAAAACCTATTACATGAAAACAGATATAAAACTTTTTAATATCTCTCTCACTGATACCTTCCTTTTGTTTGTTTTCATGAGTCTGGCAATAACCATTCTGCTATTTTTTATTAGTGCATTTCAAGGTACACCCACTTTGCTTTATGGCAAAACACCCTGGTTTTACCAGTTATTATTTCCGTTACTATTTGCATTTTCCAATAACCTGGCAAATCGCAAAGGGAAGCTAACTTTTTCTGATGTTAATAATTCACAAGCTCTTTTTGAACAGATCGATTCCTTTCTTCAACATAAATACAATCGAATCAATGTATCAGACAATGAGTTCAGATATACAAAAAGAAATGTATTAGCTCGATTTTTTGATTTCTTTCTTAGAGAAAACATACGTATTTCAACCACCAACAACCAAATAGTTATTTATAGCAAGAAACATCAGTTTAACCGGATTGAAGTACAATTACAAAGAACTGAGGCTTACTCATAACAATCATCAATTTTTATCGTTTTCTACCATATTTATTCGATTTTGCACAAGAATAATACACATTTGTATAAGTCTTTCTTTTAAAAACAATGTAATTTTGGTTTTACCCTTACTTAATTAAGGGCTTCTTTAGAAAATCATAAAACCAAATTGATGTATCAAAAAAATACTTTAATCATTACTTTGCTATTTTTAGTACTTCCTTTATGTGTAAAAGCTCAGGATATAAAAGACCGATATGCAAAATACGAAGCATTTAAATCGTTAACCAAAGACAAGGTTCTTCACGGATCGTTCCATACACATTGGCTAAAAGACGGCCATTCGTTTTGGTACCATGTATTAACACAAGAGGGTGTTAAATACTATTTAGTAGATGCATCGAAACTGAAAAAGAAAGAGATTATTGATGTTAATGCACTATTAGAAAAGGTTTCGGCTGAATACGGCAATGAAGTCTCATACAACGATCTTGAAAGATTTAGCGTTAGCGATAATATCAAATCATGCGAGTTTGTTTTGGATGGTTATAAATATCAATACAGCCTGCCATCATATAAGTTTATTAAAAAAGAAAAGTATACTAAACCCGCGCCATACAACTGGACAATGGACCAGATGGATCAAACCAATAATCCTCCGGTGAAATCACCAGATGGAAAGTGGCTCGCATACATTAAAAATTACAATCTGTACATAAAAGACCTTTCAAACGAAACAGAAGTAGCTTTAAGTTACAACGGTGGTTTGGGATTGTATTATTCTACCTATCTTCAGTGGTCGCCCGATAGTAAAAAGATTATGGCTTACCTGGTTCAACCGGCCGAAAAGCATTTTGTGAATTACATCGAGTCGAGCCCAACAATGCAAAAGCAACCAGTTTATTCCTCTATTCAATATTATAAACCCGGCGATGCGCTTCCTCAGTTTTATCCTTGCATCTTTAGTGTTGATGATAAAAAAATGATTTCATCGTCGAAGGATATAATTCCGAATCAGTATTCGATTGAAAACATACGTTGGAGAAAAAGTAGTGAAAGCCTGACTTTTGAATATAACAAACGTGGACATCAGGTGTATCAGGTAATTGAAATGAATGCCGAGACCGGTAAAAACAGTGTTCTGATAAACGAAACCTCACCTACTTTTATAGATTACAGCAGCAAGCGTTATCGCTTCGATATAAACGATGGTGAGGAGATTATCTGGGCATCGGAACGCGATGGATGGAATCATCTTTACCTTTTTGATGGCAAAACCGGGTCTGTTAAAAACCAGATTACCCAAGGCGATTGGGTAGTTCGAAATGTAGTTAAAGTTAATCCGAAAAACAGAACGATCATTTTTAGTGCTAGTGGAAAAGAGGCCGGCGATCCTTATTTAATACATTATTACTCGGTTGGATTTGATGGCTCCAACTTAAAACTACTAACTGAAGGCGAAGGAAACCACCGAGTAAGTTTCTCGGCTGAATACAAATACCTGGTCGATTCCTGGTCGAAAGTTGACACACCACCAGTAACCGTGTTACGAGATGCCCAGACAGGTAAGCAAATCATGACTTTGGAAGAAGCCGACATCACTCCTCTTTTGGCCAACGGTTGGAAGAAACCTCAGATATTTTCGGCCAAAGGCAGAGATGGTAAAACAGATATTTGGGGAATATTTTTAACTCCATCTGATTTCGATCCTTCTAAAAAATACCCGGTTATTGAATATATTTATGCCGGCCCTCACAGCAGTCATGTACCCAAAGATTTCAGTGCCTACTATAACCGTTGTCGCCAGTCATTAGCCGAGTTAGGATTTATTGTGGTGATGATTGATGGTATGGGTACCTCCAACAGATCAAAAGCCTTTCATGATGTTTGTTGGAAAAACCTGAAAGATGCAGGCTTCCCCGATCGTATTTTATGGATGAAGGCCGCTGCTGAGAAATATCCGTTTATGGATATCAGCGATGTGGGTATATACGGAAAATCGGCCGGAGGACAAAACTCAACCGGGGCAGTATTATTTCACCCTGAATTTTATAAATCAGCCGCATCCATATGTGGATGTCACGATAATCGCATGGATAAAATCTGGTGGAACGAACAGTGGATGGGCTGGCCTATTGGACCCGAATATGCCGAGAGCTCAAACGTGGATAATGCCTTCCGATTACAAGGAGATTTGTTTTTAGTGGTTGGCGAAATGGATCAGAATGTTGACCCAACCAGCACTTACCAGGTGGTAGATGCCTTAATTAAGGCCAATAAAGATTTTGACTTATTAACACTCCCTGGCAAAGGACACGAATGGGGTGGCGAATATGGAGAGCGCCGTATTTGTAATTTCTTTGTTGAGAAAATAATGAAGCAAACTCCTGTTAAAATGAATACCGAAAGTTTAGATCATAGTTTGATACAAACAGATATTGATATAGATAAATAATTTTTCAGGCATGCCATCTTCATAGCTCTACAGCTATTAAGATGGTTCTTTACTTGCCTAAAGCCTCCATTACTTCGTACCTTTATATATAGTATAGATGGAGGATCCGTCATGAAAGACAAACTGATCTATTATCGTTTACTTTACGCTGCTATCGGCTTTATTATTACAACGGCACTTATATTAGCAGTTATCGCTCTGCCTACAACCAAGCTACCCGATCAGGCTATTACTCCGGTTTGGGTCAATGTTTTTATTCATTTGTTATTTATCCTATCAATTGTATATGTAATTAAAGTAGAACAAAGGGGCGGACAGCAAAAGAAGGAATTACTAGTTGTTACCGGTGCAATGATTATATTCTTAGGACTTATTGTATCTGATGGAGGCTTTGCATACTCTAACGATCCGGAAAGAATCACATTATGCGTATCGTTGTTTGTATGCGCCGGAACAGATTTAATAGCAGGTATTTTAACAATTAGTGCAAGATATTCTAGAAAATGGGGATCTACTAAAACTATCATATGAGATATTGCTTTCCGCTACTTATTTTATTTATCCTAAGCCAACTTTGTGTTGGACAAGAAAATAAATTCTCTGAAAAGTGGGGAATAAATCTCGATTACTCATTATCAAACCAAACAAATTCAGTTGTAGCAGGCCCGTCTTTATTCTTTGAAAAAGGTTACGATCTAAATAGCGGTTTTTGTACACGCTTTGTTCCCCTATAAACTTGTCTATTTCCCTCGTGTACTTAACACCATCCCCTGTGTACTTGCCGTAAGTACATAAGGGATAATCATTATCCCCCTTGTACCCGACATTTTCCCCCTTGTACTTATAACAAGTACATTGGGGATAAGCATCATCCCCTGTGCACCAGACATCATCACCCGTTTACTCATGAGTTTCCCTCGTGTACTTGAGGTTATCCCCCTTGTTTTTTATTCAGCTTTTGTGTGGATATTTTATTAGCAACACACCTGACTGTTTGACTAATGCACTAAAATCAAACGAATCTCCGATTAATCATGGCCATACATCTTCACTTTTTCTCGTATAGCTGTATCTTTGTATAAAACTGAATTATCAAACCATGAGCATTCAAGATTTTATAATTCGATTAGCTTTTGCTTTGGTAGGTGGCTTTATTATAGGCTTCGAAAGAGGCTGGCATCATAAATCAGCTGGATTACGTACCAACACTTTAGTTGCAGTTGGTTCGGCACTTTTTGTGATGCTTTCAATTAATCTTACTCAGGAAAAAGGTGATGTTACCCGAATTGTAGCTCAGGTTGTAAGTGGCATCGGTTTTTTAGGAGCTGGAATTATTTTTAAAGAAGGATTAACAGTACATGGACTCACAACAGCAGCCACTGTTTGGTGCAGTTCTGCTATTGGTTGTTTAGCAGCGGCCGGTTATTATATCGAGACATTAATTGGAACCATTTTCGTCTTAATCATCAACAATCTGCTTCTTCCTTTGGATAAAAAATTATCGGAACGAGATAAGGAGGATGAAGAAGAAAAATAAACTGTTTATTATCTTTAATTCTTTTTAAACAAATCCTTCATCCGATCCAAAACACTTTTATGATCTCGTTTTTCTTTTCTTTCTTCGCGTTTGGATTTACGTTCTTCTTTGCGTTTAATTTTAGTTGAATCCGGTCGGCCAAAGCTATCAAACAAGCGATTGAATATATCCTTATCCGGATCATCCAAAGAATAATCATCACACGTCAAGCGGCTTTGCAAATCATATGGGATAGAATAAAAGGAACTGGAAGAGTACTTTTTCATTGAGCCATCACGCTCTACGCGTTGCATAAAACGGGCAAAGATCGGTAACGCCATATGCCCTCCGCTTCCGAGTGCAGTAGAGCGAAAATGTATTGATGGCTGATCGTTTCCTACCCATGCCCCGGCAACTAAAGTAGGTGTATAACCTATAAACCAACCATCGGAATTATCCTGAGTAGTACCTGTTTTACCTGCCAATTCACTTTTAAGGTGATATAAATCTCTCAGGTTATGTCCTGTTCCTCGTTCAACCACCCCTTTCATCATTTCAATAATATAATATGCCACCTGGTCATCATATGCCTGCCTACTTTCCTGCTCATCTTCATTAACATACAATGGGTTTCCATATCTATCTTCAATTCTAAGCAACATTATAGGTTCCACCGGACGACCATAATTGGGAAAGGTAGTATATGCAGAAACCATTTCAAGCAAGGATAATTCAGCTGTTCCCAAGGCAATAGAAGGCACTTTAGGGATATCGCCCTCTATACCCATATCATGGGCCATATCAATGGTTTTACCAATGCCTACACGGGTAATCACTTTGGCACTAATAGTATTGACCGATTTTGCCAGGCCACCTTTTAAAGTATAATATCCTTCATGATTACCGTCACTGTTTGATGGCTTCCAATCATCATAGTCTTCGTATACTTGTTGTTCGTTCGAGATCCATTCGCATGGTTCCATACCGTCTGCCAGTGCTGTAGTGTATACAATTGGCTTAAAGGTAGAGCCTACCATACGCCGGGAAGTAACATGATCGTATTGCGATGTTTTATGATCTACTCCTCCAACCCAGGCCAGTACGTGACCATTCTTCGGATTCATTGCCAAAAAGCCGGTATTCAGTAATTTTAGATAATGCTTTACCGAATCAACTGGACTCATGGTAACTTTCTTCTCTCCAGAAGCCGTATAGATAGTCATCGACACTGGGACCTCCATGTGTTTAAAAATCTTCTCTTCCTTCCAACCGGCATCATCCAGCAATTTATATCGCTTTGAGTAGCGTAGTGCATTCAGGTATATATTGGGATTCTTTTCCCAGGGATCACGCCCTTTCCAATGCCGATCGAACTCTCCCTGCAAGCGTTGCATTTGTTGATCAACAGCCTGTTCGGCATACTTTTGAAGCGAAGCATCTATGGTAGTAAAAATGCGCAACCCATCAGAGTAAATATCATATTCATCACCGTATTTCTCTTCCAGTATTTTTTGAGCCTGCACCCTTATCTTTTCCCTGAAATAAGGTGCAATACCAGAGTTATGATCTATTCTATGATAGTCTAAAACTAACTTACTCTGCCTCCATTTCTGATATTCTGTTTCTGATAGAAATTCTTGCTCCTTCATCCTGCGAAGTACAATATTCCTTCTTTTTACACTTCGTTCCGGGTGAAGTCTGGGATTATAAGCGGTATTGGCAGCCAACATCCCTACCAAAGTAGCTGCCTCAGCAGGATTTAATTCTTTAGAATGCTTACCAAAAAAACGGCGCGATGCCATTTCTATACCATAAATATCCTCACCAAAAGGTACTGTATTTAAATATAAGGTAAGAATATCGTCTTTGCTGTAAATATCTTCGAGACGTGCGGCTGTAAATATCTCTTTTGTTTTACCAACAGGCAATGTAAGAAAACCTAAACGCATACGAGGATAGAGGTTCTTAGCCAACTGCTGACTAATAGTACTTCCACCTCCCTGAGCTCTGTCTCCTAAAAAAACACTTCGGAACAAAACCCTGCCAAGACTTATAAAATCCAAGCCATTGTGTTCAAAAAAGCGACTATCTTCAGTGGCGATCAAAGCATCTTTCACAAAAGATGACACCTGGTTATTATCGACAGTCAGGCGTTGTTCCACAAAAAAACGCCCCATCAATTCATGATCGCTTGAAAATATTTCAGAAGCGGTATTATTTTGAATTTTTGCTAGTTGTTCTTCTGAGGGTAAGCGTCCGAACAGTCCGAGGTATACGAATAAAACAAATATTGCTCCGACAGCAAAAGCCATTGCAGCTAATTTCAAACCCCAGATTATAATTTTCTTTTTACGGCTTGATTGTTTTGGTTTTCGGTTAGTACGCTTTGAAGGTGTCTTTTTCTTTGCCGGCATTGATTCTATTTTGAGTGCCGATAAAAATAGTAAAGAAATTGGGGATATAGAAAAATACCTATTGGAGTAGATACTAATTTATCGTTTTTTTCATCCTATCCTAGAACGATTCGCCTATCTCATTATAAAACTGCTTTAGAAACTCTAGCATGTACAGATGCCTTTGCTGAGCTAGTTCTTTACCTGTTTTAGTCTTCATCTGACTGTGTAACAGCAATAACTTTTCGTAAAAATGGTTGATGGTTGTACTTTTACTGTTCCTATACTCTTCGGCATTGCTATAATTCTGAGGTTTTACTTCCGGATTATAGAAATCCCTTCCTTTATATCCGCCATAACTAAAGGCTCTGGCTATTCCGATAGCTCCTATAGCATCTAAACGGTCAGCATCCTGCACAATTCTAAATTCGGGAGAGTCAAATTGCATATCCGACCAATTTTTGGAGAATGATAAATGTCGGATAATATCTAATACATGTTGAATGACAGAGTCTGGCAATTGTACATCAAGTAAAACCTGCTCAATCTCTATCATCATTTTTTCTTCATCAAAGAATTTTGGATCGGGCACATCGTGCAATAACACGGCCAATTCAATAACAGACCAATCACCGCCTTCTATCTCATGAATCTTTTTGGCATTAACCAATACACGTTTAATATGCCACCAATCATGTCCGGCATCAACTGCCTTCAGCTTTTCTTTTGCCCATTCCTCAATAACATCTCTCAAGTGCTCTTTCATATATACAAATATGGCACACCCAATAAAAAACTACTAACAATTAGACACAAAAAAAAACGGTGTTTCAAGAAATTTCTGAAACACCGCTTATTCGTTCTTTAAAAGTGATTACTTGGTCACTTTGGTCACATTCATCATTATTATTTGTTGAATTCATAGTAGTACTTTTGTTTTCCTGAAGTTAACATTACTTTATAACCACCTGCAGGTAGCTTACTAATATCGAACATTCCTGAGTATGATGTTTCGCGAGGTAAGCTTGAACTATAGATTTCATTACCTGAAATATCATCAATACTCATTGAGAAAGCAGATTTCGCGAAGTTAATGTGACTTACATACAAGTTATTTCCATCTTTTCTTACAAATGGCTTCACTGTATTTAAATCTGATTCACTTTTAGCTAATTTAGCCTTTGGTAAAACCAATTTACTGTTGCTCACATAAAAAACTTCTGAAACACGAGCATCATCACTTTCAAAAACTACTTTATATCTTCCATCAACAAAAGATTTCAAGTCAAATAATTTTTGGAAAGAAGAAGCATCTTTAACGTAAGGGCTGGTATATAATACATAACCTTCGTCGTCAAACACTTTAACTTTAAAACCATTGCTCATATCGCTCAACGCTGATACTACTGCATAATCTGTATCCAGATATTTGCTAATAACTAATTTGCCTTTTCCGAAGGCGCTGGTGGATAAAAACGCTATCGCTGCGATAGCAAAAACCCCTTTTAATACATTTACCTTTTTCATAGTAATAAATTTTTAAATAGTTAATAATTTTTAGGTGCCCCCTACTTTGAATAGGATCACGTTACAAAAGTAGAGGGTTTTTTAATACTGGCAAACACAAACAAGGGGGTTAAGTGTTAAAAAAACATTAAAGTTACTTTTCAGTGTTGTTTTTAGGGGGTGTCGTTAATAAATATTGTTTTTTAGATGGTTTTTGGTCATTTTTTAGGGGGTGAAGAATTTTTTTTTGATTTTTAGCCCCTTTAGAGAAGATAAATAAGACCTAAATGTCGTTTTAATAAAAAACAGTGTTTTGAAACCCTCATTTTAGATGTTAAAATACATTTAGAATGCAAAGCTTGTCTTAACAAATGTGAAGTTTTTCAAGAAATGTAAACTAATCTATAAGTAAATATTATCTGCGAAATGATAATTCGAAAGTCAAATTGTAAATACCAAAAGAAAAAACCAGAAGTTATTATTCCAGCATTTCTGAAATAGAATTTTCTATCCCTATTTTATCGAATCCACACAAACCATACAATTCTGTTTGTGTACCATGTTCAATAAACTCATCAGGCACTCCTAGGCGTTTCACCTTGGCCTGATAACCATTATCAACCATAAATTCAAGGATAGCACTACCCATTCCCCCCACAATAGTACCGTCTTCAATGGTTATAACTTTATTATGCTTCTCAAATACCTCATGCAATAATGTTTCATCCAATGGTTTTACAAATCGCATATCGTAATGAGCAATACTAACATTGTTCTTTTCAAACTTATCAATAACCTGACTCGCCTTTATTCCAACCGGCCCAATTGTTAATATCGCCAGATGATCACCATCTTTTAATTTACGTCCGGTACCAATTTTAATCTCCTCCATAGGTTGTTGCCAATCAATATTAGAACCAATACCACGAGGATATCTGATAGAAAACGGCCCCTGATTGGGCAATTGAGCAGTATACATTAAATTACGCAACTCAATTTCATCCATTGGCGACGACACTATTAAATTAGGAACTCCTCTGAAGAAAGATAAATCATAGACACCATGATGAGTTGCTCCATCAGCTCCTACCAGCCCTCCTCTATCAAGGCAAAATACGACATTAAGCTTTTGCAATGCAACATCATGAATTACCTGATCGAAAGATCTCTGCATAAAAGAAGAGTATATATTACAGAACGGAGTATAACCAGCTACAGCTAACCCGGCAGAGAAAGTAACAGCGTGTTGTTCAGCAATACCAACATCAAAAGCCCTGTCCGGCATCTTCTCCATCATAATATTTAAACTACAACCCGATGGCATAGCAGGTGTAATTCCAACAATCTTATCATTCTTTTCGGCAAGCTCAACAATAGTATTGCCAAATACATTCTGAAATTTTGGTGGCTTTGGCACAGATGAAGTAGCAGATTTCAACATCTCACCGGTAATCTTATCAAACTTATCGCCAACAGCATGCCAGGCTGTTTGATTTTCTTCTGCAAACCTAAAGCCTTTCCCTTTCTTAGTAATTACATGTAGTACTTTGGGGCCTTTGATATTTTTTAAATCACTCAGCACCTTTGTCAGATGCTGAACATCATGCCCATCAACCGGACCAAAGTACCTTATATTTAAACCTTCGAAAATATTGGTCTGCTTTGTCAATAAATTCTTGAGTGAATTATTGAGCTTTGTAATCATCTCTTTTGAACGTGGCCCGGCCAGCTTCATTTTTTCTAAAGCTTTAAAAGCCTCTGATCGTACTTTATTATAAGTATGAGAAGTGGCAATATCAACCAAATATTCGCTAAAGCCACCCACGTTGGGGTCGATAGCCATATTATTATCATTCAATATAACCGTCATATTCGATTTTAATGACGACATATTATTCAACCCTTCAAAAGCCATTCCGGCCGACATCGCACCATCTCCAATAACAGCCACCACCTGCTGATCATCATCTCCACGCAAAGCTGCTGCTGCGGCGATACCTAATCCTGCTGAAATAGAAGTTGAGGAATGACCAACCCCGAAAGCATCGTATTCACTTTCGAATATATTAGGAAAACCACTTATCCCTTTAAATTTTCTATTGGTATGAAATTGATCTCTGCGACCGGTAAGTATTTTATGACCATAGGCCTGATGCCCCACATCCCATATTAACTTATCGTTAGGAGTATTAAATACATAATGTAGAGCAACCGTTAGCTCAACCACACCTAAGCTAGCCCCAAAATGCCCGGGATTACACGAAAGAGCATCAATTATAAACTCTCTAAGTTCATCACAAACCTGAGGAAGAAGCTCTGGATCGATTTTCTTCAAATCATCGGGCGAATCAATTGTTTCCAGCAAACGGCTTGAGCCTTCGTTCATATTCTTATATCTATACTATAGTTGCGTTGACAAATGTCAAAAGTGCATTTTGCCCGACAAAGATAATTTATAATCTTTGAGTTGAAAAATTACATATTATGAAGAAGTGGATTTTAGCAGGTTTTATTGTAGTTGTTTATTCTACATCTTGTATTCCTTTGAAACAATATCAGGAAAGTACAGACAGAGCCAATCAATTAGAAGAAGAGGCAGCTATGCTTCGTTCGGAAAATGAAGAATTGAAAGTAGAACACAACGAACTTTCATCTGAAGTAGCTCGACTTAAAAAGCAAGTTGAACAGTTATTAAAAGACACTACCAGTTTAAGCAGACGCCTTCAGAAAGAGCAATATAAATACGCCGATTTAAACAAAAGCTATACGGACGCATTAAAGAAATTCAGAAATTCATCCGGCAACGACGTTGACAATAAAGAGTTATTATCTTTTTTACAAAAACTTCAGGAAGAGTTACAGGCCAGAGAAGATGCCTTACATCAGGCAGAAGACGAATTATTTAAGCAGCAAAAAGAATTGGCAGCATCTAAAGATAAAATGGATGCTCAGAATGCCAGACTACTGGAATTAGAAGAAGCATTGCAAAAAAAGGACAAAGCATTATTGGCTCTTCGCAAAAGCATCAATGACGCTCTTACAGGTTTTTCAAGTGATGAGTTAAGCGTACATATGAAAGACGGAAAAGTATATGTATCGCTTGAAGAAAAACTACTTTTTCGCTCTGGAAGTTATGAGGTCAATACCCAGGGTGCTGATGCACTAAAAAAGATAGCACGCGTATTAGAAGACAATAATAATATTGAAATAATTGTTGAAGGACATACTGATAAAATTCCTTTTAAAAGCGGAGTTTTACTAGATAATTGGGATCTGAGCGTCAAACGTGCCACTTCTGTAGTGCGTATAATGCTTGAGAATAGTCAAATTAATCCATCTTTAATATCTGCATCAGGCAGAAGCGACAATCTACCTTTAAAAGAAGGTTCAGATGCAGCTTCATTACAAGCAAACCGAAGAACCGAAATTATTTTGACTCCAAAAATAGATCAAATACTTAACTTACTCGAAAGCAACTAAAAATGCTTATGACCTTAACACTTGAGACATGGGCCATTCTGAGAGTTCTATCCTTTAATAGAATGGCCAATGCCTTTAAGGCTGTTTTCTTTTATACATTGTCGCGCATTTTAAAAAAAGCGATACTAAAACATCAACCATTTGCCATCTCCATTGAACCAACTAGTATATGCAACCTCAAATGTCCTGAATGCCCTACAGGAACAAATACATTAAAAAGGCCAAGAGGTAAAATTTCCTTGAGTGAATATCAAAACATTCTCAATCAGCTTCCAAAGGAACTTACCTATCTTAATTTATATATACAAGGCGAACCAACTATGCACCCCGACTTTCCGGAAATGATTAAATTGGCCAATCAAAAAAAGTTATATACATCCACCTCTACCAATGGGCACTTTATCACTCCTACTTTAGCACGTAAAATTGTGCAAGCAGGACTAACTCGAATTATTTTTTCCATTGATGGAACAACCCAGGATAGTTACGAAAAATATCGTTCCGGAGGTCAACTTTCAAAAGCCATTAGCGGACTCAAAAACATAACAGAAGCCAAGGCTGATTTACAAAATCATTATCCTATTGTAATTTTCCAATTTTTAGTTTTTAAACATAACGAACATCAAATAAAAGCGGCAAGAAAAATGGCCTCCGAACTGTCTGCTAACAAGATAGAATTTAAAACAGCCCAATTTAACAATTATACATACACAAACGTAGCAGCACCAACTTTAAACAAATACAAACGTTACGAAGACATTCATAAACTAAAGTTAAAAGGCAAACAACACAACGCTTGTTGGCGGCAATGGCATTCAACAGTTATTACATGGGACGGCAAAGTAGCTCCATGCTGTTTCGATAAAGATGCCGATTACGAATTAGGAAACATCCAATCAAAGACATTTTCTAAAATATGGAAATCAGATAACAACCAAAGATTTAAATCGACCATTTTCTCCCATAAAAAAACGATTGACATTTGCCAGAATTGCCCCGAAGGACGCAGATTTTGGTCATAATATTTAATGTAAAAACACAACATCATTTAACAATAACCTACACACCTAAATATGTTAATAAGTTGTTACCTACTTTTTCACTTTTAATTTTAGAATAACTATTAGAAATAACTATCTTTAGCAAAAGGTAAGATTAACTAACCAACTATGGTCACACACAAGTAAAGCCTTAATCAATTCATGGCAAAAACTAAAGGATCAAGGCTAGTAAGGGAAATTGATGTATTCATCCGTAGAAGATTAGGTCCGTCATCAGCACCAACTGGAGATGGTCTGCACTACTGGCGTGAGAGAATATTCCATTATTTCTCCATTGGCCTGCTATTTTTCGGTTTAGTTGTTTATCTGTATTTGGGACTTACCTTTATTCAGGAAGAAGCATACACCAATGCCATATTCACCACCTTTGTATTTTTATCAGCTGTTTTTGTGACCTCTGTTAGATCTTTACCTTTTAAATTCAGGGTTGGATGGATATTATTTTTGATTTACCTAATAGGCATTTACCAAGTATTGAAAGCCAATAATTCGGCTGTAGGATACATGTTTTTACTCTCCTACACCTTAATGTCTGGTATATTGGTGGGACAAAAAGGTGCCTGGTTTTCAATTTTGGTTTCTACTATTTCACTGGCTGCTTTATCAGCAATATTATACTTACCAACATTTTCAATTCCCTACACCCCAGCAATTCCATTTCTCGATTACCTGCAACTGTCCATTGTATTTACAATAGTTATTCTAATTACCTTATTACCTTTAAACAGTTTATTAAACGGAATGCTGTTCAGCTTAAAAAAAGAACAACGTTACCGCAGGTTATTACGTCGCGAGCATGAGAACCTGGTTCTGGCAAAGAGAAAAGCTGAGGAAAGTGATCGCCTCAAAACCTCTTTTCTTTCCAACATGTCTCATGAAATAAGAACCCCAATGAATGCCATATTGGGCTTCTCCAATCTTTTGTCACATCCAGAGATTGACACTTCTGAAAAAGAAGAGTTTGTTAACCTGATAAAAATAAATGGAAAGAACTTACTGACACTTGTGGAAGATATAATTGACATCTCTAAATTAGACAGCGGTCAGTTACAAGTCAAGAATGCTCCTTGTAAGCTTCACTCCATGATGTCTGAAATTTTTGATAGCTTTCACGAAGACATTAAACGAAGAGGTTTATTTAACCTGAAATTATATGTAAAAGAAGGTGTTAGTGACGAAAACATCTTAATTCTTACCGACGAGCACCGATTAAAACAAATTCTGGTTAACCTCATTGGAAACGCGGTTAAATTTACTGAACGTGGATTTATCGAATTTGGATATACCCAGATTGAAGATCAATTCTTGCAATTCTATGTAAAAGATACAGGTATAGGCCTACCTCATGGAAAAGAGAATGAAATTTTCGAACGATTCTCGAAATTTAATAATGACAAACAACGTCTTTATGGCGGAACCGGTATAGGCCTTTCAATTGCTAAACATTTGGTTAATCTTTTAGGTGGTGAAATATGGGTTGAATCAGAAGCCATGATTGGAACAACTTTCTTCTTCACCTTACCTTATCATCGCTTAATGAACCAAAAGCTTGATGAAGAAGCCAAAAGAGAATCTATTCAGGATTTCAATTGGGAAGGAAAAACATTCCTTGTTGCTGAAGACGAAGAAGACAACTTCCGATATATTGAAGTTGCACTTGCACTTTCCAATGCCAGCCTGATTTGGGCTAAAGATGGACAAGAAGCGGTTAACGTATTTCGCAAAGTAAATAATATTGATCTGGTTTTGATGGATATAAAAATGCCTTTAATGGATGGCTATACCGCCACCAGGGAAATTAAAACCATCAATAAAGACGTGCCTGTAATTGCACAAACAGCCTATGCTCTTTCTGAAGAAAAGGAAAAATCGAAAGAAGCAGGTTGCGACGACTACATAGCCAAACCCATCGGCTACGAAGATTTATTAACCACCATCAACAGATACGTTCCTGGTAACGGAAACTTAGTTAGTAAATTATGAACCTGATAAGACCTGACAAGATAATTGTCGGTATGATCCATGTTGATGCCCTACCAGGCACTCCAAACCACCAATTATCCGTATGTGAAATAGCCAGGAAAGCAGCTTTGGAAGCAAAACTTTATCATGACGAAGGCGTTGATGCCATCATGATTGAGAATATGCACGACACTCCCTATTTAAATAAAAATGCTGATCATGAAATAACAGCCGCCATGACTGTTATTGCCCATGAAGTGAAGAATGCCATTCGCCTTCCAGTAGGAATACAGATTTTGGCCGGTGCTAACAAACAAGCATTGGCTGTTGCTAATGCAGTCGACTTGGATTTTATAAGAGCTGAAGGATTTGTATTCTCACATATTGCTGACGAAGGAATGATGAACAGTTGCGCCGGAGAACTCTTACGTTATAGAAAAAACATAGGAGCAGACAAGGTTAAAATACTTACGGATATTAAGAAGAAACACTCTTCACACGCATTAACTGCAGATGTTTCTTTATTAGAGACTGCAAAAGCTGCGGAATTCTTTTTAAGTGATGGCGTTATAATTACAGGCAACAGTACTGGCGAAGCTGTTGAACCTTCAGATTTGGCAGGCTTAAAATCAGAAATTAAACTTCCTGTTATAATTGGGTCCGGTATAAGTAACGAGAATATTTATACGTACTGGAATCAAGCAGATGTTTTTGTTGTTGGTTCGCATTTTAAATTGGATGGACACTGGACTAAAGGGGTGGATCCAGGGAGAGTTCAAAAATTTATGCGAACAGTGCATTCATTACGGCAATAAAAAACCTCATTCAAAAGAATGAGGTTATACATATATAGTACAGTAAGATTTTACACAGTAAGAATATCTTTTTCTTTCACTTCAAACATATCATCAATCTTCTTAATGAATCCATCTGTCAGCTTCTGAACATCGGCTTCCGCATCCTTTTCAAGATCTTCTGACAAACCTTCTTTCTTCATTCTTTTCAACTCTTCATTGCTATCACGACGAGCATTACGCACACTCACCTTGGCATCTTCACATTCCTTTTTTGCTTGTTTAACCAAGTCACGACGACGCTCTTCCGTTAAAGGAGGAATATTGATACGAATAATTTCTCCGTTATTATCAGGATTCAATCCTAAGTTTGCTGTCAAAATAGCCTTTTCAATAGCTCCAATAATTTGCTTTTCCCATGGCTGGATAGCAATAGTTCGCGGATCAGGAGTACTCAAATTGGCAACCTGTGTTAATGGACTCATACTACCATAGTATTCAACTAATACCCCATCAAGCATTTTTGGATTAGCTTTTCCGGCACGTATTTTTCCTAATTCGTTATCAAGATGCTCCAAAGCTTTATCCATTCTTTCTTTAGCATCTTCCAGTATTAATTCAATTTCTTCTTGCATGGTCGTAAATGTATGATTGTTTTACTCAATGTAGCAAAAGTATAAAACTTTAACCTAATTTAAAAAGCATAAAATAAAAGCTCTACTAATCCAGTCAATAAGATCTATTTTTAAAACCCCCAATAACCATCATATTCATTACTGCTCTTAGGCCATATAAAAAACGTTATCATCTGACTTTCATTATTAAATCTACATTATTAGTCTGATATTTTTAAACTAATACTCAAGCAGCTCTCAGAACATTTTAGTAACTTTATTGCAACCTAATGAACTTGCCAAAACAATAAATTAAGCTTAAATATTTATTGCAAGTACCAATGGTAAATAAATGGTAATTTGTAATAATATTTGTTAATATTTAACCGGTTGGAAAGTGAAAAATAGAAGATTAATTAGAATTGTTATAAATAGAGAATTTTTTCTTTATTATTACTTGTCAAAAGACACTTTCACGGTTACATTTGCACACTTAATTTCAAAAATTATTTACACATAACAATAAATTTTAACTAGGATTCTTATGGGTACTTTTTTTGGTTCCTCGATTGGAAGAAAGTTCGTGATGGGTTTGTCAGGACTTTTCTTGATTATCTTCTTGATAGTCCATTTATCCGTCAACTTATGTTTGTTGGTCCCAGATGGAGGCGAAACATTTAACATTGCTGCTAACTTTATGGCTTTACCGCTAATCAAATTTGGGTTACAACCTGTTTTGGCATTAGGATTCATCATCCACATTGCCTTGGCTGCTCAGCTAACAGCTCAAAACAACAAGGCACGCGGTAACAACAAGTACGCTTCTGGTAACAACACTAAAGAAGTGATGTGGGCGTCAAAAAACATGGGCATTTTAGGGATTGTAGTCCTTGCCTTTTTGGTTGTACACGTTTATGATTATTTCGTGCCGCTGCAAATTACGCATAGTGCACAGGAAGTAACCATCAACGGAACTACCATGCATGATACTTACAGCTTGGTAAAAGCCAACTTGCAAAATCCTGTAAAAGCTATTTTGTACATTATCGGAGCTTTAGGATTGGCTTTACACTTAACTCATGGCTTTTGGTCAGCTTTCCAAACTGTTGGTTTAAACAACAGCATCTGGCGTAAGCGTTGGACTGTAATCGGTACTATTTTCGCTTGGGCTATTAGTCTCGGTTTCTGTGTTATTGTTGTTGCAATGTTGTTGTCATAATTTAATAAATTATTAAGATATGAAATTAGATTCTAAGATACCCGAAGGGCCATTGGCCGAAAAGTGGTCGAAATATAAAGCTAACCAGAAACTGGTTAACCCTGCCAACAAACGTAAATTAGATATTATTGTAGTCGGAACCGGATTAGCTGGTGCTTCAGCTGCAGCTTCGTTTGGTGAAATGGGATTCAATGTAAAGAACTTCACCATCCAGGATTCACCTCGTCGCGCGCACTCTATTGCTGCTCAGGGAGGTATCAATGCTGCTAAAAACTACCCTAACGATGGTGACTCAGTGCACCGTTTATTCTACGATACAGTAAAAGGTGGTGACTACCGTGCTCGCGAAGCTAACGTTCATCGTTTAGCTGAAGTAAGTAACGACATCATCGACCAATGTGTTGCTCAAGGTGTACCATTTGCACGTGAGTACGGAGGTTTACTTGACAACCGTTCATTCGGTGGAGCTCAGGTTAGCCGTACTTTTTATGCAAAAGGACAAACTGGTCAGCAGTTATTAATTGGTGCTTACCAGGCTTTAATGCGTCAGGTAAATGCTGGTACTGTTGATTTATATACCCGTACCGAAATTGTTGACATTGTAATGGTTGACGGTAAAGCTCGCGGTGTTATTGCACGAGACTTGGTAACCGGAGAATTCCAACGTCACTTCGGACACGCAGTTGTGTTAGCAACAGGTGGATACGGAAACACTTTCTTCCTTTCTACTAATGCAATGGGATCAAACGGTTCGGCTGCTATCAAAGCTTACCAAAAAGGTGCTGCTTTTGCCAACCCATGTTTCGCTCAGATTCACCCAACTTGTATTCCTGTTCACGGCGAGTTCCAGTCGAAACTAACTTTGATGTCAGAATCATTGCGTAACGATGGCCGTATCTGGGTTCCTAAAAAGAAAGAAGATGCTGAAGCAATCCGCGCTGGTAAATTAAAGCCAACACAAATTGCTGAAGAAAACAGAGATTACTATTTGGAGCGTCGTTACCCTGCTTTCGGTAACCTGGTGCCTCGCGACGTTGCTTCTCGTGCTGCTAAAGAGCGTTGTGACGCAGGTTTTGGTGTAGGTTCTACAGGTTTAGCTGTTTACCTTGACTTTAAATCAGCTATTGAGCGTTTAGGTGAAGATGCAATCCGTGCTCGCTACGGTAACTTATTCCAGATGTACGAAAAGATTGTTGATGACAATCCATATGATACACCAATGATGATCTATCCTGCTATCCACTACACAATGGGTGGTATTTGGGTTGATTACGAATTACAAACAACTGTACCAGGATTATTTGCAGCTGGTGAGGCTAACTTCTCAGACCACGGAGCTAACCGTTTAGGTGCTTCTGCTTTGATGCAAGGTTTGGCTGATGGTTATTTTGTACTTCCTTACACTATTCAAAACTATTTGGCTGATGATATTTCAACACCTCGTATGACAGGTGATGAAAAAGAATTTGTTGAAGCTGAAAAAGAAGCTAAAGATAAATTTGAGAAATTATTAGCTATTAAAGGAGAACGTTCTGTAGACAGTATCCACAAAGAACTAGGTTTAGTAATGTGGGATTTTGTTGGAATGGCTCGTACCAAAGAAGGATTAGAAGAGGCTATTGAGAAAATTGCTGCTATCAAAAAAGAATTCTGGTCAAATGTTCGTATTCCTGGTTCAGGAGAGGGCATGAACGTAGAATTAGAGAAAGCATCACGTTTAGCCGACTTTATTTCAATTGGCGATTTGATGGCTCGCGACGCGCTTAACCGTGAAGAGTCTTGTGGTGGTCACTTCCGTGAGGAGTACCAAACAGAAGAAGGTGAAGCATTACGTCAGGACGACAAATTTGCTTACGCAGCATGTTGGGAATACCAAGGAGACGATAAAGCTCCTGTAATGCACAAAGAAGACCTTACTTTTGATGTGGTTAAAGTTGCTCAACGTAATTATAAATAATCTCATAGGTCAATAGTTTCAATAGTTAAACAGAGAAAAATGGAAAATAATATAAGTTTGACTCTAAAGGTTTGGCGTCAGAACGGACCTACAGAGAAAGGTCGTTTTGAAACATACAAATTAGAGAAAGTATCAACTGACAGCTCATTCCTTGAAATGATGGATATTTTAAATGAGCAGTTAGTAAATAGTGGTCAGGAGCCAATTGCTTTCGATCACGACTGTCGCGAAGGTATTTGCGGTATGTGTTCACTTTACATCAATGGTCGTCCTCATGGACCAGACGATGATGTAACTACTTGTCAGTTGCACATGCGTAAATTTAAAGATGGTGAAACAATCACTATCGAACCATGGCGTTCAGCTGGTTTCCCTGTAATCAAAGATTTGATTGTAAACCGTAATGCTTTCGATCAGATTATTGCAGCAGGAGGATATACTTCTGTAAGTACAGGTGGTGTACCAGACGCAAACGCTTTACCTATTCCTAAGGATGATGCAGATGAAGCTATGGATGCTGCTTCTTGTATTGGTTGTGGTGCATGCGTTGCAGCTTGTAAAAATGGTTCAGCTATGTTATTCGTTTCAGCTAAAGTTAGCCATTTAGCATTGTTGCCTCAAGGTAAAGTTGAAGCTGCTCGTCGTGCTAAAAGCATGGTTGCCAAAATGGACGAATTGGGCTTTGGTAACTGTACCAACACAGGTGCCTGTGAGGTAGAATGTCCTAAGAGCGTTTCTATCTCAAACATTGCTCGTTTGAACCGCGAATTTTTAAAAGCTAAATTTCAAGACTAAAAAGACTTGAAGCTTTTTATACTCCTCCAACCACCTTTCGTTTGAAAGGTGGTTTTTTTTACGTCATTTTCAAGCAAACGTTATTTCCTTATTAATTAGTTTGTTAATCCATAGTATTTTTTTTACTTTAGGTGCGAATAGGTTTCATTTAAATAGTCTGTATGCCATATCGTCGTCTACCAAACACTGATCAAGCCAGATTAAGAGCCCTGAAAGCCATGCAAAGCAAGGGAATGTTAGTGAATCCATTTGAGCTTGCTTTCTCTCAAAAGCTGTTTCTAGAGCTGCAATCTTTTCTGCCCCACTACGAACAAGCCATCAATCAGTATAACTTTAGTAAGGAAAGACAAGCAAAGTATGGTAAACTTTTAAATGATCAATTTAAGTCGGCCAGATTATATATTTCACATTTTATTCAGGTATTTAATTTTTGCATTGCTCGTAAGGAAATAAAACCTGAAGCAAGAAAACTAATGGGCTTAAACGAAAACGACAAGTCTGTGCCAGAGATGGGCACCGAACAGCAATTACTGAATATAGGTCAGAACCTTATTAGAGGAGAAGAACAACGAATGTCGCAAGGTGCCGGAACACGAATTTACAATCCTTCCATCGCGGTGGTTAAAGTTCAGTTTGAGAAATTTAAAGATTACTACAACAACCATAAAAATTTGTTGGTTACCACTCAAAAAATGCACGAAAAGGTAGTTCTGTTGCGTGAAAATGCTGATAAATTAATTGTAGCTGCCTGGAATGAGATCGAAGCTAAATTTGATGATCTTGAACCACAGGAAAAAAGAAAAAAAGCATCGGATTACGGCATTGTTTATTTTCTGCGCAAACACGAAAAAGAGCAACAAACCGATTAATTATTCAACACTATTTCAATTTTCACACGACACAGTCCTTCATTAATAAAATCGAGATGTTTAGCAGCTTCTTGAGTCAAATCAATAACTCTGTTCTTTACAAATGGCCCTCTGTCATTTATTCGGACAATTACCACTTTTCCATTATCCAAATTAGTAATTTTTACACTGGTATCGAAAGGTAGATTAGGGTGAGCAGCAGTTAAGGAGTCGTTGGAAAATATCTCACCAGAAGCCGTTGTCTTTCCATCAAACACCGAAGAATAATAAGAGGCATATCCTTCCGCTTTAAATGTCTGAGCTAGCAGTTCTACGACAAAAGCAGCAATTAACAGGCTCTTCATATCAGCAAACTATCAGTGTACTTTTGTTACACCACCCGAAACAATAAACTTCATTACATCGGCCGAATTGGCATCCAGCAACTTAATATTCTCTGATGGCACTATATACAACTCCCCCAAAACACCATATGAACTAGGCAGATAAACAGCAATTTTATCTTTAATACCAATATCATTTAAGTCCGTTGCCGTTATAAATCCTAAGCGATGTAATATTCCTTCCTTATCTAAAGTAACAATTACCGGCTTTTCAAACTTCCTCTCTTTTCCAACAAAGGCTGATAACAAATCCTTAACCGAGCTATAAATCATCTTAATTAAAGGAGCTTTCTTTAGTAAAGCATCAAAAGCACTAGAGATGGGTGTTGTAATCAGCTTCTGCCCAATGAAACCAACCAGTGTTATGGTAAGAAGAATAATAACAAGACCGATTCCGGGGAAACTAAATTTGGAAAATATACCATGTTGGAAAATTTCAAGGTCAAGCAATAAACCATCCAACCATATAAATGCAACAATTAAAACATATAATGTAACACCAATGGGTGCTATATAAAGTATTCCTTGCAGAAAATAACCGATTAGTTTTTTCATTTCTGATGTATTGGGTGTAATTAATTGTGATTTGTACGTTTCATCTATCTATTTGGTTGCCTGACTTCTGAAAAAAGCTGAACTATCCGTTTAATTGATCTCGAACTTTTTTAGGCAAACCTTTAACAACCAAACTATAGGAATCGTTTATCCACTCGCAAAGTATTTCATCTTTTACCGAACCATCAACCCGCACCGTATTCCAGTGTTTTTTACTCATATGATAACCCGGTAAAACGCTGCTATATTGTTCCCTTAATTCTATAGCCTTTTCAGGATCGCATTTAAGATTGATATAGAAATCATCTTCAACATCAGTCAAGGCAAACATTTTACCGGCAACTTTAAACACCAAAGTTGTTTCATCAAAAGGAAACTCTTCTGTCACCATTGCTTTCTGCAGGCAAAATTCTCTAAATTCTTCAATATTCATACCAATCAACAATTATAATGTTGGATGAAAAGCTTCTTTTATATGCTCCACTTTCCATTCTCCATCAACCGGCATTACCGTTACCACATCAAAACGGACCTCGTTATTAATATCCTTTTCGATGACATACGCCTCGGTTGCTTCCACAATAAATCTAATTTTTGAGTTTGTAATAGCTTCTTTAGGGTGCTCCCATCCATCCGATGTTCGCGTTTTAACTTCTATCACAACCAAATTATCGTTATCAAAAGCGATTATATCCAGTTCCTTTTTATTGTAACGCCAATTACGATCAATTATTTGAAATCCATGCTTGGCCAGGTAATTCGAAGCAACCTCCTCTCCTTCTTTTCCTAATTCGTTATGATCAGCCATCAGAAAACAATTTTAGAATGGCAATTACAGGATGATATGGTAATTCTTTTTCCAAAAACCAAAGGCATATTAATATTACCGTGTCCAGCTGGAAAACCAAATATTACCGGATAATCGTATTCACTTACCGCTTCATTTATTATTTCGTAAGCCGACATTCCAAACTTCTCATTATTATCTTTCATTTCGGTGAATTGCCCTACAATCAAGCCACTTAATTGCTTCAAAAAGCCGCTCAGTTTCAAATTCTGCATCATTCTATCCAAACTATATAGGTACTCACCCACATCTTCTATAAATAATATTTTCCCATGTGGCTCAGCATCATAAGGCGTAGCTCTCAGAGTTTGAATCAATGAAAGATTGCCTCCTATCAGCAGGCCTTCTGCTTCCCCATTTCTATTGAGCAAATGCGGCTTAAACTTATAGGTAGGCAAATCACCATGTAACACTTTAAAAAGCTGCATCATATCTTCATCGTCTTTCGACTTATCCGGAAAATTCTTTGGCATCGGCCCGTGTATGGAAGCCACCTTCAATTCATTCTGTAAACGCGCATGCAGAACTGTAATATCACTGTAACCAATTATCCATTTCGGATCCTCCAGGAATTGACTAAAATCAAGCTTGTCAATAATACGAGCCGTACCATATCCACCCCGCGAGCAAAATATGGCTTCCACATCCTTACGATTTAACATTAATTGCAAATCGGATGTTCGATGCTCATCGTTTCCTGCAAACTGATGATAAGCATTGTCCGCATGTTGTCCAACCACAACCGAATATCCTAAACTCCTTAAGAGCTTTTCGGCAAAATGAATGGTTTCTGAATCAATTTTACCAGCAGGTGAGACAATTCCTACGGTTGATCCTTTCGATAAAGACTTTGGAAAAATCATAATTTAAGTACTTATTGATAGACTTGTATCATCAAAACGAATTATCAATTGATTACTGCCAGTTGATGCTACAATCTTATTACTAATTTTAAATACTTTGCATATCTTTGTGAAGTTAATAAAATGCCCCGAATGATGCGGGGTTTTGTTTTGATTTATATTACCCAACCATAAAACATATTCATACAGAATGAAGACGGGAAATTTTAAGAGGACACTGGTAACCACAGCATTGCCTTACGCCAATGGCCCTGTCCATATCGGACATTTGGCTGGTGTATACGTACCTGCTGATATTTATGTACGTTACCTGCGATTGAAGAAGGAAGATGTTATTTTGATAGGCGGATCGGATGAGCACGGTGTTCCCATCACGCTAAAAGCTAAAAACGAAGGTGTTACTCCTCAGGATATAGTTGATAAATTTCACGGAATCATCAAAGATTCATTTGAGAAGTTTGGCATTTCATTTGATATCTATTCCCGCACCACGTCAAAAACTCATTACGAAACAGCTTCTGAATTCTTTAAAACACTGTATGATAAAGGTGAATTTATTGAAAAAGAATCGGAACAATACTACGATGAAGAAGCTAAACAGTTTTTAGCTGACCGATACATAACCGGAACTTGTCCACAATGTAAAAGTGAAGGCGCTTATGGCGACCAATGCGAGAGCTGCGGAACATCGTTGAATGCAACTGACCTGATTAACCCACGTTCTGTTGTTTCGGGTAGCACTCCGGTTATCCGTACTACCAAACATTGGTATTTACCTTTAGATAAGCACGAACCATTTTTAAAGGAATGGATTTTAGAAGGCCATAAAGAATGGAAATCCAATGTGTATGGTCAATGTAAATCATGGATTGATTTAGGCTTACAGCCACGTGCGGTAAGTCGTGATTTAGATTGGGGAGTACCTGTTCCTGTGGAAGGAGCTGATGGGAAAGTGCTATATGTTTGGTTTGATGCTCCTATTGGATATATCTCTGCTACAAAAGACCTGACTCCTGAATGGGAAAAATACTGGAAAGATCCGGAATCACGCATGCTCCATTTCATTGGAAAAGACAATATTGTGTTTCACTGTATTGTGTTCCCTTCGATGTTAAAGGCTGAAGGAAGTTATGTTTTACCAGAGAATGTTCCAGCCAACGAGTTCCTAAATTTAGAAGGTGATAAAATTTCAACTTCACGTAACTGGGCCGTTTGGTTGCATGAATATCTGGTTGATTTCAAAGACAAGCAAGATGTATTAAGATACACGCTTACAGCTAATGCACCTGAAACAAAAGACAACGATTTTACCTGGAAAGATTTTCAAGCACGTAATAACAATGAGTTAGTTGCTATATTAGGTAACTTTGTAAACCGTGCTGTTGTTTTAACTCACAAATATTACAATGGATTAGTTCCGGCAGCTGGTGAAATGAATGATTTCGATAAAGAAACATTAAATGAAATACCAGCCATTGTTAAGAGAGTAGAAGAAGCGTTAGATAATTTCCGCTTCCGCGAAGCTGTTAAAGAAGCGATTAATCTAGCTCGTTTAGGAAACAAATATCTGGCTGACACTGAGCCTTGGAAATTGATCAAAACAGATGCTGAGCGTGTAAAAACCATCATGAATATAGCATTACAGATTACTGCAAACACAGCTATATTAATTGAGCCATTTTTACCTTTTACTGCCAAAAAGATGCAAAAGATGCTAAATCTTGAAAATCTTGATTGGTCGGCCTGTGGCAATCTAGAACTACTTGAGGTTGGTAAAGAGATTAACAAACCTGAGTTGTTGTTCGAAAAGATAGAAGACGAAACCATCCAGGCTCAACTTGACAAATTGCAGCAAACTAAAGTTGATAACGAAGCTGCCAATAAAACAGCCGCTCCTGCTAAAGCCAACATTGAGTTTGACGACTTTACCAAGATGGATATCCGTGTTGGAACTATAGTTGAAGCTGAAAAAGTTGCTAAAACAAAAAAGCTACTTCAACTGAAAGTTGATACCGGCATCGATCAAAGAACGGTTGTTTCAGGTATTGCTGAATTCTTTAAACCCGAAGAAATAATTGGTAAGCAAGTGAGTATATTAGTTAACCTGGCTCCTCGAAAAATAAGGGGTATTGAATCTCAAGGTATGATTCTAATGGCTGAAGATGCTACCGGTAAATTAGAATTTATCTCCCCGGCTAACGCTGTTAAACCAGGTTCTGAAATAAGATAAAATACAAAAGGTTATATACACAAAAAGGTCGGCATTGCCGACCTTTTTTGCTTCATGTGCTTCAATATTTCAAGCTAAAAACTTGACATGAACTATTGCTTTAAAACCCAAACAGTTTTAAAGTTTTCTTTTAAACGGTAGTTATTCATTGAATTTACTGCTTCTGGCTTATTTGCATATCCATCTAAAGCAATTCTATATCTATTATTCGGACTTTTCAAAACAAATGCCTGTTCCTCACCCGTATTATGAATTTGTTTTAAAAATGCATTTGCCTGACTTTCTTTCTTGAAACTACCTGCAATTATAAAGAAATGATTTTCTTCAACCACTTGTTCTTCCACTGTTAAATCTTCCTCATCAGCCGTTTGTGTAAACACCTCAGCATCTACTTTAATTGCATCCTGCTTTAATTGTGGAGTAGTAAACAAATCAATGGTACTAGCCGCATTGTTTTGCATACCAACATCATTCATTTTTGGTGAAATAGCGAACAGACCTATCATCAACGTAACTGCAGCTGCAATCTTTCTTTGAGATAAAGGTTTCAACAAGCGCTTAACCTGAATATTCTCATTAACTGGTTTAACATGAACATCAGGCGTAAAATGAAACGATGTCAACCCAAATGAATCAGGTAAATAATTTTCGGATGCAAATGATGTAAACTGCACATTACCCATTGCATCACGCTTTAATGTTCCAATCTTATCGAGTTTTATTTCATTACCCGATTCCAATTGATCAACAATTCTTATTCGCAACTGCTCAACCTCAATTTTTGCTAAACTATAGGTTATGCCTTTTACCTGAGCATAGGTACTAATTAATAAACCATCGTTATGCGATAAGCTTCTGTTAAAGCCAATTTCTTTTGATGGTGGCAATAATATATTTTTATCGGTATCAATGCGAGCACTTATCGTACTGGCAACAAAAGCACCAAAATCAGGAATAATTACACATTCATGTGTGTAAAGCAGATTTGAAATATGTTGTTCAATCGTTGTCATATTTGCAAATTTACAAAATTTAGTACTTAAAGCTTCATCTTTCTATCAACACCTGTTGGTAAGGTGTTAATAACCGCACTCAAAACACCTCTAACATCTATCTTACAGGTATTTACAAACTAAGTTACCAAATTAACAGGAAAAGTCAATAAATATTAAAAGTATTTATTACTTTTATCCCACATTTGAATACAAAATATCATTACAAAATACGATAAAAATACTTAAGCCATGCAAATTCTGGTTACCGGAGGAACAGGTTACATAGGTTCACACACTGTAGTTGAACTTCAAAACCAAGGTTATGAGGTTGTAATTGTTGATAACCTATCCAATTCCAACATTGAAGTTCTGGATAACATTGAAAAAATCACAGGCATACGTCCTGCTTTTGAGAAGTTTGATTTATCAGAAAGAGATAAGACAGATGCATTCTTTCAAAAGTACACCGATATATCCGCTATTATACACTTTGCGGCATTTAAAGCTGTTGGCGAATCAGTTCAAAAACCACTGGAGTATTACCGAAACAACTTAGTGTCGTTAATGAATTTACTGGAGTGCATGAATAAATATAAGGTACCACACATGGTATTTTCATCATCATGTACTGTATATGGACAACCAGATATATTACCGGTTACAGAGCAAACTCCTCGCAAAGAAGCTGAATCTCCATACGGTAATACAAAAGCCATTTGTGAAGATATCATGCGCGATTATTGCAAGACCAATGAAAGTATTAATTGTATAGCATTGCGTTATTTCAATCCAATTGGAGCACACGAAAGCGGATTAATTGGAGAATTACCTGTTGGTGTACCAAATAATCTTGTACCATTTATTACTCAAACAGCAGCTGGTCTGCGTGAAGAGCTAAGCATATTTGGTGATGATTACGATACCCCGGATGGAACTGCCATACGAGATTATATTAATGTTGTTGACTTAGCCAAAGCTCATGTTGTTGCTATCGATCGCATGTTAAAAGAAAAGCAAAAAGCAAACTACGAATATTTTAATGTGGGTACAGGAGAAGGATATTCTGTAATGCAGTTGGTAAAAGCTTTTATTGAAGTCAACAAGGTTGATTTAAAATATAAAGTGGTAGGAAGACGCTCCGGCGACATTGAAAAAATTTGGGCAGATACTTCCTACGGTAATAATGAATTAGGCTGGAAAGCCGAAAAATCATTGGAAGAAACACTAGCCTCTGCCTGGAAATGGGAAAAGAATGTAAGAGGTTTATAAACTAGTTTTTATAATAGAATTTAAAAGCTGACTTCATGTCGGCTTTTTTTGTTTTAAATATTTTGATTAATATTGATAACAATTATTACTAACTTAAATTCAAAACTATGAGTACTGCAACTCGTCCCTGGCAAGGAACCGTATTAGGAATCTTAAACGCAATTGGCGTATTTTTTGGTTTACTTGCTGCTTTAGGGTTTTTCTTTGCTGGTGCTGCTATTGCACCATACCTTGAACAATATGGATTGGCTATGTTAGCCGGCGCTGGCACAGCTGCAATTGGAGGTATTATCCTGGCCTTCGTGATTCTTGGTTTGTTTATAACTATAGGTATATTTAAAGGTCAAAAATGGACCATCATATTATCGCTAATTTTTATTGGCTTAAGCCTGCTTGGCAACATTTTTTCATTTAACATTATAGGATTAATAATTAATGGATTTATGTTTTACCTGGCTTTTATTTGTTTAAAAGACGCCTACTATAATTAGTATCTAAAATACAGACTAAAGTATAAAGGCTGCAGATTGCAGCCTTTTTTTTATGTAGTTATCTTTCTTATAAATTTATGTGAATTGCAATAATGGATAGAGTGTATTATTCAAGAACACATTAAAAATTTCTTCATTTAACCCATATATTTTCAGGTGTTCTTCTATGGCCGATGCCCATGCCGTTTTACTATTTCTATTCCTATTAAATTCGTCGAAAGCATTATAACCAATCCCAACAGTCGCTTCTCCAAACCAGTAAAACAATTGTTGATAAGCTACCGGATGTATATGAGTAATTTTGATTTCATCATAAAACTTATCTACTAAGTCTATAATATTCAACATGGGTTGATCAACCAGAGTATAAAAAGTTGGAAGATTAGCTTCCTCTAAATAATCTATGAGTTTATTCCAGTTCAGACCATACTCATTCGAGGATTCTTGTTCTTTTTCTGTGCAAAATATATTCAGTAACTCAGTAAAAGATATAGATGGCTGAATCCTGATCATAGCTAAAAACAAGGAAACAATATTCAAAGAATAATCCTCCCATTGAACATTGCCCTCTATGCCTTTTCTAAATGAATAATCACCACCCTTTAAAAGACTATTCCATTTAGATAATTTAAAATCATTGCTGACTCTTTTTTCTTTCTGAATAATATATGGAAAGGCATCAATTATCTTTTTGAGCAGGCGCCTGCGTATTGCATCTTCATTTTTTGAAGGCAGTTGTTCATCATCCTTTCTTAGCAGAATAAAGATTCTACTTTCTATTAATTCTCTAATTTCAGTCTCATTCATAACAAAAATTGAACTTATAAAAGTAATTCATGTTCATAAATTATTGCTATTTTCATCATCTATAATAACCAATTTATCATGAAAAAAACATTTTGGATAATTAATCTCCTCCTTATAATTTCAATTGCATTCACGTCTTGTGAAGATGATGGTCCATCAATTAGCAAAGAAACCCTGAAGACGAATAAATATGTGGTTGATGCAATGTCATCAGTTTATTATTGGAACAAAACATTACCAACCATTGATTACAAAAAAGAAGATGACACATATGAGCTTTTTGACTCGCTTTTATATGCAAGTTTCGATACAGAATTAAACCGTAATATAGACCAATGGTCTTTTATAACCGACGACTACCAGGGTTTACTTGATTATTTTTCGGGAGTACGAAAATCAATGGGCCACTCTATCCGCCTATTTAGGCTTGATGATACTCATTTAATCGGTTTTATAGAATATGTTGAACCCAATTCACCTGCTTCAGAGGCTGGTTTGGAACGTGGAGATATGTTTTATAAAATTAATAGTCAGGAACTAACTATTAGTAACTATTCATCCCTACTAAATCAGGATACGTATACTATGACTTTTGGTCAGCTCAATAACGACCTAAGTATAAGCCCCATTTCTCCTTCCGTAAGCCTCACTTCAACAGTATTGCAGACTAACCCTATACATCTAAGCAAGGTTATTGAGCATGAAGGCAAGAAAATTGGATATCTCATGTACAAATCATTCATTGATGATTACGACAATGAATTAGAAGCTGTATTTGCTGACTTTAAAAGTCAGGGAGTTACTGATTTAGTGTTAGATTTAAGATATAATGGAGGTGGAGCTGTTTCTACAGCCATATTATTAAGCAGTATGATTGCTCCAAGTAGCGCTATTGGGGATGTTTTTATAAATACGGTTTATAATGATGATTTAGATGCCTATTACAGATCGCAGTACCCAAATGAGGAAGATTTATTTACTTCTCGCTTACAAGAAAACAGTAATAATCTAAATCTTGACCGTTTAGTTGTATTAACCACCTACAAAACAGCATCGGCCAGTGAGATGATCATGTATGGTTTAAGCCCACATATGACTGTTTACCATATTGGTGAACAAACGCACGGTAAATATTATGCATCGGCAACTATTTCTGATGAAGATGAATTTGGCAATTGGGCCATGCAACCTATTATTGTTAGGGAGGAAAATAAAGATAATTCCATTGATTACCGTCAAGGTTTGCTACCTGACTATCCTCGTACTGATTTTGTTGAGGCTTCAGATTATTATGCTTTGGGAGATCCAAGAGAAGATTTTCTTGCATTGGCACTTGAATATTTAACTGGCGTTAAGCCAACCGGAGCATCATTAAAAACTAGCTCCAAGCCATTAATACCAACCAATACGGAAGCCAAATTCAATCATCCGTTGGAATTCGATATGTATATCAATTATAAATAATAAAAAGCTGCTCTAAGCAGCTTTTTATTTATGTACTTCTTTAATTTGTCTAAACATCTTTGAGGCAAAAATAAAATCTTCTAATTGCTTATTTTGCACATGAAATATATCATCTTTAGTTCCTTCCCAATATTTTTCACCTTGATAAATGAAGATAATTTTATCCCCAATCCCCATCACTGAATTCATATCATGTGTATTTACAATAGTAGTCATTCCGTACTCCTCAGTAATTTCATGAATTAATTCATCAATCACAATGGAGGTACGCGGATCCAATCCTGAATTGGGTTCGTCACAAAATAAATATTTTGGATTTAAAGCAATTGCTCTTGCAATAGCAACTCTTTTTTGCATTCCTCCACTAATCTCAGATGGTAACCTATTGTTCGCATTCTCAAGCCTTACCCTATCCAAACAAAAGTTAGCTCTATCCCGCTTTTCTTCTTCTGTCATATGGGTAAACATATCTAAGGGGAAGCGAACATTCTCCTCAACGGTCATAGAATCAAATAGAGCAGAACCTTGAAATAACATTCCTATTTCCTGTCTCAAAGCTTTCTTCTGCTTGGAGTTAAGTCCAACAAGGCTTCTTCCATCAAATAAAATTTCACCTTTCGTTACTTCATGCAATCCAACCAACGACTTTAACAGAACTGTCTTACCAGAACCACTTTGCCCAATAATTAAATTAGTTTGTCCTTTTTCAAAAACAGCTGAAATATCTTTTAATACTTCTTTGTCCTCAAATGATTTAAACACATTAACAGCTTCGATCATGCCAAGAGTAACTGAGTTAATAATAAATTAAATAATAAGATCTGCACACTACTTGTTACTACTGCTGTAGTACTTGCCTTACCAACTTCCAATGCTCCTCCTTCAGCATAATACCCCCAATATGCCGATACTGTTGTGATAACAAACGCAAAAACCACTCCTTTAATTAACGAATAGACTACATAAAAAGGAATAAAAGCATATTGAATGCCATAGATATAATCAGGTGCCGGAACCTCTCCACTTAATGACCCAGCCAGAAATCCACCGGTAATACCCACTCCCATACTTATAATAACCAAAAATGGAATTATAAAAATAAATGCCACTACTTTTGGTAAAACAAGATATCCTGCCGGATTAATACCCATAATCTCTAAAGCATCAATCTGTTCAGTTACACGCATCGTTCCAATTTCTGAAGCAATGTTGGACCCCACTTTACCTGCTAAAATCAAACCAACAATAGTAGAAGAAAATTCAAGTAACATTGAATCTCGCGCGGCCAAACCAATTGTATATCTAGGTATCAAAGGCGATTCGAGATTATATGCCGTTTGTAATGTAATAACAGCCCCCATAAAAATGGAGATAATAAAAACGATACCCAGTGAGTCTATTCCTAGTTTATCAATTTCTTTAATTACCTGTTTTACAAATATGCTATGCTTTTCAGGTCGTCCGAACACCTTTTTAACAAATAGCGTATAACGACCAATATGATAGAAAATTCTCATTCGCTTTTAAAAAAATAGTCCTAATTTTACAGATAAAAGTAATAATATTCCTCAACTTAGATGAGGAATTGAATAAATTACCAATATCCATGAGCTGATTATCGCAAAAGCCTTACTCCAATAATATTCAAATGCGATAACAAAGCTATTGAGAATAATAGAAAATGAAAAAGGATACTTTTTGTGTAATCATGGCAGGTGGTGTAGGAAGCCGCTTTTGGCCATTAAGCACTTCAGAAACGCCCAAACAGTTTTTAGACATATTTGGTACCGGCAAATCGCTTCTTCAGCAAACATTCGATCGTTTTGAGGCAATTTGCCCTCTAGAGAATTTTATTGTTGTTACCAGTTCATCTTATAAACAACTCGTACTAGAGCAACTACCAAAACTTCTTCCAGATCAGGTACTAGAAGAACCTCTACGAAGAAATACTGCTCCCTGCATTGCTTATGCCAATGCTGTAATAAAGTCAAAAAATCCGGAAGCTACAGTGATTGTAACACCTGCCGATCACCTTATTCTTGATAAAGAACGATTTGTTAAAAGTATTGATATGGGCATTGACTTCGTTGAAGAAAGAGAAGCACTCTTAACGCTAGCTATCAAACCTACGCATCCGGAAACCGGGTATGGATATTTACAAATAGGAGAAGAAGTTACCAATCAAAACCTCTTTAACAAAGTAAAAACCTTTACCGAAAAGCCTAATATTGAAATGGCTACTATATTATTTGAAAGTGGTGAATTCTATTGGAACTCAGGAATATTTCTGTGGACAATAAACAGTATTGAGAAAGCCTTCCAAAATAACCTGAAAGAAGTAGCCACACCATTTGAATACTATTTTAATCATATTGGTACTGAATTCGAAGAGAAATCTTTAAACGATGCTTATCTCGACTGTAAAAACATTTCTATTGATTACGGTATTATGGAGAAAGCCGATAATGTTTTTGCAAAAAAAGTCGATTTCGGATGGTCTGACCTGGGTACCTGGTCGTCGTTACATGAACATGCTAAAAAGAATGATAAAAACAATGCCATTATCAAAGGTGATGTAATCTTATACGACACAAAAAATAGTGTAGTTCATTTACCAGAAGGAAAAAAGGGAGTAATACAAGGTTTAGACGGCTATATTGTGGTCCAATCCGACAATGCTCTCTTAGTTTGTCCGCGCACCAACGAACAACAAATAAGGCAGTTTACGACCGACTTAAACACTGAATTTGGAGATAAATAAAAAAGGGGCTGATCAGCCCCTTTTTTATTTATCTATTTTATCTTAATCCTCTTTCTTAGAATTCCCACATATCATGTTCCATATTGAACATTTCTTCTTTAATACGCTCTGATTCCATCATTGCTTCCATACCAGCGGTATATTCCTCAATAGTACGGTTATTATAAACATTGGCTTCACGGTAAATATAACTTCCGAAATATCTCTTAATAAATACATCATCAAAAGATCTTCTTTGCGCATCATTTCGTGGGTTAAATACCTCGTGACTTGCTAACAATGGTCTTGCCTCAGGAAAATAAATCCAGAATGCCTGTGACCTTCTTACTTGAGCCTCTTCTCCAGCACCTTGTGGAACAAACTCTCTAATAGGACAAAGACCAACAATTCTTACATCCATTCTTGAGTAGTTTCTGTCGAAGAACCATATCTCTTTTAACATTACTTGCTTAAACTCTGTAGAGTTTACACTACCACCTAGAATTTTTTCCTCCACCTGACCGGTTTCTGGATTTGTTATATAGCTTGTATCAGCAATCGCTCCCATTTGACGCGCTACCTGTTCTTGTGTCAACGGCATTTCAAACTCATCTTCTGTAATAGTTGAATAAGCTGTTAAACCCTCATATGTAATTCCATAGTAAAGAAGATCGATCAAACTCATTCGATCATCCATCGGACGCGTTGGGTAGAACATAGGTAAATTGATTTTCTCTCTTAAATCAATTACTCTCCAAACTTTTTTAGCCCAAAGTACATCTGCTTCACGGATATGCGCATATGGGATAGGCTTGCGATTTGGCACATGATCTTTGGCGTATACTTCTTTACTAACTTGTTGTGCTCCGGCAAAATTCATTGAGCCCATTCCAACAAGAACAACGAGGATTAAGATAATTCGTTTCATATGCTAATAATTTATTTTCTTTTAATCTAACGTAAAATTAATAGATCCTAATTTACGAGGTCTACCGTCAGGACCAACTGCTCTGATATCTTCAATCAACACCTTACTACCTCTGCTTAAGCTTTCAATTAAAGCTATTTGTTCATCTGTAAATTTGTTGCTTTTTGATGTCAAACCACTGTAAAATCCTTTACGAGTTGCCCCCACTACAAACTGAGTAACTTTAAACTTTAAGTCAAAATCAAAATCTTCACCCATTTCAGCAACCACATAACCAGCAGCTAATAATAAGTTCTTTCTTATTTTGTCACCGTCTCCTAAGTTAGCTACCGTAGCTGTTGGATTAGGCACCTGTTTAATTCTAAATTCCTGACTACCCAATCTACGGGTTTGCCCATTTATCTCAGCAGAGACAGTAATGATAGATTTTTTACCAACACTACCAGGTTTTGGTGTAACAATATATTCTCCTCCTCGTGGTCTGTAATTGGCATTAGTCATTGATACTCTTAACTGACTACTGGCCACTCCAGGAACTGAAATTTCTACAGGATTTTCTAAAGCCTCATAGAATACATTCATCTTTGTTGGAGAAATCACCACGTTTGGTTGAATGACTTCGTATTCATGTGAAATAGGATAATACTTTTCAACTCCATTAGGATCTTTAAAAACAATATTTCCCTTCCATTTTTTATTTCCTAAAGAATTAGCCGGTATTCGTAAAACACCTCTACCATTCTCTAACACTTCTGCTGTATAACCCTCCAGAGAATAAGTTGGTGGTTGCAACGTATCAGTTGCTGCAATCAACATCTCTGCATAATATTCTCCACCTTTAATAACAACGTCCGATCGTGGAATAACAATTGGCTCTACCTTGTTAAATTTATATGAACCTTCATCTACTTTACTTAAAAGGTAACTAACTACATCTGCCTGAGTTGAGCGAACATTACTCTGAATACTACTTAACAAGGCAAATGAGGCAGACAATGGTAAATGCTCAAATAATTGACTTTCCCAAGGCTTTTTTGTTACCTCACCTTTTTTCTTTTCCTCAACATCATCAGTAGATAAACTATTACTTAACGTTCTTAACAGAACAGTATCTTTTGAATCTACAAAAGATAATAGTAGCTTCTCGTACTCTGTTATTTCTTCCTTCAACTTCTTACTTCGCTCTCCACCTTTCTCTGTAATCATGATCTGAGCTGCAATATCCTGATTTTCGATACCCTTGTAATTTTCAAGAGTAGCCTCCGGATTCTTATCAGCCGTATGCATCATTAATAACTTAAGCTCATGAATACGATTATATAAGCTATCTGCCGCAGTTTTTACCTGTTTAGCTTTTTCATGACTTTCCTTTACTTTAGCAGGATTAGCAAATTCTGCGGCTTCAAAGGCTGCATATAATTGATTATTTTTATTATCAACAGCCTTTGTTGATTGCTGAATACTTTCATCAACTAATTGAAATGCCTGAAGTAACTCACCCGATACGTTCAATGCTAGCATTGCCGTAAGGAACAAGTACATCATTCCAATCATTTTTTGTCTGGGCGTTTCGGGACAGTTTCCACCACTCATATCTGTGTAATTTTAGTAGTTAATACTGTTCCTTACTTATTTCCAACATTCATAGCACTTAGCATATTGCCATAAATGGTATTTAGTTCTGTAACGGTTTTACTAAGCTGAGCTACTTGATCTTTATAAATCTGAGCATCAGCTGCAGATTGTTCGAACTGAGCTTTTATCTCACCCATTCCTTTTGTCAAGGCCTGAGATGCTTCTGCCTGAGAATTTAATCCTTGCAACTGCAATTCATAAGCTGAATTTATAGCTGATAAATTTTTAGTAACATCACCTAATTTTTGGCTGTATTCTTTGTTATTGGCACTTAGTTGATCAAAGTGCTGTTGTATATTGCTACCTGAATTATTTATTGCCTTAGCACTGTTTTTATATGATTCTGATAATTGTCCTACAGATTCTTCTAAAGCATTTGCTGTTTTTGCCTGCACATTAGCCAACTGGCCAACTGATTCTCCAGCTTGCTTCATGTTTTGCAGATACGATTCTGTAGCTAAACTAGCTGTACTTAAATCTGATAGCTGCGATGAAGTCATTGAAAGTTTTTTAATTCCGTCAGAAAGCTTTTCTACAACTGCTGGTTCCAGGTGTCCACTCTCAACTAAAGCAGCTAAATCACTTCCTCCACTTCCTCCTTTAACAACACCTTTTGATGCTGAAGGTTCCAATCCAACCAACTCGGGATATACCAAGCTCCAATCTGGCATTTCATGAGGTGGCTCAAATGCAGATAAGGTAAAAATAATAATCTCAGTTCCCATACCTAATAAAAGCATAAGCTCAGCACCAGGATAGTGCATTATTTTGAAAAGTGCACCTGCAAGAACAACTGCTGCTCCAAGACCATATACTTTAGCCATTACCTTTTTATAGCCTGGGCTTTCAAGAAATTCCGTTAAACTCATAATAACCTTTTTTTCAATTTACCGTCCAAAGTAATAATGTGAGATTACTCACCAATATAATCGCGAACACATCTAAAACCAATATAAGATTTTGTAGAATCCTGATATTCATATGTGCGTGTTCCATTCTGTAAAAAGTAACCAACGTCTTTCCACGAACCACCTCTAATAACTTTACGTTTCATTACATGAGGATCATCAGGTAAGGCATTATACTTATAGGTTGGGTTAAAATCATGTGTGAAAGTATATGAAGATTCATCAAAAGCACTTGATGTCCATTCTGCAACATTACCTGCCATATCAAATAATCCATAATCGTTTGGAGAATAAGATCCAACAGTTATAGCTTGCATACCACCATCATCGCCATAGCGACCACGTAATGGCTTAAAGTTAGCTAAGAAACAACCTTTATCATTACGGGTATACATTCCGCCCCAAGGATAGATTGCATGTTCCAGACCACCTCGGGCTGCATACTCCCATTCAGCTTCAGTTGGAAGACGGTAATTCATTACAACAGGCTCACCTTTTTCAGCTAAATAGTTATTCAGCAACTGAGTTCTCCAGATACAGAAAGCTGTAGCTTGTTTCCAGTTTACTCCAACAATAGGATATTCGTCAAATCCAGGGTGCCAGAAATACTTTTCAGTCCAAGGCTCGTTGAAAGAATAGGTAAAATCAGATATCCAACAAAGTGTATCTGGATAGACATTTACAGCGTCCTTCATGATAAAGGCTGAACGATCATTAATTTCACGCTCTTTTCCTTCCTGATCATAAACAACTCCTTCGTAAGATTTGGTTTCGAAGTTGTATCGATTGCTTTTCTTTGCAGCTTGAAGAAGATCAACCCATTCATATTCGTAAGTTAATTTACGGGTATCAATTTCTTTTCTGCGGAAGAATCTTTCGTTTTCTGGTAAGAACATTTCATCCAGAATTTCAGCATATTCTTCATTATCCCATTCAACTGGTTCATCCCAGTTCAAATAAGGAGGATCGATTTCATTGCCTAAATAATCCTCTGCAATCAAGAATTCCTCAAACTGCTCGCCCAATAAACGACGTGCAATTGAATCCTTCACCCAGTATACAAACTGACGGTATTCAGTATTGGTAATCTCTGTCTCGTCCATCCAAAATGAACGAATTGAAACTGTCTTTGATTGAGTAGTCATCGTAAAAGCGACGTCCTGATCGTTAGGTCCCATGGTAAAACTTCCTTGAGGGATAAACAACATACCAAATGGATCTGGTTCGTAAAAGGAACCTCCTCGGGATACTCCTACCAATTCTCCATTTCCGGATTGTCCACATCCTGACAGGATGGTAATGACAATGACACTTAGGGCAAGTACTTTCTTCATAATAGCCTTATATATCTGAATTACTTTCTTATATTCTATAAATATCTAACACTTTTGTATTGCTTCTTTCTTTTTTCCAGGCTCATATCGAAACTATATCCAAACATAATCTCGTGTGAACCATTACGTGCTGAAGTCATTTGGGTTACATTTATATCGTAACTATAACCAATTCTTAACCCATTGTTAAGTTCAACTCCACCAAGTAATACGATAGCATCTTGAAAACGATACGTTAATCCTCCCCAATATTTATCTTTTAATACTCCGTTTACATTTAAATCTACCTGATAACTGGATGTATTTGATTTAATAAATATTGATGGTATTAATACAATTGGCCTACTTTTAAGAGGATACTTATAACCACCTGTAATAAAAATAGTAGGTAGTAAATACGATTCATAAGTATCTTTAAATTTAGGTACTGGTCTATTTAGATGTCTTACTGATAATCCTAAATAGTAAGCTTTATTCTCCAAATATGCCCCCAAACCTAAATCGAAAGCTGTCCCCTGATCGTCGGTAAGAGTTTCATCATCATGATAATCACCATTACCAAAATCATCTTCACCACTTCCCTGAGGTATTGTATTTAAGCCGCTTCCTTTTAACGATTGGTTAATCATACCTAATGATAAGCCAACTCCTAACTTACCAAAATCGGTTTGCCATCGTCTTGAATAAACTGCTGACATGTACAAATTTGTCCATTCACCAATTTCATCATTCATTATCGACAGCCCCAATCCGCTATCCCATCCCAAAATGTTTAAGTTTGCATCTGCTCCAAAAACCGTTGTTTTCGGGGCCATTCCGTCAAATCCACCCATCCATTGCTGCCTGTTTCCAAGAGCCAAATTAATCACTTCACTGTTTCCAGCAAAACCAGGATTGGTAGCCAGTTGATTAAACATATTCTGGCTAAACTGCGGAAATTGCTGTCCTAACGCATTTGTTGTGACGCAAAATAACAGAAAAATTACTATTCTCCTAGTTATGCCTTTAAAAAGCCGGCAATTAATAATCCGATTTGATTCGGATTGATTTATTTTCTCTTTAATATAGAGCAAGTCAAACTTATTAAATCCAGCTAACAAAATGCTGGGAATATATACTCTTAATTTCATTGAAAGGTTTCATTTTTGATATGATTATTCAAAAATACCCCCTTTACATTGTGTATTACAATACTTTTTTATTTATGAATCTATACCAACGTTCTGGTAATTCATTTTTAGATGCTTCTTCAAACTCATCTTTTGAACAAGCAACTATTTGCTTTCCTTCTGCCGATGGGACTTCAACCCACCATCTTCCATTGGTTGGATTGTTATAAAATCGGATATCAATCTCATAATCATCCAGATGAACAATATACTGAGAGTAACCATCTAAATCTTTAACAGGAAAATCGTTATATCTATTACAAAACCCTTCCAACACATGCCATACTCCCTGAGCTCCAAGCATAGAACCTTGGGAATTTACATCAGCATTAACATCTAGCTCAAAAAAACCAACTACTTTAAGCTGATCACTTACCCCTGCGTACCAACATAATTGACAAAACTCGTTACCTGAGAAACCATTTGGCATGGGCATTGAATGTGCAGGTTGATCTGGTTGTTTTACACTTTTTAGATCAAAACTAACAACATCAGCATCTCTAAGCCATGGTTCAGCAATAGGTAATCCTTTTTGCCTAATTTCCCCCAATCGCAAAAAATCAAATGAAGCTTTCTTCATTTTTTGTTCCTGATATCGGCTATACAAATATTTTTGCACTCCAATAACAGATAAATCATATGGTTTTCTGTTTTTATCTGAACTTAGTAATCCCAGATAACCATGGGATGAAAAATCTTTCTCGGGTATCACCCAATCAATCTTAGCATCCACAACTGATAAACGAAACGTATCTTTAATATTTTTTATTGCCCCTGATAAAGGAATTGTATAATCCTGACTTCCTCCGATTATAACAGGCAATACATTTTTTTGAGCCAAAATTGTGATAATATCTTCCAATGCCCGATACCTGTCATCAACAGTTTTTCCGAGCAAATTACCTAAATCTAAAATTTTAATTGATTTAACTAATGACCTAAGACCAAAAAGATAAGACCTGCAAACATTCGGATAATCAGCAACTCCTTTATTGGCAGAATACCTTCCGTCAGCCACACCAATTATGGCAACATCGAATTCTTCGAGTTGCAATTTTTCTATCTGATGTAAAAAAGATATCTGCGAAAGTATAAAGTCACTTTCTTCTCCTTCAAAGGAAAAATATGTTTTAGTTAAGCTTTGTTCAAAATAATGCTTCCAGTCTTCACTCACTTATTTGGGCGTTTGGTTCTATTTTTTTGTAGTTTTCTTTTTTGTTGCTGTTGCTTTTTTTGTTGTCGTCTTTTTAGCTGTTGTTTTTTTTGTTGTGGTCTTCTTTTTTGCGGTAGTTTTTTTACCTCCACCTTTATCCTGATCAGCTATCAACTGTTTACAATCATCATAAGATAATTCTTCAGCAACCTTATCTTTTGGTATTTTGTAGTTTTTCTTCTGGTACTTGATGTATGGTCCCCAACGACCATTCAGAACCTGCAAATCCGGCTCTTCATCAAATACTTTGATCATCTTTTTAGCATCCTCTTCTCTTTTTGTTTTAATTCGAAGAATGGCTGTATCCAAATCAATTTCCATCGGATCATCTTCGCCCTTTTTCAACGAAACAAACTTACCATCATGACGAATATATGGTCCGAAACGACCAATACCAATAACCACTACTTTATCCTCAAACTCACCTAAAGTCCTTGGTAATTTAAATAAATCAAGAGCTTCTTCCAGCGTTATGGTTTCAATATGCTGTCCTTTTCGAAGAGAGGCAAACTTTGGTTTTTCTTCTGACTCTTCCGATGACTCTCCTATTTGCGCCATTGGACCAAATCGCCCAATACGAACCAAAACAGGTTTACCAGTTGCCGGATCTTCACCCAGAATTCTCTCTCCTGTACTTTTTTCAGAAGTTTCTAATGTTTCCTCTACTTTATCGTGAAATGGTTTATAGAATTCGTCAATTGACTTATTCCAGGTAACATTACCCATTGCAATCTCATCAAATTCCTTTTCAACCTGAGCAGTAAAATCAAACGATACAATATTCTCGAAATATTTAACAAGAAAATCGTTCACCACCATACCAATGTCGGTCGGGAATAATTTTGCTCTTTCAGCACCGGTAATCTCTGTTTTATCACTAACTTCTACCTTAGCTCCCGATGTTACATGCAAATATTTATAAACCCTTTCTGTTCCTTCGCGATCTTCTTTTTCAACATACCCTCTGTTTTGAATCGTTGAAATAGTTGGTGCATATGTTGACGGACGACCGATTCCTAATTCTTCCAGTTTGCGAACAAGACTTGCCTCAGTAAAACGTGGTGGCTTCTGACTCCAGCGCTGACGTGCTTCTACATTAAGCATTCCAAGAATATCACCTTCGCTCATTGGTGGCAACAACACATCTTTATCGTCTTCTTGTTCTCCTTCGGTATCGGTTGATTCGATATAAACCTTCAGGAATCCATCAAACTTAATGATCTCTCCGGTGGCAACAAACTTCTCACCTGTTGATCCCGCATCAATCGATATAACCGTTTTTTCTAATTGCGCATCTGCCATCTGTGAGGCAATGGTACGCTTCCAGATCAATTCGTATAATTTTTTCTCTTGATTTGTTCCACTTACGGTTTCTTTATCAAGATAAGTTGGTCGAATGGCTTCGTGAGCCTCTTGAGCTCCTTTTGCCTTGGTTTTGTAATTTCGGATCTGCACATATTGGTCACCCATTTTATCACTAATCATGCTGGATGCCATATTTAATGCCAATTCTGAAAGATTCACCGAATCCGTTCTCATGTAGGTAATCTTACCCGCCTCGTATAACTTTTGAGCTACCGACATGGTTTGTGAAACAGAGAAACCTAATTTGCGAGATGCCTCTTGTTGCAAAGTAGATGTGGTAAACGGAGCAGCCGGAGACTTTTTGAGTGGTTTCTTTTCAACTTTGGAAACTTTAAACTGAGCATCCGCACATTCCTGCAAGAAAGCTTGTGTTTCTTCTAAAGTTTTGAATCTTTTATTTAACTCTGCCTTAAGCTGAGTAACCTTCCCTTTATCGTCTTTAACTTCAAATAAAGCAGTTACACGATATGATGAAACAGGTTTAAAGTTGAAAATTTCTCTTTCACGATCGACCAGTAAGCGCACGGCAACTGACTGCACACGCCCTGCAGATAAAGACGGCTTAACCTTTCTCCACAATACCGGAGATAATTCAAATCCAACCAGACGATCTAAAACCCTACGTGCCTGTTGCGCATTAACAAGATTAAAATCAATCCCTCGCGGATTTTTAACAGCTTTTTGAATGGCCTCTTTTGTAATCTCATGAAAAACAATCCGTTTAGTATTATCATCCTTTAGACCAAGAACCTCATATAAGTGCCATGCAATAGCCTCTCCTTCGCGGTCCTCATCGGAAGCGAGCCATACAGTCTCTGATTTAGCAGCCAGATCCTTTAATTCTTTAACAACCTCTTTTTTATCATTTGAGACAATATAATCTGGTTGATAATTATTTTTAAGATCTACCCCAAAATCACTCTTTGATAAATCACGAATATGTCCGTAACTGGACTTCACCACATAATCTTTACCCAAAAACTTTTCAATAGTTTTGGCCTTTGCTGGTGACTCCACAATTACCAAATTACCTTCTTTAACCGTCGTTTTTTTACCCATCTCCTTGTTCTTATCAATAACCGCTCGTTAGTTCGAATGGCCGCAAAAATAGAAAATCTAGCTGCAATGTTAAAAAATGAAAATGCTTTACGCAAACGAAATTACCCCTCATGTCAGTTAAAATTTACTATTTTTGCCACAAATATTCAAACAACCGTATGAATTCAAATACTTCGACATATAAAAAACTGCTTCGTTGGTTTTGGGGAATATTCTTTATTGGAATAGCATTTGTTTCATTATTATTTATCTTAATCTCTAGTGGATTAATGGGTTTTATGCCTTCATTTGAAGAACTAGAAAATCCAAAAACCAATTTAGCAACCGAAATTCTATCAAGCGATCAAGAGCTGTTAGGAACTTTTTACAAAGAAAACAGAAGCTTTGTTAATTACGAAGATCTTTCGCCTAATATTATCAATGCTCTGATTGCAACTGAAGATGTTCGCTTTAAAGATCACTCGGGAATTGATCCTCGTGGTTTAGCTCGTGTGGCCTTCAGAACGGTTTTATTGCAAGATCAAAGTTCCGGCGGAGGTAGTACCATTACACAACAGCTTGCTAAATTACTTTTTCACGATCCGGCACCTAATATTTTTGACCGAATCATGCAAAAACTTAAAGAATGGGTTATTGCCGTGAAACTGGAACGCAGTTATACAAAAGAAGAAATTCTTACCATGTATCTGAATAAAGCAGAATTTATTTATGATGCCTACGGAATTAAATCAGCTGCTAAAACATTCTTTAACGCTACTACCGATTCAATAAAAGTAGAACAAGCTGCCGTAATTATTGGAATGCTTCAGAATCCGTCGTATTACAACCCATTACGCCGTCCTGAATTAGTTCAGAAGAGGCGAAATGTGGTATTAAACCAAATGCGAAAAGCGAAATTTCTATCTCAAGAGCAATATGATTCCATATCTGTAATGCCCTTGGAACTCGACTTTAAGCGTGCAGACCATAAAGAAGGACCAGCTCCATATTTTCGTGAATATCTACGCATGACCATGTCTGCTTCCGAACCGAACAGAAAGAATTACGCTTCGTGGCAAAATCAAAAATTTATTGAAGATAGCATAGCCTGGCTTAATGATCCGTTATATGGTTGGATTAATAAAAACCTTCGACCTGATGGCACTAAGTATGATCTCTATCGCGACGGCATAAAAATTTATACTACTATTGATTCAAGGATGCAGACCTATGCTGAGAATGCTGTTAAAACGCATTTGAGTGAAGATCTTCAACCCAAATTTTTTAGAGAAAAGAAAGGCAGGACCCGAGCCCCTTTTACGAATAAAATAAGTCAGGATCAATACGAGAGCATCATTAATCGTGCTATGCGTAATTCAGACAGATACCGAAATCTACGCAGACAAGGCAAAAACCAGGATACGATTGATATTGTATTCAATACCAAATACCCAATGACTGTATTTTCATGGGAAGGTGATAGAGATACTTTAATGACTCCTTTGGACTCGATTAAGTATTACAAACACTTCTTGCGAGCAGGAATGTTATCAATTGATCCGCATACGGGTCATGTAAAAGCCTATGTTGGTGGACCTAATTATAAACACTTTATGTATGATATGGCGGGCATTGGTAAACGCCAAGTAGGGTCAACCATTAAACCATTTGTATACACACTTGCCATGCAGGAAGGTCATACTCCTTGTGATCTAGTTCCTAATATTGCACAAACTTTTTATTTACCAACAGGTAAAACATGGACTCCGCGAAATAGTGGAAGCAAAAGAGCTGGAGAAATGGTTTCCCTTAAATGGGGATTGGCCAATTCTAACAATAACATTACTGCCTGGGTGATGAAGCAATATAATCCTGAAGCGGTAGCCTCAACTATTCATGAAATTGGTATTAAAAGCCCGATGGATCCGGTTCCTGCATTGTGTTTGGGAACACCCGATTTCGGTTTGATGGAGATGGTCGGATCATATTCTACCTTTGCCAACAAAGGAGTTCATACAGAGCCAATAATTGTCACCCGCATAGAAGACAGATATGGTAATGTCATCAGCGATTTCCATCCTCAAAAACGGGAAGCAATTAGTGAAGCAACTGCATATCTGATGCTAAACTTACTACAAGGAGTTGTTAATCAAGGAACCGCGGTAAGACTAAGGTACAAATACCAGCTTTTTAATCAGATAGGTGGTAAAACCGGAACTTCGCAAAACCATTCTGATGGTTGGTTTATGGGAGTAACACCCAATTTGGTTACCGGAGTTTGGGTAGGCGGTGAAGACAGAGATATTCACTTTGATAATATCACACTAGGACAAGGAGCCAATATGGCACTACCTATATTTGCCCTATACATGTTGGATGTTTATGCCAATGAAGACCTGAACATAACTACCGAAGACGAATTTGAAAAACCTCTAAACTTCAATATAGATCTTAATTGTATTGATGAACATATTTCAGCAGACAGAAATACTGAAGGTTCTGAAGAGGAAGAAGAGTCAGTTGGTACGTCAAACGAATTTTTCTAAAACATAAAAAGAAAGGTTCAAAGAAATAGCAGATCTTGTTATTTCTTTGAACCTTTCTTTTCTCAGTTAAGAGATTTATTTCAGTCTATTAGGCAAACAAATTTTTGAAAGCCTCTTCAATTTTATTTGCCTTAATAATATTAATATCAAATTTCGAAAAATCCACTCCTTTAGCATAGGCTGGAATTATTATGGATTTAAAGCCCAGCTTAGCTGCCTCACTAATTCGTTGTTCTAAACGTGTCACTGGTCGAATTTCACCAGACAATCCCACTTCACCTGTCATGCAAATATCCGGAGAAATTACCATGTCCATATTGGATGATAAAACAGCCGTAATTACAGCTAAGTCAATGGCAGGATCATTAACCCTTAATCCTCCAGCTATATTTAGGAAGACATCTTTAGCCGCTAATTTAAACCCCGCTCGTTTCTCTAAAACAGCCAATAACATATTTAATCTACGTAGATCAAATCCGGTAACTGAACGTTGTGGGTTACCATAGGCCGCTGTACTTGCCAAGGCCTGCACCTCAATTAAAAAAGGCCGAACACCTTCCAATGCAGCAGAAATAGCAACGCCGCTCATTTGTTTGTGCTGAGCAGCTAACAATAATTCTGATGGATTACTAACTTCACGTAATCCGCTACCCAACATTTCAAAAATTCCAATCTCATTGGTTGATCCAAAACGATTCTTGATTGATCTCAGTATTCGATACATATGATGACGATCGCCCTCAAATTGTAATACCACATCAACCATATGCTCTAAAACTTTTGGTCCGGCAAGACTACCTTCTTTATTTATATGACCAATAAGAAAAACTGGTAAATTCTTTTCTTTACAAACACGCAAAATAGTAGCTGTGCATTCTCTGATTTGAGAAACACTTCCGGGTGCAGATTCAATGCGTTCGGTTTCTAATGTTTGAACACTATCAACCACCAGAACATCAGGTTGTGTATTTTCAATGTGATTTAAAATATGCTCTACCGACACCTCGCTAACTACATGGCAACTCTCCGCCGATGATGCTGACACCCGGTCGGCTCTTAGTTTTATCTGTTGAGGACTTTCTTCTCCTGATACATATAAAACCTTAACGTTTGGTAAATTTAAAGCTGTTTGCAGCACCAAAGTTGATTTTCCAATACCAGGTTCTCCTCCAATTAAAACCATGGCCCCAGGCACCATACCTCCACCCAACACACGGTTTAATTCTTCGTTTCCGGTATCTAATCGGGGCAATTCCTCAACTGATACTTCTGACACAGGCATTGGTTTGGTCCGCTCAGACAAGACAGTTCCCGGTCTGCTATTTTTTTTACTTGCTCCTGTAATTTTGGTCTCCTCAACAAAGGTATTCCATTCGTTACACGAATAGCATTTACCCACCCACTTCGGAGATTCGGAGCCACAATTCTGACAGACAAAAACCGATTTCGTTTTAGCCATTACATGGAAGTTTTAATTTTTTCAACAATTGTGGTCGTTGAGAATCCTTCAACAAAATCAATAGTCTCCACTTTCCCTCCTTTGGCAGTCACTACATCATACCCAACAATATCTTCAGCCTTATAATCGCTGCCTTTTACCAAAATATCAGGTTGTAAAGCTTTAATTAATTCATAGGGTGTATCTTCATCAAAAAACACTACTAAATCAATAAACTGAAGTGCTGCCAATAAAATAGCCCTTGAATACTCATCCACAACAGGTCGGCTTTCCCCTTTTAATCTGCGAACAGATGCATCTGTATTCAGCCCCAATACTAATTTTGTACCTAAATCTTTCGCTTTGGATAAATATTCAACATGGCCTCGATGTACAATATCGAAACACCCATTCGTAAAAGCTACTTTTTCGCCTTTATGAATCCATTTTTGAACAATACTTTTTGCTTCGTCCTGTTTCTTTATTTTATCCTCGATACGTTGAAGTTCGCTCATCTACAATATTAATTTTGATATAGTTTAAGGCAGCTTGCCAAAACCAAAGGTATAAAAATAGTAATACCCCGGTTATCACCGAGGTATTACAATATCTTAAAAAAGTATATTTCTATACAAGCATATTAGTTGCAGTATCGGGGAATATAAATGTAGGTTTGAAAGCCTTCGCTTCTTCAAGCTCCATACTGCAATAGGTAATAATAATTACCACATCGCCCACAGCAACTTTACGTGCTGCTGCTCCATTCAAGCAAATAACTCCTGAGCCTCTCTCACCCTTAATTACGTATGTTTCAATTCGCTCACCATTGTTATTATTAACTACCTGAACCTTCTCGTTTTCAATAATATTGGCTGCATCCATTAAATCTTCATCAATGGTAATGCTACCAACATAATTCAAGTTAGCCTCGGTAACTGAAACATTATGCAACTTAGATTTTACTAACTCAATATTCATGATCAGTATTTTTGTATGTCACGTTATCAATTAATCGAACTTCTCCCGCAAACACAGCAATACAACCTACAATGTAATCACTATCACTCCAATTGTCAATTGCCTGCAGGGTATTTCCATCCACTATTTCAAAGTATTCAACTTCCAGCTCATCTGATTGATTAATCTGGGTTACAACCTTTGATTTTAGTTCATTAATTCTTAATTCCGGTGCAAATTTACAAGATTCAAATAAAGTATGAGCAATCAGCGGTGCATTTTTTCGCTGATTAACATTTAATAAGGTATTGCGCGAACTCATTGCCAAACCATCCTCTTCCCTAATAATTTCACACGGAATGATTTCAACACTCAGGTTCAATTGCTTAACCATAGCCCTTATTATCGCCAGTTGCTGAAAATCTTTCAATCCAAAGAAGGCTTTTTGTGGCTTTACCATATCAAACAAACGGCTAACCACCTGTGCAACTCCATTAAAATGCCCAGGTCTGAAACGTCCCTCCATTACTGATTCTAAATCACCAAAATTAAATTGTCTTGTATCCTCTTCAGGATATACTTCTTTAACATCTGGCGAAAAAAGAAGTTCACAATTTGCAGATTGAAGCATCTCAGCATCTCTGTCTAAATTGCGAGGATAACTTTCCAGATCTTTGGAATTGTTGAATTGATTGGGATTAACAAATACACTTGCTACAACATAATCGGTTGCTTCAACCGCTTGTTTCACCAAAGAGAGATGTCCTTTGTGCAATGCTCCCATAGTCGGTACAAAACCAACCTGTTTTCCTGCTTGCTTTGCTGCCTCAACATGCTTTTGCAGGTCGGCAACGGTTCTAACTATCTTCATCGTATGTAATACTGCCCCTAAATGAGGTTTAAATTTTCGAGCGCAAAGTAACAAAATAAGAATCACTAATTTGAGAAACTTATCTCAAAAAAACATACTAATTCTCATACAACCCATCCAATTTTATCAATTGAAACAATGATTCAGAGTAATCTATAGTTTGTCTACTAGCATATTTTTAGTACTTTTGCATTTGCAAATTATACTTCTACCAATTATAAGAAATGGAAAAAGCCAAAGTCTTATTCATCTCACAGGAAATAACACCGTATCTGCCGGAAAGCGAAATGTCGAAAATTGGCAGATATTTACCTCAAGGCATTCAGGAATTAGGTAAGGAAATCAGAACATTCATGCCCCGTTTTGGATGCATCAATGAGCGCAGAAACCAATTACATGAAGTCATTCGTTTATCAGGTATGAACCTGATTATTGATGATACTGATCATCCATTGATCATTAAGGTAGCATCAATTCAGGCGGCACGTATGCAGGTTTACTTTATTGATAACGAAGATTATTTTCAAAGAAAAGCCACTCTCACAGACAAGAATGGTGAAGAATTTGAAGATAACGACGAAAGAACTATTTTCTTTGCCCGTGGCGCTTTAGAGACCACCAAGAAATTAAGATGGGCTCCGGACATTGTTCATTGTAACGGCTGGTTTACAGCTCTTGCTCCTTTGTATATTAAAAAGGCAATGAATGAAGACCCACACTTTGCAAACTCAAAAGTAGTTTACACTATTTATGATGATGAGTTTAAGAGTAACTGGGCTGATAACTTTAAAGAAAAGTTAAAAATTGAAGGTGTTGAAGACGCTGACTTGGAAGTACTCGAAAAAAGTGATTACATTCACCTCTCGAAATTAGCTATTGCAATGTCAGATGGCGTTATTCAGGGAAGCGAAAACATTAATCCTGAATTAGTTGACTTCATCAAACAAACAGGCAAACCATTTTTAGGTTATCATGATGAAGAAAGCTACACTGAAGCATACAATGGTTTTTATGATTCATTGTTAGATTAACATCACATTTTATGTACAAAAGATTTTTGAAAAATATATTTTCATTGAACCTGGGCCAATTATTTTTTATTGGCCTTCTTTCTTTAACCGCTTGTAAAGATGAGCCTGCTCGTTTATCAGGTGGCGTATTACCAGATGGTGAGGTAATTCGTGGTCTAAACGAATACATTGAATTAGGTTCCAGAAATGTTATGCGCGAAGCCGTCCGCACAAATGATGCAGATTACGGTTTACTTGGTATTTTTAACGACTCTGTATTTGGCCGTACCGAAGCTGACTTTGTTACTGACTTCTCAACTGGAGATCTTGCAAATTATTCGGTGATCATTGTAACCGGTGATTCAATACATGAAGTTGACACTGTTCAATTCTATAAATTCAATAATAACAAACCCGAATACGATGATATTTGGAAAGTTGATAGCGTTGTTTTAAAACTTCAATATCAGTTTAACGATTGGTATGGTGACATGTTAGAAAGACAACATTTAATGGTTTACGAATTAAATGCCCCATTGGGATCTAACTACACGCCTCGATACAGCAACGAAGAAGTTGATTATAATCCTAACTTCATTGGGGACAAAATTGTTTATCCTAACGATGATGTGCCCGACTCCATGAGGGTTGCATCCAAATGGACTCCAGGTGGATTGTGGGAATACCCTGATAGTTTATTGAATTATCCCCAATATTTATGGGACATGGATAAATATCAGGCAAGCCGGGACAGTAATTGGATTGATTCAGACTTTACGGATCATACTACTAAAACCAAATACTGGAATATAAAATTAAATGATGAAGTAGCTGATCGTATCTTCAATATTGACAGTGCTTCAATAATGAGCACAGCAGACTTTTTAAATATCTTCCCTGGTGTTTATGTAACAACAGATAAAACTATTCAGAGCGAAGGTAATTTAACCCGCATCAATTTATTGGGAACCAGTTCGTCGTTAGCTTCTCATTTAGCCATCCACTTCTCGCGGGAATATAAATACTTTAACCGTGATACAGTTTTAACTGACACCCTGGTTAATTACACTTACGAGTTCCCTGTTAATGTTGAGAATGTTAGATTTAACAGATTCAAACATGAAATAGATGACCGTATTGATACGGCTTCTACATCTCAAGGAAATATGTATGTTCAAGGTATGGCAGGGTTGTATTCTAAATTTATCATTCCTGATGAAATAAGTGCTTGGGCCGATTCATTAACATTAAATGAAGATTACAAGTTAGAAGGTGAACCATACAGAACAACTGCTAATATTGAATTCTTCCTTGAGGTTGACACAATCAGCAATGTGCCTTGGAATAGTGGTGGCATACAGCGATACCAATTACCAACGAGCCTTGAAATAATGATGAAGGATAAAGACGGTGAATTTGTGACACCAACCTATTCACTCGAGGTGAACAACACTACTGTTTCCGGATTTATCTTTGGAGTTACCGGCTCAACCGGATCACGCACAGGAAATGGTGAAAGGGTATCCAGACAAGTTGATGATGGCAATGGAGGTTATCGCACAGAGTACTTGTACCGCTTTATTATGAATGCCGATTACTTTAATTATCTAATGCGAGAATTAGACGAAAGACGGTTTGAAAATGATTGGGATTTAGATGATGAAGAATTCATTAATGAATTCCATAAATTATTCAACACGGAGTATTTCATTGGTCCTAATTCATCAACCTATAATTTCAGAAGAGTGAAATTATTCAGTGGTGCTCATTCTGAGAAACCTTTTAGAATGAACATTAAATATTATCATTACGTACCAAGATAAAACCAAACTGAATATATATTTTCAGGAAGGATGCCAGTAGGCATCCTTTTTTTGTATCCTTACAATCAAATTCTTTTCCAACCTTTCTTTTATACCGCAGCAACAACTATATCCTTGCAAAACTCTTTCTTTTTATTCTGAAGTTACATAATAGTCGCCAACTTTTATACTTTCGCTTTCGAACGAAAATGGAAGAAAAACCTACATGAAGGACTACCGCTTATTAAGCAAAGAAGAAATCATTGATTTAGAAGCCAAAAATTGCTTTTGCTCTGATTGGAGCAAGGTAGAAGTTCATAAAGACTTTTCTTCTCAAAGTATTCGAAATACAATCTTTTCTGGTGAAATCAAGCTAGGTTCATTTAATAAAGTGTTTACTTTCTCTGGTGGAGTTCAAAAAAAAGCAGGCATATCTAATGCCACCATTCATAATTGCACTATTGAGTCAGACACCTACATAAATCAGGTTAAAAACCACATTGCAAATTACCATATTCAGTCAGAAGTAATTATTGAAAATGTTGATTCCATTATTACGGAGAACGAATCTTGCTTCGGAAATGGAGTAAAAGTATCAGCACTGAATGAAGCAGGTGGTAGAGAAATATCTATCTACAACGAGCTTTCAGCGCATACAGGTTACATTTTAGCACTGTATCGTCATCGACCTGCACTCATTAAGAAGATTCAAAATTTAATAGATCAATACTGTGATAAAATTTGCAGCAATCGAGGCACCATATCTCATGGAGCCCGACTGATTAACTGTCGCACTATTATTGATACTAATATTGGCGAATACGCTTTAATAGAAGGTATTTACCGGCTGGAAAACGGAAGCATTAATAGCTCAATAGAGGCTCCTAGTTATTTTGGACCTGGTATAATTGCCGAAAACTTTATATCAGGATCAGGTTCTAAAGTTAGTGATGGTGCATTGGTAAGCAATTGCTTCATTGGCCAAGGATGTGAGTTAGGCAAGCAGTATTCAGCAGAGAATTCAGTTTTCTTCGCTAATAGTCAGGGATTTCATGGCGAGGCTTGCTCCATTTTTGCGGGCCCTTACACCGTAACTCATCATAAATCGACTTTGCTAATTGCAGGTTATTTCTCATTTATGAATGCTGGCAGTGGGTCTAACCAAAGCAACCACATGTACAAGTTGGGCCCGATCCATCAAGGTGTTTTAGAAAGAGGATCAAAAACCACCAGTGATTCATATATACTGTGGCCAGCCCGTATTGGTGCTTTTTCATTGGTTATGGGACGCCATTATCGCAATCCGGATACATCTAATCTTCCTTTCTCCTATTTAATCGAGAATCAGGATGAAAGTCTATTGGCACCGGGTGTAAATCTACGTAGTGTAGGCACCATTCGCGATGCCAGAAAATGGCCAAAAAGGGATAAACGTAAGGATTCTAAACTTTTAGACTTTATTAACTTTAATTTACTTAGCCCTTTTACCATCCAAAAAATGCTGAAAGGAAGGGACATTTTAAGAGAATTAAAATCATCAAGTGGCCCTACATCAGACTATTACATGTTTAATAGTGTAAAAATAACAAATACCTCATTAGAACGAGGTATTGATTTATATACCCTGGGCATCATCAAATTCTTAGGCAATGCACTGATAAAAAAGCTAGAAGACATTACCTTTGTTAATTCGGAAGAATTAAGGACAAGCCTGGCTCCCCAATCGTCATATGGAAACGGCGAATGGATTGACATGGCTGGTTTGCTCGTTCCGAACGAAAGGGTAATGACCCTGCTTGATGATCTTGAAAACGATGTCATATCTGATTTAGATGAATTAAATAGCAGATATGAATCGTTGCATATGAACTATTTTGATTATGCCTGGAATTGGTGTGTCAATATTTTCGAACAAGAGTTTGGTCTAAATCTACAAAAAGTAGAAATAGATCAATTACTTACGTTTATTGACCAATGGAAAAAAAGTGTAATCGACTTAGATAATATGCTTTATGCCGATGCCCGTAAGGAGTTTACTTTAAACACCCAAACGGGATTTGGTATTGACGGTAGCGAAGAAACACGCTCTCTTGATTTTGAACAAGTGAGGGGCGAGTTTGAGAGCCATCCGTCTGTTCAGGATATTCGTAATCATATTCGTGAAAAGAGCAGACTGGCTGAAGAGCTGAAGGAAAGGCTTATCCTTTGTAAGAAGAGATAAACCTTAAAATAGATTACAAATGAGATTAATTATTGAGCCGGATTATAAAGTACTGTCGAAATGGGCAGCCACTTATATAGCCCAGAGAATTAACAAACACAATGGAGAACGTCCATTTGTATTAGGACTTCCTACTGGTTCATCCCCATTAGGCACATACAAAGAGTTAATTCGATTACATAAAGAAGGGAAAGTTTCTTTTCAGAATGTAATCACTTTTAACATGGATGAGTATAGAGAAATTCCAAGAGAGCATCCGCAAAGCTATTACACGTTTATGTGGGAAAACTTTTTTGGACATATCGACATCAAGCCTGAGAATACCAATATTTTAAATGGTCAGGCAGAAGATCCGGAAGCGGAATGCGAACGATATGAAAATAAAATAAAAGAAGTTGGAGGTATTGATTTGTTTATGGGTGGAATTGGCCCCGATGGACATTTGGCTTTCAACGAACCGGGATCATCATTACAATCCCGTACCAGAGTTAAAACGTTAACTTACGACACCATTTTAGCGAATTCACGATTTTTTAATCACGATCCTGATCAGGTACCCAAAACAGCCTTAACCGTTGGAGTAGGAACTGTATTGGATTCAAAAGAAGTTTTGATTATCGTTAATGGTTTTAATAAAGCGAGAGCTTTGCAACATGCTGTGGAAGAAGGAATCAATCACATGTGGACTATCAGCGCATTACAAATGCATGCTAAAGGTATAATTGTTTGTGACGAAGCTGCCACTTATGAATTAAAGGTGGGAACGTACCGATATTTTAAAGATATCGAAAAAGACAATTTATCACCCAATAGTCAGTGGTAATCAAAAAAGGCTAACATTTTAGCCTTTAAAACATTATATTTCATAATGTAAAGAGGAATTCTTTCGCAAGGGTTCCTCTTTCGTTTTATTATGAAATAATTTTAATACAATACTAAAAGTAAAAATATATGTGCGGAATAGTAGCTTATGTTGGAGACCGAACCGCTTACCCAATTATAATAAAAGGTCTGCAACGACTAGAATACAGAGGGTACGACTCAGCGGGGTTAGCATTGGTTAACGATGGTGTACACGTTTACAAATGCAAAGGAAAGGTTAAGGATTTGGAAGAGCACGCGAAAGGAAAGTCTATATCCGGATCGATTGGAATTGGTCATACCAGATGGGCTACTCATGGTGAGCCTAGCGATAACAATGCGCACCCACATGTTTCCCAAAACGGAAAATTTATTGTGGTACACAATGGTATCATCGAAAACTATTCGCATTTAAAGAAAGAACTAATCAACAGAGGTTATAGTTTCAAAAGCGATACTGATACCGAAGTATTAGCCAATTTAATAGAAAACATCTATCTGGAAGAGAAAGTAGATGCTGAAATTGCCGTTCGCTATGCTTTAACCAAAGTGGTTGGAGCCTACGGCTTGGTTATTACATGTACAGATGAAGAAGACAAACTTATTGCTGCCCGTAAAGGAAGTCCATTAGTTATTGGTGTTGGCGAAAAAGAATATTTTCTGGCTTCTGATGCTACCCCAATTGTTGAATATACCGATCAGGTTATATACATGAATGACGAAGAAGTGGCGGTTATTAATAAAGATAACCTAACGCTTAAAAGCATTCAAAACGACTCTAAGAAACCTAAAATACAAAAAGTCAGTCTTAGTATTGATGAAATAGATAAAGGCCCATATGAGCACTTTATGTTGAAAGAAATTTATGAACAACCTCTTTCAATCGAAGATACTTTCCGAGGGCGTATATCCATGGATCATTCAAAAATATTTCTTGGAGGTATAATTGATGTACTTCCACAAATTACGCAAGCTAATCGCATTATTATTCTAGCTTGTGGAACATCATGGCATGCGGGTTTAGTAGGTGAATATCTTTTTGAAGAGTTTGCACGCATTCCGGTTGAAGTCGAGTACGCCAGTGAATTTCGCTACCGAAATCCGGTTATCAATAAAGATGATGTTATTATAGCCATATCGCAAAGTGGAGAAACTGCAGATACATTGGCTGCCATAAAAATGGCAAAAGAACAGGGTGCAACCATATTGGGTATTTGTAATGTAGCAGGTTCATCAATCCCTCGCGAAACTCATGCCGGGGTATATACACATGCGGGACCTGAAATCGGTGTTGCTTCAACCAAAGCATTTACTTCTCAGGTAACGGTTCTTACCATGATGTCAATGCTACTGGGTAAAACCAGAGGATTTTTATCAAAAGAAGAATACACTCATTTGGTAGGTGAATTAACTCAGATACCTGATAAAATTAGAACTATACTTCAGGCTGATGATGAAATCAAAAAGATTTCGGAAACCTATCAACATGCAACAAATGCCTTGTATTTAGGCAGAGGATATTTATTCCCGGTTGCCCTTGAGGGAGCTCTTAAGTTGAAAGAAATCTCCTATATCCATGCCGAAGGATATCCTGCTGCAGAAATGAAACACGGCCCTATTGCATTAATTGATGAAAACATGCCGGTTTTTGTTTTAGCAACCAAGGACAAATCGTATGAAAAAATTGTAAGCAACATACAAGAAGTAAAAGCACGTAATGGTAAAGTAATTGCTATCGTCACAAAAGGTGATGAAGTGATTAAGAAAATGGCTGATCATGTTATTGAAGTACCTGATTGCCACGAAGCTGTTGCGCCATTACTAACTGTTATTCCGTTGCAATTTATATCGTATCACATTGCGGTCATGCGTGGCTGTAATGTTGATCAACCGCGCAATCTGGCTAAGTCAGTAACGGTTGAATAAGCATTGATTCCTGCTTGGAATTAGTGTATGTAATACTTTTAAGGTTTATCTCTCAGTAAAAGCCCGATTGAAACGTCAACCGGGCTTTACTATTTTTTATTTCTACTCAAGTAGGATTATCTTTTCTCGTACTGGTCTTGATAGTATTTTTCGTAGTCACCTGAAAGAATGTTATTCAACCACTCCTCATTGTCCAAGTACCACTCAACTGTTTTTACAATCCCTTCTTCAAACTGAAGTGATGGTTTCCAATCTAATTCTTTCATTAATTTAGACGAATCAATGGCATATCGCATATCATGACTAGCTCTATCCTTAACGAAAGTGATTAACTTGGCTGACTCTCCTTTTTCTCTCCCTAATTTTTCATCCATCACCTCGCATAGTTTATGAATCAAATCAATATTGGTCCATTCATTGATACCACCAATATTATAAGTTTCGCCTAACCCTCCGTTGTGATAAATCACATCAATAGCACGGGCATGGTCAATCACATATAACCAGTCTCTTATATTCTCACCTTTCCCGTAAATTGGAATAGGCTTGCTGTTTTTTATATTATTGATTGAAAGTGGAATCAGCTTTTCTGGGAACTGGTTGGGGCCATAATTGTTTGAACAGTTTGAAATAACAATCGGCAAACCATAAGTATGATAATACGCGCGTGCTAAATGGTCGGAACTGGCTTTTGATGATGAATAAGGACTTCGAGGATCATAAGAAGTGGTTTCAGTAAATAACCCTTCTTTACCCAACGAGCCATACACTTCATCAGTTGAAATGTGATAGAAAAGCTTGCCATCCATATTATCTTTCCAGATGTCTTTAGCAGCGTTCAGCAAATTAACTGTGCCTAGTATATTGGTCTTGATAAATGCTACCGGATCGGAAATAGAACGATCAACATGAGATTCAGCAGCCAGGTGAATCACTCCATCAAATTGATATTCATTAAAAAACTGATTCATCAAATCAGCATCAGTAATATCACCTTTCAAGAATGTATAATTGCTCTTTTCTTCAATATCCTTTAGATTCTCCAGGTTACCTGCGTAGGTTAATACATCCAGATTATAGATATGATATTCGGGATAGGTATTTACAAATAAACGAACAACATGAGAGCCTATAAAACCGGCTCCTCCGGTGATTAGTATTTTTTTCATTTTACTATTAATTCAAAGGTCTTATTCAAATATAAAACACATTATCGACTAATGCTGACTATTTTTATATTATTACATATTTTCAAGGAATTCCTTTGTCAAAAAGTCTCTCTTGAGTATAAAAAAAGCCTTGATTAACAACCAAGGCTTTTTTTTCAATGTATATCTTTAATTTTGAAGCGACATAATTCGGCTAATATATTTTCCTAAAATATCGAACTCCAAATTAACCGTACTTCCTTCTTTTATTTGATGGAAGTTGGTGAATTCATAGGTATATGGAATAATAGCTACTGAAAAACGATCATCTTTGCTATTAACCACTGTTAAGCTAACACCATTTACTGTTACCGATCCTTTTTCAACGGTCATATAGCCTTGAGAAGCCTTTTCTTTATCTATTACATACTGAAAAGTAAAATACCAACTACCGTCAGCTTCTTTTACCTCCAAGCATTTTGCTGTTTGATCAACATGCCCTTGAACAATATGACCATCTAAACGACCGTTCATCAGCATACTTCTTTCCAGATTAACTTTATCACCAATTTGAAGCAATCCCAGATTTGATTTTTCCAAGGTTTCTTTAATGGCAGTAACCGTATATGATTTACCTTCTTTTTTTACCACCGTTAAACATACTCCGTTGTGAGCAATACTCTGATCAATTTTAAGTTCATCAGTAAATGAGCATTCTAATGTAAGATGAAGATTACCCTGGTCCTGCTCTAAACCAACTACTGTTGCAGCTTCTTCTACTATACCTGAAAACATATTAAAGTTCTTTACGTTATTATCAAAAATATATCGAACGGCTAAAATAGCCCAAAAAAAGCATTTAATAAATGACAAATCGTTTTTTTAGCCCTTGATATTATTTTGTAATTTTCGACAATCTAAAAAAAGCTGGTTATGACCACCATTAAAACAAAGTACTTAGGTGATTTAAGAACAGAAAACACTCACCTTCAATCAGGTTCAAAAATAATCACCGATGCACCAACAGATAATCGTGGTAAAGGAGAGGCTTTTTCTCCTACCGATATGTTGGCTACTGCCTTGGGTAATTGCATTATGACCATTATGGGTATTAAAGCCATGGATAATGGAATTGATTTAGTTGGAACAGAACTTGATATTACTAAAATAATGGCAAATGATCCACGACGAGTCGACGAAGTAATAATTGCATTTAATTTTCCACAAAAAGGATATACCGAAGAAGAAAAGAAGTTAATTGAAAGTGTTGCTGGAATAAGTCCGGTTCCATTAAGTGTACATCCCGATTTAAAACAAACCATTATTTTTAATTGGTAGATTATAATTCATGATTTTCATTACCGGAGGTACAGGTCTTGTTGGTTCACATCTTTTGTATAATCTCACCAAAGAGGGTAAAAAAGTAAGAGCTTTATGCCGAGACACCAGTTCAAAAGAATATGTGGAAAAAGTGTTTCGCTTTTACTCAGATGAGGCTACAAAATTATTCTCTAATATTGAATGGTTCGAAGGCGATCTACATGATTACTTTTCATTATTAGATGCTTTGAACGAAGTTGACCATGTTTATCATTGTGCAGCCATGGTATCTTTTAAACCAAGTGATGCCAAAGAAATGTTCAGCAATAATGTTGATGGCACTGCCAATCTGGTTAATGCATGCATAGAAAAGAAAGTCAACCGCTTTTGTTTTGTTAGCTCTATTGCCACTTTGGGTGGATCAATTAATGGCACACCTATTGACGAAACCACTTTTTGGCAAAATGATGATAACCATTCTGTTTATTCCCAAAGTAAGTTTCAATCCGAAATGGAAGTATGGAGAGGAACCAAAGAAGGGTTAAATGCAATTATTGTTAATCCATCTGTTATTATTGGCCCCGTTGAGCTGGATAGAAGTACCGGTCAGCTTTTTAAAACCATGATGAAAGGCACTCCCTTTTTCACTAACGGATCTACAGGCTTTGTTGATGTTAGGGATGTAGCCGCAGCAATGATAAATCTTTGCAATAGCAATATTGCAAATGAAAGGTTTATTATTAACGGAGAGAATTTGTTATACAAAGATTTCTTTACCCTAGGTGCGAAAGAATTTAAAGTTAAACCACCCCGATTCAGAGCCGGGAGGATCTTAACCGGAATAGCCTGGCGAATGGAAAGATTAAAATATTATCTTTTTAGAACCGAACCGCACTTTACCAAAGAAACAGCCCGTACATCTCAGCATAGGTCGGTTTATTCTGATGAAAAATATCAAAAGCTATTCCCTACATCACGCATTAGTATTGGAGAAGCAATATTAAATACTGCCAACTATTTAAGAAAATAAAAAAGGATCCGAAAGGATCCTTTTACCGTATTATTATATTTCCGAAACTAATTCTTTAATTACTTTAGTCATATGAGGTTCTGCAGCAGCAGCAACCTTTTGTACTTCTTCGTGAGAAACCTCTACTATCTCGCCCGGAACACCCGAATCTGTAATAATAGAAATTCCGAAGGTCGTCATATCCATATGTCGGGCAACAATAATCTCAGGAACAGTAGACATACCAACAGCATCGCCACCTAACACACGAAACATTTTATATTCAGCAGGGGTTTCAAAAGTTGGTCCTGTTGTACCGGCATATACTCCTTGCTTTAAGTCAATATTATTAGCCGCTCCTATTTCAAGTGCCTTAGCAATTAGATGCTTGCTGTAAGGCTCACTCATATCAGGAAATCGAGGTCCTAGTTCACTTTGATTTTTGCCAATCAGTGGATTATCTCCAAACATATTAATCTGATCAGTAATCACCATAATATCCCCCACTTTAAAAGCAGGATTTAAACCTCCACTAGCATTAGAAACAATCAATGTTTCAATTCCAATTGCTTTCATTACTCGCACCGGAAAAGTTACTTCCTTCATGCTATAACCTTCGTAGTAATGAAAACGGCCTTGCATGGCAAGCACTGGCACCCCATTAATAGTACCAAATATCAATCGTCCGCTATGACCTTCAACCGTTGACACAGGAAATTCAGGAATCTCCTCATAAGGTATAGACTTTTCAATTTCAATCTCCTCAACCAAACCACCCAAACCGGTTCCTAAAATAATTCCGATTTTAGGATTTAAACCACTCTGATGTGACAAAAAATCAGCTGTCTTTCTGATAGTCTCTAACATAGTTGCGTATAATTAATTCTAATGTTTTTTCTTCTTCAAATAAAATTTGTAGTTGAATAGGAACATAAACAAGTTTCTCATCAATTTCCTTATCCAATCCATACAAACGTGTACAATCCTTCTCTGTAGAAACAATAAATCCATCAGGAATTATTTTCCTTATATCTTCTTTAATCTTCTCAACATCCTTTGTTGTAAATGAATGATGATCGGGATAAATCAATTCCTTAGATATAGAATATCTCAATTTCAAGTAATTTAAAAAAGGCTCTGGCTTTGCAATTCCAGCCAAAGCTAAAACCGTTTTATCATCAATCTCAACCACCTGCCCCTCTTTATCAACAATTGAGCCATAAGTAATGGTCGAAAAGAAAACCTTTTGTTCTGTATGAACCTTTAACTTTTTTATCCACTTTTTTCTTTCTTCGTCACTTAGGGTAGCCGGGCATTTATTCACTAAAATAATATCTGCCCTTTTTTGCCCTCCCTTTGTTTCTCTTAGATTACCTGCCGGAAAAGGCAAATCATTCCATAACGGACGGTTATAATCAATTACCAAAACAGATAATCCTGGTTTCACATATCGATGCTGATAGGCATCATCCATTAAAACTACTTCCGTTGCTGTCTGATTCTTAATGATATCAATCCCTTCAAGTCGCTTCTCAGCAACAACAATCTCCACATCTGAAAATTTCTTTTTGATCTGAAAGGGCTCATCTCCTATATCACTCGCCGTACTTTTATTACTTGATAAAAAAGCACCCTTTGTTTGTCTTTTATATCCTCGACTTAGCAAAGCCAATTGATATTCTTTATGCAGAAGCCGAATTAAATATTCGGTAAATGGTGTTTTACCCGTTCCTCCAACAGTAATATTCCCAACCGAAATAATAGGAATATCAAAGCTCTCAGAAGATAAGATCCCCCAATCGAAAAATTTATTTCTTACAGATGTTACTGCTCCATAAAGTAGACTGAATGGATAAAGAACTCTTCTGATTTGCATTATTGTTATGAAAAGATAAACAGGCCGTAGTGCAACAGACCTGTTATTTTTATTTATCGAACTGTAATATGGTAAGGTAAACGGGCTTGTATTTGGGCACCACTTTTAAGGCTTTCCAATACTTCAAGATGCTTATATTCATCGCCCATTATTGATTTACCAATAAACATTTTAGCTTCTCCGCTTAAACCTTTAATAAAAGCTTGTACCGGATCTTCTATTTCTGGTAATTCCAAAATACGGTATTTCTCCAATCCTGCAGCTTCTTTAGCAGCTTCAATAGCTTTATTTAACCCTCCGAATTCATCAACCAGGTTAATTTCTTTTGCATTGGCACCACTCCAAACACGTCCCTGACCAACTTCATCAATGGCATCTTTTGAAGTGTCGCGACCATCAGCACATCGGCCAATAAAAATATCATAACCATGTTCGATATAAGCTTGCATTATATCTTTTTCGTCTTTAGTAAATGGCCTGGTTAAGCTAGGCATATCAGAGAATTTATTGGTCTTTACACCATCAAAACTCAAACCTATCTTATCTGTAAGTCCTTCCACATTTGGAATCATACCGAAAATACCTATGGATCCGGTTAAAGTAGTTGGACCTGCTAATATCTTATCAGCAGCACACGAAATATAATATCCTCCTGAGGCAGCGACATCACCCATTGAAACAATTAATGGTTTAACTTCACTAGCCAACTGAACTTCTCGCCAGATAATTTCCGATCCCAGAGCTGAACCTCCCGGTGAATTAACCCTTAGAACGATTGCCTTAACAGAGCTATCGCGACGAGCCTTACGTATGGTTTTCGATAAATCCTCCGATACAATTCCTTTGCCCGATCCATCATCAATTCCACCTTGAGCATAAACGACAGCAATCTTTTCTCGTGTAAAACCCTTGGTTTCTTTAGGAACATAAACCTTAGCGTACTTACTGCTTTTTACTGCACTTAGATCATCATCAGAATCAGTATCGGTTAATTCTTTCAACTCTTCAAGAAATTCATCTTTATATTTTAGTCCATCTATTAATTGATTCTCCAACAATAATTGAGGATCTCGCAACATAGGCATCTGATCAGCCACTTCATCAACCAATGCTACTTCCACACCGCGTGATTCAGCAATTTTTTCTTTAACATGATCCCACATCGAGTTCAAATAAACTTCGGTTTGTAGTCGTGCTGGCTCACTCATTTCATCCAACATAAAAGGCTCAACAGCTGATTTGAACTTACCGTGTTTCACAATTTGCATTTCAACACCCAACTTATCCAAAGTTCCTTTATAAAAAGTGCGCTCGGCATACAACCCGTTCAATTCGACCATGCCCCCAGGATTCAAATATAGTTTATCACAAACTGATGCGAGGTAATAACCTTTCTGCGTATAAATTGGAGCAAAACTATATACAAATTTACCGGTTGATTTAAAATCAATTAATGCATCCCTAATTTCCTCAATGGTAGCATAGCCCGTTGTCAACAATCCGGTTTCTAAAACTATACCTGAAATATTTTCATCACGTTTGGCTTTTTCAATATTAGCCAAAATTCGATTTAATCCTTCAGGTGAAGGTGATCCTGATAGTTCAGCTAGTGCATCTTCAAACGGATTTTCAACAATCCGGTCAAAAATTGGTCCTTCCAGATTAAGGACTAATAAAGTATTTTCTTCTATTTTTGTCTCCTTATCGGATGACGATGCAATAACAGATAAAATACCAATAAAAATAAGTACCAGAAAAAATGCAGCTACAAGACCGCCTGCAAATGTGGCTAATAGATATTTGAAAAATTTTACCATAGTCTGAAATTTGAGTTGGTAGGTATTAATAATAAATGATTGCAAACAAAAGTATTAAAAATAAGCTTCAATGTACAATTTTAATTTAGGATATTTAACTATACTATACGGTCGGTTTTGCAAGCAATCATTCATTCCAAACATTTGTTAAACAACAAAATGAAAACAACAAATAAAGTAATATTACTGTTAGGTGGCAACATTGGCAACACTCAAAAGTTTTTATTTCAGGCTATCAGGTTATTATCTATTAAATTAGGCACACCCACAAAGCAATCACATTTATACGAAAGTGAACCCTGGGGCTTTGATGCTTCTCAAAACTTCATCAATCAGGTAGTTGAATTTCAAACAGAAGTAAAACCATTAACCTTACTTGACTTTACGCAAAAAACAGAATTAGAGCTTGGACGACAAAAAAAAGCCGGAACTCTTTATGAATCCCGACCAATAGATATTGATATTTTATTTATTGATGACCTTTGTTTTGAATCGGAGCGACTCACCATTCCACACAAATTATTGCACGAAAGAATGTTTACTCTTTGTCCTCTTTCTGATTATTGGGGAGATTTTATTCATCCCAAACTAAACAAGTCTATTCACCAACTTATAACTGATTGCACCGACCAATCAGTTGTTCGACGGGTTGATTAAATCTTGCTTCCGTAGGCCAAATCACCCGCATCGCCTAATCCGGGTACAATATATGATTTTGCATTAAGCTCTTCATCTACCGCTCCTAACCAAAGTGTGGCTGGCTCATCATTAAACATATTTTGCACATACTGCACTCCTGCCTGACTGGCAATTAGTGAGATAATATGCACATGCTTAGGCTTGCCTCTATGTAATAAAGCTTTGTATGCCAACTCAATTGATGTACCCGTTGCCAACATTGGATCACACAGCAAAACGGTTTTACCATCTAATGAAGGAGATGAAATGTACTCGATATGAATATCGAAATCACCTTTCTCATTGTATTTTCTGTAAGCTGAAACAAAAGCATTTTCAGATCGGTCGAAATAATTCAACACTCCCTGATGTAATGGAAGACCAGCTCTTAGTATAGAGGCAACTACTACCTCTTCACTCGGCACTATCTCTGTTGCTTGACCAAGCGGAGTCACAACGTTTTTTTCAGTATAAGCAAGTTCTTTACTCACCTCGTAAGCTAAAATTTCACCCATTCGCTCAATATTACGACGAAACCGCATTGGATCAGTCTGAATGGAAGTGTCACGAATTTCGGCAATGTACCGATTAAAAATACTTTGTTGTTGATTAAATATTGTTGTTTGCATTGAGGAATTTATTTGCAAAGTAAAGAAAAATAACCTGTTTGAAAAAAGAACTTATTCAGTCTCTAAACTCATTTAATTGTTCGATAATGTAGTTTACTTCATCATTTTGCAAGCATTGATGAAGTGGAATACTTACTACTTCTTCATGAATTCTTTCTGTAATGGGCAAACTAATATTGGAGAAATTCTTTAAAGCCGTCTGTTTATGGGGAGGTATTGGATAATGGATCATTGCCGATATTCCTTTTTGCTTTAAAAATGATATCAATTCGTCTCTTTTTATTGTTCTCACAACAAATAAATGCCACACATGCTCATTGACATTAACAGGAACTTCAGGAAGTTTTATGATTGGATTCTTTATGTCATTAACATATTTCATAGCAATTTCCTGTCTTTTCTTGATCACATTATCCAAGTCCTTAAGCTTAGCGCTTAATATAGCTGCTTGTATTTCATCCATTCGTGAATTAACTCCTAGATAATCATTTACGTATTTTTCTGAAGATCCGTAATTTGATATTGCTCGAACAACATCAGCCAATTCTTTATCGTTTGTTGCAATAGCTCCTGCATCACTCAAAGCTCCAAGATTTTTACCCGGATAAAAACTAAAAGCCGAGGCATCACCCAAACAACCTGTTTTTGTACCCTTCCATGAAGCTCCAATAGCCTGAGCATTATCTTCAATCAAAAGTAGATTATTAGCTTCTGCTATTTCCTTTAATTCATCTACCTGACTCACTCGTCCGTATAAATGAACAACCATTATTGCTTTGGTTTTATTTGTGATAGATTCATTAACAAACGATGGATCTATATTAAAGGTAACTTCATTAGGCTCCACAAAAACAGGTATTAATCCATTGTGGATGATCGACAGAATAGTAGCAATATATGTATTGGCAGGTACAATTACTTCATCGCCTTTTTTAAGCTTTCCCAATTCAATATATCCTCTAAAAATCATGGTCAGAGAATCTAAACCATTTGCTGTACCGATTACATGTTTAGAGCCATTATATGCAGCAAGTTGCTCTTCAAACAATTGTTTTTGCTTTCCAAATAAGTACCAACCCGAATCTAAAACGGTATTTAATGCGGCCTTTATATCTGTCTCGTATTCTTCATTAACCTTTCTCAGGTCTAGAAAAGGAATTGTTTTCATGCAATAAAAATATTCAAATCTTGTTGATAATATTGCATAAACAGTAATTTTACAGCATGAGCGATGATTCAATTAAACTTATTTCCCTTCCGAAGATTGTAGATTTACGAGGCAATCTATCTTTTTTAGAAGATAACAATCAGATACCGTTTAAAATAGCCCGGTCATATTGGATATACGATGTACCCGGTGGTGAGGAAAGAGGTGGACATGCTTATACAAACTCAGCGGAATTCGTTATTCCTTTGATTGGTTCATTACAGGTTGAATTATACCAAGGTGATAAAAAACAAACTTATACCCTAAATACACCCAACAAAGGTTTATACCTTCCTAAACTTACCTGGCGAAAAGTATGTAATTTTTTATCTGGCAGTATTTGCTTAATTATATCAGACACTTATTATAATGATTGCGAATACATCAGAGACTTTAATACTTATATAAACAGATGGAAAAAAGAGTATGATGATATCAATTGATGACTGTTTAATAGTAGAGTTGAATAAAATACCTTCAGATAAAGGCAATATATCGGTTGCAGAATCCAATATTAATGTCCCATTTGATATTAAACGAATTTATTATACTTATGACATCCCCTCTGAAGCAGAAAGAGGTGGACATGCGCATAAGGAGCAACACGAATTAGTAATTGCTGCAAGTGGTAGTTTTAATGTTGTTATTGATGATGGGAAAAGAAAAAAAACATTTTTTTTAAATAACCCGAATAAAGGTTTATGGCTAAAACCCGGCATTTGGCGTGAACTAAATAATTTTAGTAGTGGAGGCGTTGTTTTAGTTATGAATTCAGGTTTATATCTTGAATCGGACTACATTAGAGACTACAACAAATTTAAAAGCAAGTAATGATTGAAGTAATAAATTACAGTCCGGAGTATAAAGATGAATGGGACAAATTTGTAAAAAGTGCCGACAACTTTTCATTCCTTTTTTTGAGAGATTACATAGAATATCACTCCGATAGGTTTGAAGATTATTCATTACTTCTTATCGAAAATAGAAATATAAAAGCACTCCTGCCAGGTAATATTTATAACGATGATTTTATCAGCCATCAAGGATTAACCTATGGAGGAATTATCCTACCGAAAAATACAAGCTTTGAAAAGCATTTGCTTTACCTCAATTCTTTTATAGATTACCTGAAACATAAAAATATTAAGCATTTCATTCTCAAATCACAGAATTACTTCTACTCGCAAACCCAACAAAATGCTTATGAATACATTTTTGCTTCAAATACCTTAATTGATAAACAGTACGATTTGGGCACACATATTAAATGCACCTCGCATGAGTTCCCTAAAAAATGTGTAAGAAAAGGGAAATTAGCACTATACGAAACTCATAGTGCATCGGATGCATCACTTTTTTGGCCATTATTAGAAAAAAGTTTGGACTCTATCTATGATTCAAAGCCTGTGCATACATTAGAAGAAATTGAAAAGCTCAAAAGCAACTTTCCTGAAAACATTCAATTTATACATCTGATCAATATTGAAACTGGTGAATTGGATGCTGGAGCAGTATTATTTGCTATTAACGAAGTAGTAAAAGTTCAATATTTAGCCGTTAATGAAAATGGTCGCAAAAACAGAGCTTCAGATGTGCTTTATTACAATTTAATAGCTCATCTAAAAGAAAAGTATCAATACATTGATTTTGGAACCAATATGAAATATGATAATTCAATTAATTCTTCTCTTTTATCAACCAAAGAAAAATTCGGAACCTCTATCCACCCTGTTATCAAATATAAAATAGATATCACGTCGACATTAAAGTTTTAGACTTTTACGACGCTTTCACCTTTTGAAAAATGAATAAAAGTCAAACAGTTCAGTCTGCTAAACAGATATTAATTCCTCTTATATCTTTACGTTTCTTCTTTGCTTTAAGAGTTTTTGGAAACCATCTGGCTCCATTACTTAATGGCAAATCCGAAATCTACGAGTCATTATCAAAATATATTTTTGAAGTACCTTTTGGTGTAAGTTTTTTTTACATTTTAAGTGGTTTTATTTTATCATATGTGTATCAAGATAAAATCGTAACCCAATCAATATCAATTAAGGATTTTTATATCTCGCGATTTGCCAGAATATACCCATTACACATCATAACTTTTCTTTTAATTCTTCCAATTGCTCCTGAATTTTACAATCCAACAAACTACTATGGTTGGTTGATTAAAATAGCCACTCAGCTTACCTTAACACAATCTTTTATTCCCAAAGAAAGTATTTACTTCAGTTTTAATGCCCCTTCATGGAGTTTATCAAATGCCCTATTCTTTTACTTGATATTCCCTTTTGCTATACGTTCTTTTTATCGGCTCAAGCAAAATAAAGTATTTAGAGCTGCAGTAATTTGCATGTTTATTCTACTACCTTTTGTAATGATCAACACTAATCAATCGTTGCAACATTGGTTATATTACATCAATCCAGTTATACGATCATTTGATTTCATAATTGGCATTCTATTATTCCATTTTCATCAAATAATAATTGGAAGAGTACGATTAACTAAATTGAGCTTAACTGTTCTGGAGATCAGTACTATTTTTGTTTTTGCATTATTTCTGTACTATCATAATTTAGTTCCAGAAGTAATTAAATACTCATATTACACATGGCTGCCTTTAAGTTTAATTATTTTAGTGTTTTCCTTTCAAAAAGGCTACCTATCAGACATCCTGAACAACCGACTATTAATTACACTTGGGAAAAGCAGTTTCGGTATATACTTATTCCATAGAGTTGTAATAAAATACTTCACAATCTGTAATGATAAATACCTATTTATTGAAAATGGATTTGCAATAGTAGCCATAACCCTAACTTTAACTATATTGGTAAGCTACTTATCATCTGAATACATTGAGAAATACTGGTCAAAAAGAATTAAAACCATGTATTATGGACTTAAAAGGAAATTTTAGGTAATAAATTCTAGATTTTTTGCTCCCAAAATCTCACATATTCTTTCGCCACATATAAATAATCATGGTGTTCTTCTGCAAATTTTCGGGAAGCCTTGGCTAATTTTGGCAGACTCTTTTTCTGCTTTATTAGATTCTCAAAAACAACGTACATGTCTTCTTCATCAATTGGTAAGTTAATTAATGGAAAATTCTTGTGCTCTTCCATCAATTTATACATATGCTCATCTGCTCCTCCTGCAACTACCATTCCTTTTGACATACCTAGCACTCCATTTAATCCACATCCATACGAATAGAGTTGATCAACCAAAATATGTGAGTTGTTAAATAGCTTTTGATAAACTTCAAAAGGAACGGAGTCTACAATATTCAACATAACATCATTAGGATAGTCTCTTTCTATTTTCTTTAAAACTCGGTGAATTACATCGGTGCCTTTTAACACTTGCCTATCTTTATAATGTCCCATAAAGAAAGAAATCTTCTTAGTGTCTTCCTTTACTTCATTACAAAACATGAACTTTTGCGTTTGAATCGGCAAAGGAATAAATGTAAGCTTTTGACCAAACTGTTCTCTATATGCTAATTCATATTCGGCACAACACGCTGTAATGCCCTTCGCAACCTTTGCTATTTTGTGATTATATTTCTTATATATGTTACTTAATGGAACTTTTACGTATTGTCGCACATAATCATCCTTCAACAAGCTGGCATCATTAAAAACAGATTTAGAATACTTCCCGCTTAATCCATACGACACATAATAATAATCATTGCCATTGGCCCCAAGAAAGATTGATTTATTAAACAGATTAACAAATTCAAAAACCAATCTGTTTATCATTGGCTTGGCATCTAAGAAATTAGGATTTACTAATTGAACCACATCATAACCAATTAGTTTAGGTGTATTTTTAAGAATAGCCCACAATAACTTTATTTTGCGATTTTTACCTTTATAGTTGAAATCTATATCTCTTGGATAATTCTTCCAACCATCACCTGCTGATGCTACAGTAACATCATGCCCCAACTCTTTTAAACCAGCTGCTAAATTAGCATGCAAACCACTAAACTCGCCTAATAATAGTATTTTCATTAAATCTAATTAGAAGCCCTTAATCTAATACCGTATTTATATAGCTTACTCTTAAAATCATATATTGCTCTTAAAATTCGTCCAGGAATTTTTAATAAAAACCTTTGTTTTCTATTAAGCATCTGAGCATCTAAATTAACTAAGTAAACTTGAGCATTTTCTTCAAATCCTGCCATTTTAAATTTGAGGTAATGATTATAGCGATAGAAATTCATAAATTTTCGAAAAGGAAGTCTATCTTCCTCCACATTCAAATGATCATCAAATTGAAGATGCCTTTTGGATAAAATGGGCATATCGGTTATTCTATTACTTCCTTGTAAATTAACAACAACCGTTATTCTATTTATATAAGCTAATTGAGATACTAAACCAGCTCTTATCCACAAGTCTGTATCTTGTCCTGTATCATACTTAGGATTAAACCCTCCAAGCATCATAAAAAATTCCTTTTTTAAACAAACAGATGAAGTACTAACAAGCGAATCAGACAAACTATTTTCGAAGTAATCACATACACCGTAACTGTTTTTTGAATCCAACATTAATGATACATTCATTGGGTATGTACTCTTACCTTCTAACATATATTCATAACCTGTACAATACCATGATACTTCATATTTATTGTTAATTAATTGCTTTAATTTCTTTAGATGTTGGGGATACCAAATATCATCAGCATCAAGAAAAACAATATATTCACTTTTAGCCTTCTCTACCCCAAAATTTCTTGCTATAGAGGGGCCAGAATTTTTAATAGTATAACAAAACAACCGATCGTCTACAATTGAATTAACTACCTCAAGCCCTGAATCAGTGCTCCCATCGTTAACTATAATTAATTCGAAACTTGTAAACTCCTGTTTTAATACTGATTGTATTGTATGTTCTATGTCTCTCTCTTTATTATAAAGAGGAATAACAACTGAAAAAAAAGGCTCTTGAACCATTAACAATTATAGAAAGTATTTGAATATATTAGCAAAAATAATAAAACAGAAAAGTCTTGCCAATTAAAAACACATTTGCTTTTATAAAGAATAACTTACTCTTGAGAACATCTATAAAAAACGCATCTCAAGTAATAGTACGTTTTATTTTAGCATTTTTAAATATCAAAATCCTGGCTTATTTTATTGGTCCGTCAGGATTAGCAATAATTGGACAATTTCAGAACTATCTTCAACTAGGTGCAAATATAGGTAGCGGTGGAATAAATAAAGGGATCATTAAATTACTTGCCGATGATAAAGAACATAAATCCGAGGTTATATCGACAGGAATAATCATTACAGGTTTCATAACCTTAATTGTAAGCATTATTACTTTTATCTTTTCTAACTCAATATCAGTCCTTTTATTTGACAAACTCGATTACACAGTCCTCATAAAATCCTCATCTATATATTTATTTAGTACATCGCTATTAAATTTATATCTCGCTATTTTTAATGGGCTGCAAAAACTGAACTTATTCATAAAAACAAATCTAATAACGTTTATTAGTGCTTTCCTCAGCACCTCTTTATCTGTTTATTTCTGGGGACTGCATGGTGTAATATGGGGAGTTTTACTCTCAAATATTTTTGCTGCTACATGGGCTACTTTCCTAATTAAAAAACACTACCCTATTAATGAAATGACTGCTTCAAAAATCACTGTTCTTAAACTTACCAAATTTAGTTTAATGACACTTGTTTCAGGCATTATCTCACCACTCCTAATCATCATCATCAGAAAACTAATAATTGCTAACACATCAATGGACGCCGCTGGAATTTGGGAAGGTATTAATAGAATTAGTTCAAACTATATCTCATTAATAACTATGTCATTTAGCTATTATTTCCTTCCTCGTTTTTCTTCATTAAAGAATAATTCTCAGATAAAAAAGGAACTAAAACAAACCTACTTAATATTTATTCCCATATTGGTAGCTGGTGCAATAGCTTTATACCTTTTAAGAGATATAATTATAAGTTTATTATTTACCGAAGCCTTTCAACCCATATCCCAAATAATTCACTGGCAACTACTTGGTGATATCTTTAAAATACTCGCCTGGATATTTGCCATATTACTAATTGCAAAAGAAAAGGTAAAAACATATATTTTTACAGAATTACTTTCTTTTGGAACTCAAATAGTACTAGCTTTTTATATGCTCCCTAGATTTGGGATTGAAGGCTCCACATTATATTACTTCTTATCTAACCTTATTTATTTTCTAATTCTCCTCTTAATCATTTACTATAAACTACTCAGACCAGATAATAAAAAAGCGTTATAAATTCCTTTACTTCTTACATCTCCCCTTCATCGGCAAAACTATAATAGGCTGATTCAGTAATAATAACATGGTCTAAAACAGGAATATCCATAATCTTACCTGCTTCCTTCATTTTTTGAGTTATTTGCCTGTCCATGTCACTGGGTTGTATATTTCCACTAGGATGGTTATGACATAAGATTATTGATGATGCCAGATTATCAATAGCTGATTTCAGTATCAAGCGAACATCAATAACGGTTCCGGCAATTCCTCCTTGACTGATTTTATAGCGGGTAATAACTTTATTGGATCTATTCAATAATAAAACCCAGAATTCTTCATGAGGAAGATCACCCAAAACAGGCTGAAAAATATCGTATACATCTTTACTTTGGGTAATCTTTATCCGCTGTCTGGGATCTTGTAGTTTTCTACGTCTCCCCAATTCTAAACAAGCAACCACATTTATTGCTTTAGCATCTCCAACACCATGGTAACTCCCTTTTAAATCGGAAACTGTTTTTTTACCCAAATCATTTAAATTGTTATTGCAATCTTTTAGTATTTCCTTAGCAAGATCAACAGCACTTTGCTTAGAACTTCCTGATCCTAATATTATTGCTAAAAGCTCAGCATCCGATAGTGAAGACAATCCCTTTTCGAGCAGTTTTTCACGCGGCCGGTCTTCTAAGGCCCATTCCTTTATACTAAGGTGTTGGTATGGTTTCATCAGAATCTTTTTATCAAGATAATGATGTATTATGAAAATGAAAAATTTGACATAAAAAAAGCCTTCCATTACAATGGAAGGCATTAGCAGTCCCTAGGAGAATCGAACTCCTGTTTCAAGGATGAAAACCTTGCGTCCTAACCACTAGACGAAGGGACCTTAGAAGCTTTGATTAAAGCTTGTTCACATGGCTAGCTAATTTTGACTTTAAATTAGCAGCTTTATTTTTGTGAATAATGTTTCTTTTCGCCAATTTGTCTAGCATAGAGGTTACTTTAGGAAGCAAGTCCTGAGCAGCTTCTTTCTCAGATGTTCCTCTCAACTCTTTCACTGCATTACGAGTTGTTTTAGCGTAATATCTGTTGTGAAGTCTTCTCTTCTCTATCTGACGTATTCTCTTTTTTGCTGATTGATGATTTGCCATCTTACTACAAATAATATTGTTAAATCTTTTACTTTTGCAGTCCCTAGGAGAATCGAACTCCTGTTTCAAGGATGAAAACCTTGCGTCCTAACCACTAGACGAAGGGACCTTATTGCGTTTGGACTATCATATCTGTCTCAAATGCGGATGCAAAGATATAGCAAATTCAATTCCCTCCAAATATTTTTTCAAAAAAAAATACAAAAAATTTACTCCAAAATGTTAACATCATTGGTAAATAGCTCAATTACAAATAAAAATATCCGATACAAGACAAATTACTCTTATTTCACTTGCGCATCATTTTAGAAATTTATTACTTTGTCACTCGTGAAAAGTGGAAGGATTTGGCTGATTGCAACCACTCAAAAAAAGTGCTAAAACGCATACATTCGTTTTAAACTTCCTTTTTCACATATCATTTTTAAGTAATAACAATATGCAACTCATAGAAGTTGTTGTAATAGTGTATTTGATATGGGATATTTATTTACATCCGAATCGGTTTCGGAAGGTCATCCGGACAAAGTAGCTGATCAGATTTCTGATGCAATTCTTGATGAATTGCTTCGACAGGATCCTGAATCCAAAGTTGCTTGTGAAACATTAGTTACCACGGGTCTTGTTGTACTTAGTGGTGAAGTAAAAACACAAGGTTTTGTTCCTACTCAAAATGTAGCTCGCCGTGTTATTGAAAGAATTGGCTATACAGATGCTGCTTATATGTTTGATTCAGGATCGTGTGGTGTTATCTCGGCTATACATGAGCAATCACCAGATATTAACAGAGGGGTGGAACGAGAAAGTGAAGATGAACAAGGTGCCGGCGATCAGGGAATGATGTTTGGTTATGCCTGTAAAGATACCGAAGACTACCTTCCACTTCCTTTATATTTATCTCATATATTATTAAAGGAGTTGGCAGCTATTCGTCGCGAAGAAAAAGAAATGACTTATTTGCGTCCAGACTCAAAAAGTCAGGTAACCATTGAGTATGATTCGAATAACAAGCCTTTAAAAGTACATACTATTGTTGTTTCAACGCAGCATGATGAGTTTGATGAAGATGAGGCTATGCTTTCTAAAATTAAGGAAGACGTTCAAAATATATTAATAACCAGAGTTAAAGCCATCTTACCTGAAGATCAACAACACCTGTTTAATGATTATATTTTACATGTTAATCCTACAGGTAAGTTCGTAATTGGAGGTCCTCATGGAGATACTGGTCTTACTGGACGTAAAATAATTGTTGATACATACGGTGGTAAAGGAGCTCATGGTGGAGGTGCCTTTAGTGGTAAAGACAGTTCTAAGGTTGACCGCTCAGCCGCATATGCAACCCGTCATATTGCCAAGAACCTTGTGGCTGCGGGTGTAGCTGATGAGATTTTAGTACAAGTAGCATACGCTATTGGTGTAGCTAAGCCTGTTGGTTTATACATTAATACATATAGAACAGCTAAGGTAAACCTAACAGATGGACAGATTGCTGAAAAAGTGGAGGGTATTTTTGACATGCGTCCAAGCGCCATTGTAAAACGTTTTGGTTTGAAGAATCCAATTTTTGAACCAACAGCAGCTTATGGTCATGTAGGTCGTACACCATATAAAGATGAAGTAGAATTTATCGAAAATGGTCAGAAACTAATGAAGGAAGTAGAATTCTTTACTTGGGAAAAACTTGACTATGTCAATAAAGTAAAAGAGGTATTTAGCCTTTAAAATTAATAAGCAACATTATACAAAGGGGACTATTAGGTCCCCTTTTCTTTTGCATACATCACCACAAACACACCTCTTATCAAGTTCAATTTGAAGACATTCTGCCTTTTATTACCTTCGAATCCAACCAGAATGTCAAATAATGAGAAAGTCCATTTTAGCCATATTCCTTTCATTATCGATTACATTAATAAAGAGTCAGGATATCCCATATCATATAAGTAATGAAACCGTTTACGATTTCATTGATGAATTAGCCAACAAAGGACTAATCGATATTAATTCATGCATCAAACCTTACAATCGCCAACAAATTGCTAATTGGCTTGTAAGTTGCGACCAGAACACAGCTTTAACACCGAGGCAACAAAAAGAACTTACATTTTATCTAAAAGACTTTAATAAGGAGCTACAAACTGGAAAATCATTTGATAAGCGTTGGGATCTTTTCTATCATAGCGACTCTCTCTTTAAACTTACAATCAATCCTATTATTGGCGGGCAATTTTTTAACAATAGCAATAAAACGGTGTACCACAGATGGGGAGGTGCTGAATTTTATGGCTCCATTGGTGACCATGTTGCAATTTATGGTAGCCTTAGAGACAATTATGAATCACAATTTTTAGGCGGTCCTGGATACATTACCCAAAGGCCTGGTGCAGTATACAAGGGAGACAATGACGATAAAGACTACTCCGAGACCCGGGGTGGCATTGTTTATTCTTGGAAATGGGGAAGTGTTGGCTTACACAAAGATCATTTTCAATGGGGAAATAACTATAGTCAATCAACCATCTTTTCTGGTAGAACACCTTCTTACGGATACATTTCATTTAAAATGTCACCTACAAAATGGTTTGACTTTAATTACATACATGGCTGGTTGATAAGTGAGGTAATTGATAGTTCAAGAACGTACCCAGTTTTCAATGGGGAACGAGAAGCCTTTACAAATAAATTTATTGCGGCCAACATGTTTACTGTTCGCCCCTGGAAAAAGTTCAATATCTCATTTGGTAATTCAATAGTCTACAGCGATGTAAATTTCAACCCCACTTTTGCTGTACCCTTTCTTTTCTATAAATCGGCCGACCATACATATAACTCGTGGGATAATTGGGTTGGACAAAATGCACAAATGTTTATCGACATCAATAGTCGGCAGATAAAAAAACTTCATTTATACACCAGTCTTTTTATTGACGAGATCAGCATAAATAACATGTTTAAAAAAGATGAGCAATCGAACGATATAGCTTGGAAAATTGGAACCAGAGTAACAGATCTGTTTCCCAACACTTCCATTACTGCAGAATATACTATTACCAGGCCATTAGTTTATCAACACTTTGTACCTTCCCTAACATACATGAGCAATCAATATTCATTAGGAAGTTATACTCTTGATAATTCAGATGAACTCTTCTTGATGATCAAATTTAAGCCAATGAGAGGTTTGGATCTTACGGCCAACTATACCTATATCAGAAAAGGGAAAGATTATCAACATATTTTTGATGACAATGAAATGGACTTACATCCTGAGATTAATCAGGATCAGGAAGAAATTAGAAGAGGATTACCTTTCATGAATGAAGTACGATATAAAAATACTAATTTTACCCTCAAAGGCCGTTATCAGATTATAAATGATGGATATGTTTTTGTTGAATATCAACAAAATTCATACAGTGGACCTGACAAAGAAAAGTACATTAACCCCTATTTCTTAGCAGGTAATCAAATCGTTTCAATAGGTATGAACTTCGGCTTTTAAAATATTTAAACCGCACCAAAGGAAGACAGAATGAAACAACATAGAATGGTAGACCTGCAAAGTCAATATAAAAGACTAAAAAGCGAAATTGACGATGCTATGGCCAATGTATTAGAACAAACTAATTTTATCAATGGTCCTGCCGTAAAATCATTTCAATCAAATCTTGAAGAATACCTGAATGTAAAACATGTAATACCTTGCGGCAACGGAACAGACGCCTTGCAAATTGCTTTAATGGCTTTGGACCTTCAGCCTGGCGATGAAGTAATAACATCAACATTTACATTTATTGCCACCGTTGAAGTGATTGCATTATTAAAATTAAAACCTGTTTTGGTTGATGTTGATCCCGATACATTCACCTTGATTCCTGAAGAGATTGAAAAGTCCATCACCTCCAAAACACAAGCTATCATTCCAGTACATCTGTTCGGACAAGGAGCCGAGATGAATGCCATCATGCCAATTGCCCAAAAATATAACCTTAGTGTGGTGGAAGATACTGCTCAAGCTATTGGTTGCGATTATAAGTTCAATTCCACGATAACAAAACTAGGTACCATTGGTGATATTGGTTGTACATCGTTTTTCCCATCAAAAAACCTTGGCTGTTTTGGTGATGGCGGAGCATGCTTTACCAACAATGATGCATTGGCTGAGAAAATGCGCATGATTGTTAATCATGGCTCTAAGAAAAAATACTATCATCAGATTATAGGTATTAACTCAAGACTCGACACTTTGCAGGCTGCTATATTAGATACCAAGCTAAAGCATCTGGATAACTTTAACCAAAGAAGACAAAAAGCTGCAAGTTGGTATGATCAGGAACTAAAAAACATTGAAGATTTACAAATACCATCCAAATCTTCTAAATCAGATCATATCTTTCATCAATACACTTTAAAAGTAAAAGATGGGAAAAGAGATGAATTACAAAGCTATCTGAAAGAAAATAATATTCCATCAATGGTATATTATCCGGTGCCATTGCACGAGCAAGAGGCTTTTACTGAGTATCAGGATAAAGATATCAGCTTAGCTAATTCCGAAACATTAAGCTCTGAAGTACTATCTTTACCCATGCACACCGAGCTAACAGAAGAACAATTAAAGGATATCACCACTACCATTAAACGCTTTTTTAATCATGAATAGCAAGAGTTATTTCGCCCACGAAACAGCCGTAATTGACGATCCATGTATTATTGGTGATGGAGTTAAAATATGGCACTTCTCACACATCATGCCTTACTGCATTATTGGTGATAACTGCAACATTGGCCAAAATGTAGTCATCTCACCCGATGTGGAACTGGGCAAAAATGTTAAAGTGCAAAACAATGTTTCTATTTATACCGGCGTTATATGTGAAGATGATGTATTTTTGGGTCCGTCAATGGTGTTTACCAATGTCATCAATCCACGAAGTGCCATTAACAGAAGAGGCGATTATCAAAAAACAACTGTTAAAAAAGGAGCTACCATAGGCGCCAATGCTACTGTGGTTTGTGGTCACGACATTGGCGAATATGCTTTTATTGGCGCTGGAGCTGTGGTAACTAAAAACATTCCGGCTTATGCTTTGGTTGTGGGTAATCCATCAAAACAGATTGGCTGGATGAGTGAGTATGGACATCAACTCGAATTTAATGATGAAAATATAGCCATTTGCCCCGAAAGTAATGAGAAATATTTACTGGAGCATAACAACGTAAGAAAGTTAACTAAATAGATGAGTACAAATCAAAAGATAAAATTTGCTGTAATTGGCCTTGGACATATTGGCAAGCGTCATTGCGAAATGATAAAACGTAATAGCGGAGCCGAATTAGTAGCTATTTGCGACATTAAAAAACAAGAAGAACTAAATTGGGATAGCGATTTACCATATTATCATTCAGTCAATGATTTATTAACCAATCACCCAGAAGTAGATGTTGTTAATATATGCACACCCAATGGATTACATGCCAAACAAGCCATCGAAGCTTTAGAAGCAAAAAAACACATAGTGGTAGAAAAACCAATGGCATTGAATAAGACAGATGCTGAAAAAGTAATTTTTAAAGCTTTGCAAATGTCAAAGCAGGTATTTGCCGTAATGCAAAACCGTTACTCGCCACCAAGTGTTTGGTTGAAAGAAATGGTAGAAGAAAAACGCTTGGGAGATATCTTTATGGTTCAGCTCAATTGTTACTGGAACCGCGATGATCGCTATTACAGTAACGGTAATTGGCATGGCAATAAAGAGCTTGATGGAGGAACTTTATTCACCCAGTTCTCTCACTTCATTGATATTATGTACTGGCTATTTGGCGATATAACCAATATCAATGGCAACTTTAAAGATTTTGCTCATCAACACTCCACCGATTTCGAAGACAGCGGCTTTGTAACCTTTGATTTTATTAATGGTGGCACTGGAAGCCTTAATTACAGCACTGCTGTATGGGATAAAAACCTGGAAAGCAGCATTACCATTATCGGAAACCAGGGTACTGTTAAAGTTTCGGGTCAGTATATGAACGAGGTAGTTGAATGTCATGTCAAAGATTATGAAATGCCGGTTTTGGCTGAATCCAATCCTCCAAACGACTACGGACCTTATAAAGGATCGGCCGCCAACCATCATTATATTATTGATAATGTTGTAGAAGTGTTAAAAGGAAATACAACCATTACTACTAATGCCTTAGAAGGGCTAAAAGTAGTTGAAATGATTGAAAGAATTTACCAAAATAAACCTAGTAACTTATAAATCATGTTAGAAAAATTACTCAAAAAGGAAATCAAATTATCCGTTGTGGGACTTGGCTACGTAGGCTTACCAATTGCTTTAGAATTTGCAAGAAAAATGTCAGTTATTGGATTTGACATCAAAGAAGAACGAGTTGATTTGATGCGCAAAAACATTGATCCAAGTGATGAATTGGAAAGTTCAGCTTTTGATGGATGCGATATTACTTTCACCAGTAAGCCTGAAGATTTAAAGCAAGCCAACTTCCATGTGGTAGCAGTACCTACTCCTATCAACCAACATAACCTACCTGACCTGAAGCCACTTTTAGGAGCTACCAAAACAGTAGGTAAAGCATTAAAAAAAGGTGACTATGTTGTGTTTGAGTCAACTGTCTATCCAGGTTGTACCGAAGACGATTGTGTTCCTATACTGGAAGCGGAATCAGGACTTAAGTTTAACGAAGACTTTAAGGTTGGTTACAGTCCCGAACGTATTAATCCGGGAGATAAAGAACATACCCTAACAAAGATATTAAAGATCGTTTCGGGTAGTGATACTGAGTCGGCAGAGGTTATTGAAGCAGTTTATGCCAGCATTATTAAAGCAGGAATCCATAAAGCTAGTTCAATAAAAGTAGCAGAAGCAGCCAAAATTATCGAAAACACTCAGCGAGATGTAAACATCGCTTTAATGAATGAACTTTCGTTGATTTTCGACCGAATGAATATCAATACTTTTGAAGTATTGGAAGCTGCCGGAACGAAATGGAATTTCCTGAAATTCTTCCCTGGTCTGGTTGGAGGTCATTGTATTGGAGTTGATCCATACTACCTAACCTATAAAGCCAACGAACTGGGTTATCACTCAAAAATAATTACCGGAGGAAGAACCATTAATGACTCAATGGGTGGTTATGTTGCCAAAACCATTGTAAAAAAGATGATTTCCAACGGCAATAAAATCAACGGAGCCAAAGTTCTGGTAATGGGTGCTACCTTTAAAGAGAATGTAAGTGATATAAGAAATTCGAAGGTGGCTGATGTTGTTAATGAACTAAAGTCATTTAGTGTACATGTGGATGTGATTGACCCACATGCTTCTTCTGATGAGTTGATGCATGAATATGGTTATGGATTAATTGATGAAATTAAGGAAAAATACAATGGTATTATTGTAGCTGTTAACCATACTGAATATGTAAAACTTGATGAAGCCTATTTTAAATCTATTATGGTTGATGAAGGTGTTTTTGTTGACATTAAAGGTATTTATAGAGGAAAAATAAATAACCTTACATACTGGAGTTTGTAATATACAATATTTAAAAATAAAAGCCGGATAGTTAAAAAGATTATCCGGCTTTCTTATAATAATTATTTCACTTTAATTTTCTTAGCAATACTCTTTGGCAACGCATCTTTATGAATCATCACCGAAACCGTATGCAAACGCACATAACTCTCCGACATATTTAAATATCCACCAAAGGCATTACTTTTTTCGCCCCAACTATTTTTTGTTTTGTAATAGACTGTTCCATTCTGATCTTTAACCATTCCGGTTATATGCATTAAATGATCATCGGTGGACTGCCATGACAGAAAAGCCTCCTGACGAATTGCTGGTGTAATACTTTTCTCAGCCTGAGGTTCAAATCCCTTGCTTTCATCAGCAGGAACCAAAGCAACACCTTCCTTATGTGAAAAGAACTTCTCGCTTACATCGCCATCCCACACCATTGAATAACCATTAGCCAATGCATTATTAATAACCTCCATTAATTCATCCAGTGGCAGATTATAAAATCGGTCGTGCGACCAGTTATCAGGAATTTCCAGATCAACTAGCTTATAATATGGGTAGTTTGTGTAAGAAGTCAATTCAATATAATCATCAGGATTAATCTTCATCTTTGCAGCAAATTCCTGAGGTGTCTTTCCATCTACTTTTTCAGGAATTTCTCCTAAATAATTATCCAGCACACTGCCTAACACTTCATACCAAACAGGATTTGGGGAAGCCGAACGTTGACTGATAAAATTATCCAACAATACTTTTTGTGATAACTCCAACTCGGTATGATTGTGTGGTTTGCTTACTTCTCTGCGACCCGGATACGCCTCTTCTGTTGCCATACCATATGCACGGATACTATTCATCACATCATGAGCCAAACCTCCCTGACTAAAATTACCCTTTCCGTGCAACATCACATATTTTTGAGCTTTTTTAGGATATACATAGCGAACAAAATACATCTCCGACAAGTCCAGTTCTGGCCCTCCAAGGCGTATAACTTCCGTTTCAACAAACGAAGTGGTACTAAAAGCCCAACATGTACCTGTTCTATCCTGACTTTTTACAGGTGTTGTTTTGATGTTGTAAACATCAGTAAATTCAAATTTTGATTCGTTCTGGGCATTGACATTTGCAATCAACACCAACCCCAGCAACAGGTTAATAATTCGTTTCATTCTTTAATGATTTTGGTTTATCAGATAAAAAAATGAGCTCCGGGAAGAGCTCATCCAAATATAGTCTTTTTTTAATTTCTCCTTCAACAAGCGTAGGCAGCACTATTTACTTTCAACCTTTTACAGTAGCTTCCACCTCATCGATGGTAATTGGAATTCTTTCTCCTAAAATACGACAACCATTTTCTGTTATCAGTATATCATCTTCCAGGCGAATGCCTCCAAAATCCTTATAGGTTTCCACTTTATCGTAATTGATAAAATTGGTGAATTTACCTTCAGCCTTCCAGGTATCAATTAAAGCAGGAATAAAATAGATACCAGGCTCGTTGGTTACCACCCAATTTTTCTCTAAAGTACGACCCAAACGCAAGGCTGACAACCCAAACTGAGAGCTGCGTTCCATCTCATCCATATATCCCACCAAAGTATCGTTATAATCTTCCATATCATGCACATCCAAGCCAAGCATATGGCCTAAACCATGCGGAAAGAACATAGCATGTGCTCCTTGGGCGACCGCTTCATCTACATCACCTTTCATCAATCCCAAATCCTTCAATCCCGAAGCAATTGTTCGTGCTGCCACCAAATGGCATTCTTTATAAGTAATTCCTGGCTTAGTGGCTTCGCGAGCTGTATCATTGGCAGCCAACACTATTTCGTATATCTCTTTCTGACGCTGCGAGAACTTACCTCCAACAGCAGTGGTTCTGGTATGATCGGTTGCATAATGCAAAGGCGATTCACTTCCAGCATCCACCAAAAGAAGATCACCATTTCGCAAGATATTTCCGTGATTGTGATTATGAAGTGTTTCTCCTCTTTTGCTGCAGATAATAGGAAAAGAAACCATTCCACCGCCCGACATTGATACACCTTCTAACACTCCGGTAATCTCTTGTTCACTTACTCCATCGTGTGCCATCATCATGGCTGTAGTATGCATTTTATAGGCAGTAGCCATGTGACGCTCCATCTCCTCTATTTCACAAGGTTCTTTGACTGAACGAATAGCAATGCAAGCTTTAGTTAACTCTAACGAAGCCATCTCTTTTACCTTTGAGTGATGAACATCGAGCAAATCACTCAACAGCATTATATTTTCACCTCGGTATGGCGGATTGAAATGGATTTTTCGTCCTTGTTTAACAGCATCTCCGATGACTTTAGTCAAATCAGTCATTGGCTTAACATTCTCAACTCCTACCTGAGCGGCTTTCTCAACCATTGTTGGCTGAGGTCCCATCCATATTATGTGACCCAATGAAATATCATCACCAAACAGATATTCCTTATTATTATCAATGTCGATAATGGCTGCATGGTTCTGCAAATCAATTCCAAAAAAATATAAGAATGTACTATCCTGACGGAAATGATAAACATTATCAGCATAGTTCATGGGAGAATCGTTGTTACCCAACATCAGTATGATACCAGATTCAACTCTAGATTGCAGCTTTTTTCTGCGATTTATATATACGTCTTTTGAAAACATGCGAACTGTATTTTGAATTAGGATTTCAAGATACCGCTTTTCTCAGAGCTTGAATATGACAATTGTTTGATTATCTGATTTCCGATTAATTGGCTAATTGTTTAATTAGCAAATCGTCTATCTGCCACAATCATAAGAGCTTCTTCGCGGATAATTTCAGGTGGGTTAATACTGCGAGCTTGTAAACTTTTTAACCAGGCTGCCACCTCACGTTCTCTAAGAGTGTATAATACTTCTCTGAATTCTTCTATTTGCTCATCGGAGTAGCTATCCGGCTTTTTACTTTTGTAGTTATCCAACTCCTCATCTTCAAAGTATTCTGCTTTCCCATCTGCACTTAGCAGACTATCAGACTCACAAACCTCGTGAGCACCGCAACAGTCATCAGGCACTTCAACCTTACTTTCTTCCTCTTCGCCTGGTTTTGATTTGCGTGAAAAAATCACTGCCACAATCAAGGCCAAAACGATTCCTAACACTAAATAAATCATGCTGCAAAAATAATCATTTGACAAGACATAAAAGACAGAAAGCAGAAGATTGTTCATATATCTCCTGCTTTCTTTTTATTTGATTCTTCTGATTAGTACTTCCAGCGATTAGCCAAAGCCACCAACGAAAGCATTACCGGTACCTCAACCAAAACTCCAACAACCGTTACCAAGGCTGCAGGTGAATGTAACCCAAACAGAGCAATAGCAACTGCCACTGCCAACTCAAAAAAGTTACTGGCCCCAATCATAGCTGCTGGCGAACAAACAGCATGGGGCAATTTTAGTTTTCGTCCTCCAAACCATGCCACAAAAAAGATAAAATACGTTTGTAATGTAAGCGGAATAGCTACCAAAAGAATGATTAATGGCTGACTAGTAATATTATGCCCTTGAAAAGCAAACAGCAGAACCAAAGTTGCCAATAGTGCAATAATACTTACAGGTTTAAACTTAGGAAGAAAGGTTTGGGTAAACCACTTTTCTCCTTTTCTCTTAATTAACATTCTATTGGTGATAGTTCCGGCCAACAATGGAACAACAACAAATACCACCACACTTACCACCAATGTATCATATGGAATAGTTATATTGGTTATTCCCAATAAAAGTCCGACAATAGGCACAAAGGCTACTAAAATAATCAAATCGTTTACCGATACCTGAACCAAGGTATAATTTGGATCTCCATCTGTAAGATAAGACCACACAAAAACCATTGCGGTGCATGGCGCTGCTCCCAATAAAATAGCACCTGCAATGTATTCGCCGGCCTGCGACGGATCGATAAAAGCAGCATATAGCTTATCGAAGAAGATCCATGCAAAAAAGGCCATAGTGAAAGGTTTGATTACCCAGTTAACTACCAAAGTAAGAATTAAACCTTTCGGTCGTTTACCTACATTTTTAATACTGGTAAAATCCACTTGAAGCATCATTGGGTAAATCATCAACCATACCAAAACTGCCACCAATACATTTACACCTGAAACTTCCAACCCACTTATTACATTAACTGCATCTCCAAAAAAATGTCCGATGATAATTCCTGCAGCAATGCACAAGGCTACCCATATGGTGAGATACTTCTCAAAGAATCCAATTTGTTTTTTCTGTTCCATACTTTATTTCGTCCCCACAACAGTAATACTAAAAATACCCGCTCCGTTTGTTTTGAATTGATTAAGTTCTTCTTTAGAGATATATTTCAGAAGAATATCATCGGGCACTATTATTACTTTCTCTTTTTTAATTTCTATATTTTTAAATCCAATTTCACTAACCACATTCAGATAATCGTCTTTTTGAATTGCCCCGGAAACACATCCGGCATACATCTCGGCTGCACTCTGCAATTCTGACGGCAATTCACCTATTAAAACCACATCTGAAATAGAAAAATGACCTCCATCCTTTAAAACCCTGAAGATTTCTGAAAAAGCTTTTTCTTTATTGGGAACCAAATTTAAAACACAATTACTCACCACCACGTCATATTCGTTTTCAGGCAAAGGCATATCTTCAATATCACCTTTCACAAATTTAACATTGGTATAATTGAGCTTTAAAGCATTTGCTTTGGCTTTTTCCAACATTTCATCAGTAAAGTCAATGCCAGTAACCTTGCCTTCTGCACCCACTAACTGACGTGCAACGAAACAATCATTGCCCGCTCCACTTCCTAAATCAAGAACTGAGTCACCTTGATTAATACCCGCATATTCCGTTGGCAAACCACAACCCAATCCTAAATCAGCTTCCGGGTTATAGCCTTTCAGCTCATCATAACTATCAGCAAAATTGCTATAATCAACCTCTCCGCAACAATTGGTACTGCCACAACACGAAGTAGTGTTATTGCCTTTGTTGGCAATTTGGCCGTACTTTTCTTTTACAATTAATTTTAAATCTTCAGGTTTCATAGTTTGGCTTTTAGGTTATTTACCTTTCATATTTTCAAGGTAGTATTGATAAAATTGCTCTTTAATTTCATCACGTACCCGGTGAAATTCACTCATAATAAATTCATCAGTTCCCACAGCATGCGATGGATCATCAAAACCAATATGAACCCTGTTTTTTACATTCCCAACAAAGGCAGGGCAGCTCTCGTTAGCACCTCCACAAACTGTAATTACAAAATCCCATTTTTCATCCAGATACTTCGATACAGAATCGCTGGTGTGACCACTAATATCGATTCCGATTTCACTCATTACCTGAACTGCTTTGGCATTTAATTTACCTGAGGCTTCTGTTCCAGCAGAAAAAACCTGCAAATCTTTGTCGAACGATTGCAAAAACCCATGAGCCATTTGGCTTCTACAGCTATTACCGGTGCATAAAATCAATACTTTCATTACTTAAATTTTTTGTATCAAGATATGATTATCAATACTAATTGATATAACTCTTTATCCTGATAAGTTTTTATTATTTCTATTTTACTCTTTATTACTTTCTAATTTACTATTGCCATAAAATTGTTGACTAGCCATAACTATTGACTGGACTCAACAATCTGTGCATTCGATGATGCTCAAGCCATCAAAAAAGTCTTTACCCATTTCTTCAAGATGCTTAACCACACTAGGGTTTATACAATAATTTGTTTTTACACCTTGTACCGTACCTTGTATTAAACCTGCTTTTCTTAATTCCGCCAAATGCTGGTTAACAGTTGTTCTTCCCAACGGAACCTCATCTGAAATGTCACCTGTAAAACAGGCATTTTTTGAAGCCAGAAATTTAAGAATCTGCAAACGAGCAGGATGCCCCAAAGCCTTAAAAAGCTGAGCTAACTCCTGAAGATCGGAATCGAATAATTGATTTTTTGCTTCTGCCATAATTCTTAATTTTGACGTAAACATACGTCATTTATATTTGACGTACAAATACGTCATGTTAAAAAATTATTAATTGAGAATTTTATGACATAAAAAAAGGGAAGCTAATGCTTCCCTCTATATCATTGAATGAATTAATCTATATTAAATATCCATATTCATTGCAGAGCGAACTTCTTCTAAAGTAGTTTGTGCCACTCCTCTGGCCTCCGCAATTCCTTCACGCAAAATATTTTTTACGAAGTCAATATCATTTTCTAATTGAGAACGACGTTGACGAATCTCGCGGAAGTGCTCGTTAATAGATTCTGTAACTACTTGTTTTAGTTTACCAGCACCCTGATCTCCAATTTCTTCAGCTAACTTCTCAGGAGTTCCTCCCGATGCCAATGCAGCAATACGCAGCAAGTTTGCAACTTCAGGACGATTATCAGGATCGTAAGTAATCATACGCTCCGAATCAGTCTTAGCCGATTTCACGGCTTTTAAAGTTTCGTCTTCGGTAGCCTTAATCATGATGGTATTGTTTCTACTCTTACTCATCTTCTGACCACCATCCAATCCAAGAATCATTGGCGTCTCACTCAATAATCCTGTTGGCTCACGGAACACACGCGACTTAAATTTCTTATTGAATCGCTTAGCAATCGTACGCGTCAACTCTATGTGTGGTAACTGATCTTTTCCAACAGGAACCACATCACTCTTACAGAAAAGAATATCAGCAGCCTGATGCACTGGATAAGTGTACATACCTGCATTAATCACATTTTGCCCTGAAGCCTGAATTTCTTCTTTGATAGTTGGGTTCTTACTTAATTCTGAATTTGATACCAACGAAAGAAAAGGAACTAACAACTGATTCAACTCAGGAATATGACTATGAGGGAAAATATGTGTTTTAAACTTGTGAGGATCTAAACCACAAGCTATATAGTCAATAGTCAACTCCAACACAAACTTCGAAATATCTTTAAAAACGTCACGATCGGTTAAAACCTGGTAATCTGCAATAACAATAAAAGTTTCAACACCCAAATTCTGTAATCTCACACGATTTTGCAACGATCCAAAATAATGCCCTATATGAAGATTTCCGGTTGGACGGTCACCTGTAAGCACTCGGTGTTTATGAGGATTAATTTGCAAATCAGCTTCTAAAGCCTGACTCTTTTTAACAGCAATATCAAACGATGAATTACTGATTCCTTCAGTCTTTTCTGTTGTCATAACATTCAATCAATTAAAGTCAACAACAAAAATTCACAAATCAAATCTTCTGTTGTTGATATATTATTTATGATTCGGATAGCTCCGAAAACTCTTAATCTTTTTTTTAAGCAGGCACAAAAATGATAAAAATATAGAAGACTTCCTCAAAAAGCCCTTTAAGAATTCATATACCATTGTGATTTTTAGGAAATCAGAATAAATCAATAACTTTTAAAGTTAGTAAGGCCCAAACCACATAGCGCACCATTTTTCCCAGCAACATACCAATTGCTGCATTCCAGACATTCACTTTTAACAGACCCAAAAGCACTGCAATTACATCACCCACCCCAGGCAGCCAACAGAAAAAGGAAATCCACAATTCCTTAGCAGCAATTCTATTTTGAGTTTTTACAATCTGTTCATGTTTAATTCTCAGGTATTTTTCAATCCATTCTGTTTTACCCAACCAACCTATGTAATACGAACTCAATCCACCTAACCAATTTCCTAATGTTGCCAAAGCTAGGCTCCAATATAAATCATAACCTGTTGCCAACATACCCGACAATATAGCTTCGGAGCTAAAAGGAACCACTGTTGCTGCTAAAAATGAAGCCAAAAAAAGTGCTAAATATCCCGATTCAAACATCTAAACGATCTCAATTTGGGGCAAATGTAAAAAAATTAATCACCCTAAGTAAAAAATATTTTCATCACAAAAGCCTTGCCACAAAAGAGATTCATAGAAACAATTAAAATTGACTTATAAAAAATATGGTACTTTGTATTGCATAGTACCTTCTTTTGTATATATATTTGTATTACCGATATCATTGTTTAAAATAGTATTCTGTCATGAGATCAATACATCAAAAACACCTGAAAAGATTTTTGTTAGCGCTAACAATTCTCTCTATTGTCCCATTGAATTACGCTCAAATCTCAAAAGCAGATTCACTAACAAAGAATAAACCAATGAACAACACAAACAAAGTGGAGTCAGCAAAAACCTCCACCGGGACTATGAAAAAGCCCACCGATTCTTTAAAAACAAAGAAAGATAGTGTGGATATAAGCCGATGTTTCGAAAACGGATTTTTGTTTAAACAAAAACCCCTTTCCAACATTTAAAAACAAACCTTTAAAAAAGCTCTTATGAATGTAGAAAATATAAAAGCACAGATGAGAAAGGGCGTATTAGAATATTGCATCCTTTCTATACTGGCTAACAACGACGCTTATGCATCCGACATCATCAACACTTTAAAAGAAGCTAAGATGATTGTGGTTGAAGGAACTTTATACCCGTTGTTGACCCGCCTAAAAAATGCAAAACTATTGAGCTATCGCTGGGAAGAATCAACACAGGGACCACCTCGAAAATATTACGCTTTAACAGATGAAGGAAAATCATTTTTAAACGAAATGGATACATCCTGGAAAGAATTAGTTAATGCTGTTGAATTAATCCACCAACCCAAATAATATTTGCCATGAATAAAACAGTTACAATAAATATAAGTGGAAGGCAGTTCTTTATCGACGAAGACGCTTACACACGGCTAAATACCTATCAAAAAAAAGTAGAACAAAGCTTTCTAAATCAAGACGGAGGCGATGAAATTATTAAAGATATTGAAGCTCGAATTGCCGAACTCTTTGAAGAAAAAATCAATCGCGAGACTGATGTCGTTACTCTGGACATGATAGAAGAAATGATATCAATTATGGGCGAACCCGAAGAAATGACTGACGAAGAAGATGAAAAGCAATCGAAAAGCCGTCCAACATCAACAGCTTTGATTAAACCCAGCAAACGCTTTTACCGCGATATTGACAATAGGATATTAGGCGGTGTTTGTGCTGGTTTAGCAGCTTATTTCGGGATTGACAGCATTATAGTTCGTATCATCGCTTTAGTTCTGATACCTTTTACATCAGGCGCTATCATTTTAATATATCTGGTATTATGGATGGCCCTACCTCCTGCTATTACTACAGCTCAAAAGTTGGAGATGCGCGGAAAACACATTACCATAAACACCATCGAAGAATCAATAAAAAATGAATACGACGAAGTAAAAAAGAACTTCAAAAACTTTAAACAGTCTGATACTTATAAAAAAAGTGAGAGTTTTTTTAGTCGTTTCTCAAAGTCAGATAAAACAGTTCTGATAATTGTGGCTGTAATATTAGGTCTATTAGTTTTTAGCAATTTTATTCATATCGGACCTCATATTTTTCATGCGCCTTTTGCTGCTTTTTCATCAATCACTCATGGCATCGCTCCTACTTTTAATCACATCTTTTTTCCAGGAGCTCTTCCCATAGTGTTAGTCCTATTAGTACTTGGATTGATTTTTAAAACCATCTTCAAAGTAATTCTTTACATCATAGCTTTTCTGCTTTTGGGAGCTTTATTCCTTAAAGTTATTTTCTGGATGTTTGGAGGATTTTTATTAATGGCATAAATATTAACTGACTAATTACCGAAAACCATGAATAAAACAATCAATATAAATCTCGACGGGCGTGTTTTTCAAATCGAAGAAGACGCATATGAGAAACTGAAAACCTATCTCGATACGATAAAATCCCGCCTGGGTAAGAACGATGAGGCCAAAGAAATACTAGATGATATTGAAGCTCGAATTGCTGAGTTATTTATTTACAAAAGTGGTCAGGATATAATTCGCCTTGCCTTGGTCGAAGAAATCATCGAAACCATTGGAGAACCGTCCGATATTGTTGATGAGGACGAAGCTGAAGAAACAAAAAAGGAATCGGAACAATACTATTCCGCTCCGCCACCTTATTACACCAGAAAAGCACTATACAGAAGTCGTGAAGACAGAGTTTTCGGTGGTGTCTGCGGCGGCTTGGGAGCTTACTTTGATGTTGACCCTGTAGTATTCAGAATAATTGCCGTGGTTACTACCCTACTATCAGTAGGTGCTGTTCCTTTAGTATATATAGTATTGTGGATTGCGATGCCTGAAGCTCGTACTATTGAACAACGCCTTCGCATGCGTGGCGGAGTAACCTTTAAAGATATGGGTGACAATATTAAAAATGAATACAATGCCGTATCCAATAAATTTAGAACGTACACTAAATCTCAATCATACAAAAACATGCAGCACAACATGAACAGAACTGGAGATGTTATGTCGAAAGGCCTTAATGCTGTAGTAAGAGTTATTGGTGTAATACTTGGAATTATTATCATTTTATTCAGCGTGCTTGTAATTATGTCTTTAGCCGGAGTATTGGTTTTAAAAGATGCTATGCCAGGATTAGCCAATTCAGTAGGCAATTTTTACATCACCCAAGTTCCCAACTATTTCTTGTCGCACCTCGACCAAACACTTTTCAGTATAGCAGCCGGATTGCTGTTAATAATTCCATTCTTGGTTATTCTCTACCTGGGCTTAAAACTGATTTTTCAGTTTAAAACCAATGGTAAGGTAATTGGCATGACTGCACTGGGCTTATGGTTAGTTGGATTGGTTCTTCTATTCTTTACAAGCCTAAGGGTAGTAAAAGGATTTGAGGATGAAGGCATTGTTACAGAAACCCATCAGCTAACAGATACACAAGCCGAGACTATTTACTTGAAAGTCGGCAATGAAAGCAAATACATGGGCGATAAAGAGTATTTATTCGAAATGAATAATCTGGAATTATCAGCTTTAAATGGCAAGCTAATTATTGAAGGTGACCCGAGAATAAATCTCACCCGAGGTGACAAATTTGAGGTATCCATCACAAAAAAAGCTCGCGGTATTAATGATGAAGAAGCTGAGTTCAATGCCAAATCAACTGATTATTATTGGGCTCAAAGTGATTCTATCATTTACCTTGACAGAACATATTTAATTGGAGATGAAGCTTTAGCTCGCAAACAAGAAGTTTACATTAACATTGAGATACCTGAAAACAAAAGATTAGAAGTAAGTCCTTATTTAGATAGACTTATTAATTACCGTCATCAATCTGACAATTATTAATCCTGATCAAAACTTATAATCATGAAAAAAATATCATTTATAACCATAGCACTTATTGCATTTTGTTTTATCACGCACGCCCAGAGTCGTCCTTCTGATAGATTATTTGAAAAAATGTCGCTTAAGAAAGGCATTACCATGCTTTCATTTTCTCAAGAGATGTTGGATGCAATTGACATGAATATAGATAATGACAAAGGTGACAAAGAAAATAAAGTAACAGGCGACCTTCACGAAGTCAAAGTTGTAATCTACAAAGCACCTGATACTGGCGAAACCATGGATTTCAGAGGTGAGGCATTACGATATCTACCTTTAAGTAAATTCAGAAAAATTGATACTGATGAATATGATATAGATACTGAAAATGGAACTGTTGATATACGTGTAAATGGATCGGGGCGCAAAATTAAAGAATGCCACATTTTGTTTCAGGGTGAAACCAACGGAGTACTATTATCGTTTTTCGGCAACTTTAAAGTGGAAGACGTAAAAGACATGGCCGATAAACTGGATGATTATAAGTAGCAAATAGTTTATAGTCTGTAGTCAGTATATATTTATCAATAAAATTTAATGAGTCGATGAGTTATTTTCGAACTTCGGAGTTAGCTCTTCCAACTAAATATTTTAATAATGTCATTTTTAGGAAATATTATTTGGCTGATTTTTGGTGGCTTTATGATTGCCATTGAATACTTTATCAGCAGTTTAATTCTAATGCTAACTATTGTTGGAATTCCCTTTGGCCTTCAAACTATGAAGTTGGGAGTATTAGCTCTCTGGCCATTTGGAACACAAACAGGTTACAACCCACAGGCATCGGGATGCTTAAATACAATAATGAACGTGATTTGGCTGATATTCGGAGGTTTTATTATTGCCCTTACACATGTTTTCTGGGGAATAATATTGGCAATCACCATTATTGGAATTCCTTTTGCCCGTCAGCATTTTAAATTGGCCGGAATAGCTCTGACTCCTTTTGGCCGTACAATCGGATAGCTTTAGTTACATTTAAGTGATAAATTGATAATGGGTCAATCAGCAATGATTGGCCTATTATTTTTTAGCAAAATATCTCCAGTTTTTTAGCCGCCATTCATCAGGTGCGTAATCTATACCTATCCTTGGTGAAGTCTCATATAATACTTCGTCTTGTCCATTTTCAATCCACATTCGTAAAGAAGTGGTTAGATCCTCGCCATAAAAAGTTTTATTCAGTTGCAAAGCCTTACCTACTCTGCCCGGCCCATCAATATTCTCTAATCCTCTTATCAAAACAGCTTGAGGATCATCTTTGGGACCTGTAACAACATTCAACAACCAATACATTCCGTATATAAGATAGACATATATTAGTCCACCTTCTTCATACATCACTTCTGTTCGGGGCGTTTTGCCCTTTCGGGCATGACAGGCCTCATCTTCCTCGCCCCTATAAGCTTCGGTTTCGGTAATTCTCCATCGTTCAACTGATCCATCATTAAACTGACGAAACAATATTTTTCCTATTAAATCAGGAGCTACGTCCAGTACATCTTTCATAAAATAAGATTGCCCGAGCTTCATTTATCTTGCTTAATATTTTATTGATGAGAAAAACCTTTATCAATCAACACATCGAAAATTGAATAATTTAAAATCTTTACTTCTGCCTATTACCTATTCAATTAAAATTTAATATTCAATCTTATCTTCCTTTTCATCCCATAACTTAAAAGCCTCAATAGCTTTTTCAGGCATAAACTGTTTGGTAGGAATACTCCTATCATCAATTTGCTTATCTAATTCATCGTAAATAAACTGATCATCGAAACCTATTTTGGCAGCATCCACTTTTGTATTTCCATAGTAAATGGTTTTCAGGCGAGCCCAATAAATGGCACCCAAACACATCGGGCAAGGTTCGCAGGAAGTATATATTTCGCAATCAGACAAATCAAAGGTTCCTAAATTTTTTGAGGCTTCTCTAATAGCACTTACTTCAGCATGTGCAGTTGGATCACAATTGGCCGTAACTCGGTTCACTCCTTTGCCCACTATTTCATTATCTCTCACAATTACAGCACCAAACGGACCTCCACCGTTTAAAACATTACTTTTTGACAACTCGATCGCCTCAGTCATCCACTTTGTCTTTTCCATATCAAAATAAAATTTGGCCAAACAAGATGGCGCTTTTTTCTTCAATCAACAAAATCTTAACCATTTTTTTATATTAACATTAGTATATAACAAATAATTAGAGTACTTTTGCGGCCGATTATTATCCGATCTGAAAAGTTGAATCATTCTTTTTACTGATTTTGGGGTGGGACCTGAAATTGGTCAGGGGGATTATTCGCTTTTGCAATTTGTTATAAATAATAAAGTTAAGAAATGGATACTTTAAGTTACAAAACGGTTTCAGCCACAAAAGCTACTATCAACAAAGAGTGGGTAGTTGTTGATGCTACTGACATGGTGGTTGGTCGTTTGGCATCGAAAGTTGCTAAATTATTAAGAGGTAAGTATAAGCCAAATTATACTCCTCATATGGACTGCGGAGATAACGTGATTATCTTAAACGCAGATAAAATTAAATTGACTGGTAACAAATGGGACCAACGTCAATTCTACTACCATAGTGGTTACCCAGGTGGACGTACAGATGTTACTCCAGCGGAATTATTCGCTAAAAAACCTGAAAGATTGTTCGAAAGAGCGGTAAAAGGTATGTTACCTAAAAGTCGCCTTGGACGTCAGTTATTCAGAAATCTGTATGTATATGTTGGAAATGAGCACAAGCACGAAGCTCAACAACCTAAAGTAATCGATATTAACACTCTTAAATAAGTAGTATGGAAGTGATTAATGCTATTGGTAGAAGAAAAGAGGCAGTTGCTCGTATTTATTTGAGCGAAGGTAAAGGTCAGATCACCATTAACAAGCGTGAGTTGGCTAACTATTTCCCGGATGCCACATTACAATACATTGTAAAACAACCTTTGAATGTTATTGGTGTTGCTGATAACTACGATATCAAAATCAACCTTTACGGTGGTGGTATCAAAGGACAAGCTGAGGCGGTGCGTTTAGCTATTGCCCGCGCACTTGTAAAAATTGACGCAGAAAATAAACCTGCTTTGAAAGCTGAAGGTTTCATGACTCGCGACTCTCGTGTTGTTGAGCGTAAGAAACCAGGTCAACCTAAAGCACGTAAGAGATTCCAGTTCTCTAAACGTTAATATTTATCAGGTGTGTTTAGTATCTAAACTTTTAAGACTTCTCATTTTTACATGGGGGAACTACTTAAAAGTTGATTTAAACAGAAAGTAAACAACTTTAAAAAAATTAAAATGCCTAGAGTTAATTTCGAGGAATTATTGAATGCCGGAGTACACTTCGGTCACTTAAAAAGAAAGTGGAACCCAGCCATGGCTCCTTACATTTTTATGGAGCGTAATGGAATTCACATTCTTGACTTACACAAAACAGCGGTAAAAATCGACGAAGCTGCCGATGCACTTAAACAGATTGCAAAATCAGGTCGGAAAGTGTTATTCGTAGCTACAAAGAAACAAGCGAAAGAAATCATTGCTGATAAAGTTGGCGGTGTAAACATGCCTTACGTGGTTGAAAGATGGCCAGGTGGTATGTTAACCAACTTCCCCACTATCCGTAAAGCAGTGAAAAAAATGACTTCTATTGACAAATTGATGGCTGATAAGTCATGGAACAACTTGTCAAAACGTGAAAGACTTCAAATTACCCGTCAGCGTGCTAAATTGGACAAAACTTTAGGTTCAATCGCTGATTTGACTCGTCTTCCAGCTGCTATGTTCGTTATTGACGTAATGAAAGAACACATTGCAGTTAAAGAAGCTATTCGTTTGAATATCCCTGTTTTTGGAATGGTTGATACCAACTCAGATCCATCAAATATCGACTTTGTCATTCCTGCTAACGATGATGCTACAAAGTCAATCGAGTTAATTACTGATGTAATGACTAAAGCTATCCAGGAAGGATTAAGCGAGCGCAAAGCAGAGAAAGATAGCGAAGGTTCAAAAGAAAAAAGAACTCGTAGCAAAAAAGCTGAACCTGCAAAGGCAAAAGCTAAAAAAGAAGACGACGTAGTTGAAGAAGCTCCTAAAGCTTCTGAAGAAGGAACTACAAAAGAGTAATTTGATTTTTAACTTTTTAAAAAGAAAATATCATGGCTATTACTGCTGCTGACGTAAGCAAACTAAGAAAGACTACCGGTGCCGGTATGATGGATTGTAAAAAAGCGTTAACCGAAGCTGAAGGAGATTTCGAAAAAGCTGTTGAGATCATCCGTAAAAAAGGTCAGGCTATTGCTAGTAAACGTGCCGACAGAGAAGCTACTGAAGGTGCTGTTTTGGCAAAAACTACTGCTGACGGTAAAAAAGGAGCTATTCTTGTATTGAACTGCGAAACAGACTTCGTTGCTAAAAACGAAAGCTTTGTTGCATTTGCTGCTTCAATTTTGGATGTTGCTTTAGCTTCTGATGCCACTGATGTGGAAGCTGTTAAAGCTTTGGATTTGAACGGTCGTACTGTTCAGGAACAAATCACAGAACAAACTGGTGTAATCGGTGAAAAACTAGATCTTTCTGCTTTTGATACTATTACTGCTGAATCAGTTGTAGCATATATTCACCTAGGTAACAAACTAGCTACTTTAGTTGGTTTTAACCAGGAAGTAGATGCTCAGGTTGGTAAAGACGTTGCTATGCAAGCTGCTGCTATGGCTCCTGTTGCTTTGGATGCTGATAGCGTACCTGCTGAAGTAAAAGAAAAAGAGTTAGAAATTGGTAAAGAACTAGCTCGCAACGAAGGTAAACCAGAAGCTATGTTGGAAAAAATTGCAATGGGTCGTTTAAATAAGTTCTTCAAAGAAAGTACTTTATTGAACCAGGCTTTTGTAAAAGACAACAAAGTATCTATCAAACAATATCTTGATAGCTCAAGCAAAGGTTTAACTGCAGTAGATTTCAAACGTTTAGCTTTAGAAGCTTAAGAAATTTTAGCATATTATTAAAAAGGGGCTCAAAAGAGCCCCTTTTTTTATGCTCGATAAATAAAAGTAGTGTTGCGTTTGTAGCTTGGTATTGGACTTACTACTTTTGTCCTGTTTTAAGAGAATGTTGATATTTACTTCTTGATACAATAAAATGAAATACAAAAGAATACTACTTAAACTCAGCGGCGAATCATTAATGGGAGAACAAGGCTATGGAATTGATCCGGATCGATTAAATGACTATGCCGAGCAGATTAAAGAAGCCGTTGCAATGGGCGTTCAAGTGGGCATCGTAATTGGTGGTGGAAATATCTTCCGCGGATTAGCAGGTGCGTCCAAAGGTTTTGATCGTTACAAAGGCGACCAAATGGGTATGCTGGCCACCGCTATTAATGGATTAGCTTTGCAATCAGCCTTGCTGGCTATGGATGTTAAAGCTCGCGTTTTATCAGCCATACGCATGGAACCTGTTGGCGAATATTACGACAAACCCAAAGCCGTTGCAGCCCTTGAAAAGGGTGAAGTAGTTATTTTAGTTGGAGGTACCGGCAATCCTTATTTTACAACAGACACCGGCTCTTCTCTAAGAGGAATTGAGATTGAAGCAGATGTAATGCTTAAAGGAACACGAGTTGATGGCATTTATACTGCCGATCCGGAAAAAGATCCTACGGCAACTAAATTTGACGAAATCACTTTTGATGAAATCTATAATCGAGGCTTAAAAATTATGGACTTAACAGCTACTACAATGTGTAAAGAAAACAACCTGGCCATTGTAGTTTTTGATATGGATACCAAAGGTAATCTTGTAAAAGTTTTAAAAGGCGAAAATATTGGAACTGTAGTTCACTCATAAGATATTAAATCAGACCAGGCTCGTTGGCCGGTCTGATTTTTGGAACTAACTCAAAACTGTTCATACTCATCCTTATTAAAATTAGCATCATAACTTCCTCCTGTATACAAAGGATCGTTTGAAACAATATGCTTTTCGGTTTTACCATTACTTCCAACTCGCTCTTCAACCGAAAAAAATCCTACTAGTTTATCCAGATGATGTGCCTGAGAATTTAATTCTTTTGAACTACCTGCTAACTCTTCGCTACCAGCTGCGCTTTGCTGAGTAACCACATTCAACTGTTGCAGAGCCGAACTTATTTGATTACTCCCTTCCCGCTGCTCTTTCGAACTGGTTGCTATATCTTTCATCAGTAAATTGGATTCATTAATAGCAGGTTGTATTTCCTCTAATTTGGCATTAGCATCCAAAGCAAATTCATGACTCTCCTGGGCCAGTTTCACTATTTCATTAGCCACGCGCTGACATAATTCTGACAGCCGTTTTACCTCAGCTGCAACAACTGAAAACCCTCTACCATGTTCACCTGCACGTGCAGCTACAACGGCAGCATTCAATGCCAAAATATTGGTTTGAGTAGCTATTTCGTTTATTACTCCTATTTTTTCCACAATAATTTTATTGGCTTCTAATGCTTTACCTGAACCATTTACTGCTAACTGTATACCTTGATGAACTTCGTCCGATTTAGCAGCACATTTTATGGCATTATTAAGGCTTTGTTCTACAGTTGCCATCATCTCCTCCATGGTGGTTGATACTTCCTCCAGAGCTGCCGCCTGCTCAGAAGCACCTTGTGAAAAATCCTGCGATGTTGAATTAACCTGATCACTTGAAGAAGCTAATTGCTCAGATCCTACTTTAATATCTCGCACAACCTCTTTTAGCTTCTCATTCATCTTAAACATAGCATTATTTAAACGGGTTAGTTCATCATTTCCGTCAATCAATACTTTATGATACAATTCTCCTTTGGCTAAGTTTTCAGCTAATATTACCCCACTATCTAACGGCTTGGTAATACTTCTTGATGTAATGCGCGAAACAACAGTTCCCAGAACAACACCCACCACTAAAAAAATGAATATTACAATATCTGCCCTGTTTATTATATGGCTTTCCTCTTCCAGCATGTATGCTACTGAAGTGGCCGTATAATGGGCAACTTCAGCTCCACATTTTTGCATATTCCTAAGCTCCACTCCTTGATCGATTAATGACTGTTTAAATCCATTAAAAGCTTGCTGATAGTTCTGATAACCAACTACAGCTTTCTGAATTGAAGCTTTTTGAGAACGGCTTGCTCCTTTGCTAATTGACTTAAGAACAGTAAAACAAGCCTGCATTTTATTTTCTAATTGTTCAACAGATGATTCTATTAAATTTCCATTTTTATCTGATGGATTTGAAATAAACATCCAGGCAACTATACGTAATTGATGATGAGCGCTAAACAATTTCATTGAATTGTTACCCATTTGAGTTAGATCCCTATCTTCAGTTACAATAGAACCAATCTCTTCGCCATATTTCGACCAACTAGCCCGGGTTTGTTGTTTCTGCTTCTCAAGCAACATGTATTTCTTGAAGGCAACCATGTAGTTCGAAATCTCTTCATACAACCCTTCTGTAGCCGTTAAATTCTCTTTATCTGATTCGAGAATAATGGCAACTTCATCGTGTGCCAATTCCAGATATCGAATTGCCTCATCTCCCGCATCAAAATCAATAAATTTTATAAAATACATTACTTTCAGGCGGGCTGAAAGTAGATAGGTCTCAGCTTGCTTTATATGATTTGTTGATTCAACAATGGTTCCTGTTTTGGAAAGTGAATACCAACCAACCAATCCTACAATAGCAATAAATAAAACCAGAATAACAGATCCAACTAACAAACGAACACGAATAGATAAATGTCTAATTTTCATAATCCAAGTACTTTAGGTTTAAGCATTACTTGCCTATTATTAATAAGCAAAAAACTAAAACTTTCCTTGAGGTTATTTATCTATCCGACCGGTTGAATTGTAGCAATATTTATTAAATATATTGATTATTAATACAAAAGCAAAACATAAAGTAAGAATTAATACATTTCAAATTTCCTATATAATCTTACAAAACTTATAACTTGCTATTATTATACAATAGCTTCGTAAGCCTCTTCTTCGTACACCTCCGTTTGTGATTGTTGATAACCAGCTTTTTTATCTATTTCATCGTTTCCAATAGATTTATTACTGTTATAAGTATATTTTGAGTTTTCATCAACCTTAAAGAAGCTGATTAATCCGTTAAGCTGTAACGCTTGAGAACTGAGCTCTTCTGCACTGCCTGCCAACTCTTCACTTCCTGCTGCATTTTGCTGTGTTACAGTATTCAGTTGATGCAAAGCACTGCTGATTTGGTTAGCTCCGTCTCGTTGCTCCAAAGATGCCGCTGCAATTTCCTTCATCATTGAGTTTGAATCTTCAATAATGGGCAATACACTACTTAATTTTTCACTGGCAATAAGTGACGATTGTCGACTACTCTCAACCAGCTTGACTATTTCAGCAGCAGCTTGTTGACTCCTTTCAGCCAGATTACGTACTTCGCTGGCTACAACAGTAAAGCCTCGTCCATGCTCTCCGGCTCTGGCAGCGACCACAGCAGCATTCAATGCCAAAATATTGGTTTGCATAGCAATATCATTAATAACTGCAACCTTACTTGAGATAGTCTTATTATCTTCCATTGCTATTTTAGATTTCTCATTAGCGTCAGTTAGATTATTATAGGCTTGTTGTGACTTCTCAGCGGTAATTTTAGCATTATTATTACTTTGCTCAATGTTTGCCAACATTTCTTCCATTGTGGTTGAAACTTCTTCTAATGAAGCTGCTTGCTCACTTGAACCTTGAGACAATTCCTGAGATGTGGTATTTACCTGTTCGCTGGCTACAGATAATTGATCTGATCCTCCTTTTATTTCGCTCACCACTTCTTTCAACTTATGATTCATCACAAACATAGCATCATTTAGCTTTGATAATTCATCTTTACCTTCCACCTTTACACTATGATACAGTTCTCCCTCTGAAAGACTGTTGGCCAGATTTAAACTATCTTTTAAAGGCTTGGTAATACTAAGTGAAACATACCATGCCACAATTAACCCCACAATCATTGCCACAACCAGTATAATAAGAGATCTGGCTTTAGATCGCTTCATAACAGTTTCTTCCTTTTCAGTTTGAACCTTTACTAATTTATCTGTTAAAGTTGCAACTTTAGTACCACTTAACTGCATTCCTCTCATCATCTCTCCCTGTTGAAGAATGGCTCCTTTAAATTTCACAAAAGCTTCTTGATAGTTAAGGTATCCATCTGCAGCTTCTTTTATAGCCAATTGAAATGTTGATTGGGGAAATTTTACCTTTGCACGCTCAAGAATTCTTTGGCAATTAATTATACTTTCCTCCAAATTATTTATTGCTTCAGTATTTATAACACCATCGCTATCACTTTGATTAGCCACAAACTGCCAGGCATTTACCCTTAATATACTATGAGCATTTAATAACTGTATAGTAATATAGCCCATTTTGTTGAGATGCTTATTACTGGTAAGAACATCGCCAAGATCCGTTCCGACTTTTGACCAATACAATCGGGTTTCCTGTTTCTGTTTTTCCAAATCAACAAAACCAGAAAAACCTGATTTATAATCCTTAATAGCATTACCAAGCTGATTTAGCTCTTCAATATCATCATCAACAATACTTAATTGGTAATCAATATTGTTAATAGCGTTATCCATAAAGTCAACTGCCTCATCAGCAGCAACAATGTCACTGAATTTAATAAAGTACATCACCTTTAACCTTGCCTTTTGCAAGTTCATTTCAGCAGTTGCCAGGTTTTTGACTTCATTCACTATTGTAGTGGTTTGGTTTAATGAATAATGGTTTACAACCCCTACCAATGCAACAAAAAACACTAATATTACAAAAGCAATAGTTAACCGAATCCGAATAGAAAGATTTCTAATTTTCATTTTTGATTGTGAATTTTGATATAATGAATTATTCAATATGAATACATACAGTCAATTCATTATATAATTTTACCAGGTTAATGTCGATTCCAACCCCCAATTATATCGGTCTCGACAGATGCAAATATAATCTTAGTGTTGAAACAACACAAAACAACAAATACTCCTTTAGAGTTTGATTATATGGTATTTAAGACATTTTAACAAAGTGAATATTCACTTTTCCTACATTAAACAACCGAATTATTTGATTAAATATTCGGTAATTTATTACTTTAATTTTTATTCTTAGAACAACTATTTACATGTCAACCATTACTGTCAACACCAATCACACAAACCAATTTATCTTTTATAACTGTACCTGAAGCAGAAACTCGTTGACACCAAAGAATATAAATACCTGGAGATAAACGCTGTCCTTCTCCATCCAATCCATCCCATATATAATAGCCTTCTCTTTCCATTATACTATTATTTATCAAGTAACGTACCTCACGACCTGTGCTATCAAAAATTCGAATATTAGCAGCTACATCAGAATCATCATTATTATACCTGATAATAAGCTGATCCTTATCCCCATCTCCATTAGGAGTGAAAACATCATAATCTAATGCAATGGATTTATCAGTCTCAGAATTAGAAATAATCTGCGAATTTATATATCCAGGTGTTGCCATTACAGAAGACGCAGCAGAATGCCAATTTTGCCTATCTCGTGTTAGCTTATCTGTCGCCAATCGCTCTAAAGAAACACCTTCTGTATCGCGAATCAGGTCAAAGTGCATATCATTGGAGTATTCTAAAAAATCAATAATTCTTCCACCCTGATTACAAATAACAACCGCCCCTTCCTTATCGGGCATTGTAGGCATTTGTGTATTTAAAAAGGCATATTTATTCTCACACTTATATTGATCGTATAACGTTAGACTATCCTCACTTAATGTCAAATATTCACCCGGAAACAATAACCTTTGCAGGTTAGAGAATGGATAGAGCTTTTGAATAATCTTCTCATCATTCCATAACCCAAAATACAGTTCATTTAAGTTGAGCACCTTGTCTGAAACGTTTACCACTTCAACAAAATCAACCCCATCGGGGTATGGATTGAATAATATTTCATTGATTACAACATCTCCTGAGACTAAAGAATCAGGAATTGCTATCTGAATAGGATGATCATCAATCAACTCATTTCCTGCCCAATCCCGAAGATTATTAAAATTTACTGAATATTGTTTGTTGGTAACCAACTGCTCCCCAATCTCAAGATCGATGAACTGAAGAAATAAGGAATCATAAACCCAATTAAAGGATTGTAATTGGGGATGAACTGTAAAACTCCACTCTTCGTCGATACAATTCATAACTTCACTAAAATGGAATCGAAAAACGGAATCACTTATAACCTCTGTATAGACATGCCGCGGCTGAATTTCATCTTTATATTCCTGCTGAACCGAATTTTCTATTGAAGGTGTTCCTCCATTTAAATCAACACTCCATTGCCAGTTATCAGGTCGCCCCGACATATTATCCACATCCAGTCTTTCTACTGACCACCCTCCATCAGCCTTAAACTCCTCGCCGGAAACATCATCAGGGTAATACTTAAATGACTCTATTACATTGGAAGAATCATCTAACAAAACCAAATTAAAGCCACTATTAGTTAGCCCTGGCCACTTTTCTACCTCTATTATATTATTACCCCAGAACTCTGCATCTCGTGATGCAACTAATAAAGCGTGGGAATTTCCTTTAATTACTGAATCAGGCAAGACCGCATTTTTACCATTCACTTGTAAAACCCAATTCTTTAAAGAAAGATCAAACTCGGTTCTATTATATATTTCAACGTATTCACTCTCCGGTAATTCAACAACCGGATTTGGATCTGCCATTAATTCGTTAACTACCACATCAAATCTCTCTGGCTGAAAGAACCAAACCTCTGCATTAAAAGCTCGAATGGTATCTCCACTTACATCCTTCAATCCCATTAATTGCAAATCATATTTATGAGCTTCTTCCAATGAATGATACAATTGAATCCTTTGAGAATGTAGATCATCTGAAGCATCAATAGTAAAATCGACTACTTCTTCAAAATCCAAAGTCAATCTTGCGTCATCCCAACTATTAATATCAATTGCTTTCGAAAACTGAAACAATAAGCTATTAAGCGACTCCATTTCACCTTTGATTATCTTTACGCGATGATAACTTACAGGCAATTCAGCCGAAAGTATATTTCCGGAGCGATCAGCTATACCAGAAAGCAGTAGTGTATCATTTTCAACATCATCTAAAGCTGGATTAAAATATAACTCTAGTCTATTTAAATCCTCATTATAAAAAAAATCTGAAGCAACTCGTTTTAACTTAGAGAGGTAGAAATTATTAGGATCTATTGAGGATTGATCGATAGCTTCATCACAAATTAAACGAATGGTTTGGCCATTAAATACTTCATAACTCAAAATTTGCGGAGGATATTTATCTTGAAAACCAGCTCCTTCTACGCTAATATTATCGAAAAAGAACTTATCTTTTCTGGTTTTGGTGTACTTACAATAAATTCCAAACCAAAAGGATGAAAAACCTATTTCTTTCTCTGTTTTACCAACTAGAATTTCTCCTTCGCCTATATTATAATTTAAAGTCCAATTATTATCTGTTCGGTTAACTTTAATATGAAATAAATTTGAATTGGCACCCAATAAACCTTCGTCACTTTGAATGATAATCTCTTCTTCACCGTTTTCTATAATTCCAAGTTCCAATCGGTCGCTGTTTCTTCCAACATCGCAGAATATTGCCTTTGTTACATTAATTGGATCAGGATTATCCATCACCAGAAAGATTCTCGAATAATTGGAGGTTGAGGGACTAAAATCATATTTAATGTCAAAACTCCAAAGGGCATTTTCTATCACCTCCGATTTTGTATAGATAAATGACTCACCTGCAACAGAAGCATTTAATTGTAACTGATTTTCAACATTAACAATAAAGCTATCAACCTGTCCGAACCAGGTGGGATTGTTAAGTATTTCACCATCTGAAAAGGATTCGTTTAATTGTGCTAATACAACAGTGGGACAAAGCGTTAAAAGCAATAAAAAGCGTTTCATAGGGTGAGGGTTTATAACAAATATTTCTATTTTTGCACTAATGTGTAAGCTATTTAGTATCCACCAACAATACACTAAATACTAAACAAATGCTTGCCAACTAAATATAATTAAAATTTTACAACAATGAAAGTTGCAATCGTTGGTGCCAGTGGCGCAGTAGGACAAGAATTTTTAAAAGTACTGGAAGAAAGAAATTTTCCAATGGATGAACTGATCCTTTTCGGATCTTCAAGAAGTGCAGGTAAAACCTATACCTTTAAAGGTAAAACACTTACTGTGAAAGAACTGAAACATAACGATGATTTTAAAGATATTGACATTGCTTTGACTTCTGCTGGTGGAGGAACGTCGAAGGATTTTGCCGAAACCATTACTAAGCACGGAACAATCATGATTGATAATTCAAGTGCCTTCCGTATGGATGAGGATGTACCTCTGGTTGTACCTGAGGTAAATGCTGAGGATTGTAAAAATGCTCCACGAAACATTATTGCCAACCCTAATTGTACTACAATCCAGATGGTAGTGGCATTAAAACCTATTAATGACATTTCACACATTAAGCAGGTTCATGTTTCAACATACCAGGCATCTAGTGGAGCTGGTGCAAGTGGTATGGCCGAATTAGAAAATCAGACAAAAGCCATTGTTGAGGGCAAAGATATTGATGTATCGGCTTTTCAGTATCAGTTAGCAATGAACCTGATTCCTCAGGTTGATGTTTTTACTGACAACAGCTATACAAAAGAAGAAATGAAGATGTTTAACGAAACACGTAAGATTATGCACAGCGACATTAGAGTTAGCGCTACTTGTGTTCGTGTTCCTATTCTTCGTGCACATTCAGAATCAATATGGCTTGAAACGGAGAATGCTATTGCTCCGGAAGAAGCTAAAGAAGCATTTAGAAAAGCAGAAGGAGTAGTACTTATGGATAATCCTGAAAACAAAGAATATCCGATGCCACTATTCTTAGCCGGTAAAGATGAAGTATTTGTAGGAAGAATCCGCTCAGATCTGGCCAATCCCAATGGATTAGCATTCTGGTGTGTATCTGATCAGATTAAAAAAGGAGCAGCTCTTAACGCTGTTCAAATTGCAGAATATATGATTAAAGAAGGTTTGATTAAATAACCATCTTACTATAATTTAAAAAGGCTTGATCTGATCAGGCCTTTTTTCTTTTCTTCTTACTTTTCTGTTTTTGTTTAACACCGTAGATCTGAACGGCCTGGCGTTTACCTTTAAGTTTTACTTTCTGACCATCAATCTCTTTAAAAGTAAACCTTTCCTTATCCTTTAAGGATTCATATAAAACACCTGAAATCAAAAGATTTTCCTTACACACATTACACATCGATTCAATTCGGGCAGTAGTATTAAGTGTATCTCCATTAAAGGAAATATCTCTTTTATATCGCCCCACCTGAAGAACCATAATTTCTCCAATATGAATTCCTGCTTTAAATTCAGGCATCATACCATATCTGAAATCATAAAAAATACTTTTGCGCTGAATTACTTTTTGGAAAGCATAAAAGGCTTTTATACAATTATTATTTCTAAGCCCTTTTTTTAAACTCCAAGAAATAATCGCCCCATCTCCCAGATATTGATATATCTCTCCATGATAATTTTCCACAATAGCCAGATCGCTAAAAACATCTTGCACCAAAAAACTGAAATTTTTATGCCCAAGCTGCTCCGCAATGGTAACAGACGATTTCATATCAATAAACATGAAAATACGCTTTTCAGCACGAGGTTTATTGAGCATGCCCAGTATCCAATACACAAAATTATCCATGCCAATCTTATGCAAGGCACCTCTAAGTAGGTTATTTAAAATACACGAAATATAAAACCAACTAAGAAAACGAATGTGAGTTAATGATAATTCAGGCATTCGATTGACCAAACCTTTATAATCTAATAGTTCGTCCCAAGTCAGGCTTTTATTTTCAGAAAAGAAAACTACCAGGTAACCCAAAATGAAATAAAGTATAAAGCGCAGAAAAACAACAAAGCGAATGGGCGAGTGCCTCATTATTTTATCTGAGAACAGCGCATCTAAACTGCTAAATAATAGTGCTAGAAAAAAACTTAGTAGAAAAGTGTTTCCATATACATCATCTTTAAGCAAAAGATTAAAAAAATTCGTAAATATGGAATCAATCCCGGAAATAAAAACAAATAAGGATAAGGATGCTAACCAAAAAAACAAATGGTAAAAAAAGGCCCTGTATAATAGATGAATCTTAATTTTAAACTTATCTCTGGAAAACATACTTAATCCGTCCGCTTGTTAGTATATCACCTTTGTTGTACCTATTCGCAACTGTTTTGTTACGCAATACTATAAAAAAAGAGCGTCAAAAAACGCTCTTTTTCTTAACTATCTATTCGTCACTATTTTCATCATCGTAGGTTTGATACAAATAATCATTAAAAGGAAATCGTTTGGTATGTATTTCCTTTACTGCATCATATAATACCTGCTTAAATTCAATAAAGTTAACCTTGTTTTTGGCTGAAATAAATATGCAATTATCCTGCTTACCCATCCAGGTCTCCTTCATTTCTTCCAACGAAAAGTTATCTCTGGTTTTTGGTGTCAAATCATCCTCCTCTTTAGGAGTATATGAATAGGCATCCACCTTATTGAAAACAAGAATGGTGGGCTTCTCTCTTTTATCTATTTCAGTAAGTGTTTCGGTAACTACCTCTATTTGTTGTTCAAATCCCGGATGTGAAACATCAACTACATGCAAAAGCACATCAGCTTCACGCACCTCATCCAGAGTAGATTTAAACGATTCAACCAAATGGTGAGGTAATTTTCGAATAAAACCAACGGTGTCAGCTAACAAAAAAGGAATATTATCTATAACCACTTTTCGTACAGTCGTATCTAAGGTCGCGAACAATTTATTTTCGGCAAACACCTCAGATTTACTCATCACATTCATCAGAGTACTTTTGCCAACATTTGTATACCCAACCAATGCCACACGTACCAACTTACCTCTATTCTGACGTTGGGTGGTCATTTGCTTATCAATCTTTTTAAGATCGGTTTTCAGTTTAGCGATTTTATCCCTGATAATACGACGGTCGGTCTCAATTTCTTTCTCACCGGGACCACGCATACCAATACCTCCTCTTTGACGCTCCAGGTGAGTCCACATTCGAGTTAACCGAGGCAATAAATATTGGTATTGAGCAAGCTCAACCTGTGTTTTTGCATGAGCTGTTCGCGCTCGACGGGCAAAAATATCTAATATTAGATTAGTACGATCAAGTACCAAAACTTTTAAATTATTCTCGAGGTTACGCAATTGCGAAGGAGACAATTCATCATCAAAAATAATGGTCTTTACCTCATGTACTTTCATGTAATCAACTATCTCCTGAAGTTTTCCACTTCCCACAAATGTTTTGGGATCGGGCATTGCTAAATTCTGTGTAAAACGCTTCACAGGTTCAGCTCCTGCTGTTTCAGCTAAAAAAGCTAATTCATCCAGATACTCCTCTACTTGCTGCTCTGTAACTTCGGGTGTTTTCACACTTACCAGTACAACCTTCTCTAATTCCTGTTGAGTCGACAGATTTTCAATCATTCACACTAGTGTTTTAAGGCCACAAATATACTCATTTATAAGCAACAAAAAACCCTCGCTTGCGGCGAGGGTTTTTTATTTTAGACTTATAAAATAATCTACTGCAATACAAAGTTAATAGGTACAGTATAAGATACTTTTACTGCTTTACCCCTTTGCTTACCAGGCGTCCAGGCCGGCATTGATTTCACCACGCGAATCGCTTCTTTGTCCAAGTTTGGATCCACTCCACGTGCAATTTTAACATCAGTTACTGCACCTTTTGTGTTCACAACAAAAGAAACATAAACACGGCCTTGAATACCGTTCTCCTGTGCAATTACAGGATACTTTACTGATTGAGCAATAAACTTACGTAATGCTTCTTCACCTCCTGGGAATTCAGGCATCTCTTCTACAATAAAGAATACAGGAGCATCTTCAGCCTCCTCTTCATCCATTGCCAGATCAGAGAAGTCAACCTCAGTATCTTCCTCCATTTCTGTATCTTCGATGTCCAACTCCTCATCCAACTCCACATCATCCTCAACGATGTTTAATACATCGGCTACTTTTGGTGGTGGTGGTGGTGGTGGTGGTTTCACTTCCTCCTGCCTTGTAATAGGCATAATTTCCTCCTCAGCCTCGAGATCTTCGACCATCTCAAACTGAGATACGTCTACATCGGTTGTTGTCCATTCAAAAGCAATTAAAACAACTGCCAGAGTGACCACCAACCCGATCTGCATAAAGACACTCTTTTTGTTCTCAAGATCTGCCTTCGGCGACTTTTTTACTTCCATAATAGATCAAAGTTTTGGTGCCTAAAGATAGCTATAAATAATAGTTTTATTCATGTTACATAGGGCACATTGCCCCATTCCCAAATTTTTGAGTGCATAAAAATAGAATTTTAAAATCAATTTCCATGCTATTTTAGTCGTTTTTCTCTGAATATTCCAGATTCATTATTGTTTTAAAAAGTAAATCAGGCAACAATCAGTTTAATTCTTTTTCTATACCACTCTGCTTTTACAATAGAAACCTTCGTTTCTTCTTAAGTAACTGCAACAATAAATGCACCAAAAGCATCTATTTAGAAACTTTTTTTGGTGCCTAAGTCAACTTTATTGAAAAAACATCTATATTTGCATCGCAAAAAACAGAAACGGCTGTTTACTTGAATTTAATGGGGGATTAGCTCAGTTGGCTAGAGCGTTTGACTGGCAGTCAAGAGGTCATCGGTTCGATTCCGATATTCTCCACATTGAAAATAAAGCGTTTGCAGGCTTCCACTGTGGGCGCTTTTTTTTGTTTTCACTAACCAAATGACTAACATTCCGATTAGTTAAATCCAATCTTGTCATATACCTTAATAAGGAAATTCTTTTATTGCTTACATGAAAAAACTCATAAACGAATTTAAGCTATTTCATTCAAAGGTTAAGTTTAATCCTATTAAGACCTTTAAAAGGTCTGATGTAAAAGTCAAAATCTTTCTAATAGTCATCCTATAAGAATAAATAAATTCAATCACTTTTAATTCCTCAAAGGTGCTTTATCGTAACGAAGTTAAAGTAGATTAATCTCTCATTCTGACATTAAAAAATACAAGAAGAATATAAATAAGCTTTAAAGAACTTATTTATATTAACATGCATCAACGCACTATCTCTTAGAACCGTATTACATATACCTTCTATGAGCCAACCATCTTAAATTATCAATTTTGCCTTAATTTTTAAGATCTAAATCTCAACATCTGATTCTAAAGCAATTCATTTTAATTGTTAAAACCAGCAAAGAATCTATTTTAAATTGTTCATCTTCCCTTTAAGCATATTGACATTCTAAGTACATGTTTTAAAGATAATTGAAACCTTCTAAGTTCTTCAATCGAGGCATGACCAATTACAGAAAAGATTTTAAGTAACTGAATAAAAAAAGCCGGTACTGTACGCCGGCTTTAATAATGCAACTAATATTTTACTCCTTAATTATTTTTTTAACGATCGGCGCAGCCTCACTTTGTTGAATATAGACAATATAAACACCCTTAGCTAAATAACTTAAATTAATTCTGGCCGCACCATCTTGTGGCACATCAATCATTTGTACTAACCGTCCGTTTGTGTTATAAATATTTATACCAAACGCCTTTATATTTTCAGGAATTTGAATAGTAAGTGTATTTGTAAACGGATTAGGATAACATTTTACAGATTGAGAAGGTACTTTACTCAAAATAGTTGCTACTTCCCACTTGGGCCATAACTGAATATCTCCTGTACTACCCTGAGAAATTTCAGTTATAGGATCACCTGTAAGTTGTTCATTATCATACCAACCAAGAAAATTGTAACCTTCTTTAGTTGCATCTAATAAATTAATTGTAGCGGTCTCAATCGTATATTGTTGTGGGTTTGTATGCGATGCTTCATTTACATTATATACAATGTTATATATGACGGCATTAAAGACTGCGGTAAATGCGTAATAAAGAGGTGTTGCAATATTATCTGATAATTTTTTACCATACTGATTTTTCCAATATTCAAGCTCATATCCATATCGCTCTGGTGTAGGTAAAACAATTTTTTCCATCCTGTTATTATAAAATGCATATTCTCCAACCTCTACAAGACAGTCAGGCAAATGTACATCGCTTAAACGGTTATCATAAAAACAATATTCATAAATTTTTTCAACAGAGTTTGGAATGTCTACAGACAGCAACCATCTTCTCTCAAATGTTCGGTCAATATCTGAACCTAATTCTTTAATATTGATTCCATTAATCGATTCCGGAATTATAATATCTTTATAAATTTCATCAAAATTTACTGTTTTAAGTTGACCTTCATCGTTTAATTCAACGTCATCTGGTTGGAGAGTGTAGATACAACGGACCGCAATTCCTAAATGAAATTCAGAATAAAATGCTTGTTGATCAATTGGCTGATAGTTTGAATTATACCATCCAATGCACGTTGGATAAATACTGGATGGCATCATTATATGAGTCAAAAGCTCATTGTTTTCAAATGCTTTTAATTCTATCCTTTTTAAATAACTATTTTCATTAAAACTTACTTGGCTCAGATTGTTATTACTAAAAGCGTATGATCTAACACATGTAATACTGGCAGGTATTTGAATCTCCTCTAATTGATTATCCATAAACATTCCTGTAGTAATTTCCTCAAAGTCTTGAGGGAAAACTATTGTATGTAATTTATTCTTCTCAAAAACATAGTTTCCATATTTCGTAGGAGAATTAGGGAGTTCTAAATTAGTCAGTTGATTTTCACTAAAAGCTCTTATCCCAATAGATGTCAAACTCTCTGGAAGTACTAAAGATTCTATATAATTGTTCTGAAATGCGTTATCTCCAATGACTTTTAAATCATTTGGTAAGTTAATATACGTAAGGTTGTTTTTGTAAAATGCTTTATTTCCAATATATTGTAAATTTGCAGGTAATTCAATTGATTGAATAACATTATCTGCAAAACTATTTTCATGAATATGTGTTAGTGTTTTTGGTAAGTTGACCGAAAGAACTCCTTTGGAACGAAAAAGATTAGAGTTACTTGAATTTTCCTGTCCTATAGCTTTCACAGTAATTCCATTAATTGTTTCAGGAATGGTAATATCAGCATGATAAGATAAAGGGGTGTAAGTAATAATCTCACCAGATTCGTTTATTTCAAGTTCTTCTTCATTCAATGTGGCAAGGTAACTTATTTCATATGTTGCATTGAAATCAATTATGGCCATATCTGGTCTAAATATGGTACTATATCGGCTTGTACCTACCCACCCTACAAAGTTAGGTGTGTTATTCTCCGGCAGCATCAATTTGGTCATTAAAGTTTGATCAAAAGGGTAATAACTCCCTATCTTTCCAATACTTTTTATTCCAGCAGGTAAGATAGTTTGTAATATTTTTTTATACCTAAATCCTCCATTTATAGCTTTGACCTCAATATTGTTTAGGCGCTCAGGAATAATAATGTAGTTATACTTTGCATCAAATGTTACATCTGTAATTACACCATCTTGATCAATAGTTACATCTTGATCTTTTAAAGTGTAAGGAACAGCTAATCCATAAGTTGTTTCAAAGAATGTCATCAGTTCGCCTTGCTCGAAACTTTCAGAATGTCCATTAATCCATTGCCCGAATTCTCCTATTCCTGCCTTTAATAAGCTTGGTACAGTAATTCCTTCAAGATGATCGTTTTGAGAAAAAGCATTAAGCTCAATGATTTCAAGATTTGAATTCCCTTCAATGACTACTTCCTTCAAAAGATTATGATCAAATGCATATTTACCAATTCGTCTCACAGAAGAGGGAATGGTTACTTGGCCAAGTTTGCAATTTTGAAATGCATAGCTTCCAATTATCTCAAATGTGGAGGGTAGTTGAATACGGTTAATAGATTTATTGCTAAAAATCTTACCATCGATTATACCCCTAACAGTAATACCATCCACTTACTCTGGTATAATAATAGAACGAATTAGTTTAAAATCAAGACTACACCCAGTAATCAAACCTTCGGCATTTAAAGTAAAATCACTACTTTGCAAAGTATATGGCTTAGCCATAGAATAAGATGCTTCAAAATCATTGATTATTTCACCAATTGCATATTCTTGATTATTTGAACCTAACCATCCTTCGAAATCCGAGACTGTCGTCTCTGGTAACTTTATGCCTACTAGCTGTTCGTTGCCAGAAAAGGCCATCTCATCTATTAATATCAGATTCGAAGGTTCTCTAACTATTATGTTGGTTAAATCGTTATTAGCAAAAGCATATGTTCCAATTTGCTTGACAGTTGCCGGAATTGTTAACTCCTTTAATACATTGTCTTTGAAGGCTTCATCACCAATTTCTTCAAGTTTGGCTGGTAATTGAAGACTTTCAAGATGTTCTCCCTTTAAATAAGCTTTATTATTAAGTATCTTTACTGTTTTACCACCTATAGTTTCAGGTATAATTAAGTTAAGAGAGGGGCTTGGAGAGCCATATTTGCGGCTTAACACACCATTTTCGTCAACTGTGACATCTTCTTCTGTTAATGTATGTATATAACGCAGATAATAGGGACCACTTGATTCAACAACATCACCTGCTTCTAAATATTTATATTGTCTATCTCGCCAACCAAGATATGTACTATATGCAGAAGTTGGCAGTATTATGCTTATTCCTTGAAATGCATTAGCACCAATTTTCTTGAGTTTACAATTCTCTTCAAACGTTACCTTTTGTATTGAATTACTAGAAAAAGCACGATCTTGTATTGTTTCCACAGAGGCTGGAATGTTTATTTCCTTAATTTTATTGTCGATAAAAGCATCATTGCCAATATACTCAATCCCCTCAGAAAGGTGAACCATACGTAATCCCCTTAGTCTGAAAACTTGTGAATAAATTCCTTTAATAGTGACATCATTTACCACAGAAGGAATAATAATATGCTGATATGTACTATAATCGAAAATCGCATTTGTTATGTAGCCATCTTCATTTAATTTTAATTCTTCAAAACTTAATTCATGCATAATTACCCAACTAAGTTCTTCTGTAAATTTGTCAACTTGTTCACCAGGGAAAAACGTTTCTGAAGCACAAGTCCATCCATAAAAATCAGGATTATCAACAATTGGAAGTTCCATACTAATCAATGGATTGTCTGAAAAAGCATTCTTCTCCACCAATTTTAGTGCACTTCCAATTTCATAGTTTACTGTCTCAAGCTTATTATTTGTAAAAGCACCTTCGCGTATAGTTTCAATTCCTGCAGGTATGTCAACAGCACTTAAATTGTTATAATTGAAAATGTTGAAAGGTAGTTCATTTAGTCCTTTAGAGAGTTGCACAATTAAAAGCTCATTAGAAGAAAACGCACTGGATCCTATGCTGGTAATTCCATCTGGTAGAATCAATTTAGTCAATTGATTATCTCTAAAAGCACGGATTCCTATTGTAGTGAGTGTAGATGGTAATAATAATGTTTCTAAGCTGTTGCTTTCAAAAGCTTGTGATCCTATATTTTGCAAACCTTCGGGAAACGAAACATTGGTTAACAGGTTATATGAAAATGCTGATTCTTCAATATTAATTATAGAAGCAGGTATGGTAAGATTTTTTATTTTATTACTTGCAAAAACACCTTTGTTTAAATTTGTGAGCGAAATGTTATCATCAAAACTTATTTGAGTTATCATATTGTTTGCAAAAGCTTCTTCACCTAGACTTTTCAAGGTAGTTGGGATATGAATTTCAACAATATCATTTTTAAAAAACGCTTTTTTCTCTATTGATTCCAATGCAGGTGAAATAATTAACTCAGTGATATTTGATGACTCAAAAGCACTTATACCTACCTTTTTAACTCCTTCCGGTAAATCTAGCATATTCAATCGGTTATTAGTAAAAGCATAATCACCGATATACTCCATTGTGGACGGAAAGAAAATCCGCTTAATGCCTTTCTGATAAAATACCCCTGACTCGTAATCTAACGCATCTGCAATACCTGTTACAGTTTGTCCATCAAGTAACTCGGGAATATAGAGATATCCGGTAGGTGAAGAAGCTGTGCAGCTTAGTATTTTACCTTCCCCATCCATTATTACATCTGCATCCGTTACTTCCGTGGCAAAGCGAGCTGTATATGGCGATTCAAAATCAGTTATATAATCTCCTGGCATTAAATTTTCTGAGCCGCTCCAGTCGACTAGTAATTTCCTGCCACTGGAGGGAAGCTGAATCTGCGTCAGGTAAGTATTGTAGAAAGCACCACTGTTAATTGACAACAACATGCTGTTTGCCTCAAACTTAACCTCCTTTAAAGGATTGGAATAAAAAGCTTTTTCACCAATGCTTTCCACACTTGAAGGAATCTCCAGTGTTTGTAGATTGTTATTGTAAAAAGCAAATTTTCCAATATCTTTCAGGTTACTAGGTAGAATTAGAGTTTTAATTGGATTTTGCCAAAAAGCATTCTCTCCAATATATTCAATGGAAGATGGTAATTCAAGATTTTCAATTCCTTTAGATGCAAAAACACCAAGAATGTCATCTGCAATTCCTTTTACAATAGTACCATTAACTTCTTCAGGAATAATAACAATTGTTAGATCCTTACGATGGTATGCTGTTATGATTCCACTTGAACTAATTGTTAGGTCTTCAGGATTCAGAATTCCTGGTGATTGTAAGGTATAAGATCTTGTGAAATCATTGAAAGCCTCTCCAGCGGCATAAAGGTAACCATTGCTACTTTTCCAGTCGTAGGAACCGTATGATGATGTAGGCATTACTATCTGTGTCAGATTATTAAAACCAAATGCATATTTACCAATATATCGAAGATTACTGTTACTCTTAAGATCAACCATTGTTAATTCGTTACTTCTGAAAGCATCTTCACTGATGGTTTCAACATTTTGTGGAATGCTGAGGTTTTGAATTTTGTTTTCGGCAAAAGCACTTGTCCCGATACTTGTCACATTAGAAGGAATGCTCAAGCTGGCAAGTGCATTGTTGTAAAACGCTTTAGTTCCAATCTTTTTTAGTTCAGATGGCAAGGTAATCTCTACTAGCCCCTTACTCTCAAATACTCCTGTTGTACTACTGTTTGCAATACCAGTTACTTGAATACCATCAATTTCATTAGGTATAATAATACTTGAAATACCTGTGCGTTTATATCTAATTATGGTCCCCCCATCCATTTCTACATCGCTACTCGTTAATTGATACTGTGCAAAAAGACCCGGAACGGCCAGATTAAATAAGAGAAGGATTGCAAAGATCCTGCATTCCAACTTTCTCAATAGTGTATTGATCATGAGGTTTTGTTAAAAAGTTAAGACAATTTCGGATTTGTATTTAAAATCCAGTAATTTTATACTAAAATAATATATTTTTTTAATTGTTCACTATTGGGAATATAGACATTAGAGTTTTTCTTTAGTATAATAGCTTTCTTCCCAACCATCAAAACTACATTTCACAAGGTAATTTTCATGAAACATTTTAATAAAAAAGATGAGCAATAAATTTATTCATACTATAGGAACCACCCAATGAAAACAATAAGAAGGGCCTTTTCTGACCGTTTTCACATATTAATTATGGTTAATCAACATTCCATTATATACCTAAAGTCAATACTTCTCTAGATTAGAGAAATAATCCCCATATGTTCATAAAATCACATTACCTTCATCTTCGATTGGCACCATTACACCTATTATTGACCTACGATTTATTAGTGGTAGATATTCAGCTATATCAAAACCTTGATTTAAGTTAAATACTAGATTATTATTCTTCATGTAAGGTAGAAACATTAAATACCGTTTCATGTAATAAGGAGTTAAGCGTTTGTGGTTTTCTCTTTAATCTGTCAACAACTCCAAGTCCGGAAATAAATAGCAAATATGTCCTTTTTAGACTCTACTCTTCTCAACGCTAATACCCGTTTAGGTTTTCTGAAATCAACCTAATAAACCCAAATAAATAAACACTTGTTATTATGGCAGTTTTTTCACTTTTAACAATTGCGTTATCCCTTGGAGCTTTTTCCAATATCAAGTGCTCTCCAAAATAACATTATTTAAGGTTATAATCTTTAAGTCCCATCATTATGTCAGCCTATGTAAAAAATAGGAATGGCTTCTTTATTCTTTTTGCTATCCTCTTCATTTAAAAGTAAATTTGTTACTCCGAATCATTCCCCTTTAATCCATTACCCAAAACACTGGTGATCCTTTCCAATACTTAAAACTACCTATTTGGTAATTTTGAAAGACATTTTTTACATCTTCAGTCAATAACGTTTTAACCATTTAGATACATAAATTGCTTTATATCACAATAGACCATGCACATAACCTTCCATCAACATAGGAAAGAGTTTTTCAATTACCTCAGTAGGATTAAATAACTTTCCTTTATATTACTCAATTTGCTCTTTATTTAAAATATCACCATAAGGACTTAGGTGATCTGCACACTTAACCTCCACATCGCATCTCCAATATTCTGATGATAATAGCTTTGCTATTTCAAGATCTTTGTATCGAACAAAACTCTTTGACCTTCCAAGACTAAAATGTTTCCTTTCTGCTATTCTTTAATAATCTTCATATTACTGCTTAATCATATTCTTAAATCAGAAGAGAGGCAGCAGTATGGTAACAACATCCTTATTATGCATATAATTTATTGTGTATTGACACATTTAAAAAGCAATAAACTATCAAAAACAAATGTAATATTTTAACTTGCAGTCAAAAGGTCAGCGGTTCGATTCCGCTATTCTCCACATTGAAAATAAAGCGTTTGCAGGCTTCCACTGTGGGCGCTTTTTTTGTCTTACTAGCAAAATGGCTAACTTTTCATGAAATAAGTTGCGTCTTAAATTTCTTCAGTCTCTCAAATCCGTCATCAATCGATATTTTTGGTTTATATCCTAAAACTTTTACGGCTTTTGATATATCAAACCAATGTGCCTGACAAAGCTCTTTTATAACCATTCGCGTTGTTTGAATATTTTGATTAGGTAGAAAATACTTATAAAACATTTCTTGCAGACCAACCACACCTAATGCTAATGATCGGGGAACAGATTTTGTAATAGAAGCATATCCGTACACATCAAGAATTCTATTTATAAAATCCCATATTTTTATAGGTTCTCCATTGGTTATAAAATAACAGTTTCCGGCGACCATAGGATTATTCATCAATCCCAACAATGACAGCTTAAGTGCATCAATAAAATTATCTATATAGGTTGTATCCACCAATTTATTATAATAGCTAATCCTAACGAGCTTTCCTGTTTGGGCATTTTTCAATATGCCGGGAATAATATGCCTGTCAGTTGGTCCCCAGATCAGATGCGGTCTAAGACTAATTGTTTTTATATTATTCCCATTCGACTGAATAATGTACTTTTCAGCCAACGCCTTTGTTATAGTATAATTAGAAAGTTGATGTGCCGGATAAAGAATTGATTCATTCCCATTTTCAATATCTTCACCACCAAAAACAACACTTGCAGAACTAGCATAGATAAAGTAGCTAACATTATTTCCATTACATGCATCAATTAACAATTTTGTTGCATCAACATTAGTACTGTAAAAATCGGAATATTTGCCCCACACTCCTACTTTGGAAGCCAAATGAAATACAGCCTCACAACCTTTACAACAATGATTCAAAAACGCCAAATCTCTGATATCACCTATCATAAGCTCAGCTATTGCAGAAAGATCATCGGGCTGCCGTGAAGTACACCTAACATCGTAGCCTTCTGACACCAGCATCTTAACCAGCTCCCGACCAACAAATCCCGTTCCTCCTGTTACTAGCACTTTCATGGTTGATACGATTGATATTTTCGGGCAAGTTTCTCGCGCTGAATTTTAGCCTGATGCCTCGCATCCATTGGCATGTATTTGACCTGTTCAAAACAACGAACCTTCAACTTAGAGTGTTTAGCTATTTTTTTAAGCTCTTCTTTGAAAAACTCAAACTGTTTTGCTGACAACTCCTTTCTACATTCAACGCACAATAATGGCATATTATTTCCCTCCTTAGATCTAGCCTGAATTAAAGCTGTTCGATTGACAACCGGATGTCGGTTAAATACTCTTTCAATGGGTATTGGAAACAACATCGCATTTTGATCATAAACGATATGAGACTTTCGTCCAAACATCCATAAATAACCATTCTCATCCACTAAACCTACATCACCCATTCGATGCCAATACAATTTCTTTTCTTCATCCCATACTTTTGAAGTCAAATATTCATCGGCGGATAAATATTGCTGGGACACAACTTCTCCTCGTACGACAATTTCACCTATCTCATTAATACCCTTTAAATCTACATTGTGCCAACTATTGAATTTCTCATCAGAAATAGCAATTATTTGCACCTCTACACCTTGCAATACTTTTCCAACACAAACACCTTTTAATGCATTAACCTCATCAATTAATTCTATCATTTTTTGATCATCAATCTCAGTTAAAGGCAATGCTTCCGTAGCACCATATACTGCATGCACAGAACAATCATTAGATAATCGCTTACAGAACTTTTCAATTAAAACAGGTTCAACAAAAGCACCCGCTGTAATAACTCTTTTTAGTGAAGGCAACTCAAATTGTTTTATCTCTGCAAAATCAACCAACTTTTTTATAATTAATGGCGAGCAAAACAAATGGGTACATTTATTCTCATTGATAGTTTTAATCAAATTCTGTGATTTTAATGATCCGGGTCTGGTCATATCCATTTTAGTAAAAGATAAGGTCAATCCTATTGACATCTCCAGAAGCCCTACCAATGCAAATGTACAGCAGTCAATATCCCGGGAGTTATATTTAAAGTGAGATATTAAAATATTAACCTGAGCTTCCAACATTTTATTCGTATAACAAACAGCTTTTGGAGGCCCGGTACTTCCACTTGTAAATACGATGGATGCCAAATCGGTAGGCTTTGACTTAATGATAGGTAATGATGAATTTAGATCTGTATTTTTGCGCCTCGGTATACCCAAATGGAATTTACCTTTAGACAAAACAATTGATTGACACCCTTTAAACAATTGTGGATTTATCAGTCTAATAAGATGACTGATGGGAATACCGATAAAGTAATCCAACTTTATACTACGAAGTGATTGAAGCATATTGCTAATTCCCATTCCTGTATCTATAAATACGGGGACAGCAGCTAACCTTAACAATGCATATACAATAGCAAACAGATCTGCTCCGGGTTTTATCAGTACAAGTACTTTGGAATGTTGCTTCACCCCAATATTTTGAAAATTGACAGCATAAGCATCTATTCGTTTTACAAAATCATGGTAAGTAATGCTTTTCCGTCCAATGAAAGCTATTTTATCCGGTCTCTCACTGGCAACCTGATAAATTCTGGTTATGATGTTATTTCCATTGGGCTTATTCATTTTTTCGATTGATAAACAGCTAATGAAGTACAAATCCCCGCACCAACTGAAATAAATAATATGGAGTCAGAATTCAAAAAATCATCAAACCTCATTGGGTTATGAAACTGATCTTTTGACAGTAGCATTAAATCCTCTTCATCTCTCTTAATAAACAATCGAACATCTCTCCAATTAAATGATTGAAGCACCTCACAAACCACATTTGATTGCACATTGATAAAAACAAGAGCATCAAAATTCAGCAATAAAATATCTTGCTTTTCAACCCATTCATTTAAGGTTTGACATAAACAATAAGCACATAATTCGTCAAAATCCTTTTCCGCATTAATCTTCAGTTTTACTTGTCCATCATTCAAATATCCCCAGGTAGAATATTTATTCATAAACTCAGGATATGTTTTTAAGTAAAATATTGTAAATCCCGAGTCATTCAATGTTGCTGTAAGCAAAAATACAGTTGCCTCATCCGTATCTTTTTTATTATGCATTGATATATTTCCAATCACCAAGGCATATTTTACTTTATTAGCATTAATAAATCCGTCAACCAATTGAAACGCTTGAATTAATCCACACGCCCCCTTTGTTAAATCGAACGTTATAACTGACTGTTTTTCTGTAGCCGACGGAGTATTCTGCTCTAAATAATCGAGAAAGAAAGCTGATAAGGCAGGCTCAACCATATGATTTTCTCTATACACACCTGTACTAATTAGCATATCAGGCCTAATGGAGATTTTATTTAAATATTGCCCCATTTTATCCAATGCTTTTTGGGCACAGAAGATATACCCTTCTTCTTTACTACCATTGCCTGTGAAGCTAACAACCGATGTGATTTCAGTTCCCATAACGATCTACAATAGCATTTAACCTAAATACAACCAATCCCATCACTAATCCCGATGCATGACTGAGAAGCATTATTCTTTCTCCTTTTTGCACCTTCTTTGCCATCAACAGATGATATAAAGCAATAAAATGAGTGGTTGAGGCAGTATTGCCATACAGCTCAAGATTTGATACCACCTTTGGAACCTTCTTTACTTTAAAATGATTAAGTAATCGTTTTGCTCCAATATTAATTGCTTTTTGAGATGTTTGATGTGGAATAAGAATATCTATTTTATCAAACGACAATTGATGTTTCTTCAGGCATACCTCAATAAAATCTGCGGACTCATCCAAGGCTGCTTTGTGAAGTTTTTTCATAAGAGTTTGCATATATGCACCCGGAAACGATGTGCTTAAAGCACCGTAACAGAGATTTTGATACCTGGCATATGTATTTTGCTCCAACACTTCAAAACCTGCATCACTTTCGTTTCTTGAAAGTATAACAGCAGCACCTGCATCACCAACAGTTAAAGAAGCCAATTCCTTGGTATCGAAAGTTGATATTGTTTTGGAGGCATTATGAGCAATTGTAGAAATAAACTCTCCGCTAACTACCATACAGTTTCTAACAATGCCTTGTTTAATGAAATTATCTGCAATCAATACACCCGAAATCATTCCGGCACACGCATTGGTTATATCAAAATAAATGGCATGATCAGCCCCTATTTTTTGTCTGATTTATAGCGATAAAGCAGGCTCATATTGATATTCAAGTTGATGATTAAACTTTGAAATTGAGCAACAAATCACCATTTCAATTTCGTGAGCCTGAAATTCAGAATGGCTTAAGCAATCAAGCGCTGCTTCTGACGATAAGAACAATGCATCTTCCTCTCCCGAACATATGCGACGCTCTATTATCCCGCTCACATCTTCTAATTTGGAGCAAACAGGTAAAACTATTTTTTCAGTGAGCTCCGAGATTGTCTCAATACGATCCGGCAGTTTAACTCCTATACTCTCAATATGACTAGATGATAATGGTTTCATTAACTCTTTTTTTGATGATAGAAGCCATTTCATATCCGGCATCTTCCGGCAGGAAATGTCCACCGTCGATAAGAAAATGCTCATGATCAGAACTCGAGTTTAATCTTTGTTTCAACTCTTCATAAAAAGAAAATGTGATGGGGTCATTTTTACCAAATATGGTTGTTATGGGGAACGATGCCGTTATTAACTGCTTCCAGATTGAATCTGTTATTGATTTTCCTAATGGAAATAGTGCTGGAATTAGTCTCAATGCTTTCCGACTTTGTTGCTTAAACGGTTTATTGTAGTTGCTTATCTCATTAAAAGACAAACGTACTTTTGAAAACAACCACACGACTAATCCGACAGGAATCCAGGGTGAATATTGTGAAAAAACTTTCCATGCCTTTAAAAGCATGGGTAATCGACAATCACCCCAGGGAACAAATCCATTAGAGATCATCAATCCGTTTATTAATTCAGGATTACAAACAGCATAATTTGTTCCTATTATTGCTCCCCAGTCATGTCCAACAATGGTTAACTTTTTAAAATTAAGTCTTTCCAGAAAGGCACCTAACCAACTAGTAAGGTTTTGGAGAGTGTAAAATGCACTATTCAAAGGCCTAAATGTTAAACCAAAACCTGGTACATCAGGGGCAACTACTCTAAATCCTGCACTTATCAGTTCTTGAATAATTTTTCGAAATAAATAGCACCAGGTAGGCACTCCATGAAGTAATAGTATTATTGGTTGTTCACTATTTCCTTCATCAATATAATGAGTCTTGATATTTTGAACACTAACATACTTTGATTGATATGGAAAATCAATCATCCAGCAGTTCAGAATATTTCGTTCCCCATCCATTGATACTCTCTTTGCCCCGATGTATCGGATTATTCTCTCCTTCTTCCATACAATCCCCAGCAAACAAAATTGATTGCATGAATATTAATTAATTTACGAAGAAAAAAGTAAAGAGTCAAAGTATAATATCAACAACAATGATTATAACTTACTAAATGTAAATAAAGTAGTCACTCAACGGCTCTTGGTATAGTAAAAACAAACCTTGTGCCTTTGTCCTGTTCCGAATGAACATTAATTGAACCGTTATTCTTCTCAACTAAATCCTTACATAAGAATAAACCTATGCCAGTTCCGGTTTCGCCCGATGTACCGTAGGTACTTCTTAATCCTTCCTGTTCAAAAACAAAGGGTATTTTTTCCGGAGCAATACCTATTCCATTATCCTCAACCGTAACTTCTACCATTTTACCTTGACCCCTGGCAATTACTTTAATTATACCATTTGTTTTTGTAAACTTGATAGCATTACTAACTAAATTTCTGACCACAGTCTTAAACATATCGATATCGCCAAAAGCCTCCATACTTTCTTCGCACTCAATTCTAAATTGGATGTCTTTTTGTTGAAAAGCCTCATTCAAGTGTGTAATTGAAGTATGAATGGCATTTCTAACCGTAAATTTGTGACGCGATACTTTCACCTCCTTCGTTTGGCCTTTTGCCCACATCAACAAATTCTGGAGTAAATCGAAAATATGGCTGGCTGAAATATTAACGTTACGAGCTAACTTCTTTCGCTCGTGTGCTTCTCCTTCTTCTTCTGCCCCCATTAAAAGCTCTGACATACCCAAAATGGTATTAAAAGGACTGATTAAATCATGAGCTATTATTGAAAACAGCCTGTCTTTAGTTGTATTGAGTTCTTTCAGCCGCTTATTACTACTTACAAGTTCATCGGATTTTTCAGATAATATTCTGGATTGTTGCTCTAGCTGAGCTTGCCTCTCTTCTAGCAACTTGTTTAGATTATCCAGGTATTCCGCCTGAGTTAGTAATTCTTCGTTTGTCTGCCTTAGTTCTCTCGTTTTTTTATGTACTTGTATAGCCAGCAATTTACGCTGACGCCTGATTCGCAACGAATGAATATTTAGAGTAATCCAACCAATAATTACAAACAGAATCATCACCAAAACAATAAATATGGAAGTCCTGTACCATGGAGGCTTCACCTTAAATGATACCTTTGCTACATTCGCACTCCATACCCCATCATTGTTAGCAGCCTTTACTTGAAAAGCATATTTACCTGGCTGTAGATTAGTAAAACTTGCTGTAGTTTGTTTGGTTGGAGATTGCCAGCCATCATGCAAACCATCCAATTTGTACATATACATATTGTCTTCAGGATTATTATACGATAATCCTAAATACTCAAAGGTGATGATTTTATCATCATACTCAATCTCGAAATAATTGGCATAATTAATATGCTTATCAAGAATGGATGATGAATCATTAGGTTGTGTATTCTGATTTAACACGTGCAAATTGGTAAACACTACATCTGGAGGATAAATATTTGTAGTCACTTCATCAGGCATAAAATGAGTGATACCTTTTGTTCCTCCAAAGTATATTCTACCTTCCCAATCTTTATACTGAGATCTGGGAACAAAGCTATTGTTGTTCACTGCCTCCATTCCTTCATACAACTGAATATCACCTAACTCTGGATCAAGTCTGATAATTCCATTATAAGTACTTAGCCATACTGCATTATGTCCATCTTCCTGAATACCACATATTGTTGTTTTAAGCTTTGTACGATCAAAACGTTGAAATGTACCATCTGCAGAATATAGGTTCAGCCCATTATCCGTTCCAACCCATATCCTTCCTTTACTATCTTCAAATAGTACAAAAACATTGTTACTACTAATGGAAGTTGAATCATCAGAATTAAAATAAAAATTTTTGAATTGATCAGTATTCTTTGGCATCATACTCAGTCCCCACACTGTTGCCACCCACAAATCTCCGCTTGACGCACACAAAATATCATTTACATATGGATTAGCTAAACCTGAGTTTTCAGTGTTAAAGTGAATGAAGCGTTTGTTATCTTTATCAAATCTGTCTATCCCTTTACCGTATGTTATTAGCCACAAATCGTTATTTACATCCTCTGTAATTAAACGAATATCATTGCTTGAGATAGAAGATGAATCAGCAGGGTTGTAACGGTAATTGACGAAACGATTTTTTTCCGAATCATATTTTTGCAATCCTCCCTCATAAGTACCTACCCAGGTAACTCCTTCGGTATCGGTATACAAACTAAATACTGTTCCGGCCCCTAAACCATGCGGCTTGTTTTGATCATGCCATTTTTCCTCTTTCTTCCAATGTCCATAATCAAAAATAGTTATCCCCGGACCGCTATTAGCAATCCAAAGACTACCATTAACATCCTTTGTAATAGCGTTAACTCCAACATTGTTCAAATACCATTTATGAGCTTTATTATTAAAAATACTTTGAAATCCGCTTGGAGGTACTCTTAACCCCAAGCCTTCGCCATTATGTCCAACCCATATATTATTTTGATTATCCTGATAAATAATTGCCGGTGATGTTCGTATACTTTGCGGATCCTCACTGTAGAAATAATAACCGTAGAAGCTCTTTGATTCCTTATTATAGAATTTTAATCCAGTATAATCAATCGACCATATTTTTCCTTCAGTAGAAATCATTATGTCAACAATATGATCTGTATCAGGCAACCCGACAGGGTGTTTTGTAAACACCTTTTTATTGATATCATATGATATCAACCCTTGCCCTCTGGACCCTATCCATAAAGTATCATTATTCAATTCTAAATCCTGAATATTTTCAGTTGGCACCCTGGATGGCAATTCATAAGATGAGAAGTTTAATAACTTCCCTGTATTATTCTTGTAATAAGACAATCCTCCATTTGCCATGGATCCAATCCATATATTATCATGAGAATCGAAAATAAATTTACTTATCATTCCTTTTGGAGCATCTATAAAATGCCTAAAAACATTCTCTTTTCTATGGTATTTATATAAGGAAGCATCAACACTAACAAAAATGTCTCCTTCACTATTCTCTGCAATACAACCTATATTAATTGCTTCACCTTTACGATTAGCCCCATCTATATGATATCTGCGAAAGTTATCTTTAAAGTTATTATATGAGTGTAACCCATTTTGAGTGCCTACCCAAAGAGTTGATTTACTATCAATAAAAAGTGTGGTAATATAATAGTGTTGCAGCTGAGTTGTATCTTTTGAATTATCGTAATAGGGTGTGAATACCCTACCATCAAAACGGTTGAGTCCATTAATAGTTCCAACCCAAATATATCCGGTTGAATCTTTTGTAATAGAGGTGATAAAGGTATTTGATAGACCTTGCTTTTGGTTGAAGTACCTGAACTTTAATTCTTCGGGTTGCGCATTACTTTTGTGCACCATTAAACTAATTAACAGCAACAGAAAAATATGCCTATATAATTCCTGTATTCTAATAACTTCTTTTTTTACCCCCTTACCAATATGCTAATAAAAATACAAATAAGTTTTAGTATTCAGTAACATATAATAAAGTTAATACGAAGATCTTAAGAAGAAGTTAGGAAATCACAAATGTTTTTTAGAAAAACCGTATACATGTACCATTCATTTACAATGAATCAATTGATTATTCATAAATAAATTACTTACTTGCTCTTTCAATACACTTTAGTGCAATGGAACGCGAGCCGGTGATGCTGATAATTTGGCAATTATGATCTATTATCTTGATGGATCATATTCCCACATCCAGTTATTCATTCCCAATCCTACATATCCTTTCCCGTTTATACTAAATGCAATGGCATTTCGCTTGTCAATCAAATCAACTGGTTCTATTTCATTCCAAGATTGATATGGTGCATTCCATTTATAAAATGGATTCCAATACCCTATGGAGGCATATACTTGGTTGTTAATAACAAAACCTAACGATCGGTTATTGTCCCCACCTTGTGGAAAATCTTTTATCTTGGTCCACTTATTACTATCCGGATCATATCTATACATATACTTAATATCCGTAGCAAAATTTATACCTAAACCCACGAAAGCTTGAGAACTTGTTGATAAAGCTAGTCCATAAGACATTTCCTCAGGATAATCTGCTACCATAATCCAAGAATCTGCGTTTTCATCATACCTCCAAATATCGCTGAGATATTCGATGATACCACTTCCACCTCCTGTACCTATATAACCCGAGTTATTAACTTTAAAAGCAATAGCAGCTGTGCGCTCTTTACCATCAAAATCTTGAAGCTGCGTCCATGTATTATCCTTAATATTATATTTCCACCAATCTTTATAAAAAACACGATAAGAAGAATTAGAAAGACCTGTTCCAAAGAAAACATTGTCTCCATTAACGAAACCGGCTCCATTAAACCTTTTACTACCGGGAAAATCCTTTAGTCTTTTCCATTTATCTTGAGAAGGATCATATTCGAAAAACACTTTACTGTTATTTAATCCAATATATGCTCTCGAGTTATCAGAAAAACAACTAATATAACTATACAAATAATCTGATGACAATAATTCTTCTGGTGCATTTTTAAGTCTGAACCACTGATCATTTATGATCAGTTCATCATCAAAAGTCCATTCCTGCTCTGCAACTTGAACTGTTAAAGATAAATTTCGAGAAGGATAAATTATTTCATCTTGCGTGGGTAATTTTATCTCAATTTCGTTTGAACTTGCCTTAACTATTTCAACTAGCATTCCTCCAACATATATGAAGTTATTTTCTGCAAGCGGACTAAAATTCTCTCCTGATATCAGAATTGTACTACCTGTTAGAGCAATTTCTGGAGAAAAATGTGATAATTCCACAGGTAGTAATTCAAATTTTTGTGATGCAACTGAAGAGAACCCATTTAACTCAACTCTTACCTCAGAACTCTGTTTATTTAAATCATCTGGCACATTTACAATAATCTCTTCGTCAAAAACCTCCACTATATCAGCCTGAAAATCATCAAAAAAAACTTTTAATGTTTTGGTATTAGATAGTTTTGTGCATTTTATGGTAACCAAAGTTTCAAAATTTCCTGTATTTGGGCTAAAATCAAGTATTTCTGGTGTAATTAATTCAAATTGTTCTTCAGCAATTTCTATATTATTGAAAATGGTTACAGAAACATCAGACTTTACACTACTTAACCATGGAGGGACCATTGCAACAATTGTGTCTTGACTAACTTTTAAAATACGAGCAATTGAGGTATTAAACTTAACTGAATTATTAATTGATACATAACTAAAATTCTGTCCTGTAATAGTTATTGTATCATTTAGGTTACCCTTTTTAGGATAAAAATCCTCAATAATTGGAGCAGAACTTCCTAAACTCACAAACATAACCTGATTACCATAAGTAATGGAGCTTTTAGTTTGCATATAGCTACGCATATAATAAGTCTCTCCTTCTTTTAGAGAAGTTGTTATTTGCTGTCCAAATTCACCTCCATCAAAAGGCTCATACATCACATATTTTTCATCTTCTTTAATAATGGGATTTTCTTCCTTGCTCCAAGTAAAGCCATACTCTTGCACTTCTGAGCTATAGCCATTAATAACATTTGCAGAAAAATAGGCTCCTTCTTCTGAAATTTCATTAACCTGATTCGTTAATAAAAGGGGTAATTCAGATTGTTTTTCTTTATTACAAGATAAGAGAAACAAAAACAGCAAAGATATGGATATCAAGACCTTCATTCCTTAAAAGCTAAATAGTTTGAAATAACTGTTTTTACATGAATATGTGACGATAATTACCCAAGGTTATTATTAAACCACCCATAAAAGAATGCAGATAAGTACTTTCGCTATCATACCCGGTATAGATATTAGAATATTGAAGATGATATGCTAACTTTATTCCAACTCTTTGTGAAAAGCGGAAATTAATCTCAGGACTCAATTTATAGCTAAAACCAGAACTTGAATCTGTACTTTCAAATTTTGCATCAATGACTTCAGCTTCGGTTAACGGAATCACCTCATTATCTACTAACAGCATTCTTTCTCCGGAGTAATAATGAAATTGAGGTGCTGCTGCCAATCCAAAACGCAAACTATTTAATAAACCATTCTCTTTATGAGGAGAATGAATATTTACCTGAGGACCAAAAGAAATAAGCTTCCCTCCATCTGAACTTATTTGAGCAAATCCGGTGTATAAAGTTGGATCTGAGAACTGATAATAACCTAAAACAGCCCCCCCCGAAAGCCATGAATACATCTTGTGCCCATATGATATATCAATATTAAAGCCCGTAAGTCCTACTTCATCAGGGAAAAACATATTATTATTTCCACTTCCTGACAACGTTCCATATCCACCTGTAATTCCAATAATATGCTTGGTTTCCAAAAGTTGAGAAAATGTACTAATTGAATTAACTGTTAGAGTGAGTAATATGATAAAAGTGATTTTATTTTTCATAGTTAGTATTTATAAATAAAATTTTCATTCAGAAGAAATAGGTCATCATTATCATCATTAAATAATACGCTTTCATAATAACCGGGAAGACCATATTCATTTGGAGATGAAAACGTGCGATTGTCTAGATCAAAAAAACTAAAGGTGCGGTTATGATAAATGGCTATACCATTTTTTGAAGGTACAAAGTTTTTTTCCGTCCACATAAAGTCATCAATATCATATTCAATCACTTCATTAACAAGTAATGAGTTTATGTCTCTTATTTCAACATTAGTTTGCTTAAACAAGAATAATTCATAGTTATTAGCATAAGCATATATAGATCTTTCATAATTTGGAATGCTTCCGAAAAATTGAATATCACCACCATTATAATTATAAACTTTTCCATTACGTGTAATATACCATAATTCATTGTCACGTAGAAAAGTGGCATCAACCAACTCCGACATTTCAATTGCTGAAGCCTGCCATTGATCAACCACATCTTCAATAGTGTATATCATACCAAATTCATCAAGAAAAAATACATTGTCTCCAACTCTAACTATATCCATTAATGCAGATTCTATTCCCTCTACCCCTTTAATTGCTTTTGAATCTAGATTCACTAAATAACTATGCCATCCATCTCCTATAAAAAGATTGTCTTTCCATTTTAATCCTTTAGTATTCCAATTAGGGGGCTTCACAAAACCAGCAACACTATCAACATATTCAAAATCATCTTCAAAAGTAAAAGATAGTGCGTTACTTATCTTCTCCCCTCTAAGTTCTAGGTAAATCTCATATTCTCCTTTGCCAATTAACCACAGAGGATTAATCTGATTGTTTTTTAGGTTTTCGACCCTACCATTAAAGTGAAAAACACGATCAGAATCTAAGTGCTTTATCTTAAAATTAGTATTCCCTGACCACATGTTAATTGGAAGATTATCTCCATTTACAACAATTAGTTCATCCTTTCTACTATAACTATTCTTTTCCAAAGAGTTCAATTGGGGTTCCAGAATAGTAAATTCATTGGTTTCTGATCTACCCAAGATTTCGCTTTCATAGTAAAATTGATACAATCCTGGTAACAAATCATATCGTAATGACCATTCTCCCTTATTTCTAGTCATTGTTAAATAATGAGATTCTGTAACAGGTCCTTGCAGATAAACCATGCCAAAAGAACATCCCATAGCATTAACCATTAAAGTACCATTGACAATAGTTTCCATATCTATCATCTCAATATGTGGATTTTTAAAGCTGAATATACTCTCGAAAATTTTATCTCTACTTATTTTTTGTTCTATGTAATAGGCGTTATCCTTTTTCAATTCATAAAATACGTTTGTTAAGCTGAAAATAATTGAATCTTGATATTTGTGGTAATTAGCGACATTCATAAAGTGATTATCCACATAAATCGTCAATGGAAACCTTCTAAAGTCAATGTTATTACCTGTAATCACCATTTTATCTCCATAAAACACTCCGTCCTCTGGCAACCCATATATCTCCTGTTTATTATATTGAAAATCATTATCTACTATTATTTTTTCGCCAGCCTGACTTAATTGGAGAGAATATTCACCACCAGCACCAATGAATGGAACAATAAATGAAAGTTTATCTTTACTACCAGACAATAATTTACATTCATATCCATCAAGCAAAACATTTACATTTTCAGTATTAAACCAATCTCCACTTATTAATACTGTATCCGGGAATTGACCTTCTGTAATACTCACCTTTTCTATTATTGGTGAAAATATTTCAAAGCTTATGGTGTTTTTAGAATCTTGTTCATAAAGACTAACTGAGACCTCACTTTCCTTCTTATTTAATTCAGCAGGAACAATCGCATAAATTGTATCCTCACCCCCCCACACTTTTTTAGATAGAAAATGGTCAAATAGTACTTTATTGTTCTTTCCATACTTATCGAAGTTTTCTCCTGTTATAAGTATGGTATCACCCCAAAAAGCAACCGAAGGTTCTATTTTTGATATAACTGGCGGTTGCGAACCATTTGAATAGAATTCTACTTCATTACCATAAACCAGATGTTTTTCAGTTTTCACAAAACTTCTTACATAATACATTGTATCTGGGATAAGAACATTGTTGTACTTTAAAGAAAAATCTGAGTTACCTAATTCCTGTACATGAAGCAATTCATCCTCTATGGTTGGTTTCATATTCAAAGCCACCACAAACCCTTGCTCTAAAATGGCATCCTCACTATCAAGTAATATGGAAGCAGAAAAGGTAACACCGTTAGTTGTTGAACCATTAATTGCTACTTTCTTGGTCGATAGAACTAGAATATCAGATTTCTGATAGTCTTTTTGACAATTCACAAAGATTAAACTAAATATTGCGAGGAGTAAAGCATTTCTTATCGTGTTCATTTTTTCTAGCTAAGGTTTGAATTCGTTAAAATCTGATAGTGAAGTTGAAAAGTTATGCCCTCCTCCAACAAATGCAACATCGTCTATGGTAAAACAGACAGCCTGTTGTCTACCATCAAGATACTTAACTGCACTCCATCTATTGTAAATTGAGCTATATTTATAACAAATTGCATCGTAGGCACCGGGAATCAGGTATGCATCTTGACCAAGAGCAAATACGCACCTACCACTGTAGAATTGATACTCTTTCTGATTAGACTTTTTAATCCACATATTGGTTAAAGGATTGTATTGCCATAGTTGATCTACTCCACTATTTCCATTCCAAGTCATGATATATCCCTTATTATCTATTACAAAAGATAGATCAGCTCTGGCTGACCAGTTCTCTTCCGGGATGAAATCATCTAATTGTTCCCATTGATCAGAAGTAGGATCATAGCGCCAGAAATTATCAGTTTGCTCACCTGTACAAATATATCCTTTACCATATATAACAAAAGAAGTCATTCTGTTAACCCCTGTTTTAGGAAAATCACTTATACGTTCCCAGGTTTTATTTAATATATCATATTTCCAAAAGTCTTCATTGTCATTCCCACCTCCAACATATGCAAAATGGTCAATAACAAACGATACCATTTTATTCCTGCTATCCACTGGAAAATAACCTTCCTCTTGCCATTCGTTTAATTGAGGTAAATATTTATACATTAGAACTTTGCCTGATTCTGTATTAAAAGCTGTATAACCAAAACCTCCAGAACTAAAATTAAAAACTGCAGATGTATTATACCCGTGATCCGGGATAGAGCCTTTTTTTAACCATAAATCAGCAATATACACCGTTCCATCATAAACATATTCCTGAGTTGCCACAGTAACACTGACAGAAGCATCCCTTGTAATATATATACCATCTGGAATAACAACGTTAAGATAGGTAGCTGATGCCTCAATTACTTCTGCATCCTTACCATCAATTAAAACAACATTCTGCTCAGGTAGCGGATTAAAATTCTGACCTTCTATACCCAGAGTATTTCCAATAAAGACTTTGTCGTCTGAAACACTTTCTATAACGGGTGCTACTAATTGAAATAATTCATTGTAACAATCTTTACTTCCATCAACCATTACGCACACCTGCAATTCATTCTTAGTTACACCTGATGGAACAGTTGTTTTCAGCTTATTAGATGATACTTCAAGAATAGTTGCTGCTGTTTCGTTGAAATAAACTTTTACATTATCAGCATCATGACCACATAGATTTCTTCCGGTAATTATCAATTCATCATTGAAAGTTCCGTTAAGTACACTTATTCCTGAAACTTCGGGACTTCTATAATTAAAATACTCAACTGAACTTATAGTATCATCCTGAGATTCAATTAATATTTTCACCCTCTTTTCGTTCAATTTTGAAGGTACAATCACCTCCATAATACTATCTGAAGACGAAAGAATCTCAGCCTGTAAATTTCCGAAATAAACTTTATAACCTATACCATTTAACCTTTGCCCTTTAATGGATATAGTATCGCCCCATGACCCAACAGAAGGATTAAATGATGTAATTTGAACGGGTTTACTTCCTTTGCTATGAAAACTTACAACATCTCCAAAAACAAGATATTCCTGAGTTTTACTGAATGCTTTTACATAGTATTTCTGGTTTTTATACAAACTACCAGACATTCGGTATTTATACCTTCCGGTTTTACTAATATTTTCCAGTAAAATTTTATTTTTTGAATTGTCCCCCAATACAGCTGTTGTATCCCAGAAGAAACCTTGCTCAATAATTGGGGTATTTCCCGACGATAACACCTCGCCATTAAAAGTAGCTCCTTCGGAATTAATATTAGTTACCCCTAAGGTACTTACCCTTGGATATTCTTTTGAATCAACCACCTCTTTTTGGCAACCCAAATGAAAACAAAGAACATATAGTATTACTATTAAAATTATATAGCGCATAATCAAAATATTACACCCATTGTTATATTAAGAGAACTAATAACGGTTTCTACACCATTCTTTTCAGAATTAATATAATGATTATATCTCAATCTATTAAAAACTGTCAGTGATGTAAAAAGACGGTACTTTAACCCAATGCCTCCCATTAAGCCCTGATATGATTTTTCTAACACATCTAATTGAGCATATTTTGTTGACACAGTGCTACTTATCACATTTTCCACTTCATATTTTACCTCACTATCCAGTAAGTAGTTAATAAAGCCACCTGCGAAAATTTCCGGTCGTACATTTCCTTTGGGATAAGTATACCTTAATTCCATGCCTGTCAATAAATTAAAGGTATGTACATGGTAATAATTATTGACAACTCTATTATTCCAATACTCATCTGAACTGGTTGCGTAGAAATAGTCTTTATTTAACAAACCCGAAAAAGCCAGCGACATTTTCTCGTTTAACTTTGGCAGTTTCATGTTAAGAGTAACACCCAATTGAGCTGAATGACTTGCTGTAAAATCCATTTCATTAAAATAATACCCATCATTAAAAGTTAAACTTGCCAAAGAATAACCAATGCTGGGTTCTACTTCTATTGTAAAAACTGGCAACTCTTTTTCATAAATAATACATACTTCATCATCACATTTATAATCATGATATTTTTTTGTAATATTTATAAGTGATTTATGCGAAAGATTAGTTTTATTAATATCACTTTTCAATTCAGGGCAATCTTGAAATATATAGGTTAACATACCTCTATACCTTTGGTCATCGTATATATATGATGTTCCATTTCTTTTTATATTAACTTCATTGTTCTCAAGTTCCAACAAAGATCCTTCACCGTCATCAACGTAGTAGGCTGAAAAATTATGATTCTTATAATAGTAAAGGTTACGAATTCCACTTAGAAGAAACTCTACAAAAACAGTATCTTCCACACTCTCACTTTCAATATATTTCGAGATATAAAATTTGCCTTCATCAAATCGATATCCAAATATATCTTTTGCAAGATACTCTGTAACCATTTCACTTTCTTGCTTCTTAAAGGAACAAACCTTCATATTTCTAATATCGCCTCTATAGTCAACCATTCCATGTACAGTATCTAACGAATGTGTGATAATACAGCCTGGTCTAAAATCAGATTGCCCTAACAAATTGATTTTGGCACAAACAAGTATTAAAACAAAAAATAATAAACGTCGCATAATTTTTAAAAAGAACTTTTATATTTCATATCAACAAGAGGTACTATCTGTATCCCAACTTCATGCACACAACAAACAATTTTTAATTGCGTCCCTTTGTCTTTAATTATTTCTGCTTGAGTTATGGGACCTTTTAGTTTCATTTCGTAGCTAGCAAAATTAGTATACACTAGCAGCTTATGATTTAGGCCTCCCATTGCAACTACTCCCCCACCTTGCTTCACATCTATAGATAAGATCCAATTACTCCAAACGTTTTGACTTCTTAAAAAAGTTAATCCACCATCCTTATCAACTTTCCATTCCCACAAAACACCTTCGTCGCCAACAGCAAACAGCCTATTCTTCGTTTCATCCACTACCAGATCTCTTATCCATTTTTTGCTAACCTTGGTGCGTGTTAACCAATTAAAAGCTGGCCCCTTAAAAAATTCTACAACACCTTCTCCACTGGCAATAAGAGCCAAATCAAGCTTTTCAGAATATTGAATGGCTGTTATCGATTCTTCACAATTGTAAAATAACCTAGGCTCATCTTGTCCATTAATATTTAACTCATATACTTTTCCATTAGAACATCCTATTAACATTCTGGATTTGTATATAATTGGCGATAAACTGGTTATTCCGGAAGAGTCTACTTCCTTTTTATAAACTAAATTTTTTGTTTGTTTTGAAAAAACCAACAGGTCACCCTCTTTAGTTCCAGCAAATAAATATTCAGATTCGTTATTGCTAATTAGAGCTACAACTTTAGAGTTTAAAGAATATTGATAAGTATCTATAATCTCATTTTTTTTAATATCCCAAAATTGCAGGTGATCTCCGGCAGGATAACAAATAACCGCTTCATCTATAATAAAAAAAGTGGAAACACCTGAATCATAATCAGGAAGAGTAGTTAATTCAGTCTTTTGTGAGAGTATATTTAGTGACGAATACACACTAAAGAACACAATAGTAAAGCATAATTTCATATTAATTCGGACTAGGTAACATTTCAAATTTAACAAAAATAATATAATTCTACACCATAAGTGTTAGTCGTTTTTTTATCAGTATAAATAAATTATAACCTATAATTCATTGATTATGATGACAGCATTAAAATACCTATTTTTCTACCTTAAACAGATTTTGGAAAGATGGTTGGCGAAGCTGTAAATACTCTTTTGGTTGTTTTATTGGTTGGATCCCTAACTCTTCTGGGATTTATTCATATTTCTAATCCTTGGAAAATTAACCAAAAAGGGAATTACTACTTCGGTATCTTTTTGCTTTTCTGGGCTTCCTTTTGGGTGGATGAAATGGTAGACATTACTGCTAATCATTTATTAAGTCAAGATTTAAGTACTATCATCAGAAGCATACAAATATTAATAACCCCATTATTGTATTTTACCATTATCTTCTATTCAAATCCTTTTTACAAATACAAATTTAAAGACCTTATCCATCTAGTTTTACCTTTACTTTACACTGTTGCTCTTTCTATACAACTGCAAAATAACGGATCAACAAGTTGGCTTAATTATTTTATTATTGGTATTATTTCTTTTCAGGCTTTGTTTTATACAACCTTATCGTATATCAAAATCAGAAACCACAAAAAGAAAATACAAAAATTCACCTCTAATAATCAAGGAAGAGATCTCGTTTGGTTAGAGTATATTATTATCCAAATTTTTATAACCAGCATTGTAGTAGTGGTTGTTAATCTTTTTTTCGATTCCGACAAACCAGGAATTCTGGTTAACGGAATTAACGTGGCAGCCATTTATTTGATCTCTTATTTTTCATTACGCCAAAAAGAAATTTTCCCAATTAAAGAAGGGCGAGAAAAAGAGCTGGAGTATCTCAACAAAGATGAGAATGAGTCTGAACCCACTAAGCGCAAATTAATACCCGACAAGGAATTGGCATTTGCCAAGAATCAACTGGAAGTGATTATGCAAAAAGAAAAACCACACCTTGACAGCGACCTTAACCTGGTTAAACTGGCTGATATGCTGGAGATCACACCTCATCAATTGTCGTACACCATCAACAATGGTTTTAATCAAAACTTCTTTCAGTTTGTGAACCAACATCGTGTTGAAAAAGCCAAAGAACTTCTAAAAGACCAGTCGCACGATTATACTATTTTAGCCATTGCTTTCGAATCGGGCTTTAATTCTAAAACGTCATTTAATACCACATTTAAAAAACTTACCGGACAAACACCAACTGAGTTTAAAAAGACGGCAATCTGAATTATTGTAGAACTGTTGAATCGTTGAGTTGCCTATTTGTTGAATCGTTAAATTGAATAGCATCTCAGTTCAACAACTAAACGGTTAAACAATTCAACAATTTTACCGTTCGAACTCCCAAAAACAGGTTCGCATTCATAAATTGGAACGACTGAACTTGTTATAGCATCTACTTTCGCTCACGAAAAACAAAAAGTAATTGGATTTTATCATGAAAAAAGGATTAGTATTAATTGCCGTTCTTACTTTTATTATGAACGGCATTTGGGGGCAGGAATTGAGCCAATCAATTAAAGGAAGAGTTTTAGATGCAGATACACATCAGCCTTTACCCGGAGTAAATGTTATTTTAATTGGCTCCACCCCTCCTATTGGAACGGTTACTGATTTCAATGGTAATTACGAGTTGCCTGATATTCCATTAGGTCGTCAACGTGTTCAGTTTAGTTTTATGGGATATGATCCAACTATTTTTAACGAGTTGGAAATTCGATCAGGAAGAGCATTTGTATTAAATGTAAACATGAAAGAGAGCTTTCAGCAACTAAATGAAGTAACTGTTAAACCAGAGTTTAGAAAAGATAAGGCGCAAAACAATATGGCAGCTTTATCGGCCCGATCGTTTAGTGTGGAAGAAGCAAGCAGGTATGCGGGAGGATGGAACGACCCGGCACGATTAGCCAGTTCGTTTGCTGGTGTAACCATGTCGGAAGGTGTTAACGACAATGCCATTGTTATACGTGGAAATGCCCCCAAAGGAATTTTATGGAAGTTAGAGGATGTGGAGATTCCAGCTCCCAACCATTTGAATGGGGTTAACAACGGAGGAGGTATCGAAACGGTTTTTAGTGTCAACATGCTTGATAATTCTGATTTCTACACCGGAGCTTTCCCGGCTGAATACGGAAATGCCATGTCGGGGGTATTTGATATGAAGTTCCGCAACGGAAGCAACGAAAAACTACAATCCACCTTTCAGGTGGGTTCGCAAGGTATCGACATCAGTGCTGAAGGGCCGTTTAAAAAAGACGGAGATGCCACCTTTTTGTTTAACTATCGCTACTCAACCATGGGATTAATTGGTGAGTTTGTGGATGGCAACTTTGGCATGCCCAATTACCAGGATTTAAGTTTTAAGGTGCATCTTCCAATACAACAAGCAGGTGATTTCTCAATATGGGGAATTGGCGGAATCAGCAGCGTTGCTTTCGATCCGGATGAGGATGTCAACACCTGGACCAACACTTTTGACAACAACCAATATTCAACGGGTTCAGACATTGCAGCTACGGGCATCTCACATCAAATTAATACCGGATCTAAAACCTATCTGAAATCATCGGTGGCGCTTAGCTACGATAAATTTAGTATGGAGAGTAATCAGTGGCAACGCGATGGCAGCATTATTCCAATGGCAAATCATAACGAAGACAACACGCGGTTACTTTTAAGCAGCTACATCAATCATAAATTCGGGAACCGCCATACCAACCGAACCGGAGTTCGTTATACCAACACTCATTACAGCATAATGGTAAACGGAAATCCTGATCCTACAGAAGGTTCGGATTTAATACACATTGCTGATCAATCAGGAAATATTGGTCAGGCACAGTTCTTCACTCAAAGCAAATGGCGTATTGCTTCCACTTTTGATGTGATTGGAGGTATAACAGCTTCGTACTTTGATATGAACGATGAAATAATTGTTGAACCACGCATCAGCACGGTTTGGCGCTTTCGTCCTCAACACTCCATCAGTCTGGCATACGGAAAACATAGCCGACCTGAACTATTGCGATTTTATGAAGCGACTAATAACGATGGACATCTTTTAAATCCCGATCTGAAGGTAACTAAAACCAATCATTACGTGCTGGGATACGAGTACCGCATCAACTCGAACCTAAAACTGAAAATTGAAGGCTATTATCAACAGTTGTATGATGTACCGGTTATTGAGGGTAGCTCATACTCGTTGCTCAACTACCAGTGGGACGACTACTTTGAAGAAGCATTGGTAAACGATGGAACCGGAACTAACATAGGCGTTGATATAACCCTTGAAAGGTATATGAAACAAGGCTATTATTATATGATTACTGCTTCCATCTTTGATTCGAAATATAAAGGCGGCGACGGCGTTGAACGCAATACCTCTTTCAACCGAAATTACGTTTTTAACCTATTGGGAGGTAAAGAGTGGAGAGTTCGCGAAAACAACAGCTTTGGCGTAAATACTAAAATTGCCTTTATGGGCGGAAACCGATTTACTCCGGCTGATCAGGAAGCATCGCAACAGAATGAGATGGTGATTTTGGATGAGAATCGCGCCTTCGAATGGCAGGAAGATCCGAAGTTGTTTGTCGACTTGTCGGTCAATTACAAAATCAACCGACAAAAAACGGCTCATGTATTAACCCTTCAAGCCAAAAACCTATTGATGCAGAAAGAAATGTTTGGCTGGGCTTACGATTTTGGACAACAAAAAGTAGTGGAACACGGACTGGCCATGGCGTATCCTTATTTTACCTATCGCATAGAGTTCTAATTACAACTCAAAAGTAAAAAGTGTAAAGGATCGGATCTGAACATTACGAATTTAATGACGATTCGATCCTTGGTTATCCAAATCTATTTAGCTCATCAACCAACACCTAAAACACTTATCAATTCAAGCCTTTTCCCCGATTTTTTTTACAGATTCTCAACATGGCAAATTATTTGTTTGCAGATTCTGTATTGTTTTATTTCGAATTTCTCAAAAAGAACTTTGTAAAAATACATTTCCTTTGAATACTGATAATAATACCGGAGATGAAAGTCATTTATAATATTTATATCCGGTTATATTCAATCCAAAGAAATGAAACATAAAAGTGTATTGCTGATTTTGGCCGCTCTAATCATGGCCATAGGTTATATTTTATATAGCCCTAATGAAGAGCTCTTAAGTGAGGAGAATGAAATTGGAAATGAAGAACGGCCAGACAAACCTGTTCTTGAAGGAGAAGAGTTAGCCAGATTTAAAGAATATCTGAGAAGCAGATCATCATCTGGATTAAAATCAAGCACTGCAACCAACGAAAGTACCTATGCCAACGGAAAACTTACTGGCGAATGGAAGACTAAACTATCACAAACCGGCTGGTATGGATATCGTGTAGACAACTCATCTTACGATTCTCTGCGCAATGTCTTTTACGTGGTTAGTTATGCCGGTCACCTTTATAAATTAGAATACGAAAGTGAGGTTAAATGGACATTGCTCAACCACAAAATTGTAATGAATCCATCAGATAACTCAACTGCTAACCCTGTATTTATGGGAACGTTGTTAACTGACAACACCTTTCGCTTAATTCGTAGCAATGATGATCTGAGAAGAATGGAATATTCTGATGATGAAGGACAAACCTGGAATATTGCAACCGGAGCTAATGTAACGCAAAGCTGGTCGAATCAGATATTTGAAATTACATCAAATGGCACAAAAAGAATTGTGCTTCACACCTATGATTCTAACTATCATCATATCTATTTCTCAACAGATAACGGTGCAACCTATACCGAATCAAGCCTTAGCTTTCCTATCTCTACCTACGACATGCGCATAGCTAAACCTTTTTATACCAACGAGGCTTTTATGTGGGTATGGAGAAAAAGTCAAAAAACAATCGACACCTATAAATTCAATCCATCAGCCGGCGACTTTGAACTAAAAACAGCCTCCTCAAGTACACTGGAAGGCACCAACCTTTCCAGTGCTGCTGCTACTTATTATGATGGTCAATATCATTTTTACTTGTCAACCATTAACTCTAATTATACCGTATATTATTCTTCAGATGAAGGAGCTACCTGGGAGCAGAAAAATGCAGGTAGAGACAGGGCTTTTGAAGTAATTTGCCCCGATAAACCCAATATGCTCATCAGTGGTTTTGAAGATATGAAACTATCTACCGATTACGGAGCTACATGGAATGGATTTGGATATAAACTGGGATGGGACATGCAACACATGCGCACCTACGAAAAAGCTGGCGGCACTCCTATTACACTGGTAGGTTTAGATTTTGGATGCTATATCTCAGAAACTCCTGAAGATAAAGAATCCTATACCTGGTGTAATAATGGTGCGTGTTATGCCATGCATTATGATGCAGCTTCCAGTCAGAATTTTAACTCCATTTACATGGCCAATCAAGATCGGGGAGCTACAGCTTATAAAGATACAGGAATGGTTGTTAGTACCATGGATATTGATGGAACAGATGTATTGCGCACCTGTTTCTCTAAGCGCGAAACTTCAGCCTGGACATGGTTTTATTATGGTCGCATCAAACATCAATATAATTTTGCTACAGACAAAAACGGAGGTTCAGCTGTGTTAGACGGATTAGGAAACTGGTGGGCTGCTCCTATTATTGCTTCGCCTGACCCGAATGAAGACGCTATTTATGCAGCCTATGGTAGCAACCTTCAGAAATTCACTTATGATGAAGCAAGTGGAACCATCACTCAGAGTGCCCACCCATATGATTTCAATGCTAAATACGGATCAGAAATAGGAAGCTTTGGTTATTCTGAACTGAACCGCGATTTATGGTATGTTGCCTTAAACAATGGATTATTTATACACTCAACTGATGGAGGTGAAAACTGGACCTCTACGTCTTATTATGGAACAAAACCAAAGTCGAACGATCAATACTATAACTATCCTAAGAATCAGGCAGTGATTAAAGCTTCACAGATTGATACCAATAAAGTATACTTTGCAGGCGTTGGAAATTACTTCCTTGTTTCAGAAAATAATGGAAAAACATTTTCATCTAAAATCAATGGTTTAAGTATAAGTAGGATTCGTGATTTTGCACTTTCACCCGACGAACAATTTATATTTGCAGCTTGTGGATATGGAGGAGCCTGGGTGTACTCGATACAAGATAATCGTTGGTTTCAAATGATGGACGATCCCATTCCGAGTGTTGACTTTACTAATGTTGAATTTATCAAACGCACTAATTGTGTACGATTTGCCACTTACGGAAGCGGAATTATTGAATTTCATTTAAATAATCAATTCTATCCGGTAAATGCACCTGATCAACTTAATAGTTCAATCAACAAGCAAAATTACATTGAACTAAAATGGACAGATAATGCAGATAACGAAGACGGTTTTTATATTGAGCGTGCCAGTGAAGGAGAAATGTATTTTACTTGTATCGATACTATTGCGACAGATCAAAGCACCTACATCGATACCACCATGCAATACGAAACCACCTACTATTATCGCGTAAAAGCGGTTAAGGACGATATTGCTTCGGCGGAATCGAACCTTGCCATTATAAAAACACTTAAAAAAGGTTATATCAGTCCGGCAAATATTGCTTTAATTGACTTTAGCAGCGAAGAAATAAATAGCGAATATTCACCTGCCATATATGCCTTTGATGGAGATGAAAATACCTATTGGCATACTCAATATAGTGGAACAGCCCCGGGGTATCCGCATTATTTGACGGTTGATTTTGGAGAAGAAATGAGTTTGGTTGGTTTCCGCTATTTACCAAGGCAAGATGGAATGGATATCGGTACTATTGCTGATTATGCTATTTATGTAAGTAATGATGTTAATACATGGGGAGATGCTATTGCAACAGGAAGAATGAGTGCCAACACCAATTTAAAAGAGGTAATGTTCGAAAATAAAGTATCAGGCAGATACGTTAAATTCGAGGCTCTTTCTGAAATAAGCGGATCAAAATATGCCAGTGCTGCTGAAGTAATTTTGCTGAACCAAACAGTGCCACCAGATAGTCCATACGGTCTTAAAGCTACTCTATATCAAGAAACATCCGTATTTATTACCTGGAACGATGCATCATTAAACTCAGAAGGTTATATTATTGAACAATGGGAGAATGATACATTTGTACCAATTGATACAATCAACCCAACTATTAAGGTATTTCTGATTTCTGATTTGGAGCCTCTAACAGACTATCGATTCCGATTGAGAAGCTACAACGAGGGAGGTACTTCTGGTGCATCCAACGAAGTGGCAGTTACAACAGGGGGTAGTACGGGTATTTCACAAGAAGAAACAACCATTAAAACCTATCCAAATCCATTCAACAACCAATTAAATATTGAATTACCTATTATAAACTCTGAAGCTACACTTAGATTAAGCGACCTTAATGGTAAGATCATTATCGAAAGAAAAGTAGCCGCCGAAACAAATAATCTTCATCTAAACACCAGTCATGTTAGCACGGGTATATACCTATTAATTATAAATTACAAAGACCAACAGATAGTGCAAAAAGTAATAAAAGAATAACAACTAAATCTGCTAAATAGTAAAAAGCTCCCAAAAACAACTAGTTGGATTTGGGAGCTTTTTTATTGCTTTTCGTTGATAATAATGGAGATTCATTCGACAAACATTTGCAATAAAGTGATCTGTAATATGGATGATCCAGCAAAAAGAAGGCTATACCTCCATCCGTACTTGACTGAAACATCTTAAGCAATTCACCCGGATTAGTTTCAGCCACAATCTTCACCAACAGTTGATAATTAGTGTCTAAGTAATAATCCTTTTTATATAATGTCATCCATACAAATGCCTCCAACATCTGCTGATTATATTGACCATTAAAAACAATTTTATGTAACAGCTTTCTACCATATTCAGAATAATACATCAATGAACAAAATGCAGCCACTTCTGTCAGATCTTTCTCATCTTTGAATTTATGTCGTGCCAAATTGTAAACATTATTCATATAGTACGACTTCAACTTATACTGTCCGTTAATATGAGCTTGTGAAGCAGCCTTGATATAAAAGTTCATCAATAACCTGGAAGAATAATAGACAGGAACTTTATAACGTCTTAATCTTTTAATTTCTCTTTCAAGTTTCAATTGCTCTGTCTTATCAACACCAATTCGTCCATGAATTAACAACTGGTGGATATACCAATAATTTACCTCGGGATCACGAGGTTGTATCTCCATTAATTCAACCAACTCAGAGAGTGAACAGTCTGATATTTCCCGTTCATATAAATGTAATAACCAAAGGTGTTTTTTCTCTAATGCTTCGGACTTCCTTCCTGTATAAAATTGTAATATATCAATAGGAGGAACAGAGTATTTGTCTACTATTATTCGATTCCACATTTCGTGTAAGATTATCTCTGCTGATTCATACTTTTTATTTGCAGTGGCTTTGTTAAAATTATCCACTAACTCTTCATCTGACAATAACATAACAGGATGTTTTGTAGAGCAAAAGAGTTTTATTTTGGAAGAACGTTGGGCATCGAGTCTCTTTTGCCAGTGTTTATGTTTTAATGAATCGGTAAAAAAAGTTTTTATCTCCTTCTGAGTTAATCGATCGAAATAAATAATGCCTTCCTCCTTATATTGATGCCTAAACAATTCCCAATTTTCAGCCCATTGTAAATTTACTTTAGATGTGTCCAATCCAAACTCATGCAAAAACGATATTATATTTTCGCCTCTTCTTCTAGCTAAAACAAGGTTAGATGATTTGTCTCCATCTACTGATGCATATGATCGTATAACAGCAGAATCAACAGACGTAGCTGTTCCCATCTTAAAAATAAAATCAGAATCTATTTTTCGCCAATATAAGGTATCAGACGATGCATTAAAAGGCACATTAACCTCTAGCGTATCATACTCAACAAAAGCTTTATGCCTAAACGAATTAAGAAAATGTTTGATTTTATCTTTGCTATCTATGGTATATGTTTCATTAAAGAAAGGCGCATACCCCCATGGATGCGCATAACTATTATAATTCCTCCCTTTACCTTCAATAGTAAACATCAGGTTAAAATCATTCTTATAGGCAAGTAACTCTTCAGGTAAATCAATCAAAAAGTATGCATTATCAGTATTTTGCCCTATTCTACTTTTACTTTTTCGTATATTACGAAAGAGAATATTTTCAACTTCTGTTTTCTTCAAATATCCTATACTATTATTATTAAATGAGCAAGGATTATACGTTTCAGATAGAATTTTTAGTTTAAATCCAGATTTACGAGGTCGCATGGCTCTTCTAAACCATTTATCATCATTAGTGACCAAATAAATTTTATCACCTAATAACTGAAGATTGGCTCCCAGTTCTATGGGTTTTTCCTTCAGCCGTTCCTCCATTTTAATCAATCTTTTATCAATAGAATTTTGATGCCACCGATCTAAAAACTGTGCATCAATAGCCCAACTATGGATAAAACAAAATAGAGTTACAAAAAATCCGATTCGCATTTGCAAACTTAGGTTAGAATTGACTAAGCCTAAATTAATAAAGATTATAGAGAGAGCAATAGCCACACATTTTTAATAATAACATCCAGTGTACTCTATAATTTCAGATACTAGTATTAAAAAGCTCCCGTTATTAGAATTCCTCCCTTCAGTTATTCCGCGCAAACCTGCTCAGCCTTCCGCAGGCATGAAATGCCCCGAGCAGATCTGCTCAACCTTTCGCAAAGCTGACAAAGGGAGTTTCGACGTGGAAATAGCTCATAGCAATTAAAATAAAGCCCGCTCAGGTGTAAGCGGGCAATATCAGTAACCAATAAACTGGTTTAGTTGATCGATTTTACAACGTTCTCAATTTATTTGAATGATAACCTGATTGCTTCGTCTGAAAAGATTGTAGGAGCCAATAACATGACATACCTATTATTTAATAGCTTCACAAAGTTTTACCGACTAAGAGATGAACGATGCAATTTTGGCAGTATCAATAAAGCTGATAATTTACTAAATCATTATAGAAAGTTATATTGCAAAACACCTTTAGTCTAGAGATTCAACTAATTCTTCAATCCTTGAGTAGGCATGCTTAAGAGATTTGTTTTCTGTTATCTCAGCATATGCAAATAAAAAAATATAAAGATTTTCCAGAGAATCAATTAGTTTAGTCACCACTGAATAAGTTTGCACTAACTGCAGGGTATCATCATCCTCTTCACTATTTTGTATTTCAATTTGCTTATACATTTCATTGGCTTCTTCAATTAATGGAATCCACCTATAAATGGCTGTTTCATTAAGAACCTTTTTGTCCAGATTATGCAATTCATTTAATATCATCTCAATTGCAGATGTTGCCTCCCATATGGGTAACCTTGAGATTGAAGATCCAAATTTCTTAACAATCCCCAAGGCTTTTTTTATCACCATCAACTGTGAATTTGAATGAGGAAAAAACAATTCAGCTTTAACATCGTGCATCAACCCGGTAATTAAACGATTCCGTTTCTTTTCTAATTCATTTTTACCTTTGTTTTGACCATAGCCTTTTCTTATCTCGTTTTTAAATGAATCGAGATTACTTTTTACCTTAAATAAAGCAGGTTGTATTGTAGTAATGGGTTGGCAAATTCGTATTGTCTCTTCTGCAAGATATTGTAACTGTCTGTTTTCTATACAGGGAAGACATAATATTTTCATGAGTTTGGAGTTTAGTTAAAATCGTAAATTAAAATTAGGTAAATAAAATAACACAATAATTGCCCTTTGTCAAGCTTTACATAGGTTTTAATAAAATAAACTAGATTAAAATAATTCTAATAGTTTGATAATTACTATTCTCAGAAACTGTAATAAAAGCTACTTTTGCATCGCATTTGTAAAAACAATGTTAGTATGCTCGAAATAATTGCATTAGTCTTTTTAAGTAAAAAATAAGAAAGATAGTAAACGAAAAAGGTCTAAACGCCAGACGATATATCACCATGCTAATTTTACTATGGTTTTCGCTCGAACTGCTGTTTATCGCCTTTGGATTAAAAATGTTTGGAGATCCTATTTCTGCCATTCCGGTAGGTATGATTGGCGCAGCCATTGGAGGTTACTTGGGATATAAATTGGCAATTAATGCAGAGGCTGAGGTAAAAAATAACGCCCCTCTCGAATAACTCAAGAAGGGCGTTTTCCAGTTAGGAAGCTTATATTATTTTAAAACTGGCGTAATTAAGAATGTAAATTCATAATCCTGGTAAGGAATACGGTATTGTTTCAGCGGAAGAGCTCTCCAACTGTTTACACAACCTAATCCCAACTGCATTTTATCGATACAGATATTTACGCTTCCCGATTTTTCTATTTCCGGCATATGGCGTTGGTCTTTATCCCAACCATCATCCAATGCGTCAACTGTATAGAATAATGCTGAAGTAGAGAATAAATCATCGGAAATAAATTCAAGACCCACACCTGCCATATTTAACTGTTTCCAGTAACGAATATCACTTTTGGTTCCGGTTTCCTGTGGACGGATATACGGATAGGTTTGCTCACAAACGCTTTGTTTGTATAATCCAACAAACTCAGAATATTTACGATCGACATAATTCTCAACCGGTCCGCGGCCATAGTATTCAATTCGGTCAAAATCACCCGGCATTTGCATTTTCATACCAAAACGGAACATCTCCGATACTTCTTCTTCGCTATTGGCTTTTAATTTTTGAGACACCTTAATGGCTCCTTCATTATTAATCCAATACTCCAACGTAAGACCAGCTTTTACACTCGGCATTTCATATTCCGCCACTACTTTAACCATTCCATCTTCCATTGAAGAGTCAAACGATTTTAAGTTCAATCGTGGATTATGCCATGCACGATATTTACGTTGCAATTGTGCTCCGTAATCATTATCGGTTGGTGCTCTCCAGAAATTAGGCTTTAACTCCGCGCCGTCTTCCATCAAAGAAGTATTATTCACCTCATATCGACTTACAAATCCTGAATGACGGTTAATATCGATACGGAAATTGTCACCCTTCACAATCAAATAATTGTAATCGTTATCAACTTTTTCAGGCTGACTAACTTTTTGATTACTTTCTGTTTTATTTGCGATTACAACAGGTGCACTCTCCCATTCTTTAACTGTTAACTGCTCTTTAGCTAAAGTATAACCGGCAGATAATGATTGTTCAGCTTTTTTGAGTTTGTATGATACATTTACAAAAAGCTCTTTTGCGTTTTGCAGACATTCCGGAATTTCTAATCCTAAGTCGATGGATGAGCTTGCCTGTGGTGCCACATCCAACTGATTAACAAAACCGGTTGAAACTACTTTACCCTCAGCAACCAATTCCCATTGCAAATAGAAGTTGGATAAATCGCGGAAAAAATATTCGTTACTAACTTCTATTTTACCAGCTTTTACATCCACATCTTTTGTCCAGATAGATTGATAGAAATAGCCTACTTCATAAAAATGAGGATTTGGAACACGATCAGGACTAACCAAACCGTTATTTAGGAAGTTATTATCACTTCCATCATAAGCATTAAAGTCGCCACCATAAGCATATATCTCCTGACCATCTTTGTTGGTCCAACGAATTGACTGATCAACAAAATCCCAGATAAATCCACCTTGATACAAAGGATATTTACGAATCAGATCCCAATACTCTTTAAATCCACCCATTGAGTTACCCATTGCATGGGCATACTCACACTGAATAAGAGGTTTAGTTTGTTCTTTCTGAGAATACTCTTCACTTCGCTCATAGCCAAGGTACATCGGACAGTAGATATCTGTAAACTCATTACCATGTCCTTGTTCATACTGCACCGGACGTGATTTGTCATAGTTTTTAATCCACGTATAACAAGCTTCAAAATTAGGTCCGAAACCTGCCTCATTACCTAACGACCAAATAATAACTGAAGGATGATTGAAGTTACGCTGAACATTACGTTGATTACGTTCCAGGTGTGCCAAATCATACACCGGGTTTTTAGCCAAAGTTCTGTCACCATAACCCATACCATGCGATTCAACATTAGCTTCGGCAACCACATAAATACCATATTCATCACACAAGCTATACCACAATGCATCATCAGGATAGTGGCAAGTACGTACAGCATTCACATTGAATTTCTTCATCAACTGAATATCCTGAATCATGCGCTCTTTCGAAACCACATAACCACCATCCGGATCCAGTTCATGACGGTTCACTCCTTTAATTAGTATGGGTTGTCCATTAACATGAAGTTGAGAATTTTTCATCTCTACTTTTCTGAAACCAACTTTTAAAGGAACCACTTCTTGTACTTTACCACCTTTTTTTAGCGTAGCCGTTAAAGTATATAAATAAGGATTTTCAGCCGACCACTTATTCGCTTTTGCCAACTCAATTGTAGCCTTTCTTGTACCTGATCCACTCACTGATTTTTCAGCTACTACTTCTCCTTTTTTATCAGTTAAAACCAAATCAACTACTGCGCTGGATGATAAATCAACAGATACATCCAGTTTGCCATCGGCATAATCGTTAACTAAATCAGGAGTAACATGGATGTCTTTGATGTGTGTTTTTTCGCGAGCATACAAGTAGCAATCGCGACCAACACCCGAAAAACGCCAAAAATCCTGATCCTCTAAATAGCTACCATCGCACCAGCGGAATACCTGGAAGGCAATCAAGTTTTTACCGGCCTTCAAATATTTAGTCAAATCAAATTCAGCTTCCAGCTTGCTATCTTCGCTGTAGCCAACATATTTGCCGTTAACCCAAAGCGAGATATTAGAAGTAACCGATCCAAAATGAGCCACTATTTTTTTACCCGACCAATCTTTAGGAACAACTATTTCTTTACGATAAGTTCCTACGTGATTGTTTTCTTCCGGAACAGTTGGCGGATTATGCTCAAACTGATTACGCCATGGATATCCGGCATTCACATAAATGGGATCGCCATATCCGTTTAACTCCCAGTTACCCGGTACCGGAATAGTTCCCCAGCTATTATCGTCATAGCTGGTTTTATAAAAATCGGTAGGACGCAACCAGGCATCTTTCACCCAGTTAAATTTCCAGATTCCGTTTAGGCTCATAAAATTAGCCGAAGCTTCTTTCTCTCCATTCTTTGCAGCTTCTTCCGATTCAAATGCGAAATACGAAGCATGCATTGGCTGACGATTCACTTGATTTTTCTTTGGGTTTTGCCAAAGATCTTTTTGTGCAAATGTTGACAGACTTAAGCAGGTTAATGCAAAAAGCATTAAACTATTTTTCATACTATTCTATTAAAGGTTTATCATTAAATACTAAAATTTCATTTCCGATCCCCAATGCTGAGCCAACTCATTAGCTTCCGAGGCTGTTAAATGAATAACAGCGCCATGCTTTGGAGATGAGAAGTTGGTAGCTTTCATCACCCCTTCATTCAGGTGGCCAAGGTCTTTAAATGTTACAAAATCGGTGGTTTCGCAAAAGCCGAAGTTATGAGGCCTGATACCATAGCAATCATACATCAGAACATAAGTATCGCTATTCAGACGCTTCCATACATTGGGTGCTTCACAAGCTCGATCTTCGAAATCAACCCATTCAGCCTGATAAACATAGCCTTCATGCAGGCGATCCGAAACTGCTTGTTTGATACCGGGTCCTCCCTTGTCGTGAGGTGTGTAAAACATATGGTATTGATCACCCACCTTTGTTATATCAGCATCTATGTAGCTGATATCCTTTGGATATTCGAATAACAATTCCGGTTTCGTTTCCAGCTTTGTAAAATCATCATCGGTATAAGAATAGTACAAACGGTTATGTCCGTTTTGGGTGCGCATGGTAAAGTATACCATCATCTTCCCTTTTACATCATCATAGGTAGTTTCTGGAGCCCAGGCACATCCAATCTGTTCTAATCCTGGAAAAGCAGTATCAACTCTAACATTTGATTTAGTCCAGTGAATCAGATCATCTGATTTCATCAATACTAAAGCCCGGTTATTTCCCCAGCCGAATGAATCATCTCGCTCCCATTGAGTTTCTCTCAAACCTTGCTCCTTACCAAAAATATGAAGATCGGTCATAGCCAGATAAAATGAATTATCGGGTCCACGATAGATATGCGGATCACGTATACCACGCTGCAAAGCAAGCGTATCGCCATTTATTATTGGTTTTGAATCATTCAATGCCGTAAAAGTATAGCCATCATTACTCAAGGCCATATACAGGCTATGCGTATCATCTTTAAAATACACCATTAAATAGGCTGATAACTTTTCATCTGAATGATCTTTTTTTCCTAACGAACAGGAAAGCATAAAAGCAGCTATCAATAAATAAAAAAGATTTTTCATGATGACTTACTTTACAGGCTCAACTCCCTCAGTTGTCATTACAATACGCTTGATAGTACCGTCTCTATTGTAATACAATTTATCAATACATACAGAACGACTATAACTAGAACCATCTGTTTGAATACCTCCGTTGTGATAAATGAAATACCAATCCCCCTTAAACTCAACAATCGACTGATGATTGGTATTACTGTTACCGGCAATTTCGTTTAAAATACCTTTGTATTCATAAGGTCCTTCAATATTATCGGCCATTGCATAGGCAATTTTCTCAGGAAAACCGGTAGCATACGTCAGGTAGTATTTCTTTTTGTATTTATGAATCCATGGAGCCTCAGTAAATTCAAATCCTTCAAAATCAATTTTCTTTACTGGACCATCCAACTCAATCATATTATCTTTTAACTTGGCATAGTAGCAAACACCATTACCCCAGAATAACCAAGCCTGACCGTCATCATCAATAAAAGCAGCAGGATCAATACATGTCCATGAGTGTTTGGATGCAAAACAATCTTCGCGTTTTACCAATTGGGTTCCCAAAACATCTTTATAAGGTCCTTCCGGACGATCAGATACAGCTACGCCAATACCCGATGTATTTGTACTGATGTACCAATAGTATTTTCCATCTTTTTCAACGGTATGTGCAGCATACGCCTGTCCTCTTTCATCCCACGAAAAATCTTTGGCACGCAAAGGCGTTGGATACTCAGTCCAGTTTTTTAAATCTGTAGTAGAGAACACACACCAGTCTTTCAGGTTGTATCCTTTTTGGCCTCCTTTAAAATCATGACCGGTAAACAACCACAATGTATCACCCAATACAAGTGCTGCAGGATCGGCTGTGTATTTATGTGTAAAAATAGGATTGCCTTGAGTAGTAAAATGATAAATACTATCCATTTCTTCCTGGGCTTGAACCGAAATCAAACCCAACAAACATACTGCTGATAAAAAGGCTTTTTTCAAAATTGTCATTTGTGTTTTATTTATATTTATTCCAGATTTTTATATCAACATGAGAAGCAAATTATTCCTTCCCATTCATTCAGACCTGTCAAATATCAAAGATCAGCATATTGCAATAAGATTATTATAACTTTTTTAACTATAAATGCCATTTTTTTTAAAGTTATAATTAAAACAGCAGTGTAAGTTGGTGAGATGATTCTGTCACCTTAATTTGACGAGTATTGAATTAATTTTTTTCTGCAATTAACACATTACTTACATTGACTTAATTATGCAGCATGTATCCACCCACAGTAAATTAGGTTTAATCCTGCTATTACAACTATACAGGAAGTTTTCTTGAGTAAAAAAAAATTGTATCAGTTAACATCTATCATTTTAACAATTAGAAACACACATTTTATTTCAAAAATCCAAACAAGCACGTACTCCTTCAAATTCATTGCCAATCACTTTCACTACTTCCTTCCAATTATAAACTCCTTCTTCAACCTGATTAAATAAAGACCAATATGTATTTATTTGTTAATTTTTAATTAAATAATATAAAGAAAGGATAAAATAGTATTAGTCCCTTAAATATGAATCAGGTACATTTGCCTTAGTTAGTGTATATTAAACACTTTACAAGAGTGAAAGCTTAATATTTTTATTTTATAATATTGTTTTTTAGTCTTTTACAACATTTTTTTATTAAACGTACATATTACAATAGTTTTAATTTTAACATCAATCCCAAATGAAGTAAATCTTAAAAACTTCCTTAAATAACTTAAGTTTAAGTATATGAAAAAAAGAGTATTATTTCTAATTATTGGCCTGTGTATGGGTATAGCCTCATATGCACAGGTAAATGTAACTGGTAAAGTAACAGATACACAAGGTTCCCCAATACCGGGTGTAACAGTATCTGAGAAAGGAACCAGTAACGGAATAATTACCGATATAGATGGTAACTATTCCCTGTCTGTAAACAACTCAGAATCGATCATTGCCTTCTCCTTCATCGGGATGGACACGCAAGAGATCGTTGTGGGAAATCAATCAACAATTAATGTTGTGCTTGAAGAAGAGCTAACCGACCTTGATGAAGTAGTAGTAATTGGTTACGGTGTTCAGAAGAAAAAACTGACCACTGGAGCTAACCTTTCTGTTGATGGTGATGATTTGCAAAAATTAAACACAGTATCAGCTCTCGAAGCTATGCAAAGTCAAGCACCGGGCATGAACATAACCCAAAGTTCAGGTATGCCTGGTGAGGGTTTTAAAGTAAACATTCGAGGATTAGGAACAACCGGTAATGCTTCACCTTTATATGTTATTGATGGTGTTGCAGGTTTGGACATTAACACACTTAACCCTGCTGACATTGAATCGATAGACGTTTTAAAAGATGCGGCTTCTGCTGCCATTTACGGTGCTCGTGCTGCCAATGGTGTAATATTAGTAACGACCAAGAAAGGTAAAGCCGGAAAAGTTCAGGTTAGTTATGATGGATACTATGGTGTTCAGAATGCTCAAAAAATACCGCCTCTATTGAATGCATCAGAGTATATGACAATCATGAACGAAATTCGTTATAATGAAGGCTTAGACGAATACGATTGGGCAACTTTGATACCTGGTATCTATGAGGATGTTCAAAACGGATGGGAAGGAACTAATTGGTTAAAAGAAATAGAGAATGCCAATGCTCCTACACAGAATCATGCAATCAATATTACTGGTGGATCTGAAATGTCGAACTATTCATTAGGATTTTCATACACTAGTCAGGAAGGTATTTACGGTGCCCCTGTTGAACCGAATTTCGAACGTTATACAACTCGTATCAATTCAGATCATGTTATCTATAACAATGATAAATGGGACGTAATTAAAGTTGGAGAAACTATGCTATTCAACTTTAACCAACGTAATGGTATTGGTATTGGAAATATCTATTGGAACGACATTCACAACATGCTGGTTGCAAATCCTTTAATGCCAGTTTACGGAAGTGACGGTGATTATTATAACCAAGATGATGCTGAAGCTGATGGTTTAGATCAATATAGCTCATCGTTGAGCAACCCTATTGGAGATATGGTTTACAACAGAGGGCAAAACCTTTCAAAGAATTATTCTTTGCAAACAAGTGCTTATCTTGAAATTCAACCAATTCAAGGATTAACGTTAAGAAGTAGATTCGGGTATCAAATGAACTCAAGTAGCTATCGCTCATACGTTCCGGCTTATTCCCTTTCGCAGGTTAACTTTAAAGTTAACGATGAAGTTTCACAAAGCATGAGTGTTGGCCACAGATGGACTTTAGATAATACTATTTCTTACGATGCTCGCATTGGAGAACACTCTTTCGACATTGTGGCTGGTCAGTCAGTTGAAAGATGGGGCTTAGGTGAAAGCATGGGAGCAAATAATATCAATTCTGTATTTAATGACTTTGAACATGCATGGTTAGATAACACACAAGGTATCACACCTGGTGAAACATCTGTTTCAGGTTCTCCTTGGGGAGAAGGAGGAATTTCTTCATTCTTTGGTCGTATTAATTATAACTACAAGGAAACATACATGCTTTCGTTAGTTATGAGAGCTGATGCATCAACTAACTTTGCCAAAGGAAAACGCTGGGGATACTTCCCTTCTGTTTCTGCGGGATGGGTGATGACCAACGAATCATTTATGAGCGGAATGGACTCATGGTTAAATTTCTTTAAATGGAGAGCCAGTTGGGGACAAAACGGAAATCAGTCCATAGCACCTTTCCAATATTTAGCTACTGTTGCCTTTGACTTATCAAATGCCTACTCATTTGGGAATACCAAAACAGACCAAACAACAGGTGGATATGCTGATATACTTCCAAACCCTGATGTAACATGGGAAACTTCAGAACAGCTTGACCTAGGTTTTGATGCACGCTTTATCAACTCACGTCTTGGAGTTGCTTTCGACTACTACATTAAAACGACAAGAGATTGGCTGGTAATGGCTCCTATTCTAGCAACATACGGTACCGGAGCACCTGACATCAACGGTGGTGATGTTGAAAACAAAGGTATTGAAGTTGCTTTAAACTGGAACGACAACATAGGTGATTTCACTTACGGAGTTAACTTCAACATTGCCAAAAACAAGAATGAAGTAACTCGTTTGGATAATGCCGAAGGAATTATCAGAGGTGATGCCAATGTATTAAGTCAGGGAACACCTCATATGTATCGTGCCGAAGTAGGAAAACCAATGGGTTATTTCTACGGATACAAAACTGCAGGTGTATTCCAAAACCAGGAACAGATTAACAATGCCGGACCTACTCTTCAATCTGATCCGGAGCCAGGTGACTTAATATTTGTTGACACCAACGGCGATGGTGTTATTGATGAAAATGACAAAACTGAAATAGGTAATCCAAACCCAGACTTCAGAATTGGCTTTAGCTTTAACCTTGGCTATAAAGGATTTGACTTATCCGTTGCTACCAATGGAGCATTCGGTCATCAAATTGCTAAATCATATCGTTCATTTGCTGATTCTTATCAACAAAACTTTACAACAGATATTTTCGAAAGATGGCATGGTGAAGGAACATCTAACAGATTACCTAAGCTTTCATCAGGTAGTAACAGCAATTGGCAGGAAATATCAGATATCTATATTGAAGATGCTGATTTCTTAAAAATTCAGAATGTTACTGTTGGATACGACTTTAAAAAGCTGCTTCCATCAATGCCATTCTCAAAAGCACGTTTATATTTTGCTGCTCAAAACCTATATACCTTCACAAATTACACAGGTATGGATCCAGAAGTTGGATACGGTGTTGAAGACGGATGGGCTTCAGGTATTGATTTAGGTTTCTATCCAAGTGCTAGAACATATATGGTAGGTGTAAATCTTAATTTTTAATGGATTAATACAATGAAAAAAATAATATATTTATTCACACTCGCACTTATTTTTACTAGTTGCGAAGATTTTCTGGATACAAAGGATCTTACGAGGAAGAATACATCCAATTTCCCGGAAACAGTTGAAGATGCAGAACAGATGTTGGCAGCTATATACAACAACCTGAACTTATCGTCACAGGATCCGCAGTTCTCATACTTTTATGCTGCAAGCTTAGCCTCTGATGACCAATTTGGTGGTGGCGGTGAAAACGACCGTCTGATGCAAGCCCTGGATTTATTGATGAATTACAACAACAGTATGCTTGAACCTTACTGGACAGCAAGATACAAAGGAATATACAGAGCAAACACTGCCATAGAAACTATTGACAACTGTTCTGGATGGGATAATGAAGATCAACGTAATCAAATGAAAGGTGAAGCTTATTTTATGCGTGCCTTTTTCTATGACGAGCTAGCTTCTTTCTTTGGGCAAGTTCCATTAGTAATAACTACTGAAGCTCAAAACCTTCCTAAAGCAAGTGCTGATGAGTTATATGCACAAATAGCATCTGACTTAAAAATGGCAATTGAGTTAATGCCGAATAAACCATACACTAGTGTGGAAGCTGGTCATGTAACAAAATGGACCGCAGAAGCATTAATGGCAAGAGTATTCTTATTCTATACAGGATTCTACAATAAATCAGAGCTACCATTGGTAGAAGGAGGCTCTGTAAGTAAAGCAGATGTTGTAGCATGGTTGGAAGATTGCATTGATAACAGTGGACATAACCTGGTTGGTGATTTCCGCGAATTATGGGCTTACACAAACAAGTATACAGTTGATGATTACTCTTACACAGCAAATGAAGATCTTACATGGGCTGAAAATGATTTAGAAGTAAATCCCGAATCAATGTTTGCCATTAAATATTCAAACTTTGCAGACTGGGGTACCACCATTGGTTATTCAAACCAATATATGTTACATTTTGGTTTAAGAGGTGGTCAACCATATGAAAATACATTCCCATTTGGTCAAGGATGGGGAGCTGGTCCTGTTAACCCAACACTTTGGAATGACTGGGTAGCCGCTGAACCTAATGATGTTCGACGTGTGGCTTCAATAATTGATTTACCTAATGAATTACCAAACTATGCTAAAGGTGGATGGACTGACATGGTGCAGGAAACAGACTACTGGCAAAAGAAATATACTCCTGTAACTGCATATAATGAAGACGGTTCTATTGCATCTTCTTATAGTGTATTAATGCACGGAACAACGGACAACATGCAACTTGACAACACTAAAGACATAGTGTTAATAAGGTTAGCAGATGTTTATCTTATGCATTCTGAATTGACTGAAACAAATACCTACATGAACATGGTTCGTAACAGAGCTGGTCTTGACCCAATTGATTACTCTTTAGAAAACATTCAGAAAGAAAGAAGATGGGAATTGGCATTTGAGGGAACACGCTGGAATGACATTCGTCGCTGGGGCATTGCACCGGACGTACTGCAAGCCCAAATCGGAATTGATTGCTACTTTAAGGGAACACCTGATGTAACTAAGTCAATTGGAGGCGGATACAAAGCCAGATATGAAGCTACTAATGGCGGTTTCTTCCCAATTCCGGAGAATCAGATTAGCCTTTCTGATGGTATATTAACTCAAAATGATGGATGGGGTACCGGTTCAGGCGCTGAATATTCTGGTTGGAATTAATTGAAATACTGATTAATTAAAAACGAAAATGATGAAAAAATCAATAATATACTCTCTGCTTTTAGCAGCATTAGCCTTTGTTGCTTGTGATCCTATTGAAGACAGGGATGCTATCGGAGGAGCAATTACAGCTGCAGACCTCGACATTTCTGCTAGTCCCTTAGTTATTAATGGTGTTAATACCAACAAGGTTATTTTAAAAAACTACAGCCCGGTGTTACCTAGTTGGAACTATGGGGTTGGTGTTACCACTAAAAATGTTGACACTGTATTAATGGTAGTTGAAGGAACATCAACAATTAGCTTTACAGGTTTAAATCCTAATGGTGTAAAAATCACTAAAGAAATTGATGTTGATGTTGAAGACCTTTATTTTCCTGTACCTCCTCAGTGGGGTTACCTATGCGGAAGTGGAGAAAAAGAATGGGTTTGGGATGAAAACCATGTTGATGGAGTATTTGGTAACGGTGGTTACCTAGGTAATACTTCTCCAGGCTGGTGGAAAGTTTATATCGCTGATATTGAAGGACAGGCCGAAGGAGAAGGTGACGGTGCTTCAATGGTTTTTTCAACCAACGGAGCCACTTTAACCAAAAAATATAACACCGGAGGAACAGCTCAAGGTACCTTTAGCTTTGATATGAGTCAAACTACCGACGATGGTAATGGAGGAATTTGGGCAGAAGGTATGCTTTATACTAAAGGTGTTACTGTGTTATGCGGTAAATCAATAAATGAAGGTGGTATTGATGTATACAATTATGATATTTTGTCCTTAGATGACAATAATATGGCACTCTCTTATCATGCAGAAGGTACAGGTGCATGGGGAGAAGCATGGTTCTGGATGTTCAGAGCCGCAGATTAATTAAAACTCGGTTTTAGATTACGAGAGGACATTCATTTGTCCTCTCTTTTCTATATTTTGCTACTTCAAAATTTAACGATATGAATTGGAGATGGATTTTAATACTTTTAGTAGCACCCCTAACCTTTTGCTCAACCAACAAAACAAACTATGTTATTAAAGGATCACTTCATAGTGAAGCCTACAATGGTGAATTTATCTATTTAGTTCCTTTCAATAATCCTACTGTCGAAAGAGTTGATTCTGTCATGGTATATGATGGAACTTTTACGTTTAAAGGGAAGGTTGATCAACCTGAAGTTTATATTGTTCGGACACGGCCTAAATTACGTTTACAATTACAGGAGTTATTAATAGTGAAAGAACCTGGAGATATCACAATTAAATTTGGCCCTGATAGCTCAGCTTCAGGAACAAATTCTAACGATTCTCTTCAAAAATGGAAAGAATTTAAAACGGGAATTGACAACTCACACAAACAGTTTTTAAAACAATACAAATCTGATTTTATTAGCAAAGAAACACTAACCAATAAGTTAGACTCATTGCATAAAACGGCTTTAGATTACAATCATTCATTCATTAAGGAAAACAGTAACAATGTTGCAGGCCAATTTGTGCAATCACTTGCCGGTATGAAATCTTAATTTTTATACATTGACAAAAATTTTCTTTTAATCAACATCCACTAAAAGGGGAATAGTGAAAATAACAACATTATCAATTAGTAATAACAAGGCAATCAGCGCAAGTCTGTTTCTGGTTCCGGGATTACTAATTTTTCTTTTTTACCTGTTTGCTTTTCCTTACCATTTGTTTTTAAAAGAACAAATCAGACTTTTTGTATTTTCTCCAGATTACCTTTTATCATATCTGAATAAACCAGCTAGTTTAGCAGTATTTATTGGGGATTTCCTGACACAGTTTTTTTATCTGAAAGGCGCTGGCTCTTTGCTAATAACTACCTTCTTTTATATTCATTGGTGGTTGTTTTATAAAGTACTAAAAGAATTCTTCTCTAAAAACTACCTGCTGTTAGTCATTGCATTCGTTCCAGCACTTATTGAAGTGCTAATGCACTACCACATCGATTATTCTTTAGCAAATTCAGCATCTATAACCATTGGATGCCTTTTATATGTTGCAACAACATCCATCAAAAAAGAAACTATTAAGCACTTCATCGTTCCATTTATTATAATAATCGGATATTGGGCAATTGGAGGAATGGTTGTTTTTTACATTTTTCTAACCCTGATCCGATCAATCAGAATTCAACCATTCAAGCTTATATATTCGTTAATTCACATTGTATTATTTATTGCAATCCCCTTATTGACAAGACCATATTATCTTATACCGATCAAAGAAGCATATTTGTATCCTTTCAATAATTTTACATACGCTCTTCCATTAATTACACTTTCATTTGTAATTGTTACATCAGTATTAACTAAAAAATTCACCCCAGGGTCAAGGTTTTCATTGGTGGTTTCGATATTGGTAATGTTTACATTTATTTTAGTCGATCCGCCTAATTTTAATCGCGAAAAGGTTCTATCTCTTTCATGTGAAGGTTATTTTGGAAGATGGGATAAAGTACTCAACTTATCTTCTTCTTATAAGTTAAACAATAAATTAGCCAGCTATTACACCAATATCGCCTTATCAAAATATGAGTCTCTTCCAGAAAAACTATTGGAATTTTATCAACCATTTACAGAGAGTTTATTTTTGCCATTAGGAAGAAATTCAGGTTGGTTAAATATCTTATCAAGCAACGATGCATATTATCAGATCGGTGATATGAATCTAACTCAACACTCTGCACATTTGGGTTTAATCTTTTCACCCTACAATAGAAGTTCACGTATGGTAAAACGTTTGGCCGAAACAAATATGGTAATAGGAGAAGAGGAGGCCGCAATGAAATATTTGCATATGCTTGAAAAAACACTGTTTCATCATAAATGGGCACAGAAACGTATCGACATGATCCAAAATCCAGAATTATTAAGTAATGACATTCTGGAAAAACAATCCTTCTTACCCCAATCCGACACTCTTCGTAAGGGTGAAGATAATGTGACAGGCTTAAGACTTTTAGTAGAATCTAATCCCAAAAATCGATCCGCATTAGATTATCTTTTATGTCATCATCTACTGAGTAAAAATTTAAATTCATTCAAAACAGATTTTGAAAAATATTTTAGGTTTAATCGACAATTACCAAGGCTGTATGGAGAGGCTCTATTGATTATTCTGTATCAACAGAAAGCCACAAAAGAAGAAATAAGCAAATTCTTTATACAGTCATCGTTAATGAACGAATTTATTAAATACACAGATGAATACAGCCTGGCCAATGGCCAAAGAACAGGCCTTTCTAATCGTTTTAAAAATTCTTATTGGTTTTATTATCATTTTGCCCAACAACGTCAGAAATGAAATTTAAGTACCTAATCATATTATCCTTAAATCTGCTGGTTGCCTGCCAGCAAGCCATTGATATTGATAAAAAGCTGAATCTTCTTCCAACCATTAACCCTGATTATATAAATGTAACAATACCCCGAAATATTGCTCCTTTGAACTTTATGATTAAAGATGATATAAATGGCGTACAAGTTATTCTGCAAGGAGAGCAAAACCAGTTAATTGCTAACGGTAAAAATGACATTCGTTTTAATCTTAACAAATGGAAGAAACTGATCGATAAAGAAAAGACTCTTAAAGTAACAGTAAGCGTTAAAAAGAATAACGAATGGATTCAATATCGATCTTTTCATTGGAAGATTGTAGAAGATGAAATTGATCCATACCTGAGTTACCGTTTAATAGAACCTGGTTATGAAGTTTGGAACAAAATTCAGTTAGCCGAACGATGCATTGAGAATTTTGAAGAGAATATTTTTGCCGATAACAACCTAACTGAAGGATCGTGTATGAACTGCCATATCTATAATCAACAAAACCCGTCCCAATCAATGTTTCATATACGAGGTAAACACGGTGGAACCATATTAAATAACAAGGGCAAATTGCGTAAGTTGAAAACAAAAACAGATAAAATGATATCGAAAGCAGTTTATGGTGGTTTTCATCCGGGAGGACGGTATGCGGTATTTTCGACCAATTATATTATACCGGAATTTCATGCAGAAGGTAGCAAAAAACTAGAGGTTTATGATACAGCTTCTGATTTGGCCATTTTAGATTTCGAGACGAACCAATCAATAACCACTCCACTCCTTACCGATTCAACTAATTTTGATACATTCCCGGTCTTTTCTGCTGATGGAAAACATATTTACTACTGCGCAGCAAAATCTGTATCAGTCCCCGATAGCATACAAAAGTTAAAATACAGCATTTGCAGCATTTCGTTTAACGATGTTAACGGAGAAGTTGGTAGCGTAGCAGATACAATTTGGAATGCCCGATTGACAGAACACTCTGCCTGTCATTTAAAAACATCACCTGACGGCAAATATTTGTTGTTTACGGAGGCTGATTATGGCACTTTTCCTATCTGGCATCGCGAAGCTGACTTACGATTAATTGACCTGAAAACAGGTAAAGTTGATTCGCTTAAAAATGTAAATGCAGATTATTCCGATAGCTACCATAGTTGGTCGTCAAACAGTAGGTGGTTTGTTTTTGCAAGTAAAAGAGACAACGGCATCTACGGGAAACCTTATTTTTGTTATATCGATAAAAACGGCAAAGCTCATAAGCCCTTTGTGTTACCGCAAAAGAATCCGGCATTTTATGATTTTTCATTTAAATCATTCAATATTCCAGAGTTATCTATAGGTCCACTACCTTTTGATGCAATGGATATTGAAAAAGTTTATTGGAAACAGGAAGCTGAATCATTTAGCGACAAAGGCATTTAAAACTAAAACACAAAAATGAAAAATATCTCTACCAACATAATAGCATCCATCATATTCGGAATAATAGTATATCTGTTCTTCACTTTAATGTATCCATATCATTTACATTATCAGGAACAATATCAGTTATTCTTAATCACAGGAGATTATTTTCTTTCGTACCTGCAAATGCCGGGTGGCTTCAGTGATTATATGGGAGGTTTTATTACACAATTTTATTTCTATCCTTCTGTTGGTTCTATTTTTATTGCGATACTTTTAGTTTCGCTGCAACAACTTACCTGGAAAATCTCACAACGATTTAATAAAACTCCTTTATACTACCCACTAACCTTTATTCCTTCTCTATTTTATTGGGCATTGTTATGTAACGAAAATTATCTTCCAGGAGGATTGGTTGCTCTGGTTATAGTGATGATGTTTATATACTTCACAACACAAATTAAAGATGGCATTTTAAAATCTGTCCTCAGCCTTTTATTTGTTCCTGTTTTGTACTGGTTAGCCGGAGGGGCTGTTGTTTTTTATGTTTTATTTTCTGCTTTGATGATTCTCTTTCTTTCAACACGAAGAACAACTCAAAATATCTTTATTGTTGTAATGCAAGTTGCTTTAGTAATATCTTTACCTTATCTCGCAAAAGTAATTTTGATACAATATCCGATAATTAAAATGTGGATTGGTGTTAACTATTACAGTTTTCCCAACACTTTTCCTTTTTATGTTGGAGGCATTATATTGCTAAGCATCTCTCTTCCGATTATCATGAACACTTTACCGGAAATCAAATCAAAACCACAATTAATATTGGCTATTCAATACCTCATTATTATTTCAGCTGGTATATTTATTATAAACAAATCTTCCGATTTTGATAAAGAAGAAGTGATGGCTTACGATTTTTATTCCCGAATGCGCCAGTGGGATAAGGTTATTGCAATGGCAGATCAAAAAGCCCCTTCAAGTCCTTTATCTGTTTCATGCTTAAACTTAGCGTTAGCTAAAAAAGGTTTGCTTGCCGAACAAATGTTTAACTATTATCAGAACGGAACCGGCGGACTATTGCCTAACTTCAAAAAAGATTTCACAATACCAATGGTTACTGGTGAAATATATTATCAGCTGGGATTTATCAACACAGCCCAACGCTATACTTTTGAAGCCATGGAAGCTCTTCCTCTATATCAGAAAAGTGCTAGAAGCATCAAACGTCTGGCTGAAACAAACCTGATTAATGGCAATCAGGCTTTAGCATCAAAATACTTGAAGTTGCTTCAAAAAACCCAATTCTACAAAAAATGGGCGACTGCTATGTATAAGGCTATGGAAGAACCTCAGATTTTAATGCGCCATTCTGAATATGGACAGCTAATGACACATAAAATACAAAACGATTTTTTCTTTAGCGAAGGTGAAAAAGACATGATGTTAGGGCAGCTTTTTACAGCTAACAAAAAAAACAGACTAGTTTATGAATATCTGATGGCATACTGTCTGCTAAACAAAGACCTGAATCATTTTATGCAATATTTGTCATTAGGGCAATCAATTGGTTATAAACAAATGCCTCAAAGTTTTCAGGAGGCATTTATCTATGGCTGGAAGATGACTCCCCAAAAAGATCAAAAACCCATTCCTTCTTTTATCTCGAATAAAAAAATACAGAGTGCCAACACTTTTCTTTCGATGATGAATTTACCCAATGCAAAAGAAGCATTGAAGAAAGATTATGGAAACACCTATTGGTATTATCTGCAATTCAGAAATTAAAACTTTAGAAATGAAGCATCTGTTAATCATTATATCAACATTGGTTTTATTGAGCGCCTGCAATGAAACCTTTAAAGTTAAAAAGACCTATTCCACAGTTCCTGATCTATTTCCTGATTACATTGGAGTTACTATTCCGTGTAATATTGCACCCTTAAATTTTAAGGTTAACGAAGATTACTCAAAAATAGATGTTGTATTGGAAACAAAGAATGAATCCATCCATGTACAACATAATGATTTTGCCAATTTTCCTATCGATCCGTGGAGAGAACTTTTAAATGCAAATAAAGGTGATAGCATTCAAGTTAAAGTATCGATCAAAAAAGAAAACGACTGGTACGCCTATCAACCTTTCAGCATTTATGTTAGTGATGATGCCATTGATGATTATCTTGCCTATCGACTCATTGCTCCAGGCTATGAAGTGTATAGTAAAATGGGTATTTATCAACGATCTCTTCAGGATTTTAAACAAGATGCTATTTACGAAAATACATTAGTACAAGGCAGCTGCGTAAATTGCCACTCGTTTAGAATGGGTTCTGCAAAAGATATGAGTATGCACATCAGGGGCAAACAAGGTGGAACTGTTTTACTTACCGACAATAAAATGGAAGTGCTTAAAACCAAAACCGTTGAAACCCTTTCAAAGTTTGTTTATCCATACTGGCATCCATCAGGCAATTATATGGCATATACTTTAAACGATACCCATCAGGTTTTTCACTCATCGAGCAATAAACGTGTAGAGGTATTTGATAATGCATCTGATGTAATTGTTTATGACATAGCCAAAAATGAAATCATAAAATGTGATGCATTAATGTCAGACTCCGTATTTGAGACTTTCCCGTCATTCTCTCCCGATGGTAAAACATTGTATTTCTGCTCGGCTAAAACAGAAATAATGCCAGTGGAATACACTAAAGTTAAATACAATTTATGTAGCATCAGTTTTGATCCTCAAAATGGAACCTTTGGGACTAAAGTTGATACTTTATTTAAAGCTTCCAACATTGGAAAAAGCGTCACATTTCCTCGTCCATCACCCGACGGAAAATACGTGATGTTTACCTTGGTTGATTATGGAAACTTTTCTATCTGGCATAAGGAAGCTGATTTATTCTTATTAGATACCGAAACAAATAAAGTTACAGCCATTGATGCTGCTAACAGCGATGATACAGAAAGTTATCATTCCTGGTCGTCAGATAGTAGATGGTTTGTGTTTAGCAGCCGCAGGTTAAATGGTTTGTACACTCGACCATATATTGCACATCTTAATGCTGACGGTATAGTTGGAAAGCCTTTTTTATTGCCTCAGAAAGATATCAACCATTACGATGATTTATTATTTTCATATAATATTCCTGAGTTTATAACAGAAAAGGTTAATATTGACATTCCAAAATTAGAAGCTCAATTGAAAGGGGAAGGAAAACAAGTAAGGGTACGAAATTAGGAAAACGAATATGACTGGGAACGTGATAAAACGAGTTTATAAAGTTATTCAACCACTTGAGAGGGGTGATTTACACCGAGAATGGCAGAGTTGCATTAACCAAATTAGTCAACTAAAATTGAATCACATCTTTAAAATCACTGTTTTTGTTGATGAAAAAAACTGGAAAAATGCTCTGAATGAGTTGCCTTCTAAATTAAAAGCTGTTTTCCCGAATACATGTCCTGCTTTCACCTTTTTGTCTCAAACACCCGGCTCCAATAAAATTACTATGGAAGTTGGTCTGGTAAATAACGATAAGGTTTCTATCAGCCATAAGATGTATCACAACACATCTTTCTCGCTTATTGAATATGAAGGCAATACCGAGTTATGGGCATCCGGGCTTGGATTAACATCAGACATTAATGACATAACCTCATCTGCGACTCAGGCATTCGAAGAGTTAATAAGCCTGCTTGCTTCAGAAGGGTTTAGTTTGAATGATGTGGTTCGTCAATGGAATTATATTCCCAAGATTTTAGGTTTTGAAATGAAGGACGGAAAAGAATGGCAACATTACCAACTTTTCAACGAGGTACGCAGACACTATTATAATACTCATCGTACCGTCGAAGGGTATCCTGCCGCAACAGGCATTGGTGTTGCAAAAGGAAGTGTGTCGATTGATATATGTGCCATCAAAACAAAAGACGCTGATAACATATACTCCATCAATAATCCAGAGCAGGTAAACGCCTATCAATACAAACAAGATGTTCTGATTGGGGAATTGGTTGATGGCACCAGAACCAAACAAGCTCCTCAGTTCGAACGGGCAAAACTCATCTCACAACCAAAGTCCGGAACGTTATTTATCTCGGGCACTGCTTCTATTAAAGGACAATACACTATTGGCATTGATAATATAGACGAGCAGACAAATACTACACTTGGTCTTATGCAGAAACTTTCGGCAACTGCTCAGCACACCAATGAGTATTCAACAAATAATTCCATCTGCTACTCTTATGCCAGAGTGTACATAAAAAATACAGAGGATTTCAAAGCAGTTCAGTCCATCTGTAAGGATGAGCTTCAAAACATTCCGATAAATTTTGTTCAGGCAGACGTTTGCAGAGATAATCTATTGGTTGAAATTGAAGCAGAGATGAATATGAAGCCACAAAAAGACATGCCTTACAATAGCCCTGTAGACGCTTGTCATCATTCTTTGCAACAATAACCATTAAATATGAAAACGATTGATTTAGTGCAACAAAGAAGAAGTTGCAGGATTTATTCAGAACAAAAAATAGAACTTGAAAAGATTGATCAATTAAAGAAGATTGCTTTATGGTCGCCTACTTCAAAAAATAACCGCCCGTGGGAATTTGTCTTTATTGATGATAAGTCCTTGCTAGAAGAACTTTCGGCGTGCAAACCACACGGTGCAGCTTTTTTAAAAAATGCACCGCTAGCAATTGTAATCTTAGCTGACCCGAATAAAAGTGATGTATGGATAGAAGATTGCTCAATAGCTGCATCTTTTCTTCAACTGGGAGCCGAGGACCTGGGATTAGGTAGTTGCTGGATACAAATACGAGAACGAACTCATTCCTCAGGCAGCACAGCCTCTGAGCAGGTTAAAAAATTACTGCATGCACCCGCCAATTTAGAAACAGCCAGCATTATAGCCCTTGGATATAAAGGAAAAGAAAGAAGACCTTATACAGATGAAGACCTGCTAACAGAACGAATTCATTTAAATCAATTTAAGTGAATTCAGTTCACAAAAGGCCATATTTTTCCTGTTATATGGCTTATCCTCTTCCATATCTATGGGTAGATAAATGAAATAAATCCGCCCCTCTTACTTACATGAAGTGCTTGAGCAGGAACTACACGAAGAAGGCTTACAGCTAGCTCCTCCTTCTGTCATTAATTCACCGGCTTGAAAAGTTGGCAGGCTTTTATGAAACATCAATTCAGCATTAAATTTTATTAGTGTACCAATGGCTTTGTAAACCGAAATTCCCATTTCTTTGAATACTTTTAGAGCCATCATTTGTATTTCTGGAGTTATTATTGCCCTGATATCCTCTTTTTTAATCCACTCTGAAAAATCTTTAATCTCAGTTCTATTCACCACTTCCACTTTTTCAGTTTGTGTATCATAGGTACCCATTAACCCACTTTTGGTGAAATCATTTGATAACACTACCTGCGCCTCTCCTGTTAATCCTGCTGCTGGAAATCCAATTTTCATAGTATTAATTTTTAAGGTTATTATTTTACTTTTCGTCACAACTCGATTGTCCTTGAGTTTTTGGACAACTTAGCAATGTAACATCAATCTCTTCTTTCATTAGCTCTTTAGCCAAATCACTGTCAAAACCACATCCGTAACTAGATCCTACTTTTATTAAGGGTCGCTTAATAAGGTAAGGGTCGCTAACCATTGCATTCAATGCTTCTTCTTTAGATAAGGAGAAAGGATCTATTTCGCCTGATTTGATGCGTGGAGCACTTATATTAAACCATTCTTTAAACTGACGCGATTCAAGAAACTTTAGTAAGTCGCTTGCTGTCCATGGTTCTTCCAATAGGTTGTACGAAATAACTTTATATCCTTTATCTTTTAACAATACCTTTTGCTTGGTATTATTAATGCATCCTGGCTTTTCATAAAAATGTACCTCCATATCATCAACATTTTTGTCAATCATTATTCGAAAACTACCTTAACAAACAATAAAACAAGCTATATACCAAAGAAGCTAGATGGCTGATTATATGAGCACCTACTAACAGAATCTGACAATAATGTAGAAAAATATCAACAGGGTCTACAATAGTGAAGTCTACAACAATTTATAGCTGAAATAATAAGCTCAAGACTTCCCTTTTAACCAATATAGTCGTATCTTGTATACAAGGGTTAGAAGGGAAAAGATGAAAAAGTTGGCATGTTTTATATTAACGCTATGGATTCTGTTACCTAACGGGTTAGTAGCCCAATTGAAGGATCACAAACTTATCAATAAAGTTAACCAACCAACTCAATATTCCTTAAATGCACTACCCCTTAATTCTATCTATAACGAAAACATTTTCATTTTCACTTACGAAAGAATTTTTCCTCAATCCGATCGTTTTGGCTTCACTTTAAAAGGAGGAATATTGATTTTTGATCCATTTCTATGGGTAGCTGATGCGGGAATTATTACAGGAGGATCGAAACACTATTTCGAAACAGCCATTGGAGGTATTATCGATCCTGCCTTTGGCGATTTTAGTTTTCTAACCATCAGAGCCAATTACCGATATCAGGCAACAAAAGGATTCGTTTTTAAAATAGGACCAATTGCAGGCCCGCCTGATAATTTCATTCTTCCTCTAGTTTCTTTTGGTTATGCCTTTTGAAAACCACAAAAAAAAGCTACACTAGAATAAAACAAGTGTAGCTTTAAAATTATATATAATTCAACTTTTACTTTACAAAATCGAAATAATAAGCTGTTTGTCCAGAATAAAGAGTAGCTCTGTAATTGTTCCCTTCTTTCAATCTCACAATAGTCTGTTTACGTGAAAACAATTTATCATCTCCTACTGATTTTTCAATGATACGCTTATTAGAATCCATATCCTCAATTACTAAATAAAGAGAATTTTCGTCGCCATTAATATGACTTACTAATAAGTTTTCATCTTCCAAAACAAACATTTTAACCTTATTAGCAACATCATCATTGATTGCCTTTCTGTATTGAATTACATTATTATTCACTACTTCCAATTCAGTAGACATATCGCCATCTTTATTAACCAATCCTACAGTGTAGTTCTTAGCTCCTCCTTCAACAAAATCAAGACGTTGATGAATCCTTACCTGATTTTTAATGTCTTTTTCAATCATCACTTTATCAGTACTTGCATCCTTAATTACTAAATAATCAAACTGATTATCTGTATTAATTGCAGAAACAACAGGCTCATTGTATCTTTTGTTATTAAACACTTTCACATTGTCTGAAGCCTTCATTTGCATTCCTAAAGCAAACACTAACATTCCAACTAAATACTTTTTCATCTCTAAACTTATTTTTAATTATTAAATTTTTTCTAACTGGTTATTACAGTTTATTTATTGGTTATCAACTCACCGCTATAACATCAATAAATTTTATGCCATAAGCCCATAGTTAAATGATTCTTAACAGGCGTTAACAAGTATTTTATAAGTTCAAAAGGATTTATAATCAACACGTTTACTAAAGTAAATCAGCAACACAGAAGTTCTGTCTATTAAATTACAATTTGGGGATTACAATTCAACTTGTTAAAATCTCTTTTAGAAATATTAACTAATTGATTTTGAATAGATATTAATGAGCTAAAATTTATATGGAAAGAAAAAACCTGCTTCATTCATTTGAAACAGGTTTAGATTACATGAAAATAACGGCCGATCTTATCTTCATGCTAAACTCTAGTTTAGTTTCAATGTTTCCAGTTCTTTTATCGGACGCACAAAAGAATCATCAAATCGACCCATATTTAATAGATCCTTTCTGGCTTTGACAGATTCTTCCTTATTATTATAGACTCCATATACATAACGAGTATATCCATCAGCGCATTTATATGATTGAATATCATCTTTTTTCAACCCTTTAAAATATAGAAATGCAAATACAGGCTTCCGTTTTAAAGCAAGAATCTGAACCGTATAGTAATCCACCTTTTTCACATTCTGCATCTCTTTGATAATCTGTTCCTCAATCTGTTTTGCATCTTTTTCAAAGTTCTTACTCTCTATCATCTGAACCAAAGGAGGCTCCATCCTGATATCTTCAAATGAATAAACCGGAATTTCTTTTTCGTATGCCATCTGAGGTGTAACATCTAAAACCGAAGATCTAACCTCTTCTTCACCCTTCTTTTCTTTAATGTCATATTCTTGTCCGGCTTCCAGAAACATCAAATACTTACCTGATTCTTCATCGGGCCTATAATCACCTACTAATTCATTATCTGATTGACGGGTAACCATAATTCTAACCGATCCTTCATTCAGCAAAGATTTATCCTGAACCTCGCCCTCGATAACAGCCAACTCGCCTTCAAAAGCATCATCAAATTCTACTTTATAAATATCCGAACCACCATAATTATCATTAAATCGGGCTGAGGCATAGTAAGCTTTGCTTTTATCCAGAGTAGGGTAAAAGAAAAAGTCATCATCAGGTGTGTTTATTGGATAGCCAAGATTTACAGGCTCTTCCCATGTACTATCTGGCCTCATTTGAGTAAAGAAAACATCCATTCGCCCCATACTGCTATGACCTTCAGAAGCAAAATACAGTGTTTTCCCATCCGGATGAATCATTGCTGTTTCTTCGTCATATTTGGTATTTACATTAGGTCCCAGGTTACGCACCTTCCCCCAATTACCATCATCCGTTTTTTTGACCATATAAATATCGGTACCTCCCCATCCACCTTCTCTATTACTCACAAAAAACAAGGTACTTTTATCTGCCGATAAGGAGGCATGTGTTTCATCGGCTGGTGTATTAATCGGATATGGCAGCTTTTCTGGCTCAAGCCATTCTTCGTTTTTGTATTTACTTACATATATACTTTTACCCTCATCGTCATTTCGGTAGATAAACAACTCTTTACCGTCAGCCGATAAGGACAAAGCTGATTCATGCTCTGATTTTCTGAAGAAATGGGTCAAGGAAGATGCTTTCTGCCATTCCCCATCAAAATACGCAGTATAAATTTTTTCGGGATACTGACCGTCTTCATGCTTTGCTAGTTTAGCATCTGACCGACGAGAAGTAAAAATTACCAAATCATCAAAAACAGTGACTAATGGGCTATGATCATCGTATTTACTATTAATTTTCTCACCCAAATTAGTAATTGTAATATCAATAGGATTCTGAAGGTACACTTTAGCATTCTCACACATACTTTTTTCTTTACTTATCAAGTCAAGTAAATCTACCTGTGTGTCATCAATGTTTTTTTCGATATATGAATAAATATCAAGTGCCTTATCGGTTTCCATTATTACTTGATAACACTTTGCGAGTGTGAGCTGCAAATCAATACCCATATTAGAAAATGCATCCTCATTTTCTAACTGAGCAAACCCCTTTTCTAGATAAATCAATGCTGAATCTGCACTATTATTGAGATTCAGGTAACAGATACCCAAATGTAAATACCCTTCAATAAAACCCGGAGAGTCATCTATTATATCTTTAAATATCTCAATAGCTTTACTAAAATTACCTACTTCTTCGTACTGAAAAGCCTTATTTAACTCTCTGTTTTTAACGCTTTTATCAGAGCCTGACTGCCCATGGGCAAATAAATTAATTACCCCCAATAAAACGATAGATATACTATATCTCCACCCCCTAAACATAAAGAATTCTAATCTTTAGCATACTTACAAATAAAGTCAATTTTTTATAATCATCTCAATTTCAGACTAAAAATAACAATAAAGTATCTAACAAGTTTTAAACAATTAAACACAAGGGATTGTTTGGCCCTGATTTTCTGACTATTACACACATCCCTACTTTTTCGACTCATTTATTTAAAGTTTAACCAAAGGAATAACTCTGTAAAAATCGTCTAATAATCAAATCTCTAAATTTAAAATACATGAAAAAATTGATTTTTGCCGCGGTGATATCCCTCCTGGTTTCAGTTACTGCAATATCACAAAACAGCAGGCCTAATTCAGAAGAATTTGTTAAAAGACAAACTGAACAAATGGTTAAAGATTTAGATCTTAACGAAAAACAAACAAAGCAGGTGTCTGATCTTAATACAAAATTTGCAGAGCAAATGAAGAAGGCTCGTGATGAGAATCAAGGCAACAGGGATAAGATGCGAGCATCGATGAAGAAAATGAGGGATGACAGAAACGCAGAGTTAAAAAAAATTCTAACTGACGAACAGTATAAAAAGCACCTTGAACTTCAGGAACAAAGAATGAAAGAACGTGGCAGACGTGGTGGTGGCGGACCTCGTCAAAATAGATAAAAAAAAGGATTTAGTTCATAAATTTGGTTTTAGTTAACTGAACCTGCAACTACTTTAGTTGCAGGTTTCTTTATATAAAATGAATAATCCATCGAAAAATCTTAATTTCGCAGCTGTAAATACATAGCAATGGATTCAACGAGACAAAAGAAGATATCGCGCTTGCTGCAAAAAGAAATTAGCGAGCTCTTTCAAAAAGAAGTACGAGAACTAGTTATGGGCGTAATGGTAACTGTAACCGTTGTGCGCATCTCTCCCGATTTAGGACAGGCAAAAGTTTATTTAAGTATTTTCCCATCAAATAATATTGATGAAGTATTTAATAAAATTGTGGATAATGCACATCAAATTCGATTTGCATTAGGCAAAAGAGTGGGAAAACAAATGCGTATCATTCCTGAATTAAAATTCTTCAAGGACGATAGCCTTGACTATTTAGATAACATCGATCGCCTGTTAAAAGATTAAAACCATGCAGTACGACCCAATAAAACGTTCTTTAGGTAAAATTTTTAACCAAACACCTGCTCTACGAATTTTATTTTATCGCTTACTCGATCTGCTTTTACTTCGATCGTGGTACATTCGCCGTGAGTTAAAAATAAAAGCATCTCAATCTGCCGAACAACTTAATGTACTTGATGCTGGTAGCGGATTTGGTCAATACGACTATTTTATGTCAACATTAGGTAAAAAATGGAATATTACCGGGGTAGACGTTAAAAAAGAGCAAATTGAAGATTGCAATCAGTTTTTCAAAAAGATAGGCCGAGGCAACAGGGTTAAATTTGAGATTGGAGACTTGACTAAATTCGTTAAGCCCGACACTTACGATTTGATTCTTTCGGTTGATGTGATGGAGCATATATTGGAAGATGAGTTGGTTTTTGAAAACTTTTTTAAATCGATGAAAAAAGACGGAACCTTACTCATATCAACACCTTCAGATCAGGGCGGTTCAGATACTCATCACGACCACGAGGAAGATGGGGTACATGGATTTATTGATGAGCATGTTAGAGATGGTTATAACGCCAACGACATTCGTGAAAAACTCGAAAGGGCTGGTTTTAGTCAGATTGAAACACACTATACATATGGCAAACCAGGAAGTCTGTCATGGAAGTTATCAATGAAATTTCCTATCCTGATGCTGAATGCAAGTAAAGTATTTTTCATACTCTTACCTTTCTATTACATCCTTACCTATCCACTGGCTTTTATTCTAAATATGATTGATACAGCCTCGGAGCATAAAAAAGGAACAGGATTAATGGTTGTTGCCCATAAAAAATAGATAATGAACTTAGCCTTTAGCATTGCCCGTCGCTATTTATTTGCCAAGAAATCACAAAACGTTATTAATGTTATTTCATTAATATCAATGGTTGGTGTACTTACGGCAAGTATGGCTTTATTGGTTGTGCTATCGGTATTTAATGGCTTGCATGACTTTGTTGGTAACTTATATGGCAATTTCGATCCCGACCTAAAGGTGGTGCCCTCCGAAGGCAAAGTTATCTCGCTTGACTCTATCAACCTTGAGGATATTAAAAATATTGACGGTATTGAGCTTGTATCCGAAACATTAGAGAATCAAGCTTTATTGAAGTTTGACAAACGAAGAGCACCAGCAATGGTATTGGGTGTTGATAGTACTTTTAATAAAATCAGCAGCATTGATTCTATAATTGTTGATGGTGAATTTAAGCTTCATCACAAAAACAGTAATTTGGGAGTTATTGGAGGTTTGTTAGCCGACCAGTTAGCACTCCGACTTAATTTTGTTACCCCACTGGTAATGTATGTTCCTAAGCGAACCGGAAGCATAAACATGATGGCACCTCAAAATGCCTTCCGAAAGGAATACATCAATCCCAGCGGTATTTTTATGGTTCAACAACCAGAATACGACAGTCAATATTTAATAATTGGAATTGATCAGGCTCGTCGCTTATTTGAATATGACTCAAATATTATTTCGAGTTTATATGTTAAAGTAACAAATCCTGACCTAACAGATAAGGTTAAAAAGGAAATTGAAAAAATATCAGGCAGCAAGCTTAAGCCTCTTAACAGAGAAGAGCAACATCAGGCCTTTTATAAGGTTATGCGAGTTGAAAAGCTAATGGCCTATTTAATTTTGTCATTTATATTAGCCATTGCTGCTTTTAATGTTATTGGCACCATGTCAATGCTTATCTTCGAAAAGAAAGAAAGTATTTTTACGTTGAAAAGCATGGGTGGCGATAGAAAATTGATTACCCGCATCTTCCTCGTTGAAGGCTTACTTATTTCTCTTCTAGGCGTTATTATCGGCCTTGTATTAGGCATCGTACTTGTGCTCCTTCAACAACATGTTGGCTTAATTAAGTTTTCCGGTGGAGGCTCCTTCCTGGTTGATGCTTATCCGGTGCAACTTGTATGGAGTGATGTATTTCTGGTACTAGTTACTGTATGCATAATTGGATATCTGGCAGCATGGTATCCGGTTAAGGTAATAGTAAAAAGATATTATTCCGAAACCGGAATGCCTTAATCGGAATAACGTTCTACAATTTCATCCAGCACAGCTAATACCTCTGGCACATGTTTCCGGGTAAGTAACTTTATTCGCAATTCCCGTATATCTGGTAAATCAGTAAATACCTTAGCCAAATGACGTCTGGCATGAAGTATACCTGCTTTTTCATCAATATAATCTACCGACCGACGTACTAACTCCTTTAACAACTCAGCTTGCTGCGGAACTGACAAAGGCGGTAACAGCTCTCCTGTATTTAAATAATGTTTGACCTCTTTAAAGATCCAGGGTTTTCCTATAGCAGGCCTCCCAATCATCAATGCATCTACACCGTAACGATCTATTAATTCGCGGGCTTTCTCTGGGCCGGTTATATCTCCGTTTCCAATAATAGGAATATGCATCCGCGGATTATTCTTTACCTTGCCTATTAATGTCCAATCTGCCTTACCTGAATACATTTGCTCACGGGTTCTCCCATGAATGGTTAAGGCAGCAATACCCATATCCTGCAATTGTTCGGCCAACGTTTCGATCACCAAACTATTATCGTCCCATCCTAAACGGGTTTTTACAGTTACCGGTACATTAACTGCATCCACAATGGATTTTGTTATTTCCAGTAAAGTAGGAATATCGCGTAATAAGCCTGATCCACTTCCTTTGGTAGCAATTTTCTTAACCGGGCATCCAAAGTTTATGTCAATTACCTCCGGATTAGCCTCTTCTGCCATGATGGCTGCTTCACGCATTAGATCAACATCTCCACCATACAGCTGAATCCCAACCGGGCGCTCTTTTTCTGCAATTTCTAACTTCCGAACGGTCCTATTCACCTTCCTTACCAAGGCCTTTGCCGACACAAATTCGGTGTACATCATATCCGCACCTAAATCCTTACAAAGCGACCTAAACGAAGGATCTGTTACACTCTCCATAGGGGCCAGCAATAAAGGATGTTTCCCTAAATCAAGACTACCAATTTTCACACTTCAAAATTTGCCCAAATATACAATAAACTTACAAGGGTAATACACTGTTAATTACTTGCCTAAAATGTGAATAACTTATTATTTTAATTCTTTTAACCAATTTGTTTTTTGATTACATTGCTACCTGATATGCAGTATGTAAGATTAGCCATCGCCCTGTCTGTTTTCATTTTGGTGCTTTGTAATTGTTCACTTCCGGTTTCACCTGAAGTGGAGGCCGTAAATGAAACAGGTACTGTTACGCCCGATTCATTGGTAGTTGCTCAACTTATTCAAAAGTCACTTGAGTCCTATAATCCTAAATTAAATAACCTGAATGAATACGACAGCTTTCTAAAAGAGGCTGAAGAACTAGCCATCAACAAACAGCTTAAATATCAACTTTTTAATATTTATAATATAATTGGCAAAAGATTTAGAAATAAATCGCTTTATGCCAAGGCTATGAGTTTTCATGAAAATGCACTGGAGATAGCTGAAGAACTGCAGGATCCATTCTTACTTTCGGAAATATACAATCAAATGGGGACTGTTTACCGACGGGTAGATGAAAACAGCAAAGCACTTGATATGCATATGCAATCGTTAACCATTGCTGAAAACAACAAAGATTCATTTCATATAAGCACAGCTATCAATGGCATAGGTAATGTAAGTTTTAATCTCAACCGTAATCTTGCTGCTATTGAATACTTCCATCGATCATTGGATCTTTCTAAAAAGATGAACAATCTTTTAGGTATGGCCATCAATACAAATAATATTGGAGATGCTTACCAGAAGTTAAACAATACGGATTCAGCACTTTATTATCACTTCGAATCGTTGGAATATAATTCCAGAATAAACAGTAAGGTGGGGCAGGCTATTTGCTACAATAGTATTGGTCGTGTTTATACTAATAAAAAACAATACCGACTGGCTTTGGAATATTTATTCAAAGCACTGGAGGCAAATACCGAATCCGGAGACTTGATGAATGTTGCCATCAGCTACAGTAATATTGGCAAAACATACCTCGACGATGATCATCCGGATGCTGCCATTCTTTATTTAAATAAAGCACTTAGAAGCGCCCAGCAAATTGGTTCGAAATACACTGCCGAAGAAGCTGCCAATAACCTTTCGCAAGCCTATGAGAAAAAAGGTCAGATAAAAAAGGCATTAGAATATCACAAGCTCAGCACAGCATACAGAGATAGCACCATCAATGAAAAAAACATTTTTCATATGACGATGGCCGAAGATAACTACCTTGAAAACACCCGAAAGCTAAAGGTCGAAGAACTAAGCAAACAAACACTGCTTCAAAAAAATAAAATAGATAAGCAGAAATATCACATAATGATTGTAATAATAGTAGCTATTGTGGTGTTTATTATTACTCTTTTGTTCGCCTTTCAAATTCGTTTACGAAACAGATATAAAACCTTAAAGTTCCAGCAAAGATTGCTAAGAACACAAATGAACCCCCATTTTATATTTAATGCTCTTAGTGCCATACAGGTTTTTATTCTTGAAAACGATATGACTAAATCAAGTCGTTTTTTATCTGACTTTTCCAAACTAATGCGTCAGGTCTTACGCAGCAGTAATTACGAATACATTTCAATTAGCGAAGAAATAGAGATTATTCAATATTATCTTACCCTTCAACAATTACGTTTTTCACCTCCATTCGAATATGAGTTAATTATTGATGATGAATTAAAAAAGTCAAATGCAAAGGTTCCTCCAATGCTTATACAACCATTTATTGAAAACTCCATTGAGCACGGCATTAAACCTATTGGAAGTGGTGGCTATATTAAGATTCAATTTAAGAGAGGTGGTTATGGCATCATTATTGAAGTGGAGGACAACGGCATAGGAATTGATTACACGAAAAATATCAATAAAACAGGAAAAAGTCATGATTCGATGGCTTTGAAGATTACTCAGGAGCGCCTGGACATTATTAAAAAAGACACAAAGAAAAAAACTGTTTTAGAGATATATGATAAAAGAAGCAGAGGTATAGAATCTCAGGGAACTGTAGCTCATATAGAAATTCCTGTCATCACCAATAAATCATAAAAGAGGGGAAAGATTATGACACCAATCAAACTTTTAATTGTTGAGGATGATTTATACAACCAGAAAGCGGTTGAGAAAATTATAAACAACCACTTCCAGGAAATTGAAATAATTGGGAAGGTATCTAGTGTTCAAGATGGTTTAGATGCCGTTGAAACATTACATCCAGATTTATTAATTCTTGATATCCATCTAGTAGGAGGCACTGCTTTTGACATACTGCAACAAAGTAAGTTCAATGACTATAAGGTGGTATTTATGTCGGCCTACCACGAATATGCTTTGGAGGCTCTTAAATTTTCATCTGTCGATTTTGTATTTAAGCCTTTTGACATTAACGAATTAATTATTGCTATTGATAAGGCCATTGATGAAATTAGAGATGAATCATACGATCTGAAAATAAAAGCCCTTTTTGATAACATCAACTACCAAAATAAGAACAAGAAAGTTGTACTTCAAGGGAAAAATTCGATTAAGGTTTGTCAAATACAAGAAATAATATGGGCAAAAGCCATTGTAGGAGGTGCGAATTTTTATTTTGAAGATGGAAGTTATTTCTTCACAAATAAACCACTCAGACGTTACGAATCAATTCTAAGCTCACACGCATTCTTTCGTTGTCATCCACACTACCTTATCAATCTGGTAAAAATAAAGGAAGTGATGTTCAAAAAGAATCGAATACACATGTCGAACGATGATGAAGTAGCCTTTGAAACAAGACGTTACAATCAATTAATTAGCGCCTTAGACGCAAATGATTTAAATTAATAGTTGTTACCATTTGCAACTCCGGCAAAAAGAAATATTTTTAGAAACTTTTTTATTGTATATCCAGTATATTAACTGGATATTGATTTTTTGTTGGGGAAAGTAAATGTTAAGGGTTAAATGTTAAGAAGGATTTTTGTTTGGGGTTTATTAATTTTTTGTATTGGAACATCAGTTGCACAAGTCGATCAGGTTTGGAGATATACCTATCCTGAGTTTGGTGCAGGAATGAATAACAACCTATACTTCAGAATTGAAAACAACAACTTCGTAAAAAACAACGAGTATTTTGGTGATTTTACCGAGGGTTACACTTTAATGGGCTATGCCATTCAGCCATCGCTTATGTATTATGCTGGTTCAGATCTACGTATTAAAGCAGGCTTGCATGTAGTAAAATACAGTGGAATGGAACAATTCACCAATGTAATACCAACCTTTTCTATTCACACAAAATTAGGCGACAATTTTGATTTAATAATGGGTGGATTAAGAGGTGATGTACACCACCGTTTGCTTGAGCCTATTTTCGATCCCGAAAACCAATATTCTCGTCCCATTGAAAACGGATTTCAGTTTATTTACGATAACGAGCACCTATGGTTTGATACATGGGTTGACTGGGAACAATTTATTGTAATTGGCGATGACAAACCTGAAAAATTTACTGCCGGAGTAAGTACGGAATATAAATTCTTAACCGGAAACAGTGATTGGGAAATAAGTATTCCAGGCCAGTTAATTGCCACTCATTTGGGTGGTCAGATAAGCGATTTTGAAGAACCCATGCAATCATTGGCCAACATAGCCAGTGGAGTAAAATTCAATAAAACGATAGGTAGCGGATTTATTCAAAACGTTAGTTTGGCAACCTACGGAGCCTGGTATCAGGATTTAACAGAAAAATCGGGGTTACCATTCTCTAATGGTCAGGCTATTTATCCGGTTGCTGAAATAGGATATAAATATGGTCTTTTAATGGTAGGCTATTGGCATGCAAATAATTTTGTGGCTCCCAAAGGAAGTCACCTATTCCAATCGGTTTCAGACTATAAAGTAGTTGATGAATCCAGTTATTACTATCAACCTAAAAGGGAGTTATTAAATACTAAACTTACATTTTCGAAAGATTTCTTACAAAAAATTAAGTTTAGCGTTGTACTTGAAACATATTACGATATTCCGAATGCGCAGTTTGATTATGCCTATGGTCTTAATCTGGTATTCAATCCTAATTTCTTTTTAAAGAAAGTACGTTTCGATTAAGAGATTAAAATTTCAGATCCATACCTACATGAGGAATACCGTCTTCGAGATATGTATCTGTTACAATCTGATATCCCAAACTTGAATAAAATGCTTTCAGATACTTTTGGGCACTAATATGAATATCATCAACATCCCAACGTAACTTCATCCATTGTGAGGCTTCAGTCATTATACGTCTGGCCAGACCGTTAAACCTAACTTCTTTCTTAACCACCAAACGACCAATTGATGCTTGCTTAAATCGAGTTCCTTTATCTAACATTCGGGCATAACCCACTATTTCATTAGTATCATCTTTTTTAATCATAAGGTGATAAGCCTTCTGATCATTACCATCCAAATCGTTATAAACACAATCTTGCTCAACCACAAATATCTCAGCCCTCAGTTGAAGGATTCCATATAATTCATCAACACTTAACTCATTGAAAGATTTTACCAGCGTATTCATACCCGTCATTTAAAAACTCATCAAATCTAACTAAAAACTTAGATTGAACCCTGCATAAATAGTAAAAGGTAAACCCGGATAATAATAACGAGGCGCATTATTACCAAAGGATGGAGCATTAATTAACACCATAGAAGCGTAATGTGTATTGAACAGGTTATCTGCACCCAAATAAACTGAACCTTTAAATGGTTCAGAAACAACATCAATAAGTATCCTGCTTCCGGCCTTGGCATAGCTTTCGTACTCTTTTAAATTACTATCGTTTAAGTATTGGCTCCCAACTGCTTTATAATTTACATTAATATGAAAAGGTTTAATATAGAGATGTCCATCAATCGAAAACGAGTAATTTGGGATTCCAGGCAAATGATTTCCACTGTAATCATCTCCATCGTCAATAAAATTCTTGAATTTATTTACAGAAGTAAAGTATGCCACCGAAACATCTAATTGTCTTTTATCTTTAATTTCAAAAAAGCTTTTATTTGCAGTCAGTTCAAGGCCGTTATGTGTTGTTTCTCCTGCATTGACACCATAAAAAACAGCTTCACTTTCTCTTTTAGTAACCAATAGGTTACTCAATCTCATCCAATAAAAAGTAAGGTCTATCCTGGTTTTTGCATTATCTGAATGAAAGCGATAGCCAAAATCGGCATTCCACCCTTCTTCCGGCTTAATATCGCGATTGAAAGATGCATCGGGCATTTGAGCTTCTTCAACAGAAGGTGTTGAAAAACCATGCCCAAAAGATCCATACAGGTACATTTGTTTATAGAAATTATAATTCAAACCTATACGTGGCGATGCAATCCAATCATAGCGATGATCATACTTCACTCCTGTTCCATCATCCTCTGATGTATAAAAAGTTTGATTAACATTTGCTGCAGCTTGCAGTGTCCATTTTGGATGAAACTGATATTCAAATAACACAAAAACATTCACATACGAACGGGATATATTATTTGAGTTCAGCAAATCATCCTTATTATCGGAATCTACTCCATAGTATGCAAGTTGGTTCTGCTCCCACATCAACTCTCCTCCCAAATCAATTCTAAGATTATTTTTGGTGAAAGTGAATTTTTCTCGCATGCCCAGCCCTGTTCTTTGTTCATCCAAACGATTAAAAGGCCTTAACTCGTCCAGATTGGAATTATTGTAGAACATGTTAATAACATTACTGGTATTTTTTGAAAATGGTGAGCTAAAACCCAGGTTAATCAAATGTCTGCCCGTTTTCTCATATCCTTGAATATTTTTCCAAGAGCGAGCTGCTTTTTTAGGATTATCATTAAAATCGGTACTATCCAGCGAACTTGGAATTTGACCGTTTAAGTACCTGTAGTTATATAAAAAATGTAGATAATTTTTCCCAACTGGCTGCCTCCCTTTCAAAGTAACAGTATATCGGTTGTAATTACTATTCTCGCGATAACCATCGGTATGGAGCTGCCCGGCAGTGATAGAATATATGCCTGAAGTGGCATTTTTGAAACTAACATTTAATTGGTTAGAAATAGTATTATAACTACCCATCTCACTCTTAAAGTAGACCTCATTATTGTTTACAGCATTCCATGGATCAATAAAAATAACACCTCCCAAACCAGCACCAAACAATGCTGAAGATGGTCCTTTTAATACCTGAATACCTCCAATATCATTTAATGAAATATCTTCGATGGAAGTCACTCCATCACCATTTGTTAAAGGCATCTCACCCCAATAAGCTTTAATGCGATTACTCTCATAGGCAGTACGCGACCCTACTCCTCTAATGGTAATACGATTGGTACTCATGGTACCTTGCTGCATCACCACACCTGGTATTGTGTTTATTTGCTCTGATAATTGATAACTGTTTCCAGATCGAATCTGCATGGAATCAATTATTGAAACAGCACCTGACCAACTTTCTAACTTCTGGATATAAACCGGAGCATTAATTATTATTTCATCGAGTTTTTTCTGTTCTAAAGTCAATAACGAATCCTTTTGTTGGTCGTTCCATTGCTGACCTCTTATCGGACCAAAACCCCAAATAAATAATGCTATACAAAGAGCAAACCTTTTACTATCCATAAATTATTGTGGAATCAACTTTAGAATTTTACCTGGTTTTTCAATCGCCACATAAATATATCCATCCGGACTCATCTCCACATTTCTAACACGTCCAATACCTTCAAGCAGGCGCTCTTGATTTACCACTTTATCCCCTTTTAACTCTACTCTATGCAAATAATGAAAACTTAAGGATCCGGTTAGTATATTGTTTTTCCATTTAGGATATTTATCGCCTTTTACAAAAGTCATTCCGCATGGTGCAATAGACGGAATCCAATAAGTAACAGGTTGCTCCATGCCGACTTTGGCTGTATCGTTGGTAAAAGTGGTTCCATTATAGTTAATTCCGAATGATATTACAGGCCAGCCATAGTTTTTACCTTTCTCAATCAGATTTAACTCATCTCCTCCCTTTGGTCCATGTTCATCGGTCCAGATACGACCGGTTTGAGGATGCATACAAACACCTTGCGGATTTCGATGTCCATAAGAATAGATGGTTGATTTAGCTTTTGTATCATTCACAAATGGATTATCGTCTGGAACTGTTCCATCATCATTGATACGATGAATCTTACCGTTATCATTATCGAGGTATTGAGGATGTCGGTCGCGATTCCCCCTGTCACCTACCGAGAAATAGAGGTATCCATCCTTATCAAACTCCAGCTTACAACCGTAATGATGTCTTGTTTCGGTTTGTGGCATAGCTCTGAATATTCTCTCCTGATCAACCAACTGATTACCTTTTAACCGCGCTCTCATAATAGCAGTACTGGCCAACTTTGGATTATCCTCATTGGGTGAAGAATAAGAGAAATACAACCATCCGTTTGATGAGTAATTGGGGTGTAATTCAATGTCTAACAAACCTCCTTGCCCTCTGGCAACAATATCAGGTAATCCACTTATCTCCTCCTTTTCGCCATTTACCGTATACCTAATCATACGACCATCACGCTCATTAATAAGCAAATCTCCATTGGGTAAAAATTCCAGTCCCCATGGAACATCCAGACCATCAACAACGGTTTCAACAGTAAAATCCATAACCTGACTATGATGAACTCCTGCTTCACTTACCACATAATTATCATCATCTGCACTCTTTGCCGACAGCTCTGTTATATAATCTGCTAATCCATATATCTGTTCATCCTTTAAACCTGCATTAAAAGAGGGCATACCATAGGATTGACGACCATTTTTAATGCTGTTAAATATTTCATCTCTGCTATTACCGAAAAACCATTTTCTGTCAATAAACGATGATTTTTGGGCATTATGACAACTCAAACAGTAACTCTTAAACAGTTCTTCAGAATCTTGGATGGAAATTGCTTTGGGTTCTGAGGGCTTAAGCCAGATAAAGCCAACAGCTAATACAGCTATAAGTACAAAAGTAGTTAATGCTATCTTTTTCATAATAATCAGGTGTATAGTGAACGTTCTAGTGTTTATAACAATACACTAGTAAGAATGTTAAGCAACATTCAAATAATCTTTCAATAACATTCTCAATTTAAATCACCTAACAATCTAATCAGATAAAACCTACTGACTTTTATGTCGCTTACGAAACTTACCTATAACAGCAATGCTATAAAAAACCAAGGCTAACCAAATGGAGGCGAAAGCAATTTGTTTTTCAATAGGGAATCCTTCGTTATAAAGAAAGATTCCCAATAATAACATGATGGTTGGTGCTATATACTGCATAAACCCAACAGAAGTTAGCGGTATTCTTTTGGTGCCTTGTGCAAACCAATATAACGGAAGAGTAGTAACTACTCCGGCCACAATAAATAGAATATTGGTTAGCAGTGTACCGTTAAACAAATGACCCGATCCATCAATTATGCCACCAATTATATACACTAATGCAAAAGGTGTTAATACCATTGTTTCAATGGCTAAGGCAGGCATTGGTTCAACACCACTTTTCTTTTTTAATAAGCCATAAAGACCAAAAGAAAAAGCCAAATAGATTGATATCCAAGGAAAACGGCCATAGTCGATTGTTAGATAAGCTACTGCACTAACCGCCAATAATAGTGCTATAATTTGAAGCTTACTGAGCCTTTCTTTTAAGAAAATCATTCCTAATACCACATTTACCAGCGGAGTAATATAATATCCCAAACTAGCTTCAACAATATGGCCTGCATTAACCCCATAAATGTATACGCCCCAGTTACTACCAACCAGCAATCCGGTTACAACAAGTGTAAGAAACGATTTTTTATTTCTGAATATTTGCTTTAGATGCAGTTTCTTCTTTACCGATAAAAATATCAGCACAAATAAAAACGACCAAAATATTCGATGTGCTAATATCTCAAGAGCCGGTACATGACTTAGTAATTTCCAATATACAGCTAATAAACCCCAGCTTACAAAAGCTTGCGCTGTATAAATATATCCTTTAGCCTGACCTTGATTATTGCTCATCTATATTTGAGTTAAAGCCCGCTAAGGTAGAAAGAAAATACTATTACTTTTGGTAGATCATAAAATCTTCCAAATCAATATAACCTCGAATGAAGGCAAACAGAACCGCTACGATTACGATGGCTAGAGATAATGCCACAATTCTTTTAATCGCATCAACTCTTTTCTCTTTAATCAACCGAGCCCGAAGTTGGTCCCTTTGTTCTTTGGTTAATTGCTTATGATGTGAGGGATGATGACGATAAGAATGAACTATCTTTTTATTCATGCCCGAAAATAAACCATCCCGCTTCTTTAGTAAGTCCCTGTTATTCTTCATTCGTTGGATCATATCCAACACATGACCTGCATATGACATATAAATTAGGTTAAAGATTAGTCGAACACAACGGGTAAACTTTCGTCTTTTGCCAGACGATACAACTCCTCAATCTGAGATTTAACAATACGATCCTCAGATAATGCCGGTAAATGATCTAAAGAGAACCAACCCGAATCTTCAATATCAAAAGCACCACGTAACTCACCTCCTGTTATACGACACAAAAAAACAATTTTATACACGTACAAAGGTGATGGTGGATGCTGATGAAAACGTTTATCATAAACTGCAAGTAAACGAACTACTTCTGTTTGAATACCGGTTTCTTCTTCTACTTCTTTTACAGCATTTTCAGCCGGCGATATACCAATATCACACCAACCTCCAGGAATGGTCCATTTACCATCAACCACTTCCTTAGCCATTAATATCTCATTCTTATCATTTAATACAAAACCACGCACATCAACTTTGGGTGTTGGATATTCTGTAGGCGGCAAATAAAACGAATCAAGCGACTTAATGGGTTTATTGGCTATGGAAGCCATCAGTTCTTTGCTTAAATCAACCAGTTCCTGGTTACGTTCAATTTCATATCCATTTCCTGCATATACTAAGCCGGTTTCGGCCAGTGCCTTAATACGCTTTATTGTATTTAAATAGTCCATAAATTAAATGTAGCCATTCCTGAAACACCTTCAAAACAAAATAAGATAAATTATATCATCAGGATGATCAATCAAAGAAGTAATTGAGTATATGTAAAAGTATTACCAGAAATGCATAAGCAAAGAGTACAATCATTACAATGCGCATTATCCTCATTTTCTTACTGTTCTTTAGTAAAAAATAAGCACCCGATGACGCAATCATTAATAATATGGAATTTAATACTGTCATGCCTTTAGTCTATGCTTAAGATACAACATTTCAGGCACAAGATGTAGATTTCAATAAAGAAAATAATAATTTAAATTTAACACTCTTTAAATATTTAGCCAACAGCTAATTCACTTATTTAGTTACCTTTGTCACGTATTTAAAAATGGATAGTTTGATTTTTGGCTGCTAGTTAGTATTACCTTCCGTTAGTTTAGGTGCCAACCTCCACTTTTCAATTATTCCCTTCTTTAAATCGTTATTGTTTAATTAAGTGCTCCTAAAGCACAACGTTTTATTTTATGATGAATATTTTTATTTCGAACCTGACTTACGCTATTACTGATGGTGACTTACAGGATTTATTCGAGGAGTATGGACAAGTTAGTTCAGCCAAAATTATTTTAGATCGCGAAACGCGTAAATCTCGTGGGTTTGGTTTTGTTGAAATGCCAGATGCTGATGCAGCCCGCAAAGCTATTGAAGAATTGGATCGTGCTGAGTACGATGGTCGTGTTATTAATGTGAAAGAAGCAGAAGCTCGTCCACAACGTAACAACAACCGTGGTGGAAACGGTGGTGGTAACCGTCGTCGTTACTAGTCGTTCTTAAAAAGAAATTACAAAGGCTGTTTGCAATGCAAACAGCCTTTTGTGTTTTTATAGAGAACACCCCTAATATTCTTACATAAAAAGAAACTTTTTAGTTATATTTAAATGTTACCCCTTAAACCAAAGCCTGCAAAAGGGTGTTAACTATTTATATTAGACCTTAATGTAATTTTTATATGAAAGAATACTTAACCCAAGCTTTTAATGGTGAAGATTTATTACTACCTATTATATTATCAACAGCCTTAATTATCCTGGCGTGGATTCTAGGTAATATTCTTACCAAAATTCTACGGAAGGCAATTCATCGTCAGCATAAAGGAGGAATTGAAAAAGTAGTTACCTTAATTAAAACACCGCTTAAAATTTTAATTGTAGTTATAGCGCTAACCTTTATCAACTCGTATTTCAAAGATAAACTGGACTTAAACACCGGAAAAGCTATTTTTCTTTTTATCGTATTTACAATAACCTGGTTGGCCATAGCTATTATCCGCAGTATTAAACACTTTGTGCTATCGAGCTATAACATACTTGATTCTGATAACCTTAAAGCCCGAAAGATACACACCCAAATGCGTGTTTTTGAACGCTTATTAATATTTCTGGTCAGTTTCATCGGTTTATCAATAGCCTTACTTAGTTTTGACAAGGTTCGCGAAATTGGACTAAGCCTTTTAGCTTCTGCCGGTATAGCAGGTATTATCATTGGTTTTGCTGCTCAAAAAAGCCTTTCTCTCTTATTAGCCGGATTTCAGATTGCCATTACTCAACCCATTCGTTTGGATGATGTGGTAATAGTTGAAGGTGAATGGGGATGGATTGAAGAAATTACACTTACCTATGTAGTGGTTCGCATATGGGATAAACGGCGTTTGGTTGTACCCATCAATTTCTTTATTGAAAAACCCTTTCAGAACTGGACCAGACAATCTGCTGATATTTTAGGCACTGTGTTTATTTATGTTGATTACGGATTCCCAGTAGAGAAGATGCGTGAAGAAATGAGTAGACTATTACCTGAAATACCAGAATGGGACGGTGCGGTTAATGTTTTGCAAGTTACTGATGCTACTGAAAAAACAATGGAATTACGCGCGCTGGTTAGTGCTAAAGATTCACCTAAAGCCTGGGATTTAAGAGTACGACTGCGGGAAGAATTAATCCGTTTTATGCAAAAAGAATATCCTCAATATTTACCTAAAGCAAGAATAGAACTGGAAAAAGACAATAATTAATTGAGAAAACATACTGATTTTAAGGCAAGTTTAGTTTTATTACAAAAAACAAAGCACACCCTTTTCTGCGTCCTTCTATTCTTATACCTTTGTTTGTATGACTGATAACTCAGGTAAAATATTACGAAGTATCCGTCCCGGAAAGATCACATTCCCAATTATAATAGGATTAGCTGTTACTGGTTATTTTCTGTATAAAGAGTTTGACCCTTCCGTTATGGATGCATTCTCTTTTACATTGCAGTCGCTCGTATGGTTTTTTATTTCCTTTCTGCTAATTGCATCACGCGATCTGGGATACATCTATCGCATCAGGCTTTTAAGCGGACAACAAATGACCTGGGGCAAAGCCTTTAATATTATTATGCTTTGGGAGTTCACCTCTGCTATCACTCCTTCTGCCATTGGAGGCACCAGTGTTGCTATTTTTTTCATTAATAAAGAAGGGATTAGAATAGGAAGAAGTACCGCTATTGTTATGGTTACTTCATTTTTGGATGAGCTTTACTTTATCATCACATTTCCATTAATATTATTATTTATTGGAAGAACTGACATTTTTGCTTTTGGCGATTCAATTGAAAATGGCTTGCCTTTTTATAAAAATCAGTTCTTTATGTTTGCTTTGGCCGGGTATATCATAAAGTTAGCATACACAATTATACTTAGCTATGGATTATTTGTTAATCCCAGAGGATTAAAATGGTTATTGCTATGGGTGTTTAAACTTCCAATTATTCGTCGGTGGAGGCCACAGGCCAATGAGTCAGGATCTGATTTAATTGCTGCCTCCCGTGAATATAAAGACTGGCCATTTAAAAATTGGTTAAAAGCATTTTTGGCAACAGCATTTAGCTGGACTTCGCGTTACTGGATTGTGAATTCTCTCATTCTTGCCTTCTTCGGTTTTCATTTCCTGGGCTGGGATGATCACATTCTTATTTTTGGAAAACAACTGGTTATGTGGATTATGATGCTGGTAAGCCCTACACCAGGAGGCAGTGGGTTTGCTGAATGGGTTTTTAAAGAGTTTCTTTCAACCATGATTCCTGTTGGAACGGGTGTTGCCATGGCCTTTATGTGGCGAATGGTAAGTTACTACCCTTATCTTTTAATAGGAGCTTTTATTGTGCCACGCTGGATTAAAAAGCACTTCATAAAAGGTTAAATGTATTTGATTAACGCAAAGTATTGAGTGATAAACAATCTGTTTTTCAATCGTATAAATCCATAACTTGGACCTTTATATTAATTTGATAATATGGCCCTAGTCAAATTCTGGATTCTCATTAGCCTGAGCACAATTTTTATTGTTTCAGGATGCAAGCAAAAAAATAAAACAAATACAGTAAGCCAGTCAACATCGCAAAAAGAAATTCTTGTTTATTGCGAAAATTCAATGCTGGGTATTGTTTTGAATTTGAAAGAACAATTTGAAAAAGAATATGATTGTAATGTTCGAATTCAGAATGATTGTGCCCAGAATTTAATGGACTTAATCAGTTATACAGGCAAAGGTGATCTTTATATCCCATCATCAACAGCTTCTTTTAAAGAGTTCCAACATAAAACAGGACAAATATTGATGGATTCGGTTTTTATTGGTTACAATACATTGGTATTTATGGTAAAAAAAGGAAATCCTAAAAAATTCGATGGCCGTTTCTCTTCTTTACTTCAAGATAAATATTCAATGATAATTGCAGATCCTGAAACGAGTTCTGTTGGTTATGAAACCAAAAAGTTACTTATGCAGAACAACGTTTACAAAAGAGTATTACCTAAAATAGTTTCCTTAACATCTGACTCAAAAGGATTGTCAAAAGGATTAAAAAATAATCAGGCGGATGTGGTTATTGATTGGCATAGTAACTTTTTTGCAAATGGAAACCGCAATTATGTTGAAGTTATCAGGCCCGATCTGCAAAATAATCGTCACATACCCATATTTGCAGCAAGTCTCTCATGCAGCTCAAAACCAACACTTACCAAAGCTTTTTTAGATTTTACAAGTTCACAATTAAACGAAAGCCGATTAAGTAAATACGGATTTACTAGAAGGAAGACGATTATTTTTTAAATTTATACGTTTGAAAACACAGTCTGTTAATTTGAATCTTGTGAATAAAAAAGATAATACACCCAAATTATTTTATTTAAAAGAGCCTATCGTAAATAAGCTCTATCTTTTATTGGCCATCTATTTAATCACTATAGCGGCCATTATTAGCATAGAAAATTATTTCGACCAATCATTTGCCACTAAGTACCGGGATGCGATACAAAATCAGGAACAACTGGCAAAACTTGAACATCTTCTGCATAAAAACCTACTCGAACTTAATATTGCATTTAAAAGTTACCCTTCTGTTAATATTAAACAACAACTAACTAATATTGAGAATGAAATTGGAGGATTAACAGAACGAAGCATTGAAATTATAAATGTTATTGATCAGGGTGGAAGCATTGAAGATAAAAGAGCTGTAAACCTCCACACTCAGGATGTAATTACTAACATTATTACATACAACGAGGATAAATACACAGGTAGCATACGTGAAGTAAGGGAACTGGCACCGTTAATTAATAAAATGCATAGCCTCTCGGAACGTGTAGCCCGCAAAATAGAAGCTACTTTAAAAGAGCCTAACGGTGCTGATAATGTGGTAAAAGCAACCGACTTATATATTAAACAGGCTGAAGCTTCACTGGAACGATTGCACGAAATTGAGAATAAAATTTCATACGATATAAATAAGCGACTGGTAACATTAAACAACAAAAGTATTAATGTACTTAAGCGATACAATAATCTTAAATACCTATCTCTCTTTGTCTTTACTTTATTTGTTGTTTTTCTGACGTATTTCTTACTATCACAAATCAGAAACTTAATAGTAAATCAACGTACAGCTGAACAAAACAACAAAAAGCTTATTCAGGCAGTTGAGCAAAGCCCTATTTCTATAATGATTACCGATACTCAGGGCAATGTTGAATATGTAAATAAAGGCTTTAAGTCATTGGCCGGCTTCTCTAAATCGGAATTAAACAGAGGCAACACAAACTTCTTCCAGTTACAAGATGAGAGCAACGAATTTGCCGAAGTACTATGGCAAACTATTCAGGAAGGTCAAGTGTGGACAGGAGAAATATCAAGCACCAAAGAAGATGGCTCTGTATTTTGGGAAAAAGTACTGATATCTCCTGTATTAAGTGAGGATAAAACCATTTCGAATTACATTGCCATTAAGGAAGATACTACCGAAAAGAAATTGTTGACGGAATCATTAAAAGAATCAAACAAAACCCTGTCAACCATTACCGAGAATCTTCCTGTTGGAATATTAATTGTTGATGCTGATAAAAAAGTGGTTCAGTTAAACCTTACTGCTGCCAAAATTATGGGATTCAAAACCATTTCAACGGCAATGGATCATTTCAACAGTCATTCATACAACGAACTCTTTTTTACCAACAAAAAAGATAAATACAAAGATGAGCAATCGGGCGTAAATGTTGAATCGCTTGACGAACGATTGGAAGTGAATGAAAATAATATTTCTCGAGAAATATTAAAAAATATTATTCCGGTCACACTTGATAACCGTGAAGTATTTCTGGAAGCCTTTATGGACATTAGTGCCCAGAAAGAAATACAAAAGAAAGAAGCAGAATCCAATAAGGCTAAATCCGAATTTCTGGCCAATATGAGTCACGAAATTCGTACCCCAATGAATGGTATTATTGGTGCGACTGAGCTATTGTCGAAAACCCGCCTTTCGAAAGAACAGAAAAACGTGGTTTCCATCATTGGACGATCGTGTGATAACCTACTGAACATCATCAACGACATACTCGACTTCTCAAAGATTGAAGCCGGTAAAATGAAGATTGAATCATATGCTTTTAATCTTCGTTCAACGGTTGAATATCTGATGGATCAGATGTCATTTAAAGGCAGAGAAAAAGGTATCGAACTATTGAGCGATGTAGAAAGCACTATTCCTTCCATTGTAATTGGTGACGAAAGTCGACTGATACAGGTTTTGGTGAACCTAATGGGTAATGCCGTTAAATTCACATCGGAGGGCGAAGTTGTTTTAAAGGTTGAAATTGAACAGCAACAAGGAACTAACCTTACACTTCATTTCTCAGTTGAAGACTCTGGTATTGGCATTCCTAAAAATAAACTGGAGAAGATTTTTGAATCGTTTACACAAGCTGATGGATCAACTACCCGTAAATTTGGTGGTACAGGTCTAGGAACCAGCATATCTAAAATGTTGGTTGAATTGATGGGCGGTAAAATTTGGGTTGAAAGTCCTAATCCAAACTTTATGTGGTCGAAAGACAATCCGGGTTCTGTATTCCATTTTACACTTCCACTGGTTATAGACAAAAATCAGAAAGCATATGAAATAAACAAGGAACTGTTTAGCACCATCAATGCACTAATAGTTGATAATCACAAAACCAATCTGCTGCTTCTGAAAAAGACCTTAAACAACTGGTCGATTAATTCCGAAACAGTCAATGATGAAAAATCGGCTCTTACCCTATTAACAAACCGACAGGATTTTAATCTTATCATTATTGACAGTCACGTCTTTAGTAAAGCCGACGATAATTTTGTTACCAGCATAAAAGAACTGCAGAAGAATATCAGAATTATTCTTTTCACTTCTGATAATAAATGGAAACCGATAGATCAGCTGAAAGGTGTAGACTTTATAATGCAAAAGCCTATTAAGCATACCGAACTATTACATACCATTGAAAAGTTATTTGGTGATAAAAATGCTCAAAACAAACTACAGGGAGAAACCCCAAGTTTGCAAGAACGCATCAAAGACAAACGGGTATTATTGGTTGAAGACAATATTATCAATCAAAAAATTGCCGAAAAGATGCTGGATCGCATAGGCTTGCAAATTGACATTGCTAAAAATGGTGAAGAGGCGGTTAATTTGATTACCGATGAAGAAGAAAGTGATTTTCACTTGATTTTTATGGATGTTCAAATGCCGGTAATGAATGGCTTGGATGCAACCCGTAAGCTACGCGAATTGAATGTTGAGACCCCAATTATTGCAATGACAGCAAACGCGCTTAAAGGTGATAGAGAAGTTTGTATTGAGGCCGGCATGAATGATTATATTGGCAAACCGGTTAAGATGGATGATTTGGAAGCTATCCTTGAAAAGTGGTTATAACGACTGATAAATTCCATTTAATACAACACCATCCAGGTTCATATTACGGGCTGAAGTAATAGCTCCTTCAACCGTATGAACAATGGGTTCTCCTTTTACATTAAAAGATGTATTAATAAGAGCTTTTACACCATGCTCCTTTTCTAAATATTGGAGCAATTCAAAAATAAACGGATTTTCGTTTCTTTCCCGAACAACTTGTATTCTGGCCGTTCCATCAACGTGCACAGCACCTTGTAACTCTTTTTGCTTCTGAGGCAGAATATTAAAATCCAACAACATAAAATCAGCTAAAGAATGAATGGATTCTTTTCCTGTAAAGTACTTTGCATTTTCCAGTAGCATAATAGGTGCTACAGGACGATACCACTCACGTTTCTTGTGAGTCATACTTACTTTTTGGGCCAGTTGTTTACTATTGGCTAAAGCTAAAATACTTCGGTTACCCAGAGCTCTTGGCCCAATTTCACCGGCATTATTACAAACTCCAATAACTTTTCCTTGCATCAGTTCATTGGCACACCTTGCCACTTCTTCAGAATGCACTGTTAATGAGTATTCATTGATTCCCCAATTATTCAAATAAGGAGAATGAGTATTAGCTTTTCCATGCTTCAGCCACTCAACATAGGCAGCCGCTCCTAATGAAAGGCCGCTATCTTCGGGGCATGGTGGAATATATACATCTTTAAAAATGTTCGATTCAAGCAAGTGCGTATTGGCTACAATATTTAAAGCCGAACCCCCTGAATAATATAAGTAATCGCATTGCGTTTTCTGCTGTAAACCATCAAGCTTATTAATCAATTCTCGCTGAAAAATGCCTTGCATGGTGGCTACAATATCATGCAAAAAAGGATCTTTGGTATTCAAGTGTTTTTTATCCCAGTTAAAATCTGCTTTTGCAGCTTCAAAAAATAGCTTTTTATTGCCCCATAAATCCTTAAAATAGTCGTTATTAACTAACCATTTTTCAAGCTCAGGTTTGTATTGTCCAAAAGCAGCTAACCCCATCATCTTTCCAGGAACGCTGTTCTGCTCGATATACTTCGAACCTATTATGCCAAAAACAAGTGCATTGGCATTAAATAAACCTGATAAATATTTAAAATCCCAATGATATTCTAACGACTGAATCTTACCCTTTTTATAAGTCCATGCCGATAGATTACTTAAACTTCCACCTCCATCAAAATGAACCAATAAACTATTTTCTTTAAAGGAACCATAAAAAGGCAAACAAGAACCTACATGAGCCATTTCGTGATTTAAGGCATAAGCCTCTTTCTCCCTATCCAACCACCAACATCGTCCTTTTTCAGGCGCTGCCTGCAACATGTCATTTAGAGGGGCTTCAAAACGAAAACGGCCACAAGCTGACAAAAAGGTGCGGCCTACGACATTATCAACAAACACAAGATCATAAACCTGTTTGGATAATAAGCCTTCCTTCTTCAACAGATCGTATAGCTGCTCGTATAATTTATTATCGTGTTTATTTCGGGTTAGTCGCTCAAGAGTTAAATGCTTAACCACCTGTCCGTTTTCCATCAAGGTAAGAGCATGATCGTGCACATAGAAAGGCGTATCGGTATTGATACGATCTTGTATTCCATATATGGCCAGCGTTGGCTTTGAAGCATCCATGTAATTAAATCAAGAATTGAGCAGCCAAAGTCAACACAAAAAGAAGAACAAAAAGTACTTCCTGAATGATTGTTTTACGAATAGCATTTAAGAAGCGACTAAGCACAATAGCTGCCCCTATGGCTAAAATTGGCACTACCTCAAGGGAGTAATAAGGTGTTAATGCGGCTATGATACCCAATACTATGAGCCAGATAAAAATGCGAAAATATTTACGCGTAATGATCTTTACCATTGGCATAATACGTACTACGGCCAGAATAGCCAAGAATACCATAAAAATAACTATTCCGTTATATACCTGCGAGTAAATGGTGTGGGAGAAGAAGGCCACTGGAGAAACAAAATTTTCGATGGCCAAGTCGGCAAACCAGGTAAACTTATCAATTAGAAAATAATAGCCAAAAGCGAATATATAGGGTAATATAGCTCCAAGAACAGATGCTAAAATAGCTCGAAAAGAAAACAATCTAAGGATAAACATGATCATCCATATCAGGATGAGGAAATAGATTCCTTTGGCATAAAAAAGACTACCTACGGATAACCAGAAGGTTGACTCGAAACACCAGGCCATTGGCTTGCGGTGTGGACCACCCGAAAATAACCTTTCGATGGAGAGCAACAATAAAGGGGTAAAAAACCACACCGGATGTAATTGCTGCGCCATTAAATAGCCACTGACCAAAAAAAGATATAAATACCCAGGCATGGCTGTTTGATTATTGGATAAACCAAAGCGGTTAACAATTCGGTTCACCCCCAACATCATCACCAGGGTAATTAACATGCTTATAAGGGTCGATAAAAAATGATTCCCTTTCAGTGCTCCCAATAATAAGCTCCACAATGGCATTGGCGTTTCGTCAAATGGAAAAGCACTGGTCTGCGGTCCCACAAATGAGTTAAGCCAAAAGCCCAACAAAAAAAGTGGTAACAAAACAAACGCAGTGATGCTGTTTCTATTGAGAGACTGAAAAATCATATTACAAATCGAATCCTATATCTGAACGGAAATATTTTCCTTCGAATTTTACTATTTGAGCATTTTTGAATGACTGAGCCAAAGCATCATCCTTATCTTTACCGTAAGCTGTTAAAGCAATTACACGACCTCCGGCTGTAACAACTTTTCCATCTTTTTCGGTAGTTCCGGCATGAAATACCAGACCTTCAGTGATTTTTTCCAGATCAGTTATTTCTTTTCCTTTTTCGTATGAACCCGGATAACCGCCCGAAACGCACATTACTGTAGTAGCAGATCTCTCATCCACTTCAATTTGTTTTGTACGAAGGTTACCTGCAGCAACAGCTTGAAATAAATCAACTAAATCAGACTTTAAACGAGGAATCACCACTTCTGTTTCAGGATCCCCCATTCGCACGTTGTACTCAATCACATATGGTTCCCCGTCGATACTGATCAATCCAATAAAAATAAATCCTTTGTAAGGTATATCGTCTTTAAGTAAGCCTTCAACTGTTGGTACAACAATACGATCGTGTACTTTTTTCATAAATACATCATCGGCAAAAGGAACTGGAGAAACTGCTCCCATACCACCAGTATTTAAACCTGTATCGCCTTCACCAATACGTTTGTAGTCTTTGGCTTCAGGCAATACTACATAACCATGACCATCAGTTAAAACAAAAACCGAAAGTTCAATTCCACTCAAGAACTCTTCGATTACAACTGTGCTACTGGCATCACCAAATTTACCGCCCAACATTTCTTTTAACTCGGCTTCTGCTTCTGCCAAATCATCTAAAATTAAAACACCTTTACCTGCAGCTAAACCATCAGCTTTCAATACATAAGGTGCTTTCATTGTTTTCAAGAAAGCAATTCCTTCTTCCAGATTTTCGGATGTAACTGACAAATATCCAGCTGTTGGTACATTATGACGTTGCATAAAAGCCTTGGCAAACTCTTTACTTCCTTCTAACTGTGCACCTTTTTGACCAGGACCAATTACAGGAACTTTTGCTATTTCAGGATCGTTTAAAACAAAATCTTTTATTCCTCTTACTAAAGGTTCTTCAGGTCCCACCACAATCATGTCGATGGCTTTATCCAAAACTAATTTCTTTACTGCTTCAAAATCGTTAGGATTAATATCAACATTAGTTCCCACAGCTGATGTACCTGCATTACCAGGTGCAATAAATAATTGCGTCAGCTTGTCGCTTTGTGCCATTTTCCATGCCAGTGCATGCTCTCGTCCTCCTGATCCTAAAAGAAGAATATTCATTTGTTTACTTTATTAAAATAGTTCGTTAGTTTTTAGCCAGTAGGCAGTAGTTAATTTACAAAACCGAAAAACCTACAATCACTTCAAATGATCAATTCGCCAAAACTCTATCAAACCATTGTTTAATTATTTTGCTTTTATTAACTCAATCCATTTTAATCGCCTCAAACCGATAACCCTCATTCAATAAAAAATCGAGGCTTTTGGGTAAGGCATATGTCAGGCGATCCCACGCCTTTATTGAATCATGAAAAACAATAACGGAACCATTTCTCACGTTATTGGTAACATTTCTCAACACCTGTTCTTTACTTATTCTGTTATCGTAATCCATCGACAACACATCCCACATCACTACTTTTGAAAATCGATTCTTCAGTTCAGACATGTACCAGGGATACAACTGCCCGTGAGGTGGTCTGAACAAATTACCCGGGATATAAGGCCTTGCCTTTTCAATATTGTTGAAATACTCACTACGCGAACATTTCCACGCAGGTAAATGATTGTAGGCATGATTACCTACACTATGTCCTTGCTTCAATAACTCCTGAACCAGATGTTGATTATTGTCGGCATTCTCTCCCACACAGAAAAAGGTTGCCTTCACATCATACTGATCCAGAAGATTCATTACCCAAGGGGTTTCTTTTTCAACTGGTCCGTCATCAAAGGTAAGATAAACCACCTTTTCCCTGTCTGGCATGCGCCAGGTTGTTCCCGGAAAAAGGCTTCTTAAAACCTGCGGCGGACGAACCTTCCAGCTCATATTCTAGTTTTCGTAAAAGCCCATACGGCTCATACGTTGTTGGTAGTCGCCTTCTAACTTCTTCAATAAATCTTTACGATCATATTTCTGAACCATACGAACTACTTCCATGTAAATTGCCATAGCAGTATCAGGCTCGCGACCAACTGTTTTTTGTTTTGCCGGTGGTAATGATGAGTAATAGTCGAAATCCATCATCTTATCTTCCGCCAATTCTTGCAGAATCTCTTCCCCTTTTTCAAACTCACCCAATCGGAAATAACCCTCAGCCAGGAAGATACTGAAATAATTATGTGGAACACGACTTCCGCTTAACACCTCCATACTCTTATCAAGAATATCACGAGCTTTGTCATTCTTACCTTCATCAAGTAAAGCCAGGCTAAGACGAGCCAGATTATTACGGATATTATTAGCCATACGCATATGGTTCTCGTCCAGATAAACATTCGGATTCTCAAATCCACCCCATCTGAATTTCTCCATCACGTTTTTGTACATCTTTTCGGTATCTACCCTACCGTACTGACCATTATTATTTACTGTTTTGATAGGCACTACTTGATAAGCAAATCCTTCAAGTTGGAAATAATCCTGAAGACTTACATAATTATCTGCTCCAACAGTCACCGCAAAGTAAATCGGACGGTTCCAGTCGTTGGTTGCAAATAAATCAAGAATCATCAACTCGTTTTTCAGAATCACATCTTTTTTGATGTTGATATCCACTTCCGGAGCTAATAGATGGGCTGCATCTTCTGACACAATACCGTTTTGCAATACCTTTAAACTATCGTAGTTTAAGGTAAACTCCTTAGAAGGTAAATAGTCTATCTTATTACCCGGATACTCAGGTATTGTTTTGGTTTTAACGTTATCGCTGGCCACAAAATCAATAGCATCTTTCAAATCAATCGCGCCTTTAATACGGTCGAACATATATACCACATCGCGTGATCCTGTTACATACTGATCATGATTCATTGAGAAAGGCATCGGATCGGAATCGTAAGCTTTACGCTTCATCTGATCGATGTACCAATCGGTTTGTAAATAACTAAGGTTACAAACTCTTACATCAGGACGAATACCTTCTACTTCCTGGGCATACCACAATGGGAAAGTATCGTTATCACCATTGGTAAAAATAATGGCATTATCTTCACATGTATTCAAGTAGTTATAGGCCAGATCACGGGCAACATAACGCTCTGAACGATCATGATCATCCCAGTTTTCGCTGGCCATAATACCCGGAACAAAGATTAAACTTACTATGGTTGCAATACCTGCTGCCACTGATCCTGGTACAAATCGTTTTAATCCGTTTACTATTGCCAATACACCTAATCCAATCCAGATCGAAAATGCATAGAATGAACCGGCATAAGCATAATCACGCTCACGAGGCTGATAAGGTGTTTGATTCAAATAAATAACAATTGCCAAACCAGTAAGGAAAAACAATAAGCCTACAATCCAAAATCCTTCTCTTCCTTTTTTACCTGCATTAAACTGAAAGAAGATACCCGCCAACCCAAGAATCAACGGAAGCATATAGTACTTATTTCTTCCTCTGTTTTGAGTATATAAATCAGACAATTTTGATTCATCTCCAAACCTCATCTTGTCTAAAACAGGAATTCCAGTAATCCAGTTCCCTTTATTTATTTCACCATGACCTTGAATATCATTCTGACGCCCTGAGAAGTTCCACATAAAATAGCGGAAATACATATAGTCTACCTGATAACTAACAAAAAACTTAATGTTCTCCCAAAGAGTTGGTACTTGAATTTGCTTTGGTGTGCCTCGATCATCCTCTACAGTTACACGCTTCCCTTTAAAATTAGTCCACGCTTTGTACTGTTCTATATGATGAGCTTCACGACTGTACATCCGAGGGAATAAAGTAGTTGTTTTATCGTCAAACTTATATTTTGTACGATGCATCACCGTTTTGTATTCACCATCTTTTTTGATTCGCACCGGAGCTCCTTCTTTATCATCCATTGATTTTCTGTCCAATGGAGAATTAAAGTTCTGCCCAAAAAATAAAGGACGATCTCCATATTGCTCACGATTCAGATACGACATCAACGAGAATACATCTTCAGGAGAGTTCTGATCCATTGGTGGATTGGCATATGATCGAATTACGATCATCGCAAAGGATGAGTACCCTATTAATATAACGGTTACTCCCAATAGAATGGTATTGGCAATAGCCATCCGTTTTTTATAAGTGATCCAAATACCGGCAACTAATCCTGCAACAAGAAGCACAGCATAAAACAATGCTCCGGAATTAAACGGTAATCCAAATCCGTTTACAAACATTAGCTCAAACCAACTTGCTACAGTTACAACCCCCGGAATAATACCATAAAGAATCCCTCCCAGTAAAACGGCTGAAATGGCAAGTGCTTTTAATGTATTATTTCTGTTAACCTCATACATTTTAAAGTAGTACACAAATACAATTGCAGGTATTGCCAACAGGTTCAAAAGGTGAACTCCGATAGAAAGCCCCATTAAGTAAGCAATTAAAACCAACCAGCGGTTTGAATAAGGCTTGCCTGCTACATTTTCCCACTTTAGAATGGCCCAGAAAACAACGGCAGTAAACAGTGACGACATAGCGTAAACCTCGCCTTCAACAGCTGAGAACCAAAATGTATCGGAAAAAGTGTATGCTAAAGCACCTACCAAACCGGCTCCCATAACTGCCATGGTTCTCCATATTGGAGGCTCTTCTTCTGTAATAAATATTTTTTTAGCCAAATGAGTAATGGTCCAGAACAAAAACAAGATAGTAAATGCACTGGCCAAAGCCGACATAATGTTAATCATTGCAGCTACCGCCCCTTGATCTGGAGCAAACAGGGTAAAGAAACGCCCCATAATCATAAAAAATGGTGCCCCCGGAGGGTGTCCAACCAATAATTTATAAGATGTTGAAATAAATTCTCCACAGTCCCAGAAACTGGCTGTAGGTTCGATAGTCATGATGTAAACCGTGGCCGAGATAAAAAAGGTTAACCAGCCAAGCAATAAGTTTAATCGGGTATATAGCCTCATAATTACTTAATTTCAAACAGATAGAATACTTTTTTCTAAAGATTCTTTTTCAGCGTTTGTCAGATATTCGCCAAAAATACAATTTTTATTAGAACAGGTCATATTTTATTATGTATTAAGAAATGTAGAATGGGAACATTAACTAATCCTTAACCATTATAATGTGCAGTGGCCCGATTTAATGAATACCTTGTTTTGACATCAAACAAAAGAGCGTAATAGGATATCACAGAGATATAAAGGCACCGATCGTTGCTTGTATCGGTGCCTTTATATCTCTATATTTTAAAATTTTGATGTCTCTGTGCTAATTAGAAGTTGTTGCTCAAAAGTTGTGTCAATCCCAATTCCTTATAGGTTTTGTTGAATTGATCCAGTAACTTCTGATTATCTATCAATTGCAAAGCAGTATTCAGCATTCTTCCGTTATCCAATTCTTCGGAAAATAATTGAGTTGATGCATTTTTCAGTTTTGCCGGTTGAGCATTAAACCAATACAGGTTATTGATATGGCGTTGCAGCAAGAAGTCTATCTTTTCAGTAGCTACTTCAGTTAAACCGGTTTCAAAAGCCAATTGCAAGAAAGGTATATTCCCAGATGATTCGGGTGCCACCTCAATAGGTAGCTCTTTCAATCCTTTTTTGATTACTTCTGCAGCATCCTCTTTTCTGTTTTCATCCAGTAAGGATAGTATCAACAAATTACAAATCTGGCGATAACGCATTACACTAAAAGTACGTCTGCAATAATGATCGTAATAAGCCGTAGAGCCATCACCCAGCTGAATATTATTCATAAACGATTCAAACAACACATCGGTATCAATATTTTGTGCATCTTGGGGGTATTTGGCTGTTGGCACTAATTGATAAACCATACCTTCGTAACGGAGGTAATCCTTTAAGCCAAGGAAGATCTCCGGATCAGCTCCGGCAGTAAAATAAATAGGTCGCTTCCAGTTGTTAGTAGCCAGCATATCAAGTAAAGCAATATCATTCTTATAAAGTACACGTTTGGGACATTTCCACTTAACGGTGTCAGTTTCGTTGTAAGCCAAAGAAAAATTACCGATAGGCGAGTAATCAATTTTTTGTCCATTCTGAAGAGGTAATTTACTCTGCTCGTTGGTGCTTCCTATAAAACGCACTACACTCATTAATGGAGCATACTCCTCACCCCTGTCCATTACCAATGCATTATCTAAGTCACCACTTTTATATCGATCAATATTAATGGTAAAAGGCATTTTTCCGGCATCATTCACTGATTGAGCCAATTGACGAACGCACCAATCAGCCCCCATCAAACCATAATTAATAACCCGCACATCGGTTCTGAATCCTTCCACCTCCTGCACATACCACACCGGGTATGTATCGTTATCTCCATAGGTAAACAATATGGCATTGGGTTCGCAGGAAGCCAGGTAACTACGAGCCATATTTAAAGCAAAATATCGGTTATCACGGTTATGATCATCATAGTTCTGCGACAATATTAACACAGGCACTGCTATTGTCACTAACACCATAGCCAAATAACCTGTTACCGAACTTTTCGACAGTTGCTTTAACCAATGAGCAATGGCAAAAGCACCAAACGAAATAAATATGGCAAAAGCAAAAAACGAACCTGCAAAAGCATAATCGCGCTCACGTGGCTCAAAGGGTGTTTGATTTAAATAAAGGATGATAACAGGTCCGGTCATCAGAAATAATAATCCGGTTACAGCCAGATACTTTTTCCCATTTTTCCCTGCTCCAATCAGAAAAACAATTCCAATCAATCCAACCAGCAAAGGCAACAAATAATATCTATTACGCGATGGGTTATTGTGAGCCAAACTATGATGTACCCCACTCGACACATCTTTATCCAAAAATGGAATACCCGTAATCCAGTTACCTTTTAACACATCTCCATGCCCCTGTTCATCATTTTGTCTACCAGAGAAATTCCACATAAAATAGCGGAAATACATATGGTTAATCTGATAATTAAAGAAGAACTTTAGGTTAGTGGCAAACGAAGGTTTTTCTTTACTCTGGGGATTGATTCCTGCCCACATCTGATAACCATAAATATGGGTTGGACTACTGCTGTGCATTCGCGGGAAAAACCCGGAACCTTTTTCATCGTACTCGTATTGATCAGCTTTTTTATAACTCTCATATTTATCGCCATCAAAACGATAGGATGTTTTATACTGTAACTCTCCCACCTCAGCATTGTAATACTGTCCGTATAATAGAGGGCTTTGAGCATATTGCTCGCGATTTAAAAAACTATCCAATGAAAAAACATTCGACGGATCATTAAGGTTAATAGGCGTATTGGCATCTGCCCTGATAATCATCATAGCATACGATGAGTAGCCAATCATAAATACAAGACTTATTACAGCCAACAGATGTTGCCAGTTATTTTTCGTGCGTGTTTTAAAAACAGCAAAAAACAACAAACTGAATAACAATAAGGTAAAAAGTAACAGACCTGAGTTTTTAGGCAAACCAAAGCTGTTTACCGTCAGTAGTTCAAATTTTTCTGCCAACCACAAACCATTCTGAATGACTCCAAATAATAACACACCCAAAATCACACCACCATAAACCACTGCTTTTATAAGTAATTTCCACGAAAAAGGAGCTCGTCTTAATAAAACCAATAAAATAAGAACCGGTATAATTAATAAATTCAACAAATGAACTCCTACGGATAATCCGGTGAGATAGGCAATCAGGATAATCCAATTTACTCCTGAACCCGTTTTTTCATGAGCTTCTTCCCACTTCAGGAATAACCAAAAACACAAAGCAGTGAACAGCATCGACAATGCATAAACTTCTGCTTCTACTGCTGAAAACCAAAAAGTATCGGAAACTGCAAATGCCAAAGATCCAATAGCTGCCGGTACCACAATAAAAAGGTATGATGAAAGATTTTCGGTGTACTTACTGAAGATTCTGCGAAGCATATGTTCGGCCGAAAAATACATTAACATGATGGTGGCCGATGATGAAAATACCGACACCAGATTGGCCGTATAAGCTATTTGTGAAGGATCGCCGGCAAAGAGGTTAAAAAATCTTCCCAGCAACAGGTAAAAGGGTGCTCCCGGTGGGTGACCAACTTCCATTTTAGCCATACACGAGATAAACTCACCACAATCCCACAAACTTGCTGTAGGAGCCATAGTAAGCCAATATAGAATAGTAGTCAAGATGAAGATTGCCCAACCAACAATCAGATTGATTCGTTTCAAAGGATTCATAGGGTATAATTAAATTCCCCTAAAGATAGGTTTTCAAATTTATTTACCAGCCAGTTTTAAAAAGATTGATAATACATTAGCAATGCAAATAGTTGTTTGGATATTCTTCTAGCTTGATTAATACGATTGTTCTTTTCTCTGAAATTAACCAACGGTTTTTCATACTGATTATGCATAATTATTCAAAAAGAGAGAAATTGATAAAATATCGCACATTTATGACAAAATGATCACACTAATTTTATTGATATTTCAGAGTTAAGCACTAACATTGTAGCTCCATTTTAAAAGAAGAAGTCCGCCCTAGGTCCATTTTGGAAATAAAACAAAATACTAATAATATATCAACATGAATAAACTTTCTAAAATAGGGGTTCTTACATCCGGAGGTGATGCTCCGGGAATGAATGCTGCTGTGCGTGCTGTTGTGCGTAAATGTGTGTATGAAAACATTAAGGTTACAGGTATTATAAAAGGTTACCAGGGACTTGTAAATGGTGATTTCCTTCCTTTAAATGCCGGCTCGGTAAGTGGTATTTTAAAAGATGGTGGCACCATGCTAAAATCGGCCCGTTGCCCTGAGTTTCGCACACCCGAAGGAAGAGCCACTGCTTATGAAAACTTCAAGAAACAAAAGCTGGATGGATTAGTGGTGATTGGTGGTGATGGTACATTTACTGGTGCTAATATTTTCGGACGAGAATACAATATTCCCATCATTGGCGTTCCCGGAACCATCGACAACGATTTATTTGGTACTGATTTAACGATTGGCTACGACACCGCTTTAAATACGGTTGTTGATGCAGTTGATAAAATAAGAGATACGGCTACTGCGCACAGTCGATTATTCTTTATTGAAGTAATGGGCCGCGATGCTGGCTTTATTGCTTTAAATGCCGGCGTTGCTTCTGGTGCTGAGGTTGTTCTTTTACCAGAAAAGAAAACAAGCTACGATGATTTGAAACGTTTCCTTGAAAAACAATATTCTTACTCTAAAGACAGTAGTATTGTATTGGTTGCCGAAGGTAAAAAAATGGGAAACACCTTTGAAATTGCCCAACGTGTTAATGAAGAACACCCTGAGTACGATGCACGAGTTACCATCTTAGGTCACTTACAACGCGGAGGTTCACCAACTGTTGCCGACAGGGTATTAGCCAGTGAATTGGGTGTTGCTGCTGTTGAAGCATTAATCGACGATCAAAAAAGCATTATGGTTGGAATGGTTGATGGTGAAATTGTTCACGTTCCGTTTAACCAGGCACTTAAAAATAAAAAAGGTATTAACGAACGCTTGTTCAACCTTATCAATGTTCTTTCTGGAGGAAAAAAATAATATATAATTATTTATTAAGGTGATGCCCGGTCTTTTTCGATCGGGCATTTTTTATATCTAATTCTATGTTAAAGGATAAATCTTCTCCTTGTCTCTTATCTCTTTCACCAAGGTAAAATCTTTCATTTTTTTCACGTTCTTTTCTTTCTGAAAACAAGGCTACAACAAGGATTTCATTATATTTTTTCAAAAATATTATTGTAATGAAAAAAAAACTCTCTATATTTGCATCGCTTTAGAAAAAAAGCACAGCGATTGTCCCATGGTGTAATGGTAACACACCTGGTTTTGGTCCAGGCATTTAAGGTTCGAGTCCTTATGGGACAACTAAAAACCCTTTCTATTTTGAGAGGGTTTTTAATTAAAAAACTCGATTGTCCCATGGTGTAATGGTAACACACCTGGTTTTGGTCCAGGCATTTAAGGTTCGAGTCCTTATGGGACAACGCAGAAAGCGGTCAATTTGACCGCTTTTTCTGTATTTATAGGTTTCTTATTCAAAACTCATCATATTTATTTTTTGAAGACCGTATGAACCTGAGTGTCTTTTACTGTAACAATCTTGACCAGATAGGTGCCTGATGGTATTGATCTTACGTCGATGAAAGACTGGCAATTTTCATTCAACATTACTTGAATTCCCTGCATATTATAAACTTCCACTTTTATAATACTGTTCGTTCCTTCTATGCTGATATAATCGATCACAGGATTCGGGTACAATTTAATTCTTTCATCAACCCTTGACTTAACTCCTGTTGTGGTATCATATTCCAGACTCATAAAATAAAGGTTAGCCACATCACCTTTTGTAAACTCATAATCGCCTGCTGCAATATCTAAGTTCAATATACCATTGGTTGGATAATACGCGGTACCATTTACTTTAAATTTTCCTTCAAAACCCTCATTAAAAACCAAGGTAAGTTGACCGTTCTGAGTTGATGTAAATGAGATGGAAGTAGCGGATTCTATTTTCAAGCATTGAGTTAATGTTAAACCATTGTACACAACTGTTCCTTTTGAATCAGACAGATTACCGGAAATATTGTAAAAAGAACTATTCAGGCCGGATAAAGTGAAGTTATGTATCATGTCTCCTTCATCAACCGGGCCGCCATCATCTCCTCCATCACCCGATCCATCATCCTCAGCGTCGCCCTGTATAGAAACCAATGTTGTTTGATATGCAGATAAAGCATTTTTTAAAGCCTGATTGACCTCATACGATGCATCATCAACCGAATTATCAAAGGCCCAGATGAAATCACCTCCTTCCATTCTTCCTGCATATTCCATCACTGTAGCTTTAGCATCCTCCGGAGTCTCGCTTGTATATTCATACATCACAGCTTCATTGGTGTCAAAATTGTTATAACTATTAGCTCCCTGCACTGTAATAACATCTTCCGGAACCAACTCTTCTTTCGACGAAGCAACATATGCATCAAATTGAAGGGTAGAGTTGGTTATTGCTTCATCTCCCCATGCAACAAAGCGATTCTGTCCTTCCATATAATTATTAAATGCCTTAATGATTCCTCCATCTTCCCCTGAGAATGTCCCATCCGAATCGTAATAAATATCGGTTCCCTGCTGAGATATCAACATTGGATATTTACAATTTCGGAAATAGTTGTCTTCAACAAATACCGATGAACCGCTTGTTGCCCCAACGCCGTATTTCGCATTTCCATCGTAATAATTATTGTAGACATGCGCAGAGAAAAATCGTACCCTCGGATGGCGGGAATCGGAATGATCAAACCAGTTATGATGATAGGTTATGTAAAGCCCTTCGGTTGTATCTTCACCTAATCCCAATAAACACGATTTGCCGGTATCCCAAAAATGATTATATGAGAAAGTAACATAAGTCGATCTTTTGCAATCCAAAGCTCCATCACCTTTTGCCTGATCAGAATCGCCTCCGGCGTCGCCATAAAACAAATCGCAATGATGCACCCATATAAAATCATTGTCTTGCTGCAATCCCAAATTATCGCCTTCATCGCTATTGCAATTCATAAAAGCCAGATTTCGGATTTCAATGTTGGATGCATTTTTTAATCTGATGCCCCAACCATCTGCCACAGCATCATTACCAATACCTTCAATAGTAATGTAACTTGATGGATTATTTTTATTCTCAACCACTATATCTCCCTTATTCATGTAGGAAAAATCAGTAATCTGCCCCACCATACGAATTATCAACGGTCGATTATCGTTGCCTTTTTTAAATCCATCTAAAATTTCCTGCAAACCCACACATGGATTCTCATTCGCCCCTGTCACATCCATCGAAATGGTGTTCTTCGAGTTTTCAGTGATATAGATAATAACAGCATTATCTTTGGCAGTCCCATCTTCCTTATAAGCTCCGGGAACACGATTATCAGAAAAAGAAAAGCCTGTTCGATCATGAGCAATAACACTGATCGAATTTGTTTCTGTAGATTCTGTTTCCACTCCATCAATAACCGGCACCACCTTTAATGTGTATTCGCCAGCCTGCAAACCCGGGATATCTGCCCGGTAATAATCACCATAATTACGGATTAACTGATCATCTATTTTAAAATTGGTAATACCTTCACCACTGCAATAAACATTATAAGCTTCAGCTCCCTCAACAGGTTGCCACTTTACCGTTGCCGTTTCGAACCATCCGACCGACTCGATAATAGTTACAGATTGAGCAAAAAGCTTAATACTTGAAAGGCTTAGCACTGCCAAGAGGATAAGAATGGATTTCATATTTTGAATTTAAAGGGTCTATTGGTTTATCTGTGTTAAAAGTAAGTTTTGTTGAGGCACGGCAGGGTAGATAAATAGGTTTGAATGGTATGAATAATAGCTATAAACGAAAGCGGCCGGAATAGTTCCGACCGCAATCCACATTCACCTACACCTTTTACAACTTAATTTTCAGGTAAATTTTATTATTTCCAAAAATCTCAACGATATAAATCCCTTTAACAAACTGGCCTTTAACTAACGTATATACATTACCTTCCACCATAGTTTTTAAAACCGGCTGACCGGTTAAACTATACAATGTTAACCAACGAGTATCATTGGGCAGATTCTCAATTCGGACTATCCCTGATTCGTATATCACCTTTATCTCATCTTTCAGATTTTCATCCAGAGCAGTTGGCTCTGCAATTTCAACCGATCCAGCAACCACCCGTAACCTCGGATTTCCTTCGTTCATTAGTATTTCAGAAAAACTTAACGGTATCACCTGGCCTACGTTTAATCCATTTTGTATAAATACCTCCAGACCCAACATAGTAACGTCTCCATTTACACCACTTACACCGGCTCCGGCAAACTGAAAATGATCCGCTTCTGAAAGTTGAGAATAACTCCACGATTGCGTTGCACTACCAACATTATTCAAGCTTATTTGCTGAATATTAGAGCTATTAAAGCCAATAACACCCGAAATACTGATAACCGGTAACATATTATCATACGAATTTAAGTATACAGGCATTTGAACCGATTCTCCATCAGCAGGAATAGAAACATTACCCAACTCAATGGTGCCATCATAAATTTCAATAATGCCCGACTGCCCTGTTGAACCGCGAGGATCTGTTACCAATACTCTAACCTGACCTCCTGCATTGACAGCAAGCAATCCATTTGCATCAATACTTGCTATCGCCGGATTTGAAACACTCCATTGGTAAGGTTCGATACCTCCACTAACATTAAAATCCAATGTTTCGCCAGCCAGAAGCTGCCCTGTAGAAGGTGTAACCGATAAATTAGGTAAGCTTACAATACTAAAATACCCCCTATAAGCTCTCGCCTTTAATGTTTCATTAAACATGGCATGTGTCACTTCAATCCAAGTAGCTCCTGAAGTACGATCATCAACTTTAAAACGTATATAAAAAAGAGGCCCACTACCTGATAAGGCTTCCGGTGATGCAAAACTAACCGATACAGATTCCAGCTGATTGAGGTTGGCTGATTTAGCTCCCACAGCTTCGAGTAAACTACCGGCAAAGATTACTTCTTCTGCCATCAGTATATCATCATTGAAACTGATTTTTATTTCACCACTCATCACATCAAAATCATCAAGCTGCGAAATATTAACCGGAATGGTTACCCTGTTATTTTGATAGTAACTGGTATCGCGCACAGTTACGGTAAAAGGCACGACTTCCACCCAGTATCCAGCAGTATCAATAACTCCTGCATCGTCTGTGGCAATCACTTTCACTTTACCTGGCGAAACACCAGTAATTACACCTGTTGAACTGATGGTAGCTACTGTTAAATCGGTTGTACTCCATGTATAAGGAGCTGTACCTCTCGACACATAATATTGCAAAGTCTCACCTATGGCAATTAATCCGCCGTTGGGACTAAAATTAAAATAAGGTGCCGGACTGATTGTAATTCGCCCATTGGTTAGGTGAACCGGCACTTCGCCTTCGTTAAAAATGGTTTGTTCATCATTAGCTAAATTGAGATAAGCCGTACCATTGGATTTTAAGCGAAACCATAATCGAGTCAATACACCGGTTCCACTTAAAGGGGTTACGCCGGCATGACTAACAGTTACTTTTCCTGCAGTGTTTATATTGCTTACCGGATCGCCCCACGACGCCGCAATAGTACTTTCGAAAGTAGGCTCCAAAGCTTCGAGTAAATTAACATTATACTCAACCGCTATCTGATACGAAAGGATATTCAGCGATGTCAACGAAGTGTCGACATAAACCGGCACACTCACCACATCGCCAACTACTCCTTCTACATTAGCCACTCGCAGACCAATATCTGCCCTGCCCGGAATTAGTATTACCGACCAGACAAATATGGTTGCTATATAATTTTTAAGCATCTTCATGATGGCTAATTATTTAATAATAACCTTCTGAGTAAACACCTCATCTTCCACCATTAACCTGATAATAACCACTCCATGATAACTATCCAATTCATCACCACTGAAGTGATAACGACCATTATTGAGTGTTCCACTGAACAGGTTAGTAATTAATGTACCATTAGGACTGTAAGCTGAAATTACAACTTCACTATTTTCATCAGCTACATCGTAATCAAATTCGATGTATCCATTGCTTGGGTTTGGATAAATAGTATGCAACGATGATTCATCGATAACCACCTGTTGCACTACGGTTGCTACCGGATTATCCACCTTAGCACCTTTGCTATTCGCACTTGCATATTGCTCATTCGATAGTAACTCTACAAATTCAATGGATGTTTCAGCCTCTGCACCTGAAATAATTTCGAAATGTAAATCAGCCCAAACGCCATCATTTGAAATAGCTTCAGCAGATGCAAATGCCAGATCTGCTTCCCCTTTTTCATTATCGATATGATAAGCCATTAGTGCTCCTGATTGATCACCACTTACTTCTTTGAGTTGCAGTACTTCTGCATTAAAATGAAGTTTAATATCGGCACTTAACAGATTTGATGTATTACTTACAGAAAGCTGTGTACTAAACTCGGTACTAATCGGACTAACATCATTCAAACTGAAGTATGCATCATTCGCAGTTTTAGCCACTGTATTTTTCAATACTTCAGCCGGGAAAGAAGTAATTACTCCTGCAACATATTGCAATACCAATGAAGCATCGTAAGCTGTAATTCCGGCTTCACCAGAAACATCGGCTACTGATTGTTGCAAATCGTTCAAGGTAATCATTGTAGCTGCATGCTGTAAAATCAGTGAAGCATCATAAGCCTGAATATGCCCGTTTAAACTAACATCTCCCATTAAAGGATTGGTAAATCCATCGGTGGTAAAATCGTCGTAGTTGACCATATCAGTAACGGCATCGCCTGTACCACCCGGATTGGATGCATGCGTTGGCCCGGTATTACTTCCCCAATAATTATAACGGGCATCAATATCAAAGGCCATATCTACATTTTGCACACCAAAATTGGTATTTCCATAAATATCACAAAAGTTAATTACCGGATTAGAAGCACCCGTTGCCCTAACTCCATTGGCATTATAAATTAAGCTTGAATTTCTAATGGATGGACTAGCCTTCTCGACTGTTACGGCTGCTTCGGTATTGTAATATCCCGCATAGCGTATTAAACAATTTTCTAATCGACACGAATCATCAAATGCCTCATCTGTGAAACGAAGTCCTTTCCAATTGTAATAGTTATTGGCAATATTATCCGGTCCGTTGGAATTACTATCCCCTCCAAAGAAATCATCTTTGATATCGGTAAAAACAATAACGCTGTCAGCGGTGGATCCTCCTTCTGCAATCAAACCTCTTTTAACTGTCATGCGGGCTCCCTGATGAAATTTACAGATCACTCCCGGATCGATAGAAAGGTGCACACTGGTTCCAATTGAGTAATTACCTGAGAAGTAATAAGGAATATTACGAACTCCTGCAAAATTATTCTTTTTAAGTGTTACATCCTGTACTAGTTCTTCGTTGGCCAATACACCAATAGCCTTATAAGTTGTACCTGAAATGGTATTATTAACTGTATCGCGTGGGAACGAAACCAAAGAAATTACCATTGGTGCGTACGTTAGATCATTAAATGTGCTATTTGTCAATGCAGGTGTGGATACTCCCCGAAGCTCTACTCCCCATGTGCAATTCTCGAATAACGAAGCGTTGATATCAGGTGCTGCCTGCTCCATATTTACACCACTCCTTGCATATCTGAATATGGTATTATCTACCGAACAGGAATCATCATTGGAAATATCAGCGTAAGTAATAATCGGATAATTCTGGACAGATGGACCATTCTCAGCTCCATTATCATTGGTATCCATAGGCCGACCATAAGCATCATCGCGCAGATTGGTAAATACCACCGGATTCCCTGATTCACCATTCACCTGCAATGCTCCATTAACTGTAAAGGCCGAATGATTATAGGTTTTAAATATGGTTCCGGCAGGTACCACAATGTTGGTTCCGGAATTGACTGTTAAAGTATTGTAGATGTAATAGGTGATGTTATCATATCCGGCAAAATCTCTTTGAGGAATGGTATCATCCAACGAATAAGTTTCTTGCGCAACACCCAAAGCCACAATACCCAAATTAGATACGCCATTATTTTCAAAGGTTGGCTCAGCAAACATACTTAGAATTACAGGAGCCTCTCCTAAATTATTAAACTGCGAATTAGTTACCACTGCGTTGGAGCTTCCGAAAATACCAATACCTCCATAGTTACAGTGCTCGAGCTGACAACTATCCACCTCAACATAGGCATCAAAAATATCAACCAGACTCCTGTTTTTTCCTTGACTATAATAAGTATAACCTCCATAATTGAGTATACAATTATTCAACAGGTTATCTTCTTCCAATGCTGAGGCATTAAATATAATTCTACTCCAGTTATTTCGTTGCGGAACAGAGACATTACCATCATCGTTGGTATCGCCTCCTTTTGAATCATCTTTAATAGAGGTAAAAACTATTTTCTCCTCTTCAGCACCATTGGCATTTAATGCTCCATTAACAGTTATGCCACTATTGTAGTTTCTGAATTTAATAACAACACCTGGTGATATATTGAGTATGGCATTATTGCCAATTGTTAAACGATCAATGATATAGGCAATATTATAAATGCCACCTACATCGCGTTTTACCAGATTGGCTGAATTGGCCAGATTACCTTCTAAAATAAAGATACCATTACTACCATTACCATTTGATGCAATATCGGGTGATGTAAACGACATTAGTGGATTAGACATTAGCGACATGGCCAATGGATCGAGTCGACAGTTTTGAATAAACACTTCTTCAGAACAATCCGGATCTGAAGTTCCGTCAAAACGAAGGCCATAGTAATATGAATCACTAACAGTAGAATTAGAAATCTGTCCTCCGGCATCCACCCAGGTTACAACCCCATAATTACTATTACCACCAAACAATAATCGGGTGAAATCGATGGCATTGAAATCATCATTGGCAGTACCTGTATAACGAATGGTTGTCCAGTTACCCGCAGACGGTGCTTCTGCATCTCCATCGTTTTTGGTATCCTGAGGAACTCCATAATTATCATCCCTAATGGAAGTAAAAATAATGGAATCAGTTTCGAGGCCGGCAGCTTTAAATCCTCCGTTAACCGTTATACTTTTGCTTTGATTAAACTTAAGAACTACTCCCGGTTTAACCTCAACATCGGAACCCGAATTAATGGTCAGATTATCAAGCAGTACATACGAAATATTATCATATCCAGCTATAGTATCCTTATCGAGTGTAGCATTAAATCCAACACTTTCGCCAATAATACCAATGGCTGTCCAACCCGGATTAGTAAAGCTGTTGCCAGTAAACTGAGGCATGGCATTGATAGATTTGGCCACAGGTGTATAAGTGGTGTTTACCAACTCATTATTCTCAACTACCGGATGAGATGCCTGAAATGCATAGATACCGTAGTGGCAATCTTTAAGAATACTATTGCTTATTTGTGGACTGGCATTTTCAAGTGTTATCTGCCCTCCACTAATGTATTGTGTATTATAATATCTGCCCGGCATAGCTCCATACTGAAGACGAGTATAGTTTAAAACACAATTTTCATCATCTACTGTATTTTCAAAAACAATACCTCCCCAATTGGCAATGGCCGGCACTGTTTGGGTTCCGTCTTTATTCGTATCCTGAGGATTACCAAAATTATCATCCCTTACAGAAGTGAAGGTAATGATATTGTTTTCATCTCCTCCGTCTGCCACCAAAGCACCTTTTACAATTATAAGATGCGATTGACTATATCCTTTGATTACAACACCCGGATTAATAGTTAGAGTAATGCCTTCAGGAATGGTAACCGAACCTAATAACAGGTAAGTTACATTTGGTATACCTGTTACATCACGCTGAGGCAGGTTAGCACTGGCAGTCATAGTACTGCTAATAATACCAATGGCATCGTAGGTATTATCAGAAAATGAAAAGCTATTATCGGTAAAAGTTGGTGTAGCGTCTAATGTTAGTGCAAAAGGCACTAATGATGATGAACCAATGGTATTAAACCGGAAACTAGGGCTTGAATTAAACTCAATGTAAGCACCAATGTAGTTGTTCTCGAAATTACAGTTTTCAATACTTGGCGAAGCATTCTGAATCCAAACCGGAGCCCTGTTGCTACGTCCACCAAACGAAAAATCGGCATAGCTGATGCTACACTCTGCATCTACACTGCTATCTTCAAAACGGATAGATCCCCAGTTACCTGCGGCTGGAGGTGTGGCGGCACCATCGTTATTAGTATCGCCTCCCAGGTTATCGTTCTGATAAGAGGTAAAATAGATCATATCTGTGTCTGAACCATCAGCTATTAAGGCACCTCTTACATATATACTACTGTTATTGAATTTAATTGTATTACCGGCACGAATGGTTAATGCAGCTGCTGCCTGAACATAAAAGGCCCTGGTAAATACATAGGGTACAGCCACTGTATCCAATGTCATATCACCATTCAGGTAACTAAAATCCACATAAACACCATTAAAGGTGTTATCCGATATATCAACATTATTATGCGCAAAAGTCAGATTGGCTGCACTTCCATATAAAATTGGCCAGCGACAATCCGATATTTGAGCGCTTTCAATATGAGTATCCCCTCCATTAACAACTCTTAGTCCCACATTATTTGACTGGTGAACAACACAATTGTCGGCAAGACTTAAGGTACCTCCATTATTATATAAACAGCTATAATTGGCATTAAAAGAGGAACTATAACCACCATACTCTATAGTAGTTGCATTAAAAGTTGCAACACCACCTGGCGATATATTTATGGCTTCCCAATTTCCGGCTGCTCCAACAGTAGTAGTTCCATCGTTATTGGTATCTCCTCCCAAAACATCATTCTGATATGATGTTACATAAACTCTATCGGTGACAGATCCATAGGTTAATAACGATCCGCTTACATTAACACTATTAGTACTGTTAACCTTTACCGTATTGCCTGCTCGTATTGCTAAGGTAGCACCGGCCTGTATCGTAAATTCATTTAACAGAACATACGGAACCGAAATAGTATCAAGTTCCATATCACTATTGAGAGAGGTGAAATCTAAAAAGATTCCATTTAAGGTATTACCTAAAATATCAATTCCGTCTGTATTAAAAGTTAAATCCGAAGCACTGCTATAAACAACCGGCCATCGACAAGCCGTAATTTGAAGACTTTCAGCCTGAACTGTTCCTCCATCTAAAAGTCGCAAACCAGTATTATTAGCATCTTTAATAATACAATTATCAGCCAAAGTAATTGCTCCTCCACTACTACTAAGACATGCATAGCTAATATTATAAGACGAACTATAACCACCATACTCAAAAGTGGTTGCATTAAACTCTGCAGTACCGCCGGAGCGAACATTAATTTCGTTCCAATCTCCTTTTTGGCGTGATAGAGGATCTACCTCAGAGGAAGTAAAAAGCACCCGGTTTACAGTGGTACCATTTACAATTAAATCGCCATCAACAATAATACTTGTATTATCATTGATTCGTACTTCAACTCCTTCATCAATCGTTAAAACACCTGATGTAGAGATTTGCAGGTTAGAAGTAACCACATAAGGTGAGCCATCAACCGTCCAGGTTGAATCAGTTGTTATAAAGCCTGATACATTGGTTTGTGAACTTACAAGCCAACTAAAACAAGCCAATATAAAAACCAGAGTAAATGATTTTTTCATGCTGATGTATTTTAATGACACAAGTTGTTTCGCTTACGCATGCCTAGGGGGAAGACTATTTAATTTAAGACATCCGAAAGCTCTTGTCAATGCTAACTGATGTCTTTTTTAATGGTGGTTTCAATGGAATTGACAGATGAAAAATGAAAGTAGACTAACTCCTGCTTATTAGTTATAATCGCAGGTATTTGAATTGTCGACGAGTTTGATGCAAATGTCTGAATAGAGCATAAAAAAAGCGATCGCAAAAACGATCGCCTTACAACTAACTATGAAAATTTCACTTCACAAAATCCGCCTCATTTAAATAGTTATAGCTAAGCCTTACACTTTCAAGTGGTTCAAAATTGTAGTTTTCAACTTCAACCACAATCTTTTGCATACCTGCTAAATCTGTTTTGGCGAACACTGAAGCAAAGTCCATTGTTCCACTTGCGCCCAACTCTTTTTTATCTTTTATATGCCAAAACAGAAAGCGTCCCGGATATTTTTCGAAATAATCAACAGCACTCTTACCTCCTACTTTTATCCAATATAAATCCAGCTCAAAAAATACTTTATCAGAATCGGTATTTTGCAGCATAAAATCATAACGAATTTGCCCATCAACCTCCTCAAATTCCTTGTCATGATTGTGATATCCGAAGTGCAATCCTTTTGCTTTGCACTTCGCACCCACCGCATTAAAATAATCGCAATACAGTTTTAGATCTTCCAGTGATCCATAACCTTTTTCATCCATCGATGCCTGTATTATGTATTCAACTCCAGCAGCCTTATGAGCATCAATACACTCATCCCACCAGGCCATGGTTTCGTCCCAATTAGATGAATCTGGTAAATCATGTCCTGCATGAGAAGCCGTGAATTGTAAACCATTTTTATCCAGTAAAGCCTTGAATTCAGCCGGACTCATACCGTAAAATTTACCATTATCATAGCCGGCAGCTTCAATAAAGGTATACCCAATCTCACCCACTTTTTGAATGGTGGCTGCTGCATCTTTATTCATATCGTCCCTGACAGACCATAATTGTAAACCAACATCTTTCTTGGGTTTTGAAACCTGACTACAAGCACTCATTATGATTGAACTGATAAAAAGTATAATACTTACCTTGAGGATTGAGGATCTCATAACTCCTTGATTTTAATATTGCGAAACCAAACATCATCTCCATGATCCTGAAGTCCAATATATCCTTCCGTAGCAACATCAGCCCAATTAGGATTCAATTCAGGGAACTTACTACCAGCAACCAAATCATTCCATTGTGGTGTCCATAAATGGTACTCAACAACTGTTTCGCCATTTTGAATATGCCAAACCGATCCTTTATAAACCTTTATTTCAACCGTATTCCATTCTCCGGCAGGCTTCGCATTTTGAGGTACAGCCGGATACAAATCGTAAAGTGAGCCGGCCATTCTATTTCCATCTTTACCCGCTTTAGCATCCGGGTGACGCTCGTTATCGAGCACCTGCATCTCAGGAGCCGTCTTATAAATGTAATCAAGGGTATCACTTTCTTGTGCTAAATAAAAGATACCTGAGTTACCACCCTCCGAAATTTTCCATTCCAGTTTCAGGTGGAAGTTGCCGAATTTTTTATCGCCATATAAGATATCACCTCTATCTTTTCCACCGGCCTCACCACGCCCTGAACCCGGGCAATGAAGTGTTCCGTCTTCTGTAATCTCCCAACCCGCAGGAAAAGTACTTTTATTATAATTTCGCCAGCCGTCAGAGGTTTTTCCATCAAACAGTAATTGCCATCCATCGGCTTTTTCTTCTTTTGTCAATGTATTATTTTCTTTTGTTTGTTGGCTACATGCCGAACTAAGTATCAGAGCCAATGCTCCAAGGAATAAGATTTGTTTCATAATTATATTGATTTAAGTAAGTATTGTGAATTAAAAAGTTGATCACACTTCGTGTGTTCTTTTAAAAATTATATACTATGGATAACACCTGTGGCTTCCACATTTTGTCTATAGTCTAATATCTAAAGGTCTACAGATCTATTAAGGCATTTCAGGTAATGACCAACCATCACGGTAGGTATGTTTGATTAATTCCTGAGCAAACTCATTGGCATTAACCGGATCTGTCCAATCTTTATTAAATGTTGGATGCCCATCGTGGATTTTAAAACCGTCGCGAATAACAGTACGAATGGTTTCATCATCTCCAATATTGGTGAAACGCATATTTTCACCATCCCAATGAAGTTCTTTATTTAATGACTGTAACCTAACAGCCAATACTCCCATCACTACCATCTCATTAAAAGGACCAGCCTCGCTAAATGGAGATAAGGTCTCAACCCGCTTTTTAGGTGATTCTTTACAAGCTCGCACCCAATCCATTTCGTGAGAACTTGTTATACGAGGCTGTGTTTTAGGTACATCTGGTTTTCTTCCCGAAAGCAACCACGGATCTTTACCATAACAACCGCAAATTAAAGTATCTTTTGTACCGTGGAATAAAACTCCGCCACCGGCATCATTCATATCTCTTCCCTCTGGCCAACCTTCCGGTTTTAAAGGCTGCAAACCACCATCGTACCAATGCACTTCCACCTCCGGCATTTTTACTTTAGCCAGACTTTTTCGTTCAGGGAAAGTTAATCTTACTCGTTGGGCTGTTGGAGCCGCATCAGTCAATAACAAAGTAGAACTTCCTTGTGCTTTTGTTGGATAACCAAGGTTGAGTCCCTTAAATACAGGATGTAGAATATGACAGGCCATATCGCCTAGTGCACCTGTTCCAAAATCCCACCAGCCACGGAAATTCCACGGCGTATAAATATTATTGTAGGGTCGCATTTTAGCCGGACCGATAAACAAATCCCAATTAAATGTATCAGGTATTGGCATTACTTCTTCTGGTCGGTTTAATCCTTGTGGCCAGATCGGACGATCGGTAAAGGCTTCCACTTTTGTTACTTCACCTATCTCACCATTATGAATCCACTCGGTTGTTAAAGCAACTCCTTCGCCTGAAGCCCCCTGATTTCCCATTTGAGTAGCCACCTGGTATTTTGCAGCCAGTTTGGTTAATAGGCGCGATTCATAAACCGTATGAGTCAGAGGCTTTTCAACATACACATGCTTACCCATAGTAATGGCATGAGCCGCAATGATGGCATGCGCATGATCAGCTGTTGCTACTACAACAGCATCAATTTCATCAGCCATTTCGTCAAACATAACACGCCAGTCCCAATATCGTTTAGCCTTAGGGAAATGCTCGAAACAGCCCTTTGCATATTTCCAGTCCACATCACATAAGGCTACAATATTTTCACTTTCCATGGCTTTTAAAACACCAAAGCCACGACCGCCAACGCCCACTCCGGCAATATTTAATTGATCATTCGGTGATAGTTTTCTTCGTTTAGCAAAAACTGCAGATGGCATCATAGCTAATCCGGCTGCTGCTAATCCGGCATTGGCTATAAAGCTCCTTCGACTTAAATGAGATTTTTTTGATTGTTCCATAAAATTAGATGTTAGATGATTTATTTGATTTAAGGAATTGTGATCTAAACTACTTGTTCTTTATCTGCATCCCAGAATACTTTTCGGTTCTCACGATAAGCTATGGTAGCCATATGAGCCGTAACGGCTTCTTCAAAAGCCTGGTCGATATTACAACTTGGTTGCTTATTCATTCGAATGCATTCCAACCATTCTTTAATATGCAAGTGTGCAGTATTTACCCGTTTGCCTTTTATATGAGTATACAATAATCCTCGACTCGCAAAATACTTTTCGGTAGCTGAAGTATATGCATCTACTGCATTACGACCGGGTTCATAGGTAATCATGGGCTGATCGGGATTAATTAGACCAGCATCCAGTTGTTTTCTATATTGAGTTGATTGCCTGTCGGGAAAAATCTCCAATCGGTTCTCCATTCGCATGGTAGCATCGTGCCCCATAATAACCTTGCCTCGGTAATTATCATTGGCCAAAGAAGCACTGTACATAAAGGTCAGATCACGATCGGGATATTCATAAACTGCCTGAAAGACGTCTGGCACTTCCCTGCCATCTTTAAAGAAATAGATGCCTCCCGAAGCCACCGCCGAATGGGGAATACCCAGATTCAATACCTGATTGATAGCATCGTATTCATGAGTAAGTAAGTCGCCTCCCAGACCAGTTCCGTAATCCCACCAGCAACGCCAGCGAAAAAAACGCTCCAGACTAAAAGGATGCGGATTAGTTGGTTCAATGAACTGCTTCCAGTCAATGGTTTGAGGGTTACCGTCGGGATGAATCGGATAAACCCATGCCCCGTTGGGATCGTTACGATTGGTACAAACTTCAATCAAAGAAATCTTACCCAGAATATTTTTATCTATTAGCTGTTTAGCTTTTCGAAAAGATGCTGTTTGCCGCCCCTGATGACCTAATTGCAGAACTACATTCGATTGTTTTATGACGTTGCGTAGTGCATAAGCCTCATCTACGGTGCGCGTCAATCCTTTCTCAACATAAATATGTTTCCCTGCTTTTGCGGCATCTATCGCCATTTGCGCATGCCAATGATCGGGTGTGGCAATAATCACAGCATCTACATCGGTAGCATTTATTAAATCGCGGTAATTCTTATATCTTTTTGCTTTAATGGTTAATTGATCCTTTGAAGTCTTTTTTGTAGCATTAGACGAGGCTTCCAAAGCATACCGGGCATGTACATCAAAAATATCGCATACTGCTGTTATTTCAATACGTAAATTATCCTGTTCTAAATAATCCTGATAGCGGGTATCATCCTTATTTTGCTCCGCACTCATTGCCCAATCTTTTAACACATCGGGATGGGCAAAACCTGCTGCTTCCAACAATTGTCTTCCCCTTATGCCGGAACCAATAATACCCACTCTAATCAGCTTGTCGCTGCCCGAAGAAAACGGATCCGGATCATCATACAGATTTAACCCCAGTTCATCAGCTATATGGTAGGTTTGCTCCTGACGGTATTGTAATTTCTTTGTGAGCCCATATGCAAAAGCACCTAATACCGGTACTGTAGCCAATGTTTTTATTATATCTCTCCGGTTGTATTTTTTTTGATTATTGCTATTCATCTATTGAGTTCTTTTGCTTGAATAATAGTCTGTCAATACCAATAAATTGGCTTGTTGGGAAGAAGGATAAGACCAGTAAAACAACTGCGAATATCAGGTTTTTATCTACCCACAGCACATGGTCGCCTGTTAACTGAAAATTCTGGGATGCAACAGTTGGTGGATAGGACAGGTAGTATAACATCACCAAAATAGCGCCCGATACAGATGCTAACTTCGATAATAATCCCAGTATTAATCCCAGGCCAATAGCTATCAATCCCCAGGTGTTTAAGAAGTCGATTACATTTAACAATGAAGCATTATCTGCCAGAGATGACCAGATATTACTACCCGGAGAATTTTTTAAATAAGCGAAGGCACTCCAGTTAGGATCGAGAAATTTTACAACACCTTCGTACAAAAAGTACCAACCCATCAACACCCGTAAACAAGACAGGCCGTAGAGTTGTGTTAGGTTTAAATTGGATTTTGTTAGCATGAAAACTTGAGCTTTAGTTAGATCACTTTTAAAATTAATACTTTATAAGTTAATAAAAAACAGCACTTTAAATTATTTATCACTATGGTTAAATAGTATCATGTTTTGTCAGATATATATACTTTTAATACACTTCCAATTCTCCAATAGCAGTTGCGTATTCCATTCCTAAATGCGCATTTGCCATATCTTTTTTTATACCTCCCGCCTTGCCAATTATTCTGATTCCCCGTGTTGTTAATGTATCGAAGCCAATAGTATAATCCTGATAGGCTGGCTTCAGCCATTGTGAATTACCCAAATTCATTGAAGGAAACACTTCAACATCTCTCAATGCAACCCACTCGTTTTCATGAAGATATTCAACCTTAAAATCAGTAAACCACCCATAAAATTCACCCGGTTTACCATTGTTATAAATTAGAGTGCTAATTTTTTGAGGTTGGTCCCATATATATCCATAGTAATCAATACCAGGTTGATGATCGTTTTTAACACTTGTATAAGTGCTTCGGATATCTCCATCTCTGATTACTTCAGTATTTTTATCCCGCGCAGCATTATTAAACAAAACAGATGAAGCACTGCCTGCTTTATTCTCATCAAAAACATACAGTTGAACAGCAATCTGTTTTTCATCACTCCCCTTGGTAGCCTTAATCTCGAAGGAATAAGTTCCTTTGGTGGCAGGTACTCCTTGCAATTGCCCATCCTTATATACAACCCCGGATGGTAATTCACCTATTATCTCAACCTTTGCTTTCTTTGAACCCACATAAACCGGATATTGCCATTGCTTACCTACTCGTAATGATTGTTTTGGAATAGGATTTAATTCAAAGGGACTTTCGAATACTACATCAATGGGTATTTTGTAGTACGTCTCCCCATCTTTATTAAATATCTCTCCACCTTGTTTTAAAATGATTTTTTCAGCTTGCTTAACGCTTCTCTCTGCCAGCTCTGTGATTCTGGCATCCGAAAGCCCATCCCGCGTTATCATTCGGTACGAATCATTAAAAGGCAACTCCCAATCTGCATCCTCCAATGGATACATGAGTTGTTTGGGTAAGCTTTCAAAACCATTAACAATGCCCAGTAAACCACAAATTGTTGCCGCCTGATTATCTGCATCCATACCAAAGGCACAGGCATAATCAAGTGTTTGCTGAAAATCGCCTTGGCCATATAATAATGACATTACTCCCAATGCTCCGTTTAAGATTGCATCAACAGCAGCCCACGAATGACGGTTATAATCTTCTATCACATAATATTTATCAACCACATTAGCTCTTGCTTTTTGCCAGTTGCTGGGGTAAAGGCTATACTGCTCTTTTACAAAATCAACAGCCTCTGAAAATCGACTACTGTCAGGTAAAACACTATTCCCTATCTCAATCAACCGATTAATATCCTTTTCAAAAAAAGCCGCACTATACATCGCCGCATAATGCAAGGTTGGTTCCAATCCAAAATCATCGCTGGTTATTCGTGCTGCATATTCCGACTTGGCCACTGCATAATCAACCATACCAGGAGCGGTAACCGCCCATATTTCATTCACTAATTGCGGATCAATCTGAAACCACTCGCAGTTAAAATGCCTATTTCCCGTAACCGGAGGATAATGACCGGCATGCATTAGAGTAACAGCCATGCGGTTAGCAAACCAAACGCGCTCTTTCACGTGATTCTTCCAGGCATTGGCTAACTGATTATAATTGGGTTCAACACCATGTTTCTCCATCTGCAACAGGTACATATATTCAATATCGGTATCGTCGTCAGAAAAGGCTCCATCATGCTTACGCAATGTGTCTAAAGTAAAATCGTATCCATAAGGAAAGTCATCTGGCCCCGGCTCATCAATAAATTTAAATTCATATCCTAAGCCATAGGTATTCCCAATAATCTGCCCCAACCACGAAGCATAAACAGCATCATGATATTCCTTTGCTGCAATTACTTTGTATGAGTGGGTGTTATTACTGCAGCCTCCAATAACTAATAAAAAGAAGATGTAATAGATGCATTTCATAGTTTGTCAGAACTTTCCATAATATTATGCGATATCTTTCAGTCCACCCAAAAATCTACCTCACTTAAAACTCATAGTACAATTAAATCATACTTTTTACTCATGATTAACAGCGTTTTTCTTCATTAATGAATCATTACTTACATTTATGCCTTCTAATAGCTATTATTGTAATCTGAATCCAAATGCATTCAATCGGCATGAAAAAATCTGTTTTGCTACTTTCTTATATTCTTGTGTCTGTTTTGGCATCAGGCCAAATTACGCCTGAGCTTGATTCGTTATACACCGAGCTTAACAACACAATGAAAGAACGGAGTAAATACGAAGCCGTTAAGGAAAATAAAATTAAAGGCCTGAAGAGTTTATTAGATGAAGAAGATCTTAGCGCCGAACGTGAATTTTATATCAACAACCGCCTTTTAAACGAATACCTACCCTACAATTTCGATTCTACCATCCATTACATCGATCGAAACCTAAAGCTGGCACATTTAAATAACAATGCTGAGTTTAAAAACGAAACTAACCTTCATCTGGCCTACCTGCTCGCCTTTTCGGGTAGATACCTGGAAGCTTTGGATGTGGTTAAAAATGTGTCTTCTCCGCATATTACCAAGGAGCAAGAACAAGAATACTACAGTATTTTTACAAAAATTTACTCCGAGCTATTTCTTTTTACTCCAGCCAAAGAAAATATTGAATTTTACAGAGCACAATATCACGCTTATGCCGATACGCTGATGAATTTACTGGATAAATCCAGTGAAGAATATCTGGCCATAAAAGAAAAAGAATATCGTGATAGCAGAAATATGATTGATTGCAAACGCATCAACAATCAGCGACTGGCAATGGCCGAACCCGGTACCCGAACCTACTCCACAGTCACATTTGAAAGAGCTATTCTTTACAAAATGGAGAATGACCTTGAGTCAGCAAAAAAATACCTGATTCTTTCAGCTATCTCAGATATTAAGGCAGCAGTAAAGGACAATGCTTCTCTCACTGACTTAGCCATGTTGCTTTTTAACGAAGATAATATCGATGATGCCTATCGATACATTATGTTTTCGTTTGAAGATGCTGCTTTTTACAATTCCCGTTTGAGATATGTGCAAATATCAAATATTCTTCCTCTTATATCAGAAGCATATCAACTTAAAACAGATCGACAAAAAGCAGAGCTCAGAAGATACTTAATCATCATTAGTTTATTAAGCCTAATACTGTTCGTTGCTATCATTGCCATTTTCAATCAGATAAAATCGTTACGCAATGCTAAAAACGAGTTGATAAATGTTAACGATCGCCTGCTGGAACTGAATGATGAATTAAAAACCGCCAACACAGAATTAAACAGCTTGAATCGCGATTTGGTAGAATCGGATCTGGTAAAAGAGCATTATATAGGTAGCTTTCTGGCTATTTGTTCCGATTACATCGATAAGCTCGACAGCTTCAGAAAAATGGTAAATAAAAATATTGTAGGCCATAAAGTAGAAGAGCTCTATACAACAACCAAATCGAGAAAACTGATTGATAAAGAAGTGGAAGATTTTTATAACAGCTTTGACAATATCTTTCTACACCTCTTCCCCGATTTTGTTGATCAAATCAACGCTTTATTATTGGAAGAAGAGAGAATTGTATTAAAAAAAGAGGAAGCCCTGCCCACTGAGATTCGAATATTTGCTCTGATAAGGTTAGGAATTAAAGACAGTTCTAAAATCGCTCATTTGCTTCGTTACTCAGTCAACACTATATATAACTATCGGGTGAAGATCAAGAATAAAGCCGCTGTACCCCGTGATGAATTTGAAGATTATGTGATGAAGATTGGATCAAAGATAGTTTACAACAGATCGTTAGATTAATAGACAGTAGACTGTCAGACTATTTACAAGATACTTTTTTAGTATTATACACACATGATGATTGAATTTATTGAAGATAGTAGAAAGTTTAACGAACTATTATATTTAGTTACTTCTCACTAATTGTCATTTTTCTATCTTGCCAATAAAAAAGGAAACAACTATGAACAAGAAAGTATATTATTTATCTACCTGCGATACCTGCAAACGAATTATGAAAGAAGTGGGTGTTGATGACAGTTTTGAGCAACAAGACATTAAAACCACCCCTGTAACAGAAGAGCAGGTCGAAAACTTTTACAAGCATACCAATAACTATGAAGCTTTAATCAATAAAAGAGCCCGAAAGTTAAAAGATGCGTTAACCGAAAACCCAATTAAAGAAGATGGCGATTATAAAAAGCTGTTATTGATGGATTATACTTTTTTGAAACGTCCTGTATTTGAAATCGGTGATCAGCTATTTGTAGGAAATGCTAAAAAAACGGTGGAAGCCATAATAGAAACATTAAATAAATAGACGCATCCCTTTATTCTTTTAACCCAATCCCAAGATATGTCAATCCTGCGCAATAAGTTAGTTCTATTCATCTGTGTTTCTGTTTTAGCACTTAGCTTCACTACACAAAGCAGTGCTCAACAATGCGAAACGCTGATCTGGTCTGATGAATTTGAAGGACCAACTTTAAATGCCGATAACTGGACATATGAAATTGGCAATGGGCAAGACGGTTGGGGAACCGGTCAATTGGATTATGCAACCAACCGTATTGAAAACGTTAGAATAGAAGATGGTAAATTAATATTGGAGCTCCGCAAAGAAAATTATGCCGGATATCAATATACCAGTGGCCGATTGGTTAGCTATCAAAAACAAGCATTTCAATATGGACGTATTGAGGCACGCATTAAAGGTGTAGATACACAAGGTTTGGGTTTTGCATTTTGGATGCTGGGAGAAGATTACGAAACGGTTTGGTGGCCTAAGTGTGGTGAGATAGACATCATGGAAAATACCGGTGGAGATCCTTCTTTTAACATCGGAACCGCTCATTTTCAGGAGTCCTGGGGACATCATTACGACCAGGGAAGCTATACGCTGCCATCAGGTAAATTTGCCGACAACTTCCACACTTTTGCCCTGGAATGGACTCCCGAACATCTGAAATGGTACATCGATGATGTGAATTATCATACCTTCGACATATCGGAACCAATCAACGGTTATCGTCCTTTTAACCGTCCCTTCTTTATTATTTTAAGCGTTGGTGTAGGCGGAAGTTATTCGGGCAATCCGGATGAATCAACCATCCTACCCATGCAAGCAACCATTGATTATGTAAGGGTTTATCAGGGAGCCTTTAGCGCAGCTGTTGAGGGAGAATCCAAAGTATTGGAAGGAGACACAAACATCACTTACAGCATTGACACTCCTGGAGCCACAAGTTATCAATGGACCGTACCTGAAGAAGCAACTATCACTTCAGGACAAGGAACTCATACGATAAACGTTGATTGGGGAACTCTTGGTGGAGATGTTCAGGTTGTTACCACCGGATCGTGTGGTGATTATACCTACAGCTTGCCGGTTGAAGTGGAGACACAACATTCGAGTAATAACCTGGCATTGAATAAACCTGTTTTTGCTTCTTCACAGGAGAACGCCAGCTATGCTGCTGCCTATTGTGTGGATGGAGATGAATCAACCCGATGGGCCAGTAGCTGGAACGAACCCGAATCGATTTATGTTGATCTGCAGGACACCTACGATATTAATCAGGTAATATTGAAATGGCAATATGCACGAGCCTCAGCTTATGAAATACAGGTTTCGGATGATGCTTCTAACTGGAATACCATCTATACCGAAACATCTGGCGATGGCGAAACAGACGATATTTCTTTAAATGGTAACGGTCGTTATGTAAGGGTGCTTTGTAATCAACGAAACACAGAATGGGGCTTCAGTCTTTTTGAGTTGGAAGTGTATGGCAATCTACCAACAGCTATCAAAACGATTAAAGAGGAAACGATCCTTCTGTATCCTAATCCGGCAAAAAACAGTGTGACTATTGAGGATCTTAACCATGTTCTTAACGAGATCAATGTATTTAACTCCACAGGTCAGGCAGTTCAAAAGGTAGAAATTCATTCACCTGTACAGATCATTCCTCTTAATGACTTACCGGCAGGAATGTATTTTGTAGAATGTAGCGGTCCCAAAAAATCAATCATCAAATCTCTGTTAATTACCGATTAATAAAAGGATACACCTCTCTTCTTAAAATTTACCACAGCAGATTTTCAAAAAAATTCAGCTTTTTTTATGGAATGTGTGAATGCAATGCATCTCATTAATAAACTTCACAGATATGAGAACATTACACATTTTATTATTCAGTCTAATTGTAAGTCAAATCTTCGGTCAGAAGATAAATGAGAAAATAGTTAACTCACAGGTTAATGAAGTCACCGTATTTTTAAAAAACGCCCAGGTAACCCGAAAAAAGAGCGTTGAGATATCTTCGGGAACAACACTGGTTAAATTCACCAACCTTTCGCCATTTATTGATGCAAAAAGCATTCAGGTGAAGGCCAACGGTGGGCTCACTGTTTTATCCGTCAATCATCAACAAAACTATTTAGATCAATCACAAAAACCCGATGAGCTTGTCAAATTAGAGAATCAACTAGAGTCAATCATTGAGAAGATTAATATTGAAAATACCTATCTCAACATTATCAAGGAAGAACTGGCTTTTTTAAATGAGAACAAAGATGTTGGGGCCCGAAATCATGAAGTAAGTATCGACTATCTGCAAAAGGCTTCTGAATTTTACGGAGCAAAACTAACCGCCTTAAAACTGAAAGAAATTGAACGCAAAAAAACAGTATCGGCACTACAAAAACAACAAAATAATATAAGCAGACAAATCAACACATTGACCAATAAAAAAGAGTTTCCTACTGGTGAAATTCTGGTCAAGGTAAAATCCTCTACGGCTCGCTCCTATCAGCTTGAACTCTCATATGTAGTTGCCAATGCAGGTTGGTTTCCCTCGTACGACATCAGGGCAAAAAACATTAACGAACCTGTTCAATTGGTTTACAAAGCCAATGTAAAGCAGGACACCAAAGTGGACTGGAACAATGCCAAACTCAAATTTTCATCGGCCGATCCTAATACCTCGGGGGTGGCACCATCACTTATCCCCTATTTTCTGGATTATTACAGCACACCTCCAACCTATAAAAATCTAATGCTTAATCAGGTGAGTGGGACAATAATGGATACAAACGGAGAGCCACTTCCCGGAGTCACCGTTAATGTAGAAGGCACAACCATTGGTACTGTTTCAGATATGAGTGGCAAATACACCCTAACAGTTCCGGATAATAACAGCCGACTTGCCTTTTCATTTATCGGATTCAGCAATCAGATAAGAAGTATTAACGGTCCGGTGATGAATATACATTTACAGGAAGAAACAACCAGCCTTGATGAAGTAATGGTGGTTGGTTATGGTTCCAGTGCAAGTAAAGCACTAACCGGTGCTGTGGCTGGTGTAAAAAAGGAAAACATAAAGATAAGAGGTCGCAGTTCATTGGCTGTTCCAACAACACGCATTGAAAACCAAACAACAGTAGATTTTGAAATTAAAACTCCCTACACAATTAAATCAGACAATAAGAACTATGTTGTGGAGATGGAATACCTGGATCTACCAGCTTTCTATCAGTATTACTGTGTTCCTAAAATTGATAAAGATGCCTTTTTAATAGCCAAAATTGTGGATTGGGAAAAATACAATCTGTTGGAAGGCGAAGCTAACCTGTTTTTTGAAGACACTTATGTAGGCAAAACCATTTTAGATGTTAGATATGCCAGCGATACCCTGGATATTTCATTGGGTCGCGATAAGCAAGTATCGGTGAATAGAGAGAAAGTGAAGGACTTTACCAGCAAAAAATTTATGGGCAGCAAAAAAGAAGAAACCCGAGCCTATAAAACCATCGTTCGCAATAATAAAAATCAGCCTGTGAACATGATTATTCTGGATCAGGTACCTGTTTCAACTCTTGAAGAGATAGAAGTAATTGTATCCAACTCGTCAGGGGCTAAGCAAAATATTATAACCGGTGAGATGAAATGGCAATTCACATTGGATCCTTTAAAATCAAAAGAACTGCAATTAAAATACTCGGTAAAATATCCTAAAAACAGAAACCTGGTTATTGAGTAATCATTTCAATTACCAATTTAGATCAGGTAAGCTCTCGCCCGGCTTACCTGATCTTTTTTATTTCTCCAAAACATACTAAGCATTGGGTTGTTTAAGAAAGGTTAAATCAAAATGAGTAGTATTATATTGCAATGATTAACCTAAAATTCACCTCTTTTCTGTTATTGTTATCTATTTATATATTTAATGATAGTACAGCACAAACCCAAGTTGATACCTTATCTACTAACCAGTCACTTCCTTTTAAAATTCAGTCTTTAATCATTCCGGTATCGTTGATAAGCTATGGGGTAATCGGAAATGATAACGGTGCATTGAAGTTTGTTAATGACCACATAAAAGAAGAGGTTGGCGAACACATAGATGATAAATTTACCATTGATGACATCTCGCAGCACTTACCTTATTTGAGTGTATATGCATTAAATGCATTGGGCATTAAGGGAAAACATAATTTCAGAGACCGAACCGTAATTTTGGCAACATCTTATCTGTTTATGGCATCAATGGTGAATACGCTCAAGTACACCACTAAAATTGAAAGGCCTGATGGTAGTTCTAGAAACTCCTTCCCTTCCGGACATACTGCTACCGCTTTTATGGGAGCCGAGTTTTTATGGCAGGAATATAAAGAAGTATCGCCTTGGTACGGATTAACAGGATATGCCATCGCTGCCGGAACAGGTGCTTTTAGAATGGCCAACAACCGCCATTGGCTAACCGATGTAGCTGCCGGAGCAGGCATTGGTATGCTAAGCACAAAAGCAGCCTATTGGATACATCCCTGGCTAAGTCGTAAATTGTTTGGAACGAAAAACAGGAATCGTAAAACTTCTGCTATTCTTCCTTATTATAATGGTCATCAGGTTGGTTTTGCCGTATCTTTGAAGCTATAAATCAATTATTATTAGAAGGCAGATAAGTATTAGAATTGTTGAAATAGGTTTGTCAAATTCATAATTTAGTTTAATTAAATGAGCAAACCTATGAAAAAGAAACTCGAAACTTACTCAAAACACATCTCCTATTACTCAACCTCAACAAGTAATTATGTTCTACAATTTAGTATAGCAGGCATTGTAATAGTTTGGTACTTTGTTTGTCAGTATTCTATTAAAAAAGAGGATTACATAATTCTAATGAAATTAGCATTCCTGATTTTTATATTAACAATTCTCTCAGCATTAATACAATATGCTTATTTAACATTTATATTAGAACGTTTTTACCATAGGGAAGCTGATCGGTTGAAGAAAGAGACTGGAATAGATGAGAAAGATAAGCTTGAACAGATTTACGTTTTAGATGATCACAGATTTGAAAAAATATCATGGAGATACTTTTATACCAAAATCATCCTACTGATCGTCGGTTATTCATTAATCCTAATATACCTAACAAAACTATTTCTATTCTAATCATATTTTCTTGCTCACTACGTAGTCTCCTTATGACATACATATCACAGATCAATCAAAAGATTTTCATTACTTTAATGCCCAATTAAACCCATTTCAAGCATGAAAACCAGATTACTACTTTTTCTTTTAGTATTTCTATCGCTATCGGCCTGTGTTGAATCAACGCAAACCCAACAACCCGACCTGTACTATGAAGTATCTCTGGATAAAGCTAATGATCAAATTTTTGGCATGACTTTTACAGTCATTGGTATTCAGCAAGACTCTGTTATTTTAAAATTACCACAATGGACACCCGGATATTACCAGTTAATGGATTTTACTTCGGACCTGAGTAATTTAAAAATAACTGATCAAACGGGTCTGGTAATGGATGCAACTTTTATGGCACCTAACGCCTGGATGGTGACCAACACACTAAACAAAGATCTTATCATTACATATGATATTAAGGCAGATCGAAAATTTGTTGCTCAAAGCTTTATCGACAGTACTCATGCCTATCTGGTACCAACTAATAATTTTCTGTATATCGATGGTTACCTCAATCAACCTTTAACCGTTGAAATTTCCGGCATGGAAGAGAGTGGTTATTCTGATATTATCACAGGATTAGAACAACTTCAACCATACACTTTTACTGCTCCTGATTTTGATATATTATATGATAGCCCCATACTGGCAGGTCCACTGGAGCGATTACCTGAGTTTGAAGTGGGTGGAATCAGTCATCAGTTTGCCGGTTATCTACTGGGTGATTTTAACCGCGAAGAGTTTAATAAACAACTTAAAAAGGTAGTAGAAGCAGCCACCACTTTAATGGGTGATATACCCTATAATAACTACACCTTCCTTGCCATTGGTCCGGGTTTTGGAGGCATTGAGCATTTGAATAATACCACCATCAGCTTTGATGGCAATAAATTAAAATCCACCGGAGAGATAAAAGATGTGATGAGTTTTATTGCACATGAATACTTTCATCATTACAACGTTAAACGCATTCGCCCCTATGAGCTGGGGCCTTTTAATTACGATGGTATTAACCGCACCACACAACTATGGATCAGCGAAGGCCTAACCGTGTATTACGAGTATATGCTTACCCGTATGGCCGATATCACAAGCGAAGAAGATCTGATCAGATCATTTGAGCATCATATCAATCATGTAGAAAATAATATGGGGCGTTTTAAACAATCGCTAGTGCAATCGAGCTATAACACCTGGGAAGATGGCCCGTTTGGAGTAGAAGGTAAAACCATTTCGTATTACCAGAAAGGTCCCTTGGTAGGCTTACTGCTCGACCTGAGTATACGACAAGCAACCCAAAACCAACAATCGCTTGATGATGTAATGCGTTTTCTGTATCAGCATTATTACCTGCAGAAGCAACGTGGCTTTACCGATGCCGAATTTCAGCAGGCTTGTGAAAGTATTGCCGGAACTTTGTTAACCGATGTGTTTGACTACGTCCACACTAAACAAGAGCTCGACTATAATCACTATTTGCATTATGCCGGTCTCGACCTCGTTAAAATAATGGACCGCAACACCGGCCAAATTCAATTCCGCATTGAAAAACTCACCGTCACCAATGCCTTACAACAAGATATTTTAAAATCGTGGTTAAGGGAGTAAAGTTGGGACTTGGTGAGCTGTGCTCCCATTATTCAGTTATATGATAGTGATAATAATCTTTTAATCAATCGAATTTATAGACTTGAATTCCCTGAATGAGAAAAAAAAGAGTCAACTCTTATTGGTTGACTCTTATGGAATTATATTTAAACAATTTTTTACAAAAAAACTATTCAAGCATTATCTCTGAATCTTGCTCATCAGATGTATATTCTTCGCTCCTCGATTCTGGGGAAGATCCTATTGCAAAACCTATCTTATTATCATTATTTAAATAAGATAAGTCATCATAGAAATTCATAAAAAACTCTATTTCTTTTCGAATATAAAAGTCTTCAGAAAAGTTTGTACTAAAAGTTTGTTTTTCTTTATCCATAATCTTTAGATTAATTCAAAGTACTTTTGTGAAAGCAATTCGTGTTTTACTCTCAACGAGTAATCATGTCTAAAAAGTTTCAAAATGGACGTGATTTTTTCTTTGTTTATCTGACCATCAAATATTTTTTCTGTACCTGAATCTATTAACAATACTGCTATTGGTTCGTTGTTATATATAATCGGACAGCCAATAATACTTTTCAAATGATCCTTTTGTTTGTTGTAAAAGTAATTGAAATTTTCATTTATGCAATCACCTATGATAACAATATCAGAAGAAAAATACACTTGGACAGCAAAGCTTTCAGGTGCCATTGCATCTAAATTAAAGTGTCCATTCTTGTTAATTTTTTTCCAATTAATACAGTCTCGATTCCCTAAATTATCATTTGCACAAAATAATTCCAATTTCTCACCTTTTTCATCTGGAATATAGAAAGCTATACGACAGTTGTCATTGGCTGCTATATTAAGAGACTTACTTATATGCTTAAGAATTTCTGTACATGCCTCCTCAATTTGTTGTCTTGAAGAGAAAATTGTACTACAGTTTGTACATTGAGGGATTTTACCATCGGGTTTAGATCCATCAATAGTTTTCTCTAGTCTTTGACATTTTTTAGCAACTAGTTTATTCATAATTGCAGCTTCTTCGGCTAATAATCTATAGGTCTCCTTTTCTCTAGCGTATATTTTTTCATGTTTCGCTTTTTCTTCATGCAATTCCTGCTCCAAATCTTGAAGATTACTACTAATTTTATAGGCAGTCCGCTTATCCAAGATAACTAATGCTACGTAAAAGGTCAACACCAGCGAAAGAATTATACATAAGATTATATTAAATGTTTGCTTGGGAGGAGATACTTTCGAATAAAAATTATCAAGCTCCAAAAGGAATGCTGTTTGTTGATCTTCACTGTTCTGATGGTAGCTTTCATAATTATTCTTGAGCACTTTGAAGTCACCATCAATGCCATTTTTACTTTTTATTTCACTAAAATCGATTAAGTCAGTAAGAACTGCAATTAATATTCCTAAAGAAATGTAGGTAATGGTGAAAGCTACACCAATTTTGGGTCGATTATACTTTACCCTTATCAAATACTCTGCAAGTCTCTTATTGAAAAATGCATATGCTCCAAACATAACAGGAAGCACAAATACTATTGCAACTGTTAATAACATTATTTGTTGGATTTGGTTAAATATTTATCTAACAAATATATACATTGATATTAAATTAATCAATAAATAATCAAATTTTAATTATAGACACTTAAATACATCACTCACTCGTAAGTAACAGTTAGTTTGTAACTAACACAATAAACACGAAAGCCACATACCATCTATTGTTTTCGATTTTTAGTACTTCTGTTGTCACTTCCTTTGCATACCAAGGGATGGCTGCATTTATTATCTCTCAATAACCTTCATCCAATCGCTGATATCCATTATTACCTTGGTATTGTTTGCTGTCCATGCTATACCATCAAATTCATACCAAAGGACACAGTTACAAGAACACTACCAGTCCAGATTACTTAGCTAGCATGATAGTATGGTTAGAACCCAGTAGCGAAGCCTCCAAACCGGGTATGTAATACCTGAAAGTGGGTAGCGAAGCCTCGTAAGCGGGGTAGCAAGGGGCAAAAGCAGAGTAGCTACCCTTAAAAGTTAGTGAGCAGGGGTTAAAAGCAGCGGAGTTATGACAAAAAGTCCGGAAGCGACCCCTAAAAGTGAGGGAGCACCCCCCAAAAGTGAGGTAGCGACCCCCAAAAGTAGAAGAGCATGGGGCAAAAGCAGCCAATATGTCAGTTATAATAATTCTTAATAAACCATCATATAATTATGCATTTATATTTGGATTTTAATTTATAAAAACATAATATTACATGTGTAACTAAATAAACAAGTTCTTATACATTTCTGAAAACACGGATAAATTCTCGCTAAATCCGTTATTTACATTACCTATCAATAGATATTTTCAGCAATAACACGAGATTATCCAAATTATAACCCTTACTCTATTTAATTAATAGTATAAATAGAGTTAATAAAACCAATGAATATGAAAACCTCTTATGAAAAAATTTATGAGAAGTCCCGCATCCTAATAACGGGCGTAAACCAAATTAAAGAAATCAAACAACGCATTTCCCCTGTTTATACCGAAGAGCGCCTGGCTGAAGGCACAGAATTACTAAAACTGGCCAAGCAAAGCATGATAACTCAGGATAAAGAGATAATAGAATCAAGTATGGCCACCAAAGCTTATCACGAGGTAGATGAGCATTTACATACAATATTGGTAAAGGTACGCAAAGCTATTCGCTACTTTTTTAAAGATGACCAACTGGTACAGGCCAGTATGCATATCAACGATCCTATACCAACTGATTATAATGGTTGGAAAACATTATGTGAACGAGTAATGAACGGTATTATCCTGTATCCTGCTGTTCAGGATAAGCTGGAGTGGATTGGAATCAGTCAGGAGGTAGTTACGCAATGCAAAAGCGATCTGGAAAAGTTAGATCAATTAAAGAGTGATGCTGCCCGCGAAAGTGGAGAAGCACAAGTTGCAAGCGATACCAAAAAACAAGCATTTAAAAATTTAAAAGACTATTGCATCGACCTTCGCGAGTGCCTGGATTTATTCTTTGAAGACGACGAACGGCAGCAACTCGAAAAAGTTGGTATCTCTGTTCATTAATAACCCAAAATTGCAAGTAAGAAGCCCTGTAATCAACGGATTGCAGGGCTTTTTAATTTCCTTCAATACACATTATAATAACATATCCTCCAGCTTTATAGCTCCAAAAAGTAAGGCAACACCCACCTTATGCAGATAACACCATAATCAATTTATCAAACATTAATTATTATATTTACATTTAATACACACTATTTTATGTCTAACCTAAATGATTTCAATGAAAAATAGTAAAACTACCTTCCAAAGAGCAACAATGCATATAATTGCATCCTTGTTTTTATTGACTTCAATGTTTCTTAACCAAAGCTGTGCCGTTATCGCCGGCGGAAGCAGGTACTACGCAAACGTAGTGGTTGAAGGCCATCCCAACGCAAAAATATCTTACGATGGCCAGACAAAAGGATATGGAAACACAACTGTTAAATTAATGCGTAAAGACGCTAATAACCTAACTTTTACCATTAGTGAAGAAGGATGCCCAACCGTTGATAAAACTTTTACCGAACGTAAGTTCCGTGGCTGGGCTTTTGTTGGCACACTGGTAACATGGACAGGCTTAAGCATTAACGGAGGTCCCTGGCTTCCTATTCCGTTTGGAGTTATTGTTGATGGTGCCACTGGCGCCTGGTGGAAACCCGACGAGAACGAAGTTGGTATTTCTAAAGTTGATTACAAAAATTATAATTACAACCTCCAGTACAAAGAATGTGATGGAGTTGAGCAACCTGAAAACTCGGTTAATGATAATTTTGAGGATGCTGACACGAATTTATAAATAGGTCAAATAACATATATTAAGAGGATGTCCAAAAAGTAATTCCGCAAATACGCAAACTTTCAATTTGTAACTTTACTTTCATTTTACCCCACCAAACCTCCCCTAAAAGGGAGGCTTAAGTCCCCTTCAGGGGATTTAGGGGTGACATAAAGTGATATTATTACAAATTGAAACAAACACTGTTGTGATGTTTAGTTTTTGGACACCCTTTTTTTGAAAGAATAATATTACTTTATCACTATTAAATACCATTCAACTTTTACGCCTCAGCAAATACGTAAGAACCGCCTCCAATATTTTTACCTATTTCAAATAAATAACAAACTCATTTATTACAGGCGCTTCCAAACTAACATCAGCAACATACCCTTTCAAACTTTTTTTATCCCATTCCAATACTTGCCATACCTTCTGATGCTCGTTATCTTTTACAATAAAATGATGTGCATCCAATATTAAATCGGCATCGTATTTATTCGCATCACCTTCCTTCGAAATTTCAATACTTACTAATTGGTCGTGTATAATTAAACTCCCTTTGTGTGTTTGATCTCCATCTGTCATCTCCAATTTATAAACCTTGTTTAAAAGTAATAGCTCATTAAAAGGGAGATGGCTATTGGTGTTTAGTACAAAAGGTTTAAAATCATCAAACTGACGTTTAATCACTTCCAATCCGTGCAGCAAACCTCCATAACTGCTATAGGCTTCCCATCGCATATTTTCTATTTTAGAAGTGATAAGGAAGGTGTCAGGTTGAAAAACGTTTCCCTGAAAACGATTTTTCTCATTTTTCACCACATCATATATTTCCACATTACCCAGCGTGTCCGTGTTTTGATTCTCATTAAAATACAGATAGCCAAAGCTACGTGGTTTTCCCATGGCATAGGTTTTATACGGACAAATCATTCCCGGTTGAATAGGATGCTTAATCTTATCCTTAAAGCCCAGTTCTTCTTTTATCTGATAAAGCAGATGAATAAAATGGTTGGCGTCGTTCCTGGATCGAAACATTAAATCACCCAGGTTATTATGATCGTATTTACAATACGATGCTTCCTTGTAGAAAAAGATAACATTATACAATCCACCAAAGAAGTTATAGGTATAGCTTAAATCACTAAAATGTAAATTAAATTCCTTGTTATCCTTATTGGTTATGGTTGCAAGTCCGTTCTTTTTCACTTCAAATTGCTGCTGATGAATAGCTACCGAAGCAATTAGGTTAAGATCGGAAACTAATGTGTCTAAGCGGGAAGCTTTCTGCCCGTAAGTGAGGCTTGGGATGGTTAATAGTAGTAGGATGGTTATATTTCTCATTTTGATTGTTTTTTAGGTTTGATAATTAACGACAGAAAGCAGCCGATTTGGCGGTTTTGGTTTGTCCTTCGGAATAATGCAGTAATTTTGCTTTGTGCTTGTCTGTCTGATCGATTGCTTCATCTTCAATGGGTGAATTAAACGTAAAGTAGCATTCCAGGTCCTTGTATTTTTTGAGATTTTGCAGCTCAATATTCATAGTAGTTTGGATCTCCTTCTCACTTCTGGCTTTTTTCCAGATCCTTACTTCATCTACTAATCCATCAACTGCTCCATTGGGTCGGCTACGTCCAACTACAAAATAATGCCATGCAGGAGCAAAACGTACCTTTGAAGAAGCTGTTCCCATTAAGGTGCCGTTTTTATACAATCGCATCTCACCCTTATCGAATGTGTATGCAAAATGTTGCCAAACACTAATATCAATCATATTCACCTCGGTATTAATTCTTGTCAATCCTCCACCTAAAAGGCCTGCACTAATGGAGCCATCAAAATTGCAATGAAACAAAAAACGCCCCCAGCCACCGCCAAATTGCTGATTCCAGTTCTTATAAGAGGAGGGTTTAAGCCAAAACTCAACAGTATAGGCTTCCTGTGGTGTATTAAAAATGCTATCCACCACAAATACATTGTTTTCACCATTAAAGAACAAAGCATTACCGGCCGATATATTGGATACCGTGATACATTGCTCCTTCACAACAGAGGCATCACCGTTAGTATTCTGTGCTATCAACTTCACCTGATATACACCTGGTTGGTTGTATTGAATGACAGGATTTTGTTCAGAGCTGATTGCAGGACTACCACCTTCAAATTCCCATTGCCATTGGTTAGGATTATTTAATGTGGTATCGGTAAAAACAATTTTATTACCCTTTATAATTTCTTCATCTGAAATGGTAAAACCGGCAACAGGAAGTGGACCTTTAACGGTAATCATCTGCTGTTTTAAAATGTTTTTCTCACCACTTGCATTGGCCACCGTTAACTGAACATTGTAAACTCCCTCTTTTTCATATTTCACTACAGGGTTTTTAAGATTGCTAACCTTGGGAGAACCACCTTCAAATGTCCAATGCCAGCTATCGGGCGTGTAACTACTTTGGTCAGTAAAAAAGATGGAATCATTAATATGGATTTGCTCCATACTTGCACTAAATTTTAATTCGGGAGTTGGCAATGCCTCAATATTTATTCTCTTTTCCAGCGTTTCGATAATGCCTTGGGAATTGGTTACTTTAAGTTGCACCTTATATTCTCCTGGTGTATTGTAAATAACCAAAGGTGATGAACTAAACGCCTGCTGAGGCTGTCCCCCTTCGAAAAACCATTCATATTTGTTGTTACTATTATTATGATGCGGATTATAAAACTGCTGAGGAAGGTGAGTCACCTTTTCAGAACGTACTAATGAAATACCAGGTTCATGTTCAATTTGCCTGTTTTTCACTATCCCTTGTCCTGCCAACCTGCTGTTGTTTAAGTTTCCGTATAAAGTTCCATGATATCTGCCTGTGGCATCTATTATCTGATTGCCACCTGACTCATTAAAAAAATAACAGGCCACTAAACCATCCTGCATTTGTTCGGCTATTGTTTTATGTGTGGCACTTTGCATTTCGCTTTGGGGTAATGCCCGGCTCCATATTTTAATATCATCGATACATCCTTTAAACCTGCGATCTTTAGAAAATGGTAGTCCCCCAATAAACGATTCATAGTTGAAGTTATCCATCAAATTTTTTTGCTGCTTTACCAGTAAGCTATCATTCATATAAAGGACTAACGAGTCAGGATAAACCACCATGGCCAGGTGTGTCCAGGTATCATCCGGCAAAACAACTCCATCGTGTGAGTTACGCCATCTGTAGCTTATCCGGTTCTCTTTTTTCTCAATCTCACCAACCGTATGATGTGATGTGTGTTTAGTGCCCAGTTTCACATACGAAGCTCCTTTACTATTTTCGAAAAAGACCGTTCCTTCATTTAATAAGCAGTTGGTCTTAACCCACATCTCAATGGTGGTTGCTTCCGAGAAAAGATGTAAGGGCGGGATAGACACATAATTCGTTTCTCCATCAAATTGAAGACAATAATCGTTGTTTTCACTAACCACAGATACGCTGTTCGAGGGTTCGGAATACATCAGGTGATTGTCCTTTTCATATACGGCCTTTAGGTAATAAGTAATAGCCGCTTTAGTCGATGTCTTGTCTTCGTATTCTGTTTGGGATTTATCAAGATCAGCTATTTTTTCATTATTCCTGAAGAGTTGATAACCTGCTAAGGCAGTGTTCTCCCAAAGAGGAGCAGACCATCTTAATTGAGTTTGAACGTCACCTTGAATGGCAGCCAGGTTTACAGGCAGAAATAGCATATTGCCCGGTATAATAACGGAAACTCTGGTTATTTGTCCTTCCAAAATGTCTATATTCCTATCCGGAGAAACATACTCCGTACTTTCCCCTTCAGACTCATTGTTGATGACTGAAAAAGATATTATCTCTCCCTCGGGATCCGCGTTATTTACTTCAACACTAATGCAGGTGAAAAACAATTTAACCTGACGGGATGGATCAACATCTCCCAGTAAGTCGCTGATGTCTAATCCAATTTCAATAGGATCATTATTCCCACTGCCCAGCATTGGCACATCTGCTTTGCCATGATATGATTTTCCGTGATCAAATATCAGATACGAACGTTCAAATTCCGGCTTTGAAGCTTCAATATCCTGTGCAATACCAACCCGCAGACTTATGGTATTTCTCATCTCGTGCTTCATTTTAATTTTTGCAGTCAGTCTTGGGGTATAATAAGGTTCGTCATATAAATGGATAATCTCCACACTCACATTTTTCAACAATGCATAAGGATAATAAACCCGACCGTTATTAGCATATCGGTTACCCCAGGTATTTAAAGCAATCAGCGCTCCTTTTTCCCAGTCTCGCATATCCACCAAACCATCACCATTTATATCAATATCATTGGTAATTTCTCCATCATTATTCCAGTCATATTGAATTTCATCATCATACCCTGCAAAGGTCATAATATGATTACCCCCTTCTCCTAAGCCTACAATCAGTTTTTTCCCTTGTTCATAGTTCGTCGAAAGAGTGTCGTATTGAATACCACCCATCGAGATGCCGAAAGTAGCTACTCCACCATATCTTCTGGAGCTATCTCCTTCATGATTATACAACCAGTGTTTCAGTCTATTTAGTCCTTCTGGTGTGGATATAGAAAACCACTCATTGCTTTTTACACGATTTTTCATCGCATTGTAATACAAGTTGTATCCGGTTGGCCAAATAGTATTATCATCATTACTTATGGTGTGCCCATAGTACTGACTCAAGGGAATGCCATTTTCATGAGCGGTTTCGTAGCTATGATTTCCAAAATTATACGAGAAGTAAATAGGGTATTGATTTTGGACACTATCCGAAAAAAGCTTGCGTTTTAGATTGATTTCGTAATTAAACATATTACCCACCCAATTGGCTGCAACACATGAAGAGCCGGACTGATTAAACACGGGCCGCATATAAGGATTGGTAGAGTTATCAATACGAGGAGGAAGTTGATCGTTGCTTTGAGCTGCCGCAAAGTAGGCAATACTGTTTAACAGGAATAAACAGGTTAAAAGATTTTTGATTTTCATAGGTGAGTTGAGGTAACTGAGTTAAAAATATTAATCACATTAAATTACTGAATATTTTAACCAAGATCGATGCCAACTATTTCTCTATCAACAAATCTCTTTACTACATTAAGTAAACCCAATAAAAAAAATTCGATTCATCTGTTTTTCATCTATTAATATCGCCCACATGGGCGATATCGACATTTAATAAATCTGTATTCTGATAAAGAATTTAAGCTGATCTTTCTATTCAACTAATAAGATAAGTAGAGTTGGTATATTGAGAAAGAAGTACCGGATAGAAACCTCAGTAAAGGCCACAAAAAAAGCCACCCAAAAATTGGATGGCTTTTAAAGAGCTCCCCAGGTAGGACTTGAACCTACGACCTACGGATTAACAGTCCGCCGCTCTAACCAACTGAGCTACTAGGGAATCAAATATGTTTTATAAGAGCTTCTTTTAGCTTTTATGAAGCTCCCCAGGTAGGACTTGAACCTACGACCTACGGATTAACAGTCCGCCGCTCTAACCAACTGAGCTACTAGGGAATTTATCTTTTTCATTCTGCATCGCACTTCCCGTGTGGCAGTGCTTTTGTCAAATGCGTTGCAAAACTATAAGGAATCTTCAAAATATGCAATATCTTTGTGAAAATTTTTGAATTAAAAATATCTAAAAAATAATAATCATTTAATTATGAGTAGTGTACTGGGATTAGGAAATGCATTAGTTGATGTGCTGGCGCGTCTGGAGAACGATAATTTGCTTGAAAAACTGAATTTACCGAAGGGAAGTATGCAGTTGGTAGACGGTGAAGCAGCCAATAAAGTGATGGAAGCAACCGCTCATTTGAAGAAAGATTTAGCCAGTGGAGGATCAGCAGCCAATACCATTCATGGATTAGCCAATTTAGGTGTTAAAACCGGTTTTATTGGTAAAATTGGTAAAGATGAATTGGGTCAGGTATTCCGTAATGATATGTCGAGCAACAATATTACTCCTCATTTAAGTGAGAGTAATGCTGAATCGGGTCGTGCTATAGCATTAATCAGTCCTGATTCGGAACGAACTTTTGCAACATGCCTGGGTGCAGCCATCGAATTATCAGCTGATGATATGTTAGATCATTTATTCGAAGGATATACCTATTTCCACGTCGAAGGATATTTAGTTCAGAATAAACCACTGATCGAAAAAGCGTATCAGATAGCTAAAGCCAAAGGATTAAAGACCAGCATTGACTTAGCCAGCTTTAATGTAGTAGAAGATAATCTTGACTTCTTAAAAAATCTGGTTGAGAATTATGTAGATATAATCTTCGCTAACGAAGAAGAAGCAAAAGCCTACACCGGTAAAGAAGGCGAAGATGCTTTAAATGATTTAGCCAAAGGTACCGAGGTTGCTGTTTTAAAACTGGGTAAAGAAGGTTCGATTATAAAGCGCTTTGATGAAGTGGTAAAAGTGGGAATCATTCCTGTGAACAGTATTGATACTACCGGAGCGGGTGATTTATATGCTGCCGGTTTCCTATACGGTTTAATTCAAAACCTTGATTTGGAGAAATGTGGTAATATCGGTTCTATCTTATCCGGACATGTAATTGAGGTTGTAGGACCAAAAATGACAGAAGATACCTGGGCCACTATCCATCAAAAAGTAAAAGAATTACTTAACTAAGGGTTGAGAATAGTGCTTAATATCATATTTCTTTTGATGTAACAGCACTAATTTTGAAATTTATAACAATTTGTATATTCATTTTATGCATTAATTGGCCTCATTAGAGATGATTACTGAAGTGAAGCATAAAATTTAGTAAGACCGGGAAGCTGAGAACTTGTTCGAAGATCACCCGGCCGCACTTAATTATATGCAAAAATCAGAAATCAGAGCTAATGTAGTCTTGATTTTCTTTGTTTCGTTTCTTGCATCAAGGCAAGAAATGAAAAGCCCAGCGGCTTGAGCAAATAAAGAAACTCTATATTTCATGATAATGTCAATGAATATTTAAACTAGCAAAAAGATAAGCTATGTACGGTAAGTTTCAGGATTTCTTAAAAAATGAAATAGAAGGCATCAAAGAATCAGGCCTGTATAAAAACGAACGCATCATAACCTCTCCTCAGGGAGCTGAAATTCAGGTTGGCGGCAAAACAGTGTTGAACTTCTGTGCCAACAACTATTTAGGACTATCCTCTCATCCGCGTGTGGTTGAAGCCGGTCAGAAAGCTATGGACACACATGGTTACGGATTATCATCGGTTCGTTTTATTTGTGGAACACAGGATATCCATAAGCAATTAGAGGCTAAAATTGCCGAGTTTTTAGGAACAGAAGATACAATCTTATACGCGGCTTGCTTCGATGCTAACGGTGGTGTTTTTGAACCCTTATTTACCGATGAAGATGCCATCATCTCCGATGCATTAAATCACGCCTCTATCATTGACGGAGTGCGTTTGTGTAAAGCGGCTCGTTACCGATATAAGCATGCCGATATGGAAGACCTGGAGGAGCAATTGAAAAAAGCTCAGGAGCAACGATTTCGTATTATCGTTACCGATGGTGTTTTCTCAATGGATGGTGATATTGCCAAACTGGATCAGATTTGTGATTTAGCTGATAAATACGATGCTTTGGTAATGGTGGATGATTGTCATGCTGCCGGATTTATTGGAAAAACAGGTCGTGGCACACACGAATATAACAATGTAATGGGACGTGTTGATATCATCACCGGAACCTTAGGAAAAGCTCTGGGTGGTGCTTTAGGTGGATACACAACCGGTCGTAAAGAAATTATCGACATGCTACGTCAACGCTCTCGTCCTTATTTATTCTCTAACTCACTGGCTCCTTCCATTATTGGTGCTTCTATGGAAGTTTTCAATATGTTGACAGAATCCACTGAGCTTCGCGATAAAGTAATGGATAATGCTGACTATTTCAGAGCTAAATTAACTGAAGCTGGTTTTGATCTGAAACCAAGTAAATCAGCCATTGCAGCTTTAATGTTATACGATGCTAAATTATCGCAGGAATTTGCCGCTCGCTTATTAGAAGAAGGAATCTATGTGATTGGATTCTATTATCCGGTTGTTCCAAAAGGAGAAGCTCGAATACGTATTCAGCTATCAGCTGCTCACGAACGTCATCATCTGGATAAGGCTATTGAGGCCTTCATTAAAATAGGTAAAGAGTTAAAGGTGATAGAATAGTCCAAAGATTAAACAAAATACAACCCCGATGCATTGCATTGGGGTTTTTCATTTCTTTTGTTGTGATGAAGCTAAAAAGAAAATGCATTACTTTTAAGGCATGAAAAGAAATAATATTCTAAAAGCTGGTTGTTTTCTGTTTCTATTCTCTTTTCTGGTGAATCTCTCTGTAGAAGGTCAAAAAAGAGATGTTTATATGGGAGGAAGAGTCGCAATGACCTTACCTACCAACATTGGAAAAGACAGCGAACTGCCCATGGGATTTAAAGATATGTCGACTACCGGAATTGAGGCTGCCTATTTCGGTCGTTGGTTTTACATGAAACGTTTAAGTCTGGGATGGGATCTGGCTTACCAGTTTCAATCCATTGATGAGGATTTTTGGAATGTTGAAAACAGAGGTGAAGTCACCGGCAACTATCAAACCATTCAATTACTGGTTGAAGGAAACTACTATTTCAGCAGTGATGAAATTCGTCCTTACCTGGGTATTACAACCGGTGCCTTTGCATTATTTAACCAACGAACTTATAGCTCCAGCAACGAAGCAGCTAATGCATCCAATACATACAAATATCAAAAAGTTATGCCGGGACTAGCTCCGCAGGCTGGTATTCTTTTTGAGATAGGAAGCAACACCTTTCTTGATATTCATGCCCGTTTGGTGTTAATGCCCAACCTTGATGAAGAATATGTTTATGACGAAAATATTGGCGAAATATCAACCAATCCTCATGGCGCACAAAATCACCTCAGCCTGAGTATAGGACTGTTATTCTAGCTTATTTTAAAAAAGTGTAGCTTTCTCAATAACTCAGCAGCCTGGTTAGCCAGCTGATCAGATGTTGAATTCATTTCTTCTGATATAGCAGCGTTGCTTTGAGTGGTTACATTAATCTCCTGAATAGCCGAATTAATCTGATTGGCTCCTATATTTTGCTCTTGCGTAGAGGTAGTAATTTCTGTAATCAAATCAGCATTCTTTTCAATTAATGGCAGGGTACTCTGTAATTTCTGCATCGCCTCTTCAGCTACTATATTTCCACTATCAGCCAATTCAAGAATTTCGTTAGCTGCCGCTTTACTTCGCTCAGCTAATTTTCGCACTTCTCCTGCAACTACAGCAAATCCTTTTCCTTCCTCACCGGCACGTGCAGCTTCAACTGCAGCATTTAAAGCCAATAGGTTGGTTTGAACAGCAATCTCATCAATAATGGTTATCTTTTCACTGATAAGCTGCATGGCACTCAATGCTTTTTGTGTTTTATCAAAACTTTCAAGCACCGAATCATTGGCCTCTTTTGAATTACCTTGTGTATCATTCGCATTTTTGGCATTGGCATCTATATTAGCCGCCATTTCTTCCATGGATGAGGAAACCTCCTCAATACCCGACGCTTGTTGATTGGCACCTGTAGAAAGATCATTGGCCGTTGAACTGATGGTTTCGCTCATTCTACTCACCTCATTAGCTGAAATTTCAACTCCACTAATAGCGTTACTGAGTTGGGTTTGTAATTCTCCTATGGAATTGTAGATATCTCGTATCTCTCCTTTCAAAGTGCCTTTAAAACTAACCTGCTCCTTTGCTATATTACCTTCGGAAATAAATTTAAGTTGTTGAACAATCTCTAGTAATGGTTTGCGCACCTGCTTATATACCATATACTGCAGTATAATGGTAGCACCAATTCCAACCACCATGGCCACAGCGTAAGTGTATTGTTCCGGATAATCGTGTAGTAAACGACTATTGATAACGGTTAGAAAGACGTTTAGCATCCATAAGGCGCCAATACGAAAAAAGATACTATTCTTAAATAATAGCTTTAGCACAACATAACCTAAAGAAATAGCCACAAAGGCCAGAAATGCAATTCTCCCCCAAACAGATAAAAAAATCATAAAGTAATCTCAGTTGTTTATTGATCTTAATTTGCACATAAGCTCCCGACAAACAAACATGCAACAATCACATATTGATACGTTTAAACATACCTAATGTTTCAACTAAGATAGAACAAAAATGGCTGAACCAATCGGTCAGCCACTTTTTTTAAATAATTTTAGGGAAAATGCTTACCCTTTTTTTTCTTCTTTTTTCTTGTCACAACACTTTTTTTCTGTGCATTCTTTTTTACATTCTTTCTTAGCTTCTTTATCACACTTCTTCTTTTTATCACACTTTTTCTCTGTTTTAACAGGCTCCTGTGGTGCAACTTGAGCCATAGAAGGAGATGCAATTGCTAATGTGAAAAGTAATAAAAACGAAAATGCCATTGCCTTTTTCATAGTAGTATTAATTTAATGATTTATAAAAGTTTTCTTTATTTGATGATTCAAAACTAGAATCATTAACTTCAAATTTAAGTTATAGAGTTGTTAATCGCTGTTAATGCGATGTTAAATTCAGATAACAAGATCTTTATTTAGGTAGCTTTGTACCCAAGCAGGTGAATGTAATGAAAAAAGAAAGAAATAATATCTGGTTAGCCATTAGTACCTTCCTGGTATTGGCTGTTTTGCTGGGTATTCAGGTAGTGTACCTGTTAAAAGCAGCACACATGTCGGAGAAGAACTTCAACCATAGAGTGGTGATGGCTCTGAAAGACTCAAAAGATGAGTTAGCCCGGCGCATCTGTCCCGAGATGGATAACTTTTTGTGTGGTAAAGATTGCCCTAGAGCAACTAAACGAAACCGGGAGGCTGAAGTAGATAGCATTATCAGAGCCAACCTATGCATGTATCATCTGCCTTTAGACTTTACTTTTGTGGTTAGCGATAGTATAGGTGCAGCCAATACCGATAAAATGTTTGCAGCTAAATTATATCAACAATCTCTCAATGGCCTCTTGCAGGAACAAGGTCTTGGTATTCAAATTCAATTCCCCGACAGAAATCGCTTTCTTTTGGGCCAAATGAAAGGCCTGTTTTTGGTTTCGGTATTTGCCATTGCCTTTTTAGTGTGGTCGTACATTATTCTCTTACGTATGATTCGTAGAGAGAAGCTTCAGATGGCTCATATGCGAGAATTTATCAATAACATGTTGCACGAGTTTCAAACTCCATTGGCTAATATTCGACTGGCAACCAACCTCATCAGAAAGAAAAAGAACGATACAGACAAAACAGAAGAGTATACCGGTGTGATATTAAATGAATACGACCGAATGCAAACTCATGTAAATGAGATATTGAATATTTCGTGCGATTCACCGGAAAAATGCAAGAAAAATAAGATTGATATGAATACCATGCTTAAAGAGGTGGTTGAAAGTTATCAATACCAAATTCAGGAAAAAGATGGAATGATCAATCTGAATTTACGTGCCGAACAATCGGTTATTGACAGTAATAATGGCAGATTGGCACAGGTAATTTCAAACCTGATTGACAATGCATTAAAGTACGTTGACAGATCACCGGTTATTAATATATCAAGCAACAATACTAAAAAAGAATTTATTCTTGAAGTTGAGGATAACGGTATTGGTATTGCAAAAAAAGATCAGCCTTATATTTTCGACCAGTATTACAGAGTGGGTACCGGAGATATACATGATGTAAAGGGTTTTGGATTAGGTCTTAACTTTGTTAAAAAAGTAATTGAAGAGCATAACGGACGAATTAAAGTAGAAAGTGTAGTTGGCAAAGGCTCAAAATTTATAATTATACTACCTTTAGCAAATGGCTAGAATTCTATTGGTTGAAGATGATACAAGTATGGGATTTTTACTTGTAGATTTTTTGGAAACTAACGGTTTTGATGTAAAGTTATACAAAGAAGGCATCAAAGGACTGGAAGCATTTGAAAAACACACCTTTGATTTTTGTATTTTGGATGTGATGCTTCCGGGAATGGATGGCTTTACCATTGCTGAAAACATCCGTAAGGTGAATAAGCGAATACCCATTATCTTCCTCACTGCACGTGCAATGAAAGAAGATAAAATCAAGGGTTTTAACCTGGGCGTTGATGACTATGTTACCAAACCTTTTGATGAGGATGAACTATTACTTCGTATAAAAGCTATTTTAAACCGTATTCAACTTAAGGAAGAAGACCTGACTACCGAATTCTCCATTGGCAAATACCATTTTGATTCAGCTAATCAAATGCTGACACTGGACGATGATGCCAAACGCCTCACTCAAAAAGAAAGTGATGTACTAAAAATGCTTTGCCAATCGATGAATAACATCGTTCGTCGAGAAGATATCCTGGTTGCTATCTGGGGCGAAAACGACTATTTCCACGGTCGCAGCCTGGATGTATTTATTGCCAAACTGCGCAAATATCTTAAAAACGACGAGAGTGTTAACATCGAAAATGTTCCTAAAGTAGGCTTTGTATTAAACACAGATTAAGCATTCTTCTTAATTGGAGAATTGGCCTTAATTGAACCAATAGCAATAACCAGTAATAAAGCCAGTCCTAAATATGAAATGGTACCATACTGATTGCTTAAATTAAAAGACAAGCTAAACAGGTAAGGTCCTGCTGCACTTCCCATCACCAACATCGACATGGCTTTACCTGAGATTGCACCCAAATGCTGACGACCATAATAGCGTGGCCATACCAACGACATTAAAACAGCAAATAAACCGCCCGTTAAACCAAAGCCAACTATCACCATATAAAATCCAATACCTGATTGCAAAAATAGCAATCCTATTGTGGCCATTATAGCTCCTGAAATCATAGCATATAAAAGAATCTTCAGCTTTACCCAGTCGCTGATAATATTACCCACAAAAGAAACAATGGTTGAAACAATAGTAATAGGGATAAAAATACCTATTGCAACATCTCTGTCGTAACCGGCTTCGGCATAAATACTAACCACATGAAAAGTAAAACCGGTAACAAAAAACGAATGAAACGAAAGGATCAGCGCATACATCCAAAAGCTACGTGTTTGAATAGCTTCTGGCAATGAGAAATTTTGTTCTGATGTTTGCGGTGCCTTATTTTTTGTTTGAACAGATGAATGTCCATCCACCTCCAAACCATATTTTTCAGGATTATCCTTATAAAATAGAAATATCAGAATCAATACCAATACTAAAGACGCGGCCATTATTCGCCATGCCCCCTGCCAACCATTATCCTGAATAATACCGTCAATTATCAGCGGTGAGATGGAAAATCCAAAAGCCATGCTGATACTGATAATGGAATTAACACGACCACGTAAGCGATCAAACCATTTCATCACCATATTGCGCGACACCATAGTAAGTACCCCTTGCCCGCTAAAGCGCAACATAGAAAACAAAACCGACATCAAAACAAAGGGTATGGACCAATGACGGAAGTGAAACAACAAAAACAAGCCTTCGCTAATCATCTGGCTATACGAGCATAATATCAACGTAGCACCTAACAATACAATGGATAAAAAAGCTGACAATACAACTCCATATCTATCGTATATTTTACCGGCATAAGTTAAAAACAACGAACTAACAAAAGTACCAATCCCATATGCAAGGCTAAACTGATCGCGTGTTAAACCTAAGGCGTCTTTAACCGGATCGGTAAAAGTGGACACCCCAATGGTCTGCCCCGGAATACTTGCAAGGACTCCAATGGTTCCGAAAAAAAGTACGATATAGCCGTAATAAAAGGAGAAAGATTGTGGTTTGATTAATGCCCCTGTTTTTTTCATGTCGCAAAGGTATCACATTCAGGTTGCAATACTGAATATAGTGAGTAGCTTGTGGCACTTTTTAAGATTTGTTAATAATACAGGCCTGATATTTGTTGTTTAAAGACACTAAAAGAGATAAGATGAGAAAATTGATTGTTTTTGTTGCTATCGCACTTTGCGTCATCACTATGAACGCAAGCATAAAACCAGAAGTACTTCAAACAGTATCAAAATATCCTGGTTCGATAAAAAAGACCGAACAACTGGCCGAACGAATCAATAAAGATTTCACATCGGATGAAGATAAGGCTGCTGCTATCTATACCTGGATTGCTTTAAACATTGAGTATGATGTTAAGAGTTTTTTCTCCAACAAAAACACATCGGTTAAATATTCATATCAATCGCTTGAAGAAAAAGAGGCCAAAGAAAAAGAGATTCGTGATAAAATGGTTCACACAACCTTACGCAAGAAAAAAGCGGTGTGCGAAGGGTATGCCTATTTGTACAAAGCAGTATCCGATTTATGCGGTTTGGAAAGTGTTATTATCAGTGGATCTTCTAAAAACAATTACAAGCTGATTGGTCGTGAACCCAAGGGAACCGATCATGCCTGGAATGCGGTAAAGATAAATAACCAGTGGTACCTGATCGACGCTACCTGGGGAGCCGGATCGGTTGATCCCTCCACCCGAAAATTTATTAAAGAATTTACCGATGGCTATTTTATGATGCCTGCTGATCGTTTTTTCTCGCAGCACTTTCCTAAGGATGAAGAGTGGAGTTTTGTAAACATGAGTGCCAAGGACTTTGCTGAATTACCTTACTACCATCACGCCTATCTTTTGTCGGATGACGAATTAATCACACCTGAGAAAGGCATTATTAAAAAAGTAAAAAAAGGTGAGATACCATTCAGGCTAAGAACTAAAAAGAATATTATAAATCTTTATTTTGCTTTTGACAGAGCAAAAAAATCAACCTTGATCGAATTTACTAAAAAAGGTGATGAAGTAACTTTTACTGTTCCGGTTGAAAACCGCAAATCAGGTTATTTTACTGTTTTTGCAGATGGTGAAGCGTTATTTTCCTTCAAATTGAGGACCAAATAATAGTTAAGATAAAACGCCCTGCTTGAAAGCAAGGCGTTTACTCAATCATCCCACAGCGTTACTTATGCTTCGGCTACTGCTGTGCGGGCAATTTTAATTACAGTAGGGTGCACAAGCCGCTGATAATCTTTATATGTCATCTGTATCAGCTCTGCATGGTTGCAGGCATTAAAAGCGATGTTGGTGTCTTCGGTAAGCTTCTCAGCAACAAACACCTCCAAATTGTATAGGTTTCCGAAAGGAGGCTGAGCTCCAACTTCACAGTCTTTAAAAACATCTTTAAATTCACTCTCGGTAGCCAAACGAACATCTTTGGCTGCAGTGGCTCGTTTCAGTTCATCCAAATCCAGTTGATAAGATGCCGGCAATACTGCCATAGCAATTTTACCGTCAATTTTAATCACTACTGATTTGGCAATTTCATTTCCAGAAATATGTGCATAAGCGGCTGTTTTTTGCGCAGTATAAGCCCTCGAGTGCACAATTCTCTTGTAATTGATTCGTTCTCGGTTGAGGAATTCCTCTAGGCGTGTAAATGGCATAATTTTTCCTCCAAATTAAAAAGGTACAAAGTATATTTTGACTAAAAATGCCTTTAGAATTTACAACATTTTCAAACGGTTGTAAAGAGGTATTTTTGTATTTAGTTTAAAAATGCCAATTTTGCGCTCAAATAGATTTGATGATGGGCAAGGGAAAAATTATGAGCCAGGAAGAACTACATTTTCTGGGTATTAAAGTGGTATATAAAGATATGGTTGACAAAGGATACAAAGTGCTTAATGTTCGCAAAGAAACCGATGTGAATCCTCAAATACTGGCCACTAAAGACGATCAGCGATATTTTGTTGTTGTGCGCACAACCGCATACCCCGATATGGGCATTTTGGTTCCTCATGTTGCTGCCGATGTACTGAAACATGGAACCAAACACAATGCTATTTGTTTGTTTGCCAGTGTGGGTATTGCCAATGCCGAAGGTGAGACTGATGAAGAAATGGGTAAACCCGAGGTAGATGGCGAATACTATATCAATTACAAAGGACTACAAGATTTTCCAAAATACTCGTAATGAAGAAATACTGGGATGAACTGAAGACTTTCTATCTGAAAAACCGACTATGGATTTTGGGTGGATTGTTCTTTCTATTGATGATGCAGATTTGCAGTCAGGGTGGTAAGGTACAAAACACAACACCTGTATCTACAGAAATTTCAGAACAAACGGAACATTCTTTGGATGAACTTGAGTCGTTAACCAATTCAACCACTGACGTAAACAATCAACGCAAAACCTTCAACAGCGATTATCTATTGTTGTTAATGGGATTAGGCTTGCTGTATTACGTAGCCATGAAACGCAAATGGTTTCATAAACTAGCTCCTTCCATTGTTTGGGTATCGTTAAAGATAAAGAGGCTAAAAGGTTCTAAAACAAAATTGGGTAGAATAACGGTTGTCAACAAAACCAAAGGTAATCTTACTTTTGACGCTCCTGTTTTGGTATTTGGAGCTCCTTTCAAAAAATCACGTAAGTTTAGGCTAAAGAGTGGTAGTAATAATATTTTTCCCCTTACCCTTACGCCCAATACATCGCACAAAATAACAATCGACATTGATCAGTTCACAACTAAAGCCGGTGTTGATAAGAGTTACAGCCTCTTAAAAGTTGAATTAACAGATACTCATCAAAAGAAATATTCGTCCATTTGGAAGTTGTTGCTTTAACCAAATAGTTTTACGTTTGTTACATTCTAGCTAAGCATCATTTATTATGGAAAAGAAGAGAGGATTTTGGGCCGAGCAATGGCATAAGTATCGACGAAAGAAAACCATTTGGGGCATAGCCTTCGATTTTATATTCACTGCCTTGCTGATTTCAATGCTGTTTCCTGCTTCACGAAAAATAGTATCGGCAACCATCATTCGCTACAGCATGTTTCAGCCCCGCGAAACAGAAGATTTAATTTATCTGAAAGAGAATGATTACAATTGGTATTTAGTAGATATGAATGGAAATCGTCATCAGTTTTCTGAGTTTAAAGGACAAGCTGTTTTTTTAAACTTATGGGCTACCTGGTGTCCTCCGTGCATAGCAGAAATGCCTTCGATTCAGCGCTTATATAGTGAGTACGGCGATAAAATGGCATTTGTATTAGCCAGCCAGGAAGAAGCCAATATTATACAAGCATTTGTAGAATCAAAAGGTTATACTTTTCCCATTTATAATCTGGCTGGTGGTATGCCAGATGTGTTGAGTTCAAGAAGCATTCCTGCTTCTTTTTTAATATCACCCGAAGGAAAAGTGATAATGAAAAAGCAAGGAGCTGCCAAATGGGATGGCAAAAAGGTTAAGCAGATTCTGGATGAAATGATTCAATAAAAACTGCATATACAAAAAGCCCTCTGAGGATGTCAAAGGGCATTTTTTTAAAAACAATAGCGAACTGCTATTCCAAATCCGCCGCCATAAGCCTTCAAGCGATTGATCAAACCAAATTCCGGACGGTAATCAATAGCCAGCTGTAATGGAATTTCGGCAAATCGATACTCAGCACCAACATTGACAGAGGCAGCCAGGTATAACCCGCCATCATTCTCATAAAAATTTCTTTTTTCGGTCCAATACCCTAAAGCCGGCCCGGCACCCAAATACCAGTAAAAACCACTTTCGATAGGCATTACCCATTGGTATAAACCAGTAAAAGTCCAGCCTTTCCAATAGCGTCCTCCGCCCCAACCTAAATCAAGTTCCATACGGTTGGTGTTTAAGGCTTGTTGATAAGATATCTCTCCAATATAATCAGTACCTAATCCAAAACGCAGACCAATAGCCGACTGACTTTTTTCCTGTGCCGATGCAAATAAACAAATACCTGTAATAGCAATTAACAGAATTACTTTCTTCATTAGTTAATGGTTTAAAAAAATTACGATTGAAATGGACTGGCTTTTTCTTTGAGGCCACAAAGATAAGTTGATTAACTATGTGAACAACACCTAAAATAAAAAAGCCCCTGCTGAATAAATCAACAAGGGCCTAATTAGGGTTGAATTAAGCTATCAATAAACCAAAGTTTGCATTGATCTGGCAGGTATGGTTGTTTCAGTTTCCCACCCATCAACAATCAACTTATAGGTAACAGGTTCATCTTTATCATTCATAACTACAGTTACCATCTTATCATCTTCATTAAGGAAAGAGGTACTGATAATGGTGCTTCTGCTTACAGTAGTACTGATTCGTTTTGCTTCAGGCCTGATAAACTTCGAAAAGTGGCCAATATAATAATACGAAGGAGTATAAATTAATTCTCCTGTATTCGTATCAGCATGAATAGGTGCAAAACAAAAGTTACCTACATGGTTAGGTCCACCATTTTGATCCAAAAGAATGTTCCAGTCTGTCCAGCCAACAGTACCGCAGTTAAAATCTTTAATCATCGATCGTCCATATCGTTCAGCATTGGTCCAGCGTTGGTATCCGTCCTGCGAGAAGCTTTCTACACAACCTTCAGTAAACAGCAATTCCTTATCGGGGAACGACTCCTTTACATTTCGTAGGTTATCCCACATAGGTTGTCCTCCAGCCCAGGTTTCGTACCAATGAAAGCCAACTCCCCAGACATATTTAGCAGCATCAGGATCACCCAATATGGTATTGGCACGATGTGAAATCAAATCACGGTTGTGATCCCAAACTACAATATTTTTATCTCCCAACCCTTCTTTTGCCAATGTAGGACCTAGGTAATTTTTCAGGAAGTCACGTTCTTCTTCAGCTGTATAAATACACGATTCCCAGGTTTGAACTGCCATAGGTTCATTCTGAATGGTTAATCCCCAAATAGGCATCCCTTCGGCTTCGTAAGCTTTTATGAATTTGGCATAGTAGTTAGCCCACGATTGATAATACTCGGGCAATAACTTACCTCCCTGAAGCATGTTTTCTCTGCCTTTCATAAAGGCTGGAGGGCTCCATGGGCTAGCATAAAAAACCAATGTATCACTGGCATTAGCCATAGCCTTTTTAATCATGGGTATTCTATATTGCTGATCGTGCTCAATCGAAAATGAGTTCAGATCCTTATCGCCCTCTTCAATATAAGTATAACTACCGGATGCGAAATCGCAACTATGAATGGTTGTTCGTAATAAGGTGTAATCAATTCCATCTGATCCAAAATAGGCATTTATCAATTCTTCTTGTTTGTCTTCCGGCAGTTGTGCAAATACTTCTGCAGATGCATCGGTGATGGCCCCTCCTATCCCTAAAAAAGTTTGAAACTTTTTTGTCGGATTAACAAAAACTGCAATCTCTGTCTCTAAAGGTTGATTGGCTTGCGAAAAAGCCAACTGGTCACCAATCGACAACTTATTTTCACCATCCTTTGAAGTGGTGTAAACTGTTATGATCTTTCCTTCTGCCGAAAACTCAGAACTCTCCTTAATCGTATTATCTTCCGTTCGCTCTGTTGAACAGGCAAAAAGCAAGAGACTTAATCCAAGCAGGTATGTCTTTTTCATATATCAAATCGTTTTTTAAAACTCGTTAATCCACTTTATAAGCTCTAAACTATAGCACTAAAGTGAATTAACGAAAAGGTATCTCTCAGATATGAGTTTATTGTGAGTTTTAATTTTAGTTTGTTAGTATTTAGTCAGAAGGCAGTAGTCGTATTTGATTTTCACAGAGCATTTAATTGGTATCATGTAAATCATTCTAAAGTCCAGCTTCTAATGTATCAACCAACTACTCCTTTCCCCAAACATAAGTAGCAACGGCTTTACCTGACAATTTAGCACTGATCATCTCGTCTTCCCATTCGATGTTAAATTGCTGCTCCGTATCACCATTATTTAGTACAATAATCACTACCGAACCGTTTAGATTTTCAAAAGCTACATTGGCTAAATTTCCGGGTTGATTACTTTGTATCCGAACCGATCCCGGACGGGCGAATTTGGATGCATGAGCAATAATATAATAAGCCGGATTACGAACCACATTATCACCATCAATTGTTAAGGCTCCCAGACATTCGGTACATCCTCCATCAGTGTGAGGCTCTAAAGCCGAATTAGCAGCCAGATTCCATTCCAGAACATTTTTACACCAGTTGCGACTGGCACCAATAATCAGATTGTTAATATGCCAGACCATGTCATCACCAAAACTGCCTGGTGCACCAATCCACTGCTCAGTAAAATACAGGTTTTTGTCAGGGTGAGCATTGTGTACCTGACTTAAATTACTGATATCACCTCCATACAAGTGAAAGGCCGATCCATCAACATATTTATTGGCTTCTGCATCATCTAAAATAGTTATTGGATAATCAGGGCGATCAGCATTATGATCGTATACAATTATTTTGGTTCCAATGTTGGCAGCTTCGAAGGCAGGCCCCAGATGATTTTTTACAAACTCAGCCTGATCTTCAGCCGGCATATACAGGCTGGGATTATTACCCGGATGCAATGGTTCATTCTGAACGGTTATGGCATCGATGGTAATGCCTTCTTTGGCCATTTCTTCAACATACTTAATAAAATATCTGGCATAAGCGCCATAGTATTCCTTTAGTAATTCGCCTCCTTTGGTTGCACCATTGGTCTTCATCCATGTTGGTGGCGACCAGGGCGAACCTAAAATTTTAATATCAGGGTTGATGGCCAATATTTCTTTCAAAACAGGAATCAATGCTTTTTTATCAGGAGCTAACGAGAAATGCTCCATATTGACATCTGTTTCACCTGCATTTAAATCATTGTATGAAAATGGCTCAGGATCCAAATCGGAAGCACCAATACTAATACGAAGATAGCTTACGCCGATATTGTTATCCTCATGGTTGAATAATTCGTATAAAAGAGCACTACGTTTGGTATCACTCATATTTTTAAGGTGAATAGCACTTCCACCGGTTAAGGTATATCCGAAACCATCCATCTCCTGAAATTGTGTTTCGGTATCGATGGTGATGGTTGGATTATTATTCGGATCAATATTACTGAAGCTCACATCCTGCTTAGCAAATTTAGAGCTTCCATCATACGTTGAAAGATAGCTAACCACATCCAATGCCTCAGGAACTACTGGAGGAGGCGGAGTTGTTCCTTCCGACTCTTTATTACACCGTGTTCCCATCAACCCCATGGTTATTAGCAATACTAAGGGTGCTGAATATCTGTTTATTTTAAATTTCATCTCTACTTTTTAATAGGTTGTTCTTAAGGGCTTATGCTTATTTATTGATGAACATTACCCCTCTCCATCCTCCCTTTTCGAGGGAGGATACTTCTCCAAGTGGAGATGGAGGGATAACAAAACCACCAAGTTATTTATATTACTTTCTTAATTTATTGCATCACAAACTCATAATTTCCAGTTGAGTAATCATCAGCTACCACAATGGTAATATCATATGTTCCATCACTTGATATATTGCGGAAATTGGAACCACCCTGGTTGGTCATCGTTCCGCTTAATGCGGTTTCATCATCGGCACCGAAGGAAACATCCCAGGGAGAGTTGAATTTCGATTCATGCGTTGCATAACAATCGGCTGTAACCGTGAAAGTATATGGATGTACATAGGTCATTTCTGTCTCAGTACGTGCATCCCATCCGCCATCGGCATCATCATCCCAATGAAATAATTTCATAGTATAGTAATGCCATGTCAGTTCGTTATTGTTGATATCAACAGTGAATCCAAACATCTGATCTAACGAAACAGCAAAGGCTGTAGTACTCTCCGACATTGATGCAGAACCTTCAACTTTATCGCCTGATCCTTCACCAATAGTCTCGCTAATGCTATAACTTGTGCCACTTCCGTCCGATTCAGTATTGATTAATACCTCATCGCTGGTTTGCAGTACCAAATACTTATCTGTTTTAAATACTCCATCACCAACCATCGACATTTCATACACATCGGAACTATTCACAATCAAGTACATTCTTTGATCAGGTGCTTTCTCCAGATAAATGGTATATTCATCACCTGTAAGCGTTAAAGTAACTGTATAATAGCCCACTTCTGATTGTTGAAAATCTTCAAAGGCAACTCCTTGTTCATTTCCAAAATCTTCGCGCACTACTTCGTTACTTGTTCCGCTAACTTGTTTAATAATGCCTTCCCAGTTGTTATTGGCACGAATGATGTATCCACCTGTTCCCACAAAGCTGATATCCGATTGCCAAACTCCCATTCCCTGATAGGTAAGAGCTTCATCAGATCCCCATCCACCTTCCAGAGGAGCGCCAATTAGTGCCAAACGATCAATTTTATAGAACGATATTGTCATCGCATCAAAATCGATGTTGATTCGATAGATTCCATCTTCGTCAACCGTAATTGCTTCACCATCGCGAACCAAAAGACCTTCACTGCTTAAACCGTATGCAATAGCATTTGTACTACGACCATTGTAAACCATAAAACCTTCGCCTGCTTTTAGCTCGGTGTACGATTCGTATAAGTTGAGTTTTTCACCTGAACCGTTGAATAAACGCCTCATTAGAATAGCCGAGTTTACATTATTTCCCACTTCGGTAGCAGCACCCGATATAAATAGTTTATCATCATCGTAGCGGGTTATGGTCATTTCATCTTCGGCCGAAGTTGATTTTGAAAGGCAGTTGGCAACAACCGTCCATTTCAATTCTAAAGCCTCGCCCGGTTTAAAACCTGCCATGTATAAAGCATCATTCAACTCCATTGTTGTAACAGAAGCTGACGTACTTTTTCCTGATTCCAGTGATTTAAATGATAAAATTGGTGCCGAAGCATCTGATGCATTCAATGAATCGATCATAACTGTGTAATAGACACCATAATCTTCGGATGATACGGCCTCATTCCAGTTAAAAACAATTGAACCGTGCGGATTACTTTCATCCAGCACCAAAGAATTATCGTCATTTAAAGGTAATGTTGTGGGAGCACTTAACTCCCAGTTACCTTCTGGCTGGAGGTTGCTTTTCTCTTCGCAACCCCAAACCATAATCAAGGCCATTAAGACCGTAAGTGTATTTAATTTTTTCATAACTCAGTCTATAAAGGATTTTGTTCCAAAGAAGGGTTTCTGTCGATTTCCTGTTGCGGTATTGGCAGTAAGATTTTAGCCTCTGTCATGTTATGAGCAACGGCCTGACCAGTACGCAAATCAATTTCATTCAAGCTGTTCATGGTTTCAACCACTACACCATAACGTACTAAATCATCCCAGCGTTGTGCCTCTTGTGCCAATTCCAAACGACGTTCCTTTAGAATAGAAGCCTTCAGAACTTCTTTTGAACTTTTTTGAGCATCGGTTAAATCGGGCAAATTAACACGGTTACGAATTCGGTTCACCTCTGTAACCGCTTCAGCAAGCTGATTGGTTTCGTTTAATGCTTCGGCTTTCAATAGAACAATGTCGCCATATCGAAGCAGATACTGACGGTCGCCACTTGACCATCCGGCTGCATTCTTCCACTTATAGCCAAAAGCGACACTATTGGGTGTTGGATTTTCATCACTCGGCTCATTAATTCCATAGTATTCATCAATCCACGATACATCTTCGAAAAGGATGGTTGTATTCTTTCTGATTTCATCACCTTCGGAATCAAAGGCTGCTAACAAATCTTTTGAAGGAGTAATAAATTTGCGCCAGGTATCTCCAGAGATAGAAGGAGGCAATAGCATTTGTGGCCCCCAATTACCATCAGAACCGGCAATCCATTGAATTTCCATTATCGATTCTTCATTATTATAATGAGCGCCATCAAAAAGAAACGTGTAATCAATAAGCTTATAATTTGCTTTACTGGCTTCAACTTTTGCTATACAATCCAACACTTTGCTATATTCAGGTGATGGCTTTTGAGCATACGCTTTAGCCATCAAAGCCCAGGCTGCACCTGCTGTAGCTCGCGCCTTATTTACGGCAGCATCACTTCCATAGGTATCAGGCAATAACTGGGTTGCTTCTTCCAGATCGGTAATAATTTGAGCAAAAACTTCTTCTTTGGTCGATCGGGGTTTATTAACCACTCCCGGATCGGTTGAAGTTGTTGGATCTAGCACCAATGGCACTCCTCCAAATAAATTCACCAGATTATAATAATGATAAGCCCTTAAGAACAAAGCTTCTCCTCTGATCTGATCGCGACGCGTTTCTGTTAGCTGAGGATCGGTGACATCCATCACACGCACCATCACAATATTAGCCTTTAAGATGGCATTGTAAATATTAGACCAACTCTGATAAACCTTATCGTTAGTTGCCGAAACATCTAAATAGTCAACCTCATAAAACGAGGCATTATCACCACCAGCGTAGTGGTTATCCGATCTTACATCCTGAAACTGTACATTATTCCAAACATAAGCATCGGACTGAAATGATTCGTATGTTCCGGTCAGGGCGGCTTCAATCTGACTTAATTTGGTGTATGCACTGGCAGTGGTTTCTTCTGAAATGGGTTTCAGATCGAGAAAATCATCACACGACCATACTGCAGTAGCAATTAATCCGCTTAATATATAGGTTTTTAATTTCATCTTTTTCCTATTTTTTGAATTAGAAAGTAACGTTCAGTCCGAAAATAAGATTTCGTGTTTGTGGATAAGTACCGTAATCTATCCCCTGCATGGTGTTTGATCCGCCAAAGGCATTCACTTCAGGGTCGAATCCTGAATAATCAGTAAAGGTTAAAAGATTCTCACCCGTGGCATAAACTCTAACATTACTCAGGTTAATTTTCGATAAAAGGCTCTTAGGCAAATCGTAACTTAGCGTAACTGTTTTTAATCTGATGTAAGAAGCATCTTCCACAAAGCGGGTTGATATTCTTGAATTATCGGTATTTGCCCAGCTGGCTTTTGGAATATCGGCTACATCTCCTTCTTTACGCCAACGGTTATTAACTGTCAAAAGCTGATTCTTAGGATCAGTCATTCCTTCAGAATCAATACGAGTTGCGTTTAGCATATCGTTACCGTATGATCCTTCAAGAAATACAGTTAAGCCAATACCTTTGTAGCTAACAGAATTATTCAATCCATAGAAAAAGTCAGGGTTGGCATTACCAATGATGGTACGATCATCAGCATCAGGAGTAAAAGTACTCTCCCCATTTTTATCAACATAGTAAGCATTACCTGTTGCAGGATCAACACCGCCCCAGATATATCCATACAATGTTCCTAACGACTGACCTTCTTCCAAAAGAATGGCCTCGCCACGGTTTGCTATATTACCCATTGGTAGACTCTCTACCACCAGGTTGGTTACTTCGTTGCTGTTAAAGGAAATATTGAAAGTAGTATTCCACTTCACTTCTTTATCAATGTTGGTGGTATTCAAACTAAATTCCAGACCTTTGTTCTCCAGGTTTCCGATGTTTTGAAGTGCTGAAGTAAAACCTGTACTGGTCGGCAATGGAGCATCCAATAACAAGTCGCGCGTAATTCTCCTGTACGCATCTGCAATAAACTGAACACGTCCATTTAAAACACTAATATCCAAACCAATATTTGTTTGTTCTGATTCTTCCCATTTTAGTGCATTGTTATCCATGGCATTAGGATAAGTACCCGGCATTAAAGTACCAATTGGGTAATTGTTAGAACCTACTGTTCCGTAATAAGCATAATTGCTAATTTGGTCGTTACCCACAATACCCCAACCTGCACGCACTTTTAAATCATTTAGGAAACTCAAATCATTCATAAACGATTCATGAGAAATACGCCATCCGGCAGAGAATGAAGGGAAGTAACCCCAACGGTTATCTTTACCAAACACACTGGAAGCGTCGGCTCTGAAGTTGGCTGTTAGCAAATATTTATCAGCAAAAGCATAATTCAATCGACTGATGTATGATGCATTCGACTTTTCGGATTTGTTATTTCCGGCCGATGCGATGATAGAACCTCCATTAGTTGTTGTAACACCGTCGCTGGCAAAATTCTCGGTAGTGATATATGCACTTTCCCAAAGGAATTTTTGAACAACACTTCCTGCCAAAGCCTCGATGGTATGATTACCTATTTTTTTATTGTACGATAAAGTATTTTCTGCCATCCAGTAGCTGGTGCGATCGGTGTTGTTGGTAGCTTTACCTTGTTTGGCAATTCCATAGCTGGTTCTATAAGGATCGAGGAAGTAATCGTAGATACCATTGCTATAATCCACTCCAAAATTACTTTTAAAACTGAAATCTTTCAGAAACTTCACTTTCAGGTACATGTTACCTAAAAAGCGTTCGCTTTTATACTCACGATCCGATCCGTCGGTACTGGCTACCGGATTCTCCCAATTTTGAAAAGGGTTGCTGGTAAAAGTTCCATCTTCGTTGTAAATACCAATAACCGAAGGTGTATTGATAGCTCCAATCAGAACTCCACCATTGTTAACAGCACTTCCATCGTTCACATCTACATCGCGATACTTGGTGTAGGCAATACGAGTACCAATGCTCAACCAATTATTCACCTCCTGATCGAGGTTGATTTTAAAGTTGGCCCGGTCCATTTCTGAGCTTCTAACAGCACCTGCCTGTTGCACCCATCCGCCAGAAACATAATAGGTGGTTCCTCCAGTTTTGCCTGATAGCGATAATTGGTAGTTCTGCGATACCCCACGACGGAAGACTTCGTTTTGCCAATCGGTGTTTTTATTATAACGGTTCCAGTCGGTTGATTGTCCCATTTCTGTCATCAAGTCGCGGTACTGCTCACCATTTAACACTTCCAGTGTTTTCCATACTTCCGAAAAACCAGTGTAAGCATCTAAAGTTACTTTTGGTTTGCCTTCTTTACCTTGTTTGGTAGTAATTAACACCACTCCATTTGCGCCCTGAGCTCCATAAATAGCAGCTGATGAAGCATCTTTCAAAACAGTTAATGTTTCTACATCAGCCGGATTGATAGAACGAGTATCGCTGGTTGGGATTCCGTCAATTACATACAAAGGCTCACTACCTGCTGTAATAGAATTGGTTCCTCGTACACGAATACTTAATCCTTGTGATGGCTTTCCTGAGCTGGATGCCACTCGAACACCGGCTGCTCGTCCTTGAATTAAAGATCCTAATTGAGTATTAGGACGTGATTCCAGTTCTTCGGCATCCACCAAAGCAACCGATCCGGTAATGTCTTTCTTCTTTTGAGTACCATATCCAACAACCACCACTTCGTTGATGCCCATTACTTCATCTTGCATGGTAACATTAAATTGTGTCTGGTCTCCTACTGGTATTTCTTTTGTTTCAAGACCAATAAAGCTAAAAACCAGAATAGCTTCGTTGTTGATATCTCCCTCCAGTACAAATGAGCCATCCATACCGGTAATTGTTCCTTGGGTGGTTCCTTTAACCACAACCGAAACACCTGGTATGGGCAAGTTGCTTAGGTCTTTAACAGTACCCCTCAGGCTCTTTGTTTGAGCAAGAGTGCTTAAGGATATTAATAGGCCTCCTAAAAGACACAGATGGTTTTTAAACCTGGGGTTTAACATTGATTTTTTCATAGTGCTTCTATCTGTTCTAAAAAATATTTGATACTATACATTGAGTTATTCTATCCTGATCATAGGATAAGAGGAAAGCGTCCTGATGCAAATGGACACAGAGAGGTGTTAGAATGATTTTTTCCATAACAATTGATTTAGTTTCTACATCACGGAACTGTTTAGCTGATTCCGTTTTTTGGATTTGATACAAAGAGAGGCTTACTCATGCGTGAATAAAAAGGTGGGTAGCTAAAAAGTGGATGAAATGAATAATTAAAATCTCACTTCTCATTGATTTATTGTACTTTAATAAAATCAAGCAGTTACTAAAAAGTGGATGAAATTTGTTAATAAAGTAGCTGCATTATTATATATAGAAGTCGCTTTTAAAACATTTGGAGTAAAGCAAGATGATAAAAGTTGAACTTAATAAGCCAACTTTATTTCTTATTTTTACGGCAATGAAGGAAGCGGTTGTTGAAATACCAGAGTTGGGACAGGTTACCATTCGGCAGAGTGCCAAAGCAAAGCGCATCAGTATTAAGTTAAAACCTTTTAAGGGAGTTACATTGGTAGTTCCTGTGGGTGCTGATATACGCGATGGTATTGGATTTTTGAAAGAAAAGAAAGACTGGATTCAAGCTAACCTGAAAAAACTGGAAGAGAAAGAGGGACGTCTCACCATCTTTGATGAGAACACTGAATTTAAATCACGCTCTTTTGCTCTGCAAATTTCAAAACATACAAACAGCAATGTCAGACTGCATTTAAATAAAGGTATATTACATATCTATTACCCTGAAGATGTACCGGTGACTCATCCGGGCATACAGGAGAATATTCGTTATGGCATTGAAGAAGCCTTGCGACTGGAAGCCAAACGTTTTTTACCTCGTCGACTGGCTGAATTAGCCGAGAAGCATTCAATACAATACAACAATGTAACTATTAAGAACCTGAAATCGCGATGGGGTTCCTGTTCTGGCCGTGATAATATTAATTTGAATCTTCACCTGATGCGTTTGCCTGATGAGCTGATAGATTATGTAATTTTGCACGAGTTATGCCATGTGCATGAAAAAAATCATGGGCCGCATTTTTGGGCCCGACTTGACATCATGACAAACGGACAAGCCCGCCAGCTAGATGGAAGGATGAAAGATTATCAAACAAAAATTTACTAGAAATATATGAACTGGGATAACCTATTATCAACCAAACGAACCGGACAGGAACATCTGAAAGAAGTAAAGCACGATCGCACCCAATTTCAGCGCGATTATGATCGACTTATTTTTTCCTCTCCTTTTCGTCGCTTACAAGATAAAACACAGGTTTTCCCATTGCCGGGCAGTGTGTTTGTACACAATAGACTTACACACAGCCTTGAGGTAGCCAGTGTGGGTCGCTCTCTTGGAAATAATGTTTCTGCTAAACTTTTACATGCCGGATGGGGCAAACCCGAGTTGGTTCAGGAAATTGGCTCTGTGGTTGCTGCAGCTTGTTTGGCCCATGATATGGGTAATCCTCCTTTTGGTCATTCCGGAGAGGCGGCCATCGGTCACTATTTCACCAATGGTGCGGGGGCTGACTTCAAGCATATGCTTAGCGAAGCTCAATGGACTGACTTCATTCGTTTTGAAGGAAATGCCAATGCTTTACGAATCCTAACACATGCTTTTAAAGGTCGTCGTCAGGGTGGTTTTGCCATGACGTACACCACGGTCGCATCCATTCTTAAATATCCTTATGCATCCCATTTAGGGTTAAAGAAGTATGGTTATTTCCAGTCTGAAAAAGAAATGTTCCAGCACATTGCTACTGAATTGCAGCTAAAAGTGTTGGATGAAGAGAAAGGTATTTATGCCCGTCACCCACTTGTTTATTTGGTAGAAGCTGCCGATGACATCTGCTACCAGGTGATGGATATTGAAGATGCACATAAGCTAAAGATTCTTTCATACGAAGAAACCTATACGCTGTTAACTGCTTTCTTTGATAAAGATAAGGAAGCACAAGAGTTTGATAAAATAGCGGATGTATTTAATGAGGTGAGCGACTTAAATGAGCGTATAGTTTATCTGCGTGCCAAGGTAATTGGCAAACTGGTTGCGCTATGCACTGATATATTCTGGAATAATCAGGAAGCTATATTAAGTGGAACCTTCAAAAAAGGCTTGGTTGATCACCTTACCGGAACAGAACTTCAGGCTATGGAAACCTGTAAAAAAGTTGCTTTTAAACGCATCTACAAACATCAGTCGGTGGTGGAAATTGAAATCGCCGGATTTAGAATACTTGGAACTCTATTAGATGAATTTATCAAGGCTGTGATTAATCCTGATGATTTCTTTTCTAAGATGCTGTTGCCTTTTATTCCTGAACAGTTTAAGGTGGAGAAAGACGCTGAATTGGTTGATAAGATACAGTCAGTTCTGGATTTTGTGTCGGGCATGACCGATGTTTATGCCTTGGATCTTTACCGCAAAATAAGTGGACTAGGTTTAAAATAAGCCTCCTGATATTTTAAAAGATAAAGGGTGTCAGTAAAAAACCGACACCCTTTCGTTTTATTTTACAATTCTGTTATTTCACTATTTGCTGAATTATTCAATGCATCTAATAGGGGTTGTTGGTTGTGGAGTAATGAGTTGGGAGATGCAGCATTTCTATGAACAATTTTCCCATCTCTGCCAATTATATAATAATGTGGAATGCCATTAAACCAATACTTATCACGTATAAGAGCTTCCTGATTTTTAGCAATCAGCAGCACACCTTCAACACGATTGTCTTCCATGTATTTTCTTACTCGGTCTACATTACCTTCGCAAGCTATATACATAAATACAACATCCTTATCTTTCATCTTGTCTTTTAATTTGGCCGAATAATTTTCGATTGCGTATCTGCAAGGACCGCAACCTGTGCTCCAGAAATCTATGTAAACCGCCTTACCTCTAAAATCTGACAACCTCACTTTATTCCCATCCAAATCTTCCAGTTCAAAATCATAAGCCATTTGCCCCGGTGCCACTGTTTGAGCCTTTGCATATACCGTTTCCAACTCATCTAATAATTCTGTATCAGGATATTCGTTTCTAAAATCTGACATCATATTTTCTGTTAACTCCCACGAACCACGTCTGACAACATCCCCTAAGGTTAAATAATTTAAATAGTACTTACTTAACCCGGAATGCAAAAGCTCGGTATAATTTACTCGTCTTTTATAAATACCATCTAATCCACCGGCATAACCCATTCTGTTATCTTTTCTGAATTTATCCAATAAATCAAAAAATACTATTTCTCTGATGTTATGCTTATAGCCTGAAGAATAGCTCATCAAATCGTTATCTGCATGAAAATCATCTCTAAAATTGTAATAGAGATCGGCATCAATTTCCAAAGGTTCTTTCCCAGCTTCTTTCCTATAGTAGCTTTGCGAACGGGGAAAACCGCTCTTAAGACTGTAATTGTTTAGATATTCAAAATAATAGAAACTTAAATAGTCGGAAGGCATTAGTTGACTTTTGTACTTTTCCAGAAAATCAAATTTTATCTTACTTACTGAATCACATAGACTTTTGTACTCATCCGCGCTATTGGAAGTCATCGTTTCAGAAATATTATCGTACCAATCGCGTTGTCGAATTTTATTGGTTTCTTCAAATAAAAAACGATCAGCTAAAAACTGGTTCTTCTCACTTCCAACACCCGTCCATTTTACTGTCTCATCGAATTCAACCATATCTAAGGATAAATACAAATCATCACCTGGCGCCAGAATAAAATGGGTTTGTTCATGATGCCAAAAATCAAACTCCACTGGTTTATCCAGATACATTTTAAACTCAAATTCACCATTTTCATCCGGATGAAAAACAAAGGCTTTTCGTTTAAACGAACCCGGTAAACTTTCTGTATAATCAATGGAAATATGTGTGCCTTTATGAAAGTTTGTAATCTTCCCTCTTAAAGTGGCATTGGTTACCGGGTAAATTGAATCGTAGTGAACATGATTCTCATCGCGATAAACGACTTTATAAGGATCATTACTTATCTCTATCGTTTTTATTTTCCGTGTTGTTTCAATTCTTGTTTGGTAGTTTATCTCTAAGGAATCTCGCTTATTCCAATCAAATTCTTTCGTGTCACGTTTGGTACTAACATTTGTATTTGATGTAAAATCGCTTCCAATAACATTAGCTTTATCAATAATTATAAACGAAGCAGGATTATAAACAATATTTTCTTTGTCTTTAAAGGAGTACGTCACCTTCCCATCTTTTTCTTTCTTTTTAATGGCCAGTTCACTTTTGGGAGCATTTTTATTACCCAGAAAATAATATTTCCAGAAACTATTATTGAAGGATTGGTGTATTTTTTCAGAATCTTCACCCAGCACTTTCAATTCATCTTTTAATACCTCTAAAATGATTTCTTCATTATGTAGTGATGTACGAGAATCATTAAATTGCGAGTACATACTATTTATGGTGCGCCATTGCTCACCTTTATCTTTTCTTCTTGAATAAACACTAAACTCGGTTTGCTCTAATTTGTATTTATCCTTTTCAATAGGAGTAACTTTCCATATTTCTTCATTAAAAGTTTCGATTACATAATCATTTGATTTTTCGTTAGCAATGCGAGTAGTTGAGCTAATTTGATGTGATTGAGACTTGACTAAATAGTCATTGGTTTGCGAGTAAATACTGCTAACAATAGTTAGGGCAATTGATAATAATGTTAGATTTTTCATATAAATATGGGTTAAAATTGTTGTCATTATTGAATGGCCTGTCTGCTTTAATAGTACATTTTGATATTTATTAAATTGGGAGATAACAACTTATTGATTGGATAATTAGAGATATAAATATAATATTAAGTTTTTACTTGCAAAACATTATGTTATAATAATTAAAGTCAATACCTCTGTTTTCTATGGCTATCAATAATCTTTTAACTATAAAAAAATAGCATCCTTCACACTATAGTTTGAAATTTTACTATTATCTTAGAACTAATCAAAACACTAGATTACTGCATTTTATAACCTAAAACACAATCTGTATGAAAAAGATTTTATTGCTTACCGCTGTGGTGGCTTTCACATTGGCTGCCTGCGGAGAAAAGAAAAAGAAAGATTCCGGAAGTTCTGAAGAAACAACCACAAAGCAAGAAGTTATTGATAAGGCAGAAGCGGTTGCCGACACTTTGCAGGTTAATTTGGAAGAAGCTGCTCAAGACATTAAAGAAACCACTGAGAAGTTAGATCAGGCTTTAAAAGAACTGGAATAATCATCTTAAAACTATTGAAATGAAAAAATTTGCATTATTACTGGTTCTAACTTTCTCATTAAGTATAGTAAGCCAGGCACAGAACAATAAAGACAAGAAAGAAAAAGGTAAGCACGAGAAAAAAGAACAATTAAAGGAAAAGAAAAAGGAAAAAGAGCAGAAAGGTAAGGCTTACGGAAAAGATAAGGAATTAGAAGGTAAAGACTTTGGACAAAAAAGAGCTGAAGAAACACGCATGAAGCGCGAAGAACATCGTAAAAAACTGGATGAATCAGTTACTGAAGGTCGAATGAAAGCTGAAGAAGCCAAAGAAAAAATTAAAGCTGCCAAAGAAAAGGCTGAAAAGGAAAAACAAGAAGGCAAAATATCGGATGAAGAATACCAAGCCAAAAAAGAAAAGATAGAAAAAGCCGAAAAACAAACTGAAGAATTAGAAAGGAAGTTGGAAGAAGCAAAAAAGCAAGAAGAGAAAGTGAGAGAGATGGAAGAGAAGATGAAGGAAAAAGAAATGGAAATGAAAGAAAAAAGCAAAGAGCTTGAAGAAATAGAAAAGTAATTACCAAAGCCCCCCATGGGGCTTTTTTTTAGACTTTCCCTCTAGCAATTATATTAAAAAATGCTAAATATGTTAACATAAATTGCAATAGAAAATGTAAAACACTAGATTTAAGTTGCTATCATTTTTAGGCCTAACTTAACTTTATTGTATTATGAAATTTTTGTTGCTATTATGTCTGAGTGCATTAGTCTCAATAAGTAGCTATGCCCAGAATCAGCTCAATCAATTATTCTCCGAAGAACGATATCCCGAAATTATTTCACAACTTGAATCGGCCAAAAACACATTGGATGATGACGGGTATTATCTTTTAGCAGCCGCTTATCTTCAATCCGGAGCACTCAACAATGCCATTGCTACCTTAGAAAATTTCAACAACTCATTACCGGTTAAACATCAGGATTTACTTTGTAAAGCATACTTCGAAACCGGTCAATACCCTGAAGCCTTAAAAATTTGTCAGGATAGATATGCTCAGGATTCTACCCACTATGGAAACCTAATGCGATATGCACAAATTAAAAGCACCGAAGGGCAACACGACAGCACCATCATCATTTTAAATAATTATTTGGCAGGCGATTCGCTCAACTACAATGCTAATATGCTATTGGCGGAAGCCTATCAAAAAGTAAATGAACCATTAGAAGCAATTTCCATTTACAAAAGAATCTTAAGAGTTTACCCGGTAAACCAAAAAGTAGGTGCCAAATTAGCACAGACTTATTATGGTAAAAAAATGTACAAAGAGTGTTTCGATCTTAGTATGGAATTTGTTGATACGCTCGGTTATACCAGGCGATTTCTTACGATGGCAGGTTTGGCCAGCTTCAAAGCAGGCAACAATGGCAATACCGTTACCTTATTTAAACGCATGGAAGCCCATGGTGATAGTTCATTAATTACCAAGAAGAACATAGGTATTGCTTTATATCGCATGGAGAATTATAATCAGAGTTTGCCATATTTATACTCAGCTTTTAGCTTAAAAGACGATGATCCTGAAGTATGTTTCTTTTTGGGTGCCAGCTTAGGACAGACTAACATACCCTTACGAGGCAAACCATTCCTGGTTCGGGCTGCTTCTTTATTACAACCAGCTCCCGGATTAATGGAAAAAGTTCATCTAAAATTAGCTCTTATGCATGAAGATGCAGGTGATTATGCCAAGGCAATTGCATACTACGATACTGCTTATAGCTATTCACCTTCAACCGTTCAGTATTTATATAACCAAGCAGCTATTTACGATTACGAGCTGAATAACAATGAAAAAGCACAGGAGTTATACAAGCAATTTCTTTCCAAACTACCAGATTCATTGGATACAAAAAAAGGAAAAGACTTATACAGAGCCAGGTTAAAAGAGGTAGTAGATCAACGACTAAATGTGATGGCTGAGGAAGATTTTTTTCGTCAGGGAGTTCAATAGCAAAGAACAAAATCAAATAAGCCGGCTCTTATTGAGAGACCGGCTTATTTAAAACATAAAACTAAACTAAAAAAAGCTATCTGCTTTAAGCCTTACAAAACTTTTAAAGCAGCTTCATAATCTGGCTCGTTAACAATGTCATCCACCTGTTCGCTGTGAACTACTTTACCATTCTCATCAACCACAACCACAGCTCTAGATAAAAGACCTGCTAACGGTCCATCAACCATTTTAACTCCATAATTCTGGCTGAATACTTCATCTTTATATTCAGATAATGAAATTACTTTATCTAATCCTTCGGCTCCACAAAAACGTGCGTGTGCAAAAGGTAAATCGCGCGAAATACATAATACTGTAGTATTATCACGTTTTGATGCTTCATCATTAAATCTTCTTACTGATGCAGCACATACAGAAGTATCAACACTTGGAAAGATATTTAAGACTACTTTCTGTCCTTTATAATCATGTAGTGAAACATCACCTAAATCAGTATTTACAAGTGTAAATTCAGGAGCTTCAGCTCCTACTCTTGGTAAATCACCGGCAGTTGCTACAGGTGATCCTTTAAATGTAATTTTTGCCATTTTGTTTGATCTAATTGTTTAAAACCCTAAACAAGCCTTTTCAAGTTTTTGTTTACTCATAAATCAAAAAAAATGACCGAAGAATGTTTATCCTTCGGTCATTCACATATTTAGGTCATAAAATATTTTATTCCTTAAGTTCTTCTTTTGCCAGTTTCTTCTCGTTATAAATGGCATAAAATATGACTACAGCAACTACAGCAACGGTATAATAAACCCATGATGGAACGGGTACCGGATCACCTTTTGCATAAGAATGCATTCCTGCTAAATAATAGTTCACTCCCAGGTACGTCATAATCACTGATGAATATCCTATCACCGACCAAATATTAAAAGTAGTAATACTCTTCATACCCGGAATAAAGCGCATGTGTAATATAAAGGCATATACCAGAATGGTAACTGCCGACCAGGTTTCCTTTGGATCCCAGCCCCAATAGCGTCCCCACGATTCGTTGGCCCACACACCACCTAAAAATGCACCAACTGTTAATAAATACAATCCAACGGTCATGGCTCTTTCGCTAATGGCAGACAGCTCTTCAATGGTTAGTGTAAATGCCTTTTTATTATCCTTATTTTTAGCACCTGCCAAAATTAAATTCAGAAAGCCCAATAAGAATCCATTCCCCAGAAATCCGTAGCTCGCCACAATAATAGCCACATGAATGGTTAACCAGTAAGATTTCAAAACCGGAACCAGGTTGGTAATTTCAGGATTCATCCAACTTAAATGCGCCACCATTAAAATGATACCCGCAAATATTGAAGAAACCGATAAGGCAATTGGATTCTTTTTTGTCCAGCTTAAACCAGCCACCAAGGTGGTCCAGCCAATATATAGCATCGACTCATAACCATTACTCCAGGGAGCATGACCAGAAATATACCAACGTAACCCCAATCCTATTGTGTATAATGAAAATGCCAGAATTACCAGAACCAAACCTATTCGTAAAATCCACTTAAACTGAAAACGCGGTTGTACCAAACGCATCAGCTGGAAGAATAAAAGAATCATACCTAACACCAAGAAATATGGCATCAGAGACATAAACAAGCTACTTTGGTTATAGAAAATCTCAATATCTTTTTTGGCATCCGGGGGTAGAATATCACCTCCAAACTTATGCTGATACTTATCTATCGCCTCCAGATAATTCTGCTCATTGGCTTTATCACCCGAGATTAAAGACTGTAAGTACATATTCAGGACATTTTTAATAAATAAACTGTCCTTTTCACTTACACCTGTAATTTTATCTTTTGCTAAAACCCACTTATTGTTCTCACTATCGGGTAAAGGAAAAATCTTATAAAAGCTTCCGATCTTATGCATGAAAAAGACATTAACCTGCTCATCAACCTTTACAACTTCCTGCTCCAGTTTATTCCTGAAGGCAGGTCTTTTTCTGTAAGACGCTTCTACCAGTTGACGGATTTTATATTTCCCATCAGGGGTAAAGAAATTATTAATGGATGATTTTTTCTCTGTCACTTGAAGTATTGCCCGTAACTCATCATGCTTAATTGTAATGAGTGGTGTTTCCTGCCAGAAGCCCGGATCAACAAGCATTCCCAGTGCAACCTGGTCGGCGGTAAGTCCCCGGAAAGTATGATGCTTCACAAGCTTACGAACAATTTCGCTGTTCATACTATTCACCGGCTTCATTCTACCTCCGTTATCCTGCACCCAGAGTCGCCCAAAAGCCTCAGCCGATTCTTTACTAATTTTAATATGTGGATTCAAATCCTGTCCAACAGCCGGAAGAGCTAACAATAATAACCCGATTGCCAGAAACTTCTTTTTCTCTTTATAAATCTCATCTATACGCCGCCCCAAATTTCTGAAACGGGTATTAGGGAATACAAGCGATAAAGCCATACCTATAGCTAAAATAAGGTATCCTGCATAGGTAAATAAGGTTCCCCATAAATCACGGTTCACCGAAAGAATAGTTCCTTTCTCATCCATATCATAGGATGATTGAAAAAATCGGTAGCCTTTATAATTCAATATGTTATTCATAAAAATACGTCGATCTTCTTTCAATCCTGTTCGTTCATCAAGAAGAGTTACCTCACTGGCATACGAACTCGGACTTTCACTTCCAGGATATCGATCCAATTCAAAACTATTTAAATGCAAGGCAAAAGGTATATGAATTTGTTTAGCTCCATAACTCACCGAAACGTTTACTCCATCTATTTCAGCACTGTACCTCCTTCCCAATACATCCTTCTGGCCAAACACATAAAATTCTTTTTCTTTCCCATTTAACTCAGCCACAAACTTAATAGCATCGGGCAAACCATTGCCATCTTGCCCTTCCACTGCAACAGGTTCCAGAACTGCACTTTCCATTAAGCTCGTAAACACCATTCGTAAATCACCAAAACTATACAGAACACCATTAAACAACTTATGTGGAGTACCCGGCTCAAATTTCTGTACATCACCAGTCTGCATTTGCATCATGCTTACCGTATCCTTACCAATAAAATAAGGCATGCCATCCTTCAATGTTAAAACAATATCTTGATTGGTCTCCGCCGGGTCAAATGCTAATTGATAATTACCAACCGTAATAATATCTCCCTTAAACAAAGAGAATTCCTGTCTCCCTCTGGCTGCCGATAATACAATTTTAATAGCCGTTTCTCCACCTTCCTTTTCAATAGCTCGAGAGGTAGCTTGTGGAATAAAAGCTTCACTTTTTAATTTTAATCTCCCATTGGGTGTTGCAAAACTTGATGAATACTCCTTAGGACTTACTACGGAATACAAAACATGCTCTTCATCTTCCTCTTCGTAATCTTTGGAGCTTACTCTAACATTTACATATTGATCGCTGGATAATATTTGATCGGATTGCTCACCTTCTCTAATGTGCATCATTCCTTCATACCCAATATATCGAGTAATGGCAGCCCCTACTATTATACATAAAAAGGCTAGATGAAAAATCAGGACTGGTAGTTTTTTTAATGACCAGGTTTTGTATTTACTAAGATTACCTATCATATTAATGGCTAATAGCACAAATACCAACTCAAACCACCAACTATTATATACTAAAGCTTTTGATGCATTGGTGCCAAAATCATTTTCAATAAAAGTTGCAATTCCAAGAACAGCCGCTAAAAATAAGAGTAACGTACCCATCAACCAATGGGACATAAGAGCTTCAAAAAGTTTTTTCATATTCTTCTTCTTTGGATTTCTTTTATTCAAACTATTAAAAAAGTTATCAATAATTAGTTCTTTAACTAACCATAGGGATTCATTATTTACGAGCTTAAAATAGCAAATAAGAACAAGATTACTTTAATAATTCATTCTAAATTAGAAAAAAGTTCCCGTTCAATAGCTTTCGACTATTTCCATGAAACGTTTTACTAACGTTTAGCGTATCACATCAAAATTGGGGAACTTTCAATCAAATTTTATGAAACTTACTACCAAAGTAATCGCATTCTCGATAGGTATGCTGGCAATACTAGCCCTATCCATTACTATTCCGTCAACCTTTATTACATACCGAACACAGAAAACTGAACTCAAAGAATTGGAAGTGATGCTTCGTAACAATTTCGATGAAGATATTAAATCACAAGTTCAAACGGTATATACCATGCTTGAAGGTATCTACCAACTGGCAGAACAAGATTCTATTACTTATAAGGAAGCCGAAGCTTTAGCAGCTCATACTCTAAGAGGAATGCGCTATGGAAAGGATGGCTATTTCTGGGCTGACACAAAAGAAGGTGTTAATGTGGTGTTGTTAGGAAAAAAAGATGCTGAAGGTAAAAGTCGCTGGGATGCAAAAGATGCCAAAGGGAAGTATTTTATAAGGGAGATAATTCAATCCGGATTATCGGGCGACGGATATACTGAATATTGGTTTCCGAAAGCCGGTACAGATATACCGCTACCCAAAAGAAGCTACACAACTTATTTTGAACCATTCAATTGGGTTATTGGCACAGGTAACTATATTGATGATATTGATGAAAAAATTGAAGCAGCAAGGACTGAAATGGAAGATAGTTTGATAAATGGTATTATACTTTCTTCTGTTATTGCCTTGGTTATGCTTGTTTTATTCGGTTTGCTATCTGTAATATTTAGCAAAAGACTAACAAAGAGCATTATTACCTTATCAGAAAAAACTAAGTTGATTGCAAAAGGTAATTTATCCATCCATATTAATGCAACACAGAAAGATGAAATTGGCGTTTTGCAACAATCCTTAAAGTCAACCCTACAAAAACTTCGTGAAGTTATACAGGAAGTAATTGAAGGTGCAGGCAATGTATATGCTGCCAGCGAACAAATGGCACAAACAGCCGAGCATATTTCTAATGGAGCTAACTCTCAGGCTGCATCCACCGAAGAAATATCTACTTCTGTGGAAGAGATGGTTGCCAATATCCAATCTAATTCTGAAAATGCCAAACGCACAGAAGCAACTGCGAATAAGGCTGGAATGGGCATTGAACAACTACAGGAAACAGTGAATAAGAATTTATTGGCCATGGAACAGATTGGTTCAAAGGTTACGATTATAAAAGATATTGCCTATCAAACAAATCTGTTAGCTCTTAATGCATCAGTGGAAGCAGCCAGAGCCGGTGATGCTGGACGAGGTTTTGCTGTTGTAGCAACCGAGGTTCGTAAATTATCTGAATTTACTCAAAAAGCAGCTACTGAAATTGATGAAGTATCATCATCGAGCCTGGAGATAGCGCAACAATCGTGGAACGAAATGGAGACAATCCTGCCAGACATAAGGTCGATATTAAACGCCATCAAGGAAATACTAGCTTCCAGTCAGGAACAGGAAGCAGGAGCAACACATATTAATAGTGCCATTCAATCTCTGGTAAATATAACCTCACAAAATTCAGCCTCATCTGAAGAAATGGCTTCCAGCTCAGAAGAATTATCAAGGCAGGCAGAAATCTTAAAAGAAACAATTGGATATTTTAAGATAAATAACGAATAAGATCAACCAAAAATAGATTTACTTGATTGAGAAGTATTATTTTATTTGCTTTGCCCCCTGAAAAAACAATAAATGCCAAATAAAAACTGGTTTTAAACCAAACAAAATGAAAAAAGTACTTTTATTTTTTGCAATTATTGCATTTACCTTTCATTTAAATGCACAGGAAAGCGAAAAAAAAATTAACGTAGAAATTCATGGATTTGTCGGAGTAAATGCCACTTACGACTCGCGCCAAAGTGTTACGCCCCGAAATGGACACATTTATTTATGGCCACTACCTCCAAACTTTGACAATGCCGGTAATGACCTAAATGATGCTGCCAACCTGGATCTTGACGCTTCTTTTAGTCGCTTTAATATTGGAGTTAGCGGCCCTGATGTTTGGGGAGCTAAATCTTTTGCCTTTATGGAAGGTGATTTCTTAGGAGATAAAGCGCAGGGTAATGATTTATATTTTCGTTTGCGTCATGCCTTTATTCGATTAACCTGGGAGAAAAGCAGTTTATTGGCCGGACAATATTGGCACCCTTTGTTTATTCCAGAAAACTTTGCCTCTATGGTTACCGTTAGTGTGGGATCTCCTTACCACCCTCTAAACCGCCAACCAATGATACGTTACGGATATAAACTTACCACTAATTTTGAAGTGATAGCTTACCTGATGAATCAAAATGATTTTGGCGACAGAGGAATGCCAGGAGCAGAAGAAAGAGGATTACGTCCGGAGGTTGATTTGCAATTTAAATATAAGAACAATGGTTTCTTTGCAGCTTTTACTGCAGGATATAAATCATTAAAACCAGCGTTGGCTGATCCCAATAATGGATTAAAAACAGATGAATTAGCGCAAGCCGGTTATGTAGCTGGTTCTATCAAACAAAAGTTTAGCAAATTCACTGTTAAAGCCGAAGGTATTTACGGTGGGGCAATGTCTAATTTGGTGATGCTTGGTGGATTTGCCGAAAAAAACAATGGAAGTGAGCAACGCCAATACACTCCTATTAATACATTAGCTTTATGGGGCGACATTCAGTCGAACCACACAAAGGTGCAACCCGGAATATTTGCCGGATACACTGAAAATCTAGGAGCTTCAGAGAATGCCAATTACCTATCAGAATATACTTTAGGAGGAAACATTGGTAAAATGTATACTGTTGCCCCTCGTATTAAGTTTTTTGCAACACCAAAAGTATGTTTAGGTGTTGAATGGATGTATACAGTAGCAGGTTACGCTGGTAAAGATGATGAGGGAAATTATAAGTTTGATGAAAAAGCTAAACCTATCGACCTCGAAGATTATTCAAATCATCGCATTACAACCAGCTTAAAATATATTTTCTAGTAAAAAATATTGTAGTAAAACCAAAACCCATCTCATTCCGAGGTGGGTTTTTAATTGTAAAACATTCTTCAGTAACATAGATATAGGGAATTTGCATCATCAGTTTATTGTTTGTAAATCAATACTGGAAAAGCTTCTTATATATTTTTGCTGAGAAAGGTAAACCAATTAACCTTACAGACGTTAGTATAAACCGAGTTACAAAAAGTGTTAGATAGTATTTTCAGGATGAAAGAAAAATTAGCCGTCGTTGCCGTTCTTATGATTATAGCCGGATTTGGCATGATTCACAGTACTACTTCCTATATGGAGGTGGTTAGTCTTCTAATGATTGGCATAGGTGCGGCTTTTCTGTTATTTTTGCTACTGAAGAAAAAAGGTAACTAATACATCATCATGTTCTCAAAAGAGCAAGCTAAAGAACTACGCCAGCTATTCTGGCACAAACTGGAAAACCGCACTCGCAGAATTCCTGGTCAGAAGGGTAAAAAAATTCGCTGGATTTTTGACAATACCGGAATAAAGGGATTAGATCTACGTTTCGACATTGATAGAGAAAGAGCGATTGTAGCACTCGAAATTAATCATCGTAACGAAGATAGACGATTGCAGTTGTATGAAAAATTGGAAGCTTGCAAGAGCATTTTCGAAACCACTTACGAAGGCGAGTTAACCTGGGATTACGTTTACACCAAAGATGGCGAAAAAGAAGTTTGCCGGGTATATGAGCAAATGCCGTCTGATATTTACCAGGAAGAGCTGTGGCCCGATACCATGAAGTTTATGATTAATCGTATGCTACGTTTGGAAAAAGCCTTTCTGGAAGTAAAAGACTTTTTATTGCATGATGAACTGGGAAGTTAAAACTGCTATATTGAAAACTTACAGCATAAAAAAAGGCTACCATATGGTAGCCTTTTCTGTATATTTTTTATAATTACTTATCTCCGTCGTAAGCCCATTTAACGTAAACTGAGCCCCAGGTAAAACCGGCACCGAAAGCAGCTAAAATAATATTATCGCCTTTTTTCAGTTGCTTCTCCCACTCCCATAAACATAAAGGAATAGTGGCAGCAGTAGTATTACCATATTTCGAGATATTAATCATCACTTTACTTGGATCTAACTCCATGCGTTTTGCTGTGGCATCAATAATACGCAAGTTAGCCTGATGTGGAACCAACCAAGCTAAATCTTTAGCTTTCATATTATTGCGCTCCATTATCTCAACAGATACATCGGCCATATTAGAAACAGCATGCTTAAACACATGTTTACCATCCTGAAAGATGTAATGCATTTTGTCATCGATGGTTTGATGAGAAGCAGGATTAACAGACCCACCACCTTTCATATGAAGGTACTTACGTCCAAAACCATCACTATGCAAAATTGAATCTTTCACTCCGTAATCTTCTTCACTTGGTTCTAACATAACAGCTGCAGCTGCATCGCCAAACAAAACACAAGTAGTACGGTCTGTGTAATCAACAATTGATGACATTTTATCGGCTCCTACAACAATAACTTTCTTTTTATTGCCTGATTCAATAAAACGGGTAGCAGTATCTAATGCATATAGAAAACCAGAACAAGCACCATTCAAGTCAAACCCATGTGCATTTCTGATATCACATTTATCTGCAATAATATTTGATGTAGCCGGGAAAGGATGGTCTGGAGTAACCGTTGCACAAATAACCAAATCAACTTCTTCTGGCTTGGTTCCTGTCTTTTTTAGAAGCTCTTTAACGGCTTCAGCACCCATATCAGAGGTACCTTTTCCTTCACCTTTTAATATGTGGCGCTCTTTTATGCCCACACGTGTCATAATCCATTCATCAGAAGTGTCTACCATCTGACTCAACTCTTCGTTGTTAAGGATGTATTCAGGTACAAAACCTCCAACACCTGTAATGACTGCATTGATTTTTTTCATGCGTACAAATATTATGCGGGAACAATGATTATAAATCCATCAACTACATTTTCATTGCTCCTATGCTTTCTGTTGTTATTCTCCCTGTTTTGTATCTAACAAAAAGCAAAATATAACTCTATGTTTAAAAAGGGACGGCTACAAAAGTACAAATTCGAAAATAGTATACAAATTTAACATAGGCCCTAAAACAAAATTTGCCCACAAAAATTGCGGGCAAATTTTATTGAATACTCATTCAATAAATTAAGCTGTTACTTCTTTCTCTACAGCTAATTTTCCACGGTAGTATCCACATTCTCCACATACTGTGTGCATCTTTACAGTAGCACCACAGTTTGAACATACACCTAACGCAGGCGCTACAGCCTTGTAGTGTGTTCTTCTCTTGTCTCTCCTCGTTTTCGAGGTCTTACGTTTAGGATGTGCCATTTTTCAACCTAATTTTACTTGTTTGTATTTAACTTTTTGAGAGCCTCCCATCGAGGATCAATATAATCATCTTGCTCTTCATCTGATGTTTCATCAACTAAATAATCATCTAATTGCTTTAACATCTCCGGATCACAAGTAAGATTTCCGTCTTCGTCTTCTGCATGTACATGCCTAATAGGCAATCCCACACAGATAAACTCATATAATAACTGGGCAACATTTACTTCGTATGCCTCGTGTGGCAAAACGATTATCTCTTCAGTGGGTTCATCATATTCTTCACCAAACTTAAGGTAAACCATTGTATGATAATCCACATCAAGATTTAAAGTATCCAAACAATGATCGCAAACTGACTCTACCTCACCACTAATATCAAATGTTAATGTCATTAAGGCTGAACTTTTCTTCAGTTCCACCTTAGCTATTACATTCCCATTTTCTACCAATGGTTGTTCAAATAACTCGAAAAAGGATTCTCCAATTTCATAATTGAATTCGTGTACTCCCTCTTTCAAACCCTTGAACGGGATATCGTAGTCTCGTCTCTTGTCCACTTTACCCTATCTAAAAAAACTTTGCAAAAGTATAAAATAAAAGCACGCTAAAAAAGAAAACAGATCTTTTTTAATTGTAAAAAGAGACGCAACATGTTAAAGTATGCTAATCAGATGTCGTATATCATTACAAACGTAACGATTATTTAGCGGGTAATAGAATTCGGAAGGTAGTTCCTTTTCCTAATTCTGATTCTTTAACAAACAGTTTTCCGTTATGATATCCTTCAACAATTCGTTTAGCGAGCGATAGCCCTAATCCCCATCCTCGCATTTTTGTAGTATAACCGGGTTGAAAAACAGATTTAAACTCATTACGATGCATTCCCTTACCGGTATCCTTCACATCAATTGCAACATGCCCATTCTTTCTTTTTATCGTCAAGGTTATATTTCCTTTTCCTTTAATGGCATCGATAGCATTTTTGCAAAGATTCTCAAGCACCCATTGAAACAGTACTGCGTTTATTTCAACACTTAGTCCTTCTTGATCCGGGCAATCTACCTTCATTTCCACATCACTCCCACTTCTTCGGTGAAGATAACTCACAATATCATTTACAACCGGAAGTATCTCCTGATTTTTCATTTCAGGTTTAGACCCTATCTTTGAAAACCGATCTGTAATTACCTGCAACCGTTGAACATCCTTTTCCAACTCATTAGCAATTTCAGAATCCTCATCCCGCATTTTTAATACATCAACCCAACCTAATAATGAGGAGGTTGGTGTTCCCAATTGATGAGCTGTTTCTTTAGACATACCCACCCATACCTGATCTTGCTCTGCTTTTCGGGCTGAGCTAAATCCCAGATATGCTACTAATATAAACAGGGCAACCACTAATAATTGTACGATAGGGAACCAACTCAATGCTCTGATGAGCAACGAATCCTGATAGTAGAGATATTGATTTTCATTTCCCAGATCTACAACAATAGGTTCGGTTGAGGCTTTCATCTTATTTAATGTCTCCATCAGATACTCAGCACTATCTCGCTGATGAACATTAAGGTTACGATGCAGAATAACAGAACCATTCTCATCTACTATTACAACCGGTATAGTAGTATTCTGACTGATGACTTTGAAAATTAACGGAATAGATGAATCGGAAGCATCAACCTTCGAAAGTTGCATCGTAGCTTCGTGCCACAACTCTAATTTTTTTCTCTCTTCTTCCTTTAACTGATCCGTTAAACGATAGGTATATAACAAAGTAAAAGAGCCTATTACAACGGCTCCTAAAAGCAAAAATAACTTCCAGATTTTTTTGCGGGTATGGTAACTCATAATCCTCTTATTATCCTTTACAAAGGTCTGAGTACTTAAAACGTTAATCTGTCTTAATTATTACAGTTGGCTATAAATTACACCATTTATCGAGCATTCGTGATAAATCATCCAGGCGAGTTGGTTTCATTATAAAATCGTCCATACCGGCTTCCAATACAATGTGTTTATCTGCTTCATCAACACTGGCGGTCATGGCAATGATGGCACATTCAGACGTTTCTTTTTTGATCTGCTTCATAGCGGCAACGCCATCCATCTCGGGCATCATAACATCCATAAAAACAATGTCGTACCTTTTATTTCTTATCTTTGTCAGAGCTTCCACTCCATTGCTGGCAACATCTATATTCTGACCTATTTTCTTAAATAAGCTCCGGGCCAGCCGCTGATTAAGTATATTATCTTCAGCCACAAGCACATTTAAATTGCGTACTTCTTTTATTTCTGCATGATTAGAAATATTAGGAAAAGCCTTGATAATAAAATCTTTCAACACCTGATAATTAACTGGTTTTCGGAAATATACATCTGCACCCAGCCTTTTCGCAACAGTTGTGTTACTTGGCTCAAAATCTGAACTTTGTATCACAACCGGCATAAGTTTATGCAATTTATGGTTATAAATTTCTTGTAAAAATTCCAATCCATTAAAATCGGGCCTGTGATCAACAATCATCAAATGATGAGTATCATCTGTACGAATTACATCGATGGTATCATTTGAGGGCGACAACAACTTATAATCTATACCCAATGTTGTTAAATTCTTTACTAATGTACCTACCTGAATCTGATCATCAGTAATTACAAAAGCTCTTAACTGCCTAAATGAAGTAATTTTACTTTTATTGTAATCTTTAGTATATCCCTTTGTCCGGAAAGGCAATGTAAAAGTAAAGCTGGCACCCGGATAATTTTCATCCTCTGACAAACCCGAGGGACTCTCAGCCCAAATTTCACCACCCATCAAATTAACCAATTCTTTTGATATGGTTATTCCCAGGCCTGTACCTCCATACTTACGCGTAATGCTCTCATCAGCCTGCGAAAAAGATTTAAATATTGAATTAAGTTTATCTTGCTTAATACCAATACCTGTATCTTTTATAGTAAATGCAATAGCCGGAGATCCATTCAGTCCTCTCACCTCTTTTACGCTTAAGTGTACTTTTCCTATAGTGGTAAACTTAATAGCATTGCTAAATAAATTATTTAAAACCTGACGAAAACGAATAAGATCTCCCATATAGTTGCTCGGTAATAAAATTGAGCTTGTCCAGGTTAATTCGAGATCACGTGCCTGGGCCTTGGGTAAGAAATTATTCACACAACTCTCAACCTCATTTTGCATATTAAATGGGATGGACTCTATTTCAAATCGGCCAGCTTCAATTTTAGAGAAATCAAGAATATCGTTAATGAGTAAAAGCAAAGTGTCGGCCGAGCGCTTAACAACATTTAGCATCTCACGATCTTCCTGCTTCAAATCAGAAGACATCATTATATCCGTCATTCCTATCATACTATTTAATGGCGTACGAAGTTCGTGACTGATATTGGCAATAAAAGTGGATTTTGCTTTATTCGCCAACTCTTCTGATTTCCTTTCCTTCTCAAGCAACGACACTTCAACAAAAACCTGCAGACTATACTCTTCACGAAGCAGATAGAAAACAATCTGCTCATGCAGAATCACTGATTCCTCATTATCTTTATTGGTGAATATATATTTATTCGATTGAGTTGAGTATGTTGTTTTCTCCAATCGCTTTTTATTCTCAAACAACACCTCATCGCTCGACTTACGTCCAACCAGTTGATCTTCATCATCAAAAGCAAATAATTTTAATGCCGCTTTATTTACTTGCCGTATTCGTTTTGAACTATCGAGTAATACAACACCAACAGGTAAATAATATATAATCTGGCGCAAAGCCTCTTCCGACTTTTTTAAACTACGTTCATCCTCTGCATGCCGTTTGTAAGAATAGCTAAAAACCCCAATAATCAGGATGATCACAAAAAGGGATATGGCCACTAATACAAAAGAGTTACTGGCAATGGAAGATGTAATAACATCCATCGGCATAGAAAATGCCAGGTAGTAATCATTGCCACTAAATTCTAATCGATTAAAGACAGTAAGAACCTCAACATCTTCAAATCCGGCATGTAGTGTATGAATTTTATGAAACCATTTATTACCCTTATTATACTCGGCCGATCCTTCTAACACAGGATAAAATGCATTTTTGTGCAATGTATTATATACTACCCAACCATTGGGTTTCATTACCCATTGAAAATGAAAATCCTCAAGATTGAAATTATAAAATGCTGAATTAAAGAAAGCTTCCAGCATCATCTCAAACTGCATGTAGCCAATCACTTTTGTATTATTAAAAAGTGGTTGTATGTAGGTAATTTTTGTTCCTTGAGGATTTATATACATCTGACTGGTAATAAACTCCTCTACATCATCGGAACTAAAAGATGAGATAAAAGTATTACCAAGTCCTTTTTTGAGTTCAAATACATCCCCATCTACATCTTTGACTTTTAGCGAAATAAGATGTTCTGAATAACTTAAAAATAATAACTCCAATCTTTTCTGAACCTCAACTGATTCAGCTTTATCCCTGAATAGTTTTCGTAGTTCTGTTTCAGAAACTAATATAGAGATATTTGTATGTGTTTTTTTAAAGTATTGATTTAACTGATCTCCAACAATTAACGACTGCTTTAATAATATATCCTTTTGTACATTAACCTGATTCTTAAAGGTATCTACGTAGTAATATACATTTGAGAGTACAAGAAAGACAATACTAACAATAGCTATAATGATGGCTTTCTTCATGTTATAATTCTAGCAGTAATTGGGATTTTCTATATTAGACACTTTATTACGTTAAACATAGAATAAAGTTCCGGAAAAACAAACCTTAACGATATTTTTCATTCTTATTTAGAAGAATGCTTAGGTAGCTCTCATACCTCGATTGCGCTATCTCACCATTGATTACTGCCTCTTTTACAGCACATCCGGGCTCGTTACTATGCGTACAATTATTAAACCTGCAACCATCTGCAGCATTAAAAATTTCTTTGAAATAATGATATAATTCCTCTTTCTCGATGTGAATCAATCCAAATCCACGTATACCCGGAGTGTCAATTATATACCCTCCAAAACTCAATGGATGCATTTCGGCAAAGGTGGTTGTATGCCTTCCCGACTGGTGTATTTCTGAAATTTCAGCTGTTTTTAGATTCAGTCCAGGTTCAACGCGATTGATCAGGGTTGATTTACCCACACCTGAATGACCGTTTAATACGCTGATTTTATCTTTTAATAATTGTTTAACTTCATCCAAATCTTCTTGTTTCTTTGCTGAAACAGCCAATGTTGGATAACCAATTCCTTCATAAAGCTCGCGCCATTCGTTCAGCATTCTTTGGTGAGGAAGGTCGTAACGGTCAATTTTATTAAAAATAAGTCTAACCGGTATTCCGTATGCCTCAGCAGCAGCAATAAAGCGATCGACAAAAACACGCGTGGTGATTGGATAATTGATAGTTACAATTAAAACAGCCTGATCAACATTAGCGGCTAGTATCTGCGATTCTTTTGAAAGGTTAGTTGACTTACGGATGATGTAGTTTCTTCGACTTTTAACTTCAGAAATAACGCCTTCATCATCCTGAACATCGACGATTACTTCATCGCCAACGGCTACCGGGTTAGTGCTCCGGATATCATCCAATCTAATTCTGCCCCTAATACGACAAAGCATCATGGTTGAATCGTCGAGCAACACCGTGTATCGACTACCTGTCGACTTAATAACTAAACCTTCCTTCCTATTCATTAAAGCATTTTTCTCAAAAATAAGAGATTGATTCCGAATTTTCATTCAAAATGAGGACTAATATTTGAAGTTTTTACACTAACCTACTTTTTTCTTTTAGCAATAGAAATATTAGCATGCCCCGTTTCATTACATTTGTACATTAATTTATACAATGTCTTTTTGCACCATATCAAGTATTTAGTATATTGCATTAGGCATAAACGGGGACAAAGTTTGATGACAAACGATAAAGAGAGAGAATTCAGTCGCCTTGAGGCTGAAAACAAAAGACTTAAACGTCTGATAACAAGAATGCACCAAGGAATATGGGGTATTCGCAAAAATGGAGAAGATTTTGGTTCCAAGGAACCAGAGGAACAACTACCGCTCTATATTTCATCTGTCCTAGTTTCACAAATTCCGTTTGAAGATAGAATAAACAAGGTTCTTAAAGCTTTAGGCTCATTCGCTGAGGTTAGTCGTATTTATATATTCGAAAATTGGGACGACAACAAAAGAATGCGAAACACCTACGAATGGTGTAATGATGGCGTGTTACCTCAGATTGAAGCACTTCAGGACATTTCTTATAATGATTTTCCGCACTGGGAAAAGATGTTAACGAAGGATGGCATCATCAAAGCTAGCGATATAAGAAAGTTACCCGCTGAACTGTATGATTTTTTAGCTGAGCAGAGCATAGAATCCATTTTGGTTATTCCGCTTTACGTTAATAGCACTTTCTTTGGTTTTATAGGTTTCGACGAGTGTAGTTATCACCGCGACTGGCTAGCCCACGAATTTGATTTACTTAAACTGGCATCAAGGTTAATTTCCAACGCTTACGAGAACGAGATTAATCAAAAACAGATTGTTAAAAATAGTAATGATCAAAAGCTATTACTTGACATCTCGCGTTTGCTGGTTTCAAAACTGTCCTTCACTGAAAAAATAGATGGAAGCATAGAAAAAGTCGCCAATCATTTCAAGCTGAAGCAAATAATGGTGTATGAAAATGGCGATGGCAACGGACATTGCAGCTTAACCAACATTTACCAGCCCCGAACGTCTGTCAACCTGGATGAATCATCCATTCAATTGCTGAGTTATAAAAACGATCTTCCTGGCTGGATGGAAGCCTTTAAACAACAAGGAGTATTTTGCTCCGCTACAGCGCCTTTACAACATCGGACAGCCAACACTTTATATAACTATTTCCCAAACAATATTATCACTGCAGTTCCCATTCAATCGAAAGATGCATTTTGGGGATTTATTGTTACCGTTGCTCAACAAACTTGTGAATCGCACAACGAAACGGCCTTTTCAACAGTAGCAGATATGATGGCCGGAGCTTATGAAAGAGAAAATGCCAATCTGAAGTTGAAGCAAAATCACAACGAAATTTTAACCATCAACCGAGAGATAGAGAAGAAAGAGGCTTTTCTACAAAATCTTTTGAGTTCGGCACCTGTTGGAATCGTTTTGGTAAGAAACAGAAAGATAGAATTCATTAATTCTGCCATCATGCAGACTTCGGGCTATTTAAAAGAGGAATTAATTGGCAGTCCGCTTTCTGATTTTTATTATCAAAATGAAGAGAATACCGAGAAGATAAATGCCTTTTACAAGGAAATAGATGAAGGAGGAATAGGAACTTTTGAGGTTACCTTACGCGATAAAATTGGAGATCCGGTAGAATTGAGAATTATCGGCAAGCAAATGCCCGACAACAATAAAGACATGTGCTATTTGCTAATCTCTGAAGATATTTCAATCATTAAAGAAGCCCAAAAGAACCTTCAGGAGAGTGAAATTCAAAATCAGAAAATCATTGAATCAACCATTGATGGTATTTTCATTTTTAACACTGATAATGATTTAGTTTTTGCGAACGCTTCAGGTCTAAAGATGCTTGGGTATGAATTTGATGAACTGGCAAATATTGAATTAGAGCAGATCTTCCCTTCTCATATTTATCATACGCGCTTTAAGGAGGCTATGAACGAAATAATGTGTGGAAACGACTACATAGGTGATGTTCAGCTTCTTGATAAAAACAACGAAGTTATACATGCCGAAATCTATGCTACCAGTATTCAGTTAAAAGGTATTGAACATGCCTACTTCTCGTTACATAATATCTCGAGGCGAAAAAGAAAAGAAGAAGAGCTGAAACAGAGTGAGCATAAATTCCGAGCACTAACTGAAAATTCACCGGATCATATTATCCGAATCGACCGTAAAGGAACATTATCATTTTGTAATGCTGCCTTCTTAAAGGATTTCTCTTTACAATTGGAAAATTGCATTGGTAAGAAAATTACCGAACTGGAGACCCTGCCTCATTCTTTTGTAAGTGGCTTAAACAATGCCATTGGTGATGTTTTGATTTCAAAAACAATTACCCCTATCGAACTGGAATTTGTCAATAAAGGACAGATGTACGCTTTCGACTGGACCATAACACCTGAAACAGATGAGCAAAATAACTTATCATCATTGTTAATGGTGGGAAGAAACTTTACCCTTCGTAAGCGTGCCGAGCAGGAATTAATTATTGCCAAAGAAAAAGCAGAAAGTGCCGATAATCTTAAGTCAGCCTTTTTGGCTAATATGAGTCATGAGATTCGTACACCATTAAATGCCATTGTAGGTTTTACCAATCTTTTAAATGAAGAATTTATTAGTGACGAAGAGAAACAAGAGTACATTCAAATTATTAATACCAGCTCAGAAAATCTAATGTCGCTTATAAACGACATTGTTGATTTAGCTAAGATTGAAAGTGGTGAGCTGAGTATTCACATACAAGAATCCAATCCTGATGAGTTTCTGAAGAAACTATTTACCATTTATGAAAAAAGAATGGATCCGGATTCAAAAAAACATTTGAAGTTTTATCTTCACCTACCTGAGAATAGTGAACAATACCTTGTACCGTGTGACCTTAAGAGGTTAAACCAGGTATTTATTAATCTCATAGGAAATGCTTTTAAATTTACCTCTAAAGGATTTATTGAAATGGGGTATGAAAAAGAAGATAATCAACTTAGGTTTTATGTACGTGATACAGGCATAGGAATTAGCCCTGAGAAACAGGCTATTATTTTTGATCCTTTCCGACAGGAAGAAGAAGATACATCAAAATATTATGGAGGAACTGGTCTGGGATTATCCATCTCTAAAAGACTGATAGAAGCCATGAACAGTCAATTGGAGTTATCATCGGAGAAAAACAAAGGATCTGAATTTTCATTTTGTCTACCTATTGGCGTTCAAAAATCAGAACCTGTTGTTAAAAAGATTCCAAAGCCAGAAAAGAAAGTTGACATAGATATTCCGCTTAACATCAGCTGGCCCGATAAAATAGTATTATTGGTTGATGCCACCAGTACTGCTCAACTTCAAATGCGCAAAAATCTGGAACAAACAAAAATTACGCTTATTTCAGCTCGAACACCTAATTCGGCCAGGGAATTACTTCTGAAGCGAAACGATATTGATTTGGTTTTGATGGATACTAATATGCCCGGATTAAATGCCGAGGAGTTTATTCAAAGTATTCGAAAAATGAAAATTAGCATTCCGTTTATTGCTCAATCTACCGAATTTGATCAGAAAAAACTAAGCACATTAATCTCATCCGGTTTTAACGATATCATTGGTAAACCCATTCAAAAAGAAGAGTTACTACAAAAGATTAATATCGCACTAAACGGCATTCATAAATCGCAATTGAATTAAGAAACAGTTTATGTTCTAAACATCAATTCCATCTGTTGCATCCTCAAATTTCTCTTTTACAGTATCGAAGTGTAAATAAGGAAATACCATGGGTGCAATAGAAGAGATGGGACTGTATAAAAAAGACTTTTCTTTCATTTCATTGGAAAGCAGCTTCGAATCACGATCGAAACCATTGATAACGGCAACCAATACACTTAAAATAAAAGCATACTTAAGCAAGCTGAACAAAGCCCCTAAAATTCTATTCACAGGGCCTAATGCAATAGCTGAAACCAATTTATCAACCACCTTTGCCACCAAATGAACGCCAATAACAATAAGAATAAAAGTGGCAATAAAAGCAATTAAGCCTATGTAATCTGACTGGATGTATTGCGATAAGAAATGAGCTGTAATATCGCTGAATTTAATGGCTCCCAGCAAACCTAAAACCAAAGCTGCCAACGAAGCCAGTTCAATTATTAATCCGTTCTTAAACCCTTTAAACAAGGCAAAAGCAAGAATAAGTCCAACAACAATATCAAAGTAATTCATATAAACAATCTTCGCCATAAAGGTAGAAAATCTATTACAAGTAGCAATTGTTAAAAAACTACTTAAAATTCATTTTCAACTAGGGTAAATATTACTGTTTCTCAATGCCATAAATACGAACATAGTAAGCTCAATGATGTTCTATCTAAAAATTCACTTTGGAAAAGTGCTTTTTTACGTATCTTTAATCACTTTGATATTTATATATGCCAATACTGAATTCTCTCATATCCCTTGTCAATACGCGACGATTGTCGCAGATAGATAGCTTTAAAAGCAATCCGGGCCAAGTTCAGAACGAACAGCTTCATCGTATTATCAAATCTGCCAAAGACACCTATTTGGGTAAATTGCACGACTTTGCAAGTATTAAAAACTATGAAACCTTTGCAGAGCGAATTCCTGTTTCGGATTACGAAGGTTTAAAGCCTTATGTGGAAAGAATGAAGAAGGGTGAAAAAAACCTTCTATGGCCAGGTGAGATCAAATGGTTTGCCAAATCGTCGGGAACTACCTCATCAAAAAGCAAATTTATTCCGGTTTCGAAAGAATCGTTGGAAGATTGTCATTTCAGAGGAGGTAAAGATGTGTTGGCTCTTTATATCGAGAATAGGCCCGAATCGGATATGTTTAGTGGCAAATGCCTGACTTTAGGAGGCAGCCATCAGATTAATAACTTTAGTAACGACAGCTATTACGGTGATTTATCGGCCATTTTAATAGAGAACCTTCCTTTTTGGACTCACTTTATGCGAACTCCCGACCAATCTATAGCCTTAATGGATGAATGGGAAGCTAAACTGGAAAAAATCACAGAAACAACACTTGTCGAGAATGTAACATCACTGGCAGGAGTTCCCAGCTGGTTTCTGGTATTGATAAAGCATCTGTTAAAGAAAAGTGGTAAAAATAACCTGCTGGATATCTGGCCTAACCTGGAGTTATTTATTCACGGAGGAATTAATTTTACGCCATATCGAAATCAATATAAAGAGTTAATTCCATCAGATAAGATGAATTATCTCGAAACCTATAATGCATCAGAAGGTTTCTTTGCTATTCAGGATGATTTAACCATTCAGTCGATGTTGTTAATGCTTGACTATGGCATTTTCTACGAATTTGTTCCTTTATCAGAATTGGGTAAACCTCATCCTAAAGCACTTACCATCGAACAAGTGGAAACAGGTAAAGATTATGCGCTGGTAATTACAACCAACGGTGGTATTTGGCGTTACTTAATTGGCGATACGGTTAAGTTTGAAACTACTTTCCCTCACCGAATAGTAATTACCGGCAGAACCAAACATTTTATCAATGCTTTTGGCGAAGAGCTGATGATTGAAAATGCCGATAAAGCATTGAACGAAGCCTGTGAGCAAACAGGAGCTGTTATTAAAGAATATACCGCAGCTCCTATTTTTATGGGGAAAGAATCGAAGGGAGCCCATCAGTGGCTTATTGAATTTGAGAAACATCCGGAAGATCTGGAAAAATTCAAACAATTGCTGGACGATGGATTGAAGAAAGCGAATAGCGATTACGAGGCCAAGCGCTATAAAAACATGACCCTGGAAATGCCTCATGTAGAAGTAGCCCGCGAGCATTTATTTATGGATTGGCTGAGAAGCAAAAACAAATTGGGTGGACAAAATAAGGTTCCTCGACTGGCTAATAACCGCGAGTACATTGAGGAACTATTGAAGATAAATAAAAAATAAGAGAAGGATATGCATATTGCAGTTGCAGGAAATATTGGATCGGGAAAAACATCATTAACCGAATTGTTGGCACGTCATTATGGTTGGGAACCCCACTACGAAGATGTAGATGAGAATCCGTACCTGGCTGATTTTTACGAAGACATGCCTCGCTGGTCGTTTAACCTGCAGGTTTATTTCTTAAAAAGTCGTTTTTCATCGGTGCAGCAATTCCGTGCAGCCGGCAAAACAGTTATTCAGGATCGTACCATATACGAAGATGCCTATATTTTTGCGCCCAACCTGCACGATATGGGTTTGATGAGTCGTAGGGATTACGAAAACTATTTTTCTCTTTTTGAATTGATGAACAGCTTTGTGCAGGCGCCGGATCTGTTAATATACCTGAGAGCTTCCATTCCAACACTGGTGAATCAAATACAAATGCGCGGCCGCAGCTACGAAAACAATATCCGTTTAGATTATCTGAAACGATTAAACGAACGCTACGAAGCCTGGATTCAGGGATACACCAATGGCAAACTTTTGATTATTGATGCCAATGAAATTGACTTTATTAAAAACAAGTCTGATTTGAGTATGATCATCGATAAGGTGGATGCTCAAATTCACGGATTATTTTAAAGAGTGTGAAGAGTGCTGTCCACAGTATTACTCATGCGGACCTCAGGCTTCGGACTTCGGACTGTTTTTAAATGAATGATTACTACAAAATACTAGGCATAACCCGAAATGCTTCGATGGAGCAAATTAAAAAAGCCTATCGTAGCAAAGCCAAGCAATATCATCCCGACATTAATAAGGAAGATAATGCTCACGATCAATTCATTCTGATAAACGAAGCCTTTGAGTATTTTGAGCAGCTGCATAACCATAAAAAGGCCATCCGGGATAAAGCAGAGCAGTCGGCTACCATGGATGAGTTCTGGAAAACATGGAACGATTTCAACCGACAGAAAGCACGCGAAAGAGCACGGCAGCATGCCCGGATGAAATACGAAGCTTATCTGAAATCGGATTTATACCGAACAACGGAAGCCGTCAACTCAATTGTTGACTTTATAGGCACCGTTTTTTTAATGCTGTTTATTTTCGGGGTTCCCATTATTGCTTATTCAAAGCATGGACTAAAAGCATTGCTGTTTGGATTAATTTTTATTATTCCAACGGCTCCGTTCTGGATTAAATTTCTGATACGAACCTTTAACAAAGAATTTCTGCTCTCGATTTTTGGCTGGCAGGCATCCACCATTCGCTCTAAAATATTTCGGTTGATGTTCTTTACCATCTTCAACATCCTTGTGTTTTTTAAAGTGGTACTCAACACCCTTCTGCCCCTGCAAACCATTGCTCTTGTTTACAGTGTTTTATTATTATTGGCAGTTGGTGCTTCCTTCGCTGTTCAATCGCGCTATTACAGATATTTAATACGCATAGTGGTGGCTCCAACACTCATCAGCTTATTTTTTCTGATGAACCGTGTATCAACCCATGCCCCTTATACCGAAACGTATCGGTACACCTATGACCAATACGCTGACGATAAGGTTTTTTTTACCATTCAACTATCCAACGAGCAATACAAAAACTCCCCCGGAGTAAGAATGTTTTTTGATTATACTCCGTTTTTACGCAACAACCATATCACCTACACATTCGCCACCGGGTTATTGGGAATAGATGTTATTACTGATGTTGAAGTATTTAGTCAGTTGTAGTATTCTTATTCTTTAAAAGCAACCAGACAAAAACTATCTTTATTTAAGAACAGGCTATCAATTTTAGTCTACCCCTTAATCCACCACCAACTTAATACCGGCCGAAATTAAATTAGCATGAAATCCTGAATTTCGTTCGTAGTAATTATACTTCAGATCGATGGATTTAATACCTAAACGCCAGATATGTGATTCGGTAAAAATATCGGAATAGCTTATTCCAAAACCGAGTTGATTGGCTGTAAATTCCGACAAATCGTAATCGGAAGTATAGTATTGATCTGTGGATAAATGCTGCTCAAATGGTTTGAAATAGTCGGCAGCCGACTGGTAATAGTATCGATACGAAGGATACAATGTAAAACGTTGACTAATTTTAACTGGCAACTCAACATTAGCAGTATGCGATAAAACACCCCACTCATCAAAGTAATATCGGTAAAAAGCTCTCGCCACCACTATTTCGTTAAGATAATAATGCAGGCGTGTACCCAATGCTATTTTTAAACGGGCATCGGGTAATTGTTCAACATCATCAGCCAATTGAAACTGATCGATAAATGACGCCTCAGTATCGGCAAAATAAACCCTCTGAAAAGGTGTTGACAATAAGCCATTTTGCTGAATTAAATCAAACAGGAAAATACCTTGAAAATTTGAAGTAAAAATTTGTGAGACAGACAGGCCTAAAGCATAAGAGTTACGTTTTTTGGAAGAATGCTCACTAAAGACCGGAGCATAATCTGGATTACCGGTAATATTATGCAGGCTAAAGAACGGATCATCAAGCCCCTCTCCTCCTTCACCAAACGGACGTAGTTCATACGGATATAATAAACTCCAGCTATCTAAATGAACGGACAGTTTAGCATGTAATTCAGTATTTTTCTCATTCAGCAAACGGGTGTATCCTCCACCAAAACCCAACGAAAAATAATCGAACTCTGATGAAACAGAAAAATGAGAGCTCCATATAGAATTACGATCGTCGGATGAATGACTATAAGTACCCGTAAAATTTGACCACACATCGCTCTTTGAAGCTCCTGAAGAAGCCCGAAAAGGATCAGCAGGCTGTTCTCCGTCAAACGGATTAATATTACTTGACGAAGCTGAGGTGTAAGCCGAAACACTGGCATCAATAGTAAGCACATCATCATCATTTAAAGGCACACTTACCACAATAGCTGCAGCACCATCGGTTAATTGCTCGGTCCCTTTACCGCCGCTTACAGCAGCATTTTCCCCATCCTGATTATATATGCTGGTTAAGAAATCAACTTCAGTCCTTTCGAGCACACGTTTTTTATACTCTCCATCATTTCTTTCTTCCTTTCTATTCTGAGCTCTTGCCCCTGTAAAGGCTAAAACACCTACAACAGAACAAAATATTTGGTATCTACTTATTCTTTTCATCCCAATTGTTTCTATTAATTACAACCACATCCTCCACCAGTTTTTCCTCCGTTAGCTCCAGAAGCCGCTTCGCGATACGAATGAAAAGTAGATTCGTAACGATCTCCCGAACGAGTACTTAATGCCATATCAGGATCATTCAATTTTACTTTTTCATATTCCTTAACGGCTACGCAACTGTACATTAACAGGGAAGTCAACGCAATTATTACCATTTTCTTTTTCATTGCAATTCTAATTTAATATTATCGGAAGTAAACACATTACCTTCTTCATCAATAAGAATACACTCTGTTTTGGGCAACTGATTAATACGATCAATACCTACTTCTTTGCCCATCACAAAAATAGCTGTTGCCAAAGCATCGCATAATTCAGCTTTTGGCGAAAATACTGTCACACTAACCAATCCTTCAGAAGGATATCCGGTTTTAGGATTGATAATATGTGAATACTTTTTACCATCGATAGTAACAAACTTTTCGTAGTTACCCGATGTTGCTACAGCACCATTATGAATTGGGAGATGAGCAAATGCCTTTTGTTTCTTTAGCGGATTGGTTATGGCTACCGTCCAATCCATTCCATTGGATTTAGTGCCCCAAACATTTAAATCGCCCGAAGCATTAATAATACCTCCTGTAACACCCAGTTGCATTAATAAGTGCTTGGCTTTATCGGCAGCAAAGCCTTTACCAATGGCACCAAACCCAATTTTCATACCCTTTTTCAATAAAAATACAGTAGTATCTTTATCGTTAAGCTGTATATTCTGAAAACCAATATTTGATACCGAAGCACTAATTTCTTCTTTTGCAGGCATTCTTTTCATACTGCCGTCGAACTTCCAAACCGGGTCGAGCGAAGCAAAGGTGATATCAAAAGCCCCATCGGTTAATTTTGAAATAGCTAGCGAATGCTGTATGAGTTCAAATAATAAAGGATGCACTTTAACGGGTTTCAAACCCGCATTTTTATTTACAAGCGACGTTTGAGAAGCTACATCCCACGATGAAATAAGCTTTTCTATCCTGGTTATCTCATCAATTGCTTTTTGAATATATACATCGGCTTCTTTTTGTTCATCAGCCACCACTGTTATACCAAAATCACATCCCATCAATAACAATTCTCGCTGATAAACCTGTTGCGATTGACTCATAAAAGAGATGAACAACAGCATAAAAGTTGGCAGACCTGTTTTCTTCAAAACCTACTGTTTTAAAGCCGTTAAATGATTAAAATACTCGTCTGGCGACATCTTTTTATAACCGGTTTCACCCAACACATCTCCTTTTTCATCAAGAATAACAACCAGAGGGAAATAACCTTTTTGATTATACTTTTCAAAAAGGCGATTATTCTTCTCTTGCTGTTCCTTAGGTAAGGCGTTCGCTTTTCGGCGAGGAAAATCAACTTTTAGCAATACATATTGCTCTTTGGCTTTTTTCAGAAACTCGTCGGTCGACAAAATCTCTTTATCTAAGCGCATACACACCGAACACCAGTCGGAACCCTGAAACAACATCAGAATATTTTTATGCTCGCTGGCCGCCAATTGTTTGGCTTCGTTAAAATCGGTAACCCATTCTTCGGCATGTATAACTGAAATACAAAGCATGAAGAAGGCTATTAATGACATCTTTCTCATTGGTTGTGTTTAGCTATTACAAACAAGACAGGTGATAAATTGTTTTTGGTTGCTATAAAACTTCACCCAGTGAATGAATATAAATGGAGTAAAATAAAAAAGCACCCCACGTTTGAGGTGCTCAACTAAATTTTAGAAAATATGAGTAAAAAAGACGTATTTTATTTACTCTGACGAGCCGAGGTATTTGCCTCTGTTATATACTGATTAATTTCATTTACTGCCTCCTGTATTCCTTCCGGATCGTTCATCATATACAGGGTATTTAAAACATTTTCGAGCAGATCTACCGACTGTCGCAATTGTTTAAAGGCTTCGTCATCCGGTATAGTGGTATCTGTTGAGCGGGCCGCACTGCGCTGTTTCGATAGTTCTATAAACTGATCGTTAGCCATTTGTAGTTCGTTCAACCACTCCACTGCATGAATGGTTTTGAAATGGGGCTGATTGTCAGTTGTGTTTAAATCCGTGAGCAAACTTTTGGTAGCAGCTGTTTGCTCATCATTAGACATATCATAAAGTTTTGTGCCATTCTTTATAAATACCGACCATAAGGCTTGGCAAGCACTATTATATTTAGTATTATTTCGTCGCAAACCAGCCCTTACATGATCTTTCAACGAAATAAAACAATTGTCTCTGAGCAGATCAGCATCCTTAATTGCTTCTGTAAGATTTTGCTTTTGGGTGCTACCTACCGATTGTAAAGCAACTTTTACATTTGCCTCAATGGCCGATAAAACGGTAGTAAGCATAGCATTATCAGGAAACTTGTTGTTTAATAACCCGGTTATTTTATTAGCCAGATCAACCAATCGAGAAAGACTAAAATAGGAATATACAATTTGTACGATCATCACTTAGGTTTTTAAGTTTGTAAAAAGTTATTGGAACATAATTTAATGTAAATAATTATAACAACCAACTTTAATGAATATTTATATTATACAAATAATAACTATTTAGTGTGTACGACACTAGTATTCAGATAAAAAAGCCACCAGAAACCTTCTCCACGAGCGTGGAAATAAAAGCTGACAATTTAGAATGAACGACACCAACGTGGAATGCAAAATGAGCAGCACAGTTTTTACGACACGAACGTGGAGTTCAATCTTGAAGATTTTTTTTTAATGACACGATCGTGGAGTTCGCCCCCAATCGTTAGGAAACTACTACACAAACGTGTCAACAAAAATGTATAATTCAGCAAACGTTCCACGGTTGTGGAATTAAAAATTAACCTAACTATTAGATGTTTTATACACTGAAAGTATAATTAATGTACCCCATAATACAATCAAACAATTAGCCCCATTGTTAAAAATTTCTAAGAGATAATTTATAGTTATACGCCAATTATGTTTAGTTTTAAGGAGCTTTATTGAATACAAGTCGTTTATATGCGTTTAAATTGGTTAAACACTTATAATTATTTAAAAACGACTTTATATCAATAAACCAAGCAATTAGTATAATTGATTAACTACTGACGGTTACAGAGTAGTTATAGCCCATAAACTGGTATTGGAACTTTAACCTTTACTCTGTTTGTCTAAAAGTAGTCAGAAAAGGAATCATCTTGTATGGTAAGAAG
>NZ_JAGUCO010000050.1 GCF_018271995.1 Carboxylicivirga linearis
TGTACACTATCCTTAAAAGCTGTTGAATAATCGTAGTGATAAAATTCTTTGGTTCTTTTATACCCCTGAATCGTAACATTTGAAATTCCTTTATAAGCCGCTGTACTATACAAACCGCCTCCAGCTTTGGTATATATAGACAACACTGCAACTGGTGTTGAAATAATCTCTGATTGATATTTAAACGGATTAATCCCTCCTGGAACCGTTCGATCTATTTCATCACCACCATTATAATACCTGGCTTCATCGGTTAAACGGGCTTTAGCTAATTCTGAATCGGGAAATAGAAGATCTATTGATTGAACATCTTTGGGATCTATTGCTATTAAATCATCAAGGGTATAGTTTCTGTATGCTTTCCTAATAACTCCTCTAATATTTGAAGCTGCAATCATTTGACCATCCACAAATACAAAAAAACGATGTCTTTGTTTCCCAATCAATTGAAAACTAATTTCAGGTATCACCTGTATATCAGTATGCTCTTCACTATTTACATTATAATTTGATAGCCCCCCAGAAGTCCCAAATTTAAATCCGTGAGTATTAGCTTTTTTAAACTCAATTTCATTTTTATCAACATTGTATTTACTGATTCGCAGATCAGGAAATGCTTCATATATGAGAGAAAAAAGACCATCATACCGTGAGTTTTCTTCCATTAGTTCTTCCACCTTTATTTTGCCAATCGAAGAATTAGGAACTCCATACTTTTCATTCATCTGGGCTTTGGTTGATTTCTTACTTTCTGCACTAACATCTACCTCTTTAATGGAAACATCAGTTGTAACCATAAAAGTATCTTCAACAACTACCCTGTTTAATTCTTTCTGCAAAACATCTTGCGATATTTGAATATCATGTATATCAATATTAACCAAGCTTATATCATTACTATTTGCTTGTCCCAGATAATCAAACTGATCAATCGTATCGGACTGGTAATTAGTCAGGATATCTATTTCAAAGTCCTTTTTTTTACCCTTTTGATTTTTTGTCTGAAACGTTACTTTTTTACTATCATAAAAATCGTGCATGATAAAAGTAAATTCTCCATTTTCATCTAACTTATCATTGTAACTATCAAAAACGTTACCCGCAATCATTGTTACTTCCGCCCCCTTGGGCACGTTATCTTTACCCCATAAGGATGTCACTTTTCCTTTTACGTAAATTCCGGGTTCTTCTAAATAGTCAGGAATCGTTAAAGAATCAGTCAACACTTCTTCCCACTGATATCTTCTCCAGCCATTAGTTAGCATCAATAATTCCGATTTAAAATTGCTTTCTCCTGTATCTTCAAATAATATGGGATCATTCAATTTCAACCCCGGTAAATCGGAATACAACGATAAGTATTGATTGATATTGGCTGAACCATACGCCTTATCAGGCACCCTAGTGGCATCGGTAACTGCAATAGAGAAATTCCCTTCAACAGGATCACCATCACTACTGGTAACCAACATGGTTAGTAAAACAGAATCACGACTTCCTTCGGGTAATTTATCTTCGTTTATGGCGATATTTAAAGCATCCTCTTTTTTGATAAAAACCAATCGCTCTGCACGCGCCATTTGGTTTTGATCGAAAAGGGTTAATTGCACAATACCGCTGTTGAATTCAGTCTTAGCAAGTTCAGTTGTTAAGGTTTCTCTACCCGACATATTTATTATAAGAGCATCTTTTACCTTACCATTTTGGGTTGCCAGTAAAAACAAAGTAGTATCAGCTATAGAACCAGACTTTGAAACAGTAATCGTCAATGGGTTTTCTATGTCCTGATCAACAACCGTCATAGCCAATCCTTCTGATAAGGCATCAGATAATGGATAGGTTTGTAAGCTGTCTGATTGCCCTACTTCCTTTATAAAATATTGTTTATTTGTTTCTGGAGTTAAAGTAAATACACCTTTTCCCCGCCACATGGTTTTAGCAGCAGTTACAATTTGTCCTTTATCATCAACTAATATACCATTAAAGCTTTGTGGCATGCCTAGTGCATCCCGAACTTCAAAGGCAACTTTGGAAGAAATACCTGCCACCAGATCACCTCCTTCGGGGTAAAACTCAATCTGTAGTTGTTGTTTTACCTCAGATACTTCCCCTATTTCATTGGCTAATTTATTGTTTTGTTGGCTTGATGCACTTATTCCTGTTGAATGAGATCTCTCACCTTCACCTGAAACAATTATCTCCTTCGAAAAATAATACTCACTTCCGGCATTTCGCATCCAGTTGGTATAAGCCACCAAATAGTATTTACCCGGCTTAGTGTTCTCCTTTAACTCTAATTGCCCGGCTGCCAAACCATTTTCGATCTTAAACATCTCTTTCAAAAAGATACTCTTATTCGGATTTAGCAATTCAACATGTAAAACTACCTCTGTTTGATTTAACTCCTGCGTAGCAGCATTAATTATAAAGGCATTAAACCATAAGGTTTCTCCCGGTAAATATATGGGCCGATCGGTTTGTACAAATACTTTTTCGTTATGTTGAAGTGTTTGATGAAGCTGGAGCTTTTTAATAATATCTTCCCAGTTTTGCGCTGATACTGGAGATACTAGAGTAAGAGAAATTAGCACCAAAAATGCTATGGTAATAAAAGATGGTTTAGGGTTGGTTAATTTCATAAAATTCTAGGTTTGGTTATAATGAACAATCTTTTCATCTATTAAAATAATCATTCATAACTAATCATCTCGTTTAGATATTTAATTTGCTCATTAATATTCTTATCCGGTGGCAACATCCAGCTATCACGCCATTGCTCAGGATTATACTCATTATTCTTTTGTAGAGTGGCTGTTTTATGCCATTCTTTAGGCACCTGAGAATCTTTCTCCTTATATTCAAATTTAGAAATGACTTTCCAAATTATTTCCTGCTCAATCCTTTTAGTTTCACCATTTAAGTCGAACGATACATTATAAATAGCAAAATCAGGTTCCCAATTTACCCCATTAAACCTCCAGGTCATCTCGCGATACTCATTATTCAACTCAAATTGATCAGGAGTGAAATCGCAAACTAAATACATATCGGGCATCACATACTTCATTCCTTTATCACTAATGCGCCATTTAGCCCAAGCTAACCCATAAGTTTCAGCATCAACCAATAAATCCCCTTGATAATATGTATAAGTTAACCCCTCTTTTTGATCGAACTGAATATGATACATCATGCGTCCTTGAAACTCGACTTCTCCTACCAAGGTATACTCATAATCTTTATAAAGTGATAAATCTAAAAATGAATGCAGATAATACAATGGATCGAAATTTGGAATTATTTCTCCGCGATTCATAGGAATAAAGTTTACTTTCTTATTTACATCCATTGAATTAAATTCTCTTCCTCCCGTTATTTTACTATCAATATACATTTGTCGCTCTGCCATATTTGGCCATTCCTGTATAAAACCATAATCGCTTAATTGATGTAAAGATTCTCCATCAAATAATTTCTCTCTATAAGCTCCTTTTGAATAGAGTGTTGTCGAATTCCTATTTCTAAATCTATTTCGATACAACTTCTTGACAATATCTGTAGCTTTAATGCTAACTAAATTAATATCTGCTTTTTCCAAAATAGCCTCTTCCTGATTCAACAAGTCAAGAAACGTAGTACTAACATTATTATAACCGGCCTTTTCGATAAGTAAATCACTGTTTTCATTAATAATTCTGTTATTAACTTTGAATTGCCCATCAGCTGAAGTAAAAGTACTCCAACCCCGATCAGGATTACTAATATGTGCATATACAGCAGGACCTCTACTTGAAAGTACTACACGAGGTCCTTTTTGCTTATTTTTCACTTGAATATCTTGAATTTTTCTTCTGCTATCCATATCTGAATCAAAAATGAACAAAGAATCCTGAGTATTATAAACCAAACTACCTAACTCACCAACATTTGAAACCCCATTAACTTCCAGCCGAATCTTGTTTGAAATATTTGAAGAGTAAAATTTTAAATCTGCTTTTCCATTATAATCGGTTTCAACATTTGGATACCAGGCCAATGTATTTCGTTCATCAACCCAGACACTATCTTTTAATCCTGTTGAATAATCTAAATGATAAAAATCCTTAATTTTCTTAAAACCTTGAATGGTAAAGTTAGAAAGCCCTTTATAAGCAATGGTACTATAAATGCCACCACCGCTTTTTGTATAAATGGAAAGAATTGCTGTTGGTAACGCAAGAACCTCAGTTGCGGAAATTACATTACCCATTCTACCTTCAAGAGTTGACATGGGTTCATTAACCCCAAGAACATTCACCTCTCGACTTGTAAAGTCATTTAGTAACTCACCTCTGGTTGAGGGTGATTTAGGAAATAAAAGATCTACTGACTTTACTTCTTTTGGATCTAAACTCATTAAATCGTCCATGGTCAAATAACCATTAATAACTCCTGAACCTTCAAGATCACCACTTGCAACCATTTCTCCATCAATAAACATGTAAACCTGATGTCTTCCTATCCCAATAAATTGAAACCATATAGTTGGTGGACCAGCAGGACTTACATTATAACTTATTGCTCCGTTCCTATCATATGAAGCACTAATTTTTGAAGGACGGGAAGATACAGATATTCTTAAATTTGGAAATTCATCATATAACAAAGAAAAAATACCATTGTACCAGGACTTTTCTTCCATTAATTCCTGAATTCGGGCTTCTCCAATTGAATATTCAGGAGCTCCATATCTTTCGTTCATTTGGCCTTTTGGAGACTTTTCTAACTCAGCCTTTTTCTCCACTTCTTTAATGGAATAATCTGTAGTAACAACAAAGGTATCTTCAAGAACAACACGATCTAATTCTCGCTCCAACACTTGTTTTTCAATAGTTACTTCTTCAGTAGCATCAGTCATTTCCTCTTCATTATTTACTAAATAAGCTTTTTCGAGATAATCATATTGATCTGTTAGCCTATGCTGATAACTATTTTTTATATCCAGTCTATAATCGTGTTTTTTATCCTTCTTATTTTTCGTTTGTAACACCACTCTCTTGGTATCATTAAAATCCTTCATTATAAAGGTAAACTCTCCGTTTTCATCTAACTTATCATTATAATGTTCAAATACACTGCCAGCAATCATGCTTACATCTATCCCTTCCGGAATTTTTTCTTTCCTCCATAATGACCTAACTTTTCCCTGAACATAAAGTCCTGGTTCTTCTTCATACTCAGGAACGATGATGGCATCAGTCAACACTTCTTCCCACTGATATCTTCTCCAGCCATTGGTTAGCATTAGCAATTCCGATTTAAAATTGCCTTCTCCTGTATCTTCAAATAATACAGGATCATTCAATTTCAACCCCGGTAAATCGGAATACAACGATACGTATTGATTGATATTGGCTGAACCATACGCTTTATCCGGCACTCTTGTGGCATCTGTAACTGCAATGGAAAAATTCCCTTCAACAGGGTCTCCTTCCTGACTGGTAACCAACATGGTTAGTAAAACAGAATCACGACTTCCTTTGGGTAATTTATCTTCTTTTATGGAGATATTTAAAGCATCCTCTTTTTTGATAAAAACCAATCGCTCTGTACGCGCCATTTGGTTTTGATCGAAAAGGGTTAATTGCACAATACCGCTGTTGAATTCAGTCTTAGCAAGTTCAGTTGTTAAGATTACTCTACCCGACATATTTATTATAAGAGCATCTTTAGCCATACCATTTTGGGTTGCCAGCAAAAACAAAGTAGTATCAGCTATAGAACCCGATTTTGAAATAGTAATGGCCAATGGGTATTCCTTGCCCTGATCAACAACATTCATTACCCATCCTTCTGATAAGGCATTGGGCAATGGAAAGCCATTCAAAGTATCAGTTTGCCCTAATTCTTTTATAAAATATTGTTTGCCGGGTTGAGGATTTATATTGAAGACTCCTTTTCCCCTCCACATTGTTTTAGCAGCTGTTACAATTTGGTCATTCTCATCAACTACCAATCCGTTAAAGTTTTGTGGCATGCCCAATGCATCTCTCACCTCAAAGGCAAC
>NZ_JAGUCO010000051.1 GCF_018271995.1 Carboxylicivirga linearis
ACACGCTGGAAATAAAGCATGGCTCGGTCGGCTCGTCCTGACACTTTAGTCTACCGTCTTAGTCCCCCTATCGGGTGACACGACACCACGACTAATGCGCCACGACTTCATCCAGCAAACGTTGCCAATAATTAAAAACTAAACTATCATGATACAAAAAGGAAGTAGAGTAAGACATAAGAACTCAAAGATAGATGCCATTAAAGGTGTTATGCAAGTGTTTGAAATTAAGAATGGTTATGCTGTTTGTGGGTTTGGTGACTTTGAAAGGTTTGGGCAGGGAATGGAAACTTATTTAATATCAGACTTAATTCTTGCTTAGTTATAATAGACTTGGGCTTAGCCAATAACTCTATATAAATTAAGAACAATGGGAAATAAAATTTTTCAATCTATTTTAGATGAAAAAGTTGAGAACTTTAGGTTAGCATTTGAAAAGACTTCTAAGGATTTGTTTTGGAATGCTGAAGAAAAGAAATTAATTCACCCTGGCGAATATGGAACATATAGAGAAAGCGTATGTAAAGATTTTTTAAGATTATTAACTCCCCATTATTTAGATATAAGTAGTGGATTTCTGATTAATGATTCGGATGAAATTAGTACTCAGTGTGATATTGTTATTTATGACGCTAAAAGTACTGCATTAATTGAAAATAGCGATAGACAAAGATTTTTTCCTGTAGAAACAACAGTTGGAATTGGTGAAATAAAATCTAACCTATCAAAAGCTGACTTTAAAACGGCTATTAATAAAATGGCTAGGAATAAAATAATGCGTGAAAGTATAAAAACACCAGTTGCATTAAAACGTGACTCATATGGTGAGTTTTCTCCTAGCGAATATCATTATGATAGTATATTTAGCTTTTTAATCTGTAAAAAACTTGATTTTAATATTGAAAATCTAGTTCACGACATAAATATTCTTTATGATTCTGACATCAAACCTTACCAAAAACATAATTTAATATTGAGTATTGAGGATGGGCTTTTCGCTTATTTTGATGAGAATGATAAAACATTAATGTTTCCATTTCATAGAGGAAAGGCTTTGAAAAATAGATTCGTAAAACCTGATAGTAATAAGAACTGTCATTTTAATTATTTTTCTTCATATTTTTTTCTTGCCATGTCTTCCATTAGTATACTCTATCCAGAAATAACAAATTACATAATGGACTGGAAGGGAGGATTAAATCAAAGTGAAAAATAACTATTGGCAACAATGGCTAATAAAGCATAGGCTTGCCGCAGGCGCAACACAAGCCAACGCTTCATAGCCTGACCGTTGGGCTTCATGCCATGAGGCAACTTATTATTATAAGTGGTGAATCACTAAGACATCTATTAAAGACTAATTAGAAATTAAGTAGCCAAAGACACAAAATTTAAGAGGACACATGTTTTTTGAATTAGTAAGAAAGAAGGAGAAAGATTTAGTTATTGTTGGACTTATTGTTTTGTTCTTTTCCATTGGAGCTATTGTGCAGTCTAGCATAGAAGAATCAAATAAAAGCTTCATCAAAAAAGACTTTAGCATTACAATAGGAACATTCAGTGATTTTAACTTAGTGGGAGCTGAAAATAATCCTTATCTGACTTATAAATATACAGTGAATAAAAAGGACTATTTTAGAACAATAATGCCTAACAGGAATCCTTATTATTGTGAAAAGAATAACTGTCAAGGTTTGATGTGGGTGGTGGTTTATTCCAACAGCAAACCTAAAAAATCATTAATTAACTTGTCACATAGACTATATTCGACTTCGTCCTTAATTGAGATTAGTGACTTGGATGAATTTGAATAGCATAAAAAAGAAAGCACGAAAGCCCAACACGCTGGAAATAAAGCATGGCGCAGCTTGCTCGTCCTGACACTTTAGTCTACCGTCTTAGTCCCCCTATCGGGTGACACGACACCACGACTAACGCGCCACGACTTCATCCAGCAAACGTTAGCACCTATAGTGAAAGCATATGAACACTTTAAATACAAATAGACTAACCAATTGGATAGTTAATCTATCTCCTACCAAGACATTTTGGATATTTGGACTATTTTTTCCTTTCTATACAATTTGGCTAAGACAAGTCGGACTTTATACCATATTAAAAAACAAGAAAGACATTCGATTATTTAATTTTCTTTCCACGTTTTTATTATTATCCGTTTTCAGTTTGTTTTCTATTGGTTATGGACATCAATATCTTGACAAAAGTATACTAGACTGGACAATTCCAATTGTACCAATTCTCATCATTCTGACTTGGTTTATATGTAATGGAATAATTAGCAAAAATATGGTTGACTATGAAAATATAGATAATGAATATTTCTACGGATTTAGAAAGACAAAGAGATATCTTTCGAGATTTTTCCAACTCTTTTATTTCCCTATTTCGATTTATTGGATTCAGAAATACTATATATTAAGGCAATAAAAACTACAGGTGCTAACCCGCTGGAATAAAGCATGGCTCGTACGCCTCGTCCTGACACCTTAGTCTACCGTCTTAGTCCCCCTAGGGGGTGACACGACACCACGACTAACGCGCCACGACTTCATCCAGCAAACGTTATGTGTAAGCTTGAAGTACAGCTTAGTTAAAAAACTATATAGGAAAGTATTATGACTTTACACCCATTACAGATTGCAGGAATAATAACTCTAATTGTTGGACTTATTATTCTGATCTTTAATTTAAGATCATTAATTAAAGCAAATTCGAGTAAGAATTGGCTATCCGCCGAAGGAGAAATATTAAATTCTGAACTTGATATTACTAAAAGCTTTGGAGAATCTGATAAAGTTTACAATCCTAAAGTTGAGTATAAATATTTAGTTAACGGAAAAGAATATTGTTCAACACGTATTTATTATGGAAGTTCATCATCCTCGACTTTCAAAAAGTCTAAAAGTCGTAATATAATAGAAAAGTATCCCAAAGGTAGCAGAGTGACTGTATTTTATGACCCAATGAATGAATCAGAAGCAGTAATTGAACGTGGAGTAAAGCCAGAAGTTATTTCATTAATCCTTGCAAGTTCAGTTTTACTTGCATGTAGCATATATGTTCTGACTAATTTTGAATTCATAATCAAATATTTTGACAAATAAAAGCCTACACATAACACGCTGGAATAAAGCATGGCTAGGTTTGCGCGTCCTGACGCCTTTGTCTACTGTCCTGTCATCCCAAACGGGTGACACGACACCACGACTAATGCGCCACGACTTCATCCAGCAAACGTTATGGCCAATTAAACTGCGACACAGCATGAGAAGTAACATTTTGATTATTTGTTGTTTGATTCTGAGCATTAATAGCTTTAGCCAGAATATAATTTTCAACGAGAATGGAAAAGAGCTTCCCAAAAAGATTCGTTTAAAAATTACCACAGACAGAGAATCATACAACCTGGGAGACACTATCTGGATTGATTATACTTTTCTAAATGTTTCAGATAGTACACAAGAAATATTGATTAAAGAATATTGGAATCATCCGATGGGCATGACAGCTTCGATTCTTGATGAAAATGATTCAAGTATATGTAAATATCCTACAAGGACTTATTATTCGTCCACTTTATTTTTCGAGAAAGACCTCAAAGATTATTATAAATCTATCGAGCCTAATTCTAAGATAACTGGCAAGGTTGCTTTACAGAGTATACCAGCATTTAAGGATTATATTGAGAATGGACTAATTCCAAAAGGGAAATATACCATTGGCTTAGGATACTATAATTTACTGTCAAATACTTTAGAGATTCAAATCAAGTAATGAGAAAACTAAATCCAAAACAAAAAACTTTACTATTTCGGATTGGATTAATTGTAATAGGATTGATAAATACTCTAATGCAACTTAATTCATGGATTTTTATTCTTTATTTTTCACCTTCGCCATTATCGTCGGAGATTGGAAAATTCATTATTTACATACTGATTTCACTGATTGGAATTTTCTACAAAAAGATTTATCAACGATTATTGATTCTTAGGATTATTTCATTGAGTTTGATAATTGAGAGAGTGATTGTTTATTTGATTTACTCAGATTATGAATTTTGGCTATTTTCATTGATTAATTGCTTAATTGGACTGATTATATTATTAACTACATTTGAAAGAGAAATAAAATTAACTGGCCATAACATGTGGTCATAAAACAGTTGGGGTTCAGTGGTTTGCGAGCATTTGTTCTCGCATCAACTTTTTCCACGGTGGATACGAACGCGCTCCGAAAACCCAACCGTTTCATACCGCAAGAACGTTAGCTGCCATACAAAAAACATACAGATCAATTTTAAATGAAATTCAGAATAAAAAACACGAAGATCACAACTTCGATAATTAGTTGGATCGAAATAATTGGAGGAATTGCAGGAATAGGACTATTAATACGACTTCTAATGAGGACACAAACGATTAATGGACCTATATTATTAATTTTATTAATAGGAATATTTTTAAGTGTATTCTCAATTGTGAGTGGTAGGTATTTGGCAGCACAAAAAACAGTTAAATTAGGACTAATACTATCTGTAATAAATTTCTTTTTACAATTAGTAAGTTTTAAGATCGGAGGCTATGCTTATGAGTTTACATCTGGAATTAATTTGTTAGTAGGATTTGAAAATGCTCTTAAATTTAATTTTGGAATTATTACTTCTACTTTTAATATGTCAATCAACACTGATGATCCAGATTTTGCCATTAAGATTAATGTAATAGCAATCATCATTATATGGCTTTTAGCAGACATCTTTGACGAATTATTTTTAAAAAAGGCGGAAAGCATTGAAAATATTGCTAATGAGATCGAAAGTACAGCAGCTAACCCGCTGGAATAAAGCATGGCTCGTTTAACTCGTCCTGACGCCTTTGTCTACTGTCTTAGTCCCCCTATCGGGTGACACGACACCACGACATACGCGCCACGACTTCATCCAGCAAACGTTATAGCCCATAAACTGGTATTGGAACTTTAACCTTTACTCTGTTTGTCTAAAAGTAGTCAGAAAAGGAATCATCTTGTATGGTAAGAAGGTTC
>NZ_JAGUCO010000052.1 GCF_018271995.1 Carboxylicivirga linearis
ACGTTGGCTGGATGAAGTCGTGGCGCATTAGTCGTGGTGTCGTGTCACCCGATAGGGGGACTAAGACGGTAGACTAAAGTGTCAGGACGAGCAACCCGCGCCATGCTTTATTTCCAGCGTGTTGGCGGTAGTCATTTTTCTTCAGGTCTAATTATTCTATTTATTCTTGGTTGAAGAAACCAAATGCCAATCGGTAAAAACACTAAAAGGAAGAACTCTCCAATATAGTCATTGAGTTTAGCTACTCTGCCTAATTCTATTGTTTTAATAATTTTCGCTGTAAAGGATATGTAATGGAGAAATGCATAAAAAAAGTATAAGACAGGAATGGCAGCGAGACCTTTAAAAGTCATTCCTTGTCCATCAGAAAGAATTGAAACAATCGACATTGTTGCCATAAATATTAAAAAGTTAATCTGATATAGAGTATTATTCAATTTAATATTCGGAGCAATAAAACCATGTAATGAAACTCCAATAATAAATGGGTATGAGAAATAAATCCAAAAGCCAATAACACTTAATAATGCTGAATAAATTTGGTCACCCTCAATTGTTATTTTATTAATTATTAGTCCGATTATTAATATTATAAAGACCTGATAATGTTTTGCTTTTAATAGAATTTGCATATTTAATTATTTATCTGAATTTGATGTTTGTTAAAGCACCTGGTTTACAAAGTTATAGTCACATGCTTTACACTAAATTAGTGCTTAGCCTTATTGGTTTTTCTTTGTCTCTAATATCTTTTTCGTTAAAGTAACCTAAAATACATTTCTGTAAAACACTTTCCAAACACCATTCCCAACCTCTTCTGCACCAATATGTTTATCCATAAGGCTGGCTGATATATAAACCCACCAATACGCTCCCCAGCGTACTGAACCATTTTTAGTTACTTTTAAAACCTTCATATTTCCAGGGTAATCCCATGCTCTTATTCGTTCTGGAAAAACATTATTTGAGTGTTTATGAACCTTTGCTGGTGTTTCCATATCTAAAGCTTCATGTGGTCGGACCTGATTATATTCCCTTACAAAGCTATTCAGTTTGCGTTGCTGGGATTTTAAATCAAAGCTTGATGGTAAGGCACATGAAGCTTTTAGATCACGGTGCATTCGCTCATGCCTGCCATTTTGTTCGGGATGTGCCGGGTCCGAATACACTGGTAATATCCCTAAATCAATAAACCAGTAGGATAGCCTTGTAAAGCGTTGTATAGCCGCCACAGCACCAAATGGGGCTCCATTGTCCGTATGTATTTGTTTGGGCATTCCATACTTTCTAAATACCCTTGTAAACTCTTCTTTTACCGGTTTAAACTTTTCTCCATAATGACCTTTTGCTGTAAACAAATATCTGCTCTTTGAATCTGCTATTGTTAATGCATGACAATACTTCTTATTGCCCATCAAGAATTTACCTTTATAATCAGCACTCCAGACCTCGTTGCACTCTTTGGGATCATAAATAGGGTGTATTGGTTTTACTCGCCTTAAACGCTTCTGAGGGCACACTAATCCATTTCTAAGTAAAATATTGTGGACGGTTAAGATCGTTGGGATTACTGATGCATCAAAATCGTTATACAATAGCTTATGTAACTTTTTAGCCCCCCAATGCTTGTATTTCCCTTTCAGTTCTAAAACTTTATCCTCAATTTCTTTTTTCGTCTTGTTTGGGTGATTTCTGGGTGCAGTGGACTTCTCTAACAGTCCCTCTATACCATAATTTTCATAATTGCGAATTAGTCTATATGCTGTAGGACGTGAGATCCCAAAGGCCTGACATAATTCCGTGATGGTGTATCTTCCTGTATTCCATTCACAAATAAATTCAACTTTTTGTTCCATAGCTGTTGTGTCTTTCCAAGGCATAGTAATCTGATTTTTTATTTCAAATTACAACTTTAAAAAGTGTAAACTATGTACCTATAACTTTGTAAAGGATGTCCCTATATCGTACCTGATTACCGCCAACGGTTAGTATAAGAAACGTAAGTGATTTCGTAGCTCTTACCTATCAATTTGCACTGAGCCAAATTTGCGTTTTGACACAATATTAGAGTTACAAAGCAAACCGTCAAATCGCAGATTTGGCGGAGCTGATTAAATGCTCCAAACTTCCGCAAACCACTGTGCCACTTATGTTTTTTATACATTGTTGTGCCACGTATTATCCGAGTTCAGAATCATGGTGCGAATCATAAAGTAAATTATCCCAATGCCAGGGCTTAATAATGTAATTATAATTATTATCCATTCTAATATTTTTTTTGGTCTCAAATCAAACATCATAAATATCGCAATAACAATTCCAAATGAAGAGGCGATACCTCTAATTATCAGTTGACTTTGTCTAACAAAATCTGCTGACAATTGAGGCTCCTCTACAATGTTAAAGTAGATTTTAAATCCTAATGAATAAATTAAATTTGATATCAAAAGGTAGATAGCAAATAATACAACGTACTTTGTAAGAATCTTTCTCATAATTAAGGTTTTTACCAAATAACTAGCCAATAGTCAATTAATAAATATTTGTCATTTGTTGAGAATCCAATTGAATATCCCTTATTCCACTCATCTGGCAAATAGTCAATATATTTTGTGTCCGGGTTATTATTAGAAATCGTGGTATCTGAGTTAATTACATAGATAATGCTAGGATTATCAATTAGCTGCTGTTTATCAGGAAAGCAAAACTCTGGTATTGGATATCCTTTTGCACATATACTGTTTAAAGCTCTTAAACTATCGGCGTATTTCTTGTTTTTAGTTACATATCCAGTAAATACCTTAATTGCACAGGTATCATTTGAATTCGTCTGGAAGATTGTTTTAGTTAAAAGTTTATCTTTTTGCATTTTGTATCCTGTTTTAAAGGAATACTGAGTTTTTACATGAAAAGATTTTGTTGGTGTTAAGTCACTAAATCTGCCACCTGAATGTGAATATCCATAGAATGAATTAGGTAATATCCTTGGCATATGAGCTGTCAAAACAGAATCAAATGAGGATTTATACTCAATATACTCAGCTTGAGTTTCAGGTTCAATAGAGCTAAAACAAGAACTAAGAATCAAGAAAAGTAATATGTATGCAGTGTTTTTCATATATGTGGCACAACGGCTCGAATATGCGTAGTGCGGGATTTCAACGCTCTTCATTATCAAACCGAGATAATTTTTAGTAAATGTACAAAACTCAAATTTATCACATCGCCCCGCATTACGTATATTTATTGTTAGCTGCTGCCTTTAATCATTCTTAAATCCTTTTTCAGTATAAAATTCATCATACTTTTTTGAATTTGTAAGGTACTCATCTAAACTATTGTAATTTACAATATCTATCCATGTATCGAAGCCTGAAATATCTTGAAATAATAGTCTACAATATTTTAGTTCTTCCAAATTGTTTTCTTTTAACTCCCATAGTTTAGATTCTACAACCAGAACTGGATGAATTAATTCAAAATGGTTAGAGTGTAAAATTAAAGCTTCCTTTAGAGCTTCAAGGCGGGCTTCGTAAGTTGAAATCAATTCTTCATTATCTATGTCGTACAAATCGAAATCAATATCCTTCCATGCATGAACCTTGTGCGAATTAATATAAGAAAACAGACTCTGGAAAGCTTTCCATACTACAGAATTTTCCATCTCTTTTGTTGTTCCTATATTGGTTTCTCTAAAAGAACAATAAACAGGAATCTCAAAGCTCTCTAATCGATAATCAATATAACGTATTAGACCATCAGGAAACAAATGCTTATGAAATAATTTAACTGTTTCTTGAATGTCTTGAGGTTTAATATTGTGTTTTTCTAGTAATTTAATTGTTTTTGAATAGTGATTGGACCAATCATCACCAATCCAATTGTTTTCTATATAGCTACCTTTTTCTGGTTTTTGTTCATTACAAACAACAATCTGATAATTATTAATCGATTTACATTCGATAATAAAGTTAAGACCAAAACTAAAGTCTTCATTATCTATCTTCCAATATTTCCTAGCGGACACATCTACCTCACGAAATTTTCCTGTATTCGAGTCTGAATAATATGGTGAATGACTTACACTCCATCCTAATTTTTCAAATTTATTATAAATGTTCAATTCCTGATTTAATGAGCCAATAGCTGAAGAATTTAAAAGTCGCCTCTTTAAACTATCTCCATTTTCTTGTTCACTTTTATCTTTCATAATATTGTATGCTATCGTTCAATGTCTTTTTGGGTTGCAGCTAACGGTTTGCTGGATGAAGTCGTGGCGCGTTAGTCGTGGTGTCGTGTCACCCGATAGGGGACTAAGACGGTAGACTAAGGTGTCAGGACGAGCCGACCGAGCCATGCTTTATTTCCAGCGGGTTAGGTGCCGTATTTTTTTTCTAATGTATTAATTAGTTTTTCAATATTTTCTGGAGAAATCAAGTCTAAATACTCAATTTTTAATGTCTGTTTTTTGAAACTAATTGCTTCTAAATCTGATAAATCACTGATTATTCTCCATAAATTTTTGTCGATAATTAAATTGTGATTTATTCTTGATTTTGAAATTAGATGATAAGTGTTGTCCAGAAGATAAGGAGTGCAATTCCTAAAAAATGAAGTGAAAATATTAATTGATTTACCATTTCTTATAATCTTCCAATTATCGTCTTTAGTCCTTATTGGTTTTATTTCAATTGTTGTATTCTTAATTACAGGTGCTTTAGCTAATAATCTAGTGGAGTTTGTTAACTGTCTTATTGTTTTTATTGAAATATTTTTTCCATTTCTGTTAAAAAGTAGCCTCACGTCAATTATATAACTATTTACAATTCCGTTAATTTGTCCATGATTTATTTGAGCATAGTTTTCCCAAGACTTTGCAACTCTTTCATGTCTTTGGTAAAATTTACTAATTAATTCATCTTCTGTTATTGCTCTCTCTATCATTGGGTCTTGTTATATGGCACCTAACTATGTAATAGACGGAGTATGCTCTCTATCCCACATATAGCCAGTCTTGTTTTTTTTGTTACTACTATTTTAATATATAGTCTATTTTTTTTA
>NZ_JAGUCO010000053.1 GCF_018271995.1 Carboxylicivirga linearis
TAAAAAAAATAGACTATATATTAAAATAGTAGTAACAAAAAAAACAAGACTGGCTATATGTGGGATAGAGAGCATACTCCGTCTATTACATAGTTGGCGGTAATTTAAACTGACGTTCAAATAATAGACAATTAAATGACAAGAACTGTAATTTCTGATGAAATTGAAATATTGACTGATAAAGAAAAAGAGCAAAAAACAATAATAGCTCAGAAAAAGCATTCTTCTGGCTCTGACAAATTTGCAATCTTTTTTTTATCATGTGGAATAATTGTATATCCGATAGCTTTCTTCTCTGTTGACAAGGATTTTAGTTTTATAGTGTTCTCTTTAATTTTCATCTTAATGATTGGTGGACTCGGTATTCAAATATTCTTAGCTTTTAAAGAGAAACAAATCATAGAAATTTACAAAGATTATTTTGTCTTTTACAAGAGACGCCCCTTCCTGTCGAGAAAAGTCAAAATAGAAAAAAAAGAAAAAAAGAATATTGAGTTATCAAAGGTCCGTGACTTAGGCTTTAATTATTTTATTGGGATTAAATACATCGTGAATTTGTATTCGTTTAAGGTTCCGACAATTAATGGATTTACATTTTTTGAACACTTTGACGAGAAACAAAAGAAATGGATAATAAATTATTTGAAGAAAAAATAAAAACTACCGCCAACAAAGTACATATTGCAGGGCGGGGTTTGGTGGTACGCCAACCGCGGATTCTCGCATCGCAGTTCCGTGTCCTTCGGACAGGAACGCTCTCCGAAATCCGCCCCGCAACATGTACCAACCGTTGTAGGTAATATAACACCGCAAACCATAAAGATATGATACAGTTACCAGATATTTCAAAATGGAATCCTCGCCAAGATAAGCAGGAAGCTATTAGTAATACCTTTTTGCAAACATGTCAAAGTATTGAAGCTAGATTAATTGCAGAATCTCAAATTGAAAAGAGGTTTAATATTGATAATTATGATTCTGGTATCGGGATAGAAGACTTATTTAAAAGAGAAATAGGTTTATTGTTGCCATCTAGGTATGAAATTACTTCAGGAGTTATATCTGATAAAAAAGGACTTACATGTGGAGATTGTGATATTGTAATTTTGAATAAGCAATGGTTTCCTTTGATTAAATATGGTGCAACAAATGAATCTAGAAGAGTTCATATTCCTGTCGAATCAGTTTATTCTGTTATTGAAATTAAACAATCTCTTACGAAGGAATCGCTGGAAAAAGCAATGGAGAAAATTGTAACGTATAAACGACTAGACAGAATTCGTTCAGAATACGGTAGAATTGTTGAAAATCATAATCTAGCAGGACTTGAGAAGCCAGATAATTCCCTTAATTATCGATACGACTCAATACTAATGGTAAATTCAAATGAAAAAGATAGATCAGATTTAATTAAGCATTTCTTTAGAATTAATGAACTTTTAGCTCCTGAAGATAGGGTTAACTCATTGGGGGTTTTAGGTTATGCATTTGCTTGTTATACGACACCAATTGAAGGAGTAGGACATAAGGAAAAGCTATACCCCTCAAATGAATCAGGTAATTACAAACCATATATTCTAGAAACGGAGACCGATGTTTTTTATCGTTTCTGGGTTAATTTATGGAAACATTTATCGCTTACAGTATTAAATGGAGACAAGATTTTTGAAGGATATGCTGCAAATGCTTTTCGAAAAGGAAAACCATTAGATTTGAAATAAATACTACCTACAACACACGGTATATTTCAGGCGGCAAGTAGCTCAATTTGATAGGTTTGCAATTTCTATTAAATTCGTAACGGCAGACAGGAAAGCTGTTCCTAATGCCGCCCGCAACATACCGTCAACGTTAGACGCCAATTAAAAAACTAAGGAGACAATTTTAACGAACAGAAAATAATCACCGAGAAAAGAAAAAAGCTGTTGTTGAAACAGGCCGAAGCTCAAGCTTCTATTTTTGGTCGGGCAGAAGGCTACCTTGAAACTCAAGTTTGGGCTTGAAGTGAAAAGTAGAAAAAATAGCATATCTGGAAAATTAGGTTGGGCGAAGTTTTTCAAAGTTGGAAAGTGAAATTTTGGAACGAAGCTTTTTCCTGCGCGCGGAGAAAACCTAGAAATTGAAGTAATTACAATAACTTGACGCTTAATTTTGAACGGACAGAAGAAAATAAACTGGCGCTAACATGTGGTAATAAGGCATTGGCGGGTTCGTGCCGATTCGACGGGGTCGAATCTCGTGCCTGCTTCTGCACGGTCAGACAGATTGACTCTCGTCAATCCGCCACGACCTCATACCACTGTACGTTGTAGTGCATTAGCCCTCGCACTTCAACAATTCATTCCAAGTACAATCAATAGCATCTCTACAATTATTGTCGTCAGTCCCTCCCCACACATCTTCAAGTCTATGCAGTGTATTTGTTTCAGTTGGATCATATCCACATTTACATACCGCCCAAATATCGCATATATCCTCCCCCACTTGTTCGCTGTGTATCATAAATTTAGTGTTGTTGCCGCATTTCGGACATGGTTTTATATATTTGTTCGCTTTGTATTCAATTAGTCTTGCCATCGCTCAAAAACGCACTACAACAACAAATATAAAACAGTGGGGTTGCAGTGCTATTTTTAGCCCATCTGCTTCAATTAAACATTTTATTTATTTTTAAGGTGAGTGCGTTTAATCCCCACCGATTTCATATTTTAGACCGTTAGGCAACATTAGAAATGAGTATATTCAATCGAAAGACAAAAAAGAAGCACATTGAACAGTTCGGACTTAGAATAGCTGAATGTTTGGAATCTGAAATGCCTCAAATCAAGACAGCAGTCGGACTTTCGAAAATTTACGGAATCAGTTTTATGCATGAGCCAAAAGGAATCTATATATCCCGTGGATACAACCCGAAGGAATTTGAAATTATCAACAGAAACCATAAGACTTGCTTCAACTTGTCTGGAATATCAGTTCTCAACAAAAAGGAAAACCTATATCAGCCTATCAAATTGTATTATCAATCTGACGGTTTGACCAGAATCGAAATTGACAATCCAGAATACTTCCATAAGACCTTTGACCTTAATAAAGTTCAGAAAAGAGAAATAGAACTTGAGCATCTGAAAATGGAAAATCCGGACCGAAAGACAGCTGAAAAAATATTGAAATCACTAAGCAAGGAGCAAATTGACCTTTTGGAACTGGATTACACATTTGAAATTGAATTTGATGATAAATTGTTCTATACAATCTTGGATATGGAAGACGGAAATTATTTTGCAGTAGATAAAAAGGGAAAAGTGTATCGACTAAATCACGACCAAACGGAAAGAGTAAAAATGATAGCAGATAAACCGACTGACTTTTTTAAGATTTACAAAGGTCAAAAGAGCGAATTAGAGGAAATAATGAACAAATAAAAACGTTGCCTAACACGCTGGAAATAAAGCATGGCTCGGTTTGCTCGTCCTGACACTTTAGTCTACCGTCTTAGTCCCCCTAACGGGTGACACGACACCACGACTAACGCGCCACGACTTCATCCAGCAAACGTTGGCTACCATATCAAACATAATCCTTAATGAGAAACGTAATTACAAAAAGAATACAATTAAGTTGTAATGAAATAGAGGAAGTAATGTTGAATTCTGCAGAATTCTATAAAGAAGTTGCTCCGACTCATTTTGGACAAATGTATATGAGAGCAGTAATGAATAGAGTTTATCTAAAAAAATTGGGAAAGAATCTTCTAGAACTTTCAGAGGCTTGTGGAAATAGTGGACCTTTAGAAGTTATAGGAATATGCAAATTGACTCAAGTTTCATCTCATATTACAGAACTGAGTTTAACTTTTAAGTATGGTAATCTTAATCCAGAAATATTAAAATATGTGTTTTTGTTTTTCTTGACAATAGGACTTGCGACTTTATGCTTTGGAGAATTAATAGGCCTTGTGTTTCTAATTCCTTCAGTTTTTACCTTTATTATAATGACCAGTAAGAATTTTATAAAGAAAGCATTTTTGAAGAAATTGGCAATTGCTTTGAACGTTGAAGATAATTGGAAATAAATAAAATACGGTAGCCAACACGCTGGAAATAAAGCATGGCTCGGTCGGCTCGTCCTGACACCTTAGTCTACCGTCTTAGTCCCCCTATCGGGTGACACGACACCACGACTAATGCGCCACGACTTCATCCAGCAAACGTTACAGCCCATAAAAAACTTTAACATGAGAAAAAGTACTGAAATTGTAATATTGATATTTTTAATTGCATCAGTAACTTATAGCCTTATATCTCTATTTACCTCGCCAGTTGTTGTTAGTTTTCAATTTTACAGTGGTGTTGCTGGACTTACAATCGCAGCAGTGACAAGAATCTGGAATCAAAAGTTATCAGGTCTAATACTAACGGGCATTCTAGCAATAGGGGTAATAAATATTGTTGAATTTTCACACTATACGTTCACATTTAGTTTGGACATTATTCCCTTTCTAAAAATTAACCCATTAGTATTATTATTCTTTCTTGCAGAATTAGCAATAAATGGACAGACAATAAGAGAGTTTTTATCTGATAATCCAGATGCTGGTCAGGAAGCTAATTCCAAACAAATGGAAATTAAGGGATTCTCAAAAAGATATGAAAATTTAACTGACAAGGAATTGCATGCAATCATAAATAAGCCCAATGATTATGTGGAATCTGCTAGGGTTGCAGCAAAAGATATTCTAGATAAAAGAAAAAACGGGCTGTAACACGCTGGAAATAAAGCATGGCTCGGTCGGCTCGTCCTGACACTTTAGTCTACCGTCTTAGTCCCCCTATCGGGTGACACGACACCACGACT
>NZ_JAGUCO010000054.1 GCF_018271995.1 Carboxylicivirga linearis
TTTAAAATTGATGAAATCTCCAATGGCTCAATACAGCAAATAGTTTTTGATTGGTGCGTTAATAGTGGAGTATGGGGAGCCAGAGGCGTTCAACGTGTTTTGAACCAATTCTTTGATGCCGACTTGAAGATGGACGGTATTATTGGTAAAATGACACTTGAAGCGATTGCAAATTGCCAACCAAAGGAACTTTTTTGGGAAATCAAAAAAGCTCGAATCCGCTATTACCACAAGATTGCCAAGAAAGGTAAAAATCATTTATTCCTTGAGGGGTGGTTGAAGCGGATTGGGAAAATTGAGTTTGAAATTTGAGAATACTAAAACTCCTCCCAATATTTTGAACCTTCATTTTAAGTATATTTGTTTACATGAAAAACGATGTTGATAATAAACTTGAACAAAAAAATATAAAACCAACGGCAATGCGAAAGTTGGTTTACGAGGTGTTGGACAAAAATAAGAAAGCGTTAAGCCTTTACGAAATAGAACAGCAATTTGATAATGTTGACCGTTCTACGATTTTCCGAACCCTCAAAACATTTCAGGATAATTACTTAATTCATAGCATCGACGATGGTACAGGTGCAGTTAAATACGCTCTCTGCGATGAAGGTTGTACTTGTGCCCCCGATGATTTACACGTTCATTTTCTTTGTAATAAATGTGGACAAACACATTGTTTGCGTGATATGCCTGTACCTAAAATGGACTTACCAGATGGCTTCTCCTTTGAGAGTGCCAATTTCGTTGTAAAAGGTATTTGCCCAGATTGCAAATAGCATCTTTGCAATTCTGTTGCACTTTTATACTTTGTAGATTTGCAATTTAAATTTGTAAATCTTTGAATCATGAAATATATAATCTCAACAATCCTATTTATAGCATCATCAGGAATACTAATAGCTCAGAACAGTGTAACATTTAAAGTTAAAGAGGAATCAGGTGAGGCATTAATTGGTGCAAGTATTGCAATAGAGGGAACAACCAAAGGAACAATAACAAATACTGAAGGAATTGCCAAATTTGATAATTTGTCGGACGGGAAATATGAATTTGTAATTTCCTTTATTGGCTATGAAGAAGCAGAAATAGAACTAAGCTTTCCCGAAAGCAATCAGAAAACCATAGAAATAGAATTGGAAGAAGGTGAGGAACTTGAAGAAGTTGTAATTGCTGCAACGAGGTCTTCAAGAACAATTCAGGATATTCCAACTCGTATCGAAGCAATCACAGGTGAAGAATTGGGCGAAAAAGCAGCTATGAATTCATCCAATATTGGCATGTTGCTACGTGAAACAACAGGTGTTCAAATGCAACAAACCTCATTAAGTTCAGGCAATATGAGTATTCGTATACAGGGATTGGATGGACGATATACCCAAATATTAAAGGATGGCATGCCCTTATATGGCGGTTTCGCTGGGGGGCTATCCATAATGCAAATTCCACCGCTCGATTTAAAACAGGTTGAACTTATCAAGGGCAGTAATTCCACGTTGTACGGTGGTGGTGCAATTGCAGGTTTGGTTAACCTTGTAACCATAAAACCTGCCGATAAGCCAAAACTTGACATAATGCTGAATCAAACAAGTGCTTTAGGTACAACAGGGAATTTATTCTATGCTCAAAAATATGGCAAATTAGGTTTGTCGGTATATGGCTCTGCAAACAATCAGGTTGCTTACGACCCCGATGATGATGGATTTTCAAACATGCCCGAAGCCAAAACCTTTAGTCTTAACCCCAAACTCTATTATTATTTAAACAAAAATACAGAACTAAGTGTAGGGTTTATGACCACCTTTGATGATAGAACAGGTGGTGACATGAAGATGATTGAAGGAAACCCTGGCATTGAAAACGTATTTACTGAAAAAAACAAATCAGAACGGTATGCAACCCAATTGAATTTCCAGAATCATAAGGAAAATAGGACAATATCATTAAAGAATAGCATTTCCTATTTCAACAGGGAGCTTACCATTCCTGAATACAATTTTAACGGGAATCAGATTTCAAGTTTCACTGAAACCATGTACAGCTTACATAAAAGCAAAAAAACTGATTGGCAATTTGGAGCTAATCATTATTTAGAACAATTTACGGAAGATAATACAGATACTCTTCCAACGCGGGATTATACCCACAATACGGTTGGGGGATTCGTGCAAAACATAACCGATTTAAACGAAAAATTCATATTGGAATCTGGTTTGCGAACCGATTATAATACCGATTATGGAGTGTTTATATTACCTCGTTTTTCTTTGTTATATAAAGCAAATAACAAACTAAGCTCACGCATTGGTGGTGCTATGGGATACAAACTGCCAACAATATTTACTGAGGATGCTGAAAGGTTGTATTTCAGGGGAATCCAACCATTATCCAACGAACAGGTAGATGCTGAAACTTCCATAGGTGGAAATTTCGACATAAACTATAAAACCGCATTGGGTGATGAAATGACATTCTCTATTAACCAATTGTTCTTCCTTACTCAACTCAAAAATGCGTTAGTATTGCGTGAGGATGAAACAGCAAACCTCGCATATTTTGAAAGTGCCGATGGAAATATTTTAAGCTCAGGTTTTGAAACCAATATAAAACTGACATATGATGACTTCAATCTTTATCTAAATTATGCCTTTGTAAACACCGAATTAAAATATGATAATATCAACAAACAAAAACCATTAACACCAAAGCACAATGCTGGTTTTGTGCTTATGTATGAAATTGAAGAAAAATGGTCGGCAGGATATGAATTGTACTACACAGGTCATCAATATGATAATGCATACAACAAAAAGTCAGATTACTGGATGATGGGTGTAATGCTCATGCGTATGTTTGAGAAGTTCTCCGTATTTATAAACTTTGAGAATTTCACAAATACCCATCAGGCTCAATTTGAACCATTGGTGCTACCGCCAACTAACAATCCTACTTTTACCGACATTTGGGCACCGACAGATGGTTTTGTATTTAATGGAGGTATTAAATTCAGTTTGTTTTAATACAAATAGACATGATAAAGTCAGAATATCACATAGCAAAAATGGACTGCCCATCCGAAGAAAACATGATTCGGATGAAATTGGAAGGTCTTGAAGTTATCAAAAAACTCGAATTCGATATTGAAAACCGTAACCTAACAGTTTTCCATTCAGATGAAGACAAAGAGATTACTAAACGATTGGAGTCTCTGAACTTTGGTGCAGAACTATCCAGCACTGAATATATTGATTCAAATGATGTTCAATCTGAAAGTTCAGATGTACAGTCAAAACTCCTTTGGTCAGTACTCATTATAAACTTTGGATTCTTCATAATTGAAATGACAACAGGGCTTATATCAAAATCAATGGGCTTAGTTGCCGATTCGTTGGACATGTTAGCCGATTCCTTTGTGTATGGTTTAAGTCTGTGGGCAGTTGGCTCAACAGTATTGCGAAAAAAGAAAGTAGCTCGTTTAAGCGGATATTTCCAATTAACCTTGGCATTATTGGGAATTATAGAGGTCATTCGTAGGTTTATTGGTTATGAAGCAATGCCAGATTATCGGATAATGATTGGTATATCTATCTTGGCATTAATTGCAAATGCTCTTTGCTTGTATCTACTACAAAAATCCAAAAGTAAAGAAGCCCACATGAAAGCCAGTATGATTTTCACCTCTAACGATGTAATTATTAATACAGGTGTAATTCTTGCTGGAGTTTTGGTTTTACTTACTCAATCTAAATATCCTGATTTGATTGTAGGAGCAATTGTTTTTCTAATTGTAGTGAGAGGTGCTTTTAGAATATTGAAATTGGGAAAATAGAAGAAAGAATACTTTAAAAAAACTCCCGACCGAATTAAATCAGTCGGGAATTTTTTTGTGTGCCCAGGGCGGGACTCGAAATATCACGACCTTGAGGTTATTGGCTCCTATAATCTAATCTATGGGTCAATTTGTAATAGAACTAAAATGCTGTTAAGTATTTAGCCACTTCTTTTTTTGTTTCATCTTCAAAACTATCAAGGTAAAGTTCAGTAGTTCTTAGATTGTTATGTCCTAAACTTTCCCCAATATATTCAGTTGAAACTCCTGAACGTTTTAATACAGTTGAAAAGCTGTGCCTTGCCGTATATGTAGTTACCGTTTTCTCAATTCCGACCTCAGTTGCGATTTTTTTCATGTGGTCGTTAGTTCTTTTGATTAGTCTATCCAAGCAACGCCTAATCTGCTTTTCGGTCATATCTTCATTAATGAAACGAAATATATAGTTTTCCGGAGAGCGGTCTTTATTTCCCCATTTGTCTATTAATTTTTTTAAATCATCAGTAAGGGCAACGCTTATTGGCTTAGATGATTTGCTAGTCTTTCTGGTTTTTCTACGAACAAATGTTATGAACTCATCATCAACATTCTTATACTTTAATCTGATAATATCGTTCATATTAGCCCCATTTAAAAGGTAACTAAACAGCCATAAATCTTTAGCTTCGTCACGATATGAAAACTCCTTACATTCGTAGTTATATATTTTTTCAATCTCATTCATTTTCAAAGCTCTTTTCACGTTTTGACTTGATGGAAGTTTGTAGCCACCTTCACCAAAAGGGTAGTAATCTTTTGATATTGCACCTTCACGTTGAGCAATCTT
>NZ_JAGUCO010000055.1 GCF_018271995.1 Carboxylicivirga linearis
ATCTCTACCACTTTTACAACGTTGAAGATATTATCCCGATTAACGGCAAAAAGCTTTACTCCAGACAAGGAACATCAATCAATACCCGATTGATTTTGATTGATGGAGCAAAAGCAGTTCCCGATGGAGCAGCTCCACTCAAAAATAATCTGCATAGCACAGTTGTCAATACCCATGAAGAACTTTGGGACAGGGTTGGTTTAGGTAATAGTACAAGCCCAAAGCCACAAACCAAAGATGTGAAGGTCATTAAACTTCGTGCTAAAGCCATACTGATAAAGCAAAAACAGTTATCGCTTGGTAAACTCTCAACGGCAAACCGACCGCTACGCATTTTGGTAGCTTGTGAAGAAAGCCAAACCGTAACAATGGCACTTCGCAGCCGGGGGCACGAAGCTTATAGCTGTGACATTCTTCCAACCACAGGCAAACATCCCGAATGGCACATCCAGGGTGATGTGTTGAACCAATTGGATAAAGGTTGGGATATGATGATTGCTTTTCCACCATGCACTTACCTGACTGTTTCAGGTAATGCGTGGATGCACGACCCTGAACGTCAAAAGGAACGTAAAAAAGCATTGGCTTTTATCCGAAAGCTGATGAAAGCTCCCATTGATAAAATTGCCATTGAAAACCCTATTGGTGTTATCAGTACCGCTATCCGCAAGCCCGACCAAATCATTCAGCCCTACTACTTTGGCGATAATGCAAAGAAATCAACTTGCTTGTGGTTAAAGAACCTACCACTACTAGAACCAACCGATATGCTCGATGAAGACCAATTGGAATACAAGCATTGGTACGACAAGAAGAAAAAACGTTGGAGACGGCAACCACTTTGGTACTACAAAGCAAGGGATTTAAGCGATGAAGAAAGACGTAGGGTTCGCAGTAAAACCTTCCAAGGGATTGCCGATGCAATGGCAGACCAATGGACTGAGAAAGCGAAAACCTATACCATTGGTGCATTGAGAGCGAGAGAGAATGAATATTGGACTGAAATCAAAGGCGATATAACACTTGTAAAAAGATTGCCAAACGGCATGATTGAATGGAATGATTTTACCAAAGGTACTGTAAGAGGTATCAGGGCTAAAAGCGAACTATTCAAACGTAAAACCGATGCCGCAAAATACTTTAAATCCGCATAAGCCATGAAAATATTGAACTTATATAGTGGCTTAGGAGGAAACCGCAAATTGTGGAAAGGCGTTAGCGTGACTGCCGTTGAGAATAATGAGCAAATTGCAGCCGTTTACAAAAAGGATTTTCCCAACGATAAGATTGTGATTGGTGACGCACATGATTACCTGGTCCGCAATTTTCGTGACTACGATTTTATTTGGAGCAGTCCACCGTGTCAGAGCCACAGCAAGATGATGAGAGCCACACGGCACACCATCAATAAATATCCTGACTTAAAGCTATACGAGGAAATCCTTTTACTCAAGTACTTCTTCAAAGGCAATTGGGTGGTTGAAAATGTTGCTCCCTATTACGAACCACTCATCGAACCAACCACCAAAATCGGGAGGCATTTGTTTTGGAGCAATTACCATATCGAAACGATTGACATTCCCGGAATCAAAGGCATTTTTTCTGCAAGTCCGCAGGAACTTAAAAAGCAGTTAGGCTTCAATTACAAGAGAAACATCTACTACAAAGGCAACCATGACGGTGGTCAAGTTCTACGCAATTGTGTACACCCGAAGCTTGGGCTTCATGTACTCAATCAGGTTAATCAGGGCAAAGCAAAAAGGAAGGCTTTCATTCAGCAGAATCAAATAAAGGCAAGGGCAATTGAATTAAAACAGAAGCAGTATGAAACAAGCAATATCATTTAGTAAGAACAGCATTACCATAAAGTTTGGTAGCGTTCCTCCAAAACATATATCGGCAAGGCTTATTGAATTGGGTTTTAATACCACCAACAATAAATGCTTTGTCCGCACCAAAAAGCTGGCTCAAAACGAGCATGAGTATTTACAAGGAATGTTCGGTCATAAAGGGCTTGGCATGGCTTATATCCCCACAGCCGAAAAAGGTTTTATCCTGGATACAACTGTTCCCGATTCAATGGGACATGAAATGCACATCGCTATACGGAAAATAAAGAAAAGTATTGGGATGCCTTTGTTTGACTACGTTGCCGAAAAACTAGATTACAGCAATGACGAGCTTGTAAAGTCGCTTTCGTGCGAACAAATTGATGCGGTTTCATTAGCCATTTACAATATCGAGAAGCGTGGCCAGGGAATCATTGTTGGCGACCAAACAGGAATCGGTAAAGGAAGAACCGCAGCAGCTTTAATCCGCTATGGTGTTAAAAGTGGACTGCAACCTGTGTTTTTATCTGAAAAGCCCAACTTGTTTACTGATTTGTATCGGGATTTATCTGACATTGGAAGTTCTGCTTTAGTTCCGTTTATCGTGAACACCAAAGAGAGCAAAACCAATGTGAAGGACAAAAGCGGTGAAGTGATATATACAGCTCCCGAAAAACCTACACAAGAAAGGATTATAAAGAGCAAGCAAGTTCCCAACAACTACAACTTTGTTTGTGCCACCTATTCGCAGTTCAATCAGCCGAAAAAGCCAGCCAAACAAGAGTTTTTAAATGCTGCAAGTAGCGGTAATATAATCATCATGGATGAAGCTCACAATGCTTCGGGTAGTTCCAACACAGGTGAGTTTATGCAAGATGTATTAAGGCAAACCAAAGGCGTTTGTTTCCTGTCAGCCACATTTGCAAAACGACCTGATAACATGCCTATTTACGCTCAAAAAACATCAATGAGCGATGCTAATATGAGCAAAGAGGATTTGGTGGAAGCTATTACTAAAGGCGGTGTTGCATTGCAGGAAGTTTTAGCAGCCCAATTGGTTTCAGAGGGTCAAATGATTAGGCGTGAACGTTCTTTTGAAGGTGTGGAAGTGAACTACATAGAGCTTAAAGAAAAAGCTAAAGAGCAAGCTGAAACTGCCGACAAGATTACATCAATCATTAGGGATATAATCGGGTTTCAGGAGAAATACATTAACAAACAAGTTGATGAGCTTGATAAGATTGCAGCAGCCGAAAGTAAAGAGGTTGAAACACGCAAAGGAACAGAAAAAGCAGGGGTTGATAACATTCCGTATTTCTCAAAGGTCTTCAATGTAATTAATCAGTTGCTTTTTAGCCTGAATGCTTCTGATGTAGCTGACCATGCCATAAACAGGTTGAAAGAAGGTAAGAAACCTATTATTGCTTTTGCCTCCACAATGGGGAGCTTTTTAGAAGGAATGGCTAAACCTGATGATGTGATTAATGGTGATTTTTCTACCGTATTGGAAAAGGGACTGGATTCAGTTCTTCGCTACACCGAGAAGGATATTGATGGAGAATCACAGGGTAAGCAATTCAATATTGCCGATTTATCGGAAGATGCACAATTGGCTTACTACGATATTATCAGGCGAATCGAACAGGCATCCACAGGTATTACTATCAGTCCGCTTGATTTGATAATCCAAAAAATTAAGGAAGCCGGCTATTCAGTTGGTGAAGTTACAGGTAGAAAACTTTGTGTCCAGTACAGGAACCTGAACAAGAAAAACACCACCGCCCTCGTGATGAGCCGGAAAAAGGAAAACACAGCCGATTTGTTTCGTCAATTCAACGACAATGAAATTGATTGTTTGCTTATCAACCAAAGTGGTTCAACAGGAGCTTCGGCACATGCCATTGTCACCGATAAGGTGCCAGCAGAAAAGGTGAAGCAGCGTGTGATGGTAATACTCCAACCTGAACTGAACATCAACACCGAAATCCAAAAGCGTGGACGTATCAACCGTACAGGGCAGATAATGAAACCGATTTACGATTACATTATCTCATCCATCCCTGCACAAAAGCGGTTTATGATGATGCTTAAAAAGAAGCTGAAATCATTGGATGCCAATACCACCTCCAACCAAAAAAGCAGCAAATCACAATTAGAATCCGATGACTTTCTAAATAAGTACGGTGACAAAGTGGTACGCCAATACATGTTGGAGAATGAAGAGCTAAACAAAGCCTTGGATAACCCACTAAAATTTGAAGGAAAAGAAAGCGATGAAACACCATCCGAAGGTGATGCTTCAAAAGTAACAGGGCGTGTGGCTGTTCTATCAGTTAAAGAACAAGAGAAATTCTATCAGGAAGTCATTGAGCGATATAACGATTACATCGAATACCTCAAGCAAGCCGATGAGTATGACCTTGAAGTGGAAGTCCTGAACCTAAAAGCAGAATCTCTTGAAAAGCGTGTTGTGATAGCTGGGAAAGGTGGACGTTCGGTATTTGGTAACGATACTTATTTGGAAAAGTGCGAATGCAACGTACTTAAAAAGCCGTATGGCAAAGCTGAACTTGCAAAGCTGATTCAAAAACAACTAAACGGTAAACACCCCGATAGTATTTCTGAAGAAATAGTATCATCCCATGAAAAGTGGGTATTAACTAAATTAAATTCAGATTTAAAAGATTTAGAAACCAA
>NZ_JAGUCO010000056.1 GCF_018271995.1 Carboxylicivirga linearis
CCCTTTTCGGAGATAATCCCCGCTTGTAGTTCTAAGTATTTGGTTTCTAAATCTTTTAAATCTGAATTTAATTTAGTTAATACCCACTTTTCATGTGATGATACTATTTCTTCAGAAATACTATCGGGGTGTTTTTGGTTTAGTTGTTTTTGAATCAGCTTTTCAAGTTCTGCTTTGCCATAGGGCTTTTTAAGTACATTACATTCGCACTTTTCCAAATAAGTATCGTTTCCAAATACCGAACGTCCACCTTTCCCGGCAATCACAACACGCTTTTCAAGTGATTCTGCTTTAAGGTTCAGGACTTCTACTTCAAGGTCGTACTCATCTGCTTGCTTGAGGTATTCCACATAGTCATTATATCGCTCAATAACCTCTTGGTAAAACTTCTCCTGTTCCTTAACCGATAAAACAGCCACACGACCTGTTACCTTTGAAGCATCACCTTCTGATGGTGTCTCGTCGCTGTCTTTGCCCTCAAATTTGAGTGGATTATCCAGGGCTTTGTTTAGCTCTTCATTTTCCAACATGTATTGGCGAACCACTTTGTCACCGTACTTATTCAGAAAGTCATCGGATTCTAATTGTGATTTGCTGCTTTTTTGGTTAGAGGTGGTATTGGCATCCAATGATTTCAGCTTCTTTTTGAGCATCATCATAAACCGTTTTTGAGCAGGGATGGATGAGATAATGTAATCGTAAATCGGTTTCATTATCTGTCCTGTGCGGTTGATGCGCCCACGTTTCTGAATTTCGGTATTGATGTTCAGTTCAGGTTGGAGTATCACCATCACACGCTGCTTCACCTTTTCTGCTGGCACCTTATCGGTGACAATGGCATGTGCCGAAGCTCCTGTCGAACCACTTTGGTTAATCAGCAAACAATCAATTTCATTGTCATTGAATTGACGGAACAAGTCGGCTGTGTTTTCCTTTTTTCGGCTCATCACCAAAGCCGTTGTATTCTTTGCTTTGGTAGAGTTGTATTGTACACAAAGCTTTCGACCTGTAACCTCACCGACTGAATAGCCGGCTTCTTTTATCTTTTGGATTATCAAATCAATCGGACTGATAGTAATACCTGTGGATGCCTGTTCTATTCTCCTGATAATATCGTAGTAAGCCAATTGAGCATCTTCCGATAAGTCGGCTATATTGAATTGTTTGCCCTGTGATTCCCCGTCAATATCCTTTTCTGTGTAGCGAAGAACAGAATCCAAACCCTTTTCCAAAACAGTTGAGAAGTCACCGTTTATCACATCATCGGGTTTTGCCATACCCTCTAAAAAGCTTCCCATTGTGGAGGCAAAAGCAATGATAGGTTTCTTGCCTTCTTTCAACCGCTTTATGGCATGGTCAGCAACATCAGAGGCATTTAGGCTGAAAAGTAATTGGTTAATGACATTGAATACTTTTGAGAAATACGGAATATTATCAACCCCGGCTTTCTCAGTTCCTTTGCGTGTTTCAACCTCTTTACTTTCGGCTGCTGCAATCTTATCAAGCTCATCAACCTGTTTATTGATGTACTTCTCCTGAAACCCGATTATATCCCGGATTATGGAGGTAATCTTGTCGGCAGTTTCAGCTTGCTCTTTGGCTTTTTCTTTAAGCTCGATGTAGTTTACTTCAACACCTTCAAAAGAACGTTCACGCCTTATCATTTGCCCCTCTGAAACCAATTGAGCTGCTAATACTTCCTGCAATGCAACACCGCCTTTGGTGATGGCTTCTACCAAATCCTCCTTACTCATGTTTGCATCGCTCATCGAAGTCTTTTGAGCGTAAATTGGCATGTTATCAGGTCGTTTTGCAAAGGTGGCTGAAAGAAAACAAACACCTTTGGTCTGCCTTAATACATCTTGCATAAACTCACCTGTATTGGAGCTACCCGAAGCGTTATGAGCTTCGTCCATTATGATGATATTACCACTACTTGCAGCATTTAAAAACTCTTGTTTGGCTGGCTTTTTGGGCTGATTGAACTGTGAATAAGTGGCGCAAACAAAGTTGTAATTATTGGGTACTTTCTTTCCCTTGATAATCCTTTCTTGTGTAGGTTTTTCGGGAGCAGTATAAATGACTTCTCCGCTTTTGTCCTTTACATTGGTTTTGCTCTCTTTGGTATTCACGATAAATGGTACCAGGGCGGAACTTCCAATATCCGATAAATCCCGATAGAGGTCTGTAAACAGGTTGGGCTTTTCGGATAGGAACACAGGTTGCAGACCGCTTTTAACACCGTAGCGGATTAAAGCTGCTGCGGTTCTACCTTTACCAATTCCTGTTTGGTCGCCAACAATGATTCCCTGGCCACGCTTCTCGATATTGTAAATTGCCAATGATACCGCATCAATTTGTTCGCACGAAAGCGACTTGACAAGCTCGTCATTGCTGTAATCGAGTTTATAGGCAACATAGTCAAACAAAGGCATCCCGATACTTTTCTTAACCTTTCGGATAGCGATGTGCATTTCATGTCCCATTGAATCGGGTACGGTTGTATCCAGGATAAAACCTTTTTCGGCTGTTGGGATATATGCCATGCCCAACCCTTTATGACCGAACATTCCTTGCAAATACTCATGTTCATTTTGAGCCAGCTTTTTGGTGCGGACAAAGCTTTTGTTGTTAGTGGTTTTAAAACCTAACTCAATAAGCCGTGCCGATATATATTTTGGTGGAACGCTACCAAACTTTATGGTAATGCTGCTTTTGCATATTTTAATGTCTGATTTCATACTATACTGCTATTGAATAAATATTCTTTGTTGTCCACTGGTCAGCCATTGCATCGGCAATCCCCTGAAAGGTCTTACTGCGAACCCTGCGTCTTTCTTCATCGCTTAAATCCCTTGCCTGATAGTACCAAAGCGGTTGCCGTCTCCAACGTTTTTTCTTCTTGTCGTACCAATGCTTGTATTCCAATTGGTCATCATCAAGCATATCGGTTGGTTCTAGCAGAGGTAAATTCTTTAGCCACAAGCAAGTTGACTTCTTTGCGTTATCACCAAAGAAGTATGGCTGAATAATCTGGTCAGGCTTGCGGATGGCAGTACTGATAACACCAATTGGATTTTCAATGGCTATTTTATCAATTGGAGCTTTCATCAGTTTGCGGATAAAAGCCAATGCTTTCCTGCGTTCCTTTTGACGTTCCGGGTCGTTCATCCACGCATTGCCTGAAACAGTCAGGTAGGTGCATGGTGGAAAAGCAATCATCATATCCCAACCCTTATCTAATTGATTCAATACATCACCCTGGATGTGCCATTCGGGATGTTTGCCTGTGGTTGGAAGAATGTCACAGCTATGGGCTTCATGCCCCCGACTGCGGAGTGCCATAGTCACAGTTTGGCTTTCTTCACAGGCTACCAAAATGCGCAGCGGTTCAATCGTAGGAATACCTCCCAAGAATAACTGCTTTTGCCTAATGACTATGGCTTTTGCTTTAAGTTTTAATATGGAGCTTACACAACTTTTCATATTAAGCAGGGGAATTAAAAAGTAGTGGAAAACCTTCTTTCAGAAGTGGCAAAAGGTTTTTAATGTCAGTATCGGGAAGTGTTCTGTAACCAAAATCAGGGATGAAAAGACTTAACTGATTCCAGGTAATAACAAATTGAGCTTTTCTATAATTCCACCTGTCTTTCTGGTCGTATCTTGCTGAGAAATGAGAAACAACATCACCGTATTTATTGGGATTCTCAAACACATCTTCTATTTGATAAGCTCCTTTGAGATTCTTTAAATAGTCCACAATTTCATTATGGATTATTTCAAAACTCTTTTTTGTATTCACGGAAGAGATTTGTTTCTGCTTTATCAGGATGGCTTTGGCACGAAGTTTAATGACCTTCACATCTTTGGTTTGAGGATTTGGGCTAGTGATGCTGCCTAAACCAACCCTATCCCAAAGTTCTTCATGGGTATTGACAACGGTACTGTGTAATTTATTTTTAAGCGGAGCTGCTCCATCAGGAACAGCTTTTGCTCCATCTATCAGAATCAATCGGGTATTGATTGATGTTCCTTGTCTGGAGTAAAGCTTTTTGCCGTTAATCGGGATAATATCTTCAACGTTGTAAAAGTGGTAGAGAT
>NZ_JAGUCO010000057.1 GCF_018271995.1 Carboxylicivirga linearis
ACATTATTAATCAGTAAGGTTAAAATATCTGAAGCTATGCTAACATTACCATTTGCACTAAAATGAAGTGAATCAACAAGCAATTCTTTACCATCACAATCAAATAAAAAATTATTAGATGATGCTGCCACAACATTATTAATTGCTGCATCAACAATACTATCGTAAGAACTTGATGAAGTTGAAATATTACCTAAGAATATTGGCAGGTTAGCATTACCAACAAAGGATCTAACGTAGGAAATCTCATTTGTTAGGTTAGTTTCGAATTCTGCATTATAAGGACTACCAGCATCCGCTTCACCTTGATGCCTGAAAGCTGCCACAACTCTATACGTTTTCCCTAGACCTTCTATATAAGCAATTGCTGCATTAAATTTTGCCTCAAACTCCTCTAATAAAGCTGGGGTGCCATCCGGGATATTTGCAAAATCAACATTCCAGCATCCCTGTGTTGTTACTCCAATGGCTAATGATGTCGCACCCTTACTCCTCTTAATAACAAGGATATTTTTGTTTAAATATTGACTTATCTGGTAAAATAATGGTAAGTCAAACGCCCATTGATCCAATGCTGGTATTTCTGCGCCTGAATTAACACCTAGTTGCATATCTGGAAAACTTGCACCGTTCCACATTTTAACACCCGGTACAATACCGTCTGAACCAACATAAGCAGGTCTATCTGCAAAGGGAGCTCGTCCATCATCATTAGATTGCCCATAGGATAGAAATACAAGGAAGTCAACCTCCTCAGGTGGAGTGGGAGTCACTGAACCTCCACCTCCACCACCTAACATATTAAAAAACATCTGCATTCCATTCATTATACGTCTGTTATAGTAAAGTTAATAGTTGTGTCTATAAAGATATCCGAAACCCTTCCCAGTTCATCAATAACAATAATTCCAAATTCCACATTACTTTGAGCATTAAATGGGGGAACATCAAAATTGAACTCCCTGAGCGTTCCATCTTCTAAAATTAAATAAGAGGTATTAGTGGCCATATAAGCCGAATTGGTAGTTTGTAATAGAATTATTCGATCTATTACGCGACTATCAGATAATGTAAATGCAAATTGGCCAACATCACTATTATTAACTGTACCGCCATTGGAAACGTTCGTTAATCCAAATGAGGTTATCACGGGTCTATCACCTGTATCCACCCCATATTTATTACCCAAATAATCTCTAGTAACAATAAGGCGTTCCGCTTCAGATAATGCCCTATTATAAAATAACATTTCTTGAAATGCTTGTATCTTTGATGATACTGTATAAGTTTTAAGTATTGATGTGAGTATTAAATTAGTCAATGCCGTTGCACTTGTAAACATTGGCGTTGTTTTTTCATCTAAATATACACTAACATTTGCACCATCGGATACCATTGTTATAACATGTTTTCCGAAATGGACATCATAAAACGCCTTGTTTATAGTTGTCAGTACATTAAAAAAATAACCTTGTGTAAATGTCCTTAAATTCAATGTTCTATATGCGCTATTATAGAGTAATGACCTATTCAATTCATTTGGATCGTCTGCCTGTTGCTCAATTCTAAGCACAACTGTAAATGTGCCGTCATCACTTAATGTATACGACCCGTCCTCAATAATTTTACCGTACATTAAAACTCGCTTATTTGCATCATCTAAAGTAGGTCTGTTTGCATCTGTTGATGTACATGGAAGATTTAAAGCAGAATTTATTGGATTCTTTAGGACTGTGATGTTTCCAGAAACATCATCAACCTCTATTTGATTGTACATATAGGCAGCTACCAAATCAGTGTTATAAGGAATTGCCGCAATCGGTGAGGATTGAACCTCATTTGTTACCGCAACATCAGTAAAAGAAACTAACTCATTTGAATTTCCATCAACAGTATCTCCTGTTGTTGAATCATATGAGAATGTGATAACCTCACCACTTTGCGCTTGTCGTGAAATCTCTAGTAGTAATTCATTAGTACCGCTTCCTGATAAACTAATGATAGTTTGTACCACTGTATCATATTTAACAGTGTATCCTAAATTAGTTGCTGTTACATCCTCATCAAAAACAAGTTTTAAAATATTAGGATTTGCATCTTCAATTATTTTCAATTGAATCTCAGGTGGGAATGTATCTGTTAAGGCTACCTGTCTACTCCATGCACTCTGAACTGCATCACCAGTATTTGTTCCGTCTGATACTGTTACCTCAAATTGCAAATAATAATCTTCATCAGCTGCCTGCACCACATAATTTCTAAATGTAGCTCCTGATATTGCCACTCTTCCTGTTCCACTTTGATCAGTTGCCCTATACCATTGGTAAGTTGTTCCGCTCTCTGGTAATCCTCCACTTCCTGCGTTAAATGTATATTGACCAGACATGGTTTGGCCTACAACAGGTTGACCTGTGAAATAAACGTTCGTAGCAGTTGGATGAGTACTTGGTTCCGGTGTAACTCCACTACTTATTAGGGTTGGAATATTTATAACTATACCGTTTGGTGAATAAATGCAAAAAACAGGATGAGTTCCTGCTTCTGGAACCATACCATCCAAATCAATAGGAAATACCCCATTTGATTTAAAACCCGTTTCTATATTAATAGCGTGTACTCCATCTGCAACCACATCAAACCAATTGCAATTACCTACTACATTTGTCACACCAGTGTTTAATGATAATGTCAAATCTCCACTAGATAAATCTAATTGTCTTGTTTCATCTGGCCAATATGATTTGTCAAATTTTAATGATACAGTAGGTTGTTCGTTTGTGATTATTTCAATATCACCTTTTCTTACAACCTGCATTTTCTTCACCCATCGTCCTGGATCAGGTTCTGTGATATCATCAGGTAACAATACATCAATATCATCAGGTGTAGCTGTACTGGCACTTGAAAACTCATAGAATATGCCCGTTGTAACATCACCTGCATTGTTACCATCACCATAACCGGTTATAGCTTTAATTTCGCTAATGTTTGAATAGAGCAATTGAGTTAATCCACCTCCTGGAAGAATGGCAGTGTTGGCACTGGTTGTTAAAGTTGTTTCAAATTCTACTATTTGAACATTAGCGATATCACTTTGGAAAGTCACGTAAACGCTTCGCGGTGCATCGGTGATATCAAAAGGAACATTGGTAATTGGTGCAATGTAAACGCTATTCTTAGGAACTTCAATAACACGCTCGGTAATTAATCCTGCAGCATCATCACTTGATCGGGTACGAAGTGTAATGTTAGCATACTGATTGGTGCTAGGATTTGCGAAAACAACATAGGTAGCGTATTGATATCGACCATTAATTTTTATGGCAATTAACTCATTGTTGTCATCTGTATCAATCACATCAGTGTTGGTAGAGGCAAATGATGTACTAAAATCAAGTAATGTTTCAGTCAAACCAATTGTTTGCGGACTTACACCCATATTTAAGGTAACAGCTGCACCGGCTAAACGTCGTACCTGATCACGAATAGTAATGATAGCCGTTTTCATTTCGGCCAATGCAATGGCTAAATTAGGAGCTATCTCACTTAATGACTGTGCAACTGCATCACTTAAAAGTATATTTGAACTATCAAAAGGGATCCATATACCACCATTACGCACATAAGGACCATTCTCTAATGGAGCATCTGTCACCTTTTCATCAAGCAAGTTTTGTAGTCCATCAATACTGGCAGCCGGAATTTGTTCATCTTTATGCCAAAACGAATCCATCCAATG
>NZ_JAGUCO010000058.1 GCF_018271995.1 Carboxylicivirga linearis
CATTGGATGGATTCGTTTTGGCATAAAGATGAACAAATTCCGGCTGCCAGTATTGATGGACTACAAAACTTGCTTGATGAAAAGGTGACAGATGCGCCTTTAACCGATGGCCCATATGTTAGGGATGCAGGCACATGGAAGGAGTTTGATAGTTCTAACGTAAAGCTAAATGATGCCACTACTGAGAGTCTGGACGGACTTGGAGATACACAGCAGCATGTTAACAAGGAGTTTGTTTCATCTATATTGGCTATTCGTGATGCAGTACGACAGATATCAGGTGCAGCGGCAACCATCGAAGCTGATCCAAAGCCCCAGGCAATATCTGATGTTGAAACACAGTTTACATTTCTGGAAGCCATTGCTGCCACTAACACTGACATTATAGAAGTGGATGAGCTGAATGATCAGGTAACCATTAAAAAGGCCGGAATATATCAGTTTATCACCTTTATTAATGTATCTAATGATTCATCCTCTCAAACCAGGAACCTGACTTTACGCACACGCGATGTTTCCGATGATGAAATCATCACAGAAAGATCTTTGATCATACCACCGTCAGGTTATAGTGGTACATCATCGTTTATCTTTGAAGTTCAAGAAGCAGATTTGCCATTGACTCTTGAATTGTTTCTCCAGTCAGATGATCCAACAGATTTAACAGTCAATGAACTTCAGACTACTCTATTAACAGGAAGCCATGTTAACAGCGGTGGCGGTTTGTCATCAATAGCAGAAGCGACAAATGTGGCCATTCGCAGTATCACCGGTTATGCCGATGGTAATGATATGATCAATTGGAATACAGGTATCTTATATCAGTTTGATGCTGCTAATGCTAATGCAGATGACGATGATTTGTACCTTATGCCTGATGATATCACAGAACCTGATCCTGGACGATGGGTGAAGAAAATGCAGGTTGTAAGAAAAGGTGATATTGAAATAATCACAAATGAACAACCTAACGTATCATTAAAATTTGACAAATCATATTGGCCAGATGAAACAAGGCAATTGGATTTATCCAGTGGTGATATTACTTTGTCGTTAAATACTGGTGTTACAAATATTGTTGGTAGTGCTAACTTTTTTGATATTGTTGCCGACGGTGTTCACGCTATTAATATAGGAACGGGTTTTAAATCAAATGGGGTATTTCCTATTGATTTGGATGGTACTGTATTAGATGCTGGTACCTATATGGTATGCTGTATTTACTCCCCGAATGGAATTGTATTGAGTATTCCGGCTTTAGGTGGTAGTGGAATTACGCCAGAACCAAGTACACCACCAACAGCAACGAACGTTTATTTCACAGGTCAACCTGTTGTAGGCCAAACCATGACCGGCCAATATACATTTAATGCAGGAAGTGGAGGATTACCAGAAAGCGGAACAACTTACCAATGGTATAGGGCAACTGATCAAAGTGGTACAGGTCGCGTTGCAATTTCAGGAGCTATATATAGAAACTATGTTGTCCAAGCAGGTGATGAAAACTACTATTTACAATTTGAACCAACCGTATCGGATGGAACAAATACGGGTGATGCCGTTCAGAGTGCTTGGAGTAGACAGGTTTCGTTGACTGATACATTTGCGCCAGAAATACAATTGGCAATAATTGAAGATGCAAATCCTAATATTTTAAAATTAGTGATTGATGAAGATGTGACAGCCACTAATTTAGGTTACTCGATTAAATATGATGGAGTTGCACAGACTATTAATACTTTGTCTGGAAGCAGTACGAATGAATTACTATTAGAGATTGCAAGGCAGGCTCAAAACGGTCAGGTCATAACATTCTCATATGATTCAACAACAGGGGATACCGTTGATGGAAATTCAAATGAGTTAGTTTCTTTTACTGATGTTTCGGTAACAAATGAGGTTCAATCGTCACCGATTGCGGCAATTCCTTATAACACTGATTTGATAGCCGCATATATGTACAATCTAAGGGAGGTGGATGATGTTTCAGGAAACGTTACAGTTCTGAAAAATCCTATTAATTCTGCTTTAAATCTTCCATGTACATCAACAGACGCAAATAGGCCAACAATTGATGATGCAAATAAGAGAATATTAATGTACGGTAAAATTATTGAGGATGGTTCATATACATTCAGTGATGACGGTACGTTTACGGTTGTGTTTAGGATTGAACAAATGCCAGATAATCCGACAGAATTAAATAGATCATTGCTTTATAATGGTGCTTATAGAACATTGAATTTAAGATTAATGACGCAAGGTTATTTTTTAAATTCATTAGCAACGATTACAAAAGCATTTTACGATGTTCATTTTGGTAAACATGTGATTACAATGGTATCAGATGGTGCAAACGTTAGTGTGTATGTGGACGAAAAAACCACCCCAATGTTTACAAGTCCAACAGCATTGACTGATTTAATCCTTACCTCAATACTGAAAACTTATACTATATCATCAAAAATACAAGCATTTCAGGAAATGCTTTTTTATAATAGGGCATTATCAGAAGCGGAACGCCTAATTGTTACAAGGGATTATTTGGGTAATAAATATGGAGTTGATACGGGTGATAGGCCAGTTATTACTTCATTTGGATTAACGAATGTTTCCAATGGCGGTACAGTTAACAATAGTGATGTTGGACAATTTGCATTTACCTTATCAGATAGCAGGGTAATAGATCGGATTATTTTGGTACAAACTACAAATTCGGCTTATATATCAACAAACACCTCATATTTAATTTTAGAAGATGGAGTTCTTAGGGAATTTAATTTTGATGTTCCACCTTTTAACGCCCAAGGCAATGTTGAATTTGGAATAATGGTAGTAGATGAGCTAGGAAGGGTTTCAGATTTATTTATTGATACCAGTATTAACTTCACAATTACTGATGTATAATGAGTGGAATGCAGATGTTTTTTAATATGCTAGGTGGTGGAGGTGGTGGTACAGTAACGCCAACTCCACCCGAGGAAGTTGATTTCCTTGTATTTCTTTCATATGGACAATCTAATGATGATGGACGAGCACCGTTTGCAGATCGACCTGGTTATGTTGGTTCAGATGGTATTGTACCGGGTGTTAAAATGTGGAACGGTGCAAGTTTTCCAGATATGCAACTTGGCGTAAATTCGGGTGCAGAAATACCAGCCTTAGATCAATGGGCATTTGACTTACCACTATTTTATCAAATAAGCCAGTATCTGAATAAAAATATACTCGTTATTAAAAGAAGTAAGGGAGGTACATCATTAGCTATTGGAGTAACCACACAAGGCTGTTGGAATGTTGATTTTGTTAATATACCAGATGGAACACCTGCCTTATTGGAAGAATTTGAAACAAAATATAATGCTGCAATAGCATATATTAATGGTTTAGGGAAAACGTATAGAGTTGTGGCAGCTTTCAGGCACCAGGGAGAAGCAGATGCCGGAAGTCCTTATAACGCGGAATTCGAAACTAACCTAACAAATGAGATTGCCTACGTTAGATCCTTTGTTGGTAATGCTAACCTGCCAATATTCATAGGTAATATTTCAACTTCATCAAGTTCTTACGATAGTGTTGTTGATGCAGCAATTAATAATGTTGTGGCAGCATCATCCAATAATTATTTATTTGATTGCGATGGTAAAGAATTGCTTGTTGATTCACTTCATTTTAGTGCAAATGGTAATGTTAGCATAGCTTCAGATATTTTAACCTTACTGATTAATAATGT